>NZ_JAKRGB010000010.1 GCF_022347725.1 Ruegeria sp. Ofav3-42
CCCCCCGGGCTCCATGGGCGTCGACAAATACTGGTCCCCCGTCAACCGCGTCGACAACGCATACGGCGACAGAAACCTAATCTGCACATGCCCGCCAATGGACGCGTATGAGGAAGCCGCCGAGTAAATCGGGAACACAAGAATAGTCCGCCCCAAGCAAGGGGCGGACCCCAGAAATCGACATTGCCCTAATGGGCAACGTCCACATCACTCAGGCGGAGGAACAATGAAACACTACGTCCTCAAGAACGGCCGGGCACGCTGGACCTGCGCGGCCTCACCGTCACCTGAAAGAAAACACTACATCGATGTCATTCTTGCTGGCGCAGACACCGAGGCGTCCGCACAAATTGTCATCGAATTCTTCGACGCCCTGAACAGGCTGGTCGAAAACCATTCTTACATTGTCAATGTCCGTCGATTGGCCGACGAACCGGCCGGAGGGCCGTTGTATTGGTCAAGTCGAACAGCCCTGTTTTGGGGGGATATCAACAAGAACTGGTTGCTGGGTGATTCCGAAAAAGCCTGGATATCTCAGGTCGTGAATCTGGCATCGCGCGCCATTCTTGTGGGCGGAGCGGTTTTGCTGCTGGGCCAAATCGGGCGAGCGGAAAGAGCCGTCGCGGCGGTGCATCCCAACTTTATGGCCGCAGCGCAGGAAGCCGGGCTGATCGACGATGGCAGCGGCATCCACATGTCATTCGACAGTCGATTGCACAGCGCCTCGACCCGGCTAAGCGCGCTTCGCCTTTTGTCCGACTTTGTATCTGTTGATCACGGCGAGCATCTGGCTGACACACTACGCAGCTATATTGGCCTGTCTGAGCCAAAACGAACCGCCAAAAGCCATCTTGCCATCCACCTGATCCAACGCTCCGAAGCCGACCCACAAGTCCGCAAAACCGTCGAAACGATGCTTGAAAACCTGGAAGATCCCCTGCGGATTTCCGATCTGGCGCAAACATTGGGAACGTCCACGCGCCAATTGCAACGCAGGTTTCTCAATAAGACCGGCACAAAACTGCTGGCCACTTACAGAGCGCTGCGTCTTGAACGTGCCGACATCCTGCTTCGCACGACAGATCTTTCCCAGCGCGAAATCTCGGCGGCCACCGGGTTTTCATCTGCGGTTGCATTGGGTCGTGCATTTCGTTCCCATTACAGGACGACGCCCGACGACATTCGCAATCAGCGTTTTGCCGGGCAACTTTCAGCCGTAAACACCGCCGTCTAGGCCGCGGCCCAAGTGCTTTGATTTTGATTTCGGTCCGGATGATCGGACTGAAAACGGTGCCGTTGGCTCGTCCGACGGCCAGGCTTCTATTTTGTCACCCGCCTTCCATTGAGCCGCCAAAACCGGGTGTTGTGAAGCTGCCAACGGGCGGGGGCTTGCCACGTGCGCTCCAACCAGCAAAACTTTGATGACAGAGTGTCATCTTAGTATTAGTTTGCGATTATTAAATTCAAATGTTTGATTGATTGCCCGCTCTGCTAACCCCCAAGCGCGAGTATACTATGTCGAAATTCAAGTTCCCGACTGCCTTTACAATCCTGTTTGTCCTGATCGCCATTGTAGCCGTACTGACCTGGGTCATCCCGGCTGGTGAGTATGAGCGGCAGATGAACGAAGCGCTTGGCGGCGAAGCCCCCGTACCCGGCACTTATCACGAGGTCGAGCCAAACCCGCAGGGGATTACGTCCGTCATCCTTGCCCCGATTGCCGGGATGTACGACCCGGGACTTCTGGGAAGTTCGTCCAGCGCCGCGATCGACGTGGCGTTTTTTGTTCTGATCATCGGCGGGTTCCTGATGGTGGTTACGAAAACCGGCGCGATTGATGCGGGGATCGGGTGGTTGTTGCACAGGCTGGCCGGGCGGGAAATCCTGATGATTCCCATTCTGATGATCGCCTTTGCCTTTGGCGGAACCAGCTATGGCATGGCCGAGGAGTCGCTGGCGTTCTACGCGCTGATCATTCCGGTCTTCATACGGGCTGGATATGACTCTCTGACCGGCGTCGCCGTCATCATGCTGGGCGCGGGGATCGGAACGTTGGGTTCGACCTTCAATGCATTTGCGACGGTCGTTGCATCTCAGGGAGCCGGAATTCCCTTCACCAACGGAATCGTCCTGCGGTTCATCATTCTCGCCTTGTGTCTGGCCGCGGGTATCGCCTTTGTCATGCGATATGCACGACGCGTGAAGGCCGATCCATCCGCGTCTGTGGTCGCGGATCAGGCCGAAGAAAACAGGACGCATTTCCTGAAAGGATCGGACAGCGACGACGCGTTCCCCGAGTTGACCCGAACGCGGTCGATCATCCTGATCCTGTTCGGCCTGACATTTGCCGTGATGATCTATGGCGTAGTCGCGCTGGATTGGTGGATGGCCAGAATGTCGGGCCTGTTTCTTGTCATGTCGATCATCGTCTGGTGGGTCGGGAAACTGGATGAAACGTCCCGGATGGACGAGGCGACCTTTGTCGAAACCTTTGTCGATGGCGCGCGCGACCTGTTGGGAGTCGCACTGATCATCGGTGTGGCGCGCGGCGTGGTTGTCATCATGGATGCGGGCAAGATCACCGACACGATTCTTGCAGGAGCCGAGGGCTTTGTGTCTGGCCTCAGCGAGTTTGCCTTTATCAACGCCATGTTCGGCATCCAGATTCTGATGTCCTTCCTGGTGCCGTCCTCATCGGGTCTGGCGACACTGTCGATGCCGATCATGGCACCGCTGGCGGATTTTGCCGGCGTCGGACGCGATCTGGTGGTGACTGCGTATCAGTCCGCAAATGGGTGGGTGAACCTGTTTAATCCGACCTTTGCGGTGGTCATGGGCGGGTTAGCCATTGGTCGGGTGTCCTATGACCGGTGGCTGCGGTTTGTCTTCCCGCTGTTGGTCATCCTTGCGGTCATTATCTGCGCCGCGCTCACGGTCGGAGCCATCACGGATCCGGGGATCGACGGCCCTGCAGCCGAGACTTCAGACACGACGTCGAACTGAGCCTTCGAAATGGCTGATCGATCCGCTTCAGAAACAACGGGTGCCCTAGGGCTGACAGCCTGTATCGCTTTGGTCGTGGGAAACATGATTGGGTCGGGGGTGTTTCTGTTGCCCGCCTCGCTGGCGCCGTTCGGCCCCATCGCGATAGGCGGATGGATCCTGACATCCGCCGGCGCTCTGGTTCTGGCGATCATCTTCGGACGGTTGTCACGGGTCGTCTCAAAACCCGGTGGCCCTTACGCTTACTCACAAGAGGCGTTCGGTGATTTCGCCGGGTTTATCATTGCCTGGGGGTATTGGATTGCCCTGTGGACTGGGAACGCCGCTGTTGCCGTGGCCTTGGTGGGGTATCTGGGTTTCCTGTTCCCGGTCATTATCGAAGTCCCCATGTACGGCCTTGCGACCGCTCTGGTCGCGATCTGGTCGCTGACGCTGATCAATATTCGCGGTGTGGAAGGGGCCGGTTTGGTTCAGATCGTCACCACCGTGCTCAAACTCGCACCGCTGATTTTGATCGGAACGTTGGGTATCTTCTGGATCAACACGGAAAACTACGTTCCAGTCAACCAAAGCGGCACAACGGCTTTCACGGCGATTTCGGCTGCGGCGGCCCTGACCCTCTGGGCATATCTGGGCCTTGAATCCGCAACGGTTCCGTCCGGCGATGTCATTGAGCCGGAAAAGACCATCCCACGCGCCACCGTGATCGGCGTGATTATCGCCGCAAGCGTCTATATCTCGGTGACTGCCGTTTCGATGGGCGTCATTCCGGCTGAACTTCTTGCTGTATCCGCCGCACCGCTTGCCGCCGTCGGCGACGTCATGTTCGGTCCCATCGGCGGTATCCTCGTGGCCGTGGGGGCTGTGATCTCGACATTCGGCACGCTGAACGGATTTACCTTGCTCAGCGGCCAAGTCCCCTATGGGGCAGCATTGGATCGCGTGTTCCCGGCGGCCCTGGCGCGGAAATCCAAGTTTGGAACACCGGCAAACGCGCTGATCTTGTCGAACGCGCTGGCCTCAGGGCTGATCATCATGAACTACGCCCAAGGCCTGGTCGCTGCGTTCAACTTCGTCATTCTGCTCGCCGTTGTCGCCAGCCTTCTGCCCTATGCCATCTGTTCCGTGGCCGAAATCATGATCCGGTTGAAAGGCGGGCAAGTCCTGCATGGCCCGGAATTGGCCAAGGTCGTCGTGCTGGGCGCACTTGGGTTCATCTATTCCGTCTGGGCTTTCATCGGCTCGGGCGCCGAAACCGTTTTGGTCGGCTCGGTCCTGCTGCTGGCAGGCGTACCGATCCATGTCTGGGTCCGCTGGAATCAGGCCAATGACGTTGAAGACATTAAGAAAACGGATAGTTCGAAAGGAGAGTTGCAATGAAGCTCGGCGTTCATTCCGAGATCGGAAAGCTCAACAAGGTGATCGTCTCGCGCCCGTCGCTGGCGCATGATCGCCTGACACCGCGAAACTGCGAAGAGCTTCTGTTCGATGACGTGATCTGGGTCGAACAGGCCCGCAAGGATCACGCCGAATTCTGCTCGCTCATGCGCGAACGCGGGGTTGAGGTTTATGACATTCAGGATTTGCTGGCCGACGCGATTGCCACGGATCCGGCGGCCCGGACCTTCCTACTGGATCGCCTGATCACGCCGAACATGGTCGGGCTTGGATTTTCCGTCGAAATGCGCGCATGGCTGGATGAGATGGATGCCAAGCTGCTCGCCCGCCACATGCTGGGTGGCATCATCTTCGCGGACCTGCCCAAGGGCATGATTGATGAGCAGTTTGGCGATCTGGTGTCGCTGGGCGATTTCATCCTTCCGGCCATCCCGAATGCTCAATTCCAGCGTGACCCCTCCTGCTGGATATTCAACGGCGTGACGACGAACCCGATGTACTGGCCCGCGCGCAAGCCGGAAACCCTGATCATGCGCACGGTCTATCGGCATCATAAGATGTTCAAGGACGCCGAGTTCGAGTTCTGGTGGGGCGACAGTGACGACGATTTCGGCCTCGCCTCGGTCGAGGGCGGGGACGTCCAGCCAGTAGGTAACGGCACGGTCTTCATAGGTATGGGCGAACGCACCACGCGGCAGGCGGTTGCGCAGGTTGCTGAAGCGCTGTTCAGGAAAGGCGGTGCCGAACGGGTTGTCGCCTGTGCGATGCCAAAAAGCCGCGCGGCCATGCATCTGGACACGGTCTTCACCTGCCTCGACCACGACAAAGTCACTGCGTTCTCGGAAGTCGCAGACCAGATCACCTGTATCTCGATCCGCCCCGGTGATCGTGGAGATTTGGATATCCATGTGGAAAAAGGGCACCTGTTCGACGTCTACAAAGAAGCACTTGGACTGAACTCACTCGAAGTCATCTCGACCGGTGGCAACGAGTTCCAGGCCGAGCGAGAACAATGGGATGATGGGAATAACGTCGTCGCCCTCTCGCCCGGTGTGGTCGTTGGCTACGCACGCAACACGTTTACGAACGGCAAGATGCGCGCCGCAGGCGTCGAGGTGATCGAAATCTCGGGCCAGGAACTTGGGCGCGGTCGCGGTGGTGGTCACTGCATGACCTGCCCGATCGACCGCGACCCCGCCTATTGAATTTACCATGGGCGCACCCCCCTGCGCCTTCCGATTTTTGTTAGGGAGAGACAAAATGGCATTCAATCTCAAAGGCCGCAGCTATCTGAAAATCGCCGATTTCAGCCAGCGCGAAATGTTGTACCTGCTGGATCTGGCCCGCGACCTGAAACGCGCGAAGTATGCCCGCGCCGAGCAACCGTCGCTGACTGGCAAGAACATCTGCCTGATCTTTGAAAAGACTTCCACGCGCACCCGCTGTGCGTTTGAAGTTGCTGCATACGATCAGGGTGCGAATATCACCTATCTCGATCCGTCGGGTTCACAGATCGGGCACAAGGAATCCATGAAAGATACGGCCCGCGTATTAGGTCGCATGTTTGACGGGATCGAATTTCGTGGTGCCGGTCAGGACATGGTGGAAACCCTGTCCGAATACGCGGGCGTCCCGGTCTATAATGGCCTGACGGATGACTGGCACCCGACCCAGATGCTCGCCGATATGCAAACCATGATCGAGCATGCCGGCAAACCCCGCAAGGACATCGTCTATGCCTACTCGGGCGATTGCCGGTCGAACATGGGCAACTCTCTGTTGATGTTGGGCGCAATCATGGGCTGCGATGTGCGGATGATTTCGCCGAAAGATACCCAGCCCCATGACGATGTGCGCGAATTGGCGATGCAGCGGGCTGAAAAGACCGGCGCACGTGTGACCATCACGGACGATACCGCGGCCGTTGAGGGCGCGGACTTTATTCATACAGACGTCTGGGTTTCGATGGGTGAACCAAAAGAGGTTTGGGCCGAGCGTATCAAGTTGCTGAGCCCCTATCAGGTCAACATGGATTTGATGAAAAAAACCGGCAATCCAGCCGTCAAGTTCATGCATTGCCTGCCCGCCTTCCACAATCTGGAAACCAAGGTCGGTCAGGACATTCACGAACAGTTCGGCATCACCGAGATGGAAGTGACCGAGGAAGTATTCGAAAGCGATATGAACATCGCGTTCGAGCAGGCCGAAAACCGGATGCACACCATCAAGGCGATCCTCGTCGCCACACTGGGGTCCTGAACCATGGGACGCGTTGTTGTAGCACTCGGCGGCAACGCGCTTCTCAAACGGGGTGAGGAAATGACGGCGGACAATCAACGCAAGAATGCAAAGATTGCCGCCCAAGCCCTCGCCCCGCTCTGCGAAGCGCACGAAACCGTCATCACTCATGGCAATGGTCCGCAGGTCGGGATGCTGGCCCTGCAAGAGATTATGTATACGGATGTCGAGGAGTACCCGCTGGACGTTTTGGTCGGTGAAACGATGGGCATGATCGGCTACATGATCGAGCAGGAGCTTGGGAACATCCTTCCCTTCGAGCATCACATCGCCACCCTGTTGACCATGATCGAGGTCGACCCGAGCGACCCGGCGTTTGACAACCCGACCAAGTTCATCGGTCAGGTCTATTCCGAAGCGGACGCAAAGAAAGAGGCGGCTGACAAGGGCTGGACAGTGAAACCGGATGGCGAGTACTGGCGACGCGTGGTGCCCTCGCCCCGCCCGAAACGTATCTTTCAGGTCGAACCGATCCGTTGGATTCTGGAAAAAGGCGCCACAGTGATCGCCGCTGGCGGAGGTGGCATCCCGACGATGTACGAGTCAGGCGCCGAACGGAAACTGGTGGGGGTCGAAGCCGTAATCGACAAGGACTTCGCCTCGTGCCTGCTGGCGCAGAACCTTGGCGCGGATTTCTTTGTCATCGCCACGGATACTGAGGCCGTGTTTCTGAATTGGGGAACGCCTGATCAAAAGGGTATTCGGTCGATCACGCCTGATGCGTTGGACGCGTATGACTTCCCGGCCGGATCAATGGGTCCCAAGGTGCAGGCCGCGCAGGACTTTGTGCGATCCTCCGGTGGCCGCGCGATCATCTGCGCGCTCGCAGATGTTCCGGCCGCCGTTCGTGGCGAAAAAGGCACCACAGTTTCGCTGGAGGCCGGTGCGACGCAGTATCACGTGGCGGATTAAATACGTATCGGTTCCTGAAAGCGGCCATCGTTGCCCTGAGCAGCTAATGGCCGCCCCGACAGCACGGCGCGCCGCGTAAAGCTTACTTCCGGTCACATCGGCAACGCACCCTGAGGTTCCGGCGTGTTTGCAAGTTCGAACGCCCCGACACTGGCTCCGATGCCTTTCAGGTCAAACGGGCCTGCCGGAACCATATCGCTCTGTACCTGCCAGGCGGTCGCGCTGGAGACAAGCACCTGACCGTCCTTCGCGATTTCGCACAGACGCGCCGCCAGATTTGGCGCAGGCCCAATGGCCGAATAATCCTGACGCCCTTCAAACCCGATCCGTCCCAGGGTTGCCGCGCCCGTGGCGACCCCGATTCCAAGACCCAGGCCGTGCTCTGCAGAACCTGCCTTGAATAGGGACATTGCCTGCCGGACGTCCACCTGCATTTTTTGAGCCAAATCGACGGCCCGCTGCGCTGCGTCATCCAATGGCACCGGTGCACCGAACAAAACCATCAGACCATCCCCGAGAAACCGCTCCAATGTCCCACCACACGCCTCGACAAGCGGCCCGCAGGTGCCGTGAAAAGAGTTCAGCGCCGCGACGACCTGATCGGGGTTGGCCGCCGCCGCAAAGGCGGTAAACCCACGCAGATCCGCAAACAGAACCGTGATATCCGCCTTGCGAGTCCTCAGGACGTCAGCCTCATCGGTTGCGCCGACAATCATTGCCGCCACCTGTGGCGGAAGGAAACGTTTCAGGCGGTTGGTGCGCTCGATCTCTTCAATCTGTTTGGCCACGCGGGTTTCCAATGCCGCGTTCCAATCAGACAGTTGTGCCTTCTGCAGCTCGACCTGCTCATAAAGCGCACCGAGTTTTTCGCTGGTTTGGTTCACATGACTGGCCAGTTCCCCAAGTTCATCCCGGTTGGGCACAGTGATTCTGGTGTCGAACGTTCCGCGAGATAACTTGCTGAGCGCCGCATGGATACGTTCAATAGGCCACAGTAGTGCGGTTGAAATCGAGTAGCCCAGCAACAGGGCAACCCCGATCGCCACAAATGCTGCGGCAATGATGTTCTGGCGCGAGGTCAGATAAGCCTGCGTTGTTGTTGTTGCGAGGTCGCGCATTTCTTTTTCGATACCTTGCGCGATTGTATAGGCTTCACGTTGCATCGCCTGTAGCGGTTCAAATACCTGGATACCGTAATTCGCGGCCGCCGCCAGTTCACCCGCCCCGCTCAGTCGGCGTAATTCCAAAAGCGCAGGCTCAAGGGCCCGAAGATCAGACCGAAGCCTTGCTATCGCCTTCTCGTCTGGCATACCGGGCTGCCCAAACTTGCGGGCTCCGATGGCCAGGTTGCGCTCCAGTTCCGTCGCAACGTGAAAGATCGACGCCGTTGGTGTTCCGAAAAATCCGCCGCGCTGAGCTAAGTCCAACGAGTTTTGCGGAACGAAAAGCGCCAGAACGTGCCCGTTCAGGTTGGAAATCGTCCCATAAGTGTCGCTAAAGAATGCAATGCGCTCCTGATCGCGCGCCATTACCTCGGTTCTCTGGTTTGCCTGGTGCAGGGCGAAAAGACCAAAAAGCGCCAGACCAACAAGCAGGCAGGTTATTCCCAGAAAGGCGGCAAGCAACTTGACCCGAACCGAAAGAGCGATCCTGGCGACGCTGAGCGCAACAATGGGTGGCCTCTCAAGGCCAATGCTGCGGTCGTGTGTCATGTTCGCAACCCCGCCGAAATGTGCGGTAGTACGGGATTAAGTATACACAAATTCGCATGAAATTGCCAGAAACCGACGCAATTTCATGGCTCGGCAGGCACATATGCAACCCCCGATTGAGGCTTTTGTTTAGACTATTTCTCGGAAGAGTCGCTTTCAGCGTAATCCCGCAATGTTTCGATGTCCGCGATTTCCGCGTGGTTGCGGTTGATTTTCACGCCCACGGCCTTGAGACGGGAAAACGCCCGGCTCAGGCTTTCGGGCTTCATGCCCAGACGCCCGGCAATCAGCATCTTGTCATATGGCAGGTCAACTTCGCATCCGCCAGTTTCTTTATCAGACAGGTTCAGCAGGAACTCGGCCACCCTTTGCGCGCCGGTTTGGGCTTTCAGCTGCTCAAGCTGGGAAACCAGCGAATGCAGATGGGTAAACGTGGACGCCAGGATCGACACGCCGATCTCGGGGTCTTCGCGCATCAATGACAGCAAAATCGGGCTGGGAATATGCATCACTTCGCAGGCCGACACCGCCTCGGCGGAAACAGGGTATGGCACGTTTCGCAGCGCAACCGCCTCGCCGAAACTCTCACCGCGGGTAAAGACGCTGACCACGGCCTCGGCCCCGGTGGGTGCCATGCGAAACAGCTTGACCCAACCGGCCAGAACAACGTGAACCGCCTTGGCTTCTTCCTCTTGAAGAAAGATCGTCTCACCCCGATCATAGCGCCGCCAAATCGCGTGGCTGAGCAGTTTGTCGATATGGTGTTCCGGTAAGCTTTTCAGCAACAGCGACTGTCTGGCGATTGCTTTTTGTGCTTCATGCGCCACGAAGCGTCCCCTTTTTCCCTGGCCGATAGTCCAGCCGGTACATTTGTCACTTTATGCCTATGCCAAACATGATTCCGCTGCACCAGTCTTTTCATGCGCCTCAACTTGACAATTGTCATGTCCCGGACGGGCTCACAGACCTAATCTCGGCCCAAAGCCAGTATTCCCGGGAGTGTTCGAGATGGACTACGAGCGATTTTTCACCCAGAGCCTTGATGATCTGCGGGACGAAGGAAACTATCGCGTTTTCATAGATCTGCAACGGCGCTGCGGAGCGTTCCCGAACGCACGCCAGACCGACGGCGCGCTGCAGCGCGATGTGCGGATCTGGTGTTCCAATGACTATCTGGGCATGGGCCAGCATCCGGACGTGATCGGTGCCATGCATGACGCGTTGGACCGCTGCGGCGCGGGTGCGGGGGGCACGCGCAACATCTCGGGCACGACCCATGATCACGTTTTGCTGGAAAACGAGCTGGCCGATCTGCATGGGAAAGAAGCCGCACTGCTGTTTACCTCGGGTTATGTGTCGAACTGGGCCGCGTTGGGTACGCTGGCATCGAAGATTCCCGGTTTGATCGTTTTCTCTGACGCACTGAACCATGCCTCGATGATCGAAGGCATCCGCCACTCACGGGCTCAGAAGGTCATCTGGAAACACAACGACCTAGAGGACCTCGAGACTAAACTGGCCGCTGCCGATTCCGACGCGCCCAAGATGATCGCGTTTGAATCTGTCTATTCCATGGACGGCGACATCGCTCCAATCAAAGAGATCTGTGATCTGGCCGACAAGTACGGTGCGATGACCTATCTGGACGAGGTCCATGCCGTCGGCCTTTATGGCCCGCGCGGCGGCGGTATCGCCGAACGCGAAGGCCTGATGGACCGGCTCACTGTCATCGAAGGCACGCTGGGCAAGGCATTTGGCGTGGTTGGCGGGTACATCGCCGCCTCAGCCGCGCTGTGCGATTTTGTACGCAGCTTTGCCAGCGGGTTCATCTTTACCACCGCTCTGCCACCCGCGATTGCGGCGGGCGCTGCGGCGTCGATCCGACACCTGAAACAGTCCAACGCCGAACGGGACATGCAAAAAGCCCGCGTGGAGCAGGTTCGCGCCAGATTGGACGCCGAAGGCATTCCGCACCTGCCCAACCCCAGCCACATCATTCCCGTAATGGTGGGCGATCCGGTCAAATGCAAATTCATCTCGGACACGCTGCTGGAAGAGTTCGGCATTTACATCCAGCCGATCAACTACCCCACTGTGCCGAAAGGCACCGAGCGTTTGCGGATCACCCCCTCGCCCGTTCATACCGACGAAGATATCGACCATCTGGTCGGCGCGTTGTCGGCCCTGTGGCAGCGGTGCCAGATCGCCCGGATGCCGATCGCCGCACAGTAACCAAAGCGCCCCTCGCTTGAAAAACTGCCGCCTCACTGAGGCGGCCTTTTTCTTTGGTCAGATCAGATAGAGGGCGAAGATCACCACCGAAAACCCGGTCAGCACCATGGTAAAGCCGCACAGCCATGCGGGGCTTTCGGCAAGGTCGAGATAACGCGCAAGGATCACCCGGGCCTTGATTAGCGCAAGGATCAGAATACCCGCGCCAACAAGCTCCGGAGGTGCGGACAGCAAGGTCAGCAAAGCGGTTGCCAGACTCAGCGCCAACAGGCTCAACCAGGTGCTGGTCAGTGCGTTCGGGAACCTTCGGTTAGAGTATTTGGGAAAAGGTGAAGCGGTGGGCATGGCCATCATCCCAGCAGGTAGATCACAGGGAACAGCATGATCCAGACCAGATCGACCATGTGCCAGAATTGAGCGCCCGCCTCAATGTTTCGAGGGTCGTCCCGCCAGGACACCAACAACAGAATGCCGACACCTGCCAACACATGCGCGGCATGAAAGCCGGTCAGCAGGTAGTAGAACAGGAAAAACGGATGGGTCTCGAAGGTGATCCCTTGCGCGGCTTTGCCCGCATATTCTGCACCTTTGATGATCAGGAATACGACCCCCAGCAGGGCCGCGCCAATCAGTGCCAGCCGCGCCACGCCACGCCGCGCCGCCCTGCGCCAGTGCAGGGCCTGCGCGGCAAGGTAACCCGAGGTGACCAGCACCGCTGTATTGAACGCCGCGCCCGTTCGGTAGAGGTGCGATTGCGCTTCGGCAAAGCCAACCGGGTCGGTCAGGCGAACTGCCATGAAAGCGATCAGGCCGACCCCAAAGACCAGCAGCTCTGAAATGATCAGCACCCACATCAGCAACTCGCCGGGCAGTTCGTCGATAAGGGACGCGTCGCTCATGCCCCGACCAGTTGGCGGTAGATTTGCGGCAGCGCCATGGTCAGGCGGTGCGGGTCAGGAATGACGGCAAAGCCACCCTGACCAAACATGCGCGGGAACCAGCTTTTGCCGGTCTTGTCGATGGTGACGCCAAACACCGACTGCCCGGCCCGACGAGCCTCGCGAACCGCCATGCAGGTATCTTCGATACCGTGACGGCCCTCATAGTGGTCCAGATCGTTCGGTTTGCCATCGGTGATGACCAGCAGCAGGCGACGTTTGCGAGATTGCGCTGCGAGATCGGCCGAGCAATGGCGGATCGCTGCGCCCAGGCGGGTATAATGCCCCGGCCGCAACGAGGCGATACGCTGTTCGACCGTTCCGCCCATCGGCTCATCGAACCGTTTGCAGCGCTGAACATAGACACGCTGGCGTTTCAGCGAACTGAAGGCGTGGATCGCGAAGTCGTCCCCGCAGGCATTCAGACCCCAGGCGAGTGCGGCCAGCGCTTCGCGTTCGATGTCGATCACGGCGCGGCCCGTGACAGCGCTTTCGGTCGAACGGCTGACGTCGAGCAGGATTGAAACCGCAAGGTCGCGCGCTTCGGGACGCGATTGCAGCCAGACGCGTTCGGTGCCTTCGCCATTGGCGCACCGATCGGCCTGAGAACGCACGGCCGCTTCGATATCCAACTGGTCGCCGTCCAGATGGCCGCGGGTCATGACCCGACCGGGGCGCAGCGCCTCGAACTGGCGTTTCACGGCACGAATGCGACGGGCGGTGGCGGCGTCTTTGCCAAACTCGGCGGCGTCTTCGCGAATATCCGCGTCTGACAACAGAACGTTGACGTGATCGGGCAGGTACTTACCGGTGCGCACGTCCCATTCGGGGTACAGGATTCGACCTGAAAGGCGTTCGCGGTTCACGTCCTCGGGTGCGAGGTCCAGATGCAGCTTCAACCGGGTCGGGGGTGCCTTGGAGATTTGTCCAAGCCCGATCTCTTCCTGATCGTCGGCAGCCTTCTTGGCGTTGTCCGGATCATCGTCATCGATACGACGGTTGATGTTCAGGAACTCTGCCCAGCTGAGGATCGCCTCAAACTTGTGCAATATGAAACTGTCGCTGCGCGACGCCTGATCCGATTTGCGGCGACGGGCGCGGTGGGTTTTCTCGCCCGATTCCTCGGGTGGACCTTCGGTGTCGGGGTTTTCGACCTCGTTATGTTCGGAAAAGCCAACGGCGCGCAACTCCGGCCACAGGGGGATCGGGCGAAAACGTTGATACCCGCGCGGGGCGATCAGTTCATCGTCCAGCGCCAACAGGTCTTCGGCTTGCGGTGACAGCGGTGCAGAATCGCCCAGCATGTGGCGGGCCAGTTCCTCGACCGCAGCCTCGATGGGCGGCAGATCGGGCACGTCGCGCTGATGCAGCACCCCTTTGCAAAGCTCTGTGTAGAGCGGTCGCAAACCCGGTGCGTCTTCCAATGTCGACTCGACCATGTCCTGCGCGGCGGTCAGGGCGCGCAGGTCAGCGCGCAGCGGGTCATCTTCGTCAATTCGTGTGCCGGCATGGGCCGCAGCAGCGGCAAGCCAGACATAGAGCGCGCCGTTTGCCTCACGTGCGGGAAACACAGCCAGCCGATCCGGCAGGCGCAAAACCTCGCCGTCGAACGACGCACGCGGCATTAGTTCTACCTCGGTCGCCAAACGACGACGCCAACCTAGTCGGTGGCGCGAAACCTCGGGTGAGACCGGGCGCAATTCAACGCCCGGACTACCCCCAAGCCCTCGAAAGAGGACTGCCAGCCGCCCCGCGACCTCAGAGAGGTCGACCGCGGCTCCAACATGCACCTCAGGTGCATCGAGGCGGCTGGCAAGGGTGTGCCACAGTTTCCCGATCGTTTCTTCGGGTTCCCATGGCTCAAAATCGATCTTGACCATCGGCCGGCCTCACCCAAAGACAGCCGTGACAAGATCGAGGAGCCCGCGTTTGATATCCTCGTCATCAGTCAGAGGTTCGATCATTGCGGCAAGGATGGCGCGGTCGGTCGACATGCCCTGTGCGATCAGCGTCGCGGCATAGACAACCAGACGGGTGGAAACGCCTTCCTCTAGATCCTGACCCTTGAGCCCGCGCAGCTTGCCCGCAAGGCGCACCAGCGGTTTGCAGCGTTCCAGCGGCAGACCGCTTTCCTGCGAGACGACTTCGGCCTCCATCTCGGGCGATGGGAAGTCGAATTCCAGCGAGATGAAACGCTGTCGGGTCGAGGGTTTCAGGGTTTTCAGAATGTTCTGGTAACCGGGGTTGTAAGAGGCCACCAGCATGAAACCGGGTGCGGCCTCAAGCTCTTCGCCGGTGCGGTCGATGGGCAGGATGCGCCGGTCGTCGGTCAGCGGGTGCAACACGACGGTCACGTCCTTGCGGGCTTCGACCACCTCATCAAGGTAGCAGATCGCGCCTTCGCGCACTGCGCGGGTCAGGGGGCCATCGACCCAGACGGTTTCGCCGCCTTTCAGCAGGTAGCGCCCGATCAGGTCAGCGGCGGCCAGGTCGTCGTGGCAGGCCACGGTGTAAAGCGGGCGGCCAAGGCTGGCGGCCATATGGGCCACAAAGCGGGTCTTGCCGCATCCGGTCGGTCCTTTCAGCAGGACCGGAAGGTTGTTGGTATAGGCGGCGGCGAACACATCGCATTCGTCGCCCTGGGGCAGGTAGAAGGGGGCGTCAGCCGCCCCCGTTCCCATTTGTATGGAGCCGTCCATATCCATTACTCCGCAGGTGTTTCAGCTACGCCGGGTTCAATGATCTCTTTCCGGGGAACCCAGATCGAGTAGATGAACAGCAGCGCACCAAGGACCACGACCAGACCAGAACCAAGACGCATCCAGTAGAAGATCGCGATCTGATCCTGCACATCCATGAAGTAGTCACCGACCACCCGCTGCATGTGAGTCTGAACAGTACCGGCAAAGGTCAGCACGAAGGTCATGAAGACCATGCCGCTGGTCATCAGCCAGAAGGACGCCATGTTGAGTACCTGATTGTAGGGATCACGGTTCTTAAGGATCGGCATGGCATAGCTGAAGATCGCCAGGTTGAGGCAGACATAGGCACCGTAGAAGGCCAGGTGTCCGTGAGCCGCAGTGATCTGAGTGCCGTGAGTGTAGTAGTTCACCCCGTGCAACGTGTGCAGGAAGCCCCAGACACCGGCACCGAAAAACGCCAGCGTGGCACAGCCCAGCGACCACAGCAGCGCGGCCTTGTTGGGGTGGTCACGACGGCCCTTCCAGACCATGACAAAGGCAAAGGCCATCATCGCGAAGAACGGGATCACCTCGAGGCTCGAGAAGATCGAACCGATCCACTGCCAGTACGCAGGCGTACCGATCCAGTAATAGTGGTGGCCGGTGCCGAGAATGCCCGAGAACAGGGCGGCGGCAACGATGACATAGAGCCATTTCTCGACGATCTCACGGTCAACGCCGGTCAGCTTAAGCATCAGATAGGCCAGAATCGAGGCCATGATCAGTTCCCACACACCTTCGACCCACAGGTGTACAACGTACCACCAGTATTGTTTGTCCAGGGACAGGTTGCCCGGGTTGTAGAAGGCAAACAGGAACAGCAGCGCCAGACCCCAGAGGCCCAGAAGCAGGATGTTCGAAATTGCGGTCTTCTTGCCCTTCAGCACCGTCATCGAGATGTTGTAGAGGAAGATCAGCGCGGCAACGACGATGCCCGCCTTGACCCATTTGGGCTGTTCAAGGAACTCGCGCCCTTCTTTGCCCAGCAGCCAGTTGCCTTCGAACAGGTTGAAGACATAGGTCACGACCACGCCCAGTGTACCGACCACAAGGATGATCAGCTGCAGATAGGCCAGTTTGGTCGAATGGATTTCCCGCTCGGTCTCTTCCGGGATCAGGAAATAGGCCGCGCCGAAGAAGCCCAGGATCAACCAGACGATCAGCGAGTTAGTGTGCAGCATCCGCACAATGTTGAACGGCAGAAGCTCGCTCAGGAAGTTGGGGGATACATAGATCAGACCAGCCAGCAGGCCGCCGATCACCTGTATCGCGAACAGGCCCATGGCTACCGCGAAGTAGGCGTAGGCAATTTTTTGGGATTCGTACTTCATTTCTCCGTTCCCTTCTCAGCCCGCATCATTCGGGGGCCAGTCCTGAGCGTCGATATTGTCCGTCCAGATCAGGAAGTTCGCCAGATCACGGATCTCTTCGTCGCTGAGGTTGAAATTGGGCATCTGCCGGCGTCCCTCGATGCCCGTAGGCTGAGACTCCATCCAACCTTTGAGAACCTCAAAGGCCTGATCAGGATCGTCCAGAACATCCCACCGGGTCATCACATTGGCGACCTCGGGGGCAAAATAGGCACCTTCACCCATTATCGAGTGACAGTTGATACAGGCGTGTTTTTCCCAGACGTGCTTGCCCCGAACCACACTATCATTGAGCTTCGCCGAATTCTCGGAGTTCACGATATACCAGTGGGAATGGGCCGACAGGGCCAGAAAGATAAGAATAAAGAACAGTGACCCGCCATAGAATATATTGCGGGCCATGCTCTTGGTCATGACTTCTCGCATCGCGCTCTCCTTTGCGCCGATTAGCTAGTGAAGCCAGAATGGCGACCGGGCCATAGGACCGCCTTAACGAAAGTCAAGACACGCGAAAGGAATTCAAATTCAGGCCGCACGATCCGCCCGGGGTTTCGTCAAAGCGGGCCACATGGCGAACAAATACAACGCAAATGCGGTGATCCACAGGCCGTCCGACAGCAGCATCGCAACCATATAGCCCGCATTCAGCTCTGCGCCGACCCAGCGGGACAGAGCGGCCACGGCCATCAGACCATAAGCCACGACCATCGGTCCGGGCGCGATCAGTGCGCGGCCGCTATGCCCCAGCGCGGCACGGCTCATGACCGCCAGGGTCATACCGCCAACGCAGCCGATGCCCAGTACATGCAGGGCCGCAACCTCGTCACCTACACCCAGCACCGCCAACCCCCAAAGGATCAGGCCCAGTGCCAGCATGCCCAACCCCAAATGCAACGCGAGCAGGATCGGTTGCCGCGCAGCCCATTTGGTCCTCCAGCGCGCCATGCGCAGGATTTGCACAGCCCCCAACACCAGCGCCAGAGCACCGGCTGCGGGTGCCGCCCCAAACACCAGAACGCCCAGCGGCAAAATCAGGGCCAGAATCATGCCCGCCTTGTCCAAGCGCGCGACGGAAACCGGCCAGTCAGCTTCGGGCGCACCGGCGCGTTTCATGGCGTTTCGGGTAAAGGCCGGCGTGATCCGCCCGCCCAGAATCGCGATCATGGCGCACAGGGTCATCAAACCTGCCCGCAGGCCGGTTTGCAGCGTATCATCCGTGATCCCCATCCATTCCAGATGGGTCAGCAGGTCCGCGATCCAGATAAAGCTGAGCAACAGCAGGAAAATCATGTTCTGCGGTTTCGGGCGGCGGATCAGTTGTGTGGCAATCTTGGCGGCCAAAATCGGCACGAATGCCAGATCGACAACCGCCACCAGAACCGGGGACAGCATGCCCGAGAACCACATCGCCATACGACCGGCCAGCCACAATCCGGCTGCCAGAGTTATAAACCGCGCGCGCGCGTCAGGCGCACCTGTCCAGTTCGGCACCGCCGTCAGAAAGAACCCGCCCAGCGCCGCGGTAGCATAGCCAAAGATCATCTCGTGCGCGTGCCACATCGGCGGGGTCATGCCGTAATCCGGTGCCATGTAGGGTACTGTCAGCCATAAGCCCCAGACCAGACCGACAAACAGCCCGTACAGCCCGGCGGACAGAAAGAATACTCGGAACCCCTCACCAAGAATACGGGTGATGACTGCGGGCATGACTGCTCTCCTTGGTCGTTTGCCCAAGCTCTAGCAGTCGGCCGATCCGCTTCACTTAACCAAAATCAAAACCCGCGCAAAACATGTTCCTAAAACACAGATTTTCCGATGGTTTTTTGACAGTTTTTTCGCACCAGACACCCGGATTGCACCCCCGGTGTTGACTTTCGTCAAGGATCACAATCCCGCGATGTTCCACCCTTGGACCCGCCTCACCAGCAAATGGAGAGTGATCATGTCACTTGGAATCAGCTACAACAAAACTGGCCGCGCCTTTGGGGTCGGTTTGGCGATGCTTCTTGGCAGCGTCGCCGCGCCAGCCTTTGCCGAAGAGCCAACATTAAGCGACGAAGCGTTTGAATCGTCCAAGCAGCTCTATTTTGAACAATGCGCAGGCTGTCACGGCGTTCTGCGCAAAGGCGCCACCGGCAAAAGCCTTGAACCACATTGGAAGAAAACCGCAGCCGACGGCACTGTGACCGAAGGCGGCACCCTGCAACTGGGCCAGGAACGTCTGGAAAAGATTATCGCCTGGGGCACCGAAGGCGGTATGAACAACTTCTCGGACATCATGACCGAGCAGGAAATCAAGGATATGGCGACGTACATCCAGATGGAGGCACCCAAGCCGCCAGAGATGTCGCTGGAACAGATGAAAGCCACCCGCAAGGTCTATGTCGAAGAAGCCGACTATCCGACCGAGCCACTGCATGGCCGCAACTGGGAAAACTTCTTCGTCGTCATCGAGCGTGACGTAGGTAAGGTGGCTGTTATCGACGGCGACACCAAAGAAGTGCTGACACACATCCCGACCGGTTATGCCGTGCACGTTCTGAAGGCGTCCGAGCACCACTCGATCACTGAACCAGAACATCCCGGCCGTTTCTGGTACACAATGGGCCGCGACGGCAAGATGACCAAGATCGACCTCTGGCAGAAGCCTGAGAACATGTTGGTTTCGGAAGTCAAGATCGCCTATGACGCCCGTGACGTGGCCGTTTCCGGCGACGGCAAATACGTCATCGGTGGTGGTTACTGGCCGCCGCACTTCGCAATCGTTGATGCCCAGACAATGGAACCGGTCAAGGTTGTATCGACCCGCGGTGTGAACGTGGACGGCGACTATGTGGAAGAGGCCCGCGTGGCCGCGATCTACACTACGCCGAACGAGCCGACCTGGATTGTCGCCATCAAAGAACTGGGTCAGCTGTGGCAGGTCGACTATACCGATCTGGACAACCTGCGGATCGACAAGATCGACAGCGCCAAGTTCCTGCATGACGGGTTCTTCGACCCGACAGGCCGCTATTTCCAGATCGCCGCAAACGCGTCGAACAAGATGGTGGTTGTCGATACCGAAACCCACAAGCTTGAGGCGATGATCGACACAGCCGCGCTGCCGCACCCTGGTCCGGGCGCCAACTGGGTTGACCCGAATTGCGGCCCGGTCGCCGGTACAACCCACCTTGGTGTTGGCACCGTAACCGTCTGGGGTAACGACCCGGAAGGTCATCCGGATCAGGCCTGGAAAACCTGCTACGAAGTGGAAACCGACGGCCCCGGCCTGTTTGTCCGTACTCACCCGAATTCGGACTACATCTGGGCTGACCAGACCAAGCACCCCGAACCGGAAGTGCAGCAATCGGTTCAGGTCATCTCGAAAGAGACCGGCGAGATCGTGAAAACCATCCAGATCACCGAAGACGAAGGCAGCGCCGCTGTTCACTTTGAATTCAACGCGGATGGGACCGAGGTCTGGGTTTCCAAGTGGAACCTGTCGGACTCGCTGGAGCCCAACGGTCAGATCGTGATCTTCGACGCCAAGACGCTGGAAGAAATCGGCCGCATCGAAGGGCTCTTTGCCCCAACCGGCAAGTTCAACGTCTACAACCGTTCGAACCACGTTACCTGACGGGTTCGCAGCAAAAACCGGAAAGGGCGGGCCCCTCGCCCGCCCTTTCCTCGTTTGACCAATCAGCCAAACTCACCGGCCTGCCACCCAGGGCCAGACAAGACAGCCAAAACGGAGCCCGGATATGACCTCCGAACCGGATAAGAAACCACCGATCTGGCGCCGGTATTTCCTGTGGGGAATGCCCGTGGCCGGTATTGCCGCGGCCTTTGCCGGCGGCATCATCTTCTGGGGCGGGTTCAACACCGCCATGGAAGCCACCAACACCAAAGACTTCTGCATCTCGTGCCACGAGATGCGCGATTTCGTTTACGAGGAATACACCGGCACGATCCATGACGTGAACCGGTCCGGCGTGGGCGCAGTCTGTTCCGACTGCCACGTGCCCAAGGACTGGACCCACAAGATGATCCGCAAGATCAAAGCGTCCAAAGAGTTGTATGGCAAGGTCGTCGGCACCATCAACACGCGTGAGAAATTCGAGGCCAAGCGTGTGCATCTGGCCATGAATGAATGGGAGCGGATGAAAGCCACCGACTCGCGCGAATGCCGCAACTGCCACGATTTCGAATCGATGATGCCCGAGTTCCAGAAACCCCGTGCGCGTCAGCAGCACCTGAATGCGATGGAGATCGGCCAGACCTGTATCGACTGTCACAAGGGGATTGCCCACTCGGATGCCCGTGACCGGGCCGACGAGGAGTATCTGGAAGAGCTGGAAGCACCGAACCCGGACTTTATTCGTCCGATCCCGCCGGAATATCTGGCCAGCCTTGCAAAGATCGAAGCCAAGGAAGCTGCCGAAGCCGAAGCTGAAAAAGCCGCCAAAGCAGCGCAGCACGAGGCCGTACAGGCCCAGATCGCAGCCGCCGTTGACGCAGCCGTTGCCGAAGAGCGTTCAAAAGCAAACGGAGAAGAAGCCGCAGCCCCCGCAGGTGGTGGTGGCAGCGATGTCGGTGGCGACGTCAACTGGAATGCCGTTGCAAGCGCGGACCTGAAACTGTTCTACCCCGGTCAGGCCTCGTTCGAATGGGTGCAGAACGGCAAGTTCCACGGCGGTGCCCGTCCGTTGACCAAAGGTGGCGATCAATGCACGACCTGCCACGCCAAGGAACTGGACACGATCGGCAACAAGATCGTCGCCGGCGGTGAGCTGGAACCAACGCCGATCCCTGGCAAGCGCGGTGTGATCGACGCAACCGTTCAGGCAACTCATGACGATGAAAACCTGTACATCCGCCTGCAATGGCCGGATGCGGGCCACAACCCGGCACCGTTCGTGGATGGCGGCAAGATGGACCCGGACAACCAGATCAAGGTCGCCATGATGATCACCGGCACCGGAATCGAGTTGGGTGAGCAGGTGGGTTGCTGGGCCTCGTGCCACGCTGACAACACCTATATGCCCTTTGATCCCGGCTCGGATGCGATTGCCGCCAATGGTGATTTCACAAGCCGTATGAGCACTCAGGATACGGTGAGCAAATACATCAGCGAAAGCCGCACCAAGGTCGAAGTCAAAGGCCGGCGTGGCAAGCCGCTGGGCGGCTGGGACCAGCTGGAGGCCGAAGCGCAGATCGAGCAATACCTGGACGATGGCACCTATCTGGACCTGATGCGTGTCTACGCCGACGGTAGCGCAACGAACGGCTATCTGCTGGAACAGCGCGTGGTCAATGACGGTGAAATCGCCGCCTCGGCCAACCTGTCCGGTGGCATGTGGACTGTCGTCTTCTCGCGGCCGCTGAATTCCGGCGCACCGGGCGATGTCCCGCTTGAGCCGGGTCAGACCTACACGGTCGGCTTTGCGATCCACGACGACTTTGCCGCCGCCCGTTTCCACCATGTGACGCTGAACACCAGCCTCGCACTGGATGATGATGCTGCAGCAATCAACGTGGTGAAACAGTGACAGTAGGGGCCGGGTAATCCGGCCCCTATCCTTTTCGGAAAGGAGACATGGACGATGAAACCCCACCGCCTTCTTCCTGCGCTGCTGCTTCTGGCCGCGCCTGCATTCGCGGACGAGGCCGCCACGATCTGTGCTGAGGCCGAAGAACGCTATGCCGAGCTGTTCGGCCAACCCTCATCGGCGGTTGAGGACGCCGAAGTGGTCCTGATGTACAAATACAATTTCTGTCCCGCCGAACTGACCGTCAAACCGGGCACCACGGTGCGCTGGGTGAACGTGGACAAACGCACCAGCCACTCGGTCCTGCTGAAGGATGGCAGTGAGCCCGAAAGCGACCGCTTGTTCCCCGAGGAAACAGTTGATCTGACCTTCCTCACGCCCGGCCCGCAGGAATACCTGTGCGGCCCGCATTGGGAAACACAAAATATGATCGGAATGGTCACCGTCGAACCCTGAGCCGAGGCAGAATAAAAACAGGCATGAAGAAAGGAGCGCGGGCGCAAATCCCGCGCTCCTTAACTTATGTCAAGGAGGTTGGTTTGGGATTGCGCCAGTCTGCCGTCATGACACGCCCGGCTCACCCAGCAACGTCCCACAAGCGCGCATGGAAACGGCAGGAAATCCCGGGTTCCGAAGACATTCAGAACAAGCGAGTTTGCACATGAGCGGTAAGGTTTTTCTGATAGGCGCTGGCCCTGGCGACCCCGAACTGATGACCCTGCGCGCATTGCGTATGCTGCAAGAAGCCGATGTGGTTGTTTATGACCGTCTTGTCTCGGCCGACATCCTCGCCATGCACGCCGAAAACGCGCGGCTGATCCCTGTGGGCAAGGCCCCCAAATGCCACACCGTCCCCCAGGATCGCATCAATGCCATTCTGGTCGAGGAAGCCCGCGCAGGCCACACCGTTGCCCGCCTCAAGGGCGGCGATCCGATGATCTTTGGCCGCGGCTCGGAAGAGGCCGCCTATCTGATGGCCCACGGTATCGCAGTCGAATACGCGCCGGGTATCACGGCGGCGCAGGGGGCATCCTGTTCGACCGGTGTACCGCTGACCCATCGCGGATTGGCGACCTCGGTCCAGTACATCACCGGCCACCGGCAGGCGGACAAGGTGCTGGATCTCGACTGGAAACGCCTGGCTGATCCCGCAACCACTCTGGTGATCTATATGGGGGTCGCCAATATCGGCCAGATTGCCATGGGGCTGATGACTGAAAACCTGCCCGGCTCGACCCCTGTTCTGGCCGTTGGCAAAGCGACCACGCCAGACGAACGCCGCCTTGTGTCGCGCCTCGATCAGCTCGCTGCAGATGTGCGGGATGCCGACCTGAAGGCCCCGACGCTGTTTATCATCGGACAGGTGGTTTCACTGTACGCGGATCGCCCCGTGGCTGACCTGTTGGAGCAAGCCCATGGATAGCGTTGCCCATATGATCGGCGGGCTTCCGGCCTGGACCTCGCGCGCGGTTCTCACCACGGCAGTGCTGATCGCAACGTCGGCCCTTGCCGCTGACGTGATTGACCCCAACGCCCTGAAACGCCTTGTCCACCAGGATTGCGGTTCCTGCCATGGGCTGAGCCTCAAAGGTGGCCTTGGTCCGGATCTGCGATCGGAAACTCTGGAGCATTATGACGCGGACGTTCTGACCGGCGTCATCCTCGACGGCATCCCTGATACGGCAATGCCCCCATGGCGGCCTCTGATCAGCGAGGAAGAGGCCGAATGGATCGCCCGTTACCTTCTGGAATCGGAGGCACAATGAAACACCTCATCCTTAGCCTTGCGGCCGCTCTGATGATGACAACGGCGCAAGCGGAACCCACCGCCACCGGAGACCTGGGGCTGGTGATCGAACGCGCCAAGGGTTCGGTTCTGCTGGTTGATCAATCTGACCGGGCGGCTTTGGCCCGGATCGAAGGGCTGGGCGATCTGTCCCATGCCTCGCTGGTTTATTCACCGGATGAGCGCTTTGCCTATGTGTTCGGGCGCGATGGCGGGCTGACAAAGGTCGATATCGTCACCCGTCAGATCGTGAACCGTGTCGTGCAGGCCGGCAACGCCATTGGCGGCGCGATCTCGGACGACGGCCAATTGGTGGCAGTATCGAATTACGAACCCGGCGGCGTGCGCGTTTTTGATGCGGACACGCTGGAAATGGTTGCCGACATCCCCACGGACAGCAAAACCATCGGTCTTGTCGATGCACCCGGTCGCCGGTTCGTCTTCACCATGTGGGACACGGGCGAGACATGGATTGCCGATTTCGCCAAGGGCGACCCCGAGATCATCAAGATCCCCGACATGGGCAAAAACCCCTATGACGCGCTGATCACCGCCAATGGCCGCACCTATATCACCGGCCTGTTCGGTGAGGATGGTCTGACCGCGCTGGACCTCTGGGCCGACAACCCCGAACCGATCCGCGTGTTGCCCGATTATGGGCGCGGACAGGAAGAGATGCCGGTCTACAAGATGCCCCACCTCGAAGGCTGGGCGCTGACCGGGCGCGAATTCGTCCTGCCCGCCGTTGGCCATCACGAGGTTTTGTGGATCGACTCTGACACTCTGACCGAAACCGGGCGCACCAAGACGCACGGCCAGCCGGTCTTTGCCATGGCGCGCCCCGACGGGCGTCAGGTCTGGGTGAATTTCGCGCATCCGCTGAATGACACGATTCAGGTGATCGACAGCGTCAGCAAAGAGATCATCCACGAGTTCAAACCGGGTCCGGCGGTGCTGCACATGGAGTTCACTCCGCGCGGGCATGAGGTTTGGATCAGCGTGCGCGATGCCAACAAGGTCATGGTCTACGACACCCAGACCTTTAAAAAACTGCGCGAGATCGATGCCGACAGCCCCTCGGGCATCTTCTTCACCGCCCGTGCGCACAGAACGGGGTTGTAAGCGATGGAACATATCACCGACCCGATCGATCGCCGCCTGCTGGACGAGTTTCAGCGCGACTTTCCCGTAACCGAGCGCCCTTTTCAGGTGTTGGCTTTCACGCTTGGACTGGACGAGACCGAGGTCCTTGACCGTCTGACCCGGATGCGGGCAACAGGTAGGATAACACGGGTGGGCGCAACAATCGCTCCGGGGGCGGTTTCAGCCAGCACTCTGGCCGCTGTCGCCGCGCCGAGCGAGCGGTTGGAAGAGGTCGCCGCTCTGATCGATGCCGAACCGGGCGTAAACCACAACTACCAGCGCGAAGATGACTGGAACCTTTGGTTCGTGGCCACTGGCCCGGATCGCGCGCATGTCGACGACACGCTGGCGCGGATCGCACAGCGCACCGGGCTGCTGGTTCTGGACCTGCGACTTGTGCGCCCGTTCAACGTGGATCTGGGTTTTCGCATGTCTGGCGAGGTCCGCAATGTGCCCGGACCACGGCAGGTTGATTGCTCGGCCCTGCAAGTGGGCGACCGGGCCTTGTTGCAGGCCCTCAGTTCCGGGCTGCCTGTGGTTGCTGAACCCTATACCGAATTGGCCCGGTCACTGGACCGCGAAACAGCAGAAGTGATGGCGCGGATCGAGGCGCTGCACAGTGCCGGCATAATCTCACGCCTTGGGGTGATTGTGCGCCATCGTGCGCTTGGCTGGTCGGCCAATGCGATGGTCGTCTGGGATTTGCCCGCCGAACAGATCGACACTGCCGGGCCCGCCCTTGCAGCCCACCCCGGCGTGACGCTGTGCTATGAGCGGCGCCCAATCGAAGGTGTCTGGCCTTACCGCCTCTATTCCATGATCCACGCCCGTTCGCGCAGCGAAGCGCTTGAGGTATTGGCCCGCGCACGTGCCCTGCCGGAACTGTTCGGCGCGCAGCATAAAGTGCTGTTCTCGACCCGCTGTTTCAAACAAACCGGCGCGCTGATCCAGACAAAGGAGGCCGCGGCATGACGCTTGACGCCACCGACCGGGCAATTCTGAACCGGATGCAGGACGATCTGCCGCTGATTTCGCACCCCTATGCCGCGGTAGCCGAAGAACTGGGTTTGTCGGAATATGACCTGCTGGCACGTCTGGCGCGCATGAAAGAAGACCGCGTGATCACCCGCTTTGGTCCCTTCTTCGACGCCGCCGCAATGGGGGGCGCGTTTTGCCTGTGCGCAATGGCGGTTCCGGCCGAGAAATTCGAAACCGTCCTGACCAAAGTCAATGCGCACCCCGAGGTTGCCCATAATTATGAGCGTACGCACCGGCTGAACATGTGGTTCGTGCTGGCCACCGAAACGCCCGAGGGGATCGAGGCCGCCGCCGATGCAATCGAACGGGAAACGGGGACCCAGGTTCTCCGTTTCCCCAAACTGCAGGAATTCTTCATCGGCTTCCGGGTGGCGGCATGATCGACGCAAAAGACAGAGAGATTATCGAGGCGCTGCAAGGTGGCCTGCCCCTGGTGCCCGCACCCTATGCGCAGGTGGCGGACAGGCTTGGCATCGACGAGGACGCGCTGCTGCACCGTCTGGCCGAACTGAAATCTCGCGGTGTGATCCGTCGCATCGCCGCCGCGCCCAACCACTACAAGCTGGGCATGACCTCAAACGGCATGACCGTCTGGGATGTCGAAGACGCCCGCATCACCGACTTGGGTGCCCAAATCGGTGCGCTGCCATTTGTCACCCATTGCTATGAACGCCCCCGCGCCCTACCCGACTGGCCCTATAACCTGTTCGCTATGGTCCACGGAAAAGACCGCGATGAGGTCGAAGAAAAACGGGCCGAGATCACGGCAATTCTGGGCGATACCTGCCGAGCCAAAGATATCCTCTATTCCACGCGCATCCTGAAAAAGACCGGATTGCGCCTGAAATCCAAAGAGCAAGCGAAAGGCTGAGACATGTTCCGCCTGACCGAATATATGCACCAACTGGTCAAACCGACCCCGGTGCGCAAACGCCGCCCCGGACCAGTGAAACCAGTGGTGATCTGGAACCTGACGCGGCGTTGCAATCTGAAATGCCGCCATTGCTACACCGTCTCGGCGGATGTGGCGTTCCCCGGTGAGCTCAGCCATGAGCAAGCCATGGTAACCCTTGAGGATCTGGGCCAATTTCGCGTTCCTGCCCTGATCCTCTCGGGTGGGGAGCCGCTGGACCGGTTCGATTTCTTTAATATTGCCAAGCGCGCCCGTGAACTGGTGCCGATGCTGGCGCTGTCGACCAACGGCACGCGGATCTACGACGAAACCGCCGACATGATCGCCGATGTGGGGTTCAACTATGTCGGCATTTCCCTGGATGGGATCGGGGCCACGAATGACTGGTTCCGCGGTGTCGACGGCGCCTTTGCCGACGCTCTGCGTGGCGTGCGCGAATGCAAGAAGCGCGGCATCAAGGTCGGCCTGCGGTTCTGCCTGACCGAGGGCACCCAGCATCATTTGCCCGACCTGTTGCAACTGTGCGACGACGAGGGTGTCGACAAGTTCTACCTGTCTCACCTTGTCTACGCCGGTCGTGGCGACAAGAACCGGGGCGAAGACGCCGAACACCTGCGCACCCGCAAGGGCCTCGACCTGCTGCTGGACCGCGCGTGGGAGGCCGTTTCGGGCGGGCGCCCGCTGGACATCGTGACAGGCAACAACGACGCCGATGCGGGGTATTTCCTGAATTGGATTCGCACGCATTTCGATGCCGAAAAAGTGGCGCATGTCCGCGAACATCTGGCCGCATGGGGGGGCAACTCCAGCGGTCTGGGCGTGGCGAATATCGACAATCTGGGCCGCGTGCATCCCGACACCTATTGGTCCGACTACACGGTCGGCAATGTGAAAACCCGGTCGTTTTCCGAACTCTGGACCAGCGACGACCAGATGTTGGCCATGCTGCGCACCCGCCCGCGCCCGTTGAAAGGGCGCTGCGGGGCCTGTCAACTCAAGGACGTCTGTGGCGGCAACACCCGCATCCGGGCCTTGCAGGTGACCGGCGATCCCTGGGCCGAAGATCCGGCCTGCTATCTATCAAACGAAGAAATTGGCGTGGATGCCGAAGGTGAACGCCTGCAGGTCACGCCATTCCGGGGGAAACGTCATGATCCGGCGCATCAGTTCTTTTGACACTGCTCACTCTGATCCTTCTAACGATGCGCGGGCGGTGCCTGCGGGAGCCTCCGGCGGGAGTATTTTGAGAAAGATGAAGGTCGGACTGCTGTTTTCGGCCCTGAGCGTCGGCGCAGCCTGGGCGGACGCGCCTTCGGACTATGCTGAACACTGCGCCTCGTGTCACGGTGTGAACCGTCTGGGCGGCGTGGGCCCGGCCCTGATCCCCGAGACGTTGAAGCGCATGCGCGGGCCGCGTGTGGCCGCCGTGATTGCCGAAGGTCGTACTGCCACGCAGATGCCTGCATTTTCGCACGAACTGGATGCACTGCAGATCGAGGAACTGGCGGGCTGGCTGAAATCCCCACTGGAAAATGATCCAGAATGGGACGAGGCCGATATCATGGCCAGCCGGTCACTAGACGAGGACTATGTCCCGGTTGACGCCCCGGTCTGGGACAGCGACCCGATGAACATCACGTTGGCAGTTGAGACCGGTGACCACCATGTCAGCGTTCTGGATGGCGACACGTTCGAGGTTCTGGACCGGTTCGAAACCCCCTTCGCCGTCCATGGCGGCCCAAAGTTCAGCCCCGACGGGCGGTATGTCTTCATCATGTCCCGCGATGGCTGGGTACAGAAATACGACATCTGGGCGTTGAAACAGGTGGGCCGCGTGCGCGCGGGTCTCAACAGCCGCAACATCGCCATGTCGGGTGATGGCAAATGGGTTGCCGTGGCGAACTACCTGCCGAACAGCCTGACTCTGCTGTCGACCGAAGACCTCTCGGTCGCCAAAGTTATCGATATCAAAAGCAAGAAGGGCAAACCCAGCCGCGTCTCGGCAGTTTATCAGGCCCCTCCGCGGGAAAGCTTTGTTCTGGCCCTCAAGGATGTGCCCGAGATATGGGAAGTCTTTTATGGCGACAATCCCCCACAGTTCGGCATCGGCCACGATTTCCGCATCGAAGGGCAGTTCAAGAACCCTAACCCCTTTCCAGTCCGCAAGATCACAACGCCCGACTATCTGGACGATTTCTTTTTTGACCAGAGTTATGAATATGTGATGGGCGCATCCCGCGACGGCAAGGGCGGACAGGTGATCGATCTGGTCATCGGCCAGAAAGTAGCCGATCTGGACCTGCCGGGGATGCCGCATCTGGGCTCGGGCATCACTTGGCGGCACGGCGATACCACCGTGATGGCCACGCCGCACCTGACCGATGGCACGGTGTCCGTGATCGACATGGAAACCTGGGAAACGGTCAAACGGATCAAGACAGAAGGGCCGGGATTCTTCATGCGCAGCCATGAAAACTCGCCCTACGTCTGGGCCGATGTGTTCTTTGGACCGAACAAGGACGCGATGCATGTGATCGACAAGCAAAGCCTTGAGATCGTGAAGACTCTGCGCCCCGCGCCGGGCAAGACCGTGGCCCATGTCGAGTTCACAAAGGATGGGCGCCACGCGCTTGTTTCGATCTGGGAAGATGATGGCGCAGTGATCGTTTACGACGCGCAGACACTGGAAGAAGTCCGCCGCCTGCCGATGCGCAAACCTTCGGGGAAGTATAATGTCTGGAACAAAATCACCTTCTCGGAAGGCACCAGCCACTGAAGGCAAATGGCCGGTTTGGAAACTGGCCATTCTGCTTTATCCGGCCACGGCACTGACCGTGGCCATCAACCTGTTTCTGGCGGGACTGATCGCCAACAGCGCGGGCTTTGGCGTAATCGCACCCGTCACCGCAATCCTGTGGTCGATCCCTTTGGGCGTCCCGGCATCGTGGCTGGCGGGTCGCTGGGTACGCGGGTTGATGGACGAAGCTGACGGATAAATGAGAATTTCCAGCGACCTGACCTAAGTCAAGTATCGGAGCGGGAGAATCCCCTAGGACTCAGGAAAGAACGCCGAGTTGGATTCTCCATGCCCACCCTTAACCCTCTGCACAATCTCCCTGATCGCGCCCTGCGTGCGACATGTGCGTTGGTGGGCATCCTCCTGCTGTTGTTGCAAATGCTTGGCCCGGCGCTGGCGAGTCCCGGCACAAGCATGTGGGTGGAGATCTGCTCGGAGGCAGGGGCGGTCTGGGTAGAGGTTGACCTTGAGGAGGAAGATCGCGACCCAACCGCGCCCTGTCCCAAATGTGCCGACTGCGCCTTGTGCGCGATAACGGCAGTAGCGCCGGTACCAGATCTGCCGCAACTTGATCGGGTAGGATTTGTCGAAATCGCGCAACGCGGCATACGTTCCCTGTGCGAACCCTACAGTTCAGCCTGGCTGTGGCCCGAAACCCGAGGACCCCCGGCTGCGCCCAAAAATAACACCGAACGCGCCCCGCGCGCGTCCATAGCGTCAATCCAAGTATCCGGAGGTGCGCTGTGGTCGTAAGTCGCGCAATCCATTTCCTGCTGGCCCTTACCCTGTCCTGCCTGATGGCGATCAGCGCCCGTGCCGACAGCCTCGCCAGCTTCCTGCCCGATATCACGCCCGCCGATCTGGTTCCCGGTGCCGATACCTTTGGCCCCGTGCGCGACGACGTGCCCGTTGCCCCGGTTATGAAAGGCGGTGACACCGTCGCCTGGGCCTTCCTGACCTCGGACTTCGTCGGTACCACCGGATATTCCGGAAAGCCCATCCACGTTGTTGCTGCGATCGACGGCGATGCGGTTCTAACCGGTGTGAAACTGGTCAAGCACTCGGAACCCATTGTTCTGATCGGTATCCCCAACTCGCGCATGGTCGAGTTGACCGAAGGCTATGCCGGGCTTGACCTGAAGGTCGAAGCCGAGACAGGCGGCGAGGGGCACGACCTCGACATTATCTCGGGCGCGACGGTCACGATCATGGTGATTGATGACAGCCTTGTGCGCGGCGGCATCAAAGTGGCCCGCGCGCTGGGTCTGGGCGGCCTGTCTCCGCTGCAGGCCGATGGCCCGAAACGCGAAGTCGATATGGCGCAGGACGCCACCTATGACTGGACCACTCTGTCCGGCAACGGCTCAATCCGGCGACTGACGCTGGATGTTGGCCAGGTCAACGCGGCCTTTGAGGCCACCGGTGATCAGCGTGCCATCGCGCGTCCCGAACCCGGCGAGGCCGATGACACGTTCATCGACATGCATCTGGCGCTGGTCTCGGTCCCGTCGATCGGCAAGTCCCTGTTGGGCGAGGCCGAGTATCAGAACCTGACCCAGTGGCTGGACGAAGGCGAACAGGCCATTCTGGTGCTGGGTCGCGGGGCCTACAGCTTCAAGGGCTCAGGCTATGTCCGCGGCGGCATCTTCGACCGCATTCAGCTGATCCAGGGCGACAATTCAGTACGGTTCTTCGACAAGCAGCAAGAGCGCCTGGGCAAGGTCGCCGCTTCGGATGCGCCCAGCTTCACCGAGCTGGACATTTTCAAAATTCCCGCCGAGGCGGAGTTTGACCCCGCCGAGCCGTTCCGCATGCAATTGCTGGTGCAACGGGCCGTGGGTGCCGTTGAAAAGACGTTCCTGACCTTCGATTTGGGCTACAAGCTGCCGGAACAGTACCTTCTGCCGGTTGCGGCCCCTGCTGTCGTCGATGACGCCACCGGTGAAGCTGCCGCCAAAGCCGCCCTTTGGAAACGCATCTGGAAGGACCGCACCGTCGAAATCGGCATTCTGGGCGTCATGCTGCTGGTCCTAACGGCGACCTTCTTCTTCCAATTCCACGCGACGATGAACGCGCGGGTCTTCTACTGGTTCCGCATCGGCTATTTGACCATGACCCTGTTCTTCATCGGTTGGTACGCCAACGCGCAGCTGAGCGTCGTGAACCTGATGGCACTGGCCGGAAGCCTGCGAACAGGATTCAGCTGGGATGCCTTCCTGCTTGACCCGCTGGTCTTCATCCAATGGTTCGCTGTCGCTGCCGCGCTGCTGTTCTGGGGGCGTGGAGCCTATTGCGGGTGGCTGTGCCCATTCGGTGCGCTGCAGGAATTGACCAACAAGATCGCCCGCGCGTTGAAGGTGCCGCAGTGGACGCTGCCCTGGGGTGTGAACGAACGCCTGTGGCCCGCAAAGTACATGATCTTCCTGGGTCTCTTCGGCCTTAGCTTCGTCTCGATCCCGTTGGCCGAGACCTATGCCGAGATCGAACCCTTCAAGACCGCAATCATCCTGAAATTCATGCGCGACTGGCCGTTTGTGGTCTTTGCGCTGACCTTGCTGGGGATCGGGCTGTTCATTGAACGGTTCTACTGCCGCTACCTCTGCCCGCTGGGCGGAGCGCTGGCGATCCCTGCCCGAATTCGCATGTTCGACTGGCTGCGCCGCTACAAGGATTGCGGCACCCCCTGTCAGACCTGCGCCAACGAATGCCCCGTTCAGGCGATCCACCCCACCGGTGAGATCAACCCGAACGAGTGCGTCACCTGCCTGCATTGTCAGGTGCTCTACCAGTCCGAGGACAAATGTCCCGTCGTTATCCGCCAACTGAAACGGCGGGCCAAGACAGGGTCGGTCCAGATGAAGACCCCACTCGGACAACCACCGGCGAACCATCCGAACGCCAAACCGCAATCCGTTTCCTAAAAAAGGAGGAACGATCATGTCGGACAATGAAAACAAACTGAACATCACACGCCGTGGGATGCTGGGTGCAACCGCAACCGGCGCTGTGCTGGCCGGGACCGGTCTGGGTTCGACCCTGATGACCGCGAAACAGGCCAGCGCTGCGGCCAATGCCAATCTGCAGCCCGGTGAGCTGGACGAATATTACGGCTTCTGGTCCTCGGGTCAGACCGGCGAACTGCGCATCCTGGGCTTCCCGTCCATGCGCGAGCTGATGCGGGTGCCGGTGTTCAACCGCTGCTCGGCCACCGGCTGGGGTCAGACCAATGAATCGCTGAAGATCATGACCGACGGCCTGCTGCCGGAGACCAAAGAGTTTCTCGCCAAGCGCGGCCTGAAAACCTATGACAACGGCGACCTGCACCACCCGCATATGTCGTTCACTGATGGTACCTATGACGGCCGTTACCTGTTCATGAACGACAAGGCCAACACCCGCGTCGCTCGTGTGCGCTGCGATGTGATGAAATGCGACAAGATCACCGAGATCCCGAACGCCAAGGCGATCCACGGTCTGCGTCCGCAGAAATTCCCGCGCACCGGCTATGTCTTTGCCAATGGTGAGGATGAAACGCCGCTGGTCAATGACGGCACCGTGCTGGACGATCCGTCGCAATACGTGAACATCTTCACCGCGCTGGACGGCGACACCATGGAAGTGGCGTGGCAGGTGATCGTGTCGGGTAACCTCGACAACACCGACTGCGACTATCAGGGTAAATACGCCTATTCGACCTCGTACAACTCGGAAATGGGTATGAACCTGGCCGAGATGACCGAGAACGAGCTGGACCACGTCGTTGTCTTCAACCTTGCTGAAATCGAAAAAGGTATCGAAGCCGGTGACTATCAGGAGCTGAAGGGCGTCAAGGTTCTGGACGGCCGTAAAGGTCAGAACAAGAACTACACCCGCTACATCCCGATCCCGAACTCGCCGCACGGCATCAACACCGCACCTGACGGCAAGCACGTCTGCATCAACGGTAAGCTGTCGCCGACCGTTTCGATCATGGACGTCACCAAGCTGGACGCCCTGTTCGAAAGCGATGCCGATCCGCGGTCCTGCATCGTGGGTGAGCCGCAGCTGGGTCTTGGCCCTCTTCACACTGCTTATGACGGTCAGGGCAACGCGTTCACCACGCTGTTCCTGGACAGCCAGATCGTGAAGTGGAACATCGACAGGGCAATCGAGGCTTACGGCGGTGCCGATGTGGACCCGATCATCTCGAAGGTCGATGTGCATTATCAGCCGGGTCACAACTCGACATCTATGGGTGAAACCAAGGATGCCGACGGTAAGTGGCTGATTTCGATGAACAAGTTCTCGAAAGACCGGTTCCTGAATGTCGGCCCGCTGAAGCCTGAGAACGAGCAGCTGATCGACATCTCGTCCAACGAGATGAAGGTGGTTCACGACGGTCCAACCTTTGCCGAGCCGCATGACTCGATCATCGTGCGCAGCGACATCGTCAACCCGGTCAACGTCTGGGACCGCGCCGATGTCACTTGGGAGGACGCCCGCAAACAGGCCGAAGCCGATGGCATCGATCTGGAAGAAGGCGCCGAAGAACCCATCCGGGACGGCAACAAGGTGCGGGTCTATATGACCTCGCAGGCACCGACCTTTAGCCTTGAGAAGTTCACCGTCAAACAAGGTGACGAGGTGACTGTTTATATCACCAACCTGGATGACGTGGACGACGTGACCCACGGCTTCTGCCTGGGTAACTACGGCATCGCGATGGAAGTCGCACCGATGGCGACCGCCTCGGTCACCTTCACCGCCGACCGTCCGGGCGTGCACTGGTTCTATTGCCAATGGTTCTGCCACGCGCTGCACATGGAAATGCGCGGCCGGATGCTGGTCGAGCCGCAGGGAGCATAACCCATGCGTTGGTCCCTGCTCATACCGCTCCTGCTCGGCTCGCCCCTTTGGGCGGCGGACTGGGATGTGCCCAACCGGGCGGGGGCCATCAATGAAACACTGGCGCAGGCGGCGGATGGGGACACCCTTCGCCTGAGCCCCGGCGTTTACACCGAAACGCTGGTTCTGGACCGGCCCATTACTATCGACGGGCTGGGTCAGGCCACCATCGACGGACAAGGCAACGGCAGTGTCATAACCGTGACCGGGCCGGGCGTAACCGTGCGCGGGCTGACAGTGATCGGTTCGGGCTCAAGCCATGACGGGATCGACAGTGGCATCCAGTTGACCAAAACGGCCAAAGCGCCGGTGGTCGAGGACAACGTGCTGCTGGGCAATCTCTATGGCGTCGACATTCACGGGGCCAAGGACAGCATCGTGCGTGGCAACCGGATCGAAGGACGTTTGGACCAGCGGATGAATGACCGTGGCAATGGTGTCTATGTCTGGAACGCGCCGGGTGCGCGGGTCGAGAACAACGAAATCCGGTATGGGCGCGACGGGGTTTTTGTGAACTCGTCAAAAAAGAACACCTTCACCGGCAACCTGTTCCGCGATCTGCGTTTCGCGGTGCATTACATGTATGCCGACAATTCGGTCGTCAGCGACAACGTCTCGATCGGCAATGATCTGGGCTATGCGGTGATGTTCACGACCAATGTGACCGTTGCCAACAATGTCTCGATCGGTGACCGCGAACATGGCGTGATGCTGAACTACGCCAACAAGAGCGTCATCACCGGCAATGTAGTGATAGGTGCCAAGGAAAAATGCACTTTCCTCTATAACTCGAACAAGAACGAATTCACCGACAACTGGTTCCAGGGATGCGGCATCGGCATCCACTTTACCGCCGGCAGCGAGCGAAACCGCATCGTTGGCAACTCTTTCGTCGGTAACCGGACACAGGTGAAATACGTCTCGACCAAGTGGGTCGAGTGGTCCGAGGAAGGGCGCGGCAATTACTGGTCCGATTTTGCCGCCTATGACGTGGACGGCAACGGCATCGCTGATGCCCCCTATCGCCCCAATGACAGTATGGACCATGTGCTGTGGACCCAACCCGCAGCCAAATTGCTGCTCGGCTCGCCAGCCGTGCAGTTGGTGCGCTGGTCGCAATCTGCTTTCCCGGCCCTGCTGCCGGGCGGCGTGATGGACAGCAATCCATTGATGCAAGCCCCTGAACCCCCAGCAATGAAAAAGGTGCCTCATGACGGATAAGGCCCTGTCTATCGACCATGTCAGCAAGGACCGAGGGAAAACCCGCGTTCTTGACGATATCAACTTGTCACTTGCCCCCGGCCAGCGCGTGGCGCTTTTGGGCCATAACGGCGCGGGCAAGTCGACCCTGATCAAATCCATCCTTGGCCTGACGCCGATCCATGGTGGCGCCATCCAGATCGGAGACGCCACCCCCGGCAGCGCAAAGGCGCGGCGCGAGACGGCGTATCTGCCCGAGGCGGTTTCGTTCCACCCGGCCCTGACCGGGCGCGAACAGTTGACCCTGTTTGCACAACTGTCCGGGACAAAAGCTGATGTGCCCGCCCTGCTGGACCGTGTTGGCCTCAGCGACGCATTGGACCGCCGTATCGGAGCCTATTCCAAGGGGATGCGGCAACGTCTGGGTCTGGCGCAGGTTCTGCTGGGGCAACCGAAAGTGGCCTTGTTAGATGAACCCACAAGCGGGCTGGACCCGATTTCTCGGCAAGACCTTTATGCCATCATCGACGAACTGGCTGCCCAAGGCACCGCCGTCCTGATCGCGTCTCATGCGCTGACCGAGGTCGAGGCCCGAACCGACCGCATTGCCATCATGCGCAAAGGTCGGATGGTGGCTGATGACACGCTGAGCAACCTGTCCGCGCTGGCGGGTCTACCGATCCGCCTGCGGGTCCGCGCCAGCGACAACCCCGACATCCTGGCCGCTGAACTTGGAGGCAACCGGACCAACGGCGCGTCGGTTGAACTGCTCTGCTCTCCGGATGACAAGATGGAGGCCCTGCGCCGCATCGCCGGACTGGGCGATGCCGTGGCGGATGTGGAAATGACCCCGCCCAAGCTGGAAGACCTTTATCGCCACTACGCACAGGAGGATTTGCAATGACCCGCTTCCTCGCCATCACCCGCACTGAAATGCTGATCCTGCGCCGCAACCGCTGGCTGTTGATGGCCACGTTGATCATGGTGCTGTTTGCATTGGCCTTGACCTTTGCCGGCAGCGCGCCAACCGGCACGCTGGGCGTCGACATGCTGACCGTCTCGGTCGCCTCGATGACCACGCTCTCGGTCTACCTCGCCCCACTTCTGGCGCTGATGATTTCCTTCGACGCCATCGCAGGTGATGTGGACCGGGGCAGTCTGTCGCTGCTGCTGTCCTACCCTGCGGGACGCGGAGAAATCCTATTGGGCAAGTTCACCGCACACCTCGCCGCATTGGCCTTTGCCATGACAGTCGGCTTTGGCACCGCCGGCGCGGTTGCCGCGTGGTTCGGCGGCGCGGGGCCGGAAAGCCTGCTGGCTCTGGTCCGGCTCATCCTCACATCCATCCTGCTGGGCGCCGTGTTTCTGGCGCTGGGATACCTGCTGTCTGCTCTGGCAAGGGGCGCTACGGCGGCGGCAGGTCTGTCGGCCGGGCTCTGGCTGGTCTTTGTCGTCCTCTATGATCTGGGCTTGTTGGGAGCCGTCGTCATGGATGAGGGCGGCACATTCACCCAATCCGTCTTTCCGTGGGTGATGGTTGCCAACCCGGCCGACGCATTCCGTCTGTGGAACATTGCCGCGACCGAGGGCGTCGCGATGGCGTCCGGCATGACCGGCGCCGCACAGGCCCTGCCCGTCTGGGCTGCGCCAGCATCGCTGCTGATCTGGCCGGTGCTGGGATTTGCTCTTGCGCGCCTGGCCTTCCGGAGGGTTGAGCCATGAAACGCCTGTGCCTGATCACGCTGATCGCGTTGAGCGCCTGTAAGGAAGAAGTCGCCAAGGCGCCTGATCCGGTCGATCTGACGCCCGATGCGTTGAGCTTTTTCTGCCAGATGAATATCGCCGAACACGGCGGACCAAAGGGACAGATCCATCTGGAAGGCTACCCTGCCCCGCTGTTTTTCGCACAGGTGCGTGACATGGTGGCCTACTTGAAAAGCCCCGAACGGGATGCCGAAATCACCGCTGTTTATGTCAGCGACATGAGCGTCGCGCCCAACTGGCGTCAGCCCGGCATCTCGAATTGGATCGACGCCGACAGCGCGACATTTGTTGTCGGCTCCAACGTCGCAGGCGGCATGGGCGCGCGTGAGGTTGTGCCGTTTTCAAGCCCTGATGACGCCAACGCCTTCATTGACCAATACGGCGGGTCAGCGCTGCCGCTGTCCGACATTCCCGATTCCGAGGTACTGGGCCCGGTCGATTTGGACCTTCCACTGGAGACTCCCGCATGACACTTCTGTCCCGCCGCCGGTTTCTGGCAATCTCGGCCGCAAGCGCTGCCTGCCCCGCGGTCGCCGCCCCCGCACCGACGGCCCGGTGGCATGGGTCCGCCCTGGGTGCGTCGGCAACCATGCAGTTGGCCGGCCTGACCGATGCGCAGGCGCACCCGATCTTTGCTGCGGTCGAAGCTGAAGTAACGCGGCTCGAGAATATCTTCAGCCTGTACCGCCCAGATTCCCAGCTCTCGCGCCTGAACCGAGACGGTCAGCTGTCGAACCCGGCGCCAGAGTTGTTGAGCCTGTTCAGCCTGTGCTCGGCTCTACACGAGAATTCGGATGGGGTTTTTGATCCCACAATCCAACCTCTCTGGGTCGCATTGGCCAATAACGCAAGCGCGGCAGACATCGCATCCGCCAAGGCAACAATCGGATGGCACAACGTCACTGTGGAAAGCGACGCGGTTCGCCTGCCTTATCCGGGTCAATCAGCACTGACACTGAACGGAATAGCCCAGGGCGCGATTACAGATCGTATTGCCGCGCTGCTGAGGTCAAAGGGGCTGAGAAATGTGCTGGTCGATATGGGAGAGATCGCGGCCCTTGGATATCGCAACGATGGTCAGCCGTGGCAAGTTGGTCTTGCAGGACCAGAGCGAACCGTCAAAAAACGTATCGCGCTGAGTGACCGGGCCGTTGCGACCTCGGATTCCTCCAGTTTGATGCTGACCGGTGTTCACGGCCATATCCTGAGCCCGACAGGTCAAATGCCGAACCATCAGGTTCTTTCGGTCTCTGCAAAGACAGCGGCGCTTGCGGATGGCCTGTCAACCGCCCTGTGCGCCCTGTCGGATCGCCAGATTGCAAATGCGTTGCAGCGGTTCCCTGATGCCAGGCTTGAGATGAAGATCTAATCCCCTCAGAGGGTACCCAAAAAAACCGGGCACAACGCTTCGAAAATCTGTTGCCAGAACGAATGGCAGCGGCTCCGGATTTTGACTTTGTGGTTCTGCTGCTTAGTTCGCGCACGCGTCGGACATCGAAAATGCTACCCTCGCACCTCGAAGGGAAGACACCCCTTTCGCAGGTAAAGAAGTCAACAAAAGAACTGTTGCCACGCGCCGCGTTGATCGGTCAACGACGTACACAAAGCGCCACACATTGCACAAAATGAAAATGGTGGGTGGCGGAGACGAAGGGATTCGAACCCTCGAGACCCTTCCGGGCCTACTCCCTTAGCAGGGGAGCGCCTTCGACCACTCGGCCACGTCTCCGCTGGCCGGTATATCCTTGCCTGTTGACCAGATACAAGGCGATTTTGTTCAACGATGCTATTTTTCTGAAATCAAACACACAGGTGGCATTTTGGCTGCAATGGAAGCCCAAATGAATGGTAAACCGACAATAGGGCGGCATGCGTTCTGCGAGTTTTGTTTGAACGTAACTCCACACCAACTGAAAAATGCTCCGCACAGGTTTATCCTGGTTCGCCGCCCTCAAGTGTGATGCGAATAAGGAACAGGGTTGCCGGGTCCACTGCCTCGCTGGTCAAGACGGCCTCGAATGCGGGATTCAATACTGTGGTATTCCAGGCTTTGACCGCGAGCGCTATCCAGATCGCAAGGGCGCTGCCGTTCTCTAGTTCACGCTTGTAGATGTCTAATATCTGCGGCTGCAACTCCGGGTGGGCCGTACCGCTCTCCGCCAGAACGCGAATCAGAATCTGTTTTTCTTCAGCCGGACGGTCAGCCTGTGCCAGCGCCTTTTCGATTCCGCTGACCGCCAGGGCACCGTCAACTTCGATACCCGCCAATCCCCAGTCGTACAAATTGAGGCCCCCGTTGCGAACGACGCGTTGATAGCGCTGTCTGACGAACTCTTTTGCCTTGGTATCGGACCGAAGTCCCAGCAGCCGAATATATGTAGGCGCGTAAGCAAGACGGTTCGGATTGCGCATCTCTTGCAACAACTGCTCTGTGGGCATGGCGTCGGTCAAATGCGACACCAGAGTGTAAGGTGCGCGATGGATTTCAATCAGCGCCGCATTGCGCAACATACGATCTTCGTGCGTGAGATAGTCATCGAAATAGTCGACACGTGCCGCTCGGTCCGTCGCACCGCTGGCCCACCCCTCTCCTTGGGCACGCAGGGTCTCTACGAACTGCGCGCGTTCTGCTGTCATCAAGAAGCCCTTGCTCCACCCGTTTGAAAGGCTGCGACCAGCCTTGTCCCGGTACCCTGCCCCGTAAATCATCAATACGGTTCTGTCGGGATCAGCACGAAATGCAGACCGCGTAACGCTGTCCACCAGAAAGGGAATCTCGGGCAGTGCAGTGACCTGTTCGGGCGTGCCTTTCAAGACTGACACAGAGGTGTATTTGAACGGGTTGTCTTGCGCCGGGGCCGCTAACACAATCACGCGGGCCGAAAGAAGGCGATCCGCCAAAGAGTATTCCGGAAGTGCGACGCACACACCACAGGCAAGCGCCGGACCCGGGGCCAGTCCGCTGCCAAAGCTCAATGCCAGAACTGCAATCATATGCGAGACGCGCCGCATGGGTCATGCTCCGTTACCTACGCCCCAACCAGAACGGGGTCGCGTTAGGGTTTCACAAGCAGGTTATCCCAAAATCAGAAAATCCGCGAATTCTTTGCCCGATTTGCGGCAGGCCCAGCGGCAAGCGTCTTTCGCTCGGCCCGCCATAGAGTTCACATCAAGTCGTTTTCCACGTCCTCGGCCGAGATACCCAGCGCGTCCAGACCGTTTTCGAGGTGATCCGACAAGTGCGGTGTACCGATCAGATAGTCGGCGCAGGGGGTCGATGCCTCGGACTTGGCGGTTGCGACGGCTTCGGCAAGATCTTCGGCGAAAAAGCTTTCACGCCCGACCCACATGACGGCAACCAGTTCGGCCTGTTCGTCCTCGCTCATCCGGTCGATAAAAGCGCGCAATTCGCCTTCGGCGCGCCCCAGTTCGCGGCCCATCATGGCGACCTGAGCGATTTTCCTTGCCGAAATTTCCAACATGACCCAACTCCTCGTGTTCGCGGTTTCCATAGTAGCACAACCATGGGGATCGGGCTGAGTCTTTGATCTTGAGCAAAAAGATCGCGCCTAGGGTCTGCGACTGCGGGAAATGGGGTGATCCGGAACTGGGGCGGTGCGAAACGGGACGAAGCGAGCCTTTTTGACCTTAAGCTTCAGCGCCTGCCAAAGGATCAGGAAAAAGGCGCGCCGCGCGCCGAACGGGCGCCGCAGCAACGACCACAGGATACCCCGGTTGGTCAGCGGAGCCCGTGGTCCGGTCAGTGTGGCGATCAAACCGCCACTCTCACGACCATAGTCAATCCACACCCCAACCCGCTCAAGCCGGTAGTCGAACCGGAATGTGTACGCTCCTTCGATTTTCTGAAAAGGCGAGACATGCATCATCTTGTTCGCAACTATGCGATCCGACGGCTGGATCGGCGCAAAATCGTCGTTGTGGCACAGATAGCTGTGGCGCGTGCCATAGGTATTTGTGACCTCGGCCACCACCGCGTAGAGCTGATCTTCGTTGTCGAAACAGAACCAGAAGCTGACCGGATTGAAGACATGTCCCAGCACTCTCGGCTGTGTCAGAAGGGCGATCCTCATCGGTTGCGCCACGCCCAGTTCATCGAACTTGTCTCGTAGCCACAAGGCACCGCGCCCCTCGCCGGGCTCACCCCCATGATCGCGGCCTCGCCAGTTCATCACGTTGGCGCGGTTCATCGAGAAAAGCGTTGGCGTGTCCGGCTGGTTTTCGGGGTCCAACAGTATGTAATCGATGGAATAGCGGAACGCATTCTCGATCACGCCTTTGCGTCCGTGATACGTATGGCCTGAAATATGGTCGATCTGGTTCATACCGGGCGATGTTCCATTCTGCCTGCAAACTGTTCAAACGGCGTCGATTTCATAGTTGTTTATCTACAATCGATACGAAACCTAGCGCGGTTTGGATTTAAATAATCACACAAAGTGATCCGGCTTGGGCCACACCACGTATTGTTGTTATGTTTACCGAGATCGATACCGCGACCTTGGATGAACCGGTGGCCGACAGGCCCTCAGCGAAGCCTTGGCGCGCGAAGAAACGCAGCAGAGGCAGACCGGTGAACCGAGCGGAAGAGTGTCAGAACGCCAGAGCTGAGTGGGTGGACCACGTCAGGCGAATTCGTGACGCGCAGGATCAGGCAGCGTTTGCCGAACTGTTTCAGCATTTTGCGCCCCGCATAAAGGCGTTCCTGATAAAGTCTGGCTCTGACGCCGCACTGGCGGAAGAGTGCGCGCAAGAGGTGATGGCCACGCTCTGGCACAAGGCCCATCTGTTTGATCCGACACGGGCAACCGTGGCCACATGGGTATTCACAATTGCCCGGAACAAGCGCATCGACGTCCTGCGCAAGCAGCGCCGCCCCGAACCCGAGGACCTGGGATGGGGGCCAGAGGCGGAACCTGAACAGGAGAACGTTATCGCGCTGCAACAGGAAACCGCGCAGCTGCGTGACGCTCTGACCGCGTTGCCCGAAGCGCAAAGACAACTGATCGAGAAAGCCTACTTCGGCGATCTGAGCCATCGAGAAATCGCATCTCAGACCGGATTGCCACTGGGGACGATCAAATCACGGATACGGCTGGCGCTGGACCGCTTGCGCCATGCGATGAATTGAGATGACAAGTATGAGCAACAAGATCAAACATCACCTGACAGACGACCTGCTGATGGCATATGCAGCGGGTGCGCTGCCCGAGGCCTTTGACCTGATGGTCGCCACGCACCTGTCATTGTGCGATCATTGCCGGGCGCGCGCGGAAAGCTTCGACGCGGTTGGCGGCTATGTTCTGGAACAGCAGGACGAAACCGTTGCGATGAATGACAAGGCGCTTGCCGAAACCATGGCTTTGATTGCAAACGGTGCTCCAATTGCCAAACCCAAGCGCCCGAGTTGTTCTGTCCTGCCAACCCCGCTGCAGGACTATGTCGGCGGCGACGTGAATGATATCCGCTGGCGACCCATCGGCATGGGCGTCAAACAAGCGATCCTGCCGACGACCGGCGAAGCGACCGCCCGATTGCTGTTCATTCCGGCGGGGACGGCAGTGCCAGACCACAGCCACAATGGCATTGAGTTGACCATGGTTCTGCAAGGCGCGTTTTCGGACGAGGTTGACCACTTCGCCCGCGGCGATGTCGAGATCGCAGATGAAGACCTGCATCACACGCCGACCGCTGATATCACAGAAGACTGCATTTGCCTGGCTGTGACCGATGCTCCGCTTAAATTCAAAAAGTTGATGCCGCGCTTGTTCCAGCCGTTCCTGCGTATCTGATCTGCTCGGTGAATGCGTGATACACTCTCCCGGAAAACCGATTGGTGGAGACGTATACTATGATGAGATTTTTGATCCTGTCATGTGTCCTTTTGGGCTTTGCATCATTCGCATCGGCTCAACGGGTTGCGCACGTCAAATTTGAACCCGGCAATTTCGGGACGATGGTCAATGGCACTGTCACAGGCAACGAATACTTCGACTACAAGCTGGGCGCCAAGGCTGGTCAGGAGATGTTTGCCGAGCTGAAGGTCAGCGACACCAACGGCAACGGCGTAATCTACTTCAACATTTTGCCGCCGGACAGTGACGGGGTCGCCATCTACAATGGCTCAATCAACGGGAATATTGCCCGCATCGCACTGCCCAAGGACGGAGATTACACGATCCGGGTCTACCTCATGGGCAACGACCGCGATACCGGCAAGACCGTCGGCTACAATCTCGACCTTTCGATTCAGTAACGGTCAGCCTTCGGATTTACCAAGCGGAACCACGTTGGTGTGATCTTCGGGGGCAAGTTCTTCGAAATCGAAGTTATCCAGCCGCTGGGCCCGACGGCCCGCTTTTTCAGCGCTGATCTTGATTTCCGAGATATCTTTGGCCGCCTGTCCAAAATGGCGGTCCAGATTGGAAACACGGTCGCCCAGACGATCGACGTCCTTGTGCAGCATCCCCAGTTCTTTGCGGATGGCCCCCGCCTGTTCCCGCATCCGAGCGTCTTTCAGGATCGCTCGCATCGTATTCAGCGTTGCCATGCAGGTGGTCGGAGAAACGATCCAGACACGTTTCGAAAAACTCTCCTGCACCAGTTCCGGAAACTTTGCGTGCAACTCGGCGTAAACCGCTTCGGACGGTAGGAACATCAGCGCTCCATCGGCGGTTTCGCCGTCCAGAATGTACTTCTCCGAGATATCCGTGATGTGCTTGCGCACCGTGCTGCGGAACATCTGCACCGCCGCTTTCAGCTCCATATCATTGGTCGAGCCAATCAGCGCCTCATAAGCCTCCAACGGGAACTTGCTGTCGATCACAATCGGCCCGGGAGGGTTCGGCAGGTGGATCAGGCAATCCGCCCGCCGCCCGTTCGACAGCGTCGCCTGCAGTTGAAAACTGTCCGAAGGCAGCGCCTTGGAGACGATGTCGTTCAGCTGAATCTCTCCGAACGCGCCGCGGGTCTGTTTGTTCGACAATATGTCCTGCAGTGACAGCACATCCCCCGACAGTTTGGTGATGTTGTCCTGCGCCTTATCGATGGCCGCCAGACGTTCCTGCAACTGGGTCAGCGAAGTCGCGGTCTGTTTCGAGGACCCGTGCAGGGATTCTTTCATTCGCTCCTGCATCTCGGCCAACGCACGCGCCGATTTCATCGCGTTGTCTGCCAGCCGGTCGTTCATCTGCTGCTGGACCGAGGACAGGCGGGATTCGACCGTCTGGATCACCTGCACCTGCGCGTTGGCCTGCGTGTCCGAGACATGCTGCAAGCCCCCTCGCAGTTGTTCCTGCCCCTGCCCCAGCTGCTGCACGTGCTGGCCCAGATGCGCCATCTGCCGCGCCAGTGGTTCCGCCATGCGGGCGGAGCGGTTAGCTGCACGCAGCGAAAGGAACAGCAACAGCAGGATCAGCAGAACAACCCCGCCGCCAATCATCAAAACCGGGTCATTCAATGCATATTGGGTGCCTGCAATCTCGATCATCTCAACTCGCGTGTTCTTGTTTTATTCTTCATAGCCCCGCCGGGCCTTGGGATCAACTGCGGCCGAACAATCGCTCGATATCGCTCAGCTTCAGTTCTACGTAAGTTGGCCGCCCGTGGTTGCATTGACCGGAATGGGGCGTCGCCTCCATCTCGCGCAGCAGGGCGTTCATTTCCTCGGCCCGCATACGCCGACCGGACCGGACCGAGCCATGGCAAGCCACCCGACTGAGGATCGCCTCAATCCGCGCCTGCACGGTTTGGCTTTCACCCTGATCGGCCAGTTCGTCTAGGATATCGAGGATCATTGCCTTTGCGTCCACCTCGCCCAGAATGGCAGGTGTTTCACGCACAGCGACGGCCCCGCCGCCGAAAGGCTCAATCGTCAGCCCCAGCTTTGTCAGGTCATCCGCAACCTGCATCAAACGCGCGCAATCCCCTTCAGACAGCTCGACGATTTCCGGGATCAGCAACGCCTGCGCAGCGACGCCGTTCTCAGCCATCTGATTTTTGAGCTTTTCATAGACCAGCCGCTCATGCGCGGCATGCTGGTCGACAATCACCATGCCATCGGCGGTCTGGGCGATGATGTAGTTCTCGTGCACTTGACCGCGCGCGGCACCCAGAGGCAGGTCTTCGACCGGAGCCTCAACGACCGGCGCCGGGGCCGGCTCGACCACGCTGCCGCTGTAATCCCGAGACAACTCGGCAAATCCTGGTGCCTGAGCCTGATACGCCATTTGCCGCGCGGCGGGTGATGGACGATCCATCTGGTAGACACGTGCGGGTGCCGGCTGTGCCGGTTCTGGCCGCATCGCACCCAAGGTCGCATTTGCCACCGTGGTTGAGGCCCGGTGCCCGGCCTCGGCCAGCGCATGCCGCAGGGCCGAAACTATCAGACCGCGCGCCACGCCTGGATCGCGAAAGCGTACTTCGGATTTCGCGGGGTGCACATTCACGTCCACCAGCGTTGGTTCACAGTCGATGAATAGTGCTGCCGCCGGGTGGCGATCCCGGCTAAGGAAATCGAAATAAGCCGCCCGCAGTGCACCCGTCAGCATCTTGTCCCGCACGGGCCGCCCGTTCACAAACAGGTACTGCGCCACCGCAGCACCCCGCGAATAGGTTGGCAAGGCAGCGTAACCATACAATCTGATCCCATCGCGGGCGGCATCGATCTGCAGGGCGTTCTCGGCAAACTCGCGGCCGATCACGCGGGCCAGACGGGCATGCAACGCATCGAACAAATCGCCATTCTCGCGGTCGGCGCGGAAGGTCACGCGCCCCTCGCCGCCCCCGGACACGTCCCGCAAGGTGAAGGTGACGGACGGTTCCGCCATGGCCAGACGCTTGACGGTGTCCGTAATCGCCTGGGCCTCAGCCCTGTCGGTGCGCATGAATTTCAAACGCGCTGGTGTCGCAAAAAAGAGATCGCGCAACTCAACCACCGTGCCCGCGCGCAGGGCGGCAGGCTTCACCGTCTCCATCCGACCGCCTGCAACGTGGATTGAGGCCGCCTCACCTCCGGGAACACGGCTAGTGATGGTCAGACGCCCAACTGCGCCCAGCGACGGCAGCGCTTCGCCACGAAAGCCAAATGTGTGGATGTTGAGCAGGTCGGAGCCGTCGATTTTCGAGGTCGCGTGGCGGGATAAAGCCAAGGGCAAATCGTCAGCCGCGATCCCGCATCCATCATCGGTGACGCGAATCAGCGTCTTCCCCCCGTCGGCAATATCTATAGCGATGCGGGTTGCCCCAGCGTCGATAGCGTTTTCCACCAGCTCTTTAACGGCCGAGGCCGGACGCTCGACAACCTCGCCCGCCGCGATACGGTTGATCGCCGCATCGTCCAGTTGCCGAATTACGGGTCGGTTTTCGCTGATATTGGGGTTTGCCTGCTCCATACCACCAGACCTAGCACAGACGTGCGCGATTCTGCCACCGGTTTGGCACACTAGTCTTGAGGAAGAGGGGGGCGTTCGAACAACCGCGCTGTACCCGCCAGACAAACAGGCAGTCTGGTCGCGATTGTTCGAACGATCCGGGTGAGTGGTGGTCATTCAGTAATCAATGGACAAGTTTCTACCACGAATCCGACCACCAGAGTTGAAGACTCTCCCTACCACGATTTCGGCGGCGAAGTTTGGCCGATGACCCGCGGTCAACGGTGGCGGGAAGACGCCGTGTCAAGCCGTACTCGGCGCGCCAGCCCGGGTCCGGCACGGGCCCCAGATGGCCGTACAAGCCAGGATCAGACCGGACATTGTTGCGATCATACCCGCCGCGCTGACTGCATCCGCCGCACCCAGCCACAAAGGTCCGTACCCGGCCAGAACGTACCCGCTCACCGCTGATACGATTGCGAAAACAACGCTCCAGGTAATCTGCGTTTCAAGCCGGTTGGTCATCATGCGCGCGGCCGCAGGGGGGCAGATGAACATCGCGATCACGATGATCGACCCTACCGCATCAAACGCCGCGACCGCTGCGATAGCGGCAATTATCACCAGGGCGAATCCCAAAGCTCCGGTGCGAACGCCAATCGTTCGCGCGAACCCCTCGTCGAAGGTGGAAATCTTAAGAGGCCGCCAAAACAGCCACATGAACAGGCTGACGACGAGCAACGTCAGCGCGATCCGCGGCAGTTCCGGCGGCAGCCCCGCCAGCGCTTCGGGATCGAATAGCGAGGACCAGCCGGTCGCATCCAACCAGATCAGGCTTTCCAGATTACCATAAAGCGCATGCTCCACATCCAGATGCACGGTCGAGGTATCGGTCTGCTCCAACAGCAAAACCCCTGCCGCGAACATGGTCGTGAAGACAACGCCCATCGCGGCGCCCGGTTCGATCTGGCCCAAGCGTCGGACCGCCTCGATCATCACCACCGCAACCACGGACGCACCAGCCGCGCCCAGCATCATGGGCCAGGTCGAAATCGCTCCGGTCAGCAGAAAGGCCACAACGATGCCGGGCAGCACCACATGGCTGATCGCATCCCCGATCAGGGCCTGCTTGCGTAGCACCAGAAAGTTCCCCGGGAGCGCGCAAGCGATGGCAGCGAAGGTGCCAATCAGCAAGGGGGTCAAAGACAGGGGGACGAATTCTTCACCGCTCATGCCGGAACCTCCTGCGGGCCACCAATCTGGCGGTCGATCTCAACGATCTGGTCTTGGGTCAGTACAGTTTCGATGTCCCGCAGCCCATCATAAAGGGCCGCCGTCGCTTCATGCGCCTGATCGGCCCGGACAATCTCCCAGCGTTTCTCATCGCGCAGCGCCTTGGCAGCGCGGGCTTTACCCGTTTCAGTCGCAACGCCATCGGCACGGGCCAAACCAGCGCGCCTTAGCAGGCGGAGGGTCAGCGGTTCGTAGATTTTTTGCCCTTGGGCAAGCGCCAGCAGGCCCTGCCGAATGTGGACTCGGCGCTGGAACCGCAGATGTCGCAGAACGGCGGCCAGAACACCCCGGACGGGCGCAAGGAACAAGGACAGGGCAAAGAAACCAAAGCTGACCAGCACAATGATCGGGCCGGTCGGCAGGTTCGGGGCCGAAGCCGACAGCGCTGCACCCAGATAGCCCGCCAACCCTCCGGCCAGACCGGCCAGCAGTACAACGCGGTCCGAACGTTCGCTCCAAAACCGCGCGGTGACGGGGGGTATGATCAGCAGCGCCACGATCAGGATCAACCCGACAATCTTCAGCCCTACCACAGTAACTGCCATCACCAGACCCATCATCGCCAGATCAATACGGTGCACCGGCAGCCCTCGTGCAGCGGCGTACTCGGGGTCAAAGGCCACCATGGTCATCGGGCGGCGAATAATCATCACCAGCAACAGCGTCGCTGCACCGCCGATCGCAATGATCAGCGCGTCCGCCCGAAGCATCCCGGCGGTAGACCCCAACAAAAACCCTTCAAGACCGGCCTGACGGCCCACGCCCATTGTCTGGATTACAGTCAAAAGCACGATGCCAAAACCAAAGAACACTGAAAGGACAGCCCCGATGGCGGCATCTTCGGCCAACCGTGTATGTCGGGTCAGCCAGTTCATGCACAGCAAGCCAACCCATGCAGATATCGCCGAACCCGCCAGAAGGCCGATCAGATTGCGCCCATCGCCACCCAAGGCGACCAGCACCATGAACCCAAGGCAGACACCGGGAAGCGTCGCGTGGCTGATTGCGTCGCTGACCAGCGCGCGTTTACGCAAGAACAGAAACGTACCGGTCACGCCCGCAGACACACCAAGCAACGTCGCACCAATAGCGACCAGCGTGGCGTTATAGCCAAGCTGCAGCATCAGAGCATCCCAAAGCATGATTTACCCCAGCGCGCGAGATATCTGGTCGATCTGGGCAGTGGCCAGACGTCCGCCATAGGCGGATTGCAGAGTCTCGGCTGTAAACGCCTCGGCAACCGGCCCTTCGGCCACTTTGCGCGTGTTGATCAGGAACACATGGTCGAAGTAATCGGTGACAGTGGCCAGATCATGATGAACGGCAACCACGGTCTTGCCCGCCTCTTTCAACGATTTGAGCACGGCGATGATCGCCTTTTCGGTCGCCGCATCGACGCCGGCAAAGGGTTCATCCAACAGGTACAGATCGGCGTCCTGCGCCAGAGCGCGGGCCAGAAAGACCCGCTGTTGCTGGCCTCCGGAAAGCTGACCGATCTGACGATCCGCGAAATCGCGCATCCCGACCCGGTTGAGACAGTCCATGGCTCGGGACATGTGGCGAGCACGCACGCGACCCAGCAATCCCAGCTCCCGCGACAGGCCCATGAGTACCACGTCGATCACGCGCGTCGGGAAATCCCAGTCCACGCTTGCGCGTTGCGGTACATAGGCGATCCGGGCGCGTTGTTTCTCCAACGGTTCGCCAAAGACGGACACCTGCCCGGACAAGGGTGAGACAATGCCCAGCGCCGCTTTCAGGAGTGTCGATTTACCGGCACCGTTTGGCCCGATGATCGCCGTCATCGCACCCGGCTCCACGGTCATGTCCACCGAAAATACCGCTGGCTTCTGGCCGTAGGACACGGTCAAACCGCGAATGGCCAGAGGGCTGCTCTCGATGCCTATCTCGGCAACCGATACACCCTGATTAGCGGCCAGCTCCAACATCACTCAAAACCCCGCCGACAGCTTGCCGTTCATGCCACGGTCGGGCACATCGGCACCCAGCGCGCCTGCGATCACAGTGATGTTGTGGTCCAGCATGCCGATATAGGTGCCTTCATAGGTGCCCGGTTCTCCCATAGCGTCGGAATACAGTTCTCCACCGATGCCGACATCATGACCTTTGGCCGCAGCGCCCTCGATCAGCGCACGCATCGACCGGTCAGAAACCGAGCTTTCCACGAACACGGCCGTCAATTCCTGATCTACCAGCGTATCGACCAATTCCCCGATCCGGTTCAAACCGGCCTCGGACTGGGTCGAAATGCCCTGAATACCAAGCACTTCATAGCCATAATCCGCACCGAAATAGCCAAAGGCGTCATGAGCGGTTACCAGCACCCGATTGCTTTCAGGTACAGCTGCAAGCGCCTCTTTACCATAAGCCTCAAGCTGGTCTATTTCAGCCAAAAACGCTGCGGTGTTGGCCTGAAACGCATCTGCAGCTTCGGGGCGCGCCTCAGTCAGGGCCTTCTGGACCTCAACCGCCACATCGCGCCACAGAGCGGGGCTCATCCACACATGCGGGTCGTATTTGTCGGCATAGTCGTCATGGGCGCGCAGCCTGGACTTATCCACCCCTTCGGCAACGGCCACGACGGGCCGTTTACGCTCGAGGTCGTGGAAGAACTCTTCCATCTGCGCCTCAAGGTAGAGACCATGCCACAGGATCAGGTCCGCGCGGGTCATGGCCACGATATCGCTACGGGTCTGGCGATAGGCGTGCGGGTCGACGCCGGGGCCCATAAGACCCTTCACCTCAACCTGATCGCCACCGATCTGACGCGCCGTGTCGGCGATCATTCCCGTGGTAGCAACGACTTTGAGCGGCGCTTCAGCCCAAGCTGCCACCGGCAGCGCGGCGGCAATTGCCAAAGCCGCAAGAAAACTACGACGAATCATTGCTGACTCCATTTTGGTATCCTGTTGAGAATGAATATGCGAACCATTCGCAACTAAGTCAACGCTATTGCGAATTATTCGCAAGAAAACACGAATTTTGTCCATTTGGTCAAAAAAATTGCACGGGCAGGGCTGGTATGCCTTCCATTCAGTCGCAAGCCATGCGAATTTGTCGGAAACCTCCCAAAGGATGTGAAGATGGATACGCAGAGCTCAGAAAGCCCCGTGCGCACAGCGCATCTGCCGCAAGTGACCGAGCCCAGAAACCCCGGCATGGATCTGGATCTGGACTGGGTGCGCGCCGTGCAAGCCAACACCTCGGCCATCGAGCGCCGTGCCGCGACCTTGCCCGGTCGGCGGTCCGTGAAAAAGGACTATCAGGCTGCGTGGCTGCTGAAGGCAATCACGATGATCGACCTGACCACCCTGTCGGGTGACGACACGGTTGGCCGTGTCCGTCGCCTGTGCGCCAAGGCTCGACAGCCGGTTGCGCCTTCGGTTCTGCAGGCGCTGGACATGCCACCGATTACCACAGGCGCTGTCTGCGTCTATCACGACATGATCGAAACCGCCGTGGACGCGCTGCACGGCACCGGCATTCCGGTTGCCGCTGTGTCCACCGGTTTCCCGGCTGGCCTTTCCCCCTTCCACCTGCGTGTGGCAGAGATCGAAGAAAGCGTGAAGGCCGGAGCCGAAGAGATCGACATCGTCATCTCGCGTCGTCATGTCCTGTCGGGCGATTGGCAGGCGCTGTACGAGGAAATGAAAGCCTTCCGCGTGGCCTGCGGCGATGCCCATGTCAAAGCCATCCTCGCCACCGGAGAGTTGGGCAGCTTGCGCAACGTCGCCCGCGCCTCACTTGTTTGCATGATGGCGGGCGCCGATTTCATCAAGACCTCGACCGGTAAGGAAAGCGTCAACGCCACCCTGCCCGTTTCGCTGGTGATGATCCGCGCGATCCGCGACTACTATGACCGCACCGGTTATCGCGTTGGCTACAAGCCTGCAGGCGGGATTTCCAAAGCCAAGGACGCGCTGGTGTACCTGTCGCTGATCAAGGACGAGTTGGGCGACCGCTGGCTGGAGCAGGACCTGTTCCGCTTTGGCGCTTCGTCGCTGCTGGGTGATATTGAGCGACAGTTGGAACACTATGTCACTGGCGCGTATTCCGCCGGTCACCGTCACTCCATGGGCTGAGGATAAGAACAATGACAGTCAAAGAGATTTTCGAAACCATGGATTACGGCCCTGCTCCCGAAAGCGCTGCCGAGGCTCTGGCCTGGCTGGTCGATCAGGGTGACAAGTTCGGTCAATACGTCGACGGTACCTTCACGAAACCCGGCAAAGGCTTCGAAAGCCGCAACCCTGCGACCGGTGAGGTGCTGGCCAAGCTGACGCAGGCGAAACAGGCCGATGTGGATGCCGCCGTTTCTGCCGCGCGCAAGGCGCAACCGAAATGGGAGAAACTGGGCGGCGCAGGCCGAGCGCGGTACCTCTATGCCATCGCGCGCCTGTTGCAAAAGCACTCGCGCCTGTTTGCCGTGCTGGAAAGCCTCGACAACGGCAAACCGATCCGCGAGTCGCGTGACATCGACATCCCGCTGGTGCAACGGCACTTCTACTATCACGCGGGCATGGCGCAGCTGATGGAAAGCGAACTGCCTGACGCTGAGGCTCTGGGTGTGTGCGGGCAGATTATCCCGTGGAACTTCCCGCTGCTGATGCTGGCGTGGAAAATCGCCCCGGCGATTGCGATGGGCAACACAGTGGTTCTGAAACCAGCCGAGTACACCTCGCTGACCGCGCTACTGTTCGCCGATATCTGCTCGCAGGCCGGGTTGCCGAAAGGTGTAGTCAACATCGTCACAGGCGACGGTGCTGTGGGTGAGATGATCGTGTCCTCAGATGTCGACAAGATCGCCTTTACCGGCTCGACCGTTGTCGGTCGTCGCATCCGTGAGGCGACCGCTGGCTCGGGCAAGGAACTGACGTTGGAGCTGGGTGGCAAGTCCGCCTACATCGTCTTTGACGACGCCGATATTGATTCAGCCATCGAAGGTCTGGTCGACGCAATCTGGTTCAACCAGGGTCAGGTTTGCTGTGCGGGTTCGCGCCTGTTGGTGCAGGAAGGCATCACCGACCGGTTCCACGAGAAACTGCGCGCCCGCATGGACAAGCTGCGCATTGGCGATCCGCTGGACAAATGCATAGACGTGGGTGCCGTTGTGGATCCGGTTCAGTTGCAGACCATCAAGGGCTTGGTCGAAAGCAACACGGTTGGTCACGTGCATCAGGCGGCTTGCGATCTGCCTGCGAACGGCTGTTATTACCCGCCGACGCTGATCTCAGGCCTTGAGACATCAGATCCGCTGATGCAGGAAGAGATCTTCGGTCCGGTGTTGGTGTCGTCCACCTTCCGCACACCGGAAGAGGCGGTCGAACTGGCCAACAACACACGTTACGGGCTGGCCGCGACTGTATGGACCGAGAATGTGAACCTCGCGCTGGATATCGCGCCAAAGCTGGTTGCAGGCGTGGTCTGGGTGAATGCCACCAACCTGTTCGACGCAGCCGCTGGGTTCGGCGGCGTGCGCGAAAGCGGTTTTGGCCGCGAAGGCGGTTGGGAAGGTCTTGCGGCCTACACCAAGCCCAAAGGTAAAGCTAAGCCGCTGGCGAAAGTTGAAGCGGTGATGGGCGAAGGGGCTCCGGTCGACCCGATTGACCGTACCGCCAAGATGTATGTCGGCGGCAAGCAGGCGCGGCCCGACGGCGGCTATTCCAAACCCGTCTGGGGCAAGTCCGGCCTGCTGGGCCATGTTGGGCTCGCCAACCGTAAGGACGTGCGCAACGCGGTTGAGGCCGCGGCAGGTGCGAAAGGCTGGTCCATGACCACCGGCCACCTGCGCGCGCAGATTCTGTATTACATCGGTGAAAACCTCTCGGCGCGTGCCGATGAGTTCGCCGCACGCATCGACTCCATGACCGGCAGGAAGGACGGCGCGAAAGAGGTCGAAGCCTCGATCCAGCGCCTGTTCACCGCTGCTGCCTGGGCCGACAAGTATGACGGTCAGGTACACGGCGTTCCGATCCGCGGCGTGGCGATTGCCATGAAAGAGTCCGTTGGTGTCATCGGTGCGCTGTGCGCCGACGAAGCACCCCTTCTGGGTCTTGTGTCTGCGATGGCTCCGGCGATTGCGATGGGCAACCGAACGGTTCTGGTGGCCTCGGAGCCCTATCCGCTGGCAGCGACCGATTTCTACCAGATTCTCGAAACCTCAGACGTGCCCGCTGGCGTGGTCAACATCCTGACCGGCAGCCACGCGGAGTTGGCGAAACCGCTGGCTTCACACCTGAACGTCGATGCGGTCTGGTCGTTCTCGTCCACCGACCTGTCGAAAGAGATCGAGGTCGTCTCGGCCGGGAACCTGAAACGGACCTGGGTCAATAACGCGACGGCATTTGATTGGGGCGTGGACCAATCTCGCCGCTTCCTGCAGGCTGCGACCGAAGTCAAAAACATCTGGGTGCCCTACGGAGAGTAGGGCTCCCCTCCAAGGGAGGCCTACATGGATTTTTCAGGAAAAACCGTCATCGTCATTGGCGGAACCAGCGGTATCAATCGTGGCATTGCCGAGGCCTTTGCGGCCTCGGGTGCCAAACTGGCCGTCGCCAGCCGCTCACAGGAAAAGGTCGATGACACCGTTGCCGCACTGAAAGAAGCGGGCGCACAGGATGCCATCGGTACGGCGTTTGACGTGCGTGACCCTGAGGCGGTGGCCGAAGGCCTGAAGGAATTCCATGACGCATTCGGTGACTTCGACGTTTTGGTGTCAGGCGCGGCAGGTAATTTCCCGGCACTGGCGGCGGAAATGTCGGTCAATGCGTTCAAGACCGTGATCGATATCGACCTGATGGGTACGATCCACGTGATGAAAGGGGCCTACTCCTACCTCAGACGTCCGGGTGCCAGCATCATCAACATCTCCGCCCCACAATCGTATCTGCCGTACGAAGGCCAGGCCCATGTCTGCGCCGCCAAGGCAGGCGTGGACCAGATCACCCGAACGCTGTCGATGGAATGGGGTGTCGAGGGCATCCGTGTGAACTCGGTCGTGCCGGGCTTCATCGAAGGCACCGAAGGAGCGAAACGTCTGGCCCCGACTCCGGATGCGGGAGAAGCCTTGCGCAAGGACGTTCCCTTGGGTCGCTGGGGTCAACCACAGGACGTGGCAAACGCCTGCCTGTTCCTCAGCTCTGATCTGGCCAGCTATATCAGCGGTACGGTCTTGGCGGTGGACGGCGCGCTCTATCAGCGCGGGTCGGGCAAGTTCGGCCAGATGATGGGGCAGATGCTGCGCAGCATGAAAAAGGGCTGAGCAGCGCTCAGCCCCTATTCTCAGTTGGTGGTTTCCAAACCCACAGGTTTGCCGACCACTGTGAAATGCAGCCCATCCGGGTCGAGCAGTTCTGCGGCGACCCGGTTCACCTCTTCCAACGTGACTGCGTTCACCTTGTCATTACGGGTGGCGATATAGTCGATGGGCAGGTCTTCCATCTGCATCCCGACCATGATCCCTGCAATCTGCCCGTTGCCGTCAAATCGCAATGGGTAAGCGCCGGTTAGATAGGTCTTGGCGTCGTCCAGCTCCTTCTGGGTCACGCCTTCGGTCGCGGCACGTGCCCATTCATCACGGATCACTTCAACAGCGTCAGCGATGCGATCATTTCCCGACGACACCGATCCCAGATAGACCGAGGCCAGATCCTTGGGCACCAGATAGGTCGCGATGCCATAGGTCAAACCGCGTTTTTCGCGCACTTCCTGCATCAGGCGGCTTTCAAAACCACCGCCACCAAGGATGTGGTTCAGGATATAGGCCGGAAAGAAATCGGGATCGTCACGGTCAATGCCCGCATGGCCGAACAGGGCCACCGATTGCGGCGTGTCAAACTCGACCACGCTGACGCCGCCGGGGATATTTACATCGGCACGACCGGGGATCGGTTTACCGGTTTCCGGCAGGTCGGCCAGCAGCTTGTCCAGCAACGCTCCCAATTCTTCGGGGGTGATGTCACCCACCGCGCCGACAAAAATCCGGTCTTTGGCAAAAACGCCCTGATAGGCAGTGACAACATCGTCCCGCGTCAAGGCCGTCACGCTTTCTATCGTGCCCTTGCCTTCCGTGCCATACGGGTGATCACCATAGGCCATCTGCGCAAAGCTGCGTCCGGCAATGTCGTTTGGATCGGTCTGGTCCGACATGAGACCGGACAGCACCTGCGCCCGGACACGATCCACGGCATCCTGATCAAATCGCGGTTCGTGTATCGTGGTGCGCAGCAGGTCAATTACATCATCGCGGTTCTCGGTCAGGAACTGCGCGGAAATCGAAACCGTGTCATCGGTTGCGTTGTACCTGAACGACGCAGCCAGCGACTCCAGCTCGCGGGCATAGGTGCGGGCATCCATGTCGCCTGCGCCTTCTTCGATCAGGCCGCTCATAAGGTAAACAGCCCCACGCTTGTCCGGGTCATCCAGAGAGGTTCCGCCGCGAAAACGCAGTTCCAGTGCGGTGAAGGGGATCGAGTGATCCTCGACCAGCCAGGCTTTGATGCCGCTGGGCGAGGTGACTTCCTCGATTGCAATCTCGGCCCATGCGGGCAGAGCGATTACAAAGACGATCAGGGTTGCGAAGATCCGTTTCATTGCGTCACCTCCTCGTCTTTCATCAGCCAACCGGTAACTGACGCTTCAGGCTGCAAAACTTCGCGCGCGGCGGCGATGATCTCATCCCCGGTCACCGCCTGCAGGATATCAGGCCAAGCCTGCACATCTTCGACGGTCAAGCCGCTGGTCAGGGCACGGCCATAGCGGTTTCCGATCCCATCTACGTTGTCGCGCGCATAGGTTTGCGCCGCACGCAGCTGCATTTTGATCCGGTCGAGATCTTCTTCGTTCACACCTTCGGCTATGAAGTCGGCAACGGCCTGATCCATTGCATCCTCGGCCTCTTGCAAAGAGACACCTGCAGCCGGCACAACGATCAGATCAAAGGTCGTGTCGTCCAACGAAACACCACGATAGAACGCGCCGGTGTAGACTGCCTTTTGCTGATCGAATTGCAGTTTCTCGTTCAGGTATGATGTCGTGCTGCCGCCCAATAGTTCGGCCAACAGGAACAGCGCGGCTGCTTTTTCCTGTTCGCCGGGATCACGTTCTGGCGCCAGATAGCTGCGCTGAACGTAAGGCTGCGAGACGCGTGCATCCTTGTAGGTCAGACGACGCTCCGCCGTTTGCGGCGGTTCCTGCGATCGGACACGTACTGGCAGGTCCGGATTTGCAGGAATCACACCGTAATATTGCTCGGCCAGCGATTTGACTTCGTCAGGCTCGACATCGCCCGTGACGACAAGAATGGCGTTATTGGGCGCATAATGAGTTTGGTAGAAGGACAGCGCGTCCTCCATATCCAGCGTCTCCATCTCATGCCGCCAACCGATGATCGGAACGCCATAGCGGTGGTTGAGGTACTGCGACGCGCTCATCTGCTCGCCGAACAGGGCGCGGGGGCTGTTGTCGGTGCGCTGGTTGCGCTCTTCAAGGATCACGTCGCGCTCGGTAACGATATCGTTTTCCGACAGCCGGATGTTGCGCATCCGATCCGCTTCCATCCGCATCATCAGTTCCAACCGGTCCGCTGCGACGCGCTGGAAATAGGCAGTGTAGTCGTAAGACGTGAACGCGTTGTCATTACCGCCATTGGCCGCGACGGTGGCGGAAAACTCGCCCGGGGCCAAAGTGTCAGTGCCCTTGAACAGCAGATGTTCGAGGAAATGTGCAACCCCGGACGATCCCACCGGCTCATCCGCCGAGCCGGCCCGATACCAGACCATGTGCTGCACGACCGGCGCGCGATGATCTTCGATCACGACGACATCCATGCCGTTGTCCAATGTAAATGTAGTGACCGCTTCGTGCCCCTCACTGGCGGCAAGAGGGGTTGCGGCCATCAGGGCAGCCGACAGTGCCAGAGCCCGAACCATAGGGCGTCCTCCGTTTGATTTATGGTGTTCAAACTACGGTGACGCCGCGCAGGTTCAAGCCCGATGACGGAAAGTTAAAGATTATTCATCTACCGGCGGCGATGAGGGCGTTTCGATGCCCGCGCGACGTGCCGCTTCGTTCTGAATGTCAGGATTGAGAGTTTCGCGGCGGTAAACCTGCGAATAGCGATCCACCTTGAACAAACGCAGGCGTGTCAGACGGCCCTGCTTTCTGCGGAATTCGGCATCTTCGGTGTCGACGACCTGCCGCGCGTTCGCTGGCACACCATAGCGGCTTGATGCGGTCACAAGCGCAGCGTCCGAAGACGGGATCGCTGTGTTGGTGTTCAACGACGAGGCGTTGCCACCAAGGGCGACGACCGCTTCTGCATTGGGATTAGGATCGGTCAGATTGCCACCGCCCGGAGTGGGCGCGGGCAAGAACTTGTAATCCTTGGGCTGGGTCAGCGGTTTGACAGGCATAACCGAAAACTCATCCGGTCCTTGCCCTGGCGCTTCTAGGTGGCGTAATCCGATATCGGAGCACCCCGCAGCCGCAAAGGCCAATGTCAAAGCAATTATGGAACGCGGCAGCCGCATAATAGTCTCCAGCCAGTTTCAGGCGCTTTTATCGCATTTCAAATGGCGCGTCACGAGGGCTTTTTTCCATCGAACAGCACCAAACCGATAGCTCCGGCAAAAATGAACACGTCGGCCAGGTTGAACACGAAGGGATTGTTGATGCCACAGCAGGACATGTTCAGGAAATCGAGAACATAGCCATAAAGCAGGCGATCCACGACATTACCCAGCGCCCCGCCGATCAGCAGCCCGCCGCAAACCAGCATGAGTTTCGACGGGACTGTGCGCATCAGCCAGATCAGCACGCCGATCGAGATTACCAAAGAGACACCGATCAGCGCCCAGCGGGCAGCATCGGTATTTCCCTGGAACAGCCCAAAATTGATGCCCCGATTCTCGCCATACTTGAACACCAGCAGCGGCGGCAGGACGTCGATATTCCCTTCGGCCACGCGCATCACGTGGACGACCAGATACTTACTGATCTGGTCGATCAGAAACGCGGCCAGACCAGCCCAGAGAAGCAGGCGATAACGCATCAGTGGCGGAAGTGGCGCATGCCGGTGAAGACCATGGCCAGACCGACCTCATCCGCTGCTGCAATCACCTCGTCGTCGCGCATCGAACCACCCGGCTGGATGACGCAGGTGGCACCGGCCTCGGCAGCCTCCATCAAGCCGTCGGGGAATGGGAAGAACGCGTCTGAGGCCACAGCCGACCCGATTGTCAGCGGCTGTGGCAGGCCCAGCGCGTCGGCCATGCGTTCGGCTTTCTTGGCGGCAATCATGGCTGAGTCCAAACGGCTCATCTGACCGGCACCAACGCCAACAGTTGCACCATCTTTGACATAGACGATGGCATTGGATTTGACATGCTTGGCCACTTTCCACGCGAACAGCAGGTCACGCATTTGCTCCTCGGTCGGCGCTTTCTTGGTCACGACTTTCAGGTCATCCATGCCGACAAAACCGTTATCCTTGTCCTGAACCAGCAAACCACCGGCCACCTGACGCACAGTTTTGCCGCCCGCAGTCACATCGGGAAGGCTTTCTGCGGTCAGCAGACGCAGGTTCTTCTTGGCGGCGAAGATTGCCTTGGCCTCGTCCGATGCGCCCGGAGCGATCACCACTTCGGTGAAAATCCCGGTGATCTCCTGCGCGGTTTCGGCGTCCAGCGGCTGGTTCAGTGCCACGATCCCACCAAAGGCCGAGGTACGGTCGCAGTCGAAGGCCGACTTATAGGCGTCCAGCAGAGTGGGGCCCGTGGCCACGCCGCAGGGGTTGGCGTGTTTGATGATAGCACAGGCCGCGCCTTGTGACGGATCGAACTCGGCCACCAACTCAAACGCGGCGTCTGTGTCGTTGATGTTGTTGTAGCTCAGTTCCTTGCCCTGATGCTGCACGGCGGTCGCCACGCCCGGACGGTTGGTGCCGTCGGTGTAGAACGCCGCCTGCTGATGGCTGTTCTCGCCATAACGCAGGGTCTGCTTCAGCTCACCGGCAAAGGCGCGGCGCTTGGGGGCCTCAAGTTGCAGCGCGTCGGCCATCCAGTTGGATACGGCGGTGTCGTAGGCGGCGGTACGGGCATAAGCCTTCTGTGCCAGCCACTGGCGGAAACCATAGGATGTCTTGCCGTAATTCTCTTCCAACTGATCCAGCAGCGACGAATAATCCTCGACATCCACAACCACGTTCACAAAGGCGTGGTTCTTGGACGCCGCACGGATCATCGCGGGGCCGCCGATATCGATGTTCTCGATGCATTCGTCATAGCCAGCACCTTTGGCCACTGTCGCTTCGAACGGATAGAGGTTCACCACCAGCAGATCGATCGCGCCAATGCCGTGTTCGTCCATCGCGGCGACGTGGGTGTCGTTGTCGCGCAGCGCCAGCAGCCCGCCATGCACCATCGGGTGCAGCGTCTTGACCCGACCGTCCATCATCTCGGGGAAACCGGTTATCTCGCTGACGTCCTTGACCTCCAGCCCTGCATCGCGCAGCGCTTTGGCCGTGCCACCGGTCGACAGCAACTCGACCCCACGCTCGGCCAATGCCTTGCCCAGCTCGATCAGCCCGGTCTTGTCGGAAACGGAAAGCAACGCGCGGCGCACGGGGTGAAGATCGGTCATGGGTCCAAAGGTCCTTTTGGCGTCAGTCAAACTCGGGCTCGTCCCGGTGCAGATCGCGCACGGCATAGGCTGTATCCTGTGCCTTGCTCAGCGTCCACCGGATGCGGGTCGCATACTCCATTGCGCGCCCGGATAGAACGATCTGTTTTGTCGCGCGGGGCTTTAATCGGCCTTTTTCCAAATAAACGCTTGGTTCAACTGACAATTTTCCTACGCCATCGTGACGGAAAACCCAGATCTCGCCGCTTTTGAGCGCCATCGACACCGCCGCACCACCCAGATCAATGGCCGCATCCACGTCCGGATGCAGGTGAAACCGGATGTCAAAGTTGATGCCTTTCAGGCCCGAGGCGTCCAATGCCTTGTCGAATTGCCGCTTTGCCTTGTCGGTGGCGGTCAGCAGAATGTCCTCGCCGGTCAGTTCGCGCCCGTCAAAGCGCAGTTCAAGCGTGCGGGCATGGGTCAGGCCAAAAACCTTGGTGTAGCCGTCGTGACCGGCCATGAAGCGCGTGCCTTCGAACGCTTCTTCGAACTCAACCGGAACCTCCTGCGGTGCATCTACCAGCGCCTCACGCTCGGTCCCGGGGGTCGGAGTGGTCAATCGCGCGCTGGAATACCCATCCAGACACAGCGTCGAGTGTGACGGCGTGGCCCGCCCGGCGCGACGCCATTCCAACCCGAAACTCTCGCCCGAGCCGCAATTGACGATCAGCGGCCGCCGGCCTGACGTCAATTCGAACGCCAGGGTTGACGCGTGCGCATTATACGACGCGGCACCCTTCGGCGGCGGGCTCGCGTCGACAATGACACTGGTTCGGGCCGCATAAACCCGGGCAAACCCCATGGACAACCCCACGGAATGCTGTGGCCGTACACCGCTTTGCGCCAGCGCCTGATCCAGACGGCCTTCGACACCGCGACCGCCTCCGTGAAAGCGGGCCAGCGCACCGTCCGAATGGCGTAAGCTGCGCAATGTGGGGGCCATACGCTTGATCGCGTTTGCCTGCGCTCCGGGCGTTCCCCGCCCCAGATCGCTGAGTGCGGCTGACGTCCACGCCAGCAGGGTAAAGACCTCGAGCAGCTCTTCCGGATTTCGCGTAGAAATACCACCTTGCTCGTCAATCTGACTGTCGCATTCACGGGCTAAAGCCCGCAATGCGGGATCGGCCAGATGCTCCAGCCCTTCCAACGCCAAACCAGCCTGAACCAGCCCGGCCAGCGCCTCAAACCGGGGCAGGCCCGGTGTTGCTGCCTTCCAGCGTTTGGACAGGAACCATGTTTGTTGCGCCAATGAACGGAAGAAGATCTTGCTTTGGTTTTCGTCCATGCCGCGCAGCAGGAAAATCGCGTGGTTGACCCAACGCATCACTCGTCGCCCAGTCAGGTCCGGCGCCCAGCCAGGCCCCTGACCCCGACCATGCGCCTTGATCCAACCCCAGACCCACCGCTGGGCTTTCTCCCGCGCCCGCATATCACCAACAGCGGCCAGATCATCGAGCCAGGCAAAACCGTGGCGTTCATCGTCGAAACCGGTACTAGGTGCAGAAACGTCCCACAGCTCGGTGTCCTGAGCTTCGACAAGATACCCGGCAAACAAGAGGTTTCCGGCAACAAGCTGACGTCCACGAGCAAAAGAGCCGACCGTGCGCGGCTCAGGTTCGCCGACAAACCCCGAAACCGCTTTGCGTCGCTGACTGAGCCGCGCGTAGAGACGGTTCTGAAACCGTGTCCACCGATTGGTCATGGTATCTGTCTTTGACATGACGCTCGTTACTCTGCCCCTTGCGCTCTGCTGGCGCCTGAACCAACGATAGCCCGCGGCGATCGTCAAGTCATCGAAAAGCGTCTTGTCACGTCGATTTGTTCAGGCAGGCGATATAGAAGCCGTCCATTCCGCCCCGATCCGCCCAATAATCGGGCCGCAGGCGCAGACCGCCTTCTTCGGTGATCCAATCCTGTTCAATACCGGGAACAATCAGAGCTTCACGATCAACCGCCATGTCCGGGTATTGCTCCAGCGCCTCTTCGACCTGCACCTCGCCTTCGTCAGGCAGCAGGGAGCAGGTGCAATACACAAGCCGCCCGCCGGGTTTCAGCAGGGTCCAGGCATGGGCCAGCATTTGGGCCTGCAGTTCGATCAGGCCGCCAAACTCCGAGCCGTCCTTGGCAAAGGGCAAATCTGGGTGGCGACGGATGGTGCCCGTGGCCGAACAAGGCGCATCAAGCAGAATGGCGTCGTACTGGCCCTGATGCTCCAGCGCATCTCCTGCGATGACATTCGCTGTCAATCCAGTGCGTTTAAGGTTTTCGCGCACGCGTTCCAGCCGCGAATCCGAGATATCCAACGCTGTGACCTCGGTCCCTGCGGCCGCCAGTTGCAGCGTCTTGCCGCCCGGTGCAGCGCAGAGGTCCAGAACCTTCTCTCCGGCCTTGGGTGCCAGAATGCGCACAGGCAGGGCTGCTGCTGCGTCCTGCACCCACCATTCGCCCGTGTTGAAACCCGGCAGGGCCGAGACCTGCCCCGCGTCCTGAACTCGCAATGATCCTGTTGGCAGCGCTTCACCGGGGCCGGATGCTCCGGGTTTCAGCGAGATATCAAGCGGCGCACCTGCAAATTGCGCCTGCTCCATACCCGTAACTGCCTCCGCGCCCCACGCCATGACCAAAGGTTCGCGCAGCCATTCCGGCAAACGCGGAACCCGCATCTTGGGCCATGCTTGGGGCCCTTCAGCCGCCACTTTGCGAAGCACCGCGTTCACCAGACCTTTCAGCCGCCCGTGCTTGCGGGACCGACCAACGATCTCGACCATGGAATTGACCACACCGTGCGCGGCCTCACCGTGGCACAGTTCCACCGCGCCAAGGCGCAGCGCGTTGTGCACGGTCAGAGCCGGAGTTCGGTTCAGGTGATTGTCCAGCAACCGGTCGGCACGTTCCAACCCTCGCAGGGTTTCCAGAGTCAGGCGTTGTGCCCGCGCGCGATCCTCTGGTCCCAGACGATCCAGCGCACCAGCGGCCAGACATTCGGACAGCAACCGCCCTTCCCCCAGAATCTGATCCAGCAGATAGATCGCGCTGCGTCGCGCCGCTGTTGCGTTGTCGGACATGAAAACCGCCTTTGATTTGACCGTCGCCCGCATTGCCAAGGGCGGACGGGGGCGTATATCAAGCGAATGCACGGAAAGGAACCCGATGTCATGAGCGACGACCGCAAAGACCTGCCCCCCGCTGCCCAGCGCGCGCTGGCCGAAGCCGAAGAGCGCCGCAAAAAGGCGGAAGCTGAGGCAAAAAAGATGCCCAAGGAACTGGGCGGTCGCGACGGTCCTGACCCGGCCCGCTACGGGGATTGGGAGAAGAAGGGCATCGCAATCGATTTCTGATTGCTCATCCCCGCAAAGCTTCCAGAAAGTCCGCGATCAGAGCGCGTTGTTTTTTTGATTTCGCGCGCTCTTCGGGCCACGCCAGCCAATACCCATCCCGCGCTTTCAGCTCTGGCAAGTTCAGTCTGCGCAACCGTCCGGCCTGCAAATCCGCCTTGGCTAACGGCACTGACCCCAGAGCCACGCCCATTCCCTGACGCGCCGCCGAAAGCGCGTGCTCCATTGAATCGAAACTGATATTGGACGGTGTCACATCCCCTTGATCCGTCTTCCGCGCCCAATCCCGCCATCCCGGCCTTTCCCCGCGAAGATCAATCAGAGGCGCGTCCCAATCCACATCCGGGGCCGCCATCGGCACCAGCACTTCACGCGCGATCAGCTCGGCATCCCGTCCCGGCCAGATGCCCCGTCCATACCGGATTTGCAGCCATGTCCGCTCTTCATCCAACGACGATCGTCGCGCCACAGAGTCCGTCATCACACGCACCTTCGGGCGCATTTCCTGAAACCGGGCGAGGCTGGGCACCACAAGCGCATGGATGTTCGATGACAGCCCGGCCACGCGTAGTTCGCGCGGGGATTTGCCGAACAGGTCCTCGGTATTGCGCTCCAACGCCTGCAAACTGTCTTGCACCAAGGGCAGATAGCTTTCGCCTTCGATAGTCAGCGACACGCCCCGCGCCTCGCGCACGAACAGCGACCGGCCCAGCCAGGTCTCAAGATTGCCGATCCGCTGACTGACCGCCGCTTGCGTCAGACCAAATTCCCGCGCGGCGGCGGAAAAGCCACCCAATCGCCCCGCGGATTCGAACACGCGCAGCCAATCCAGCGGCGGCAACCCGACCTTTTTCTTAGCCATAAGAATTTCCAAGCCTCAGTAGAAAGAAGGATTAATTGTCGTAATGCCACAGGCGGCGTATGTGCTCAACCAAAGCTCGCGCCGAACAGGAGACCCCCCATGCTGCGCTCTGCCACCCATGACCCCTCCGTGGTGACTGTCGACTTTATCGATGGCACCCAATCCCGCTTTCACGCCATCTGGCTGCGCGACAACGCGCTGGACCCCAAAACCCGCGCGCCCGGCAACGGTCAGCGCCTGATCACCATCGGCGACATCCCCGCCGACATTTCGGTCAGCGCCGCCGAAATCGACAATGGCGACCTGACCGTCACGTTCCAGCCCGAAGGCAAAACCGTCACGTTCCCCGGCGCGTGGCTGGCCGACCATGTTTATGATCGTGCCGCTGCATCCGAATTTGGCCGCCCCGCCCCTGGCATCACCACATGGGAACGTGGCATCAACGCACCCAGCGGGGATTGGAACGAAGTGCATGCCAGCCCTGTGGCCAAACGCGACTGGCTGGCTGCCGTGGCCGAATACGGCTTTGCCAAGCTGACCAACGGCCCGACCGAACCGGAATCGCTGCTGAAAGTGGCCGATCTGTTCGGCTATGTGCGCGAGACCAATTATGGCCCCTATTTCGAGGTCCGGACCGAAGTGAACCCGACCAACCTCGCCTATACCGGGCTGGGCCTTCAGGCCCATACTGATAACCCCTATCGCGATCCGGTGCCGACGCTGCAGATCCTTTATTGTCTTGAGAACAGCGCCAAGGGCGGCGATTCCATCGTGGTCGACGGCTTTTGCGCCGCAGAGAAACTGCGCGACCAAGACCCCGAAGGATTCGCCCTGCTGGCAGGTTACCCCGCGCGTTTCGAATACAAAGGCTCAGATGGTGTGTGCCTGCGCTCGCGCCGCCCGATGATCGAACTGTCGCCGGATGGTGAGCTGATTGGCATCCGTTTCAACAACCGCTCGTCAGCACCGTTCGTGGACATCCCCTTTGACCAGATGGAGGCCTACTACGCCGCCTATCGCCAATTGGGCGAGATCATCGACGACCCCGCCATGGGCGTGTCGTTCAAGCTGGAGCCGGGTGAGAGCTTCATCGTCGACAACACCCGCGTTCTACATGCGCGTCTGGGCTATTCCGGTGCGGGTTCACGCTGGCTGCAAGGTTGCTACGCCGACAAGGACGGACTGCTGTCCACGCTGGCCGCTATGGACATGGCGCAACCGGAGGCGGCGGAATGAAACCCGATTTCTCGACTTTGAACCGGGACAATATCGTGGCTTTCATCGGCGATATCTTCGACCGTCGCGGCGGCGAGGAATACCTGGGTGAACCGGTGACCATGGCCGAACACATGCTGCAAGGTGCCACCATCGCGGAACAAAACGGCCAACCCGAGGAAATTATCGTCGGCGCACTTTTACATGACATTGGCCATTTCACATCCGAGTTTGGTACCTACCATCCTGATGATACCGAAGACCGTCACCACGAGGACGCAGGCGCTGAAGTACTGGAACAGTTCTTCCCGTCGGTCATCACCGATTGCTGCCGCTATCACGTGGCAGCCAAGCGGTATCTCTGTGCCACCAAGCCCGAGTACTTCAACCGTCTGTCTTCTGCGTCGGTCCATACCTTGGAACTGCAGGGCGGGCCTATGAGTGCCGAGGAAGTCGCGGAGTTCGAGGCCAATCCAAACCTGAAAGAGATCATTCAGGTGCGCTATCTGGACGAGGCAGGCAAGCGTGCAGACATGGAAACCCCGGATTTCACCCATTTCGCGCCGATGGTGCAGCGCATGGTCGACAGGCATCTGGGTGCAGCATGAACGCGCCGGAGTATATATTCGAAGCCAGCTCGAAACCCTCCCTGCCTTGGCACGAAGTTCCGCTGATCCGGGCCACAGACGATTCGGTCAAAGGCTATGGCTGTCTGGTCGATGACCCCGATACCTTCGAGATTGAAATCGCCCGCTGGCCCCAACAGGGCTGGCGCCCGATTGACGAAGGAACCGGCGACGAGGGTGGCTGGGTCGAAGGCACGTTCAAATGCGACTGGCAGGGTGATGTTCTCTACGGTGAGAACGAGGCCGTCAAGGGACACTATGTTCTGGGCTGGTCCGCCGATCCCCAACAGGCACAGACGGAACAACAAACCGCGCCGCGCGATCAGGTGCTGCTGTGGCATATGAACTATCACCCCGATGGTGGGCAGATGTTCTGGCCACTGGACAACAAACCCTTCATCGTTCCCGCCGCCCTGCCCGGTGACAACCTGACTCCCGAAAAGGTGGTCGCGTTCTGGTGCGATGGCTCACGCGGTCTCTATATCCATCCCGGTATCTGGCATGAGGGGATTTTCCCCGTCGAAGACAATCAGCGTTTCCTTGATCGCCAAGGCCGGGTCCATGCCCGGGTTAGCGCCGATATCGGCAAAGAGTTTGGCGTGTATCTCGCCTGCCCGCTGCGCGCCGATAAAATTCGGGATCTTTGAAAAAAATCGTAGCAGGGCCAGTTCCACTTGGGACCGGCCCTGCTACGCGATCGGATATCTTACTAGCGATCACTGTTCTCGCTTAGCGGACAACCCGGCATAGATCAGCACCGTCACAAGAATGATTGCACCCCCGATAAAGCTTGCGACAGGCGGAATTTCTCCAAAGAACCCGAAAGCAAACAACGGCGCAAAGACCACTTCGGTCATCAGGATCATGCCAACTTCTGGCGCGGTGATATATCGGATCGCAACCGCTGACATCACACGGCCAAACGGCGCGGTAAACAACCCCATGGCCCCCATGATGACCCAGGTGCCGAGGCTGTACCCCGAAGGTTCCGCCACAATTGCCATCGTGAGTGCAAGGAACAACCCGCCCAGCCCGACACTCGCCATGCGGCTGACGTCCTGATACTTGCGCAACAGAGTTTGGTTCAGCGACAGGCAGATCACCGCAAAGAAAGCGAGCAAATCGCCTTTGAGGTTCCCGGACCCAAAAGACCCCGACACCACAATCGCGATCCCCAGCATAACGAACACGATCGAGATCCACGTTGACCGTCGTGTGATTTCTTTCAGGAAGAACCAGCTGAACAACGCTGCCAGCGCTGGCGAGGTGCTGAGGATCACAAACGTATTGGCGACCGACGTGTTCTTGATGCTCAGAACAAGGGCCGAAGCGCTGCCCAGCATCAACAGGCCCGACAGAAATATTGGCCAGCCGCCGGCCTTAAGGACTTCGATCAATCCACGCTCATCTCGCAATTGAATGAACGCCGACATCGATATCGCCGTGAACAATCCGAACAGAAAGGCGGTGTCAAATCCACTGACACCCGAGAGACGGATAAAAATCGGATCAAAGCTCATCAGCAACGCGCCAAGAAGGGCAATCGCAATGCCGGTCATACGTGGGTTTTGGGATCGCAGAGCAAGGGTATAGGAAGGTTTCATGTCAGCCACCGGATAGAATCATACTGATCGGTATGATTATTGCCCGCTTGCGAAGATTTCAAGACTATCATACCAATTAGTATGATTTTAGGGTGCAAGCATGAGCAAGCAGGAAACACGCAAAGAAAAGACCCGGCAGAAAATTCTGTATGCCTCGAAATCTGTCTTTCTGACCGAGGGCTACGTTCTGGCCAGCATGGACACGATCGCGACCCGGGCGCAGGTCACGAAACAGACGATCTATAGGTATTTTTCATCAAAGCTGGAGCTGTTTGAAGCAACACTCAGACACATGAGCCCAGGACCCAAGGCAGATTTTCTGGAGAGTCTGGAGGTGCCGGATACGCGTGAAGCCCTTATCGGATTCGCCATCGGTTTCATGCGATCGCACCTGAGGCAGGAACATCTGGATACAATCCGTCTGCTGATCGCCGAGGCACCAAAAGCACCTGAAATCGTACGCTCATTCTTTGCGATGGGACCGAGCGACACCAAGGAACGTCTGCACGAATTCTTCAAAAACAGGCTGGGCGTAGACCAACCGGAAATCCCGATGCGCCTGTGGACAGCCATGTTGTTCGCTCATCAAGAAGCCGCGATGCTGGGGCGAAGCGTTCCGACCGAAGAGGAACTGGCAGTCTATGCCGAAACGGCAACTGACTACCTGCTCGCAGGGCTGGCCGCGCGGACTTAAGAACCCTTTAACACCCGACCGGTTCTTCTGTGTTATTCTCAACAGACTCGTCGCGAATATTATGTCACGGAGGCATCTTATGGGCTTGAACAGACGCAGAGTTGTCCAGCTGGGAACAGCGGCTACAGTCGGATCGATGCTACCGGGGCTTGCACTTTCAGCATCCAATCAAAACGACTCGTTCGAACAGGAATTTGCCGACACGCTGGACCGGTTGAAGGTGGCGTTCTCCGAACTCGGCTACACCCAGACCACGCCGCTTTCTATTGCGACCGGAGCGAACGACTATAACGGCGGGCTGCGGCACGATTTCGATCAGGCCGAACTGCCCATGGGCGCCTTTGTGATCCAGCCATTGGCGCGGGTCGCTGATGTGGAAGAAAAGCAGCGCCCTGATGTGCTGCCCTTGTTTCATGAGGTCGGCTGCCATCCCGCAGATGCTGATGGTCAGACCACAACCCGTCTGATGGTGGGTCTTCTGACCGACAAGTTTGGCCTCGACCCGTCGCGCCTCGCCTTTGTCAGCGTGCCGCAAGCCGACACCATGCGCCCGGTGCTGGACGAGATCGGCTTGCCTTTCGCGAAAAAAGTCCTGTTGCGGGATGAGGCCGAGGCCCTGGCGGCCCGCGACGCCTCGGGCTATTTCTTTCCCGATCCGTTTGGCGACTACTACATCGTCACCATGGGCGTCTATTACCGCGTAGGCGAAACCGATGAGCCCGCGCCTACGGCTTATCCTCCGCCACCCAATTGGACCGAGATCGGCGAGATCGTAATCGACGGCACCGTCGCGCCTCTTGGCATCTCAATCGGGGCCGAGCGCCTCACTTATGCTCTGACTGGCCAATACCCGACATGGGATCAGCGGTTGGGGCTGCTCTTTGCGACGGCGGAAGAGAACGGCGCAGAGCCGCCTGGCCTTGCCGCGTTCCGGTAGCCGGGACTACAGTCCCAGCACATCCACCATGTCATACTGACCGGGGGCCTTACCCTGCCCCCACAGCGCTGCTTTTAGCGCACCTCTGGCAAAGATGGCGCGGTCGGTGGCCAGATGGCGCAGGACGATGCGTTCACCGGGGGCGGCGAACAGGACGTCGTGTTCGCCCACGATGTCGCCGCCGCGAATGGCGTGGAAACCAATATTGCCGCGTTGACGCGCGCCGGTGATGCCGTCGCGGCCGCGGTCGGACACATCTTCCAGTTTCACGCCGCGACCTTCGGCGGCGGCCTCGCCCAACATCAACGCGGTGCCCGACGGGGCATCGACCTTGTGATGATGGTGCCCTTCGATCACTTCGATGTCGAAATCTTCATCCAGTGCAGCCGCAACCTTTTTAGTCAGTTGCACCAACAAGTTCACGCCAAGGCTCATATTGCCTGCCCGTACGATGACAGCGTGACGCGCAGCCGGTTCCAGCGCAGCGATCTGCTCATCCGTCATGCCTGTGGTGCCGATCACGTGGACACAGCGCGCTTGCGCGGCCAGTGCAGCAAATTCCAGCGTCGCTTCGGGCGCAGTGAAATCGATCACCGCCTGCGCCTGCGAAAACGCTTCCAGCGGATCATCCGTGACTTTCACGCCCAGCGCCTGGCCGCCCATCGCCGTGCCTACGTCCTGCCCGATCCAGTCATGGCCCGCACGCTCAACCACGCCAACCAGACGTGCCTGATCGCTGTCGGTGATGGTCTTGATCAGCATCTGCCCCATACGGCCCGAAGCCCCTGTTATGACGATCCCCGGAATTTGGGTCATAGCGCTGGTCCTTTCTAAAGTCGGCTCAAAGCCTCCTACCCCGTTCGCGCCCGCTTGGCAAAGCCCTGCTTTGCCCTTAGATCGGGGATATGGCAAAGAACAAATTCCACGATGGCCCCGGCCCGTCCCAACGACAGCTGCGCGTCGGCGAACTGATCCGCCGCACCCTGTCCGAGGTTCTGGCGCGCGGAGATGTCCACGACCCCGACCTGAACCGTATGTCGATCACCGTGGGTGAGGTACGAACCTCGCCCGATCTGAAGATCGCCACCGCCTATGTGCTGCCCTTGGGCGGCAAGGGGCAGGAGGACGTGATCGAATTGCTCGCCCGCAACAAGGGCGAGTTACGGCGTATGGTCGGCAAGAAGGTCGGCCTGAAATTCTCGCCCGATCTGCGCTTCCGTCTGGACGATACGTTTGACCGTCTGGACGACACGCGCCGCATGTTCGAACAGGACGCGGTGCGCCGCGATCTCGACGAGTGATCCGAACGCTGGCCACGCTGGGCGCTGTTTTCTGGGCGGCGCAAGCCTCTGCGGTCACCTGTGAGAAACTGACCCATGAGGATAAGCGGTACACTATCTGCGAGGTGGATGCCGCTAACGAAGACTTGCGCCTGTTCCTGAACGACCACGACGGCGTTCTGCTTGGGCATTTTTCTTCGGTGAATGATGCTCTGAACTCGGATGACAAACGTCTGGCTTTCGCGATGAATGCTGGGATGTATCACGACGACCGCTCACCGGTTGGGCACTACGTCGAAAACGGCCAGGAACAGATGCGCGTGATCCCGAACGCCGGGCCGGGAAATTTCGGATTGCTTCCGAACGGGGTGTTCTGCATCCGGGATGGCCGCGCCGATGTGTTCGAGACGTTGGAATATGTTGATCAGGCTCCAGAGTGCCGTTTCGCTACCCAGTCCGGCCCGATGCTGGTGATAAACGGCGAGCTGCACCCGCGTTTTCTGCTCGATTCGACTTCGCGCTATGTGCGCAACGGGGTGGGCACCAGCGACGACGGCACCCGCGCTGTGTTCGCGATCTCAGACGGCTACGTGACGTTTCACGAGTTTGGCAGCCTATTCCGGGACGTGCTGAACACCCCGAATGCATTGTTCTTCGATGGCAATATCTCTCGTATGTATGACCGGGCGAGCAATCGATCAGATGTCGGGTTTTCGCTGGGGCCGATCGTTGGCGTGGTCGAAGACGCACCCCGAAATTGACAGGGGCAGAGTGATCCGATAACTCGCGCGCCTCAGCAAAAGGCAAGGTGCAAGATGGGACGTAAACGCAAGGGTCGCGACATTTCCGGCTGGCTGGTGGTGGACAAGCCTGCGGGCATGACCTCGACCGCTGTGGTCAACAAGGTGCGTTGGGCGATGGACGCCAAGAAAGCGGGCCATGCGGGCACGCTGGACCCTGAAGCAACGGGCGTTCTGGCCGTGGCGCTGGGAGAAGCGACCAAGACCGTTCCCTATATCACCGACGCGTTGAAAGCCTATACTTTCACCGTTCGTCTGGGTCAGGCCACCAACACCGATGATGCCGAAGGCGAAGTGATTGCTGAAAGCGATGCGCGCCCTTCAGATGACGATATCAAACAGGCGCTGACCCCGTTTCTGGGGGATATTATGCAGGTGCCGCCTAAATTCTCAGCTGTAAAGATCGACGGCCAGCGCGCCTACAAACTGGCCCGTGATGGTGAGGACGTTGAACTGACGGCCCGCCCGCTTTGGGTCGAGGAATTGATTTTGGTCGATCGCCCCGACGAAGACCACGTCGTGCTGGAAATGACCTGCGGAAAAGGTGGCTATGTTCGCTCTATTGCACGCGATCTGGGGGCAGCATTGGGTTGTCATGGCCACGTCAAAGAACTGCGTCGAATCTGGTCCGGCCCGTTCGAGGTCGAAGACGGGTTGAACATCGAACAGATCGACGAGATGGCCAAGACCACTGCTCTGGATGAATACCTGCACCCGCTGGAAACCGGCCTCGCTGATCTGCCTGAATTGAAATGCACACCCGAAGGTGCCACCCGTCTGCGCAATGGTAATCCGGGTATGGTTCTGGCCTCGGACGTGGAATACGGAGACGAGGCCTGGGCCTCGCTGGATGGCAAGGCAGTGGCCGTGGGCATCTATAAATCTGGAGAATTACACCCCAGCCGGGTGTTCATTCAACCGGTCTGATAGAACGAGCGAAAATGTCCATAAGTGTCGCGAACTATGCACGACCGTTTAGGGGAACAGGGTTGTGTCAGGCAAAATTGGACGAAAAGCCTTAAATTTGGTATGATCAGCATTATCGCTTGAACTTTTCGGAGTGTGATTATGTTGAGTTTCTCAAGTGACAAATTGTTCAAAGCAATTGCTGTTTCTCTGACTTCGTCCCTTTTTGCCGTTCCGGCGGCAACCGCAATGACGCTGCAGTACCAAATCGAAATCGACGGTGCGATTGGCACGTTTGAAGCCCCGGATACCGGTGGTCTTCTTTCGAGTTTTGAGATCACCATAGATGGCGTCACCTTTGATACCCTTGGCGTCGGAAACGCAGCGCCCGTATACGATGCGGTGGACAATGACATCCGCGGAAACCCGGGCACGGAAGGGTTTATCTTGAATTCCATGGCCGGTGGAGCTTGTCTGGCAATGGAGTGCATCCTGTCGTTGGAGGATTCGGGCAATCCGGGAGTCGAACCGCCTCTTTTTGCAATCTTCCCTCTCGTTGGCGGAGTTCCGGATACTGTAACTAACTCAGGCGAGTACTCGATTTCACAGGGACCGCCGATGAGCCCGATTCCGCTTCCTGCGCCTTTCGCTCTGTTGGCCGCAGCACTTATGTTCTTGTTTGCGATTGGCAGAAGGGTTCGGCGCCCCCAGCCATGTCATTGAGTTTATCTGGTCAAGTTGCCGGGCAATTTACTCAGGACTGAAAGCAGGTTTTTCTGAACATAGTCGTTGGCCCTGCTTGATTTAGCGTGTTAGGCCAGCGGGATGATCACCCGTTCTCATACCAAGGGCGACGCGCCCTCGACCGCCATCTATTCGGATTGCGAGCAGTATCGCTATAGCCTGACCCGCGTCTGGGATCCGGACGGGCGTAAGGCGTTGTTCGTGATGCTGAACCCATCCACCGCGACCGAGGTTCAGAACGACCCCACTGTCGAACGCTGCGAACGCCGCGCGCGGGCCTTGGGGTTCGGCGCGTTTCAGGTGACCAACATCTTTGCCTGGCGCGACACCGACCCACGCAAAATGCGCGCCGCTGGCGATCCTGTGGGTCCGGAGAATGACGCGGCCATCCTGGACGGCGTCGAATGGGCGGATCAGGTTATCGCCGCCTGGGGCACTCATGGTGCTCATCTTGAACGCGGCCCCGCAGTAGAAAACCTGCTGCGCGGCACCGGCCAGCCCCTGTTCCATCTGGGGCTGACCAAAGACGGACATCCCAAGCACCCGCTCTATGTCGCTTACACTCAGCAACCCGAACCCTGGTGACCAAAGGTTAACCACGAGTCCAGCTTGGCTTTGACCAACTGACTGACATCATGGGATATTTCACCCTCGGAGCAGTGCGTTCTCGGAGGGTTCCCATGTTTCTGATCGGATTTCTGAGTCTGGCCGCAGTCGGCGGTGCGGCCTATGCGATGGGCGACATATTCGACTCTGACGAAAACTCCGAAGAGGACGACGTTATCGATGACGAATCTCAGGAAGTTCCCGATGGGAACTTTCTGGACGTGGGCGAAAACGTAGACGACCCCGAGCCGACCGAAGTACCTGAGCTTTCGACCGGGACCATAATCTCGGAGTTCGAGGGCGATCTGGTCATTGCCGGCGGCGAAGACACGGACGTCCTGACAGGACAGGATGGGGACGACCAGATCAACGGCTATGGCGGTGACGACACGGTGATCGGGGGCGAGGGCAACGACACCCTGCATGGCGGTGACGGCATTGATACGATTGAAGGCGGCGAAGGCGATGACGTAGTGCATGGTGAGGGCGGCGATGACGATCTGTCCGGTGATGCTGGTGACGACGCGCTTTACGGTCATTTCGGCGCGGACAAACTGGACGGCGGCGAAGGCGATGATGACCTGTTCGGCGGTCAGGACAACGACACTCTGACCGGAGGAGCGGGAGAGGATGCGCTGCACGGCGGATATGGCGACGACGTGCTGAACGGCGGTGCAGGTAAGGACGTGTTGTTTGGTGGTGACGGCAACGATGTACTGACCGGCGGCGACGGCGAAAACGAAGAGTCCATGGATTTCCTGAATGGCGGTGCCGGCGATGATACGATCCTGGCAGATAGCGGAGACATCGTGACCGGAGGTGACGGCGCGGACAGCATCCAGATCGCCCCGGAGGATGACGACGAGGCGGTCAAAGTCATGGATTTCGAACCGGGTCAGGACAAGCTGCTAATATCCTGGGAAGGTGAGGAAGATCCGGAAATTCAGATCGAAACCGACGCCGGCAACGAAAACCTGACCCGCGTATTGGTCAACGGGCAGAACGTCGCCCAATTGCTGGGCGCTGACGGGTTGACGCTGGACGATATCCAATTGATCAATGGTCAGGACCTGTCGCAACTCAGCGCGCTTGGCTGAACCCGCAGAATCCTTTTGCCATTTGCCCGAAATGCGCTTATACGCGCCCATCCGCATCGGAATCGGTGCGGTTTTCTCCATGGGCCTGTGCTGGACGACATCCCGGCCTGCGCCATCAACTCTAACCTTTCAAAGGAGACCCCGATGTCGATTACTGCCGCTGAAAAAGCACGCGTCATGAAAGAATTCGCAACCAAGGACGGCGACACCGGTTCGCCTGAAGTCCAGGTTGCAATCCTGACCTCGCGCATCACCACGCTGACCGAGCACTTCAAGACCCACAAGAAAGACAACCACGGTCGTCGTGGTCTGCTGAAGATGGTTGCTCAACGCCGCAAGCTGCTGGACTACCTGAAGGGCAAAGAAGAAGCGCGCTACCAGGACCTGATCAAAAAGCTGGGCATCCGTCGTTAAGCGTCATTTGCGCATTTCGAACGGGGTTTGAGACCCGGTTTGGTTTATTGGAACGCCCGCCATATTGGCGGGCGTTTTTTGTTTCATGTTGCGAAAAACGCGTATTTCCAGGCCTTCAATTCAGCCCGAACCAATCTTTGGAAGAGGTCAAAAAACAACTGGTTTCCATCTTTCAAACCACCAGGAATTCTCCGGAGTTTTTTGCCGCCCATAGGCGGCTAAATGCCCGCACCCTTTACTTAATATTTGCCCGCCCTACCAAATCCCCTATGCTTTCTATACATGCGAATTTGTGACGTCAGTTTTTTGGTTTTTAGGAGAGTACCCATGAAAGCAGTGGCGCTTGTGTCTCTATTACCGTTGGTTCAGTTCATACCGAACTTGGCACTCGCGCAGAACACCGCGACCGGCAGCGCATTCGATGGCGCGTATGTGGGTCTGGAACTTGGCGCGGCGACGTCAGATGGCACGACGGATTACCCGGTTTTATCCGGCGGAAATGTGAACGCGTCCATTGACCCGGACAACGGGCGCAGCTTTGGTGGTCTGGTCGGATATAACCTGCAACGAGGCGATTGGATTTACGGCGCCGAGTTTCGGTATTCGAACATGTCCCACGTTCTGCAAAACGACGCCCCCGATCCCGAGCGGCGCGAGGTTTTGGACTTTTCCGACCTGCGCGGCAGGGTGGGTTATGTGAACGGTGATTTCATGTTCTACGGCGCGCTGGGATGGTCCTGATCGCGATTCCGCGTTCATCCCAGTGCATCCTTCAAAGACCGTGACAGTCAGACCACGCTGAACGGCTTCAACATCGGACTGGGTATGGAGTACAATGTCTCGGACAAGTGGTTGGTAGGCGCGGACAATACCTATCGCGATCTTAGCGGCAGATTAGATGGCGCGTCCGACGACTCGGACATCGATCTGAGTACAATCACTGCCCGGGTTGCGTATCGGTTCTGAAGAACCCCGAGAGTGTAATAACACGATCCGCCTCAGCCGGATGTTTCGAGCTTTGCAGTTCCCATGCTGTTTGGATGCCCGACATGCAAGGACTGTGGTTTCGAGGACGAAAAATGCCAGTTTACCCAAATCACCGCGCGATTTTCGTGAACATTCCGAAGAACGGTGGATCAACGCTGACAACGATGCTGAAACGCAATCGTTTCCTGGGACGGCGGGTGAACAATACAGATCCCCGCTGCGATGATTGCGAGTTTGTTTCGCAATATCTCGATGTGCTTGGGGATGGGGCCGCCGACTACTTCAAGTTCAGCTTTGTAAGAAACCCCTGGGATCGGTTTGTCTCGGCCTATCACTATGTGTGCCAGTGACGCCCGGAAATGGCTCAGGTGACGTCACACTGATCATTCGCAGAGTTCACCTCCGCGTTTTCCGACGACCCCGAGGCATTCCTGCATATCCGCTATTTCAAACCGCAATGGACCTATCTGACAGACGCCGCCGGCGCGGTGCCTCTGGATTTTGTCGGCAGGTCGGAAAGGTTCGAAGACGACCTCAAGGTGGTGCTGAAAAAGCTAGGGCTGCGGCGCTCGCTCGTACGCCGGAGAAAACAGACGAAACGTTCTGATTTCCGCGACTACTACGACGATGAAAGCCGCGCAGTGATCGCGCGGACTTACGAACGGGACATCGACCTGCTGGGGTACGAGTTCGAGGACGGAAACCGCCGACAAAAATCCGGCGTTCTTGGGTTTCTGAAGTAACCTGTCGGCGTGGACGAAGTGCGCGGCAGAAAGAGAAATGCCCACCAAATTGGCGGGCATTTCCTGTTCTTGGGATGTCAGCTTACATCTTCGCCCGTTCAGATTTCAGCGCCAGCCACAAGCAGTAGCACATAATCAGAACCACCAGCGTGAACGGGATGCCGGTCGACACCGCAGCGCCCTGCAGTGCAGCAAGCCCTCCGCCAAGCAGCAATGCAATGGCAACCAGACCTTCCAGAGTGCACCAGAACACCCGTTGGATCACCGGTGCATCCATCTTGCCGCCCGCGGTGATCGTGTCGATCACCAACGATCCGGAATCCGACGAGGTCACGAAGAAGATCACGATCAACACCAAAGCGATTGGGGCCACGATACCGTAGAGCGGCAGTTCCTTCAGGAACCCAAACAGCGCGCCTTCGGGGGCATAGCTTTCGATCACCGTTGCACGGACACCTTCGGCTCCGCCTACATTCAGCATATCGATGGCCGCACCACCGAATGTCGACATCCACAGGGCACATACCGCTGTGGGGGCCAACAATGCGCAGATGATGAACTCACGCACCGTGCGACCGCGCGAGATGCGGGCGATAAACATGCCCACAAACGGCGACCATGCGATCCACCACGCCCAGTAGAACGTCGTCCAGCCGTGGAAGTAACTGGTGTCCTCCCGCCCAAACGGGTTGGACAAGGCTGGCAAATGGCGCACGTAATCTGCCATCACGTTGAAGTAACGACTGATTGCCGTTCCAACGCCCGTAACGGCTATTACAAAGATGAAAAGCCCGACGGCCATAACCATGTTGATCTCACTCAGCCGTTTGACGCCTGCATCCATACCCATCAGGACCGACCCCAAGGCTATCATGGTGATGCCTATGATCAGCAAAACGACAACGGTCGGGCTGGGTTCGATGCCGAACACCTCATAAAGCCCTGCCGCAACCTGCTGAGCGCCCAGCCCGAGTGAAGTTGTCAGACCAAACAGCGTGGCAAAAACCGCCAGTGTATCGATGATATGACCCCACCAACCCCAAACACGCTCGCCAAGGATTGGGTAGAACGCCGAACGCAAGGTCAGGGGAAGGTCAAGATTGTAGGCGAATATTGCCAGGCTCAGACCGACGGCGGCATAGACCGCCCATGCCTCAAGCCCCCAATGGTGGATGGTGCCGACAACGCCAGCGTATTCGTTACCGGGCACCGCGATATCAATGCCCAGCGGCCGTGCGCCGCCATCTTCAGCAAAGTTGTAATAGACGGGCTCCATCACGCCAAAAAACAGCAGGCCGATACCGATACCGGCTGCGAACATCATCGCGATCCATCCGGGATAGGAATAGTCCGGCTTTGCATCCTTGCCTCCGATCCGAACGCTGCCAACCGGCAACACGATCAGGACCAGACAAAACAGGGTGATTGCATTGACCGATAGCACCAGAAACCAGTCAAATGTGCTGGTCAGCCAAGGCCTTAGCCAGCCAAAGAACGTGGCTGTAGCCTCCTGATTGGCCAGTGCGATCAGCACAAATGCGAAGATCACGATGCTCGAGATCAGGAAAACCGGGTTGTGGATATCCAGACCGAAGGGCCGGACGTTGTCTTGCCCAAGCTCGTATTCGGTCTCAAAATCATAGATCCGCGGATCCGGATCCAGCATTTTCTTGGTGTCAGCCATTCGACTGCCCTTCTGTTCGCGCAATGCAAACGCCAAGGTATTCTGCCGGATGACGGTTCTGAGTTATCGACTCCCTTGGCGCGCTCCCGTCATGTCGACCTTGAGGGAAGTGTTAACATATTACACTGACACCAAAATTTCGCAAAACGCATTCTGTCTTTGGAATATGTATACCCGGCCCATGGAGAACCCAAAAGCAGGAACGCAGTCCCGCTTTCACCCCTCCTCACTTGCGTACCGTTCTCCCTTAGGTGGAATCTAGCGATAACTACTTAGGACATTCCAGCCATTTTACGAATTACGACACTCTCATCTGAAGGCACGCACTTTTGACCCTCATCCTCAACTCGTTGACACTGTCATTTGGCGTTTTTGCGCCCACGATTGTCCCGATCCTTCTGATCAGCGTTGCTTCTGTTGGTGTTTGGGCCGTCCTGAATCTGGTCACGCTCGGGATGCAAGTTACATTAGCCAGCCGGTCACAACGGTGTTTGCCCTCTTGCCCGTCATTGTGTCGGTTTTTAAATACTTACAACACCGTCATTGCCGGAAATCGATCTGGAAACGGTCCTAAGAGGGATGGCAGCGGCCGCAGCCCTGCTCTGGCTTAATTCCTGGGTCTGGTCCGTGTCTGCATTGGGGCGCTTTTGAAGTTCCAGAATAGCGACGCCCCGCACACGTCTGGCTCGCCACCAAATGCAGAAACGGCAACGGACATTCGGGCATTGCGCAAAGCTCGCGAGCGGTCTTTTTGAGTTTGGACCTGTCCGCAGGTTGGCCTTGAACCATTGAGGCCGATAATCACTCCTGAACGCGAGACCTCTTTTAATTCGGCCCGTTCTCATGTATGCGCGCGCTATCTGAGACGTTGTGCCCTGACCCCGGCACTCGAACGGAAGATAAATTGGGGTCGGCGGCAATGGGGCCGCCATGCAAACGGGAGACCCGCAGGGGCGGGAGTGCTCTCATCTAGGATACGCATATGTTTGATGTAACGAAGAAATCGATGCAGTGGGGCGAAGAGACGCTCACACTGGAAACTGGCAAAGTTGCGCGCCAGGCCGACGGCACCGTGATTGCCACGCTGGGCGAGACCAGCGTCATGGCGAACGTGACCTTTGCCAAGAGCCAAAAGCCCGGTCAGGACTTTTTCCCGCTGACCGTACACTACCAAGAGAAATACTATGCCGCCGGTAAGGTTCCGGGTGGCTTCTTCAAGCGCGAGGCGCGCCCGACCGAGAAAGAGACGCTGACCGCGCGTCTGATCGACCGTCCGATCCGCCCGCTGTTCGTTGACGGCTTCAAGAACGAAGTTCTGGTGATGTGCACCGTGCTGAGCCACGATCTGGTCAACGATCCCGACATCGTCGCGATGATTGCTGCTTCGGCTGCCCTGACAATCTCGGGCGCGCCGTTCCGTGGCCCGATTGCCGGTGCCCGTGTTGGTTTCGTCGACGGTGAATACGTCCTGAACCCGACCGTGGACGACATGCAGGACCTGCGCCTGAACCCGGAACAGCGTCTGGATCTGGTTGTTGCCGGCACCAAGAACGCCGTGATGATGGTGGAATCCGAAGCTTACGAGCTGTCCGAGGCAGAAATGCTGGGCGCCGTGAATTTCGCGCATGAGCAGATCCAACCGGTTCTGGACCTGATCATCGATCTGGCCGAAGAAACCGCAAAAGAGCCGTTTGAGTTCGAAGCGCCCGATTACTCGGACCTGTACGCTGCCGTCGCAGCCGCCGGTGAAGAGCAGATGCGCGCCGCCTTCGAGATCACCGACAAGCAAGAGCGCACCGCCGCTGTTGCCGCTGCGCGTGAAGCGATCAAGGAAGCGCTGACCGAGGAACAGCTGGAAGACGGCAACCTGGGTTCGGCGATGAAAAAGCTGGAAGCCGGCATCCTGCGCGGCGACGTCGTCAAAGGCGGCAAGCGCATCGACGGTCGTTCGACCACCGATGTACGTGCCATCGATGCCGAAACCTCGCTGCTGCCGCGTACACACGGTTCCGCCCTGTTCACCCGTGGTGAAACGCAGGCGCTGGCCGTGACCACGCTGGGCACCGGTGACGACGAGCAGTTCATCGACGCGCTGCATGGCAACTTCAAATCGAACTTCCTGCTGCACTACAACTTCCCTCCGTATTCGGTTGGTGAAGTTGGCCGCGTTGGTTCGCCCGGCCGTCGTGAGATCGGCCACGGCAAGTTGGCATGGCGTGCGCTGCAGGCGGTTCTGCCTGCACCGACCGACTTCCCCTACACCGTTCGCGTGGTGTCGGAGATCACTGAATCGAACGGCTCAAGCTCGATGGCATCGGTCTGCGGCGGTTCGCTGTCGATGATGGATGCGGGTGTTCCGCTGAAAGCACCGGTTGCCGGTGTGGCCATGGGTCTGATCCTGGAAGATGATGGTGAATACGCTGTTCTGACCGACATTCTGGGTGACGAAGACCACCTGGGCGACATGGATTTCAAAGTGGCAGGTACCGAGAACGGCATCACCTCGCTGCAGATGGACATCAAGGTCGCAGGCATCACGCCGCAGATCATGGAAACCGCTCTGGCACAGGCCAAAGAAGGCCGGATGCACATTCTGGGCGAGATGGGCAAAGCCCTGTCCGAGACCAACGAATTCTCGGTCCACGCTCCGCGCATCGAGACCATGAACATCCCGACCGACAAGATCCGCGAAGTGATCGGCTCGGGTGGTAAGGTCATCCGCGAGATCGTGGAAACCTCGGGTGCCAAGGTCGACATCAACGACGACGGCGTCATCAAGATCGCCTCGCCGGATGGTGAGTCGATCAAGAAGGCCTATGACATGATCTATTCGATCGTGGCCGAGCCGGAAGAAGGTCAGGTCTACACCGGTAAAGTGGTCAAGATCGTCGACTTCGGTGCCTTCGTGAACTTCTTTGGCAAGCGCGACGGTCTGGTCCACGTGTCCCAGATCGAAAACCGCCGCCTGAACCATCCGTCGGATGTTCTGAAAGAAGGTCAGGAAGTAAAGGTCAAGCTGCTGGGCTTTGACGATCGCGGCAAGGTCCGCCTGTCGATGAAAGTCGTCGATCAGGAAACCGGCGAAGAGATCGTTCCCGAGAAGAAAGAAAAGAAAGAGGAAAGCGCAGAGTAATCTGTTCTCTCATTCAGAAACGTTAAAGACCCCGGCCTAGGCTGGGGTCTTTTTTTGATTTGGCCTTCTCGATTCCGCGGTATTTTTCAACATTGGTGATTTCACAACTTCACATCTTCAGCGCAACACCTTATATACGTGAGTAGTGAAATCATGAATGTTGAGATTTACCCATGAAGAAAATTTTGAGAGAGTACGCAAAACTGTGTCAGACAGAGGGTGTGAGCCTTATCGAGATTGAATCGCGCAGACGGCACTATGCCCTTCATTTCGAAAAAGGATTTGTGATCGCTCCGGCTTCCCCGTCTAGCCAACGAGCGCACCGTGAAGTACGCGCACATATTCGTAGACTACATAAATAGGGGCTGGAGAATGGTAGTTGACCAATGGCCTGGCACACCAGAAACGATGACGGCAGAGGCACGTCGACGTTGCTGGTACGAAGACGAACCGAAGTTTATCGTTTCATATCTTCGCGGTTTCGCGCACGAATTCACACCGCTGGCGAACAGCACTCTGGATACTGCAGAACGTATTTTTGGAAAATCAAAAGCCGCGATATGTTTTAAGGAGTTTATACCAGGCAGTGAGCCAGAGGACGAGAACTGGCATGGTCCGGTATCTCGAACAACGCCATCACAAATCCTGAAAACATGGCCAGGCGCTCAATTCATTGACCAAGTGGGCCTGTATGGATTGTTTGGTGTCACTGCAGCAGATTGGCCCCTGGCAGAAAAGCGGTATTGGGTTGCAAGCCTGACAGTCGAACTCGAGCATTGGCAAGACGATTTGAAATCAGATCGCTACGACGCTATCCGAACTATTGTAGACCTCGCCCTTTCACGACATGCCCTCGAACACGAATTTTATTTTGACGGTGACGAGAACAAAACCACGGCAGAAGTGGACGTTCGCTCTCTATCCATCTTTGGAGGCGTTACCGAAGGCAGAATTCGCAATATTCTTTCAGACGGGAGCGGTGGCCTTGTTCGTATCGGCCACAAAATAACTGCGACCAGTGCAAAAGCTTGGTTGAAAGGTCGTAAAGAGTTCTTCGCTTCTATTTGGGACCAACCGGAGGGAGACTTGCCCGCTCCCCCCAACCCAGATTTTTCAGGCGAAGTTATTTTTGTCCCGGTCGCTGCAGATGGAAGTACCTTTCATCCGGGGCTCGCACGTAATGGTTCTTACACAATCGGCGCAAAGGGAGAGGAAGAACGCATCTTCAACTTTGATGACGCCCTGATCGCACTGCAAAAAATGGCAACGCCTCGCTGGCGGCGTCCTAACGACGCTGGCAACTGGGGCATTGTATCCGGTCGGGATTGGAGGCGAGTAGAGCGCTATTGAATCGCTCTGCAGTTTGAGTGCATTCCTTCGACAAAAGAGGGCCCCGGTGGAAACGCCGGGGCCTTTTTTGTGCTACAGTGCAACTTGATCCAGTGGGAGGGAAAGCGATGTCGGACAAAGATCGGATTGACCATCTGGCGCGGCAATATCTGCAGGCTATCGAAAGCGGTGATATCTCGCAGATGCTGAGCCTGTTTTCCAACGATGCGACCGCGACCTCACCAATTTCCGGCAAGCAACAGGCGCGGGACTTTTATACCCATGTCATGAAGATCACGAAGGACCGGTCTACCGTACACAAGAACACATTCGCCGATACGTCCAGCGCGCTGCAAATGGCGGTGCATTTTGACTACACACGCATCATCCATGACGGTCATCCCGAAACCATCGAATGTGTGGACCTGTTCGAACTGACCGAAGATCAGAGCCGGTTCAAATCTGTAACGATCATCTATGACACGGCCCCGGTTCTCGTGGACATTGATGAAGCCTGATCGTCAGTGCGCAACCCCCGACGGTCCGTGCTTCATGACGTGCCATTGGCCGTAGCTGTCGTTCAGATCCAATTTGATCGCTGCGTCTGCCTTGGTTGAAGCGCTGCCGATCTCAGCCAGGGTGAACTCAATACCGCCGGGGATATCGATCCGTACACGATGCGGGCCGCCACCATGCGGCGCTTGAATCGGCTCTCCGGTTGATTGGAGCACATCACCGATTAAGACATTGGCCGTGCGCCCCTCAATGTCCATTTCGAAGTCAATCGGCAAAAACAGGGTGTCGTGAACCCTTTCGCACATGGCCCTGAACACGAACCAATGCGTCGCCATTTCTTCGGTTTCTTCACCGTGAAAGACCTTTTTCAACGCGGCGCGCTGCGCCTCCGACGCACTGGGATCAATGATCACTTGCATCTCGCCGCCGCCTTCGAAAATCGGGCCCGGCCAGGCGTAAATCAGGGCAGCTTTTGTACCGCTTAAATCCGTATCGCCGAAATGTCCTTTTTTGATCTCCAACACTTCGAACCCGCGACAGTGCCCGTGGGTGGGCAGCTCTTCGAACTGGCATGGACATGCATAGCCGCAGTTACAGTTCCCAAACGCATCGCCTTCAACATACCAATCAGTAAATGCCATCGTCATCTCCTGTTACGCACAGTGTGAAATCCCGACGTCGTCGGTTGCTGCCTGTAGAAAACTCCCCCAATGACACTTTATCACAGTTTGAGTCCGTTCAGAGCGTTGATTTTGACAGCCTAGCGGACACAACGAGGTCTTGCTTTGATGTTGCGTGTTTTAGCGGTGTCACGGGCCGCACCTATTCACTCACACACCCCCAAAAACCCGTGAAACGAAGTGATGGCCGCGCACCTTCACTTCGCCCACCGCTTTCCCACATGTGCGCCATACCAAATTCGGAACAAAGGACATGGTTATGGTTACGCGCCTCATTCTCGCCTCGACAGCCCTGACGATCAGCGCATCCGCGCTGGCCGCGCAAAGCCTGTCGGACGGCCTCTACGTTCAGGGCTTCGCCGGGTACAGCCAACTGCAGGACAGCGATTTCAGCGGAACGATTAATGGATCGACACAATCCGTGGTTACAGACTTTGATGGCGGTTACGGGCTGGGCATCGCCGTCGGCAAAGAGATCCCGCAATGGTCAAACGATCAGATCGGCACCCGGATCGAGCTTGAGCTGTCCTATCGTGACAACGATGTGGATGGCGTGAATTTCTCGGGCAATGGTCCCGGTGCCGAAGGCAACATTTCAGGCGACGTGACGCAGACATCGTTATTTGCCAATGTGCTGGTCGATTTCAAGCAAGCCGGAGCATTCACACCATATGTCGGTCTGGGTCTGGGGGCCACCTACTCGGATCTGGACTTTGCGTATGGACCGGGCGTCGCGCTTAATGACACCGACACGACCTTTGCTGCGCAAGTTATTGCCGGTGTCGCCTACGAGGTCAGCGCGAACACCGCCCTGACCCTGGATACCCGTTATACGCGCGCATTCGACGTTTCCTCTGAACGTTTGGCCCCGAATGGCGCATCTACAGGCACGGTAGAGGACGACATCGACGCCTTCAGCGTCAACTTCGGCCTGCGCTACGGCTTTTGATCGACCAAAGGAGGTGTTTCTGTCGAGTTTCTCTTCCCCCTCTGGCCCCGGTGTTCTATGCACTGGGGCATGAAGTCTTTTGTTATTCATATGACCTCAAGCGCAGCCCGGCGCCCCAACGCCGAAAGGCTGTGCACTGAATTACCCAACGCCGAGTTGTTCGAGGCCGTGAATGGCAAAGACCCCGAACAGATCGCGGATGTTCAGTTGTTTCCCGGCGATTTGCATCGCCCCAGGTACCCTTTCGCCTTGAAACCGGCCGAGATCGGCGTGTTCGAGAGCCACCGTCGAATTTGGCGCAAGCTGGTGGATGAGAAAATCGATCGGGCGATCATCACCGAAGATGATCTGCGCGTGGATGCCTGTCGCATGGCCGAAGCCTTGGAAATGTTGGAACCGCTGGCCACTCCGGATGATTATATCCGCATCCCGGTAAAGCAACGCGAAGAACCGGCGCAAACCCTGGCCAAACATAACGGGCTGCGCCTGATCCTTCCCAGGGTGATCGGTCTTCAATGTGTATGCCAGATGGTCGGACGCCGCGCGGCCGAGCGGTTGCTTGCCGTGACCGATCAGATCGACCGGCCGGTTGATACGTTCCTGCAGATGCATTGGGTGACAGGGCAGCCCATTCTTTCGCTGCAAGGTAGCCGTAATCAGGAAGTCGCCGCTGAAATTGGTGGCTCGACCATTCAGACAAGCCCGCCTCTGGCCGACAAACTGACGCGTGAGTTCAAGCGAGCTTCGTATCGCAGGAAACTGTATCAGTATCCGCAGCGATCTTCGGCCTGACAGAAATTGAAAACGGGCGGGGCTTTGCGCCCCGCCCGCATTGTTTTAGCTGGGCGCTTTGGTTTTACGCAGGTAGGGGAAGATGGTTTCGAACTCGCCAAACTTCTCTTTTGCCTCGTCATTCGAGACGGCGGGCGGGATAATCACGTCTTCACCCGGGACCCAGTTTGCGGGGGTGGCCACACCCTTGGCACTCATCTGCAGACCATCCAGTGCGCGCAGGATTTCCGCAAAGTTGCGGCCTACGGTCATCGGGTAGGTCATCGACAGTTTCAGCTGTTTATCCGGGCCGATGATAAAGACCGAACGCACGGTGGCACTGTCCGCAGGGGTTCGGCCATCGGGCAGATATGCTTCGGCGGGCAGCATGTCGAACGCCTTGGACACGGCCAGCCCGTCATCGGCGATGATCGGGAAACCGGGATTGGCGTTGCCGTACGCCTCAATGTCTTTCTTCCACTTCTTGTGGTCCTCGACACCGTCGACCGACACCCCGATCACCTTGGTGTTACGTGCCGCCCATTCGTCGTTCAACTGCGCGACAGCCGAAAACTCGGTGGTGCAGACCGGAGTGAAATCCTTGGGGTGAGAGAACAGGATGGCCCAGCTGTCACCGATCCAGTCGTGGAACTGAACAGTACCCTGATCCGTTTCTGCGGTGAAATTCGGAACGGTGTCATTGATGCGCAAACCCATGGGGCATCTCCTTTTTTGTGAAACAACCGAGTCGGTTGGGGGAAACCTAATAACTCTGCGTCATTGTTAAACCATCCGTTGGCTTAAAGGGTATTCATTTTTGAGGAAAATAATTTGATCAAATTATCTCTTGCCACACCGAAATGCCGGTGCCAGAGTGGCGCAAATTCCCGGCATCCGGGCCATGGGATCAGGAGGATACGCGATGATCGAGAAGCGCAATTTCTACATCAACGGAACATGGGTCGCCCCATCCGCACCCAATGATTTTGAGGTGATCAACCCCTCGACCGAGGAACCCTGCGCCGTGATTTCGCTGGGTGCGCAGGCCGATACCGACGCTGCCGTTGCTGCCGCAAAGGCCGCACTGCCCGGTTGGATGGCCACACCGGTCGAGGAGCGCATCGCTCTAGTCGAAAAACTGATCGATTTTTACCAGAGCCGGTCCGAGGATTTGGCGCAGGCGATGTCGCTTGAGATGGGAGCGCCGATCGACATGGCGCGCACCCAGCAATCCGGCGCGGGTGTGTATCATCTGGCGAACTTTGTACGCGCAGCCAAATCGTTCCAATTCGACCGCCCGCTGGGCGATCACGCGCCAAATGACCGGATCATCTATGAGGCGGTCGGGGTTGCCGCCCTGATCACGCCTTGGAACTGGCCGATGAACCAGATCACGCTCAAGGTCGGCGCCGCGGCGATTGCCGGATGCACGATGGTTCTGAAACCGTCCGAGCAAAGCCCACTGAACGCGATGATCTTTGCCGAGATGATGGATGAGGCGGGCTTTCCTGCCGGTGTCTTCAATCTGGTGAACGGCGATGGCGTCGGCGTCGGCTCGCGACTGTCGGCGCATCCGGACGTGGATATGGTCAGCTTTACCGGCTCGACCCGAGCGGGCACCGCGATTTCCAAAAGCGCAGCGGATACACTGAAGAAGGTACATCTTGAGCTGGGCGGCAAAGGCGCAAACGTGGTCTTTGCCGATGCCGATGAAAAGGCGGTTAAACGCGGCGTCCTGCATATGATGAACAACACCGGCCAAAGCTGTAACGCGCCCAGCCGGATGCTGGTTCAGCGACCGATCTACGATCAGGCGGTGGAAACTGCGGCCGAGGTTGCAAACGTGGTCTCAGTCGGCAGCGCTCAGGAAGAAGGGCGTCACATCGGCCCCGTCGTGAACGAGGTGCAGTGGACCAAAATCCAGGATCTGATCCAGAAGGGCATCGACGAAGGCGCGCGTCTGGTTGCCGGTGGCACAGGTCGCCCCGAGGGCCTGAACAAAGGCTACTACGTACGCCCGACGGTGTTTGCCGATGCCAACAACCAGATGACCATCGCGCGCGAGGAAATCTTTGGCCCGGTCCTGACCATGATCCCCTTCGACACCGAAGAAGAGGCCGTCGAGATCGCTAATGACACGCCCTACGGCCTGACCAACTATGTCCAGACCCAGGACGGCGCACGTGCCAATCGCATGGCGCGGGTCCTGCGGTCCGGTATGGTCGAAATGAACGGACAGTCGCGCAACGCAGGGTCGCCTTTCGGCGGTATGAAGCAGTCCGGCAACGGGCGCGAAGGCGGTCTTTGGGGTCTCGAAGACTTCCTTGAGGTCAAAGCCGTCGGTGGCTGGGCGGCAGAGTAAACAGATTTACCAATGTCGGTTGATTTTGACCTATTGAACACTGTTGAACCCGTGAGCGCCAAACGTTTGGCAGAGAAGCACACGGGTTCACTTCTGATGCGTCTAAAGGCTCTCAGACGCCTGCAGGAGTCTTTTTCTCAGAGCGATTGGAGCGATGAAGAGAGGGAAGCCGTCGACGCACAGGGGCTTATTGCATTTAAGGACAGTGAGAGCTGGCAACGTGCCTGGTCAGAGTTGAAGGCCGAGCTTTCCACTCGTGAGCATGTACCTCCGGGCGGTAAGGAGTTACGGCGTCTCAATCAGCAAGCAAAACAAAAACGTTAGAGCCCTGCCGATTTGTGGCATGGCACCACGCTTTACTCCACAGCGATGACACGGGCGGTTTCCTTTAACTCTGTGTCCGGCTCCAGATGGATCACAAAGACTGATCCGGGAAACTTTTGAACCAACGCCCCCTCGATATCGTCGCAGATGTCATGCGCATCGGTGACCGACATATTGCCATCGACCACAAGGTGGAATTCTACGAAAATCATGTTGGCCGACCTGCGACCCCGCAGGTCATGGTATTCCAGCGCCGGACCCAGATTGGCCTCAACCGTTTCCCGCACAGACTTCAAATCCCCGTCGGACAGCGAGGCATCCATCAGCCCGTCGACCGAACTGCGGATGACTTTCCAGCCCTCCCACAGAATGTTGACGGCCACGAGGATCGCGATGAGCGGGTCCAGGATCAGCCAACCGGTGGCCATCGCAACCAGTAACCCGACGACAACGCCAACTGACGTCATCAGGTCGGTAAAAATGTGCTTTGCGCTTGCCACCAAAGCAGGTGAATTTTCGCGCCCCCCGATCCGCAAAAGCAAAAAGGCCCAAATGCCGTTCAGACAAGTCGCCCCCACATTGATAGCGATGCCGAGCAAAGGCGCGCCTGCCAATTCAGGATTGGGTAAAGCAAAAACGGCTTCACGAATGATCAGCAGCGCCGCCAGAACAATCAGGGTTCCTTCGGCCACGGCCGACAGATACTCGGCCTTCTTGTGCCCGAACGGGTGTTTTTTGTCCGGCGGCATACCCGAAATTCGGACCGCAAAATATGCGAGCAAGGCCGCCGCCACATTCACGACCGATTCCAACGCATCCGACAGCAACGCGACCGAGCCGGTCACCCACCAAGCCAGCAGTTTTAGCAATAAAACTGCAAGCGAAACGGGGATGGCCCATGCAGCGAATGTCTGGGTTGTCTGTCCGGTGTCCTGCCTCATGAAGACTCACCTAGCACATGAAGCAGGATCACGAAGGTTCTTTTTTAACGCCTATGCATCCGCCTGCGCGGCCTCATAAGCAAGCATCGCGCGTTTCACCGGCAGCCCCCAATGATAGCCGCCCAGACCACCGGATTTGCGCAGCGCACGGTGGCAGGGGATCAGCCAGCTAACCGGGTTGCGCCCAACTGCCGTTCCGACTGCGCGCACGGCTTGTGGCGATCCAACACGCTGCGCGATCTCGGAATAGGTCGTTACCTGCCCCGAGGGGATATGCATAAGCGCTTCCCATACCTTGATCTGCAAGGGCGATCCGATCAGCAACAGCGGCGTCGGTTCCAACCGGTCACTGGCCGCACCAAACGCGCTGAGCACCCAGGGGCGCAGGCGCATCGGGTCTTCTACGAATTCCGCCATGGGCCAGCGCGAGATCATGTCCTTCAATGCAGCCTCTTCACCGGTTTCGGCCCCAAAAGCCATGCCACAGATGCCTTTTTCAGTGCCCATGACCAGTGCAGGACCAAACGGGCATTCGAACCAGCCCCAATAGATCGTAAGGCCATCGCCCTTGCGGGCGTATTCGCCGGGGCTCATGGATTCCCATTTCAGGAACAGATCATGCAGGCGGCCGCTGCCGGACAAGCCGACATTGTGCGCCGTCTCAAGCGTTGTGAATCGCTCGCGCAGCAGCGCCTTGGCGTGGCCCAGGGTCAGATATTGCTGATAGCGTTTTGGTGACACCCCGGTCCAGCGCGAGAACAGGCGCTGGAAATGCGCGGGGCTCATGTCCATCTGGCGCGCCAACTCGTCGAGACTGAGGGTTTCGCCGCCCTGATCAATCAGGTTGATCGCACGGCGCATGACGTTGTAATGGTATCCGCTTTCCGGGGTCTGGACGTTCATGGTTCTCACCTCTTTGTCTTGTCCAAACCATAGCGCGCAGGCCACGGCCCCGCGACCCGGAACTTGCGCATTGGCTTTGGACTTGTATCAACGCGCCCCGACCGGCATTAAGGCGCGGATGGCAAAACAACTTGATTATCACACGATCCGCGAGATCTTCACGCGTTTTCAGGACGCCGACCCAGAGCCCAAAGGCGAGCTGGATCACGTGAACGTCTATACTCTGGTCGTGGCCGTGGCGCTGTCTGCGCAGGCCACCGACGCCGGGGTAAACAAGGCCACGCGCGCGCTGTTCAAAATCGCCGACACGCCGCAAAAGATGCTGGATCTGGGCGAAGAGGGCCTGATCGAGCATATCAAGACCATCGGCCTGTTCCGGCAAAAGGCCAAGAACGTCATCAAGCTCAGCCGGATTTTGGTCGAAGAGTATGACGGTGAAGTGCCCAATTCCCGCGCTGCGCTGCAATCGCTGCCGGGTGTGGGTCGCAAGACCGCCAACGTGGTGCTGAACATGTGGTGGCGTTATCCGGCGCAAGCCGTGGACACCCATATCTTCCGCGTCGGCAACCGCTCTGGTATCTGCCCCGGCAAAAACGTCGACGCTGTCGAGCGCGCCATCGAGGACAATATCCCAGTTGATTTTCAGCTGCATGCGCATCACTGGCTGATCCTGCACGGCCGCTATCACTGCAAGGCACGCAAACCGATGTGCCCAACCTGTATCATCCGCGATCTCTGCGAATTTGAGGACAAGAACTTATGAAAACGTACCAACTGACCGGCATCGGGAATGCTGTTGTAGACGTGATTTCCCAAGCTGATGACAGTTTTCTGGAACTGATGGGCATCGAGAAGGGCATCATGCAGCTGATCGAGCAGGAGCGCGGTGAGGTGCTGTATGCCTCGATGGAAGGCCGGGTACAGACACCGGGCGGATCGGTTGCCAATACGATTGCCGGCGCAGGTGCTTTGGGACTGGACTCAGCGTTTATCGGGCGCGTGCATGACGACGCTCTGGGGCGTTTCTACGCGGATGCGATGAACGAAGATGGCGTCGACTTCGTGAACCCACCCGTACCGGGCGGTGAATTGCCGACCTCGCGCTCGATGATCTTTGTTTCGCCCGATGGTGAGCGGTCGATGAATACTTATCTGGGGATTTCCTCGGAACTGTCGTCCGAAGACGTGTCCAGCGATGTCGCGGGCAACAGCCAGATCATGTTCCTCGAGGGTTATCTGTTCGACAAGGAAAAGGGCAAGGCGGCGTTTCTTGAGGCCGCACGCAACTGCCACAAGGGCGGCGGCAAGGCGGGCATCGCCATTTCCGATCCGTTCTGCGTGGAGCGCCACCGGGTCGACTTCCTGCTGCTGATTGAGAACGAGCTGGATTTCGTCATCGGCAACGAGGCCGAGATCAAATCGCTGTTCGAAACTGACGATCTGGAAGAAGCGCTGGCCAAAACCGCCGCGATCTGCCCTCTTGTCGTGTGCACACGTTCGGGCGACGGAGTTACGGTTCTGAACGAAGGCAAGCGCATCGACGTGCCGGTGGAAAAAGTGGTGCCCGTGGATGCGACCGGTGCAGGCGATCAATTCGCGGCCGGATTCCTGTTTGGAATGGCGACAGGCCGCGATTATGAGACCTGTGCGCGGATCGGTAATGTCTGCGCCCGCGAAGTCATCAGCCATATCGGCCCCCGCCCCGAGGCAAACATGCAGGAACTGCTGCGCGCCGAAGGGCTGCTGTAACCGCCAGCTACGATCCAGCCGCCGCGTCGTTCAGCGCCCAGTCGTACTGGTATGCTTTGACACGCGGCGTCTGCTGCAGACGGGCGCGCAGCTCGGGTTCCGCCACCGTTTCGATGTAGGCCAGAATCGCCTTTTCATTCGGACCGAAGTCCTCGCGGAACCAGATGTAGATTTTCGACAGGATTAGCCCGTCGCGGTTGTCGAACCATACTCCGCGCGGGTCGTTTACATAGTCGTGTTCAGCAGCGGCAAAGTCCCGCTCCAATGTCTCCGCCCGCCAGGCACGGTTCATCAGGTTGGGGCAGCCCACAGCGGCACAGTTCAGCGCATAGTGGATACGCGGTTCGTTGAATGTAGGCCGGATGATGCGGTGTTCGATGTCATTCAGGGTCAGGGTTTCCCCGCTAACCTGTGCCAAAGGACGGTTCCACGGCCCAATCGACAGCGGTCCATCCTTGATGTCTCGGATCGAGGCAACGGGGTAGTTGTCGAGCACCACATCAACCGTCAACGCATTATACAGATTGATCCAGTAAGCAAGTTGCTGGTTACGGGTTAGCTGCGCAGGGTCAACGGCCTGTAAGTCGGCCAGATACTCTTTCAGACGCGCCTGATCCGCCTGTGTCACTTGCCCATACGCCAGCCGATTCACGCCTTGCGCATCCGTGCTGACGTAGCGGTTCAGAAAGTTGTCCCAATCCCGGTGATCAACTTTCTCTCCGGGAGGTGTCGCGAAGCGGGTCAGGGTCTGCCCCGGAAGGGCCTCGGGCGCAGGCAGGGCCAACCGTTCCACGCTGGCGCAGGCCGCCAGTATCGGAAATAGCAGAAGTAACAGAAGGTTTCTCATGACACGTCCTTTCGGTTCCGGCGCAACGCACGCATCTGACCTTTGAGCCGTTTGAGAGGTGCCAAAGCGGGATCGCTTAGATCCGGCAGATCGGGGGTTCCTGACAGGCGTGGCGCGGCGGCGTTCCACCAGCTTGGACCAAACGGGCCGTCGATCTGATCGGGTGCCGCCAGATGCAGGTCGCGTTGCGCATTGTGGGCACACATAGAAAGTGGGCCGTTTGCCGTGGCAACCATGAACACGCAGGAGGCGCAGCGATCTTCTTCCAGCGCATCCGCGGCCATGAAGTTATGGATGAACACGGATTGTCGACGGACCGGTCCGCGTAAAAGGCCGCGCCCCAGACGCAGAACACAACCAAGCAGATGCAATCCAGCCCGCGCAGCCACGAGTGGATGGCGTAACGCCATGCGCCGCACCCCATCACGGATATCGATATGGCCGTCTGCCGTCCGATCCGCCTGTTCCAGCGCGGCTATCACCTGATGAGCTAGACGCCGGGCTGACAAAAGTGAAACCGCGCGTCCTCCGGCAGTGACCACACTGGCATAACGGTTGCATTTCGAATGCCCGACGGCTGCGGTGTCGAAATGCAGGGGCGTTTCATACCCGGCCTCGACCGCGCGCATCACGCTGTCTTGTGTGATCGCGTCGGGCCGTTCGCGCAGCACTCCCCGCCCGGTATCGGCCTGCATCTGGAACGAAACAAAGGCAACCTCAGGGCGGTCACGCAGAAACCGCGCCAGCGATGGGAGTTCGTCGAAATTGCCACCAAAGACCGTTGTGTTGAACAGAACCCGCAGGCCCAGCCCGCGTGTGCGGCGGATATAAGCACAACGCACGGTGTTCAGCTCGGCTTCGCTGGCGAACCCTTTGCGTTCCTGAGTCAGATCGACGTGAAAGGCCACATCATCCAATCCGGCTGCTGCGAGCCGCGTCAGAAAGGCCCGGCTGGCGCGAATACCGTTGGTCATCAGGCAGGACCGCATGCCCAAGCGCTTGATCTCGCGGCAGAGCGCTTCAAGATCCTCGACTTTGCGCAGTGTCGGATCTCCGCCTGTCAACTGGACCGAAACACCGGGGCCGTAGTGGCTTTGGATCGTGGCAATCCGCGCGAACAAAACCGAAAGCGGCGGATCATACGTCATCTCGGCCCGGTCCGAGAGGTAACACAGCGTGCAATCCAGATTGCAGCGCTGGGTGACCTCAAGCGCGACGCAAGCGATGGGATAGAACCGGCCTGCGGTCTGGCCGGCGCCATATTCCCCACATCCTTGCAAACCGCCACGTAACGGAGCGCGGCGGTCGGTACCCGTGAACTTGCGTCCGGCGGGCTTTATGGAAGTGAGAGCTGGGGCTGTGTCCTTCATACCCGCCAAGCTAGACAGGTCGATCAGATGCGGCCACGCCCCCTCACGCCAACGTGCGGCTTGGTGAGTGAATCAGCCGCAGCACCCACCGGATTGTTTCAACGGAGCGCTTGCAGGCGCTTCATTCAGGTTCGCGCCCCGACCCAACCACGTCCGCTCGACCAAATAGAAATCGGCGAACCGGGCGACAAAATCCTCGGACACAGTTTTCTGCGGGATGCCTGTCGCCAGCAAAGCCTGCTGCCAAGCTTTCACCTTCGGATAGGCTGCCAACATATCGTGCCCACTGTGATCAGCCACGATTGCAGCGCGATGCAGCAAGGGCAACCACGCCATATCGACATTGCCCAGCGCCTCACCCGCAAAAAAGGGTCCGTCGCCCAACTGCTTTTCAGCTTTCGCAAACGAGGCGTTCAGCTTGGTCGTGCGATCACTGTAGATCGCCTGATCCGCGCTTTGCATCGCGCTGCACTGGACCAGGTAATGTTTGCTTGCCTGATAGCTCCACGCGCGGTTCAGGGCGCGCTGTTCGGGCGTCAGGTCGGGCTGCAGGGGGGCAGCCACTTCGTCGAGGTATTCAGCAATCGCGTCCGACTCGAACAACGCAGTACCGCCTTCGGTCACCAGAACCGGCACCTGACCTGTCGGCGACAGCTCCAGAAACCAATCTGGTTTGTCGCTAAGGCTGATATAGTCGATCTGATAAGGCACCTGCTTCGCTTCCAACAACGCGGTGACGCGCTGAACGAATGGGCAGATTTTGAAACTGATGATACGGATCATTTGTCTTTCCTTTTGCTGGTTTCATCTGTCAGACGAAGCCCGCGCCAAAAAGACGACGATCAGATCAACATTTTTTGCAGGATTTCGGTTTTTCCTGAATGTCCGAGATATTGCCCCGCACATCCATCGAGATATTGCAGCAATCTTCGAACGCTTTTCGCAATTCTGCCCGGCCCTTCTGAACGCGGGATTTCAGAGTTGAATACGCCAGCCCCTGCGCCGCCGCGTAATCCTGCTGGGACATGCCATTGATGTCGATCGCCATTAGCATATCTGCAGTTTCCTGCGGCAAACCCCGAATGAAGGGTTCGACACAGCCCTCCAGATCCTGCCGCGTTTCCGGATCATCGCGGTGATACCAAAGGTCATCAGGGTGCGCCTCGGCACGGCCGGATTTCCGGTAATAGTCGATGATCGTGCGGTCGGCTGTTTGAAACAACCACGGCTGCAGTTTTGCCGGGTCCTTCAAATTCGGCAGACCGGTGAAAACTTTGACCGATATCTCTTGCAGCAGATCATCCACATCTGCCGCGTTGGACACACGCGAATGCAGAAACGCCTTCAGGCGTGCGCGGTACTTGGGCCAGATGTCTTCGATTTGCATGCTGTCTTATGACAGGTGATCGGCAAAGGCGGCAACCACTTGCTGGTAAACCTCACGTTTGAACGGCACGATCTCTTCGATCAGCTTACCGGGGTCCTGCCATTTCCATTGAGTGAATTCCGGATGCTCTGTCTGGATGTCGATCTGGTCGTCCCGGCCCGTATATCGTAGCAAAAACCATTTCTGTTCCTGCCCGCGATAGCGGCCCTTCCAGATTTTGGGCACGATGTCATGCGGCAGATCATAAGGCAGCCAGCCGTCGGTCTCGGCTACGATCTCGACAAGGTCGGATGTAACCCCCGTTTCCTCCCACAATTCACGCAGCGCCGCGTCGCGCGGGTCTTCGCCTTTGTCGACGCCGCCCTGAGGCATTTGCCAGGCCTCTTTGTGGCGGTCATTGCGCTGGCCAACGAAAATCTTGCCATCGGCGTTCATCAGCATAAGTCCCACGCAGGGACGATAGGGCAGTTTGGCGATTTCTTCGGGAGTCATGCGCGGCCTCATGAATGTGCTTTGAGACGTCTGTATCAAGCCCCAAGGCCCCAGCAAAGGGTTTGACGTTAGGTTTCGCGTGACAACGTTGACGCGAACGTCAATCTAGCGTCGAGAAATCGGGAGGGAGAGTTCGCCATGACTGCGTACCCAAACATGCTGGCCCCGCTGGATCTGGGCTTTACCACTTTGAAGAACCGCGTCCTGATGGGGTCGATGCACACAGGGCTAGAAGAAACCGGCGACTGGAACCGCGTGGCCGAATTCTATGCCGACCGCGCCCGCGGTGGTGTCGCCCTGATGGTGACGGGCGGAATTGGCCCGAACCTTGAAGGCTCGGTTTTGCCCGGCGCGTCCATGATGACCAACGACAAAGAAGTGGCGAACCATTCCATCGTGACGCAGCGCGTGCATGAAGCAGGCGGCAAGATCGCGATGCAGATCCTTCACGCAGGCCGTTATGCTTACGGTCCGAAATGCGTGGCCCCCAGCCCGGTGAAATCCCCGATCTCACCCTTCCCGCCGAATGAGCTGGACGAGGAAGGCATAGAGAAACAGATCGCCGACATCGTGAACGCCGCCGTTCTGGCCCAGAAGGCGGGCTATGACGGGGTCGAGATCATGGGGTCTGAGGGGTATTTCCTGAACCAGTTTCTGGTGACCCACACCAACAAGCGCACCGACCGTTGGGGCGGGTCTTACGAGAACCGCATGCGCCTGCCCATCGAGGTGGTGCGCCGCACGCGCGAGACCGTGGGCACCGACTTCATCATCATCTACCGCCTGTCGATGATTGACCTTATCCCCAATGGCTCGACCCATGAAGAGGTCGTTGAACTGGCCCAGCGCATCGAAGAAGCAGGTGCCACGATCATCAACACCGGTATCGGCTGGCACGAGGCGCGAATTCCGACCATTGCCACCAGTGTTCCCCGCGCTGCGTTTGCCTGGGTGACAAAAAAGTTGATGGGCAAGGTGTCGATTCCGGTCATCACCTCGAACCGGATCAACACGCCCGAGGTCGCCGAAGAGGTCCTGTCGACTGGCTGCGCGGATATGGTGTCTCTGGCACGGCCGATGCTGGCTGATGCGGATTTTGTGAACAAGGCGATTGTAGGTGAAGCGGCCAAGATTGCGCCGTGTATTGCATGCAACCAGGCCTGCCTGGACCACACGTTCAACGGCAAACTGACGTCGTGCCTTGTGAACCCGCGCGCCTGCCATGAGACCGAACTGGAAATCGGCGTGGCCGACACGCCCAAAACCGTTGCCATCGTCGGTGCAGGCCCGGCGGGATTGTCTACAGCGATGACCGCTGCCCAGCGTGGTCATGACGTGACCCTGTTCGACCGCGCCTCGGAGATTGGCGGTCAGCTGAACATGGCCAAGCAGGTGCCGGGCAAGGAAGAGTTCTGGGGGCTGGTCGACTGGTATCGCACCATGATAGCCGATCTGGGCGTCAAAGTTGAACTCAACCGCGAGATCAGCGCTGACGACCTGAGCGGCTTTGACGAGGTAGTGATCGCCACCGGTGTCACGCCGCGCGACCCGCGGATTCCCGGGCAAGATCGGGACAACGTCATCAGCTATATTGACGTGCTGCGCGACAAGGCCGAAGTCGGCAAATCCGTAGCGGTGATCGGCGCAGGCGGCATCGGGTTTGACGTGTCAGAGTTCCTGCTGGAAGATGGCCACAGCGTCACAACCGACCTGCCCGCATGGATGAAGGAATGGGGCGTGACCGACCCGGCTGAACACCGCTCGGGCCTCGCGCCAGAAGGTCCACAGCCCGCGGCACCTGCGCGTGACGTCACCTTGCTGCAGCGCAAAAAGCAGGCCCATGGCAAAGGTCTGGGCAAGACCACTGGCTGGATTCACCGCGCCACCCTTAAGATGAAAGACGTCAACTTTGTGGGCGGCGTGAATTACGAACACATAGACGATGACGGCTTGCATATCAGCTTTGGCGATGAACGTGCCGACCCCACCGTAGTCGCGGCGGACACAATCGTTCTATGTTCCGGCCAAGTGTCCGAACGCAGCCTTGCGGATGCGTTGATCGAACGAGGCATCACCCCGCACGTGATCGGCGGTGCGGATGTCGCCGCCGAACTGGACGCCAAGCGCGCGATCAATCAGGGCACGCGTTTGGCTGCTTCATTCTAAAACAGTGTCACATTCACACTTAAGAAAGCCGTCTCGAAAGAGGCGGCTTTTTTTCTGTGCTGCTTGACTCTGTAGTTACCAATATACATATGTACGTCATGAATCAGAAAATAGAACGCACCCAGACGGGAATTCGAATCGAAAAGCGCCTGCTGAAAGTTCTCAAAGGACTGGCAGAGTCGCTGGACATGACCCTTGGCGATCTGATCGAGGGCATCGCCCTGCATAGCTTTGAAAACAAGCCGGCGTTTTCCGAGGAAACGCTGGAGAAAATCAAACAACTCAAAAGTGTCTACGACCTCGACTGGACAGCCGAGGACAGTCACCGTTTCAAGGAGGACGGAGAATGAGCGCCGATATCACCAGCGCGTTTGAGGCACACGCCATCGACAACACGACCTTCGGGCATGCCGAACATGTGCAGGTCGCTTACGACCTGCTTCGCAAATATGATTTCATTGATGCTGCCACGATCTATGCCAAAGGCATTCGCACGCTTGCGGCCAAGGCGGGCGCTCCGGATAAGTTCAACCTGACGATCACTTACGCGTTCATGAGCCTGATCGCTGAGCGTCTTGCCAATACTCAAACCAAGGGCTTTGAGGCTTTCACGCGAGAAAACCCAGATCTGATGGCCAAGACTGTACTCAACCAATGGTATTCGAAAGAACGGCTGAATTCGGCGCTGGCGCGCGGAGTCTTCCTGCTGCCCGTCGCCGCGTAGACAGGTCGGCGGACTGGGCGCACAGCCTATTCGACCGTGATCGTAATCACTTCGGACACAATCGGCGTGGCGTGCGGCACGTGACCGGCATCGCCCAGAACCAGCTGCAGTGTGTGTTCACCCGGAGCAAGCTCCAGCGTCACCTCCGTCTGACCGCCACCGAAATGCAAATGGTTATCGTCCGAGGGCAGACCATAGGCCAGTTCATCCGCACCGTCTTCACCCTCACCCAACGGTGGGCGGTCGACAAGCAGGTGATGGTGACCAGTGTTTTCGGCCTCGGTCCCGGCGGGCGCCACCCCCATACCACTCAGACCAAAAACCACAGTTACCGGTGACTGAACCGTGTCACCGTCCGACAGGTTTGCGAAATAGACCTTCGCATCCGGGTTCGAGGGAGTTTCACCCCCGGCCAATGCAAGGGATGCGGACAGGTACAGAGCTGCGATGGCTAAAATGGCTTTCATGTTCTCCTCCGTGGACACAAATTTGCCATTCTCATGTTAACATATTCCGCCAACTTCGCCTAAAATCCTTGAGTTACAGGCTTTGTGGCCAACTCGGAAACCATCGTTTCTGCGTTTCCCATCTGCAAACGATCCGATTTAAATCCCCGATATTATCCAATGTCTGCCTAGTTTCCGCCCAGATTGGAGGCCACAGTTAGCCAAAGAACAGAATTCCTGGGGTACTAGAATGGATCGACTGACCGAAATGGAAGCCTTTGCCAATGTGGTGGACCAGGGTGGCTTCACCGATGCGGCCAAAAAAATGGGCATCTCCAAATCGGCCGTGTCAAAGCATGTTTCCAGCCTTGAGGCCCGATTGGGCGCAAGGCTGCTGAACCGAACGACCCGGCGTGTATCACCGACCGAGATTGGTCTGGCGTACTATGACCGCGCGCGCCGTGTTTTGAATGACGCAGGTGAGGCCGATGCGCTTGTTACTTCGATGCAGTCCGCCCCCTCGGGTCTGCTTCGGATCAGCGTGGCCACGGATTTCGGTGTAAATCATCTGTCCCCGGTCTTGTCCGAGTTTCTTGCAGCCTATCCGGATATCACCGTGAACATGGTTTTGAACAACCGCTATGTCGAACTGATTTCCGAAGGGTTTGACGTAGCCGTGCGGATTGGTGAGTTGGAAGACAGCACCCTGCGCGCTCGCAAGCTAACGGAAACCGTCAAGCGGATGGTTGCGGCACCCAGCTATGTCGAGAAATTCGGACGCCCGCAGAAAATCGACGATCTGAACGAACACAAGCTGCTGCATTACTCCAGCCAGTCATCTGGCAATGTGTGGAAACTGACCGCGCCGTCGGGTGAAAAACGGCAGGTGCGCACCGCTGGCTGGCTGAGCGTCAATGACGGCCAGTCGCTGTTGAACGCTGCCATTTCCGGGTTGGGGATCGCGTATCTGCCCAGCTACCTGTACGCAGACGCACTGAAATCCGGATTGGTTCTGGACGCGATGCCATCGCTGCCCGATGAGGTGCAGGGCGTCTACGCCGTTTACCCACCCGGGCGCTTTACTCAGCCCAAGGTTCGGGCATTCATAGATTTTCTTGTCGATGCCTTTCACGAGAAAGGCCCGATGGATTGGTGAATTAACCTCGGTGAACTGGAACGGCCCGCGCCAAATAGCGCGGGTCTTTTTTTTGCGGCCGGTTATGCCGGGAACGTTCAGAACCGTTCGACCCATGGCCGCAGGGTTAGCTCATCGCTCCATGTCGAGCGGTCCTGATGGATCAGGTGCATGTATTCCCGTGCGATGGCGTCGGGGTTCAGCATACTGTCGGGGTTGTCCTCGGCCTCAACCCGTTCAGGGCGCGATGCATTGCGGATACCGCCATCGATATTGATCCACGCGACATGAATGCCCTTGGGATGAAGCTCACGCGCCATGGATTGCGCCAGACCACGCTGGGCGAACTTGCCCATGGCAAAGGGGGCCGACATCGGAAACCCTTTGACCCCTGCCGACGCACCAGTGAACAGGATGGTGCCACGGCGGTTATCCCGCATCTCTTGCGCCAGCATCCGACGGGCAGCAGCCTGTCCCAGCAGGAAAGCGCCGTGGGAGGTCACTTCGACCGCCTTTCGCACGGTTTCCGGATCAAGTTCGGTGATCGGCCCCCGCTGGCGCGCAGAAGGGTTGTAGCAAGCGACGCGCAGCTCACCCGGTAGACCGGCTACCAGCGCGGCCACGGCTTCGGCGTTGGTGCCGTCCAACTGATGCAACTCCGCTCCGGTTTCGGCCGCCAATTGGCCCAGATTCGAAAGATTGCGCGCGGCCAGATGCAGGTTGAACCCATCCTTTGCCAATGCCCGCGCAAACGAAGCTGATAAACCCGCCCCTGCCCCGATGATCAACGCCTGAGGGGCGTGCGTCTGGTCCGGCATGAGAAGCTCCTGTGTTCGTAGTCAGATCTCTAGGTGATCTAATGTACAGAAGTCAGTTTACCAACAAAACGGCTTCGACACGGCGGTTCAGGTCGCGTCCCTCTGGCGTCGCATTCGAGGTCAGAGGGGCCAGATACCCGATCCCCCGAGCCTCAATCCGATCCGCTGCGACCCCATGTTTTTCGATCAATCGAACACGCACGGTCTGTGCGCGGCCAGTGCTGACCGAGATATTGGCCTCCAGCGCGCCGGTGTCGTCCGTATGCCCCACAAGCGCCAATCGAGTATCGGGGTTTTTGGCCAGGAACTCTGCAATCAATTCCAGCGAGGAGAATGGCCCCTCGCCCAAGGTGATCTCTCCGGTGCGGAAATGCAGGTCATCCAGAATCACATGGCCGTTCTGTTCGAGACCGGCCAGCAAGCTACCCGACGGATTGACTGTTTCCTCGATCACCAGAGGCGGCGGGGCCGTTACCCCAACCGGAGTCACCCGGATCATCTGCACGTACCCGTCGGGTGGATTGCGGCTGACCAACAGGCTGACCACGGCGTCCCCTTCGGCGGCTGACAAAAACCGGTAATCCTGAATGGCAACATACATATCCGGCGTGGGCACCACTTCGGTACCAAAACGGAAGTCAAAACCACCACAGACACTGGCCTGGCAATCGAGCAGGATTTCATACCCCTGGGCGGCAATCTGGTCGCGCAACGGGGCCAGCAACTGGAGCGTTGTGCTGGACCCGGACTGAAGGCGCCATGTGAACCGCTCTACCTTTCCCTCAACCTCGCGCGCGGGAACGGCCCCGTCGGCAAAGGGACCAATAGGCAGTTCGTAACTGTCCAATGCGCTCGTGCGGTCGCTGACAAGCCGTGCCCCGGAAGGCATGGTCAGGTTCTGCGCAACGGCCTGACCGGCCAGCAACAACAGACAAAGGGCAGCGGTTCGGATCATCGGGCCTGTGCGTGGTATTCGTCGTTCGGAGCCATAGCCGTCGCGCTGGCCACCCGGTTCGACATGTTGAAAAAGCCGGTGACATTGGCGATGTCCCAAATATCCCGGTCGCTGAAACCCACATCCCGCAGGCGCTGGCGGTCGGGCTCTTCGATCTCGGTACTGGCAGTGGTCATTTTGGCGGCAAAGTCCAGCATGGCGCGCTGACGGTCGTCCAGTGGGGCCACGCGGTAGTTCATCACCAGCATCTCACCCAGTTGCGGATTGCCCGACAATTGCCGAACAGCAGCGCCGTGAGCCACGAGACAATAAAAGCACTTGTTGATCGCAGAGACGACCACGGCAATCATTTCGCGTTCCAGCTTGGACAATCCGCTGTCACCCAGCATCAGGTCATTATACGTGGCGGTAAAAGCGTTCAGTTTGTCGATATCGAAGGCATAAGCCTTCAGAACATTGGGCACAAAACCCAATTTCTCGACACAGATATCAAAGTACTTCTGCGTCTCGGGCGGCAGCGGGTCCACCATCGGCAGGACCAGTGCGGTGGGAAGGGTTTGGTCGGTCACAGCGGGCTATCTCCTTGGACAAGCTGACGATAATGGTATTCCCCGGTGATCGCCATCCCGAGCGCGTGGTAGAGACCATTTGCCCCGTCATTGGCTTTGGTACAAATCACGCTGAGTGTTTCAGCGCCATTATCCTGCGCCCAAAAAGCCGCCGCCCGCATAGCCCATTGGCCAAGCCCCTGACGACGATGTTCCGGTAGAATTTCCAGCGCGTGCACCATCGCGACCTTGTCATGAATAGCGACAAACCCTGTTCCGGCTGGCTGATCAGACCGGCGCAGCAAGATCCCCGTTTTCGGCCCTTGGGCACGATCCATGACAGCCAGTCGTTCCGGCCCGATACCACCCTGTGCCCAAATCTCCTTCATGATGGCCAGCGGGCTCCAGATCGTGAAGGCTGTGACCCTGGGGATCGGCGTGTCGGTCAGACGTTGCACCGGGCATTCATAAATGTTGACCGGATCCAGAATGTCATATCCTCGATCCGCTAGCTGTTGATCCAGCATTTCGTCTTTGGGACGAAGGCAGATTATGGGTCGCTGACCCATGGCGCGCATTGCTTCTTCAGCAGCCCTGAGCTGCGCTTCGGTCGCTGGTCCCAGCGCATTGGCCGCAGAAACGCGCGAACCGCCGCCCAACCCTTGCCGCAGCCGGAACGGACCCAGCGTTTCATATCGGGCAGCTGGCCAGGTCCCGTCGACGATGTCGGGCCAGTTCGGGCTCAAAGCTCCAGCTCTTTCGCCAACCGGGTTGTGGCCGCGTCGACCTTTGACCCGTCCGTCCCCCGAACCACCACGTTAGAGCCGAAAACACCATTCACCTGGAACGGGTAACTTCCGACGGCAAGATCGGGAAAATCATCAGCCAAAGTAGACAGGATCGATGCAATATCCCCCTCGCCTCTGTTGACCCGCAGCGTTTGCGACAACAGCGGATCGCCGCCGGTCAGTCGAGGTAGAACACTTGCCACCATGGCCTGAAAGATCGTCGGGATTCCCGCCATCACATGCACATTCTCCAGCGAGAAGCCGGGCGCGGTCGAGACTGGGTTTTCTATCAGCGTCGCGCCGTCCGGGATGCGCGCCATACGCAGGCGCGCGGAGTTCAACTCCAGCCCTGAATTCTCGTAATGCCGTTCCAGCAAAGCACGAGCATCGTCCCTCACGTCGATCGCCGCTCCAAAAGCCCGAGCAATGCAGTCAGCCGTGATGTCGTCATGTGTCGGGCCAATGCCGCCGCTGGTAAAAACATGGTCAAAACTTTCGGACAACGCGCGGACCGCTTCTTCGATGGCCGAGGCGTCGTCGCTGACCATGCGAACTTCTTTCAGGTCGATCCCCTGCTTGGTCAGTTCCTGCGCCAGGTAGTGCATATTTGCATCCCGGGTGCGGCCCGACAGGATTTCATCCCCGATCACAAGCATCGCTGCGGTTGGGTTCGGCATGACCTGTCCTTTCCTGCTATGGCACAGGCCGCAAGATATCGTTCCTGCCGGGCCTCGCAAGGCCCGTTTGTTAATCGCGCAGGGCTTCGGCTGGCAAATCATCCGTGACGCGATGGAACAGGTCCATATCGTTCATCGACCGCGCCAGAATCATCGCCCCTTCAAGCCGGGCAATGGTTTCACCTGCCCGCGCCTGGGGGTTTTTAGCACCGGCGGCCCGGAACACCGTTTCGAGCCACACCAGATTGCGTTCGAAGAACTCACGCGTACGTCTGGCCACTGGGTCGGGCAGTCTGGCGACTTCAGCACCGAACATTCCACACAGGCACATCAAATCCTGTTCTATCAATGCTCGTCTGTAGGCCGCCACGTATTGCTCCAAGGACTCCGTCGGCGTCGCCTCATCCAACCTGCCCAACGCACCCAGAAACCGATCCGTGTACCGGGTCACCAGTGCTTCGCCCAACGCTTCTTTGGTTGGAAAATGGTAATGAATACTGGCAGACTTTATGCCGATTTCCGCCGCGATATCGCGGAAACTAAAGGCGTAATATCCACCCTGCCGCGCCATACGCTCGGCCACGTCCAAAATTCGGTTGGCGGTTTCTGACAGTGGTTTTTCTGATTTTGCCATAAGCGTTCAGGTTCAATTCTCTACCTATCATTAGATAGGGGGTTGAACTGGCGTTTGCCAGCCCAATATTTCTACCTATCAGTAGATAGGGAATCTGATCATGACACAGCTAACAACATTGATAATCGGCGGATCCAGCGGAATGGGTCTGGCAACGGCGCGCCAGATCGTAGCGGGCGGAGGACACGTCACGCTGGTCGGCTCATCCACCGAGAAGTTGGACGCCGCAAAGGCGGAACTAGGGGTAGCCGCGGACACGCACCGCGCTGACCTGCGCGATAAAGCAGACGTCGAGGCGTTGATTGCCCAGATCCAATCGACCGGCGATCACATCCATGGGCTGGTCAATGCGGCTGGGACATTCGCTCCAAAACCGTTTCTGGAACATACCGGCGAGGACTATGACAGCTACATGGACCTGAATCGCGCAACCTTTTTCATCACGCAAGCGGTGGCCGAAAACATGAAGGCCAATGGTGGCGGCAGCATCGTGAATATAGGCTCTATGTGGGCGAAACAGGCGGTACGGGCCACGCCATCCTCGGCGTATTCCATGGCCAAAGCGGGCCTTCATTCGCTAACGCAGCACCTTGCGATGGAGCTGGCGGAACACGGCATCCGCGTGAATGCGGTTTCTCCGGCGGTGGTGGTAACGCCCATCTATGGCACCTTCATCGAACCGGGCCAGATCGAAGAAACCCTGACCGATGCATTTGACGCATTCCACCCGATCGGCCGCGTCGGCCGCCCTGAGGATGTCGCGCAAACGGTCACACATCTTCTGTCTGACGGCACCGCATGGGTCACCGGCGCCATTTGGGACGTGGACGGTGGCGTGATGGCAGGCCTCGTCTGACTCTTCCCTTGCGGACACGCACACGCTAATTCGGGTGGCATGAAATTTGCCACCCCATTGATCCCCGCTCGCCTGATCCGTCGTTACAAACGCTTTCTGGCCGATTGCCGGTTGGAGGACGGGCAAGAGGTGACCGCCCATTGCGCCAATCCGGGTTCAATGATGGGCCTTGCCGAACCGGGCGAGAAGATCTGGCTGGAACCCAATGATGACCCGAAGAAGAAGCTGAAATACGGCTGGCGGCTGGTCGATCATGAGAATGGACATTACACCGGAGTTGACACGTCGGTCCCCAACAAAGCCCTGCGCGCTGCGCTGGAGGCTGGAGAGATTCCCGAACTCGCCGCCTATGAAACCGTCCGCCCCGAGGTCAGATACGGCGAAAACAGCCGGATCGACTTTCTGCTGACCCAACCCGGCCTGCCGGACGCCTATGTCGAGGTCAAAAGTGTCACCCTGTCCCGCGAACCCGGGCTGGCAGAGTTCCCGGACAGCGTCACAGCGCGCGGCACCAAACATCTGGGCGAGCTGGCGACGATGGTGGGACAAGGGCACCGGGCGATCATGCTGTATCTGGTGCAGCGCACCGATTGCGACCGGCTTGCACTGGCTGCGGATATCGACCCGGCTTACGCGGCAGCATTTGAGGAAGCGCAAGCCAAGGGTGTCGAACGGTTGGTCTATGACACCCTTATGTCGCCAGAGGGGGTCGGGGTCGGAACGCGCCTGCAATAAGAGCCAGTCGCCATGCATTTGGGTGCGCCCAGTGCAGACCGCAATCAAAGGCACTAGGTAGCACACCCGCTGATTAGGGTCTCATCGTGCTGCGATTTGGCTCAAGTGAGCTTAAGACTGCCGCCAGACACCTCTGGCCACAAATTCGAATCCAGCGCCTTCACAAACGGCTCGAACTGACCCTCTACAGCCTTCCACCCACCAATTGAGGATGTGTTCACCGGCCGTCGCGCCTGCAGGTTACTGGCCGTTTTTATCGCGCTTTCGGATTTGTCAGGGGACAACATGGCGTCTTCGAAGGTCAGATCGCAGACCTGCGCCAGTTCCTCGGCGGTGGATTGCAAATTATTGACCAGCATTTCATAGCGGACGTCATGAACGCGGGTGGGCAGAACATCACGCCAGTGGCGCATGTAGCGCTGATACCGGTTCGCCTCGGCCGCCATCCATTTCAGGTCATGGGTGAAATACAACCCTCCAGCGCCGAATTGCGCACGCCACATCGAAAGAGCGATGTCTCTGGGGTCGCGCTCGACATTCAGAATGACGGCGTTGGGGAAGGCCTGCGCCATTGCACCGACATAGGCATAGTTGCCCGGTGCCTTGTCGACAAAAGCCATGATACCTTCGTCAAGCTCGGGCAGGCTTTGGAAGTAGAAATCAGACAGCGCCTGCGCTTCGCTCCAATTTGATGGCGTTGTTTTTCTGGCCCAGAGATGCACGGTCGGCAGCTCACCCAGACCCTGCACACCGGAATGCGACGACAAAATGCGCTCGACCAACGTTGTGCCGGACCGGGGCAGACCAATGACAAATATGGGGCGCGGTCCGTCTGAGTGCAGGGCAGCCTCAACCGGCACAGGTGCCGACAATATGGCTCGACACTGCTGGGCGTTGCGATCTTCCCACCCGTCGAATCCTTTGCGCGTCAATTTATGCGCCTGGTTCAAATGCTGCATCTCTTGAGGGATATCTTTGTCAGATTTCGCAAGACTTGCGGCCGCGAAATGAAGCATGGCTGCTGCTTCGCGATTTGCCGGATCAGCCTCAATCAGCTTTGCCGTACGCGCTTTCAGCGCTCCTTTTTCCTGATCGGACAGGTTGGGAAGCGACGCCATGAATTGCAGGGTTTCGGCATTATCCGGATCCAGCTCAATCGCGGCACGACCGTGGGTCAGCGCATGATCCAGTTGCCCCAGCCCGACATGCGCCTTGGCCAGACGCAGCTGCCCATATTGAAACTTTGGATGCTGTTTGGATAGCGCGGTCAAAACGTCAAGCGCACGGTCCCAGTGCTGCATTTCGTCCAAAATATCCGCCTTCAAACAATAGGCTTGCAGATTTTCGGGCTGGTGCTCCAGGACCTGCTCGATGGCGACAAGGGCCTCAGCAGCCCGATGTTCGCGCAGCGCGGCCAACGCCCGGATCAGCTGCTGGCCAGGGGCCAAGGGGCCCTTTGCCTCGATTTTGTCGATAAACCGCAAGGCAGCCTCAGACTCACCACCCTGAACAAGACTCAGCCCATAGTTCTGGATCAGGTCCGGGTTGCCCGGCTCCAGGCGCCAGGCGCGCTCAAAAAAAGTCTGAGCCAGCTTGAACTTTTGCTGCTGCACGGCACACAAGCCCGCCAACCTAGGCAAGGCCGCGGCCTTCGGCCACTTTTTTGCGGCCTTGGTTGCCCGTTTGAATGCCCTCTCGTACTTTCCGGATTGAAGCAGTTCTGCAATGCCGGAAATTTCGGCCTTCAACTGGTCAGCTTTCTGCATTGGCCTGCCTCCCTTTTTTCTTAATCAACCGTATGAAATCTGTCTTGTGCTAGTTCATTCTACCTTGAGGGTCCACCTGCGATACGCAGCCTGCAATCACAGTTATGGCAACCGCGACCCAACACCCTCTGGTACTTTCTGCGCAAGCAGCGTAAAAGGAGTGCTGCGCGAAACATTTGGAGCTTAGCGTCGATGAAAGAACATCGTGGCCGCCTGACCAAGGACGGCATCCGCATCTATGAACAGGGTGACTTTGCCGGCATGCACGCGGCAGGGGCCTTGGCCGCGCGGATACTCGACGATATTGCCAGCCATGTCTTTCCCGGCCAGACCACCGGCGCGATTGACGGGCTCATCACGCAGATGGTCGAGGATGCAGGCGCGACATCGGCGACGATTGGCTACAAGGGCTATCAGCACGCCAGTTGCATCAGTGTGAATCACGTGGTCTGTCACGGCATTCCCGGCGACAAGCGTCTGAAGGACGGCGATATCCTGAATATCGACGTCACGGTCATCGTTGACGGCTGGTTCGGCGATACTTCGCGCATGTACGTGGCGGGCAAACTGCCCCGCAAGGCCGAGCGCCTGATCCAGGTGACCCATGATGCGCTGTTCAAGGGAATCGAAGCGGTCAAGCCGGGCAACACCTTCGGCGATATCGGTCACGCCATTCAGGCCTATGTCGAGGCGCACCGGATGAGCGTCGTGCGCGATTTCTGCGGCCACGGTCTGGGCCGGGTGTTCCACGCGCCACCAAATGTTCTGCATTATGGCCGTCCGGGTACGGGTGCGGTACTGGAAGAGGGTATGTTCTTCACCATCGAACCGATGGTGAATTTGGGCCGTCCCGAAACCAAAACGCTGGCCGATGACTGGACCGCCGTGACGCGCGACAAGTCCCTGTCAGCACAGTTTGAACACTCTGTGGGTGTGACGGCAGATGGGGTCGAGATTTTTACCCTGTCCCCGGGCGGCAAGTTCCACCCGACCTATTCGTCCTGATCGGCGGCCTGCTCGCGCAGGAGTTTCAACAGCAATGTCTCTGACCCCCACGGTGTGATTGCATCGTGGATGAAGACAGGCGCGCGCATCGGCTTAGGTTCCGGCCCAGTGCGGGCTTCGGCGTCCTTCGAAAGTGTCCAGAGGGGTGAGGTTAAAGCGCGATCCATGGACCGAGCTTACCATGGTCGGGTCAGATTCCCAAAAGAGCCGGAACCTCGGCCATATCGGAAAAGACCTCAGCTCCGATTTCGGCAAGTTGCGCCCCGTCATCATGCGCTGCGTAGCCTAGGCATCGCATACCGGCGCGGATCGCTGCCGTGGCTCCGCTGGCGCTGTCTTCTATCACGACCGGCGACTTGGCCCCGAAGTGGCGCGCGGCGGTCAGGAACATCGTGGGATCTGGTTTGCCGACGCCCACGGTATAGGCTGAGAACATCGCGCCCTGGAATCGGTCCCACAGATCGTTCTGGCCCAGCGTGATCTGCATTTTCTCAATGTGACCGTTCGAAGCCACGCAGTACGGAATAGCTTTGGCCTCCAAATGCATCAGCAATTCACGCGCACCCGGAACAAGGGGCACGCCATCGCGCAACCGGGCATAGGTTTCCCGGTACACCTCGTCAATCCATGCATCGGGCAAATTTGCACCCATTTCTTGGGCAATCTCCTGCGCCTTGGCCATGGTCGTTCCGACAAAAAGCGCCATGCACTCGCCCATCGTCAGAGGCAGGCCATAGCGCGCGAGGCTTTCAATCATCACCTGATTAGACAGGGGCTCGCTATCGACCAGAACGCCGTCGCAATCGAAAATCACCAGATCGTGCATTGGGACCTCAGCCTGTTATAGCGTTGCGTATCCGAGGGGGGACGGGTTGACAAGTTTCTGACAAGCGTCATTTTTGACACCCTGTTTCAGTCTGAAACACTGTTCCACATCAATGAGATATGCGTGTCGCCGAACCTTCGGTTATCTTGCGTCGTAAAGCCGTCAGGCGCGACCATAGGTGCATTCTCTTCCCATACAACCAACGCGTCATCAGCTATCCATCCGCCTTCAATCGCCTTGGTCAGGGCTTTCTGGCCCAGGGACTTTCCGTAGGGTGGGTCCAAAAAAATCAGATCATAGGCTGCTTGGGTATTCTCGCCCAAGCGTGTCGCGTCGCGACGGATCAGGTCCGTGCGGTCAGCGCTGCGCGTCAGATCGATGTTCTTGCGGATCAATCCCTGTGCGACACGCCCGTCGTCGACAAAGGTGACATGCGCCGCACCGCGCGAGAGGGCCTCAAGCCCCAGCGCACCTGTTCCTGCGAACAGATCCAGCACACGCAGGCCATCAAAAGCGATTTGGTGGCTCAGAACGTTGAACAGGCTCTCGCGGACCCGGTCCGTGGTGGGGCGCAGATGCGCCCCGGCGTCGCCTTTGCCAACCGAGGCCAGAGCGCGGCCCCGGAACTCTCCGGCGATGATCCTCACGCCTTGAGCAGCGGTTTCAGATCCGCTTCCGGGTCCGCCACGATCGCGGGATCAGCGGTTTTACCGGCCTCGATCAGGCGTTTGCCGATCATGTAGGCGCGCGGGTCGTTCATCGCGTCCACGGCGATCAGCTGATCGCCTTTATAGTACCAGTACGACACCGTTTGCCCCTCACCCTTGCGGGTGATTACACGATCATATCCGGTATTTAGACCCGCAATTTGCAATTTGACGTCATACTGATCCGACCAGAACCACGGCGTCGCAACGTAGTCCTTAGCGGCACCCAGCATGTTCTGCGCAACGATCTCGGCCTGGTCTATGGCATTCGGCACGCTCTCCAACCGGATACGGCCGCCGTTATGCGGGAATGAGGCACAATCGCCAGCCGCCCAGATCGACGGATCGGACGTGCGCCCGTGGGCGTCGGTCTTGATCCCGTTGTCCAGCTCCAGCCCAGCCATCTCGGCCAGCTGTGTCGACGGAGCAATGCCTACGCCTACCACGACGAAATCGACCTCCAGCTCGGTGCCGTCGGTCAGGATGGCTCCGGTGACCTTACCATCTTGGCCCACCAGACGGTCCAGCCCGACCCCTTCGCGGATATCGGCACCGTACTCGCTGTGCAGAGCGCGGAAGTAATCGCTGGTTTCCGGCGCCGCGACACGTTGCAGGATGCGATCGGCCATCTCAACCAGAGTAACCTTGACACCGCGCTTGGCGCAAACGGCAGCCGCCTCAAGCCCAATGTAACCGCCACCAACGATCAGGGCGCGGGCGCCCTCTTTCACTCGGGGCTCCATCTCGTCGATATGCGTCAGATCGCGCACGACATGGACGCCTTCCAGCTCCCCGCCGATAGCGGCTGGCAGGTAGCGCGGGTCTGAGCCAGTGGTCAGGGCAAGTTCATCGTAGGAAATCACCTCATCGCCCAGCGATACGGTTTTAGCCTTAGGATCAATCGCGGTCACGCGCTGTCCCAGACGCAGCGTGATGTTGTTGTCGGTGTAAAAGCTCTCGGGACGCAGGAACAGACGCTCAAGCTCCATCTCACCCAGCAGATAGGCCTTGGACAGCGGCGGGCGCTGATAGGGCAGATGCGGCTCGGCCCCGATCAAAGTGATGTCGCCTTCAAACCCGTCCTTGCGCAGCCGCGCAACAAGCGACGATCCCGCCTGTCCGGCTCCGATCACAACAATATGGCTCATCTTCTTCCTGCCCCGTCAAATACCCGTGGTTTCATTCACGCGCTCACCTATATTGCGGCTGAGCCCGACTCTGCAAATCCAATCGACAGGAGGAACAAGATGATTTCAACAGGTGATATGCTTCCCGACGCAACGTTGACCCAAATGGGGGCGGAAGGACCCGAAGAGGTTCGGATTTCAGACAAGACCAAGGGCCGCAAAGTCGTGATCTTCGCCGTGCCTGGCGCATTCACGCCGACTTGCCATTCGGCCCATGTGCCCAGCTTTATGCGCACCAAGGACCAATTCGAAGCCAAGGGCGTGGACGAGATCATCTGCGTCTCCGTCAACGATCCCTTTGTAATGGGCGCGTGGGGAGAAGCGACAGGCGCGACCGGCGCTGGTCTGACCATGCTGGCCGATGCCGCATCCGAATTCACCAAGGCTATTGGCATGGATTTCGACGCCCCACCCGTGGGCCTGATCGCACGGTCGAAACGCTATGCCATGCTGGTTGAGGACGGCAAGATCACAGCACTGAACCTGGAAGAAAACCCGGGTGCCTGCGAGGTTTCGGCCGGCGAAGGTCTGTTGGATTCCATCTGAGGCAATCGGCCCCGGAACTGCCGGGGCCATTTGAATCCTATTTAACTTGATGCAACTCCCTGATGGGCCGATACTTGCCCTATTAAATCAGGGAGTTCGTTGATGAAACTGAAAGTAATCACACTTGTTCTGGGCTCAGCGGGCGCTTTGGCCGCTTGCGGTCCGGCCCCAACGCCCCAGCAGCAACAGGCGCGACAGCATGAAATTGCCTGTCTCAGCGGTACTTTAGGTGGTGCGCTTGTCGGCGGCGTCATTGGCAATCAGTTCGGCGGTGGCTCGGGCCGGGACATTCTGACCGCGGCCGGTGCCGTAGCGGGCGGCGCCTCGGGTCAGCGTTACGCGTGCTAAGGAGATTTGCGATGAAACTAGGAATTTTCACGGCAGCCGTCGTTATGTTGGCTAGTGCAGTTTCTGCGGAATCTGCAGGGGAACTGCACGAAAAGCAACTGAACGCCATTGATGCGAACAATGATGGTTTCCTGTCCAAGGATGAGTTCAACGCGTTTTCGGACTATGCCTTTCAGGAAATGGACGAAGACAAGAACGGAACGCTCGGGCTGGAAGAGGCAAAACCTTTTCTGGACATTAAGCAGTTCCAGAATGTTGACCAAAACAACGACGATCTTATTTCCAGGGCTGAATACAACGCGCAAATGAACGCTGATTTCTCATCGGCCGATCAGGACGGAAACGGCCAGTTGGATTGAACTCAGCCCCAGGCGGCACAGACAGGAGCGTAGAATGAAAAAGTGGTTTACCCTCGGCATTCTGGGATTTCTTGCCGCCTGTGACGCGCCACAGGCGCCCGTGGTGACCGGACCGGACGGACAGGCCCGAATTCAGATCAGCATCTCGGGCCTGACCTGCTATGAGACCCGCTGTCTGGACATCAATCCATCAGCACGCAGCGTGAGGTCGGTTGGAAACCGAACAACCCGTATCCCCGGCGACATTGACGTCAGCGACGGCACGCTCACGCCCGCCGAATTCCGGCGTCTTGGGGAAATCGCCACCCTCGCAGGAGGAATGGGATCAAGAGGAGACCGTTAGACGAGACTGTCCATCTTGCGCGCAAGCTTGGCGTCCTGCGCAGAAAGCCCGCCCACATCATGGGTCGACAGAACCACCTCGACCGTGCGGTAAACGTTTGACCATTCAGGATGGTGGTTCCATTTCTCGGCAAAGATCGCCACTTGGGTCATCCAACCGAATGCATGAACGAAATCCTCGAAAATAAAGGTTTTCGTCAACGCGTCCCGGTCCTTGACCATGGTCCAGCCGTTCTTGAACAGCGGGTCCAGAAGGGGGCCGCGCGTCTCGGTCGACAGTAACTCCGTCATTGCTGTTCCTCCGGGTTCGGTTTTCTGAACGGGCCATAGTCCGTCAGAATCTCGATCTCTTCTCCCACTGCGTTGGCCTCGGCGTCCAGGTATTTCTTGATCGCATCCGCAAAGCCCGGGTCGCTGACCCAATGCAAGCTATGCGTGCGCGTGGGCAGATAGCCGCGCGCCAGCTTGTGTTCGCCCTGCGCACCAGCCTCGACCCGTGCCAGACCGTCCGCGATGGCAAAGTCGATCGCCCTATAATAGCACAGTTCGAAATGCAGACAGGCGTGATGCTCGACACAGCCCCAGTACCGGCCATAAAGCGTTTCGCGACCGATAAAATTCAGCGCCCCCGCGATGGGGTGTCCATCCCGTTCCGCCAGCACCAGAGCCATATCATCTGTCATGGTTTCATGCGCAATATCAAAGAATTGACGGGTCAGATAAGGCATGCCCCACTTTCGTGACCCGGTATCCTGATAGAACTGCCAGAAGGCGTCCCAATGTTCCGGGCGCAGGTCTTCCCCCGTCAGAGTGCGGATTTCGCCACCAAAATCGTTGGCCTGCGCGCGCTCTTTGCGGATGTTCTTGCGTTTGCGCGAGGATAGTGCCGCGAGAAACCCGTCAAAGTCAGTGTATTCATCGTTCAGCCAATGGAATTGCTGCGAATGGCGCAGCATCAGACCCATTTGCTCTCCTGCCAGCGCCTCTTCTTCGGTGCAAAAGGTCGCGTGGATCGAGGACACCTGATTGTCGGCGGCCAGTTGTACGGCCCCCTGTACCAGCGCAGAAAGTCCAATCGCATCATAACCTGGTCGCACCAGAAACCTGCGACCTGTCGCGGGCGTGAACGGTACCGCGATCTGCAGCTTGGGATAATACCGCCCGCCCGCGTTTTCGTAGGCATGCGCCCAGTTGTGGTCAAAGATGTACTCGCCCTGGCTGTGGGATTTTGCGTACATCGGTGCCGCCGCGATCAGCATGCCGTCCAGATAAGCCGTCAGGTACTGAGGCTGCCAACCGGTGCCTCGCCCGACTGAACCGCTGTTTTCCAGAGCCGACAAAAACCGATGGGTCGTGAAGGGGTCAAACGGACGGCCGCCATCTGCAACCTCCGGGCAGGCGCAACTATCCCACTCTGCCGCAGGTATCTGCGACAACGAGCCCAGTATCCGAACTTCGATCTGTGCCTGATCCATATGCCCTCCGCGTCTGATCTTTATCTGTGACGACGTGGGGTTGGATCAACCCGAATGCGCGGCGAGATACCCTTCGAAGGTCACATTATCGGCAACTGCGCGCGCCTTTGCCTCTTGTTCGGGCGACCGCACCGTCCAGCACAGGATCGGCACGCCGCGCGCCTTCAGCTCGGCCACACGGGGGCGATCCAGATCCTCAACCTCATGACTGATGAAACTGGCACCGACGCGGTCGAAATCGGGGATGTCGCGCAGATGGTCACAGACGCTCTGAGGCAGCAGCTCGACCTTAGGCTGGTACGATCCTGTCACGATACCGCGCGGCAAATTCGGAGCCAGCCGCGCCAGTTCGGCCACGGAATTGGGGTTGAACGACATCAGCGCAACCGGCCCTTCATAGCCCTGCAAGGCGCGCACCGCGTCCTGTTCCAACGGACCCACGGATGTGCCCATGGTGCCATCCTGATCCTTGAATTCGATCAGCAGCGGCACTTTGCCCGACACGATGTCCAGCACCTCATCCAACGTCGGGATGCCATCATCTGCGTGCAGCAATGCCGTTTCCGAAGCCTGGGCCGACGTGATCTGCTGGATCGGTCCGGGCTGCCCGGTCAGACGTTTCATGTCGTAGTCATGAAACACCATTGCGCGGTTGTCTGAGGTCCGTTGCAGATCGATTTCGATCCCATACCCGGCTTCGACAGCGGCACGAATGGCCGCCCGGCTGTTTTCCGGGCGGTTGTCCTCTTTGTCGTGCAGCGCGCGATGCGCCAGCGGGACTTGAAGGAAGGCGTCAGGCAGCGAAGGCGTCATTGAACTTCGAAAATGCCTTCGATCTCGACAGCGACGCCCAAAGGCAACGCCGCCGCGCTGACGGCCGAGCGCGAGTGGCGACCCGCGTCACCCAGCGCTTCGACCAGGAAATCCGATGCGCCGTTGATCACCTGCGGTTGCGCGGTGAAATCGGCAGTCGAGTTCACGAAACCGGTCAGCTTGATAACCCGGACCAGCTTTTCGATGTCGCCACCGCAGGCTGCTTTGACTTGCGCCAGCAGGTTGATGGCACAGACCTTGGCCGCGGCAGCGCCCGCTTCCACCTCCATGTCATCCCCTAGCTTGCCGGTGATCAGATCATCATCCTTCGAGATCTGGCCCGAAACATAGACGATGTTTCCCACGCGCACGAACGGCACGTAGTTGGCAGCCGGCGCAGGTGCGTCCGGCAGGTTGACGCCCAGGCTTTCCAGTTTAGCCGCGATGCTCATGAAGTTTCCTCCCAATTTTGAGTCGGGGCGAAGCTAACCGGGAAGACCGGGATCGGAAAGTGAGAAAACAGCGATGTGATCCGCACCAAAAGTGGGCGTAACTTTTCTTATTCCGAACTGTTGAACTTGTGTCACTTTACCTAGACCCGTCGGGCGGGTTAAACGCTATCTGTTTCATATTGGTGGTGAAACGGATATGTGACATCGGATTAGGCCGGACAAAACGGCCACAGGCAGTATTGATTGAGCGTTCGGGCAGGTAACAACCGAACGGTTTGGAGTGGCAAAGACCGTGTTGAGCAGAATCAGCCTTAAACCCCTGATCGTCCTGTCCCTGATGGCAGTTCTCAGCGCTTGCACCACCCGGCCCCCGGAAGGGGCACCACAGGGTGAAGTGTTTGATCCGTATGAAAGAAACAACCGGGGCATCCACAAGTTCAACCTTGGCGTCGACCGGTTTCTGTTTCGCCCTGCCTCGAAAGGGTATGTGAAAATCGTCCCCGACCCGATGGTGACCAGCTTCAACCATTTTGCCGAGAACCTGACAATGCCAGGTCAGGCTTTGGACTACCTGCTGCAGGGCAACATCAAGCAATCGGGCAACGCATTGCTGCGGTTTGTGATCAATACCACTGTGGGCGGCGCGGGTCTTTCCGACCCAGCCAGCGAACTGAATCTTCCGCCCGTGGACACCGATTTCGGTGAAACCCTGCACGTCTGGGGCGTGGGCGAGGGCGCTTATGTTGAACTGCCCCTTTATGGCCCGTCCACTCAGCGGGACTCGATTGGTGTTATCGTCAACCTGTTCTCGAATCCGATCAACTTCTCTCCTGTCCGGCCGGTCGACAATATCGGCGTCTATGCCGAGGTCGTGCGCCGCATGGGCGATCGGGGGCGTTTCTCGGACACGGTCGACTCGATCTTGTATGAAAGCGCGGACAGTTACGCGCAGGCACGCACCATCTACCTACAAAATCGCCGCTTTGAACTGGCAAGAGACGATGAGGAAGCCTATCTGGGTCTGTACGATGACCCCTATGCAGACACCGGGACCGACCCTGTCAGGGACCCCTACCTTGACCCCTACGAGGACCCATATGAGGACCCATATGCCGAGTAATCATTTGAACCGTCGCGGCTTTGTCGCCTCCGGCCTTGCCGGTCTGGCACTGACCGCTCTGCCCCTTTCCGCCTTTGCCCAAACCGAAGCCAGCGCTAAGGCGCTGGTTGTCAGCGTCGTGGACGACATCAACCGCGTCATTGCCTCGGGCAAATCCGAAAAAGCAATGATCCGCGATTTCGAAAAAATCTTCGTACAATACGCGGATGTGCCAATCATGGCGCGCTATGTGCTGGGGGCAGATGCCCGTTCGGCCAGCCCGAACCAACTGAAACAGTTCACCAAGGCGTTTCAGGGCTACATCTCCAGCAAATATGGCCGCCGTTTCCGCGAGTTCATCGGCGGCACCGTAACTGTCCGCAACGCCCGCAAGATCAAGGCAGGATACGAGGTGCGCACCTCCGTCAAGCTGCAGGGTTCATCGCCGTTTGAGGTAACCTTTCTGGTCTCCGACAAATCCGGCCGCGACAAGTTCTTCAACATGTTCATCGAAGGCGTGAACATGCTGCTGACCGAACGCACCGAAGTCGGAGCGATGCTTGATGCCCGCGGTGGAGACTTGAACCGCCTGATCAAGGACATGAAACGGACCAGTTGATCTGGTTCGCAAGTTGAAAAAGCGCCGCGCGATACCCTCGCGCGGTGCTTTTGCATTCAGTTCAAGCGCTCGCCGGTTTCCTTGGCGAAATAGGACACTTTGCTCATGTCAAATGCCAGGTTCAGCATTTTGCCCGCCTGCGCACTGGTTTCTGCATGCAGACGTGCGGTGACCTGCTTGCCACCCAGTTCCGAGACCACATAGGTATCCGCACCTGCGGGTTCGACCATATCGACCAGGCACTCGGCCTCCTGCACACTAGCACCAGCGCGGAAGCCCGCCTCAGCGATATCTTCCGGGCGCAACCCGAGGATGACGTCCTGCGGCAGAGAAAGCTCACGCGCGTCGTTCAGCACAAGCGTTTCGCCGGTCTCGCGGGCAATCGAGATCTGCGTGCCCGAACCGTTCTTCACAGCCTGCGCCGGGATCAGATTCATCGCGGGTGAGCCCATGAAATCAGCCACGAACAGGTTAGCCGGGTTGTTATAGATCTCGGCCGGAGTGCCGATTTGCTGCACAATGCCACCTTTCAGCACAACGATCTTAGTTGCCAGTGTCATCGCCTCGATCTGGTCGTGAGTGACGTAGACGATTGAGGCATCCAGAGTCTGGTGCAGCTTCTTGATCTCGGTCCGCATCTCGACCCGCAGCTTGGCGTCGAGGTTGGACAGCGGCTCGTCAAACAGGAAGAGCTTGGGATCGCGCACCAGCGCACGACCCATCGCCACACGCTGACGCTGTCCACCTGACAACTGGCTGGGACGACGGTTCAGCAACTGCTCGATCTGCAGCAGCGAGGCGACCTCTTTCAGCTTGGCGTCCTGTGTGGCCTGATCGACGCCGCGCACTTTCATGCCAAAGGTGATGTTCTTGGCCACCGTCATGGTCGGGTACAGAGCGTAGGACTGGAACACCATCGCGATGTCGCGGTCCTTGGGGCTGACATGGGTCATGTCATTGCCACCAATGGACAGGGTGCCGCCAGTGATCGGCTCCAGCCCCGCAATACAGTTCAGCAGGGTTGATTTACCACAGCCCGAGGGGCCGACCAGCACCAGGAAATCACCCGGTTCGATCGAGATGTTGATGTCCTTCAGAATCTCGGTCGCGCCGTAATTCTTGTACAGATTGTTGATATCAAGGATGGGAGCCATGGGTTATCCCTTCACAGAGCCAGCGGTCAGACCGCGGATGAAATACTTACCGGCAACGACATAGACGAGCAGCGTCGGCAGCCCCGCGATGATCGCGGCAGCCATGTCGACGTTGTACTCTTTGACGCCGGTGGTGGAGTTTACGATGTTGTTGAGCGCCACGGTCACGGGTTGCGTTCCCGCCTGGCTGAACGACACGCCGAACAGGAAGTCATTCCAAATCTGCGTGAACTGCCAGATCACGGTCACCACGATGATGGGCAGTGACAGCGGCAGGAAGATCGACCAGAAGATCCGCAAGAACCCGGCCCCATCGACGCGGGCTGCTTTGGTCAGCTCGGACGGAATGGTGACATAGTAGTTGCGGAAGAACAGCGTGGTGAAACCCAGCCCGTAGATCACGTGGACAAAGATCAGGCCCGGAATGGTTCCGGCGATCCCCATCATGCCCAGCAGACGCGCCATCGGCAGCAGGACAACCTGAAACGGGATGAAGCAGCCAAACAGCATCAGCGAGAAGATGATGTTCGCGCCTTTAAACCGCCACTGCGCGACCACATAGCCATTCAGTGCGCCTAGCAGAGTCGACAGAACAACCGCAGGCACCGCGATCAGGACCGAGTTCCAGAAGTAAGGCCGCAGTCCTTCACACTGGATACCGGTACACGCGCCAGACCATGCGGTCTTCCAGGCATCGAAGCTGACTTCGCGCGGGAGCGAGATCAGGGACCCCGTGCGGATCTCCTCAAGGCTTTTCAGCGACGTGGTCAACATCACGAAAAGCGGCATCAGGTAATACAGCGCAAACAGGCCCAGCAGGACGTAAAGCAACCAACGCAGGGCGATCTTGCCAGTGGCGCTTTGCGTGCGGGTTTGGGTTTGGGGCATCGACAGATCAGTCATTTTTCGCCCTCAGCTCTGAGTAAAGGTAAGGAACCACGATGGCAAAGACGACCAGCATCATGATCATCGCAGACGACGCCGCCTGACCGATATCGCCGCGCGAAAACGCCATGGCGTACATATACGTGGCCGGAAGGTCAGTCGCGTAACCCGGACCGCCGCCGGTCAGGGCGATGACAAGGTCAAAGCTCTTGATCGCAAGGTGGGCAAGCACGATGAAGGCGGACAAGAAGATCGGAGCCATCGACGGTATGATGATCGCCGTATAGATGCGCCATGTGGGGATACCATCGACCTGTGCGGCCTTGATGATCTCTCCATCGACCGAACGAAGCCCGGCCAGAAACAGCGCCATGACAAAACCCGAGCTTTGCCAGATTGCGGCAATAACGATGGTGTAGATTGCGTAGTCGGGGTTCACCAACCAGTCGAACTCGAAATTCGGGAATCCCCAGCCCTGCACCATGGATTCAATGCCCAGACCCGGGTTCAGGATCCACTTCCACGCGGTACCGGTCACGATCATCGACAGCGCCATCGGGTACAGGTAGATGGTGCGGATCGCGCCTTCGACGCGGATCTTCTGATCCAGCAGGATGGCCAGCAACAGGCCCAGCACCATCGCGATAACGATGAACAGCGCACCAAAGATATACAGGTTGTTGATCGCCGTATCCCAGCGGGGCGAGTCAAACAGGCGTTCGTATTGGATGAAGCCCTTGATCTCGTATTTCGGCAGTAGTTTCGATCGGGTCAGCGACACCCACGCGGTCCATCCAATAAAGCCGTAGACAAAGATCAATACGGCGATGAACGACGGTGCCAGCACCACCTTGGGCAGGTGGTTTTCCAGCCATTCGGACATTTTAGCCTCCGGGGAAAGATGCTCTGCCCCGCATCATAGGGGGCAGAGCGTGTTGGATCAGTAGCTGTTTGCCACTGCGTCCGCCAATTGCTGAACCGCGTCAGCCGAGGACATATCCGAGTTAAAGTGCGCGGTCACAACATCGGTGATCGCACCGGCCTGCGACCCGCGCAGCGCCATGCCATGAGCGTAAGACGGCAGCAGCGAACCGCCAGCCGAGGTCGTGCCCATGTCTTCGGCCGAGATTTTGGCGCAGATGTCAAAAGCATCCAGTGCTACATCGGTCCGTGCCGGGATCGAGCCCTTGTTCAGGTTGAACACTTCCTGAAAGTTCGGCGCAACGATCAGCTTGGCCAGCAGTTCCTGACCGGCGCGGTTGTCGTCACCTTCAACTTCGAACATGGCAAAGCTGTCGACGTTGTACAGATATCCATCACCGGGGGTCGAGGCGCACAGGAAATCTTCGCCGGGCTTCTTGCCGGCTGCGAGGAATTCGCCCTTGGCCCAATCACCCATGATCTGGAAAGCCGCCTCGCCGTTCATCACCATGGCGGTGGCCAGGTTCCAGTCACGGCCCGAGAAGTTCTCGTCCACGTAACCACGCAAGGTGCGCATCTGGTCAAAAACCTGAACCATGGTGTCCGAGGTCAGCGCCTCGGGGTCGAGATCGACCAGAGCCTTCTGATAGAATTCAGGTCCGCCCAGACCCAAAGCAACCGCTTCGAATACAGTCGCGTCCTGCCAGGACTGACCACCATGGGCCAGCGGGATCACACCAGCGGCCTGCAGTTTCTCGGCTGCGGCGTTGAACTCTTCCCACGTGGTGGGCATTTCGATGCCGTTGGCGGCCAGCACGTCGGCGTTCGCCCAGATCCAGTCGATGCGGTGGACGTTCACAGGTGCGGCGCACCACGTTCCTTCGCACATCATGTGACCAGCGATCGACGCAGGCAGAACATCCGCCCAGCCCTCGGCCTCGGCCACATTGGAAATGTCGGCCAGAACGCCTTCTTCGTACCATTCCTGAATGGCGGGACCTTTCAGCTGAACGGCGGTCGGCGCATTACCGGCCAGAACGCGGGCACGCAGCGCGGTCATTGCCGCATCGCCGCCGCCACCCGCAACGGGCATATCAGTCCAGGTGCCACCATTCGAGGCGAACTCTTCCTGCAAAACGGCGACCGATTTGGCCTCACCACCCGAGGTCCACCAATGCAGAACTTCCGCCTGCGGTTCGGCCATAACCGACGACCCAGCCACAACGGCCAGTGTCGAAACGGTGGCAAATGCAAAACGCTTCATTTCTTGTCTCCTCCCAGAAAACTTCTGTGACTGCCAAAGCAGCGATGGGCGCCATTCTGGGACCAGATCACTTTCTGACAATGTAGAATTCACGGTAAGGCGCGGAATCCGACCAAATTTTCACCACTTCTGTTACAGCGTGTTACGTTAGCATTGAATCTGTTTCCGTTCGTTACAATGGACGGTAACGGGATAAGAAAATTGGGAGGACAGACAGAGTGAGCATTCCGCGGCTTCTGGTGGTGGATGACGACCCGGACATGCGGTCGATGATGACCCAGTTATTGCAAAAGAACGGCTTTATCGCTCTGCCCGCCAGTTCCGAAAAGGAAATTCGCGCACATCTGTCCAATGGTCGGATCGACCTGATCCTGTTGGATGTCATGCTTGGGGATGAAAACGGTATCGATATCTGTGCTCGGCTGCGGCGCGAACAGGATGTGCCTATCATTCTGGTCTCGGCCCTGTCCGCCGATCATCAACGGATGGCAGGCTACGAGGTCGGCGCGGATGACTACATTGCCAAGCCGTTCAACCCCCAACTGATGCTGGCCCGCGTCCGCGCGGTAATGCAACGCGCCAGACGCTCGTCCTCGCTGGCCTATCGCCGCCGCACGCGCACCTTCCGGTTCAACGGCTGGGTTTTTGATGGCAAACGCGATGACCTGCATTCGCCTGAGGGCTATCTAGTCGCGTTGTCACAACGGGAAACCGCATTGCTCAAGGTTCTGCTGGCCAACCCGCATATCCCGCTGACCCGCGATGAAATCGTTGCGGCACTGGATGTCACAGGAGACAGCGACAAACCCGAGGCACAGGGCCGCGCCATCGACATGCTGGTTGGCCGTTTGCGCTCCAAGATCGAAGCCAACCCAAAAGATCCGCAGATGCTGCGCACGGAACGCGGGGTCGGCTATATTTTTGCCGCCGAAATCTCGGTCGAAGAATGACTTTGCGCCTGCGCAATCTGGGGTGGTTTTGGACCCTCTCGGCTTTTGCCGCAGGCCTCATGTCTGCTGCAATATGGTTCGCCTCGGCCCGCGCCTGGAACGAATACCTGCTGCAATCCTTTGTTGCCGGGTTCACGGTCTACGAAGAGTTGCGGACCGGCATGGCCCCCTCCGAAGGTCTGTCGATCACGCCCTTGTCGCCACAAGATGCCGCCTTGGCCGAAAACGGCGAGTTCCAGCGGCTGCCCGGATTCTCGAACCGTCGCTTTGTCACCAACCTTTCGATCCTGACTGACAGTTCTTCACCCCTTAGCGGGCGTGAACTGACCGTCGCGATCCTGTCAGACCGGCTGGTTTATCCGGTGTCGGATATCGTATCGGGAATTGATCAGACCGGTCCCGAGAAGATGGGAAACCTGACCCGATTGCTGGCGACATACTGCAGCGAACCTATCCTGATTGCAAAATTCGGGCGCGAAGCCTGGCATCAGGTCGACGGAACGAGGATCTGGGGCTGTCAGGCAGCGCCCATGGATTTACGCCTGCCCGCGATCATTATGGGAATCGTAGCGCTGGCGGTCATCCTATCTTCCGTCAGCAATGTTTCAGATACGTTCACGCGATTTGCCCGCGCGTTACGTGAACGCCAGCGCCTTGGCGGGCCGGAAAGCTATGACGCGGATGGTCCGGATGAGCTGCGCGAAATCGTATCGGCGGTGAATGCCCATCTTGAGGCCGAACGCGCTCAGCTGGAAAAACGTGCGACGGTTCTGTCTGGCGTCAGCCACGATCTTGGAACGCCCGCCACCCGAGTACGCCTGCGCGCCGCTCTGATCCCCGACGATGAGCTGCGCGAAAAGCTTGAGGCGGATGTGGATCAGATGACCGGTATGATCGAAAGCGTTCTGACCTATACAAGATCCGAACTGGATGTCGAAGAACCGCGCCAGATTTCCCTGACGTCCTTGGTTGAGGCACTGGTGGCCGACTATCAGGATATGGACCTGCCGGTGACGCTGAAAAAGATCGATCCGGTTGCGGTCGAGGGGGCAACATCGGTTTTCATGTCTCGACGCGGCCATGGTCAGTTGCCGGAAACACGACGCATTCTGGTCATGGCCCGGCCGATCTCACTAAAGCGCGCGTTGACCAACCTGATCGACAACGCATTGAAATACGGGCGTCACGCCGAGGTGCAGTTGGAGACGGATGCCAGCACCGCGACCATCACGGTCGAGGATAAGGGCACCGATTTGTCCGTGTCGGATATCGAAAACCTGATGGCCCCGTTTCAGCGCGGCTCCAACACCGGGTCATCCGACGGGTACGGTTTGGGCCTGACGATCGCCGCCACCGTCGCCGAACAACATGGCGGCGAGATGAGTTTCGAGGCAGGAGATCGCGGACTGCGCGCCCGCCTGCAAATTGCCCGTCAGTAAGCGCCTAGGTCGTATAACTGCGCACCAGGGCACTGGCGATCAGAGACCAACCGTCGGCAATGACGAAAAACGCCAGCTTGAAGGGCAGCGACACCGTTGCAGGCGGCACCATCATCATACCCATCGACATCAGCACCGCCGCCACCACAAGGTCGATGATCAGGAACGGCAAAAACACAAGGAACCCGATCTGAAAAGCACGTGCGATTTCGGACAGCATAAAAGACGGCATCAGAACAGACAGCGGCGCCTCAGCGGACAGCGCGATAGCGTCGCCGCCGGGTCGCAGGGCCGCCATGGCATGAAAGGTATCGGGGTCCAACCGCGCGGCCATAAAGGCGCGGAACGGTTGCAAAGCGCGTACCAGCGCGGGTTCGACCTCCATCGTCTCGTCAACCATCGGCCGGATTCCGGTCGTCCAGGCCTCGGTAAACACCGGCTCCATGATGAAGTAGGTCAGGAACAGGGCCAGACTGACGATCAGCATATTGGGCGGAGATTGCTGCAACCCGATACCCTGCCGCAAAATGGCCAGAACGGTGATCAGGAACGGGAAACATGTGATCATGATCGCCAAACCAGGCGCGAGGCTGAGCACTGTGATCAACAGGATCAACTGGATCGTGCGTGCTGAAATCGACCCCCCTTCGCCCAGCGACAAAGATAGCTCTTGCGCTGTAGCCAATGACGGCGTCAAGGTCGTAAGCGCGACAGCCAGCAACAGAAGACGGAGCATCAACCGATCCCGTTTTGCAAATCCGCAATTTCGGTCAGGCGCACGGCCAGCTGCCCGGCCTGATCTCCTTCCATCTCTTCCAGCAGACCGCGTGCGACCAGTTGGTCTCCGACGTACAGGTCGACCGGATCCTCAATGCGTTTGTCCAGCGTCAGCACCGCGCTTTCCCCCAAGTTCAGCAAGTCCCGGATCAGAGGGCGCGCCCGACCGACCGATACGGTGACTTCGATTGGAACAGACTCGAACGGGTTGGATTTTTCCGGTTTTGGGGTTTGCGGATCACTCATTGTTCACTGCCTCTTTTGCCTGAAATACATACGCCTGAAACGCCTGATCAACCGCAGCCAACAATTCGCTGCAATCCACCTCGCGCTGGGAAATGCCCACTTTGAGTCGCGCCTGCCCGGTTTCCAGCGACGGATCTTCGACCACCTGCGTGGGGGATGAAAACTCACCGCGTATCAGAGCTTCCACCTCGACTACGCACCCTGTCGGGACGAAGATCTGCATGGGTTGCCCAATCTGCGTACGCGCCATGTCGGTAAGTTGTTCGACCAGCCGGACAGCAAACCCCCGATCCAACGTCTTGGGCAGAACCGCCTGCATCAGACTCTGAAACATGGGCTCCAGAGACAGGCTCATCCGATTCATGGCTTCATGATAGGTAAAGGACATGTCTTCGAGCGATTTGGCTAATTCGGCCGAAACCTGACCCTGGCTTTGTACCTGCGCCTGAACTGCGTCTTCCCAGCCTGCGCTATAGCCTTGCTCAAAAGCGGCCAGCCTCTGTTCCTCCAGCGCGTCTTCGTCCAGAAAGTGCAGCTTGCCGCCGCCAGCCTGCAGGGTGAAATCCTCAAGAAGATGGGTTATCGACATCAAACACGCTCCTCACCTTCTTCCAGCCAGCTGCGCAGGATTTCGACCGTTTCTTCCTGTTTGTCGCCAATCATCGCCCTCAGCCGATCCACTGGATCTGCCCCGGTTTGGGGCGCCAGCGCGGGAACGTTTCCAGTTGCGGGCTGCCCCGGTAGGGTCGTGAACTGTCCGCCCTCTTCAGATGCAATTTCCCCCGTCAGGTAGGATCCGGGCTCAGGCGGTCCACCTGCAGGCAACAAGGTCTGTGCCGTGGCGGGCTGGGTCAGGATCGGGCGAATGACAAACAGCCCGAGCACCAAGGACACGAGCGCCAGGACCGCCATCTGGATCAGCGTCATCGCATCAAAATGTACCCTATGCCAAAGCGAAGCGGTCGCCAACGTACCCTGCGGCTCGACCACTGGCATGTCCAGCGACTTCAGCGTTATCTCATCGCCACGTTCCGCATCAAAACCCACGGCCGAGGCCACAAGCTCCCGCAAGGCATCAAGCTCTGCCTGCGGCATCGGCGTGAATGTTTCAGCGCCCTCTGCGTTCACAGACCGGGTTCCGTCCACCAGCACCGCTACAGTCAACCGCTTGATCGCGCCGGGACCGTTATGCACCTCCAGCTCGGTTTCCGAGACCTCGTAATTGATCCGCTCGCGCGTCTGAGTGGCATTCGAGTTGGATTCGTCCCCGCCCGCGCCATCTCCGTCCGGCAGGTTCGATGCCACTGTGACGTCCGCTGACTGGTTACGGGCGCTGTCTGACCGCTCCTCTACGTCGGTACTGATGGCGACACGTCCATTGGGATCAAACCGCCGCTCGCGGATCGACTCAGTCTTGGTTACTGTGTCGACGCTGACTTCGACCACTGCGTTTCCAGCTCCGACCCGAGCTTCAATGAGGCGCAGAACCCGTTCCCTCAACTGACGCGATTTATCATCTGCTGTGTCGGCTGCCACCGGGTTATCCTGCGCGCCGATCACCGCACCGTTTGAGTCAATAACCGCGACATTTTCATGGGCCAGACCGCTGACGGCCGAAGACACCAGAAACCGAATTGCTTTGGCCTGATCCGAGGTGATGTCCGCGCCCGAAGCGACCAGATAGACCGAAGCTGTTGGCGCAACGCTGCGCTGGAAAGGATTCGATGACCCGTTGGCGATATGCACGCGCGCCTGACTGATATGCGGGCTGCCAACAATGGTTCGGGCCAGTTCACCTTCCTTGGCGCGCCAATAAGCAGCGTCAAACATCTGCGACGTGGTGCCAAACCCACTGAGCGAATCCAATAATTCGTATCCTCTGTTTCCGTTCGCGGGCAGGCCTTCGCTGGCCAGCGTCATGCGCAGTTCATCCCGCTGCGCACCGGGAACATAGATAGATCCGCCGCGAATCTCATATTGCACGCCGCGCTGATCCAGCGAGCGAACGATATCCCCCGCAGCCCCACTCTCTAACCCGGCATAAAGCAGGGTCATTGACGGCGCGGTCACCAGCCGCGACATCGCAAGGACACCCAGAAAGACCAGTACGACTGCACCGGCGACGATGATTTGTTTACGCCTGTCCAAACTTGCCCAGACAGTTCCGATCTGCTGCACGCTCACCTCCGACTCGCCGACATTCTGCCCGGCGCAGCCCCTGTTTGGACGATTGCCCTTAACAATCGGTTAGTTCCTGCCGGGTTATGACGTTTGCGAAATGCATGAATGAGGACGTCATGACCGACGCGACTGCAGAACAGGCAGAAGTCTCAGGAAAATCTGGGAAAAAGGGAATGATAATTGGGGTGATTCTGGCGATTGCCGGCGCGGCGGGCGGGTATTTCCTGACCGTGTCCGGCCTGTTGCCAATTGGCGGGGCACCCACGGCGCAAGAATCCAAGGAAACAGGCGAAGACACGCCCGCCAAGGCGTTGCCAAAGGTGGGATTTGTGGATCTTGCCCCGGTCATCGTCTCGGTAAACGCCAGCGATTCGCGGCATCTGAAGTTTCACGCTCAGCTTGAGGTGAACGACCAGTACATGGCGGACGTGGAAAAGATGAAACCGCGAATCATGGATGTGCTGAATGGATACCTGCGCGCGATCAAGGTGGCGGATCTTGAGGATTCTCTCGCGCTGATGCGCATCCGCGGCCACCTGTTGCGGCGTATTGAAATCGTCGTCGGCGAAGGTCGCGTGCGCGACGTTCTCGTCATGGAATTCGTACTGAACTAGGAGGCGAAGTTGGAGCTGATTGCAGATATTTTGCTGGTCGCCGGCGCGTTGGGTGCGGGTCTTTACTGTTTCGTTCTGTCCCGGCGGTTGAAACGTTTTACCGACCTTGAAAAAGGCGTTGGCGGAGCGGTGGCCGTTCTGTCGTCGCAAGCCGATGAGCTGAAAAGATCGCTGGATTCCGCGCGAGACGCCTCGGATCAATCAGGTGTGGCACTGAAAGAACTGACGGAACGCGCCGAAACGGTGGCTCAGCGACTGGAACTGATGATGGCCTCAATGCATGATGTCGTGCCGGAAGAAGATGCGCCTGCTGAATCTTCTTCAGCGAAACCGGAAACTGTCGAAAAAGCTCCTGAAGAAGCAGCCGAAGAACGCGGCGAACCCGAGACGGAGGAAGAACCCTCCGTAAAGGCCCCGCCCAAACGCACCGGTGGTCTGATGTTCCTGCGCCACAATCGCAGCGAGGCCCCGACATGACCGGGAAGCGCGCAGACAAGCGACCCAAAGGCGGCGTTCTCGCGGTGATTTCCATGCTGATGATCGGTTCTGCCGCGATCAGATTAGGGTTCGAGGCCGGGCCCGCGCTTGCCAAGAGCGGCGCCCCCCTCCCGCCGGAATCTGGGCAAAGCCAAGCGCAACGACCCGGCGCACAGGTGCTGCTGACAGAATTGCTGCGTCGAGAAGACGCCCTCAAGCAGCGAGAGGCCGCGCTGGTGGACAAGGAAAAAGCGCTGGATATCGCGGATCGGGCGATCGAGACCCGCCTGACCGCCTTGCAGGAGGCTGAGGATTCCCTGCGCGAAACGCTGGCGTTTGCCGAAAAGGCGGCGGAGACCGATCTGACGCGCCTGACGGATGTGTACCAGAGTATGAAACCCAAAGACGCGGCAGCGTTGTTCGAAACGATGGATCCCGGATTCGCGGCCGGTTTTCTGTCGCGGATGCCGCCTGATGCCGCCGCAGGCGTATTGGCCGGGCTCAGCCCCGAAGCAGCCTATACGATCAGCGTGATCATGGCCGGCCGCAACGCCGCAGCCCCGCAGGAATAACGCTCATGATTTTCACCCTCGCATCGGACTTTGCTGGAGGCCGCCCATGATCGGACTTATCGGAATCGTCGTCATTTTCGCCATGGTGTTCGGTGGCTATCTTGCTGCGGGCGGCAAGATGGCGATCATTCTAAAGTCGCTCCCGTTCGAGATGATGATGATTGGCGGCGCCGCCGTCGGCGCATTTATGATCAGCAACGATATGAGCGCTGTTAAACACACGATCAAAGACATGGGCAAAGTGTTCAAGGGCCCCAAATGGAAGCCCGAGGATTACCGCGATCTGCTGTGCCTTCTGTTTTCACTGATCCGTATCGCCAAAGCCAACCCGGTCGAGGTCGAACAGCATATCGAAGACCCGGAAAATTCAGTTCTTTTCTCGGCCTATCCGAGAATTCAAGCGGACAAGGAAGCCGTCGACCTGATCTGCGACACGATGCGCTCCGCATCAATGAACTATGATGACCCGCATCAGGTCGAAGAGGTTCTGGAAAAGCGGATGGAGGCAAACTTTCACCATGCCATGCATTCCAGCCACGCTTTGCAAACGGTCGCCGATGGTCTGCCTGCGCTGGGTATCGTAGCCGCCGTTCTGGGCGTTATCAAAACGATGGGATCCATCGACCAGCCACCCGAAGTGTTGGGCAAACTGATCGGGGGCGCTCTGGTCGGCACCTTTCTAGGCGTGTTTTTGGCCTATGGTCTGGTTGGCCCCTTCGCTGGCAAGCTGAAGGCTGTGGTCGAGGAAGACAATCATTTCTATCAACTGATCAAAGAGGTTCTGGTCGCCAACCTGCACAACCACAACGCGGCCATGTGCATTGAAGTCGGCCGTCAGAATACGCCGACGCACAACCGGCCGGGTTTTTCCGAGCTTGAAGACGCGTTGAAGGAACTCAAGCAGGCAGCGGCATGATTCGGAGCATTTTCATTGCGTTCGTGCTGAGCGCCGCTGCGGCGCAGGCCCAGGACATACAAGTGCGTTCGGGTGAGCATGACGGGTATACGCGTCTGGTCGCTCAGGTTCCGCCCGGCACCAGCTGGGTCTTGTCACAGACCAAAAGCGGCGCACGTCTGAGTGTTGAGCTGGACAAAGCGACATTCAATACGGGTTCTGTTTTTCGTCGCCTCACGAAAAACCGCCTCGCCGCTATATCACAGTCAAAGCCGGGTGGCGCCCTTGAGATGCAATTCGGCTGCGACTGTGTTGCTTCTGCATTTCTGTTTAAGAACACGATGATCGTCGTGGATATTGCACCGGGAACGGCACTTCCTCCGATCAGCGCCGAGATCCCTCCGCCCGTTTTGCCCAAAGCACCTAAAGAAAAAGACCCACTGGCAGAGGCGCAAGACCTAAAGGCGCTGGAGTTACCGTTGCTGGGCCTCAACGCTCAGCGATTTGAAAATCAGCTTTCGACACTGCTACTGCGGGGGGCTGACCGGGATCTGGTTGATCTGAACCTTGCACCGATCGGACCAAGACTGTCGGTCCCGGAAGACGGGCCACCCATTCCACCGGACTTGAACACAAACATCCACGTGACATCCGTGCTGGACGGGTTGAACGGCCTTCTGGGGCCGTCATTGCCGCAACTTGAAAAACGCCCGCCCTGCATTTCGAGCGCTGAGCTTGGTTTTGACAGATGGTCCGGCGCTGGCCCTTTTCCGGAACAGGTGGCCTCACTTCGAGGCGCTTTGTTTCAAGAGTTCGACCGCATAGACAAGGAAAAGGCGCTGAAACTGGCCCGTCTCTATGCCTATTCCGGATTCGGTGCCGAGGCCCTTCAGGCACTGGATTTACTCGGGCAACAATCACCGCAAGCGGATCGGGTAGCTGCCATAGCACGGTATCTGGATGATGGTCAGTTAACCGCGCCAAACCCGTTCACCAGCCTTCAGCGTTGCGAAAGTGACGCCGCACTATGGGCTCTTTTGATCGATGGGCGGGTGCAAAATGACGCTCGGTTGCAGTCGATCGAACAATCCTTTGTACGATTGCCAGACCATCTTAGGCGCCACGTCGGACCAACACTGGCCGAAATTCTGACGGATGCAGATAAGCTGGAAGCCGCCCGTCGCGTCTTGCGTGCGGTCGACCGGGTCGAGTCTGAGGTCAGTACCGATACGTCGCAGGCCAAGGCCAAGGTCGCGGCGGCCGAAGGCGATGGTCCCAGGGCCGAAGCACTGTTGAACAAAGTCATCACCTCTTCGGATGCTGATTTGGAGGCACCACTTGCTCTTGCGCGCCTCGTAGATAAGCGATGGGCAGAGCGTGGGTCGATCTCCCCACAGGAGCTTGATCTTGCGGCAGCCTACGTGGTGGAGTTACGCCGGTCGGAACTCGAGCCGCTTATGACGCGCACTCAGATCGTCGCCTTGAGCTTGAGTCATGAATTCGACGAAGCGGTGGATTTGCTCGATCACCACCCGTCAGAGGCTGAGAGCATTGAGACATTAAACCGTGTCGCTCAGATCCTGACCGAACGTGCCGACGACGCGACATTCCTGCGCCGGGCTTTGACCTTGTCGACCGGCCAAAGACTGGGCCTGACTACCGAAACCGCAGTTAAACTGGCCGAAAGGTTGGTCACACTCGGCTTCGCCGAGGCCGCACTGGACCTTGCCAGCCGGCCACAAGACAAAGCACGGCGCGCCGAGAGGGCCCGTTTACGTGCCCGCGCCGCCTTGTTGAAAAACCGCCCTCATCAAGCGATGCTTGAGCTGGCCGACGATCCGTCGGACACCGCCCAACTGTTGAGAGGGAATGCGATGCAGGCCATAGGCGACTATGTGGCCGCGGGTGAGCATTGGCGCGCTGCGGGAGAGCACGAACTTGCTGATCGGTTTTTCTGGCTGGCAGATCGTACCGAAGCGATCGACGATGTCCGCGGCACAAAATTTGTTGCGGTCAACCAAACGACAATGCGCCTGTCCAAGCCGCCCAGCCGAGTGCCGGACAAACCCTTGGCCGACGCCCACAATTTGCTGGCGGACAGCACGGAAACGCGACGGCGAATTTCAGAGCTGCTGATGACGGTAAGCCGATAGGAAAGCCGATGCGCTGATCTGGAGCGCTCTGACACCCACCCTATGACAGCTGGTTGCGCGTTGACCTAGCCATATCAACAACCTGCCAGCCGTTGCCTTTGGGGTTTATGGATCAATGACCAGGGGCATCAGATCTGACAATCGGGAAGCGGGGTCTGTCCAATCCAAAACGGCCGTTCGGATCGCATTTGCGCGGTTCAAACCAACGACGGGCGCTGCGAATTCGGTGTATTTGGCTATCACCTCGTCCCTGCTGATTGGTGCTTCGGGCCCACCACGCGCGTGAATGTCACCAGACTCTAACACGCGCCCATCGGTCAGTTTTAGACTGGCATCCGCCCATCGCCCATTCGGAAACCGCACGTTATGCCGGTCAACTTCAGAGACGCGAATGCGCGGCACCAAATCCGCCACAACAGGATCAGACAAACCTGCGCCCGAGATATGCTCGACCCCGATCCGGCCATAGATCGCCTGAACGGCCACCGCAAAAGGCAGCGAATACTGGGCTTGCGATGTGGTGTCCGGCATCCCATCGAACAAGCACGCAGCCTCGTGAAAGCTGTTGATCTGTATGGACTGGATCTGGTCGTGGGTTAGGTCATGCTCCAAAATCACCGCCCGAACGCCGTCGATAGCCGCATGGGCCCAACGACATATCGGGTAGGGCTTCACGTACTGATGCTCGACCTGCCAGAACTGGCCGAGGTCTAACCAATGCGACGCGATCTCGTCGGCCTCGATTGTGATCGCTGGCGCGCCGGTGAAACCGCGTTCGGCCAGGATCGCAGAGGAAATCCCGACCATTGCGCCCCAACCCGATCCGTCATGTAGCATCGTTGGGTTTGCGATCTCGCGCATCATTTGGCTTCGGGGGCCGTGATATTCGGCAATCCCAAGAGCCTGTCGAAACTGCTCGGCCGTGTGTCCACGCAACCGAGACGCCATGGCCACGACACCAAGCGCGTTCCACGCACCAGACGTGTGATAGTCGCTGACGGAGGCGTGCAGCGACAGGCCCGCGCGCCCCGCAATTTCGTAACCCGTGACAACTGCAGCCAGAGCTTCTGGTCCGGACAATTCCGGACAATGCGCCCCAAGGGAAACCAACGCGGGCAGCACAACAACACCGATATGTCCTTTGGTCGGGTTGTATCCGTCATGCCCATCCAAATTATCGGTTTGCGTGGCGGCTGCATAAGCTGCGCCCGCCATGCTGACTGACCGGCCGTCGAACATCATCGGCGCGCTATAGGCCGGATCGGTGCTTCCATAGAGCAGCGCGGCCGTGTCACGGGCGATCACGCCAGCCTCCATCGGACCGGACGCGATCACGATGCCCATTGTGTCCAGCATCATCAGGGCGGCCGCCTCTTTAGCGCTTTCAGGCATATCCCCGGCCGACCGGCTCAGGGCGAACTCCGCGACGCGGTCAAAGGTAGCGGTCATTTGGCTGTTTCCATGACTTTGGATTCGACGCCGCGCAACCGATGTCCCAATGGGTCAAAGGGCGGTTCGGCGAGGATTTTGGCTTTGTGAGGCTTACCGAGAATGAAGACCTCGACCGTATCGCCCGGCTGCGCGACCGCCGGGTTGGCGTAACCGATGGCCAGCGATTTGCCCACCGAATAGCCGTAGGCCCCCGAGGTCACGCGACCCACTGGTGTGCCGTCCGGGGTAAAGATCGGCTCGCCGCCGGTCGCATCGGCATCCGTCACCTCGACCTCGAAGATCGACAGAACCTCGCGCGCGGCGTTGTCCTTGATGGCCAGATAAGCGTCCTTGTGCAGGAAATCCTTGTCCAGCTTGATCAGACCCGCCAGTCCGACCTCCTGCGGCCAGTATTCCTGAGAATACTCGCGGCCCCACGAGCCATAGCCCTTTTCGATCCGCAACGACCCCAGCGCACGACCGCCCACAGGGCCACCGTCACACTCCTTCGCCGCCTCCAGCAGCGCGGAATAGAGCCTGATCTGATCTTCTTCGGCGCAGTGCAGCTCCCATCCCAGGTCACCGGTAAAGCTGACGCGGATTGCCAGACAACTCACGCCTGCGACCTCAATCGTGGCCGAGCGCATGAAGCGGAAGGCCTCGTTCGACAGGTCCGCGTTGGTCAGTCGCTGCAACAGGTCGCGCGATCTGGGTCCTGCGACGTTGAATCCCGCGATCCGATCCGTTGCCACCTCGAACGTGGTGCCCTCGGGCAGGTTGATCATGTTGAAAAACCGCTGATGATAGCGCTCGGCCATGCCCGAACCGATCATCATGTATTCTTCGTCGGCCACCTTGGTGATGGTAAAATCACCGGCCACGCCACCGCGTACAGAGATCAGCGGCGTCAGACAGGATCGGCCAACCACGGTCGGAACCCGGTTGGCAACCAGCTTGTCCAGCCACTCATAAGCGCCCGGCCCCTTGATCACGTAGTTGGCGAAGTTCGAGATATCGATCACGCCGACGCTCTCGCGCAGCATCTTCACCTCGCGGCCCACCGGGTCCCACCAATTCTGACGGGTGAAGCCGATGGTCTCTTCCGTGCCGGGCTGATCGGCAAACCACAGCGGATGTTCCCAGCCGCAGTTCAGGCCAAAGACGCAGCCCATGTCCTTTTGCATCTCATAGGCAGGGCGTACGCGGGCGGGACGGCCTGCGCTGCGTTCCTCGTTCGGGAAATGGATGGCGAACCGGTGGGTATACTGGTCCTCAACCCGGGCCTTGGTGAACGCCTTGTCCGCCCAGTCGCCAAACCGGGCCAGATCCCAGGCGAACATGTCGTATTGCGGCTCGCCCTCGATCATCCATTGCGCCGCCAGCAGGCCCAGACCGCCCGATTGCGAGAAGCCGGGGATCAGACCGCCGCACAGGAAATAGTTCTTCAGCTCGGGCACCGGGCCCCACAGGGCCGAACTGTCCGGAGACCAGATCATCGGGCCGTTGATAACCCGTTTGACCCCGGCGGTGGCGGCAACCGGAACGCGTTCGGTGGCACGGATAACGTTTTCCATGATCCGGTCCAGATCATCGGGGAACAGATCGTGGGCAAAATCCAGCGGCGTGCCGTCTTCGGCCCAGAACTTCATGTCCTTCTCATAGGCGCCGATCAGCAGACCGTTGCCTTCCTGCCGGAAGTAGTACTCGCCATCCCGATCCGCGATCGAGGGCAGACGGCGGCCCAGATTGGCGACCTCGTCAATGGCTTCGGTTACGAAATACTGGTGCTCGGTCGGCTGCAGCGGCAGGGTCAAACCGGCCAACGCCGCCACTTCACGACCCCAGAGACCAGCCGCATTGACCACCCATTGCGTGTGAATGTCGCCCTTTTCGGTGCGCACGATCCAAGATCCGTCTGGCTGTTGATCAGTCCCTAACACAGGGCAAAACCGTTCGATCGTGGCGCCCATGGCCCGCGCCCCGGCCGCATAGGCATGCGGCACGCCCGATGGGTCCACATTGCCGCCATCGGGTTCGTACATGATGCAGCGGATATCGTCGAACTGCGCCAGAGGGTGCAGTTCCTTTGCCTGTTCGCGGCTGACCTCGTAGAAGTTCAGCCCATAGAACCGGGCTTTTGCTTCTTGCAGTCTCAATTGGTGCTCGCGTTCTTCGGTCTGGGCCAAATACAGCGAACCGGGCTGGAAAACGCCACAACTTTGGCCCGTCTCCTGCTCCAGCTCTTTATACAGGTTCATCGTATAGTGCTGGATGCGAGTGATGTTATTATTGTCGTGCAGCCCGTGAATATTGGCCGCTGCATGCCAGGTCGAACCTGACGTCAACTCGTCTCGCTCAAGCAGGACAACGTCCCGCCAGCCGAGCTTAGCCAGATGGTATAGAATCGAACATCCAGCCAAGCCTCCGCCGATAACTACGGCCTGTGCGTGCGTTTTCATGAACTTGATCTCCTGCCGCTGGCGCCGAAATCAGCGCCCTTTGGCAGAAGTCAGCCACAGGTCGAAGGCAGCTTATGCTCTGTTCCCGACGTCAAATGTCGGGAACAGAGCCTTGATAGCCGGTTTTGATCAGTAGGGCGCTTCGACGTCGTTCATCGAAACGTAGACTGTCTTCATTTCACTGAAGTGATTGATCGCCAGTTTCGAGTTCTCACGCCCGACACCTGACATTTTAGAGCCGCCAAACGGAGCCTCAACCGGTGCCAGGTTATAGGTGTTGATATAGCAGGTGCCTGCCTCGAACCCGGCCACGATGCGGTGCGCACGGGTCAGGTCATTGGTGAACACGCCGGCGGCCAGACCGAATTCGGTGTCATTGGCACGAGCCATCACCTCTTCTTCAGTTTCGAAGTCCAGCACGGACATAACCGGGCCAAAGATTTCCTCGCACGCGATGGTCATGTCGTCTGCCACATCCGCAAATACGGTGGGCTGCATGTAGAAACCGTCGCCAGCAATCCGCTCGCCGCCAAAGACCAGACGCGCACCTTCGGCCCTGCCCTTTTCGACATAGCTCAACGCAATATTTAGCTGGTTTTCGCTGACCATTGGTCCAAAATTGACCTCTTCGTCCAGCGGATCGCCAATAACTGCGCTTTCAAGACGTTCCGAGAGGCGGTTGAGAAAGGCTTCCTTGATGCCTTTTTGCACAAAGACGCGAGTGCCGTTCGAACAGACCTGCCCCGAAGAATAGAAGTTGCCCAGGATCGCACCCGACACGGCGTTTTCGATATCCGCGTCATCGAACACGATCATGGGGGATTTGCCGCCAAGTTCCATCGTCACGTGTTTCATGCCATCGGCGGCAGCGGCATAGACTTTCCGCCCGGTGGGCACCGAACCCGTCAGCGATACTTTAGCGACGCGCGGGTCAGTCACAAGCGATGCGCCAACGTCGCCATAGCCCTGAATGACATTGTAGACACCTTTAGGCGCACCGGCCTCGATCAGAATCTCAGCCACTTGCAGGGCCGACAGAGGCGTGGTTTCCGAAGGTTTGAAGATCATAGTGTTGCCGCAGGCCAGTGCCGGGGCACCTTTCCAACAGGCGATCTGGGTTGGATAGTTCCACGCGCCGATACCGACACAAACGCCCAGCGCTTCGCGAATGGTATAAACAAAGTCACCTCCACCCAGCGGGATATGCTCACCCGTAAGTGATGCGGCCAAGCCCCCGAAATACTCCAGAGCGTCCGCGCCCGAGGTTGCATCGGCCACCAGAGTTTCCTGCAAGGGTTTGCCGGTGTCGTGAGTCTCCAGGATCGAAAGCTCGCGATTGCGGTCTCGCATGATGTCCGCAGCGCGACGCAGAACCCGTCCACGCTCGGTCCCGGACATGGCGGCCCACTCTGTCTGCGCATTTTTTGCACTGGTTAGAGCCTGATTCACGATGTCGGGTGTGGCCGAGTGCAGGCGCGCAATGACCTCACCGGTGGCGGGGTAAATCACGTCAATGGGTGCGCCGCTGGTATCTTCGACATACTCGCCGTTGATGAAATGGCTCGCCTTGGGCTGAAATTGCATGACGGGTCCTTTTAGGTTCAAAAGCGCCGTCTGAGCCGGGCGCCGATACGGTTTAAATCGCGTTTATCTTTTATTGATTGGTCAGTCAACAAAACGCGTGACCAGCAATTTCCTGCCGAGTCAAAACCACCCCCTCTTGAAAATAATGGTTAATGTTCCATTTATGTTCTACATAGTCAGAGGATCACCCGATGGCCCACACGACCCGAGAATCCGTCCTCGGCGGACCGACGAACGACTATCATCTGCTGCCTGTTACGGACCGGCAAATGCGCTATGCTCGCGCCATCGCGCAGCAGTCAGCTTTGGAAATCCCGGTCGAGGCGCAACGGGATCGCAAGTCAATGTCAGCTTGGATTTCCGCCCATAAATCCGTCGACCCGTCGCCCTTTGCGAATTACCCGACTGGTAAGCAGGTTGCCTTTGCCGAGCGGATTTCCCGCACCAAACGTCGACCAATTCCACCTGAGTGTTTCCGGGACAAGCAAGCCATGTCCCTGTGGATCGACCACAACAAGTAGCCCGTCAGGCGCGGGTGTGGCTGCGGGCATAGATTCCGACTGCGGCCGCGACAAACAATCCAAGCAGAATATAACCGGTGATCGCCTCGGCCACGGCCAGCCCCCGGCACAGGCCCGCAGGGTGCAGGTCACCAAAGCCGACGGTCGTAAAGGTGACGTAAGAGAAATACAGAACATCCGACGGCCCTTTGGCGCCGACAACGCACAGGTCGTAATACCCAAATGATCCGTAAACGGCTGCGAACAGGAACGGCACGACCTGAATAAAGGATATCCCCATCAGCAACAGCTGCCGCTTGGGCGATTTAACCTGAGTCATGTAATACCAGGTTTGCGAAATCAGCCAGAGTACAAGCAAAACGGTTGTCACTGTGCCGATCCTGTCACCGGCGGTGGCCTCGCTCAGCCGAGAAAATCCGTACCATGCCAAAAAGCTGACAACGACCAGACCAAGGGCTGCGACCAGTGTCGACTTCCACTCATCCAGGGTTTTCGGGTCGCTGTGCATGGTCACTCCGGTGTTTAGGGTCTGACAGGATCATCAGGATTCCGACGTGCGCCCGCAAGCCTTAACAATTGGCGACTATTCGAACCCAAGATGTTCCTGACCGCGCTGACGCGCCAGCAGGATCTGTTTTTGACGCTCGCGGAAACGGGTTTTGTCTGCCTCTGACGTCTCATCGATACATTGATGGCAAGACACGCCATGCTCGTATTCCGGTCGCTTCATGTCTTCAGGCAGGATGGGACGGCGGCAACCGTGGCACAGATTGTGCGGCCCCTTGACCAGTCCGTGACCGACGGAGACGCGATTGTCGAAGACAAAGCACTCACCCTGCCAGATGCTGTCGTCCGCAGGCATCTCTTCGAGATAGCGCAGGATACCACCCTTGAGGTGATAAACGTCCTCGACCCCCTGCCCCAGCAGGAAGTTGGTCGATTTCTCACAGCGGATGCCGCCGGTGCAGAACATGGCGACGCGCTTGTTGTGAAAGCGGTCCTTGTTTTCTTCCCACCACGCCGGGAAATCGCGGAAACTGGCCGTTTCAGGGTCTATTGCGCCCTCAAACGTGCCAATCGCCACCTCGTAATCGTTGCGGGTGTCGATCACCACCACATCATCGGATCGGATCAGATCGTTCCATTCCTCGGGCTCGACATAGTTGCCGACGCGGGCGCGCGGATCGACATCCGGCTGGCCCATGGTAACGATTTCTTTCTTCAGTCGCACCTTCATCTTGCCAAAGGGGGGATTATCAGACGTGGCTTCTTTCCACTCCAGATCGGCGCATCCGGGCAAGGCTTTGATATGGGCCAGAACCGCATCGATCCCGGCGCGGGGACCGGCGATGGTGCCGTTGATCCCTTCGGCGGCCAGCAACAATGTGCCTTTCACCGATTGCGCACGGCAAAGATCCAGCAGCGGCTCGCGCAGGGCAACGTGATCCGCAAAACGGGTGAAGTGATAAAGAGCAGCGATCGTATACATGCGCGCGGTCTAAACCTGCTGGCCAAGAGTCGCAAGGGACCGGATTGACGCCTTCCGCCCAGCCCCCTACCGATAAGACAATGCGAGGAGACCCCGATGACCCATGCCCTGATTGTAGTCGACGTTCAAAACGACTTTTGCCCCGGCGGAGCGCTGGCCGTACCAGGCGGCGATGAAGTCGTGGCACCCATCAACGCGATGATGGACGAGTTCGACACCGTGATCCTGACGCAGGACTGGCACCCGGCTGGGCATTCTTCCTTCGCCAGCGAACATGACAGCAAGAATCCTTTTGACATGACCGACATGCATTACGGACCGCAGGTCCTTTGGCCGGATCACTGTGTTCAGGGCACCGAGGGAGCCAGCTTTCACCCGGACCTGAAAACGCACGCCGATCTGGTCATTCGCAAAGGGTTTCGGCCCGGTATCGACAGTTACTCGGCTTTTTTCGAAAACGATCAGAAGACCCCAACAGGATTGGAAGGGTATCTGAAATCACGCGGCATCACCAAGCTGACCCTTGTTGGTCTGGCGACGGATTTCTGCGTGCATTTCTCGGCCGTTGACGCCGCTCGGTTGGGTTTTGATGTCACCGTTCGTTTGGACGCTTGCCGTGCAATTGACCTCGACGGTTCGCTGGCAGCGGCAGAGGCTGCGATGCGTGACGCTGGCGTTGCGCTGATCTAAGGCGCGGAACCTTTTTCGGCAAGATACCTGAGCACTGCAAACAAAATCACCGCCAATCCTAGTGCGATGCCAATTCGTCCCGGCAATGTCCGGCGCTCTGGCGTCGCGGGTGATTTGTAGCGTGGGTTTGGTTTCCAGTTTTCGACTTTCGGGCGTTGCTCGTTGCGCGGTTTGGCCGTTCTGACGTCATCCAAAAAGCGATGGAAATCGAACTCACCGCAATATTCGCCCTGAATTCCCATATCGCGAATATTGGCGAATAATGCGCGTAAAATCCGCTCGCGCTCGGGCATGTCGTGCGGCGGGAAGAACCCATGTGTCAGGTCACTGCTGGTGGATTCCAGATCAAACCCGGCATCCTGAAAGATTTTTCGGATTTTGGGCGATGCAGCTCTAAGGGCGTCAGCGGTTTTGACATTGCGAAACTGCGCGCGTGCAGTCGCACCGCTCGACGCGTCGGATTGCGCTGAATTGGGATCTTTTTCCCGCTGTTCACCAACAACGATGTCAAAATCGTACTCGAGAACCATTCACCAACTTAACCTTGTTCAACCATCCCTTTCTTTTCACTAAACGGTGAAAAGACTACACAATATGCTCGGATTGTGACCTGACCTTGTCATTGTTATCATTCTAGCGACTCTTGCCATTCCACGCACCGATTGATCTAACAACGGAAATCGCAGGAGTTCCCCATGGTCGATATTGCGACGCGTGTGTACAATCATAAATGGAAGATTGACCCGATTGTACGGTCTTTGATCGACACGGATTTCTACAAACTGCTGATGTGCCAGTCAGTGTTTCGAAATAAGCCCCAAACGGACGTGGCTTTTTCACTGATAAACCGGTCGAATCACATTCCGTTGGCCAAACTCATCGACGAGGGCGAGCTGCGCGAGCAGTTGGATCACATCCGCTCGCTCAGCCTCAGCCGGGGGGAAAGCACCTGGCTGCGGGGGAACACGTTCTATGGCAAACGCCAGATGTTTCGCTCGGATTTCATGGAATGGTTCGAAAGCCTGCGCCTGCCGCCCTATCACCTGGAACGGAAGGGTGATCAGTACGAACTGACCTTCGAGGGCAAATGGCACGAGGTCATGCTGTGGGAAATCCCGGCCCTGGCCGTTCTGATGGAACTGCGTTCGCGCGCGGTGCTGAACGACATGCGGCGGTTCGAACTGCAGGTGTTGTATGCCCGCGCCATGACCCGCGTTTGGGAGAAAATCGAGAAACTGCGGGAAATTGACGGGCTGGGGATCGCCGATTTCGGGACTCGCCGCAGACATAGCTTCCTGTGGCAGGACTGGTGTGTGCAAGCCATGATCGAGGGGTTGGGGCCGTCGTTTACCGGTACTTCGAACTGCCTGATCGCCATGCGGCGCGAGGTCGAAGCCATCGGCACCAACGCGCACGAGCTGCCGATGGTGTATTCTGCTTTGGCCAAGGATGACGCCCAGCTAGCGCAGGCCCCTTATGACGTGCTGAGTGATTGGCACGAGGAACATGACGGCAATCTGCGCATCATCCTGCCGGACACCTATGGCACTCAGGGATTTCTCGACCGCGCACCTGATTGGCTGGCGGGTTGGACCGGCATTCGGATCGACAGTGGCGATCCGGCGGCGGGCGCGGAAACGGCTATCGATTGGTGGAATTCGCGCGGGGAAGACCCCATGGAAAAACGCGTTATCTTTTCTGATGGGTTGGACGTCGAAAAGATCCGAGAGTTGCACACACAGTTTGCCCAACGCACCAAAGTCTCGTTTGGTTGGGGCACTTTGCTGACCAACGATTTCCGCGGGCTTGTGCCAAATGACGCGCTGGCACCGTTCTCTCTGGTCTGCAAAGCGGTTTCCGCCAATGGTCAGCCAACCGTGAAACTGTCGGACAACCCCGAAAAGGCGATGGGACCAAAGGATGAAATCGCACGCTACAAACGTGTGTTTGGAGTGGGCATACAAGAGGCAATCGAGGTGATCGTTTAGTCTCTAGCCATGAAAGGCTGCGACGGTTTTCAGCTGTGAGAACCCGTAAAGGGCCTCGAACCCCTTTTCGCGACCGTGGCCGGATTTTCCGACGCCGCCAAAGGGCAGTTCAACACCGCCGCCCGCACCGTAGTTGTTGATAAACACCTGCCCCGAATGCAGCTGCTTTGCCAACCGCATCTGCCGCGCACCATCGCGTGTCCAGACGCTGGCCACCAGCCCATAATCGGTGCCGTTGGCGATCCGCACCGCTTCTTCTTCGGTGTCAAACGGGATCAGAACCTGAACCGGGCCGAAGATTTCGTCCTTGGCCAGAACGTGATCCGGGGGGACATCTGCGAACAGCGTCGGCAGAACATAAGCGCCCTCGGGCGGGGTGCCATCGGCAATCTGCCCCTGGCCCGCAACAGATAGGTCCGCGCCCTTGGCCAGAAACCCCTCAACAATGTCCTTCTGACGAGCGGAAATCAGGGGACCAACGCCCAGATCCTCTTGCGCCGGGCCAACGGTCAGGTCCGCATAGGCCGCCGCCATGCGCTGTCTGACCTGATCATAGACGCCCCGCTGCACCAGAATGCGCGATGAGGCCGAACAGGTCTGCCCCGCATTCTGAATGCCCGCATTGACCAGAAATGGCAGCGCAGCGTCCAGATCGGCATCGTCGAAAACCAGCTGGGGCGACTTCCCCCCCAGCTCCAGCGTAACCGGCACCACATTGCGCCCCGCCGCCTGTTGCACAAGCGCGCCGGTAGCGACCGAGCCGGTGAACGAGATATGGTGCACGTCTGGATGACCCGACAGTGCAGCCCCGGCCTCTGCCCCTAATCCGGGGATAACGTTCAACGCACCGGCGGGTAAACCTGCCTCTTGTGCCAGATGCGCAAAGGCCAACGCGGTCAGACAGGCCTCTTCCGCAGGTTTCAGAACACACGCATTGCCCATCGCCAGCGCAGCGCCGACTGAACGGCCAATGATCTGCATTGGGTAATTCCAAGGCACGATATGCCCGGTCACGCCATGCGGTTCGCGCAGGGTATAGACAGTATAACCGTCCAGATACGGGATGGTCTCGCCCATCACCTTGTCCGCAGCCCCGCCGTAGAATTCACAATACCGTGCCAGAGCCACGGCGTCTGCCCGCGCCTGGGTCAGTGGCTTGCCCACATCCATGGCCTCAAGCGCCGCCAACTCGTCGACGCGCGCGGTCACCAACTGCCCCAGACGGGTCAGGATACGGCCACGTTCCAGCGCCGTCATGCACCCCCATTCACCGCTCAGCGCGGTTTGCGCAGCGATGACGGCGGCGTCCACGTCCTGCGCATCACCCGCAGCGATCCGGCAGATTTCCGAACCTTCCGAAGGGTTGATCAACGGCAAAGTCTTTTGCGACGCAGGCGCAATCCAGCTGCCGCCAATCAGACACAGGCTGGGATCAAACCAAAGGGGGCAGGACATGTGAGTCTCCTTATTCGGCTCTAACACAGGGTATTCATGCTACTTCCTGACCAAAATCCGGTAAAGTCGGCGCAGCATTGATCAGGTCTTTCGTGTATTGATGTTGCGGGTCAGAGAAGACGCTTTCCGTGTCCCCTTCTTCCACGATCTTGCCAGCCCGCATCACCATTACGCGATCGGTGATGGTGCGTACGACGCTCAGATCGTGGCTGATAAACAGGTAGGTCAGATCATAGGCCTCGCACAGTTCGGCCAGCAGATCGAGGATCTGCGCCCGGACCGAAACGTCGAGGGCCGAAACCGCCTCATCAAACAGGATCAGTTCCGGGCGAATAATCAAGGCACGTGCGATGGCGATCCGCTGCCGTTGACCGCCGGAAAACTCATGGATGTACTTTCCCATGTCATCGGGGCTCAGGCCCACAGCTGTCAGCATTTCTGCGATCCGGTCTTCCATCTCCCTTCCCCTGGGTGGGGAGTCGAGCAGGTGAAACGGCTCAGTAACCAGACGGGCAACGCGGTGACGAGGGTTGAAGCTGCCGTAGGGGTCCTGAAAGACCACCTGCATCTTGCGGCGCACCGCCAGATTGGGTTTGTGGCCCGAAAACACTGGTTGACCGTCCAGACGAATGTCGCCGACCTGTACCTCCTCAAGCCCCAATATCGCCCGAGTTAGGGTCGATTTCCCGCATCCGGATTCCCCAACCAACCCCAAGCGCTCACCCCGGTTGAGGGTAAAGCTGACGCGATCCACAGCCCGGTGATGTTGTGGCGTATCGAACAGCCGTTTCCGAGGTAATCGGTAGTCGCGCACGACGTTGGTCACCTCAAGCAGCGGCTGCGACTGCGCAGTTTCGGGCAACGCTACCTGATGGCCCGAAGCTTCGAACAGCATGCGGGTGTATGGATGCTGCATATGACGCAACAGATGACTGGTCGCGCCGGTTTCAACCACTTCGCCGTGACGCATCACAACGATCTGGTCGGCCATACCTGCAACGACAGCCAGATCATGGGTGATCATCAGCAGGCCCATGCCGTATTCTGATACCAGCCCTTTGAGCAGGTCGAGGATTTGCGCCTGTGTCGTCACATCCAGCGCGGTGGTCGGTTCATCCGCGATCAGAAGTTTCGGGCGCAAGGCAATGGCCATGGCGATCACGACGCGCTGGCGCTGACCGCCGGACAATTCGTGAGGGAAACGGGATAGAGGAAATCGATCCGGAGGCAGCCCAACCCGGCTCAGCACTTCCGCAGCCCGGTCGTGGGCGTGCGCGCGCGGCATGGCCTTGTGGATCAAGATGGATTCCATCACCTGATCGCCGATGGTTTTGACCGGGTTCAATGCGGTCATCGGCTCCTGAAACACCATGCCGATCGAGGCACCACGCAGGGCGCACATGTCACTCTCGGGACGGTTCACCAGATCATGGCCATTCAATCGGATCGCACCCTCCGCTTCAGCCCCGTTCGGCAAAAGCTGCATTACCGCGAGTGCAGTCATCGACTTGCCCGACCCGCTTTCACCCGTAACGGCCACGATCTGACCCGGTGCAATGGACAGATTAACTTGTTTCAGGATGTCCGCCCCGTGAATGGACAGCGACAGGTTTTCGATCTGAAGCAAACTCATGCGCGCGCCACCCTGATCCGGGGGTCCAGCCAGTCGCGAAGGCCGTCGCCCAGCAGGTTCAGCCCAAGCACTGTAACAATGATCGCCAGACCGGGAATCAGAGCCAAATGCGGGGCAAAACTGAACATTGTCTGCGCGTCAGCCAGCATTCGCCCCCAGCTGGGCGTCGGTGGTTGTGCCCCAAGACCAACATAGGACAAGCCCGCCTCAGCCAGAATACCCAGCGAGAACTGGATAGTACCCTGAACGATCAGAAGGTTGGCCACATTGGGCAAGATATGCTCGGCCGATATCCGTGCAGCCCCTTTGCCCGAGACCCGCGCGGCCAAAATAAACTCACTCTCCCATAGTGACAGGGCCGCGCCACGAGTGATGCGGGCGAAGACGGGGATGTTGAAGATGCCGATGGCGATTATGGCGTTGATGGCTCCGGCACCGAGTACGGCAGTGATCAGGATGGCGATGACCAATGAAGGGAAAGCAAAAACCAGATCGTTGCCGCGCATGATCAACTCGTCCAGCCAGGATCCCTTGCGCGCGGCTGCTGCCAGGCCCAAAGGCACGCCCAGCGCCATGCCGATACCAACCGCCACCAGAGCCACCGCAATAGATGTGCGCGCGCCAACCATGATCATCGAGAACATGTCCCGGCCGAAATGATCTGTGCCGAACCAGTGCTGCGCGCTTGGTGGTTGCAGCTTGTCGGGGATGTTCAGCGCGGCGTAATCGTAGGGCGTCCAGACAAATGACACCAGCGCTGCCAGCAGGACCAGCGATGACAGGAATGCACCAAGGATCAGGCTACGGCTCATGTCCGGCTCCTTAACCTTGGATCAACAGCGGCATAGGCCAGATCGACCAAAAAGTTCACCGTGATGACGGCAAAGACCAGCAGCATGACCACGGATTCCACCACGATCAGATCGCGGGCCGAGATCGCTTGAAACACCAGCCGCCCGAGGCCGGGCAGATAGAACACCTGTTCGATGATGATTGATCCCGCCAGCAGGAACGAAAACTGCAAACCGATGATGGTCAGAACCGGAATCAGCGCATTGCGTACCCCGTGCTGCCACAGCGCTTGACGACGCGAAAGCCCTTTGGCCCGCGCAGTGCGCATGAAATCCTCACCCAGGATATCCAACAGGGACGACCGCATAACCCGCGCCAGAATGGCCGCCTGCGGCAGGGCCAGCGCGATTGCTGGCAAGGTCAGGGAGTGTATCCCGGTCCAGAATCCTTTGTCCCAGCCTGAGAACCCTCCGGCATTGAACCAGCGCAGGTTGATGGCAAAGATCAGGACCAGCATCATCGCGAACCAGAAATTCGGCACGGCAATACCCAGTTGCGTTGCCCCCATCACCGTCAGATCGCCCGGCTTACCCCTGCGGGCGGCAGCATAGATACCTACCGGAAATGCAATTGCTGTCGACAAGGCCAGTGCATACAGCGCCAAGGGCAGCGAGACCCACAGCCGGTCCGCGATCATCTGCGAAACAGGTGTGCGATAGGTGTAGGATGTTCCGAAGTCCCCCACCAACATCCCGCTGACCCAGTTGAAATACCGCTGAACCTTGGAGACATCCAATCCCAGCTCGGCCCGTAACGCTTCGAGCGTATCTTCCTGCGCGTTGACGCCAAGCATGAAGGATGCCGGATCGCCCGGTGCCACCTCGATCACGGCGAAGATGACCACCGAGGCAACAGCCAGGCTGATTACCAGCGATATCAGACGTTTGAGAGCATAGCGAAGCATTGAGGCCACGTTAGGGTCACATATGCCGCGGGTCCAGCACCTATGGCACCAGAAGATAGGCAAATACCGCGTAACCGACGATTGCAGCATAGCCCAGCGGATAGATCCACTTGATCGCGTAGTTGTCCAGCTTACGCGCGCCGGTTTCGCGCCCCGAGATCTTCAATCTGCGCAGGGCAACGTTGAACACGATCAGTGCCCCTGTCATCAGGAACATGCATTGCAGAACAAAATCCAGAAATGTCAGGTAGCCCAGCTTTGGCAGGTCTGCGGAAATGGCCCAGTTGAAGGCCACGAACACCAGCAGATTGCCCCCGGCAATTTCGATCCGACGACGGTATTCATCCAGAAAGAACAATGCCCAGCCGACCGTGATCAGCACCAGCATCGGCAGGAACACTCGGATAACGTAATAGGTCAGGTGCCGGTGCCCCTCAAACACCAGAGCGACCTGATCGCTGTTCTGACCTGACAGGCCGGTCACCTGAGACGTCTCAATTCGCGCATTTTCAAGGATCCACTCCTCCTCGCCCAGCAAATCCCCCAGGCCCGAGAACTCTTCCAGCGGGTAGTAGGACACATATTGGGACGGAAAGATCGAAACGACCTCGAAATAAAACTCCTGCGTGTCGAACGGGTATTTGCGAAAGTCGAAATGCGGGGCTTGCAATGTCAGCGAGGATTTCTCGACGTAAAGCACACGGCCATCGTACCGCAACGAAGCAGCGGATTCGTGTATCCACCTGTTGGATTGTTGATTGTGAATGACGAATGCAGGCACCACCGTCCCGATCTCAGCGGCATGATCGGCCAGCGCCGGAGGATTAAACACCCGGATATCCCGCCCCACTTCTTGTGGGTCAAAAGCCAGCGCCGGATCGGTCCATTCAACACGCAGCACGACAACGGCGCCGTAATTCTCGGCCTTCTGGTCGACGCTGGTGATCTGATCGATCTTGATGCCGATACCGACGTCCAGCGGGTTTTCGGGTGTGCCAACCAGAGCGTCCAACCGATTATCCAGAATGTTCTGTGCTCTGACCGGCCCCAGCGACGCTGCCATCATCGCGGCGGTCAAAAAGGTCAGGGTCAGGGCACGAAACAAAGTCATCAGTAACTTACTCAATACACAGGGCGCAGGGACCCGGAACTATGGGTCCCTGCTTCAGATTACTCGGACCAGCTGATCTGTGTCAGGTCAATTGCAGCGGTAGGCGCATTTTTCCAAAGCCCCTGCACACCGGCCTTGGCCACGCCCAGCTTGGCCAGCTGGAACAGGTACCCGTTGACGTAGTCAGTTGAGATCAGGCGCTGTGCCTCCCCCAGCAGGCGGGTTCGTTCTTCGGGGTCCGTGGTCGAATTCAGCGTATCCATCAGCGCCTGGAAATCGGTGCTGTCATATTGGAAATAATAATCGGGCCGCGCATAGATCCCGATGTCCATCGGCTCGGTGTGGCTGACGATGGTCAAGCCGAAATCCTTGCCCTTGAACACGGTTTCCAGCCACTGGGCCCACTCTACATTGATGATTTCAGCGGTGATCCCAACCTCGGCCAACTGCGCGGCCACGATTTCCCCTCCACGTCGGGCATAAGATGGTGGCGGCAAGTGCAGCGTCGTTTGAATTCCGTCAGCATATCCTGCGTCAGCCAGCATCTGAGCCGCTTTCTTGGGGTCGTAGGCCGATTTCCCGGTCAGATCGACATAGGCAGGGTTATGCGGGGCAAAGTGCGTACCGATGGGCGTGCCATAACCAAACATGGCACCATCTATAATCGCCTGGCGATCAATGGCGTGGGCCAAAGCCTGTCGCACCTGAATATCATCGAAGGGTGGCATCTTGTTGTTGGTCGACAGAATGGTTTCCCCCTCGGTCGATCCGACAAGCACCTGAAAACGCGGATCAGCCTCAAATTGAGGCAGGTTCTCTGGCGCGGGGAAATTGTCGAACACATCGATATCCTCGGCCATCATCGCGGCAAAAGCCGCCGTCGGGTCCGAGATAAATTTAAACGTAGCAGTCTCTAACGCAGGTTGATTACCCCAGTAGTCCGGGTTCCGGTTCAGCGTGATGCTGTCGCCCTGCACCCATTCGCCAAAGGTAAAGGCTCCGGTTCCGACCGGGTTGGTCTTGATATTCTCAATACTCTCGGGCGCAACGATCACCGCGTCGCCCCAGGCTAGGTTGAACAGGAAATTTCCATTCGGCTCGGACAGAGTCACTTTGACGGTCAGTGGGTCGACCACTTCGATGCTTTCGATCCCGGCAAACAGGGCCTTTTGCGCGTTTGCGCTGTCCTCGGACCGGGCGCGATCCAAGCTGAACTTGACGTCCTCGGCATCCATCGTGGTGCCGTCGTGGAATGTCACCCCATCGTGCAGCTTAAAAGTATAGACGGTGCCGTCGTCCGAAATTTCCCAGCTTTCCGCCAGACCGGGGACCACCGATCCGTCGCCCATAAAGCGGGTCAGGCCTTCGAAGATATTGGTATAGACCACCGAATCGATGGCTTGCGCCGCGGCGCTGGTCGGGTCCAGATGCGGCGGCTCAAGCTGCATCGCGATCGTAATGTCGGATTTGGCGAATACCTGTGTGCCAAACAGGCTGGCGCTGACCGCCAGCACCGAAGCAAAGGACCGAAATGTCTGCTTTGTCATGTAAATATCTCCCCACTGAAACATGGAACCCTGTGATTTTTTGGGCCTTTCTGTAACCAATTTCCCCGTAAACCTCAGGTCATTCAAGGAAATGTTCGCGCAACCGGGGTTTCTATGGCCCGTTCCCTTCTGCTATGCCGCGCTGCAACATGACAACCGGAGGAGCGACGATGAGCGCCACGGCCCGCAAAAAAGCCCCGAACGCCGAGGATATTCGCGCCCGAAAAGGTGGCGATCCTCTGGTCAGCCTGACCGCCTATACGACGCCGATGGCGCGGTTGATGGATGCCCATTGCGATTTTGTACTGGTGGGCGACAGCGTCGGCATGGTGCTGCACGGCCTGGAATCGACGCTGGGCGTGACGATGGAGATGATGGTGATGCACGGTCAGGCCGTTTCGCGCGGTCTGAGCAAGGCGATGATGGTCATCGACATGCCCTTTGCCAGTTATGAGCATTCGCCGGCGGAGGCGTTCCGCAATGCCGCGCGGCTGATGTCGGAAACCAGCGCAGGTGCGGTCAAGCTGGAGGGGGGCGTCGAAATGGCCGAAACCATCCGCTTTCTGGTCAAGCGTGGCATCCCGGTGATGGCGCATATCGGTCTGACGCCGCAATCGATCAACACGCTGGGTGGCTACAAGGTTCAGGGTCGCGACGAACAGGCCGAGGCCGTTCTTGCCGATGCCCGCGCTGTAGCGGAAGCCGGTGCGTTCTCGGTCGTGCTGGAAAAAGTACCGCAAGGTCTGGCCGATCAGATCACCGCTGAAATCACCATCCCGACCATCGGTATCGGAGCTTCGGCCGGATGCGACGGCCAGATCCTGGTCGTGGACGACATGGTCGGTTTTTTCACCGCCTTCAAACCGAAATTCGTCAAGCGCTATGCTGAGCTTGGTCCATTGGCCGAAGCCGCCATCGCCGAATACGCCGCCGAAGTGCGCGCAAGAACCTTCCCGGCGGACGAACATGTCTTTGCCGATCAGGCCCCGACCAAAGGACCCAAGACATGACTGCCCCAATTCTGCGCCGTCTGGCCGACCTGCGTGCTTTGACCTCGGACTGGAAGCGCAAGGGCGAGTCGATCGGCGTTGTCCCGACCATGGGCGCATTGCATCAGGGCCACTTGTCTCTGGTTGAGGCCGCTAAGGCAGGTTGCGACCGCGTTATTGTGACGATCTTTGTGAACCCCAAACAGTTCAACAATCCCGAAGATCTTGAGAAATACCCACGCACCGAAATCGAAGATGCGCAGAAACTGGTGCCTTACGGCGTCGACGCGATCTACGTGCCGGAACCCGAAGAAATCTATCCGCAGGGCTTTGCCACCACCGTATCTGTTGCGGGTCTGACTGATGTGATGGAGGGTGAATTTCGTCCCGGCCATTTCGACGGAGTCGCCACGGTCGTGGCCAAGCTGTTCCTGCAAACGCAGGCAGATCGAGCCTATTTCGGGGAAAAAGACTATCAGCAGCTGATGATCGTGACCCGCATGGCCCGCGATCTGGACATTCCGACCGAAGTGGTCGGCTGCCCCACGGTGCGCGAGCCGTCCGGTCTGGCCATGTCCTCGCGCAATCTGCGCCTGTCGCCCGAAGGGCTGGATATCGCTGCCAACAAGCACCGCATCATGCGCGATCTGGCCAACGCCCTGAAAGACGGTGCGCAATTTGATCAGCTGGCGGCAAAAGCCGAAGCCGATCTGCTGGCCGCCGGCTTCACGCAGGTGGAGTATGTGCAACTGCGCTGCGCCGAAAACCTGGAGCCACTGTCCCACGCAACCCGACCCACCCGACTGTTTGCTGCGGCCTGGGCGGATGGCGTGCGGCTGATCGACAATATTCCTGTCTGAACGCTCTGGCACGAGTGTTATTGTTTGCGCTAAAGTCCCGCAAAACGAAACGGGAGGGGCGCAGGCGTGACCTATATTCTTGCCATTGATCAGGGCACCACATCATCGCGGGCAATTCTTTTCGACGCAGACATGCAGCGCGCAGGTACCGCGCAGCAGGAATTCACCCAGCACTTTCCGCAGGAAGGTTGGGTCGAACACGACGCCGAAGAAATCTGGACCAGTGTCCTGGCAGTCTGCCGCGAGGTTATGGAAACCACCGGTGTCACGCCAGATCAGATCGCCGGTATCGGCATCACCAACCAGCGCGAAACCACAATTGTGTGGGATCGCGCCACAGGTGAACCCGTTCATAATGCCATCGTCTGGCAGGACCGCCGCACGGCCGAGATTTGCGCTCGCTACAAACAAGCTGGATGCGAGGATGATGTGACTGGCCAGACCGGGCTTCTGCTGGACCCCTATTTCTCGGGCACCAAGGTCAAATGGCTGCTGGACACTGTTCCCGGCGCGCGGGAACGTGCCGAGGCCGGAGAGCTGATGTTCGGCACTATCGATAGCTTCCTGATCTGGCGCCTGACCGAAGGCCGCAGCCACGCCACCGACGCCACCAATGCCGCGCGCACCCTGCTGTTCGACATCCATAAGGGCGAATGGAGCGCTGAGATCTGCGACCTGCTGGACGTGCCCATGAACATGCTGCCCGAGGTACATGATTGCGCCTCGGACTTCGGAGAAACGACTCTATTTGGGGGAAATATCCCAATTTTGGGCGTGGCAGGTGACCAGCAGGCGGCCACGATCGGACAAGCCTGTTTTCAACCAGGCATGATGAAATCGACCTATGGCACGGGTTGTTTCGCGCTGCTGAACACGGGCGACAAACCGGTTGAGTCGAAGAACCGCTTGCTGACCACGATTGCCTATCAGTTGGACGGCAAACGAACCTATGCGCTGGAGGGCTCGATCTTTGTGGCAGGCGCTGCGGTGCAATGGCTGCGTGACGCGTTACAGATCATCGAAACCGCCCCGGAAAGCGGCGAGTTGGCGCAGCAAGCCGACCCAAATCAGCACGTGGTACTTGTGCCCGCGTTCACCGGCCTCGGCGCGCCCTATTGGAAACCCGATTGCCGGGGTGCGGTCTTCGGACTAACCCGAAACTCGGGCCGGGCTGAGTTTGCCCGCGCAACACTGGAAAGCATCGCCTACCAGACTCGCGATTTGTGGCACGCCATGCAGGGCGACTGGGGCGCGGATACCGATGTCACCCTGCGCGTCGATGGCGGCGCCAGTGCCTCGGACTGGGCCATGCAGGGACTGTCGGATTATCTGGGGGCCGAGGTTGACAGGCCGGTGATGCAGGAAACCACAGCCTTGGGCGCGGCGTGGCTGGCCGGAATGCGGGCCGGCATTTACCCGGACCAACAAGGTTTCTCGGAAACCTGGGAGTTGGACCGCCGGTTCAAACCAGAATTGTCCGCCAAAGAACGGGACGCCGCCTACGACCGCTGGAAACGCGCCGTTTCCGCCGCCATGGCGTTCTGAAACCGGTGAAGGATCAGCTGTGATCCTTCATCAACCGCTGTTTCTGACGTGACCAATCCCGTTTGGCCTGGGTTTCACGCTTGTCGTGCAGCTTCTTACCCTTTGCGATGCCGATTTTAAGCTTCGCCCGGCCCTTGTGGTTAAAATACAAAACCAGCGGCACCAGCGTCATGCCTTTGCGCTGGGTCGCGTTCCACAGATTCGACAGCTCTTTGCGGGACACCAGCAGCTTGCGACGGCGACGTTCTTCATGCTTGAAGACCTTCGCCTGCTCATAGGGCGCGATATAGCTGTTGATCAGCCAAAGCTCCCCATCATCAACCGAGGCATAGCTTTCGGCGATGTTCGACCCGCCCGCGCGCAGGGATTTGACCTCGGACCCCTCCAGAACGATGCCGCACTCGATATCCTCTTCGATCGCGTAATCGAAGCGGGCACGCCGGTTTTCGGCGATGACTTTGTAATTCGGGTCAGTCTTCTGCTTTTGCTTGGCCATGACGCGTTGATTTAGGCGGCTTGAGCGCCCCTTGCAAGCCGAAGCCGTCAGGACTTGGCCGAGATAATCAGATCGGGGCCGAAAATCGTGTCGGCATGATTGTGCAGATAGATCTTGAGCCACGGCGTAAACCGCTCGGGGTGGCGCTGCACCTCGGCCAGAAGATCGTGGTAGTCGGTCCAGCGGATATCCATGACTTCTTCCGGATTAGGCTCGATTTTCAACGGGCCACGGACATGCGCCAGAAAGATGTCGACCACTTCGTGCTCAATCATGTTGTTGCCGACATCGGCGTGATATTCCAGCCGGTGACGGTATTCCGGGTAAAGGCCGGTGATCCCCAGTTCTTCCTTCAATCGGCGCACCGCGCATTCCGAGGGCGTCTCGCCCCAGTCAGGATGGGTGCAGCACGTATTCGCCCACAGGCCGGGGGTGTGGTATTTACCCATGGCCCGGCGCTGCAGCAAAATCTCGGTGCCGCGCACGACAAAGACCGACACCGCCTTGTGCCGCAGGCCCTTTTCATGCGCCTCGAGCTTGTCCACTGGGGTCAACTCGCCATCAACCCAGGCCGGGATCATGATTCCCATCTGTCGTCTCCTGCTGCCGATCCGCGTGAAAGGCCAGAAATTCGAAATTGGCTGCGGCCGGGTCGGCTTGGCTCTGCGAAGCCATGCGTGCAATGCATGAAAAACTGCGCGCGTCCAAGGTGGCGCTGATCCACACGGTTATCAAGCGCACGAAAGGCCGCAGGGGCTGCGGCCTTTTGTAACCTCATGGGGTGCGATGTATCAGGCGTTATTCGCCGGAAACGCTGGCGATATAGGCGTAGACGTCTTCGGCACCCTTCTTCAGCTTGAAGGTCATCTTGGACTTGGCCGAAGTTTCACCCAGATAATCTTTCAGGAACGCTTTGGGGTCCTGAGCGTATTCCACAAAGGTGGCCTCGTCCCAGACCAGACCGTTTTCGCCAGCGGCAACGATGCTGTCGCCATATTTGAACCCTTCAACGGTGCCCGCGGTGCGGCCAGCGATTCCGTAAAGGTTCGGACCGGTCTTACCGCCTTTGACGATCACTTCACCTTCCGGGTCAGCAATCTGGTGGCAGGATTTGCACTTGTTGAAGGTTTTCTTGCCGGCTTCGGCGTCACCTTCGGCATATGCGGGAAGGGCCAGCAGGCCGACGATTGCGGTCGCGAGGATGCGATTCATAGCTTTTGCTCCGATACGAATTGGCTGCACCGAATGGACCGTCGGCGCAATAAAGAGTCAACGCGCAGATTGCCGCGCGAGGGCACTGTGCCACTGCGGCATATGGGCCGTCCTTAACTTAAGTCATGTGAGCCGGACCAACAGGGCAAAAGATCGCCCATTGCCGGCGAGGCCAGATACACCGCTCGGGCAATGGCCCGCGCGAGGCACAGCGAGGCCACGTGTCCCAAAAGGCCCAGATCAGCGTCCGTCTGAAGTTCCCGTGCGCCGGTACTGACACCAAACACCAGATCGCCATCGCCCGGCGTATGCGCGGGAACAATGGAGCGCGCGATGCCATCATGTGCCGCCACGGCCAGTCGCTGGCACTGCGGTTTGGTCAAGGTCGCATCCGTGGCAACAATGGCGATCGTGGTGTTGGCCTTGTCTGGTTCGGCCGGCCGCATCGCTTTCGCCTTGCGGCTGTCGACCGTGCGACCAAGGCCAGTGCTGGAATCAGGCCCCAATCCGCCGAATTCATCGCCGATTTCAAACGGAGCCGCCCAGAAATGGCGGTCTCCGGGCGTGGTGACGCTGCCCAACGGATTGGCCGCAACCAATGCGCCGACCGTGACCCCGTTCTCCATCACCATCGAGGCCGACCCCAGCCCGCCTTTGTGCATGGCGGCCAGTGCCCCGGTGCCCACGCCCGCGGTTCCCAGATCGAACTCCTCTGAGGCGGCGGCGAGGGCCCGACGCCCGAGGGCCCGATAGGGGTTTTCGCCCCACCCTTTGTCGCCGCCATTCAGCAGGTCAAACAGGATCGCGCCGGGCACGATGGGCACAACCGCGCTGCCAACCTGAAACCCGCGACCCTGCGCGTGCAATCCATCGGATACCCCGGAACAGGCGTCCAAGCCAAACGCCGAGCCTCCCGAAAGAACGATGGCATCAACACGCGAAACCGATTTGTCCGGGGCCAGCAGATCGGTTTCCCGCGTTCCGGGCGCGCCGCCCATGACGTGAACCGAGGCCATGAAGGGGTCCGCCGCCGTCAGTACCGTAGTGCCGGATTTCAGCGCATCATCCTGCGCATTGCCAACCAGCAGGCCGGGGACATCGGTGATTAGGTTTCGGGGTCCGGGGTTCATCGCTATCTTTGACATTGAGGCCGGAAAGCGCGCGGGCGCGCTGCCTCCGGCGGAGGTATTTTTGGCCAGATGAAGAGCGGATCAGATACAGCGGCCACCGTCGACCTCTAGCGCTGCGCCGGTGATCATGCTGGCCTCATTCGAACACAGGAAACAGGCCGCATTCGCCATGTCTTCGGGTGTTGAAAAGCGGCCCAGTGGGATTGTCGAAAGGAACTTGGCGCGTACTTCGGGCGTATCTTCTCCCATAAAGGATTTGAGCAGTGGCGTTTCCCCTGCCACCGGACAGATCGCATTCACCCGGACCCCCGATGGAGCCAGCTCAACCGCCATGGTCTTGGTTGCGGTGATCATCCAACCCTTGGAGGCGTTGTACCAGTTGAGGTTCGGACGCGGCGACAGCCCCGCAGTCGAGGCAACATTCAGGATCGCCCCGGTGCCGCGCGATTTCATATGTGGAACCAATGCGCGCGCAGTCAGATATACGGACTTCATGTTCACGTTGAACACGCGGTCGAAATCCTCTTCGCTCACATCCTCAAGCGGGGTGGGCAGATGGGTGACGCCGGCGTTGTTGACCAGAATGTCGAGATGTCCGAGCCGGTCAAAAGCCGCATCCGCCATTCCTTGCACTGATGGGCCGTTGGCCAGATCAACCTGATGGGCAAAGGCGTTCGGCCCCAGCTGATTGGCCTGAACCTCGGCCGCATCGCCATTGATATCAGCGATCATGACCCGCGCGCCTTCGGACAGGAACTTCCGCGCGATACCGGCGCCAAAGCCTGATGCGCTACCGGTCACGATTGCGGTTTTTCCCTCTAACCTCATGATCTTGTCCTCTTGCAGCTGCGCCGGGTCAGAGTAGCGAAGCGCCGCAAAGATACCAGATCAATCTTCGGACACCTTGCCGCGCAGGGCCTTCACGTCCGACCGTGCCTTTTTGGAAGCCAAACGTCGCTTGACCGAACCATAGGTGGGTTTGGTGGCGATACGGCGCTTGGGCTTAACCGTAGCGCGGACGATGAGCTCGGCCAGTCGGTTACGTGCAATTTCACGGTTGCGCGCCTGGCTGCGGGTCTCGTCGCATTGAATGATGATCGCACCCTCTTTGGTCCAGCGCCGCCCTGCCAGCCGCTTGAGCCGCGTCTTGACCGGGTCGGGCAACGAAGGAGAACGCGCTGCCTCGAACCTCAGCTCAACGGCGGTGGACACCTTGTTCACGTTCTGCCCGCCGGGACCCGATGAGCGGACAAAGCTCTCGGTCATCTCCCAGTCCTGCAGGGTGATATCGTCGTTGATACGCAGCATGGACGCGATCTTACAGGCTTGATCCCAAAACAAAAAGGGCCGCCCCAATGGGACGGCCCTTCGAAAGCTCAGGAGGTTGGGTCGGTTAGATCAATCGACCAGCCGGAGCGAACGCTCCGCCAAGGGCTACCTTAACAGGCGGTCCCCCCGGTTGTTCCAACACCTCTCTCCAATCCCTTTCTCGACATTGGGTCACCTCCTTTCAAACTGTTTCCGTTACTGGAATCGTGCCACGAGTTGCACGAAATTCAAAACGTTTTTTTACGCGGGCTGAGCGGTCAACCGCGCAACGATCACCTTGAACGGGATCAGCGCGATCAGGGCAAGCGACAGTTTCACCAGCCAATCGGCAAAGGCCAACGTCACCCACAGCGGTGCCATCGGACCGGTCAGCATGAAGGGTACAGGCTCCCACGCCCAGCTGATTGCGGCGTCGGCGTCCGCGCCGAAAATCGTGACCGAGGCCGAAAAGGCGATGGTAAAGAACAACGTGGTGTCCAGCGCAGACCCCACCAGGGTCGACGCCAACGGGGCACGCCACCAGCGGCCACCACGCAGCGAATTGAATACAGTGATGTCAGTCAATTGCGCGATCAGGAATGCGGTACCGGATGCAACGGCGACACGCAAAGGCACGGCAGCATAGGTGAATCCGTCGCCCTGAAGCATGATCTGCGTTCCGATCAGCGAGCAGACGACACCTGTCAGGAAACCGGCAAACACAACTTTGCGGGCCGGACCTACGCCATAGACGCGATTCATGATGTCGTTGACGAGGAAGGCCAGCGGATAGGTGAATGCGCCCCAGGTCAAAAGACCATCAAGCAGCAGAAACTGGACCAGAATGTTCGAGGCCACGACAATGGCGGCCATGGCAATGATGCCGGGAATGTAAGCGCGTTGCATTTTCAGATGCCCGTTTTGACAAGGTAGCGGCGACTTGGCCAAGGGCTCATCCCAAGGCAAGCCGCGCTTCTAGACTTTTGCTTTGGACGAGTCAATCGGGCAGCAGATATTCGACCAATTCGGTGCGCTGAAGCGCCAGAAAATTGTCATCGGACACCATCGTCGCGCGCAAACGGCCCTTGTCGTCGCGCCAGATCGACACCCCCTCGAGATTGTCATGCGCGCCGGTTCCTGATTGAAACACAACCTCTTCAGCGCGCAGGGTATCCCCGTCGACCTGCCATCGGCGAAGTCGCGAGCGGAAACCGGTCCAGCCAACGTCGCGTTCCAGTACATAGAGCCTGCCGTCGGGGCCGAAATCGGCCGCAACCGGCAGGTATTTTCCCCGTTGCGGCAAGACAAAAGGCGTCGACCATGCTTGCCCGTCCCATCGATAGACCGGGATATCGCCTGCGTTCGTGCGGTTTTCCTCGGGCATTGTATAGAGATGGCCGAATTTATCGATTGCCAAAGCTTCGAGCGACCCGTTGCCTTCAAAGCCGTCAAACACTTTGGGTCGCGGCAAAACCCGCGCCCATGCACCCGGAGCCGAATAATAGGCCACGCGGTGCGTGCCTTCGAACGAGATAAGAAGACCACCATCCGGCGCAACAGCTATGCCTTCGGAATCCCCGTTACGTTTGGTCAACGTCCGACCTTTGCTGGAAAGAAGCGGCCAGTGCCCGGTGATTTGGATGTCTGCAATACTGCCAGCCTCGCGATTTACCCGGGCGGTCACCAGTGTCGCCCGATCGGTCACGGCGATCATTTCGCGACCGCCATTCTCTATGTGGATGGCGGAAAATCCGCCAAACCACTCGGCCGTGTGACGCCAGGTGAAACTGCTCAGACGGCTGGTCGCCTTGTTATCGACTGCCCAAACTGCACCGGCCAACAACACCGCGATGATCAGTTGGATTGTAGAACTTGTGCGCATTGCTGAGGTAGATCGGCCAATCGGTATTCCCGTCGTGGCTTAGGTGCAGGGGCGTTCGGGTCGGGCGGGGGCGGGTTGAGGATGTTGTTGACCCATTGCTGCGCCTCGGCACAGCCATCGCCTTTTGGCGGAGGATCCTGGTTAACGCAACCACGGGATCCCCGCGGGCATTTCAGCCGCACGTGGAAATGGTAGTGATGGCCCCACCAAGGCCGGATCTTGCGCAGATAGGCGCGATTGCCTTTCTCATTCTTGCACATTTCGACCTTGGCGCCGGGAAACACGAAAATTCGCGCGACCCGCTTGTCCTTGGCCGCCTCGCGCAGCACCGCATGGTGCTGTTTGGTCCAGTTTTGGTTGACGAAGGCCCCGTTGGACCGGCGCAGCGAAATGGACGAGATATTCTCGCGCGATTTGCGCGACAGGCGCATGTTGTCCCCGGGCAGCATCCAGATATCGATGTCCAGACCCATTTGATGGCTGCGGTGCCCGGATGTCATCGGTCCACCGCGCGGTTGGCTGATATCCCCAATATAGAGACCATTCCACCCAGGTTGCTTGGCCGCGAATCGGCTGAGGTCCTGTACATAGTCAATCGCAGCCGGATGCCCCCAGTTGCGGTTGCGCGACAGCCGCATCGCTTGCCATGTCGGCCCGGTCTCGGGCAATTGCACGGATCCAGCTGCGCACCCGCGCGAATAACTGCCGAAGGCGGCCGGTTTTTGCTGTGAACTCACTTTCTGAGCCCCGAACAACTGCTTTGCCAGGGGCTGTGCCGAGGCTGTGTTCGCCAGGGCAATTGTTGCCAGTATTGCCAAAAAACGTAGTATTATCATCTGCTCTGATCCCCTTCCGGTTTCACCCAGCGCATCAGGAATAATCCCAGAATAAACAACAGAACGATTGGTGACACCCCCAGTCTCGCGCTGCCGGTCGCCGTTGTGGCAATCCCGATCAGTAGAGGGGCCGCAAAAGCAGTGGCGCGACCGGACAGGCCATAGAGGCCAAAGCTTTCGACCGGTGCCTCGGGGTCGGTATGGCGCACCATCATCGAACGGCTGGCCGATTGCAAAATGCCGCCCATGCCGCCGATCAGAACACCGCAGCCAAAGAAGACCAGATCAGGCAGGCCGGACCCCTCAGGCAGTGAGATTCCGTAGATTTGCGTCCGGTCCATCGACACCACCGTGACGCAGACGAAGATCAGAACCCAGATGGCCACCAAAATCACCGGTTTAGGGCCATATTTTCGATCCATCTTGCCTCCGATCCACGCAAAGATGGCCGAAGCCAGCACGCTGACGATGCCAAAGACGCCGATCTTGATCAGGTCCCATTCCAGCACCAGCCGCGCATAGACACCGCCAAAGCTGTAAAGCCCGTTCAGCGCGTCGCGGTAGAACATGGACGATCCCAGATAGCTGGCGAGACTACCTCGATAACGCAGAGCGGCAACGGATTTGCCCAAAAGGCGCAGAGCTTCGCCCACACTGCCTTTCTTTTCCATTTGCGCGTCATCGCGCACCCACAGGAAATACGGAACCATGAACAGGATGAACCACCCAGCAGTGAAGGGACCAACAAAACGCGTACCCTCGCGCGTGGCGGCGTCCAGACCAAACATCGGATCCATCCCGATCAGGGTCTTGCCGTTGGGTTGCTCGACAAACAAGGCCAGCATGATCGCCAATGAGATCAAGCCGCCGAAATAGCCAAAGGCAAAGCCCGAGCCCGAAATCTCACCTACTTCACTGTCGTCACCCAGATCGGGCAGTTGCGAATTGATGAAGATCAGGGCGTATTCCGCACCGACGAAACCAAGCCCAAAGGCCGACAGCATCAGCCACATGTTGGACCCGTCCGGCATTGTGAACCACAACGCGGCGGAGCCCACGGCATACATGACCGAAAACGCGAAGATCCACGGTATACGCCGGCCCGAGACATCGGCCATGGCCCCCAACAAAGGCGCGCCAAAAGCGATGATAAGCCCGGTGATCGTCAGGCAGTTGGCCCAGACCGTCTGTGCCCGCGCTGCGGCGGCTTCGGCATCAAGACCGGTTTCCGCAAAATACCCGGCGGCAACCCCGGCGAAGTATGGTCCAAAAACAAAGGTGACGAGCAATGTGTGGTAAGGCTGGCTGGCCCAATCGAAAAACCACCAGCCCCATATGCGCTTGCGCTTGGAAATTTCTGCCATGACCGCCCCTGTTTTTTATTGCCCTCATAAGACGGGTCTTTGGGCTAATTCGCAAGCGTTCTATTGCTGCGCACTTGCTCTTTGCCACAGAGGCGCTTAGGTCTCGGCTAGTTAGAAATCGGAGTGCCCATGCTGTCGCTGATCCAAATCCTCCTGCTGATCCTGGACATCGTCTGGTTCATCATTCTGGCCCATGTGATCATGAGCTGGCTGATCAACTTTCAGGTTCTCAATCTGCATCAACAGTTGGTTGCGCAAATCTGGTACGGGCTGAACCGCATATTAGAGCCTATCTATGGCCCGATCCGCCGCGTACTGCCCAACATGGGCGGGCTGGACCTGACGCCTCTGGTTGTACTGGTGGCCGTCTACGCCCTGCGGATTATCCTGATCAACAATGCGGTCTATTTCGTCTGAGGCCTTGTTCACAGAATCTTAGTATGTGATGGTCCTGTCTTAAGAGCAGATAAACCTTAAAACAGGGCCACCCCGCATATGTTTGACGCCGCACCTATGCTGCGAGATGTCTTTGGATTCGACGCCTTCCGCCCCGGGCAGGAAGAGATCGTCGATGCCGTGACCGCAGGCGAAAATGTGCTGGCGATCATGCCGACTGGCGGCGGCAAATCCCTGTGTTATCAACTGCCTGCACTGATGCGGGACGGCGTGACAGTGGTGATCTCACCTCTGATCGCCCTGATGCGCGACCAAGTGCGCGGGTTGCAGGAAGCTGGGGTCGAGGCCGGTGCCCTGACCTCCGGCAATACACCCGAGGAAACTGATGCGGTGTGGGAGGCGCTGGAAGCCGGGCGGTTAAAACTGCTCTATATGGCCCCAGAACGTCTGGCGGCCGGGTCGGCGCTGGGGATGCTGCGTCGGATCAACGTGAATCTTATCGCCGTGGACGAGGCGCATTGCGTCAGCCAGTGGGGCCATGACTTTCGCCCCGATTATCTGCGGATCGGAGAACTGCGCCGCACGCTGAACGTGCCCTTGGCGGCGTTCACAGCAACAGCCGACGCCGAAACGCAGGATGAGATCGTCGAAAAGCTGTTCGACGGCACCCCGCCCAACAAATTTCTACGCGGATTTGATCGCCCCAACATCCACCTGGCTTTTGCTGCCAAGGATGGCCCCCGCAAACAGATCCTCGATTTCGCCGAAGCCCGCAAAGGCCAGTCCGGCATTGTCTATTGCGGCACCCGCAACAAAACCGAAGTACTGGCGCAGGCTCTGTGTGCGGAAGGGCACTCGGCCTGCCACTACCACGGCGGGATGGAGGCTGAGGACCGCCGCATCGTGGAAACCCGCTTTGCCCGCGAGGATGGCCTGATCGTGGTTGCAACGGTGGCGTTCGGCATGGGTATCGACAAGCCCGATATCCGTTGGGTCGCCCACGCCGACCTGCCCAAATCCATCGAGGCATATTATCAGGAAATCGGCCGCGCCGGTCGTGACGGAGGCCCAGCCGAAACCCTGACCCTGTTCGGGCCTGATGATATCCGTTTGCGCCGCTCGCAAATCGACGAAGGATTGGCCCCGCCGGAACGGCGTATGGCCGATCATGCACGCCTGAACGCCCTGCTGGGACTGGCCGAAGCGCTGGAATGCCGCCGTCGGACACTGTTGGGCTATTTTGGCGAACAGGCCGCGCCCTGCGGCAAATGCGATTTGTGTGACAGCCCGCCCGAGGTGTTTGACGGCACCACACCGGTCCGCATGGCCCTGTCCGCCATTCTGCGCACAGAGGAATGGTTCGGGGCCGGTCATCTGATCGACATCCTGCTGGCCAATGAAACCGACAAGGTTCGCGCCCGACGTCACGATGAGCTTTCGACCTATGGGGTCGGCAAGGAGTGGTCTCGCCCGCAATGGCAGGCGATATTCCGGCAGATGATGGGTCACGATCTGGTGCGTCCCGACCCTGAACGTCATGGCGCGTTGCGCATGACCGAAACGGCCAAACCGATCCTGAAAGGCGAGGCGCAGATCAACCTGCGAAAGGACACGCTGCGCAAAGCCGGACGGCGACCCGCGGTCAAGATGATGGTGTCGGAAGAAGACGCTCCACTGCTCTCCGCGCTCAAGGCCAAACGGCGTACGCTTGCAGAATCCGCACGTGTCCCGGCCTATGTCATCTTTCCGGATCGCACGCTGATCGAGATGGCTGAGAAACGTCCGGCAACGCTGGACGACATGGCACGCATCGGCGGTGTCGGTGCAAAAAAACTGGAACGCTATGGCGACACGTTCCTAGAAGTCCTTGCCGGTGCAGTCGAGGCCGTTCATCCTGCAAGGCGCAAACTGGCCGGTCGGGATCAAGGCGAGATCTATGACCGGTTGCTCGAAGTGCAATCGCAATTGTCGCGCGGACCGGATGGGATCGATAAACCGCTCACCTGCTCGGCCTCGCAACTGGCCAAGGTCGCGCAATTGCGCACAGACGATCCGCAGGCGATAGAAAAATTGTTGGGCGACCGTCGTCACGAAAGGTTTGGTGCCGCCTTTCTGGACGTGCTGCGCATGTCGGGCTAGATACGCCGGAACAGGCAAGGAAAGAGGGCGTACATGCTGGTAGTGATTTCCCCGGCCAAACGGCTGGACTGGGCAGAGCGGGACGTCGAGGTCACGCAACCGGACTTTCAGGACGATGCGATCCGCCTGTCAAAAACCGCCCGCAACCTGACGCTGGGCGATCTGAAAAAGCTGATGGATCTGAGCGATGATCTGGCGCGCCTGAACCGCGACCGGTACCGCGCCTTTTCCGATGTCCCCGAAGCCGAGATAACCCGCCCTGCGGCACTGGCTTTCGCTGGCGACACCTATCAGGGTCTCGAAGCGACCTCTCTGGGCGAAGAAGAAATGGCATGGGCACAAGATCATCTGCGCATTCTGTCCGGCCTTTACGGCGTGCTGCGTCCGCTGGATGCAATTCAGGCCTATCGGCTAGAAATGGGCAGTAAGCTGAAAACCCGGCGCGGTAAGAACCTGTATGAATACTGGCGCGATCAGTTAAGCAAAGCGTTGAACACACAAGGTGATCAGGTCGGCTCGGACGTATTGGTGAACTGCGCCAGCCAGGAATATTTCGGCGCAGTAGACCCTAAAGCGCTGAAACTGAGGGTCATCACCCCCGTATTCATGGAAGACAAAGGCGGTACGCCCAAGATCGTGAGTTTCTTTGCCAAGAAAGCCCGCGGCGCCATGGCGCGTTACATTATTCAGCACAGATTGACCGAACCCAAAGGGCTGCTGGATTTTGACACTGGCGGCTATGAATACCGTCCTGACCTGTCAGAAGAGGACAAGCCTGTCTTTTTGCGCCCCTATCAGGCCTGATCCAGCATCGACGGGTCGTAAGCAACCAGTTCGACGGTATTGCCCTCGGGGTCTTCGGTGAAGATGCCGCGCCATCCGATCCAGCCGAAATGCTCAACGCGGTACGGCTGGCTGATCCGATCGTACCAGCGCATCACTGCCTCCTGCTCGTCAAAAGGCAGGGACAGGGCGATATGATGCAGCGACGATGCGCCACCCGTTACCGGATTTTGCGGCCCCGTCGGGTGCAATCCTGGTCGTGGCGCGGTCGTGTGGTGAAACAGGGCCAGAACCTGCGTGTGCCCGCCAAAACCCGGCGCGACCTGAAAGAATGTTATTGCGCTGTTGTGATCCCCGCTCAGGCGCGTTAGCCCAATAACCTTCTCATAAAATTCGACCATCGCGCCCATATCGGCGCAGCGAATGGCAATCTCGCCCAGCGCGCGGGGCTGGAAACCTCGATCTTCAGTCATAAGCGCACCCTATTCAGACTGGCTGTCCTCGGCAATGGCAGGGGAGCACTCTTCCGGTCTGTGCGTCAGGATTATTTGATGAATCTTTTGCTTTTGCAACGGCTTGGTCAGGTAGTGATCCAGTCCGGCCGACAAGATACCCTGATCGTCCCCGGCCATCGCATGCGCTGTCAAAGCAACGATTGGAACGTGTCGCCCGGTGTCAATCTCGCGCCGTCGGATTTCTGACGTCGCCTGTTTGCCGTCCATTTTCGGCATCGAGATGTCCATGAAGATCAGATCCGGCTGGAATTCCCGATACACTTGGACAGCTTCAGCACCATCACTGGCAAACCGCAATTCTATGTCCAGATCCTTGAGCATTTTCCTGAGGATCAGCTGATTGGTCCGGTTATCCTCGGCCGCAAGCACGCGCATTTTGCGCGGACTTTCATCCAGCGCTGCTCGGTTTGGCCGGTCATTAACTGGAATATCTTCTGAAAACGTGTCAGGTCGCTGCGACCGATCAAGCGCCATCAGCCGTGCGTACAGCTCGGCCCTTGGGATCGGTTTTTGCAGAACGCCTTCGATCAGATGGCGTGCCGGGTGCGCGTGAATGACACCGGGATTGGCCGACATCACCACTAGCGGTAGGTCCCCCCATCCCCGATCTCTGAGCGTTACGGCCAGTTCCAGCCCATCCATGTCAGGCAAGTCATGATCACACAGCAGAAGATCTACGCTTTCATCCAGCGCGGCCAATGCCTCACGACCAGAAGCGCAGACCGTCACCTGAGACCCCAACCGGCCCAATTGCTTGGACAGGATCGCCCTGTTGGCGGCCAGGTCCTCGACGATCATGACGTGACGCAGGCGCCCATCGAGGTCTGGCGGAACGGGTTGCGGACCCTCGGCCGTGGGCAGCGAAACCCGGAACCCGAAACAGGACCCCTGCCCCGGATCGCTTTCCACCCAGATGGACCCGCCCATTAGCGTGATCAACCGCTTGGTGATGGCCAGACCCAGACCGGTTCCTTCGAACGCACGGTTTCGTTCATCTTCGACCTGATTGAACTCGCCAAAGATGTGCCCGATCTTGTCTTCATCGATTCCAATACCGGTATCCTCGATTGCAACATGCACGTCGCAGGATTGCGTGTCCGGGTTGGGCACGCCGGTGACGCGGATCAGGACGTGGCCTTCGGACGTAAACTTAACCGCATTGCCGACGAGATTTGTCAGAACCTGCCGGACCCGGCCGGGATCCCCTACAAACAATGTTGGTAGGAACAGGTCGTAGTCCACAAGCAGTGTCAGCCCCTTGTCGCGGACGCTGGGTTGCAACAGCATCGCAACCTCAAGAATGCAGCGCTCGAAATCGAACTGTTCAGGATGCAGGGTCAACTTGTCAGCCTCGATCTTCGAGTAATCCAGAACGTCGTTGATGATGACCAGCAGCGCTTCGCCTGAATTTCGGATGGTGTTCAGGTAAAGCCGTTGCTCTTCGTCCAGAGGCGTTTCTGACATCAACTCGGTCATGCCCACGATGCCGTTCATCGGGGTCCGGATTTCATGGCTCATATTGGCCAGAAAGGCCGATTTGGCACGGTTCGCAGCCTCGGCCCGTTCCCGGGCGGCCGTCAATTCGGCCTCATGGCGAACGGACGCAGTGATGTTCAGGGCCAGACTTACGACGTCACCGCCATGGCCGCGTTGGTCGATCAGCTTGATGTAGTGGCCGTTCCACAATCGAATGACCTCGGGCTGAGGATGCGGGACAGCCCACCGTTTCAGTAACCTGTCGCACCAACTGGAGGCAGTTTCCGACCCGATATCAACAAGCCCTTCGGTGGTCAGAATTTCAAGAAGTCGGGGATAAGTGACACCTGGCGCGACCTCTTCCAACCCGTCAAACACACTCAGGTAAGCCGCGTTTGCCCCGATCAGACGGCCTTCCTCGTCAAAAAACGCGAACCCGTCCTGAATGGTCTGAATGGAATGCCACAATCGGCGCTCAGCCACTTCGATCTTGGCGTTTGCGACCGTCAGATCGGATTTGACCTTTTCATTCTCGCCCCGAACCGTTTCGACCTCAGCCTGGGTTTCGCCGATCCGTTTGGTCAGCGCCATCGCGTGTAAGCCCAGTTTGCGGTTGGCGGCAGACAATTCAGCCTGTTTCATTTCCAGCAGCCGTTCGGCCGCCAGCCGCGCGCGCCGTTCCTGTGCCAGTTTTCCTGCAAGACTCATTTTTGGTGATCCCGGGATAATCCGCGCCTAGCATCCGGGCAGAGCGTGAAGAACTGCTTAAATCGTTGCCCAAAGATCGGCGCCCATGTCAGGTTTGGCAAAACGGAGGTGTGCTATGCGTGTCTTACTAGCTGCTTTGATGGTCGCTGGAGTGACTATCCAACCCGTGGCCGCGGGTTGTGCAACGGATGTTCAGATCGACCAGTTTGTTACGGACTACATGTCTAATTCGCCCACCGCAGCTCTGTCGGCTAATGGCACGATTGAGGATGCATTGTGCGCGCAAAAGCGCATAGTTGCCGCGTTAGAGCCGCATATGGGTCCGGTCATCGGCTATAAGGCCGGGCTAACCAGCGCTCCGGCGCAGGAAAGGTTTGGTGCATCCGAACCGGTGCAAGGTGTTCTGTTTCGCGACATGATGTTGCAAGATGGTGCTTCGGTGCCCTCGGACTGGGGCGCAAGACCTGTCTTTGAGGCCGATCTTGTGCTGGTCGTTGGCGCGGCGGATATCAATAACGCCACAACCCCCGAAGAGGTGCTGACGCATGTCTCAACCATTCGCCCCTTTATCGAACTGCCCGACCTGACCCTCGCCGAAGGAGAACCGATCACGCCGGTCACTCTGACCGCAATCGGTGTCGCCCCGAAACTTGGCGTGTTGGGTGCCGAAATTCCCGTCTCCGACCCGGCAGCAATGTCACAAGCGTTGGCAGACATGACCGTCGTCCTGAGCGCGGCAGATGGAGATGTTCTGGCAGAGGCACCGGGCCGCGCGGTGTTGGATCACCCAGCCAATGCGGCCCTTTGGCTGATATCCAAAGGGGTCGAATTCAAACCCGGCGATCTGATTTCCGTCGGCTCGTTCGGCCCGCTGTTTCCGCCCGCCAAAGGCAAAGGCGGTGCATCTGTCACATACGAAGGTTTGCCCGGCGATCCAACTGTCAGCGTGGTGTTCGACTGACCTAGCGCCGCCCCTCGCGCAACCAACCGGCCAACAGGAACCCACCCGCCAGCAGCAGCACCAGCCAAGGCGGCAGCAGCCCGGCTTGGGTCACATCGCGTGTTTCATATGCATTCCTCGGGGTCAGTCCGATCCATCCGCGCCCTGCTGCGGGACGCCCCGATCGCACGTTGCGGATAGACGGCAAGCCGTCCTCCAACCGCATTGCGCCGCCGCGCAACTCAGCCACCACAGGTTCAAGAACGTCAGGCGTGGCAATTGTGCGCTCGAACTCTTTGGGTGCTGCCGGACCAAGGCCGATTACAGTGGATTGATCGCCTTCCTGCAGGCGATAGAGGCCGATCTCGGGCCCGTAATACTGCGCCTCGAACCGCCCCGGAGAGACTTCGTTTAACGTTATCTCCTGCGTTTCACCGTTCGGGCGGATTACGGTTACCGGCCCGACCTCATCGCCAAGCGTTTGGCGGATGATACGCATCACCTGACCGTTTGCTTCGGCCCACAGGGCCTCTTCCTCAAGCTCGGGTTCTTTCATCATCCAGTGGGCTAGCCTGCGCAGCAGTTCCAGCTGCGGGCCGCCACCTTCGAAACCCCGGCTCCACAGCCAGGCATGATCCGAAGCCAAAAGCGCCACGCGGCCTTCGCCAACCCGGTTGAGCACAAGCAGAGGCCGATCATCGACGCCCGTCATCAACACTTCACCGGTGCGGTGGTTAACGTCGATCTGACGCAACCACGCGCCCCAATCCTCGGAATCGCCCAGATCGGTTGTGACCGGATGACGATGCCCCAGATCGGTGACCATCGGCACATAACGCTCCTCGATCACGCGCGCAGTGGGCTGTGCGGGCAGGATTGGTGCCAGCGGTGAGCGGAAAATGCTGTCGGCGCTCGCGAAATCCGGTCCGGCGGCAATCAGAACAGCACCGCCTTCGTTGATATAGTTGGTGACGTTGTCCAGATAGATCGCCGGCAGAATGCCGCGACGCTTGTAACGGTCAAAGATGATCAGGTCGAAATCGTTGATCTTTTCCAGAAACAACTCCCGCGTCGGGAAAGCGATCAGAGAAAGTTCGTCCACCGGCACACCGTCCTGTTTTTCCGGCGGACGCAGGATGGTGAAATGCACCAGATCGACCGAGCTGTCGGATTTCAGCAAGTTGCGCCATGTCCGGCCACCAGGATGCGGCTCACCCGAAACCAACAAAACGCGTAAACGGTCACGGACCCCGTTCATCTGGATCAGCGCAGTGTTGTTGCGGTCAGTCAGCTCGCCTTCGGCCTCTGGCACCGTGAACTGAATCACGTTGCGCCCGCCGTGGGGCAGAGTGATCGGCAGTTCGACGTCGATACCGATGGGAATATTGAATTGCTCGGCCTCGCCCCCGTCTACCGAGATCTCCAACGGCGCAGTTGTGGCACCTACGGGCGCGGCACCGCTGTCTTCGACACGAAGGGTCAGAGTGACGGGTTCGCCGATAATGGCAAAAGCCGGTGCGTTGCGAACGATCAGGCGCCGATCCCAATCCGTTTCCCGTCCTGTTTGCAGCAAGTGCATGGGCGCAGGCAGATCGGGGGCCTGATCGGCATCATGCACGATACCGTCCGACAAAACCAGAATACCAGCAATCCGGGCGCGCGGCTCTTCTGCCAACGCTTCGTTCAGCGCGGCCATCACCTGCGTTCCTTCATCCCCGTCGCCGTCGCCTACGCGAATGCGACGCAGTTCCGTGTTGTCGCGGGATTCGATTTCGGCCGCCAGTTCCTCGGCCGCTAGTGCGGTCTGATCCGCCCGGTCCGAGAGTGTCTGACTGGCGCTTTCATCCTCGATCATCAGCACGATATCTGTCAGCGGCGCGCGATCCTCGATCTGGTAGACGGGACCAGCCAGTGCAGCGATCACAACCAAGGCCGCAAGCCCGCGCAAAGCCCAACCCGACAGGCCACGCCAAAGGGCCAGAACGACACCGCCCACCGCAATAGCGGCTACGATGGCCAAAATGGGCCAAGGGATCAGCGGATCAAATATGACGGTTCCAGTCATTGTCCCAACCTGTCCAGCAGCGCAGGCACGTGCACCTGATCGGATTTGTAATTCCCGGTCAGCACATGCATCACCAGATTGACGCCAAAACGGTTAGCCAGTTCACGCTGACGCTCGCCAGCATAACCGCGACCGACCGGCAGCAACGCCTGCCCGTTGCGATCCACTGCCCAGGCCCCGGCCCAGTCATTACCGCCAATCACCACAGGCGTCACGTTGTCGTTGAGGTTGCGGAACGGCATGCCTTCGATTTGCTCAGCATCCATCGGAGCGGCTTCGACCCAGACCTCGGTGCCGGCATACCGCCCGGGGAAATCCTGTAGCAGATAGAAGGTTCGGGTCAGAACGTGGTCTCGGGGAATAGGCTCTAACGAAGGGATATTCAGCGGGGCTGCGATCTGTTGCAGCTTGCGCCCGTTTGGGCTCGCGGTGCCAAACCGGGCGACATCGGCATCGCGTGTGTCGAACAGGATCATGCCACCCGACCGCAGATAGGCGTTGAGCTTGGCGTAAGCTTCGACCGACGGCTGTGGCTGATCCGGCGAGATCGGCCAGTAGAGCAACGGGAAAAACGCCAGTTCGTCGCGTTCCAGATCAACGCCAAAGGGTTCGGCGGGTTCCACCGAGGTTCGGTAGAATAGCGTCTGCGCCAAACCACGCATCCCGGCGGCAGCAACATCGTCGACCTGCGCATCTCCGGTCAGAACATGGGCCAGAACCAGTTCCTTTGTCGCGTTCAATGCGAAATCCGTTTCCTCGGGTGTCTGTGCTTGTGCCTCAGGAACCAGCAGCGTCGCACCCAGCGCAACCGCTGCGGCCTTGGCCAGTCCAAGCCTTCCGGACAAAGCCAGCGAAGCGATCACGTCGATGGTCAACAACAGCAGCGCAAGACTGAGTAGAATGCCCCCGATGGGGGTTTCGGTACTGATCTCTTGCCCCTTGATCGGAACATCCGATGGCCAGATCGCGGGGGTGAGCACCGCCTCGTCATTCAACACGTTCAGCGCCAGCTTCTGCTTGCCGCTTTCGTACAGACCCGGCCGCAGATCAGGGCCGATCTTGCCGGACACCAGTTCCACCCCATCAACGCCCGCCAGATTGCCCGCATCAGACAGGGTGCCAAAGCCGTCCATAACTTGAATTGGCTCCCACGTGGTACCTTGCAACTGTGACTCCTGCCGGGATTTTGCCGCCGATGCCACCGCAAGCCGGTCCAACATCTCAACGAACAGGCCGGACAAGGGCAGGCTGGACCATTCGGCATCCGCAGTCACATGGAACAGCACCACCTGCCCCAAACCCAGCGCTTTACGTGTCACCAGAGGGGTGCCATCCGACAGCGAAGCAATAACCCGATCCGCCAGATTAGGGTCTGGTTGTGCCATAACCTGGGTGGTAACAGTCACATCCTCGGGCACCTGAAGCCCAGAGAAGGGCGAGCTTTCCGGGAACGGCGCCAAACCTTTGGCCTCGCCCCAGCTCATCGCACCTCCGACCGAGCGCCCGCCACTACGCAGGCGCACCGGCAACAGGGCATCCTCGGAATCTCGGCCCAGATCGCTGGCGGCCATACGGGGGCCGGCAAAGCGCAATAGAAGGCCGCCCTGTTCGACCCATTCAACCAACGCCGCTTGTTCTGAACCGGCCAGTTTCGCCACATCAGAAAGGACAATCACGTCTGGGTTGGCAGGCAAGACTTCCAGCAATCCGCCTTCGACGAAATCCGCTGTGGGGATCAGAACCTGCGTCAGATAATGCAGCGGCGACAGCAGCTCCAAACCTTCGCGGTTCAGCGTTCCGGCAATCAGGGCAACCTCGCGCCGGCGCAGGCTGTCATCGGTCAGCGTCACAGCCCCTGCCGAGCGCTGACCCTGAATTTCAAATCGTGTGATCCGCGCGCGCAGCTCTGACGGCAGGGCCAATTCAACCTCAGCCAGCGTCTCTCCGCTTGCAAACTCCATATCAACCGATTGCAGTATTCGCATGGCACCAGCAGGGTCGCGGCCCTGCGCCAGAATGGTGATGCGCTCGGTTGGTCCGGGTTCTGCCCGCTGGGCCGTCAATTGAATAACACCGTCCTGATAGGCGGCGGGCAGTATGGCAACCGCAGGCGTCGGGGCCTGGTACACCGTGACCTCGCCGCGCGCGCGCAGTGCGGACAGGATGGCATCATGCCCCTCATAGCTAAGGCGATCACTGAACCAATGGGTATCGAACCCGCCCTCCACCTGATCCAGCGCAGACAGAGTCTGATCGATCTGCGCGTCGGTTGGTTGCCACGGCATCGGGACCAGCCCGGGTAAACGCCCGCGCCATGCCTCCGCTGCCTGAAATACCGGGGCTTCGGGCTCGGTCAGACGCAGGATTGCAACCGTGCGACCCGCGCGGCCGGCCTCGGTCAATTGCGCGTCGATCTGATCCAGAGTTGACGACCACCGCGTAGCCCCGCCCCAACTGGCGTCAAGCACCAGCAACAGCGGACCCGTTCCCGTCTGATCGCGCGATGGGTTCAAAACCGGCCCAGCCAGTCCGATGATAATCGCCGCAGCCGCCAGCATCCGCAGCAGCAACAACCACCATGGGGTTCGGTCGGAAACGCTCTCATCATCTTTCAGTCCCAGCAACAATGTCACTGCCGGGAACAACCGGCGGATCGGTGCGGGTGGTACGGCACGCAGGATCAGCCATAGGATCGGCAGGGTCAGAAGACCCAGCAACACCCATGGTGCGGTAAAGCCGATGCCCGCCAGAACCGTCATCCCGTTCCCCCATCAAGTGCCCGATAGAGCCACAACAGAGCCGCTTGTGCGCTGTCACCGGTGTGATGAAGCCCCAGTTGCCAGCCCGTTGCACGACACAATTGCGTCAGCGCGTCCTTGCGTTTGGCCAGCCGCTCCAGGTACCGTTCACGCAAATCTCCGGCCTTGAGCGTTTCGTGTCGGACGGACCCGCCGACGCTCTCAAAAATCGTGCGGCCCCGGTAGGGGAATGCTTCTTCGCCGGGATCCAGAACTTGCAGGATCAGACCCCGTACGCCCCGGTCGGCGGCTTTGGTCAGGGCCAGTTCAACCTCGTCCATCGGACCAAGAAAATCGGAAACGAAAACAGCTCGCGCGTGTGGGATCATGGCTCGGTGTTCAGGTGGGGCGTAGTCAGCCTCGGCATCCTCGGACCATGCCTGCGCAAGCCGGATGATCTGGGCATTGCCACGCCGCGGCGGCAGAGTTGTACCGGTCAGGCCCACCCGTTCGCCACCACGAACCAACAGGATCGCGGTCGCCAGGCCCAGCAAGCGGGCGCGGTCGGCCTTGGTGGGCAGGTTCTTGTCCGACGCAAACCGCATCGACGCGCCCTGATCGACCCACAGCATAACCGATTGAGCAATCTGCCACTCGCGCTCGCGCACAAATTGCTGATCGCCCCGCGCCGACCGGCGGTGGTCGATCATACGGCGGCTATCCCCGATCTGAGCCGGGCGGTACTGCCAAAAGTCATCACCAAGACCAGAACGCCGACGTCCGTGATCACCCAGAAGGACAGTTCCCGCCAGATGTTCGGCCCGCGCCAGCAAGGGCGGTAGCCGGGACGCCTCGGCCTCGGATCTTTCGCGAAGGGTCAGCGCGGCATTCACGCCGCAGCCTCGGTGCGAACCAGACCGGCAGCGGTGGTTTCGATCAGGTCAGCCAGACTGTCGCCGCGCGCCCGCGCCGCAAAGTTCAGCGCCATCCGGTGGCTGAGAACCGGGCGCGCCATGTCCAGAACGTCCTCGGCATTCGGTGCCAGACGCCCCTGCAACATCGCCCGCGCCCGCACCGTCATCATCAGCGCCTGCGCTGCGCGGGGACCAGGACCCCAGGCAACTGTTTCGGCAACACGTTCGGAAACGCCTGCCTCTTCCGGCCGGAAAGCACGAACCAGATCCAGGATCAGTTCCACAACCGAGTCGCCGACCGGCATTCGACGCAGCAACACCTGTGCGGCCAGCAGTTCCTCTCTGGTGAATATCTGATGCGCCGCGTCTTCTTCGACGCCCGTCGTGGCCAGCAAAATATCACGCTCGGTCTGGCGATCGGGATATTCCACGTCGATCTGAACAAGGAAACGGTCAAGCTGCGCCTCGGGCAACGGATAGGTACCTTCCTGTTCGATCGGGTTTTGCGTCGCCAAAACGTGGAACGGCTCATCCAATGCTCGATCTTCACCCGCGACGGTCACGGTGCGCTCTTGCATCGCCTGCAACAGGGCTGACTGCGTACGCGGGCTGGCACGGTTAATTTCATCCGCCATCAGCAATTCGCAGAAGATCGGGCCGGGAATAAACCGGAAGTGGCGGCTGCCATCCTCGGCAGTGTCCAAAACTTCGGAGCCCAGAATATCGGCGGGCATCAGGTCGGGTGTGAACTGGATGCGGTTGCCTTGCAGCCCCATCACAGTCGACAAAGTCTCGACCAATCGCGTCTTGCCCAATCCCGGCAGACCGATCAGCAGGGCATGGCCACCACAAAGCAACGCGGTCAGAGTCAGGTCCACAACCCTTTCCTGTCCGATAAAGCGACGGGTGATCGAGGCCTTGGCCTCTTGCAGTTTGGTTTCCAGCGCTTCGATCTCGGACACGAGGTCGGCAGGTTCGGTCATGACTTTCCCTTCCGTGGACTAATATGATTGAAGTGTATCGCGCGAAAAGGAAATGGCAAAAGCAATGAGCGGACAAAAACCTGTGACACCCTCTCCGGACGGGCTGGCGGCCTCGGTCAAGGCGGCCAAAACCAGGGGTTTACCCCCTGTTCACCTATGGAATCCTCCGTTTTGCGGCGATCTGGACATCAAGATCGCAAAAGATGGCACTTGGACTTACTTAGGATCGCCCATCAACCGGTTCGAGCTTGTGAAGCTTTTTTCCTCAATTCTTAAGAAAGAAGACGGAAAATACTATCTGGTGACCCCGGTCGAGAAGGTGGGAATCACCGTCGAAGATGCGCCCTTTATCGCGGTAGATTTCGATGCGAACGGTGAAGGGCAAGCGCAAACCCTGACTTTCACGACCCATGTCGGCGATACAGCGATTGCAGGGCCTGACCACCTGATCCGGATTGTCATTGATCCCGAGACAGATGAGCCATCTCTCTATGTATTGGTTCGCGCAAACCTTGAGGCGCGGATAGATCGCAAAAGCTTTTACCGGCTTGTGGACATCGCCACGCACAAGGACGGCTGGTTCGGCGTCTGGTCCAGCGGGCAGTTTTTCCCGCTTATCCGATCGGATGATTTGCCGGATTAGGCGGACTGCGCGGATCGGCGCTCTTGCGCCAGTAGAACGGCCATTGCGACGATCCCGGCGCCCAGCGCCCGGGTCCAGTTCCACTCTTCACCCAGCACCAGCATGATCAACATCACGTAAAAGGGCGCGATGTTGATGTGGAAGGACGACAGCGCAACACCCAGCCTGCCGATCGACGCAATGAACAAAACCTGGCTTAGGCCCATTGCAACAAGCGCGTAGATGACCAGCATCCCCGCCTGTTGGAGGTCAAACGGGGTCGCAGGCATCACATCCATGCCAACTTGCGTTGCCCCCAGTATCATCAGTGTCGCCATGACAAGTCCCCCGACAAAGGTGATCGTTGTGCGCCCGGTCTGGCTTAACTCAGGGAAATCCCGGGCCGTCGCCATGCTGGCCCAGCAGAACAAAGCGGTTGATGCAACGGCGCAGGCCGCCCCCATCCCCAGCTGGGCTGGTGCCAGAGCGCTGGTGGCGATCAAACCGCCGACAATCGAGACAAGCACGCCCAGAGCAAAGTTCCACTTCAGCCGACGCGTTCCCGCTGCCAGTTCAAGCAGCGTGGCCATCAACGGCGCGCATGAGGCGATGATCGCCACCGTCACCGGGTCGGTCAGCTTTTGCGCCAAGATCATCAGGAACATGCCCGACCCAAGCCCAAATCCCCCGACCAGCATCGCGTGCCCCCAGCGCGCGGACACGACGCGGCGCGGACCATCGATCAACATCCAGAGCGGCAGCATGACAACAACGGCCAATGCCAGCCGCGCGGCCAGCAAGGCCACCGGAGGCCACGTCTGCAACAGCACCTCGGCTGCCGGAAAACCGGCTGCCCATGTCAGCATCGACGCCACTGCCAAGCCGTTGCCGGACAATGCAGAACTCTGTCCTGCAGGCGCAGAAAGAGTGTTCCCGCGCACGGGGTCTGGGCTCATCGCCATCGTGATCAAACCTTCTGTTGGCACGGCGCAGTTGAAATGATTCGCCGTGTTGTGATGAACCTCTCTGATTCAATCGGCGCGATCTGGTCGAATTTCGACAAACTGTCGTTTTCAGTCTCTTTCGCTGAAATTGCCTCGCGGATAAGGTCGGCCTATCAGCTATCCAAAGGCCACCAATGCCAAAATTCGCAGCGAATATATCTCTGCTCTTTGCCGAACTTCCCTACCTGGACAGGTTTCAGGCCGCAGCAGATGCCGGGTTCAAGGCGGTCGAGATTCTGTTCCCCTACGAACTGGCCGCAAAGGAAACTCAACGTGCTCTGCTGGCCAGCGGGCTCGATCTGGTTCTGATCAATGCGCCGCCGCCCAATTACACGGGCGGCGACCCCGGTTATGCGGCCATCCCCGGTGGAGAGGCACGGTTTCAATCAGATATCCACCGCGTTCTGCGATATGCCGAAGTCCTGCGCCCTGAACTGATCCACATCATGTCAGGCTATTCCGCTGGGCCGGATGCTTTTGACTGTATGGTGCGGAACCTGCAATGGGCGGCTGACCATGCACCGCAACAGCAGTTCACGATTGAACCGCTCAACCCTGTGTCTCAGCCGGACTATTTTCTCAACGATTATAATCTGGCGCTCGAAGTTCTGGACCGCGTGGACCGCCCGAATGTTGGCCTGCAATATGACAGCTTCCACGCCCATATGATCCACGGTGACGCGTTATCAGTTTGGGAGAAGTTCTACCCAAACGTCGTGCACGCCCAGATCGGAGCAGCGCCCGACCGGTCCGAACCGGGGCGCGGATCGACAGACTTCACACATCTTTTCAATGCGATGAAGGCCTCGGGCTATTCCGGTTGGGTCAGTGCCGAATACACTCCGTCCACCCCGCGGACAGTACAGTCACTGGGCTGGATGTGACGGCAATTCACCTATTCCGGCTGGCAATTAGCCCGAAAATATCTAAAACCGAAGCGTCGCGACTTTGAGGATGCCTGAAATGATCCCAGCCCGCTTTGCCCACGCCGTGTTTGGCCTGATCATGTCTGGCCTGATGTCCTGTATCGTAACCGGTATAGCCACGGTCAAAGCGATCGGGTTTGGCCCTGGCACGCTTGGTGACTGGATGGCCTCATGGGCCTTTTGCTGGCCCATCGCATTTGCGGTGATCCTGACGCTTGGTCCAACCGTAAAACGCATGGTCGAAGGGTGGGTCAGACCGCAGGGCTGACCCGGTGCGAAGATGGCCCGCCGGGCCTGATGAGCAGCGCCGCCCTTAATGCGCCTCGGCCCAATTGGCGCCTTGTCCTGCATCCACGCTCAGCTTCACGTCCAGCTTCACCGCCGGGTCAGAGGCACCCTCCATCACGTTGCGTGCGACGTCGATCACCTGATCCACGGAGTCTTCGGCCACTTCGAAAAGCAATTCGTCGTGTACTTGCAGCAGCATCTTTGCAGGCAGCCCGTTGATCGCATCCGGCATTCGCACCATCGCGCGCCGGATCACATCCGCCGCCGTTCCTTGAATCGGCGCGTTGATCGCCGCCCGACGCGAGAACCCCGCATGCGGCCCCTTGGCGTTGATCTCGGGCGTATGGATTTTGCGCCCGAACAACGTCTGCACATAGCCATGCTCTTTGGCGAAGGCGACTGTGTCGTCCATATAACTGCGAATACCTGGGAAGCGTTCGAAATACCGGTCGATGAACCCCTGCGCCTCGGCGCGCGGGATGCGCAGGTTGCGCGCAAGGCCAAAGCCCGAGATACCGTAGATCACACCAAAGTTGATCGCCTTGGCCTGACGGCGGATATCTGGCGTCATCTCGTCCAGCGGCACATCGAACATCTCGGAGGCGGTCATGGCGTGAATGTCCAACCCGTCCGCAAAAGCCTGTTTCAATGCAGGGATATCGGCAATATGCGCCAGAATCCGCAGCTCGATCTGGCTGTAGTCGAGGCTGACCAGCACGTTCCCCGGCTCGGCAATGAACGCCTCACGAATGCGCCGCCCTTCTTCGGTGCGCACCGGGATGTTCTGCAGGTTCGGATCGGTTGAGGCCAAACGGCCCGTATTCGCACCGGTGATCGAATAAGACGTATGCACGCGCCCCGTATCCGGATTGATGTGGGTCTGCAGCGCATCCGTGTAAGTCGATTTCAGCTTGGACAGTTGCCGCCAGTCCAGCACCCGGCGCGGCAACTCATGCTCGGTCGCCAGATCCTCGAGGATATCCGCCCCGGTTGAATATTTCCCGGTTTTTCCCTTCTTGCCGCCTTCCAAACCCATCTTGTCGAACAGGATCTCACCCAGCTGCGCGGGTGATCCGACGTTGAAATTTTCACCCGCCAACTCGTGGATTTCAGCCTCTAATCCGGCCATTTTCTGCGCAAAGGCGTTCGACATCCGGCTCAGCACGTCGCGGTCGACCTTGATGCCATACATTTCCATCTGGGCCAGAACCGGCACCAGCGGGCGCTCGAGCGTCTCGTAAACCGTCGTCACCTGTACCTGATGCAATTGCGGCTTGAACAGCTTCCATAGGCGCAGGGTGATATCCGCATCCTCCGCTGCATAGGCCGTTGCCTCATCAATCGGAACCTTGTCGAAGGTGATGGCGGATTTGCCTGTTCCCAGCAGCGGTTTGATCGGGATCGGCGTATGGCTCAGATACCGCTCGGACAGCGTGTCCATACCGTGGCCATGCTCACCGCCGTGCATCGCGTAAGACATAAGCATCGTGTCGTCGATCGGCGCGACGGATACCCCATACCGCTTAAAAATCTTGGCGTCATACTTCATGTTCTGCCCGATTTTCAGGATCGACGGGTCCTCGAACATCGGTTTCAGCAGTGTCAGAGCCTCATCCAGCGGCATCTGCCCTTCGGCCAGCGCATCCGAGCCGAACAGATCGTCGCTTGCGCCGTCGCGGTGGGTCAGTGGGATATAGCAGGCTTCACCCGGCTCAACCGACAGCGAAATGCCCACCAGATCGGCAATCATTTCGTTCAGTCCGGTGGTTTCGGTATCAACCGCGATCCAGCCGCGCTCATAGGCCTGATCGATCCATTTCTGCAGCGCCGCCGCATCCCGCACGCAGTCATATTTGGACGCGTCGAACGGGATTACTTCGGCCTCGACCACTTCAGCCGCAGGTGCGGGCGCGTCTGCAATCACCGGGGCTTCGGCTCCCAACTTGTCTGCGATCCGCTTGGTGAGCGTGCGAAACTCCATATCGGCCAGAAAGCCCAACAAAGTATCCGGCTCGGGATCTTTCACCTCAAGATCGTCCAGCGTGAAGTCCAGCGGTGTGTTTTCGTCCAACTGCACGAGTTTCTTCGACAGTTCGATCTGGTCACGCTTTTCGATCAGGGTCTGGCGGCGCTTGGGTTGTTTGATCTTTTCGGCATTGTCCAGCAGCGTTTCCAGATCGCCGTATTCGTTGATCAACAGGGCCGCCGTCTTGATTCCAATCCCCGGAGCCCCCGGCACGTTATCCACAGAATCGCCGGCCAAAGCCTGAACATCGACCACCCGCTCTGGCCCGACGCCAAATTTCTCAACCACCCCATCGCGATCGATGCGCTTGTTCTTCATCGCATCCAGCATTTCCACGCCGCCGCCAACCAACTGCATCAGGTCTTTGTCAGAACTCACGATGGTCACACGCCCGCCCGCGTCACGCGCCTGAACGGCCAGCGTGGCGATGATGTCGTCGGCCTCATAGCCCTCAAGCTCTTTACAGGCGATGTTGAACGCTTTGGTCGCCTCGCGGGTCAGCGGCATCTGCGGGCGCAGATCCTCGGGCATCGCCTCGCGGTTGGCTTTGTAAAGATCGTAAAGGTCGTTGCGGAAGGTGTGCGAACCCTTGTCAAAGATCACCGCCACATGAGTCGGCGCGTCCGGCCCCGCGTTCCCCTCGACATATTTCTGCAGCATGTTGCAGAACCCCGAAACGGCGCCAATCGGCAACCCGTCCGATTTCCGCGTCAGCGGTGGCAGCGCGTGATAAGCCCGAAAGATAAAGGCCGATCCGTCGATCAGATGCAGGTGGCACCCTTTTCCGAATTCGCTCTTGCTCATGCTGGTGCGCCTCATAAGATCGTGGTCATGTTCAGTCTGCACGTTTTATCGGTCATCGCGCCCGCAACCGCAATCACTCTCATGGCAACAACTGTATTGGCAGGCCCGAAACTGCCATCCGACTGCGTTGGCACACATAGCAGCACCTCCAACTGCGCGCCGATACTGGCATGTTTGGGGAGTAGCGGTATCTGTTTCACAGGTCGCGCCATTGGCTGGGGAAGCGGCACCCACGCCGGGCGCACCAGTGCTGATTTCGGGTGCAATGGCGAGTGGACGGCAAACGGAAGTCTCGGCTTTGGGGAAGCCACGCTTGAATGCGATAATGGGCTGACCGGGCGTGCCTTTTTCACCTACCAGCACCCGGAAACCGGCACGGCCAGCGGTTTGGGCAAACTTAGCAATGGCGAGACATTTCACGTTTGGTCCGGCGCCAATGTCGATCAGTTCCTGATCACCAAATACGGCGACGTCGATGCAGGCGCGCTCTGTCAGAGTTTTACCAAACCCGGTGCCTGACGGGCGATCAACCCTGTTCCCTGCCCTTCAGAACATATTTGCAGTCACAATAGGGGCATTCGACCCAACCGGCATCCTCGGGGATCTGCAACCAGACGCGCGGATGGCCCAATGCACCCTCGCCACCGTCACAGGCGACACGGGCGGTTTCGACGATCTGGGTTTCCGGCGCTTCGATAGTCACGGCTGGCGATCCTTCACTGGTTGTCGGCCTCGCGGGCATGCATTAGGTGCGTTTATGAGCGATGAGCAAACCGGGGGCAAGAGCCACATGGCAGATGCGGCAATCAGGATCGAAGGACTGCGCAAGACCTATCGTGGCGGCAAGGGGCAGCCCGAGAAACAGGCGCTGAAGGGCATCGATCTGACGATTCCGCGTGGGTCGGTCTTTGGTCTGCTGGGTCCGAACGGGGCCGGTAAGTCGACCCTGATCAACATCCTGGCGGGTCTGGTGGTGAAATCGGCTGGCAGTGTTTCGATCTGGGGCTTCGATCAGGACCGAAATCCCCGCCAATCTCGTGCTTCGATTGGCGTCATGCCACAGGAACTGAACCTTGACCCATTTTTCACTCCGCGCGGCGCGCTAGAAGTTCAGGCAGGGCTTTATGGCGTGCCCAAGGCGCAGCGCCGCAGCGACGAAATCCTCGAACTGGTAGGTCTCAGAGACAAGGCCGAGGCCTATGCCCGCACCCTGTCGGGCGGCATGCGACGGCGCTTGCTGTTGGCCAAGGCCCTCGTGCATCATCCCAAGATTCTGGTGCTGGACGAACCCACTGCGGGGGTCGACATTGAGCTGCGTCAGATGCTGTGGACCAACGTGCGCAAGCTGAACGAACGGGGCATGACCATCATCCTGACGACCCACTACCTGGAAGAAGCGCAGGAGATGTGTGACGAGATCGCCATCATCAACCACGGTGAGAAGGTGACGCAAGACAGCACCAGCAATCTGCTGTCTCGTATGGATAGCCGTACCATGGTCATTGTTCCCGACGGCCCCATTTCTGATCTGCCCGCCACCGACGGCGTCGAGGCCACCCTGCGCGACGATGGCAACCTTGTGCTGCAATACCGCAGCACCCTGACCAGTGCCGAACGGGTGCTTGAAGCCGTACGTTCCGCCAATATCCGCATTCGCGACGTCCGCACCGAGGAAGCGGATCTTGAGGATGTGTTCCTCGAACTGACCTCCAGCCGAGCCGAGGACCTCCTGGCGGGTGATCAGGATCAGCCGCACCGGGGAATGCATCGGGTCAAACTTTAGGCGCGATCAACCCGCGCCTGATAGCAGTTGTTCCGCGCAGACCGTACGTGGATATAGGCGACGTCCGCTCGGGCAAATATATCGCGGACCGCCGCACCGATCTGATCCGTAGGCGTTATTGCACCGGTGCCATACACGATCCGGTCATCCTCGCCATAGCCTTTGATCAGGTAGTCCGGTGAAGTGGTCAGAATCTCAGGCATCCCGTCGCCCTCATACCGGTGGCATGGCTTGGCACACAGAAAGATCGGGCCGGTTTCGGCATAGGGATGTGACTCTAAAAAAGGCCGATGTGCCAATATCAACATCTCAGCGCCTTCGGGGATGTTCTGCAGACAATGACGGCAGGGATTGCCTGCACCTTTCGAAACGGCGCGCTCTGGTGCCGCGCCATAAGCATCCGGGCCGCCCGCCTGCAGTGCGCGCACCTCTTCTGTGGGTAGGGCAGTGATCTTGAACATCTCAGGTCTCCTTTTTCGTGACCATGCCCATGTGCCCCGGCCCGCGCGACCCGTTTCCTGCGGAAAGGACTCGAAAAAGAACAAAACGTGAATATAATATGGAATCGCCATGTATGCCGAGCTATCGATCACGTCGAATTTCACCTTCCTCACCGGGGCCTCTCACCCTGAGGAGTATATGGAGCGTGCCGTCACCCTGGGCCTGCCCGCCATTGCGATTGCCGATGACAACTCGGTCGCCGGGATTGTCCGCGCCCATACGCAGGGGCGCGAGATCGCCCGCAAGGTCCGCGAACGGTTGGAGTGGGAGGCGCAGAACACGTCCATAGGCCCGCCCTACCCCGATCACATCCCCAAACCGCCCTCTTACCCGATCCAAACGGTGCCACGCCTGATCCCGGCGGCGCGGCTGATCTTCACCGACGCGCCTACCGTCACCGCCCTGCCTCTGAACCGGCAGGGCTGGGCCAACCTATGCCGCATCTTGTCAAAGGGCCGCCTGCGCGCCGAGAAAGGCGACTGCATCCTGCACCTGTCAGACCTCCTGGAATTCTCCGACGGCCTGCACCTGCTGCTCTGGCCACAAGCGAACCGGTCTCCTGGCGGCGCGAGCGCATGGCGAACACAGGCGCAACAGTTGACGCGCCGCTTTGCCGGACGGATGCACCTGTTGATGCACCCCCGGTATGATGGTGCAGATACTGCCTATTTCTCTTTATTAGAGACTGAATCAAAGGAACTTGGCATCTCCACCCTCGCCAGTGCCACACCGCTGATGCATCACGGCACCCGCCGCAAGCTGGCCGACGTCCTGACTGCAATTCGCCTGCGCCGTAAGGTCGACGATCTGGGCCGGGACGCACTGGCCAATGGGGAACAACGCCTGCGCTCGGAACCCGAGATGCTGCGCATCTTCAAAGGTCATGAGGGTGCCGTTGCCCGCGCCCATGCGCTCAGCGAACAACTCACCTTCTCGCTTGACGAGCTGCGTTATGAATATCCAAGCGAGGGCAGCGAACAAGAAACTCCGACCCAGCGCTTGCATCGGCTGGCGCAGGAAGGGTTGAAATGGCGTTATCCGGCGGGCGCGTCGGAGAAGGCGCAAAAGATGCTGGCGCATGAGCTCGCGCTCATCGGCAAGCTGAAATACGAACCCTACTTCCTGACCGTCCGCGACATCGTCCATTTCGCCCGGTCCCGCAATATCCTCTGCCAGGGGCGCGGCTCGGCAGCCAATTCGGTGGTCTGCTTCTGCCTCGGCATCACCGAGGTCAGCCCCGAGATGGGTACGATGGTCTTCGAACGCTTCGTCTCCGAGGCGCGCGACGAGCCGCCCGATATCGACGTCGATTTCGAACATGAACGGCGCGAAGAGGTGATCCAGCACATCTACGACCGCTATGGCCGCGAACGCGCAGGCCTCTGCGCCACGGTCGTACACTATCGCGGCAAACGCGCCATCCGCGAGGTTGGTCGCGCCATGGGCCTGACCGAAGACACCATCTCAGCGCTGTCTTCGCAGCTTTGGGGGTTCTTTTCGGCCGATGGTCTGGAAGCGCAGCGCATGCGCGAGATTGGCCTCGACCCCGAGGATCGCCGCCTGAAACAGACTCTAATGCTGGTCTATGAGATCGACGGTTTCCCTCGACATCTGTCTCAGCACGTGGGCGGATTCATTATTACCGAGGGGCGCTTGGACGAACTTGTTCCCATCGAAAACGCCACAATGGAAGACCGTACGGTCATCTGCTGGGACAAGGATGACATCGACTCGCTGGGCATCCTCAAGGTCGATGTGCTCAGCCTCGGGATGCTGACCTGTATCCGCAAAGCGTTCGATCTGATCGGTCAGCACCACCAGACCAGTTATACGCTGGCGACCCTGCCGCCCGAGGACCCCACGGTCTATGACATGCTGTGCAAGGCAGACTCAGTGGGCGTGTTTCAGGTGGAATCACGTGCACAGATGAACTTCCTGCCCCGGATGCGGCCGCGTAATTTCTATGATCTGGTGATCGAGGTCGCCATCATCCGCCCCGGACCCATTCAGGGTGACATGGTCCACCCCTATATCCGCCGCCGCAACGGAGAAGAAGAGGTCAGCTTTCCCTCGGACGAACTGGGCGAGGTGCTGGGCAAAACACTGGGCGTGCCGCTGTTTCAGGAACAGGCGATGCAGATCGCCATTGTCGGCGCGGGTTTCACCCCGGAACAGGCGGACCGGTTGCGGCGGTCGCTGGCGACGTTCAAGAAACACGGCAATGTCAGCGAATTCCGCGCCCTGTTCCTGCGCGGGATGAAGCGCAACGGATATGACGATGACTTCGCCGAGCGCTGTTTCTCGCAGATCGAAGGTTTTGGGTCCTATGGCTTCCCCGAAAGCCACGCGGCCAGCTTTGCGCTGCTTGTCTATGCCTCGGCCTGGATCAAATGCCACCATCCCGGCATTTTCGCCTGCGCGCTGCTGAACTCGCAGCCGATGGGCTTCTACGCCCCGGCGCAAATCGTGCGAGATGCGCGCGAACACGGCGTTCAGGTGCGCCCGATCTGCATCAATGCCAGCTTCTGGGACAATGTGATGGAGCCCGACGGCCATGGCGGGCTGGCCCTGCGGCTGGGTTTTCGCCAGATCAAGGGCCTCAGCGAGGAAGACGCCAGCTGGCTCACCGCAGCACGCGGCAACGGTTACCATCAGGTCGATGATGTCTGGCGCCGAGCTGGACTGGGGCCATCGGTGATTGAGCGGCTGGCCGAGGCCGATGCCTTCGCCGCCTGCGACCTGACCCGACGCGAGGCGTTGTGGCAGGCCAAGGCAATTGCGACTGCTAAGCCTCTGCCCCTGTTCTCGCAGGATCTGGAGGGCGAAGCGCTGAATGAACCCGAAGCCTATCTGCCCCGGATGACATTGGGTGAGCAGGTGGTCGAGGACTATGTCGCCACCCGCCTCAGCCTCAAGGCGCATCCGGTAGCCCTGCTGCGGCATCTGCTGACGCCCGAGCAGCGCGACAAAACCACGCCTGTTGCCTGACGCCTGAACCGGGTATCCGCCCAGAACAGAGTCGAAATCGGACCCGTAATGACCAGACCCACCCTACCTCCGCGCTTTCCTGCAATGCCAGACCAGATCAACGCCCAGGTCCGCGCGTTTTACGCCCGTGTGCGCGAGGACGCGATACTGGGGCCGGTCTTCAACAAACATGTCGACGACTGGCCCGCGCATGAGGAAAAGATCGCCGCCTTCTGGCGCAACGCCATCCTGTTCGAGCGCAGCTATGACGGCAATCCTCAGCGCGTGCATATCGAACGGCCCGATGTGAAACCCGAATTCTTCGCCCACTGGCTGGACCTGTTCGAAGAGGTCGCGACCCAGACACTGCCCCCGGAAACCGCGACCCCATGGGTCGCTCTGGCCCGGCGTATCGGTGTGGGGATGAAGGCCGGCGTCCAATCAGCGCGCCAACCCAAGGATGCACCGCCGATCCTGCGATGATCCCGCATCATAGCGGCCATGCGATGTTAGCGGTAAATTAGGGGCTATGCGCGCCGTCAAAATGGGTTTACTCAAAGGCAAGCCAGCCGCAGCGCCCGCGATGTGGTGGCATGTCACAACACCGACACATCACCCGAGGCCGCAGCGATGAGCACTCAGAACTCCACCCTTCGGGGACTTGGCTACGCGTTTGTGGGCTTTGCCGTCTTTGCCAGCCATGACGCCCTGATCAAGGCGCTGGGTGCCAGCTATTCGGTGATGCAGATCATCTTTTTCGCGACACTGTTTTCCTTTGTGCCGATGGCGGTTTCCATGCTGGCCGACCGGACACCCAGCAACTTCCGCCCGCATCACCCCTGGCTGGTGATGTTACGCTCAGCCCTTGTGGTGACGGCGATGACCTGCGCGTTTTACGCCTTTTCGGTCCTGCCACTGGCCGAGGTCTATTCGCTGCTATTCTCTTTCCCCCTGATCGTCACTGTCCTGTCGATTCCGATATTGGGCGAGGTCGTGCGTGCTCAGCGATGGGCGGCCGTCGGCGTCGGCCTGATCGGCGTTTTGATCGTGCTGCGCCCGGGCACGACTGAGATCACTCTGGGCCATCTGGCTGCGCTGACGGCTGCATTCTGCAGCGCGTTCGGGTCGGTTCTGGTGCGCAAAATCGGGAATGAAGAGCGCTCCGCTGTCCTGATCCTCTACCCGATGCTTCTGGCGATCGTCGTCATGAGCGCCGCGCAACCCGCCGTGTACCAACCCCCGTCCCTGCTGCATCTGGCGATGATGGCGTTGGTGGGGTTGTTCTCCGTCATCGCACAACACCTGATCATCCTGGCCTATCGCGCAGCGCCCGCCGGTGTTGTCGCCCCCAGCCAGTACAGCCAGATCATCTGGGCCACGATCTTTGGTATGGTTTTCTTTGGCGAACGCCCGGATGTTTGGGTCGCGGTGGGTGCAAGCATCATCATTGCGTCAGGCGTATTTGTCGTCTGGCGGGAAAGCCGTGCAGATGTTTCCCCCAACAAACCGGTTCTGCGCGTGCGCTCGCCACGGGTCGACACGGGGGCATCGGCTAGACCCAACAGAAATACAGACGCGAAAAACTGAAACGGCGCGCTCAGGAAAGCGCGCCGATAGAGCTGTTTTTAACTATTTAGGGCCTGTTTCCGGTCAGTAAACGACCACAGACCGGATACTCTCGCCTTTGTGCATCAGGTCAAAACCATGGTTGATATCATCTAAACCCATGGTGTGAGTGATCATCGGATCGATCTCGATCTTCCCTTCCATGTACCAGTCGACAATCTTCGGCACGTCGGTCCGACCACGCGCGCCGCCGAACGCGGTACCGCGCCAGGAACGGCCGGTGACCAGCTGGAACGGACGGGTCGAGATTTCGGCCCCTGCAGGTGCCACGCCGATGATGATCGACTCACCCCAGCCCTTGTGCGCCGACTCCAGCGCGTCACGCATCACGCCGACATTGCCGGTGGCGTCAAAGGTGTAATCCGCACCGCCCTTGGTCAGGTTGACCAGATAGGGAACCAGATCGCCTTCGACCTCTTTGGGGTTCACGAAATCGGTCATGCCGAACTTGGTGGCCATCTCGACCTTCGAGGGGTTCAGGTCGACGCCGACGATCTGATCGGCTCCGGCCAGACGCAGGCCCTGAATCACGTTCAGGCCGATGCCGCCCAGACCAAACACAATGGCGCGGCTGCCGATCTCGACCTTGGCTGTGTTGATGACGGCTCCGATGCCGGTGGTCACGCCGCAGCCGATATAGCAGATCTTGTCAAAGGGCGCGTCCTCACGCACTTTGGCCAACGCGATCTCAGGCAGAACTGTATGGTTCGAGAAGGTCGAGCAGCCCATGTAGTGCAGGATCGGATCGCCATCCAGTGTCGAGAAACGCGAGGTGCCATCGGGCATCAGGCCCTTGCCCTGCGTTTCGCGGATCGCCTGACACAGGTTGGTCTTGGGGTGCAGACAGTATTCACACTCACGGCATTCCGGGGTGTAGAGCGGGATCACGTGATCGCCGGGCTTCAGGCTTGTTACGCCCGGGCCGACCTCGACCACCACGCCTGCGCCTTCATGGCCCAGAATGGCCGGGAACAGCCCCTCCGGGTCAGCACCCGACAGGGTGAATTCATCGGTGTGGCAAATGCCGGTGGCTTTGATTTCGACCAGAACCTCGCCCGCCTTGGGGCCTTCGAGGTTCACATCCATCACTTCCAAAGGTTTGCCCGCCTGAACGGCGACGGCGGCACGGGTACGCATGGTCGTTGTCTCCCTGTCTTATTTGCCCCGACCCTGCGTCAATTGCAGGGCATTTTCAACTGCGCTTTGGTGACAGGTTGGCTAATTGTTTGATATTGCAGTAACGACATTGTCAGAAGGAGAAACGCCAATGCACCGATTTATTCCAGCTCTGGTCCTGCTGGCAGCCTGCGCCGAGACAACTGCGCCTGTCGACACGCCGACTTCGACGGACGCCCCGGTTGATCTGGCCTTTTGTCAGGGTGAAGCTTTTGCGGATTCCATTGGTCAGCCGGTTTCGACCATTCAGGCCCAGTTGCCCGAACGGTCGCGTGTTCTGGGCCCCGATGACATTGCCACACAGGATTACCGCATCGACCGCCTGAACGTCTATGTAACCGGATCGGGGAACATTCAGCGCCTGACCTGCGGGTAAGCGTGGACTCAGGCGTTGATTCTGCGGTAAGAACAAAGTGGGAACATTTTGATGTCTGCTGATGCCCAAACGCCGAATACTCTCGCTATGGTTCCCCCGTCTGGGGGCTGAACGGCTGGTCCGCGCCGCACGGGGCCTGCATGCCGGTCCTTTGGCCGTGGTAGCCGAGCAGGCGAACATGCAGGTGGTCACCTCTCTGAACGCCGAAGCTCAGGCCGCCGGGCTGCGCGTCGGCCAGCCGGTGCGCGACGCCCATGCCATGTGCGCCAACCTGATCACCCGCCCTCGCAACGCCCCGGCCGAAGCCGCGTTCCTGACCGCACTACGCCGCTGGGCGGGCAAGTTCAGCCCATGGGTGGCCGAAGAGGCTCCGGATGGGCTGATCGTCGACCTGTCGGGTTGTGCGCATCTGTTCGGTGGTGAGGAAACCCTGCTGAGCGTCCTCGAAACCGACTGCGCCGATATGGGGCTTAGCGTGCAGATGGGCATCGCGGACACGCTGGGGGCCGCATGGGCACTGGCGCGCTATGCGGGGCAAGAGGCCACATCCGACCGCAACGGCGACGCCATCAGTCAGGAGGCCCGCGCCACCCGCGCCCGGGCGGGCAAGCGGCGACACTGGACCAAAGGCGGGGCCGCGCCGCAGGTGATGGCCCTGGGCGGTGGCGCGCGGATCGCAGCGCCGGGGCAGTCTTATGGCGCGCTCAGCCCCCTGCCCATCACAGCGCTGCGGCTTGAGGATCAAATCGTGGCGCAACTGAACCGCCTGGGTCTGCGCCGGATCGGCGATCTGCTGGGCCAGCCGCGCGCCAGTTTGGCACGGCGGTTCGGGCGGGGGCTGGTGCTGCGGCTGGATCAGGCGATGGGCAGCGCGCCCGAGCCGGTTTCACCCGCCCGTCCGCCGCATCACTTTGCGGTACGGATGACACTGCCCAATCCCATCGGTTTGATCGAGGACGTGATGGCCGCCATCGACCGGGTTCTGCCTACGCTTTGCACGAAGCTTGAGGAGAAAGGCCGCGGCGTCCGCACCCTGCGAATTGAGGCGCATCGCGCCGATCAGGCGGCTGAGATTGTCGAGGTCGGCCTGGCCCGTCCAACCCATGACAAACACCGCATTCGCCCTTTGTTAGAGATGAAAATTGACAAGATTGATGCCGGCTATGGCATCGACATGCTGCGACTTGAGGCGGTGCAGACCGAACCCATCCATGCCCGCACCATGGCTGGCCATGCTGAGGCCAGCCGCGCTGTACGTGACCGGCTGGCGGGCAATACGGCCGTGGATGACCTGATCGGCAAACTGGGTGCGCGGGTGGGCTTGGAGGCGATCACAAGGCGTCATCCGGCGGCCTCTCATATCCCCGAAAAGACGGCGCAAACGCTGGCCGCCGCATGGTCGGAACCCGCGCGCGACTGGCCTGCCCCGCCGCGCCCCCGGCCCTTGCAGATGTGGCAGCCCGAGCCGGTCATGGCACCGGAAACCCCGGATGTTCCAAGCGCCTTTCGCTGGCGCGGGCGCGACTGGCAACTGGCGCAGGCCACCGGCCCGGAACGCATCGCACCGGAGTGGTGGCTGGACGACCCCAACTGGCGCAGCGGCGTGCGCGATTACTGGGTGGTGGTGACCGAACAGGGTGAGCGGCTATGGCTGTTCTACGGCCATGGCGGCACCATGTCGGCTGGCTGGTTCTGTCAGGGGCAGTTTGGTTAGAGTCTATTTACCGCGATAAACCAGAAAATCCGGCAGAAAATCGATCAGCCGGATCACCCAGGAAAACGGCGCCGGGAAATCGGTGCGGAAGCGACGGCGCGACAATGCCTTGACCACCCGATCCGCCGCATCTTCGGGTGTCATCAGCATCGGCATCTTGAAGTTGTTTTTCTCGGTTAGGCGCGTCTTGATAAAACCCGGATTGACGATCCGAACCGTCACGCCAGTGCCCGCCAGATCATGCCGCATGGTTTCCGCCAATGAAATCAGCGCCGCCTTGCTGGCCGCGTAGCCCACCGCCGCAGGAAGACCGCGATAGCCGGACAGAGACCCGATCAGCGTGATATCCCCTTGGCCTGCACGCACGAACCTGCGCACCGTCTCGCCGAGAACTCGCAGCGCGCCGATGTAATTCACATCCGTCATCGCCAAAACTGCCTCGGTATCCCAATCGCCCGTGCGCATCGGCTCATAGGCCCCGGCGTTGTAGACCAGCCCGTCGACCTCTCCGGCCTCAACCGCAGCACGACGCACCGAATCCAGATCGGTCACATCGCAGGGAACGGCCTCTGCATTGGGCAGGGCCGCACAGATCTCGGCCAGACGGTCGGTATTGCGGGCCGACAGGATCAGGGTGGCGCCCTGACGGCTCAACGCCTCGGCCAGCGCGCGGCCCAGCCCTTCGCTGGCGCCGACGATCCAATAGGTTTTTCCCTCAAAACTGCTCATGCTCTGGTCATCCGGAATGTCGGGGACCACCGGCCCGGGACATGGGTTGCGTCAAATTCGTCATGCTAAGGATTTTACGGAGTGGCGACAAAGACGGATCACATCAGCGCCGAATAAATCCAGACCAGCCTTCAAATTATAGAGCGTAGGAAAAATAAACCAACATAATTGATCCGCATGCGGACCCGCTGCGTAATCCTCTGTAAAATGTCGCACTAAGAGGATCACATGTTCGACGAACCACGGGGCGTACGTAAGAAAATCGCAATAGTAGGTGCAGGCATTTCAGGTCTATCCGCAGCTTACTACCTTTCAGAAGACCACGATGTAACGGTGTATGAAGCCGAGCCAAGGCTTGGCGGTCACGCCCGAACAGTGATGGCTGGCAAGAACGGGGATCAACCGGTAGATACCGGTTTCATCGTGTTCAACTATGCCACCTACCCCAATCTCACCCGGCTGTTCGACGAGCTGAACGTTCCGGTCATCAAAAGTGAGATGAGCTTTGGGGCCACGATCGACAATGGCCGCATCGAGTACGGATTGAATAACCTGCGCACCCTGACCGCGCAAAAGCGCAATCTGGCGCGCCCGGCGTATTACAAGATGATCTCCGATATCCTTCGGTTCGGGAAAGAAGCCCCCGAAGCAGCCAAGGATGATGACACGACCATTGGTGAGTTGATCGACGAGTTGCGATTGGGCCACTGGTTCCGGCATAATTATCTGATGCCCATGTGCGGGGCGATCTGGTCGACGCCAGTCGAATTCATTGATCGCTTTCCGGCGCGCTCGCTGGTGCAGTTCTTCCGCAATCACGCGCTGCTGGCCGGAGATCGCTCGAAGCAGCATCAGTGGTGGACGGTTAAAGGCGGCAGCATCGAATATGTTCGCCGGATTGAGGCCGCCCTGCGCGGTCGTGGCTCCGAGATCCGCGTAGCCTCGCCAGTGCAACACATTCAGCGTGACGAACTGGGGATCACCGTGCACAGCGATGGGCAGGTCGACCTGTATGATGAAATTATCCTCGCCACCCATTCCGACCAGTCGCTGGCCATTTTGGGTGATAGCGCAACGGTCGCGGAAAGATCCGCCCTGGGCGCGATCAAGTACCAACCCAACAAGGCCGTTTTGCATTGCGACCCGGGCCAGATGCCGAAACGACGCGCATGTTGGTCCAGCTGGACCTATCGCTCGCAGGCCGGGAATGTCGGGGTCACCTATTGGATGAACCGGCTGCAAAACATTCCAGATTCGGATCCGATGTTTGTGACGCTCAATGTCGCTGCAGATATTCCCAAGGACAAAATCTACGACGAGGTCGAGTTTGCCCATCCGGTGTTCGATCAGGCAGCCCTAAAGGCACAAGGGCAAATTCGTGGAATGCAGGGACAGAACAGAACGTGGTTTGCCGGCGCATATAACCGGCACGGTTTTCACGAAGACGGGATTGCCAGCGCGATGCATGTTGTCGAGCGCTTGAAAGGCACCCCGCAAACCATCGGAGCTGACAATGGCACTCTTGCAAAAGACCCGGCCATCCCTGTCCCGGCCGAATAACAGAATCTGGCGCGCAGCGCTTTTGTCGCTGACCTTGCTGGCCCCTGGCGGGCTGGCGGCGTCAACGGTGACGGACCAACTGCCAAACGCCGAGCTTCGCGGATCAGCGACCTTTCGCTACTTGGGCCTGCCGATCTATGACGCAAAGCTCTACACACCAGACGGTGCGGCATTCAGCTGGAACGAGAATTTCGGGCTGCAACTGACCTACCGCAAAAACCTGAAGCAGAAGGCGTTGGTTGAATCGACACTCGATGAGATAGAACGGCAAGGCAATAGCGCGCCGTCGCAGGCACAGCTGGAGCAATGCTTTCAGGCCGTCAGCAAAGGCGACAGCTACCTCGCCATATCGGAAGGACCGAACGCGGTCGGGTTCTGGCGTAACGGGCGCAAGACCTGCACTCTGACCAACCCGGGCGTGAAAAAATCGTTCATGTCGATCTTCCTCGGGAACAACACCAGATCCGCAAGCTTTACGCGGCAATTGAAGGGTCAGTGATGCTGTATCCCCGGGTCAGCCTTTATGCGCTGATGCTCGCAGCGGCGGGCATACCCCTCTATATTCACTTGCCGCGCTTTGCCTCGGTGAATCTTGGCATCAGTCTAGGGGTGCTGGGGACGGTTTTGCTGGTGATCCGGTTGGTTGATCTGGTGCAGGACCCGCTGATTGGCTGGGCAATCGACCGCTGGCCGGGTGGTCAATTGTTGTTTGCCTTTGCCGCGTCGCTTGGGCTGGCGGTTGGCTTTCCCTTGCTCTTCTCTCTGCCAGCGGGTGCGAGCGTTACATCGCTGGTCCTCATCCTGATCCTGCTGTTTTCGGCTTATAGTCTGGGGACTATCCTGCTGTATGGCCGCAGCGCCACCCTGGCCAATACACCTGATGCGAAAGAGCTGATGACGCTCGCCGCATTCCGCGAGGGCGGACAATTGACAGGTGTTGTCATCGCCGCCAGCGCGCCTGCCCTATTCGTCGCGTTAGGAGCCGGAGCGCAGGGTTATCCCGCATTCGGACTATTCCTTGGCGTTCTTGCCATTGTGACCATCATGTTGACCTTCCCGATGTGGCGGCGCACGCCGATCACGGGCGATGGCCTGTCCTTTTCAGGCCTCGGTCAGGCCGGAGCACTACGCCTGCTGGCGCTGGCTTTGGTGAACAGCCTACCGGTCGCCATCACTTCGACCCTGTTTCTGTTCTTTGTCGAGGACAGGCTGCAATTGCCGGGCAAAGCCGGTCCTTTGCTGATCCTGTTTTTCCTCAGCGCCGGGGCCAGCGTGCCGCTTTGGGCCAGGCTCAGCAATCGAATTGGCCCGAAACAGACTCTGATCATCGCCATGCCACTGTCCATTGCCAGCTTTATAGGGGCCGCAATACTGCCTGCGGGTGAGCTTCTGGGCTTTGCCGTGATCTGCCTCGCCTCAGGGGCCGCGCTTGGGGCCGATATGGTGGTCCTGCCAGCGATGTTCTCGGTTGTTCTGACCCGCGCAGGCCTGAATGCTTCGGCCGCGTTCGGCATCTGGTCTTTTGCCGGAAAGCTGGGTCTCGCGCTCGCGGCCTTTTTCACTCTGCCCCTGCTCGAACGCAGCGGCTTCAACCCCGGACAGTCAAATTCCGCACAGGCGCTGGAAACACTCAACCTGGCTTATGCGGTACTGCCCTGCATCCTGAAACTCGGCGCGTTCGGAATGGTTCTAACGCTGCCAACTGAGGTCACAGCCAAATGACGATCACACTGATCATACTGCTCGCCATCCTCGCGCTGCTTGCGGCCAAAGGCCGGTTCTTAAGCTTCCGATCCCAGTCCCCCAGTGATTACGCCAGTACAGGGCCTGCGTTCCGCATGAAAGAAAACCTGAACGGAGAAATCCTGTCCGAAGGTCTGATCTATGGGCCAAACGGCAAGGTGACGAACAGCTTCGTTGCCAGAATGGTCGGGGAATGGGACGGCAACAAAGGCACGTTGGCCGAGTATTTCACTTATTCCAACGGCAAACAGATGACGCGCAAGTGGTACCTGACGCTGGGCACCGGCAATACGTTTACTGCGATGGCAGACGACATCGTGGGCGAAGGTCAGGGAATGATATCAGGCTCAACCGTCAAACTGTCCTACCGGATCATCCTGCCAAAAGACGCTGGCGGTCATACTCTGGACGTCACTGATTGGATGTACCTCACCGAAAACGGTGTGATCATGAACCGGTCCGAGATGCGCAAGTTCGGCATCAAAGTCGCCGAGCTGGTCGCCACCATGCGGCCCGCGCCCGAAGTTAAAAAAGCACACCTGAACGGCGCAAACGGCTATGACGTGGATTCTGAACAGAGGCCGCTGCAGTGATTTCGCATCGGGTTCTGATTTCAGCGATTGCCTTAGCCGGTCTTGCGGCTTTAGCGGCCTGCTCGGCCAAACCAAGGGTTCCCAAAACCTTCCTTTCTGACAGGCAACTGAACCTCGAAGACTTCTTTGAGGGCAAAACCGTCGCCTACGGTCAGTTTCAGGACGTACTTGGCAACGTACCGCGCCGCTTCACGGTCGACATCGACGGCACCTGGGATGGCGAGACCCTGACCCTTGTCGAGGACTTCGTTTACGATGACGGCGCGACCGAGCAACGCATCTGGACCCTGACCAAAACGGGCGAGGATACGTGGACCGGCACCGCCCCGGGCGTTCTGGGCACCGCTACCGGCGTCGAGCGGGGCGATACCTTCAATTGGAAGTACAAGATCGACCTGCCGATCAAAGATGGCACCATGCGGGTCAATTTCGACGACTGGATGTGGCTGCTGAAAGATGACCGCCTGCTGAACCGGGCCTATGTCTCGCGCTACGGCGTACGGCTGGGAGAAGTCATTCTGTTCTTCGAAAAGAAGTGAGCAACCACGAAAAAGGGCAGGTCCGAAGACCCGCCCTTGAACCTTGTGGTTCAGATCAACTTAGAAGTTGAACTGAGCACCGAAGTCAGCACGGATGCGACCGTCTGCGTCACCCGTTTTGATTTCGCCGATACCACCGCGCAGCGATGCACCGCCGCCCAGGTCATAGATGGCGCCGATACCGATGTTGCGCTCATCATTGTCAGCCGAACCGTCACCGTATGCAAACTGCAGGGTGGTTGCAGCGCCGAGGTTGTATGCCAGCGACAGACCGTATGCAGTACCGTTTTCTGCGTCATCAACAACGTCATCGTCTGCAACAAACAGGGTACCCGAGAAGTCACCCCATTCACCACCCAGGGTCAGAACGGTCAGCGACTGCTTTTCGCTGCTGCTGTTCACGTTCGCTTTGGTCTGACCGTAGGCCAGAGCAGCGGTGATGTTGTTGAAGGTGTAGGTTGCGCTGATGTCCCAACGGTCTGCATCCTGCGGAACCCCATCAAGTGCGACGGTTGCCTGGTCGTAGGACGCGCCGAGAGCAAAGTCGCCAACTGCGTACTGGAAGAACACAGCGTTGGCACCCGAACCGGTCGAGGTGTATTCGAGGAACTCGTAGTTCACCCCCGAATACTGACCCAAAAACTCTTCCAGGCCGGGTTCGTTACCGAAGTAGTTTGCCAGGTTGTCGAACGAACCAGCAACGTTGCCGGCGTCAACACGCAGACCACCGTAGATGACCGAGAAACGTGCGCCGTTCAGGCCAGCACGGTTCTGCTCACCGTTGCCGGAATTGTCGTCAGCCTGCAGACGAACACGTGCCTGGAACTCAACGCCGCCATCGGTTTCGGCAGTACCGTCGATGTTCAGACGGAAGCGCGAGACCAGGATGGTGTTGTCGGTGTCGACGTCTGCAGTTGCGTTCGGATCGGCAACGCCGTTGTTTCCGCGAACAACTTCACCGTTCACAGTTGTGAAGTTCGGAACGTCGCCCGAGCGGTCTTCTTCGTAGCCAATACCAAAACGGCCGTAGCCGCTGAAGCGTACGTCAGCCGCTGCAACGCTTGCAGTTGCGACCAACGCTGTCGATGCAATGAGAAGTTTTTTCATGGTAAACCCATAAGTTTTGAGAGGAGTGCAGCCGCCAAAGCGACTGCTGGCCTACTCGGACAATTTCCGAGCACACGCAATGGTTTCGCGGCATTCCTCTGCGGCCGGGGCGGATACTTGTTGCATCTTTGCAAATGCAGAAAACGACCGATGGCCCAATTTCCCGAGTAAATACGTGCGTTTTTGCAGTCATCCGGGTTTCGTTACAAAGATTTGATCACAGAAATGCGACGATACCCCTTTAAATGCCAAAAATCTTACATGTCCACAATTGAGACTTCCCGCAGCGTGAACTCCCACATCATCAAAGCGCAGATTCGGGCGGATTATTGCCGAAAACAGCTGTTTTTAAGCGCAAATGAGAAACTGAGGCCCGCCGGTCAATTGCTTGTGTAAAAGAAAGACAGCTTGCGGCTGACGCCTCCGGGCGGCAGCGGGAACGGTGATGCGGCCCGCACCTGCGCCCTGGCAGCGCGCTCGACTTCGGACGATCCGGAACTGTCCACGATGTCGACCCAGGCCAGTGTTCCGTCAGGGTTAATCTCAAAAAAGACCTTGGCAAATCCCCGGGCGGACACAAAGACCACGGGCGCCCTGTTCAGGTGGACCAACACTTTGCCGGCGTAATTGGTGGTGTCCGAATTTCCGGGACCTCGCCCGCCCGAACGGCTGCCGCTGTTACCGGATGTGAAGGCATCCAACCCTTCGCGCCTGTAGGCATAAAGCGGCGATTCAATTTCTTCCGGGAACGCCAGTTCGCTAAAATCACGTGACCCACTCAGCACCCCCTGCCGCTCTGGCGTAGGTCGCCTGTCAGGAACCCTAGGACGGATTGACGACGTCACAGCCAGGTTTGATCCTTCGTCGGCGGTGTCGGGATCCGGCGCGGGTTCGGTCGGTGCGACGGGCGTGTCGGGATCGATGGCCTCGGTTTCCAACGGAACAACAGGAATAGCGGCTTCGGGCGAAGGCGTGACCGGCAGCGCGGCAAGCTCTTGCGGCTCGGGGGGCACTGGCTGAACCTCAGTTGCGACCTCGGGCAGGGTTGTGGCAGCGTCCGGATCTCCCTCCGCAATTTCGGTTGCAGTTTCCGTTTCTGGCGGAGGGGTTTCGTCCACGGCTTCGCTGGCGGAGGCATCCCCCTCCGAAGTGTTGTCGGTGTCCACCGCATCCGGCTCGACCGGCTCTGTCGCAACCGGGTCCACAACTTCGGCCTCGCCGATATCCGGTGCAGATACCTGTTGCGGGTTATCAGATGCCACAAGCGCCTCGCTGACCGGGATTTCAGGCGTTTCGGGCGGCGTTTCCAAGGGCGGTTCCGGTGCCTCAGCCGGTTCAGGCTCAACAGGGTCCGCGACGACCTCGGCAAGATCCTCGAACGTTGTGCTCAGCTCAATCGCGTCGGGCGCGCTGCTGCCCGGCAAGTCTTTGGACAGCCGCGGGCCGGTATAGCTCAGACCCATGAGGTGCAGGATCAGCGACACCAGAATGGCCGCTGCTGCGATGATGGCCGACGTCCGGATCATTCCAGAGCTTTCTCAGTCACTACCAGGACCGACGTGGCCCCAAGACGCCGCAATGCGCCGGTTACTTCGATCAGCCGGGGGCCGGGTGCCTGCCGATCGGGAACAATGCGCACAGGTTCCGATCTGCGCCCCAGCATATGGGTTTCGGGGTCGGTTGGAATGCCCTGAAAGGTCAGCGTTCCGTCCTTGTGCAAAACCAGCGCGTTTGGCGGTTCGCGCCCTTCAAGTTCCGACGTGTTCACCAATTCCAGATCAGGGTCTAATGGCGGGGCCAGCGTACCGGTAATCAGAAAAAAGATCAGCATCAGGAACACGACATTGATCAGAGCAATAGTCGAGTCGCGTTTGCGTTTGGGGCGACGGTACTTGATCATTCCAGCACCAGAACGCTGAGCCCGTCCCGCCCGCGCAGCCGGACAAGCAGGTCAATTACACGTTGGGCCGTTGTGTCGGGGTCCAGACTGACCAGAACCTGCCCGGTCTCTAACTGTGTTTCCAGATCATTCAAAGTAACGGCCTGTCCATTAAGAACCAGCCGTTCCGGTCCCAACTGAACAAACAGTCGCTCGGAAGTTGCGTCTGAGGCAGCGCCACCGCCGACTGCGTTGCTCAATTCAATCTCGCCGTATTTCGAAAAGGTCGAGGACAGCATGAAGAACAGCAACAGCAAGAATATTACGTCGATGAGCGGAGTCATCGACATAGGACGCCGAACAAAGGGGGCTGGGTTACGCATGTCCGGGCGCGGTCACCATGGTTGTGGCGTCTTCAGCTTGCGGAACGGCCTGCCCCGGAACCAAAATCGTCCGCAGTGCCTTGTCCGCAAACACCCGCTCGCGCGCCGTGCGGCTTTCGAACCAGGACAGAACCATCGAGGTCGGCATTGCCACCGCCAAGCCCACGGCCGTCGTCATCAGCGCCACCCAGATACCACCCGCTAGCAGCGAGGGATCGACCGAAGATCCCGCCGCCTGCAAGCTTCGGAACGCCTCGATCATGCCAAGAACTGTGCCAAACAACCCCAGCAATGGCGCAAGCTGTGCCACCGTGTCCAGTAGCCGAAAACCGCGTTCAAGCCCTGCAAGCGCCAGACCGGCCTCGGCATCCAGCCTTTGGTCCAGACCGGGGGTATCCGGTGCCTCCATCGCGACCTGAACGAGGGGCGCAAGGTAACTGTGGCTTTTAGCCAGCCGCGCACGAGCGGTCTGCGGATCACCTGCGTCCCAGGCCGCAAGCGCCTGCGACAGCACCCGGTGACGCCCAACGCCCGATGCAGCGAACTGCCAGAGCTTGTAGAGCGTGACTGCGACGGTCACGACCGACATCGCGATCAGGATCGCAACGACAGGCCCACCAAGATCAAGGATTTCTCGTAGCGCTTCCAAGGGGCTCATCCGATCAACTCCACATCTGTCCGGCTTTGCAGTTTCAGCCCGTCATCACATACCGAACTGTCCGACCCGGCCACGACGCAGGTATTCGTACCGTTGATCAGAGCCCGACCGACCGAACTGCATTCCATGCCCGGCAAATCAAACTGGCGCACGCGCGGGCGGTCCGCCGGGAGATCACGGAAATTGAATAGCGAAAGGCTCACCACACTACCGGAGGCGTCGAAAATCACGGTTTCAAAACTGGCCTCGTCGATTGCCGTTCCAGTTTGGTTTTCGACGACAAAGGTCAGTCGGCATGCCTGACCAACATCCTGTACCGTATTCAGTTCCAGAAGAAGACCTGCCGTCGCATCCTCGTGGGACTGCGCCATCGCTGACATCGGCAGTGAACAGACACATAGTACGGCAAGGGCCGGACGGAGAAACAACATTGACGCGCTCCCGATTGTTCAACGCGGACATCAAGGGCCGGCGAAGCTCCGCTGGCGTTCAGCTACACATAGTAAATGCAGGGAACTGGCGAAAGGGGGACCGACACCTTTGTGAAAATTGGCCTGTGGGGCACATATCGACCTGCAACAAAGGGTCATCGACAACTGGAACCACAAGACCCATAAGGCGATCTTTGTGCCGACCAGTGACTGGGAGTACGACGTTCTATCCAGCCTTCACAACCAGCCCCAACCATTCATATCGATGGACAAGGTGGTGAAGAATCTACGGGAAGCCATAGCGACCATGAGTCCGTCCAGTAAGAGGGTTCTTGCGGAAAAAGGGAGCGCAACCATCCACTCCTGCCGCGATACTTATGCCACCCGTCTGCTCTGAAACCCGATTTTCCTGCCATTTGTGATTAGAGTTTTCCGGGACGAATCCTTTGCTGGGAAAAGGAACGGAAGCGATGAAAGCAGCGAGATTTACGGACGCGCAGAAAGCGTTTGTTTTGA
>NZ_JAKRGB010000011.1 GCF_022347725.1 Ruegeria sp. Ofav3-42
AAATCGGAGAATTTTCTCGCCGCATGGGCCGATTGGTTGGTTTTGGCGAGGGGGTCGGCCAAAACCAACATACGGCGCTGCTGAGCACCCTCATCATCTCTGGGCGATTATCCAAACTGACTTTCGCAGATCGCGCGAGTTCGACGGGAAAACGTGAACTTCGTGTTTTGGAGTTTTTCAACACAATGAGCTCAAAGCAGACACCTACCATTTGGGTTTTGTTGTTATAGAAAGCTAACTGAACAACAATTGTGTTGAGACAACGAGGGTTGTGAAATGCATGTTGCTAGATACTTGGTTTCTTCGGGTTTCGTTACAGTTATGGCTTCCTTGGCGGCAGCTGAAACCGCGGACACGATCTTTATTAACGGGCAAATCTACACGGTCGATGAAAGTTACCCTTGGGTAGAGGCTCTTGCGGTTTCAGATGGCAAGCTCGTTTTGGTTGGTAGCAACAAAGCCGCTTTACAACTTGCAGGGTCGGACACCGAAGTAGTTGATCTGGGCGGGGCATTCATGATGCCCGGTATTCAAGAAAACCACGTTCATGCATCAAGTGCTGGTGCGACTATTCTCCCTTATGCAAACCGGGCCACGTTCCCACCAGAAAGTACACCAGAAGAAATTCGGCAAACTTTGTTGGATTACGCCGAAGCGAGCCCCGGGGATGGCTGGATTTGGGGCCAGCAATGGGACCCGTCGTTTTTTGAAGACGGTAGAGCACGAAAGGATTTCCTAGACGACATCTTTCCTGACCGCCCAGTCTATCTGGTGGATTCATCCGCGCACAACGCTGTAGTCAACTCAAAGGCGCTGGAGCTTGCAGGGATAACATCAGACACGCCGCAACCGGAAACCGGTGTGATCGAAATGGACTCCAATTCTGGCGAACCGACAGGGTTTTTAGCTGAAATGGGTCTCTTTCCTGTAGGAAGTATCCAAACCCATCCGGACGTGCTGCTTTGGAAGAAAGCAATTCTTGAAAGCCAGGAAATCTTGCACGGATTTGGAATTACAGCCATCACGGATGCGGCCGTGTCACGCGAAGCCATTATGGCATGGGCAGAACTTGCGGAAGAAGATAAGGTTCGGTTGCGCGTTGATACAGCGCTGATTATGAACGACTATTTTGGTGAAGAAGCTCGTGCTCAGGAAACTCTGACACTTCTTCCTGATTTACAATCCCGTCTGATTGATCCGTTCACGGTTAAATGGGGCGCAGACGGTACTCCGCTAACGAAGACTTCGAAAATGCTGGAGCCCTATGAGGGAACTAACGAGTACGGGATTTTAACCATTAGCGAGAACATGATGAACCAGATGCGCGAAAACATGCGCGATGGTTACAAGATGATGGCCCATTCAATCGGGGACGGAACGACAAAACTTGTTCTAGATATGATTGAGGAGGGTCGTGAAAGTTATCTGGCGTTCGATGCTGTCGCGCAGATCGCTCATCCCCTTTGGGTCACACCGGAAGACATGGATCGCATGGCGCGACTGAACGTAGTTGCCGACATGTCGCCACCTGTCTACTTCCGGTTTCCAACGGGGGATTTATATGACCCACTGCTTGGACCAGATAGAGCCGCTGCTCGGGCACAGATCGCCGAAATGCTCCGCAGAGGTGTTACCGTTTCTTATGGTAGTGATTGGCCCGCCTCAGCGCCATCAGCCAATCCGTTCCGAAATATGGAAGCGATGATAACGCGTGAAAATCCTGACGACCCGGATTATCCGGGTGGACCCTTGGGAGAAGGTGTTGGGCTTGAAGACGTTATACGAATTTTCACAATCAACGGTGCATATTCGATGGAACATGACGACATAACTGGCTCGATTGAGGTTGGTAAGTTCGCTGATTTGGTTGTACTTGACCAAAACCCGTTTGAGCTTGTGGAAGCTGGCAGAACGAGGAACATCGGAAAAATAAGTGCGGTGATGACTGTTTTCGAAGGCGAAATTGTATTTGATGCAAGATAATGGGACTAAGAGATGATTCTGACGGCTTTGTCCGCTAAGCGGAATCCAGGCAATCACCTTTCAGCCCACAGCCCCGTTCGCAACCGTGCTCACAACCCCGCCCCCAACCAGCGCCTTAACGCCCGTCGTGCCCGGACATGACGTCGGCAGCCTGCGCGCGACGCGGGCTGCCAGATAGGCAAAGGCCTGCGCTTCAAGCATGTCGCCGTCGAGGCCCACGGCCTCGACCGGTTCGACCGGGCAATCAAGCGCGACGCGCAGCATCTCCATCAACACCGGGTTGTGCCGTCCGCCCCCGGTGACCAGCAACCGTGATGGCGGTTTGGGGCAATACTCCATCCCCTGCACGACGCCAGCTGCACACATGCCAGTTAGCGTGGCCACGGCGTCCGCATCGCTGAGTTCCTGCACCAGCCCAATCATCTCCGCAAAGTCGTTCCGGTCCAGAGATTTCGGTGGCATCCGAGTGAAATACGGTTCGGCCAGAAACAACTCCAGCGCGCCCATCTCGACGGTTCCGCCACGCGCGACGGCACCATCGCGGTCCATCGGCAAGCCCAGTCGCGCCTGCATCAGGTCATCCACCGGTGCGTTGGCCGGCCCTGTATCAAAGGCCAGCAGCGCCCCGGGCGCTTCGGGACCGTCAAAGCTCGGGTCCACATAGGTCAGGTTACCAACGCCGCCGAGGTTCAGGAAACACAGCGGCTGATCGGCTCCGATCCACTTGGCGCAGGCAAAGTGGAAGAACGGCGCCAATGGAGCCCCCTCGCCACCCATGGCCACATCATCGCTGCGGAAATCCCAGACGACCGGAACGCCCAAAGCCTGCGCCAGCCCTTCGCCATCGCCGACCTGCAACGTCCCGCGTCCGCGCGGCTCGTGCGCAAGGGTCTGGCCGTGCACGCCGATCAGGTCGATCTCATCGAATTCGGACAGCGTCTCGGCATGGGCAAATGTGACCAGTTCCGCCGCAGCATCCACGTCAGGTCCGTGCCATTGCCCCAACGCGGCGCGCAAGACCGCGCGTTCCTTGTCGCTGTAAGCGCGGTACCTACTTGGGCCAAAACCGATAATCCGGTGCCCGTCCGTTTCCACAACCGCAGCATCCACCCCATCCATCGAGGTACCGGACATCGCGCCCAAAACCCTGATCGCGCCTGATTTCTTGATGGCCCGCCCCACGCTCGTCTCTCCTACAATGTCTTGTGTGTACCGCCATGGCTGAACGGCTCAACCCGCTCAAACTGCCCGTTTACCAGAACCCAAGGCAAGGCGGTTCACGCGCAGGTCGCGCATTTTCCCGACAAAATTGGTATAAGGAACACAAATTGGATCAAGGTGCATATGACGGACGCATTTTCACAGAAAAAGCCATCAGAAGGCCGGAACTACTTTCTGATCTTCTGGTCCGGCGCATTGGCAACGATCGGCGGGCAACTGATCAACCCCAATCTGGTGCTGCCATTTCTGTACCTGGCGTTGGGCGCACCGACGTTTTTCGCGGGAATGCTGCTGCCCTTTGTCACCGGTTCGCGCCTGATCGCCGAGATTTTTGTCTCACCCTTCGTGAACCGTGCAACCCGTGCCAAGCTTGCTGTCTATGTTCCGAACCTTTTGACGGCCATCGTGCTGTCGGCAGTGGCGCTGTTTGCCACGAAACTGCCCAACGTGATGATCGTATTGCTGTTTCTGACCACCGCTATTGTCATGGGGTTGTGCCAGGGGATCACCAGCCTGGGGACCAGCCAGATCTACGGGATGTCCGTCCCGGAGGCCAAACGCAATCGTATGGTGTTTGCGCAGGCCACCATCTCGGGGGTTCTTGCCATCATCGTCGTTCTGGTCACGCGCGATCTGCTGGCCGGAGATCAGCCGATGCAGCGGCATATCGTGGTCTTGTGGTGCGGCGTGATCGCCATGTTTGCGGCGGGTGTTGCCTTTGCCGGTGTGCGGTTGTTGGAAGAAGAACAGGCCCATACGCCTGAGCCCAAGCAAAGACCCAAGCCACTGGCCGAGCTGGTAACCGGCTTCAAAACCGGGATGGCCTATGAATGGTATCGCAAATTCCTGACTGCCCGGCTGATCTTTGTCTCGGTCGAACTGGCAATGCCGTTCTACACGATCCATGCCGCAACGCTGCATATGGGGACCAAGCATTCCCTCAGCTACTTTGTCATTGGGGCCAGCCTCGGCATGGTGATCGGTTCGCTGCTGTGGGGATGGCTGAGCAGTCGCATATCCGTCAAACCGGTGATGTGGCTTGGCTGCATGATCGCCACCATTTCGGCCCTTTTGGCGCTAGGGTTCACATTTCTCGGGTACGCGCAGAACGTCTGGCTCTATGCGCTGGTCATTCTCCTGCTGTCGTTGGGCGGCAACGGAGTGATCTACGGGCGCTATCTGTACCTCATTCAGATGAGCGTTGAAAAAGAGCGGCCCTACCTTGTTGCGCTGGGGGATGTCAGCGCTGGCCTCGTCGGAATGGTCTTCGCCGCAATCCTTGGCGCGGTTGCACATTTACACGATCCGGTCACGCCGATCATTGCCCTGGTGCTGCTGAATCTGATCGCGATGCTTTACGCCTTCCGATTACCGCCGGTCAAAAGCTGAAACAGTCCGGATTTTTCTTCGAATTGGTGCCTTTTCCTTACCCAAAGCGCCGCCTATACAGTGCCCCGCAACATTAACCCGAGGCACGACATGACCTACCACCCCAAATCGGATTTCATCGCCACGATGATCGAGCGCGGCTTTCTCGCCGACTGCACCGATTATCAGGGCCTTGACGAAGCGCTGATCAGCGGGGTGCAAACTGCCTATATCGGGTATGACGCCACGGCGCAGTCTCTGCATGTGGGTCACCTGATGAACATCATGGTCCTGCGCTGGCTGCAAAAGACCGGCCACAAACCGATAACTCTGATGGGTGGCGGCACCACCAAGGTGGGCGATCCGTCTTTCCGGTCTGACGAGCGCCCCCTGCTGGGCCCCGAACAGATCGACGCCAATATTGCAGGCATGAAGCAGGTGTTCGCCAAGTACCTGTCCTATGACGACAGCGACACCGGCGCGCTGATGCTGAACAATGCCGAATGGCTGGACAGCCTGAACTACCTCGACTTCCTGCGCGACATCGGACGGCATTTCTCGGTCAACCGGATGCTGTCTTTTGAGTCCGTGAAATCGCGCCTGGATCGCGAACAATCGCTGAGCTTCCTCGAGTTCAACTACATGATCCTGCAGGCCTATGACTTCCTCGAACTGAACCGCCGCTATGACTGCGTTCTGCAGATGGGTGGGTCGGATCAGTGGGGCAACATCGTCAATGGTATCGACCTGACCCGCCGCGTGTTGGATCACGAGATCTACGGCCTGACCACGCCTCTGCTGACCACCAGCGACGGTCGCAAGATGGGCAAGTCGCAGGGTGGTGCGGTCTGGCTGAACGGCGATATGCTGTCTTCCTACGAATTCTGGCAGTTCTGGCGCAACACAACCGACGCCGATGTGGGCCGGTTCCTGAAGATCTTCACCGAACTTCCCGTCGACGAATGCGATCGGTTGGCCGCGCTGCAGGGGTCCGAAATCAACGAGGCCAAAATCCGCCTCGCCAATGAGGTCACCACCCTGTTGCACGGAGCCGAGGCCGCCGCGACGGCCGAGGCGACGGCGCGTGAAGTGTTCGAAAAGGGCGGCGTCGGAGATGATCTGCCCACCCTGACACTCAGCGCGGATGAACTGGGTGATGGAATGTCCATCGTGCAGCTTATCGTGAAGTCAGGTCTGGCAAAATCGGGTAAAGAGGCAAAGCGTCTGATCGCCGAGAACGGCGCCAAGCTGGACGATGCGCCGCTGACCGACGCCGGGTTAATGATCGACGCCGGCGCATTGTCGTCTCCGATCAAGTTGAGCGCGGGTAAAAAGCGCCACGCGTTGGTTCAGTTGGGCTGATACGCGGCACTCTAAGAACGACTTACGGCCACCCAATCGGGTGGCCGTTTTTCTTTTCGGTTACTAAGCGGAAGTGCTGCTGCCCGCAGGCTTAGCGATTACCGCCTTTGCCGCCACCGTTGTGGCCACCATTTCCTTTGCCACCGCCGTGACCTCCTTTGCCGTCACCGCCTTTGCCACCGCCATTGTGGCCGCCATTGCCTTTGCCACCGCCGTGACCTCCTTTGCCGTCACCACCTTTGCCGCCGCCGTGGCCACCTTTACCATCGCCGCCTTTACCGCCACCGTTGCCTCCGCCGTTGCCATCACCGGGGCCATCACCGGGGCCATCATTGCCGCCACCGTCACCGGGTCCATCGTTTCCGCCACCGTCACCCGGACCATCGCTGCCGCCACCGTCACCCGGACCATCGCTGCCGCCACCGTCACCGGGGCCATCGTTGCCGCCGCCGTCACCGGTGCCATCGTTGCCGCCACCGTCGCCAGGGTTTCCACCGCCATCACCGGGGTTGCTGCCGCCACCATCGCCTGAGTTGTTTTCACCGCTGTTTTCCGAGCTTAGCTCAGCAACTCGTTCGCTGTTGCGATCTTCGCCCTGATTGGTCAGACCAGCGACCGAAGCGGTCGGCAAATCGGTCAGCAACGACGCCAAACCCGGACATTGCGCGCTGGTATTTCGCAGCGTCACCGAAAAATCGGATCGGTTTTGCAGGCGCTTCAGGAAGCTCGGCGTCACATGTGTGCAGTCGCACATCGTTGTGTAATCGCCCCTGTTGGCAGCATCCCGCGCGATTCTCCAGTCGCAGACTTCGGTCGAGGCACTTGCACTGCCTGCCACCATAACGCCCACAAACGGGGCTGCGACCAACGCCGTCAGCCCGGCTTTTGTCCAATTCTTCATGATGAAACTCTCCTTACTCGTTACGCAGCGCCCCCTCGACGCCTCAAGCCATCTGGTATCGATGTGAGAGTATTTGATTAAGCCAAGCTAAATGATTTCTGAGGATACCATGAGAATTGGCACCTAACCCCTTCATATCTGTAGACAGCAACCTTTCCTTCAGATTAAATGAACAAATGTTCATATCCTGACGTGAGGAGACCGCCATGCAACTGTCCACCACCGCTGCTGTCATTACCGGTGGCGCTTCGGGTCTGGGAGAAGCCACCGCCCGCTATTTTGCCGAGAACGGCGCGAAGGTCACGATTCTCGATCGTGACGCAGATCGCGGCACCAAAGTTGCGGACGAGATTGGCGGCCATTTCGCCCAAACGGATGTGACAGATGAAGCCTCGGTTGCAGCGGCGATTTCGCACGCGATGGACAAGATGGGCCGTATCACCGCCACAGTGAACTGCGCCGGGATTGCCTACGGGATCAAAACAGTGGGCAAGGAAGGACCCCACCCTCTGGACGCGTTTAAACGCACCATCGACATCAACCTGGTTGGCACGTTCAACGTCTCGCGCCTGGCCGCTGCCGAGATGGCAAAGAACGAACCTGAACCGGACGGCGGGCGCGGCGTGATCATCAACACGGCCTCCATCGCAGCCTTCGACGGGCAAAAGGGGCAATCAGCCTATGCCGCCTCAAAAGGCGGTGTCGTGGGCATGACCCTGCCCATGGCGCGTGATCTGGCCTCGACCGGTATTCGAGTAATGACCATCGCGCCCGGGATATTCATGACGCCTATGCTGGCCGGTTTGCCTGAAGAGGTACAACAGCAACTGGCTGCGGATGTGCCCAACCCGGCTCGGCTTGGCGACCCGCGCGAATACGGGCGGCTGGCCGGGTTCATCGTTGAGATGGGTTATCTTAACGGCGAGGTCATCCGCATCGACGGAGCCCTGCGGATGCGTTAATCCTGTCCCATGACCGAGTGGGAAAAGATGCAGTCCGGGCAGTGGTATTGCTGCCTGGACCCGAAACTTGAGGCACTGCGCGCGCGTGCCCGGAACGCAGTCCACGCACATAACACCTGCCCGCCTGATATCCGCGGAGCGATGGCACCCGAGTTGCAGGAGTTGTTCGCAAGCACCGGGTCCGATTGCTATCTGGAGGCTCCGTTTCATTGCGCTTATGGGATCAACATCCACCTTGGTGCGCGGGTCTACTTCAATACGGGCTGCGTGGTTCTGGACACAGCATCGGTTCGAATCGGCGATGACACAATGTTCGGCCCGCACGTCCAGATCTATTGCGCCCAACACGCAAAAGACCCGGTAGAACGCGCGCAGGGTTTGGAAATCGGGATGCCGGTCCTTATTGGCCAAAACGTCTGGGTTGGCGGCGGCGCTATCCTGATGCCGGGCGTCACCATTGGCGACAATGCCATCATTGGCGCAGGCAGCGTGGTAACCAAAGACGTCGCGGGCGGCGAAACGGTTGTCGGCAACCCCGCCCGCCCGCTGGACCATCGCTAGGCGCTTTCAGCTTTTTCCTCAAGCATCAGCCACTCATCCTCTGCGGCCGCCAGTTTTTCCTGCCGCTCGACCAGTGCTTCGGTGGCCTTCTGGAACTTCACCGGCTCCCGCGTGAACAACTCAGGGTCAGACATGAGATCTTCCAGCTTGCCGATCTCGGCCTCAAGACGCGCAATCTCAGCTGGCAATTTTTCCAACCGGTGTTTTTCCGAGAAGGACAGGCCGGACTTCTGCTGCGCCTCTTGCTTTTGCTTTGGCTTTGAAGTCTTTGCTTTTTCTGCTTTCTTTTCGGCCACATCGCCGCGCTGAGCGATGTAGTCAGACCATCCGCCCGCATAGACCGTCGCACGACCATTGCCTTCCATTGCGATGGTCGTAGTGGCAACCCGGTCCAGAAAATCCCGGTCGTGGCTGACCAGCAGAACCGTGCCGTCATAATCATCCAGCAGTTCCTGCAGCAGATCCAGCGTTTCAACATCCAGATCGTTGGTCGGTTCGTCCAGCACCAGCAGGTTCGAGGACTTGGCCATCAGCTTGGCCAGCAGCAACCGCGCTTTTTCCCCACCGGACAGCGATTTAACGGCTGCTCTGGCCTGCCGTTCGTCGAACAGGAACTCTTTGAGGTAGCCGACCACGTGCTTGGGCTGACCGCCAACCATCACCTGATCGGCCTTGCCTGAAACCCGCATTTCGGGATCGCCGGTCAGGCTGTCCCACAGGCTCATTTCCGGATCCAGCTGCGCGCGAGTCTGATCGAACACGGCGATCTCAAGGTTGGTGCCAAGAGACACCGTTCCCTCGTCCGGTTCCTCTTGCCCAAGCAACATTTTCAACAGGGTTGTTTTGCCGACGCCGTTGGGTCCCACAAAGGCCACCCGGTCGCCGCGCTGTGCCAGAAGATCAAAGTTCCGGACAATCTGCTGTGTGCCAAATGACTTCGACAAGCCCTTGGCTTCAATCACTTTTCGACCGGATTTCGGGCCGGCTTCCAGCGACATGGCAGCTGATCCCTGACGCTTGATTTGTGCCGCTTTTTCGGCCCGCAAAGCCTGCAGGGCCCGGACACGGCCCTGGTTCCGCTTGCGCCGCGCGCTGATGCCTTCGACGGCCCATTTCGCCTCGGATTTGATCAGACGATTCAGCTTGTGCCGCTGCTGATCTTCTTCTTCCCAGACCTTGTCGCGCCATGTCTCGAAGGCCGCAAAACCTTGTTCCTGACGGCGCACCATACCGCGGTCGATCCACAGGGTCGCGCGCGTCAATGCACGCAGGAACGCACGGTCGTGCGAAATCAGGACAAAGGCCGCGCGGGTCGAGCCCAACTCGCGTTCCAGCCATGCAATCGCTTCGATATCCAGATGGTTGGTCGGTTCATCCAACAGCATCAGATCGGGCGCTTCGGCCATCAGCTTGGCCAATGCCGCCCGGCGACGTTCACCACCCGAAGCAGTTTCGACAGCGCGCGCAGGGTCGAACTTCAGGCCCTCGCCGGCGCGCTCGACCTTGTACAGCTCGCCCGGCTCAAGCCCGCTGGAGGCGTAATCTCCCAACGTGGCGAACCCTTCCATTCCGGGGTCCTGTTCCATGTAACCGACCGATTTTCCCGGGGGAATCACGATCTCGCCCTGATCCGGCTCAACCAGACCGGCCATTACTTTCATCAGGGTCGACTTGCCCGACCCGTTTCGACCGACCAAGGCCACACGGTCGCCCGGCTGGACCACCAGATCCAGCCCTGAAAACACCGGATCACCCCCGAACGTCAGGGAAATGCCGGACATCTGTAACAAAGGAATTCTCGCCATGACCGCCAGCTAAACCGGCTGATCAAAAGCGTCAACGCCCACGCTTCACCTTTTCGAAAATACTCAATTACCCGGCAACAGCCCGCAGCAGCCGTTTGCGCGCCGGGGGAATCGCTCCGATTTCCAACCCCGTGAAGACGTGCAGGGTATTCATGTGCCGATCCACCACCGCGTGATCGCTGACCCAACCGCCCATCATCAGATAGGTGCGCAACAAAGGCGGCATCCGCAGCATGGCCTTTTTCGCATCCGGCCTGCGTCGCAGACGGGCTGCAAATTTGAAAACATCCGGCGCCTTCACACGGGGCAGCCAACGCTTTGGGGCCAGATGCCGGTGTTTCAGCATCGCAAAGGCGTCCAGGTATTCGGCCGTTTCGGTCCCCGCAAAGGACGAGCAGCCAAACAACATCTCGACGTTGTTCTGGTCCACATAATTGGTCATCGCACCCCAGGCGACCCGCAGAATGTCTGGGTCCGTCCAGTCCGGATGGATGCAGAATCGCCCCATCTCAACCATACGGCCATCAAAATCTTTGAGCGCAGACAGATCATAGAACCGGGCCGAATAGCTTCGATCAACCTCGGCCCCGTGGTCCAGGGTCAGCATCCTGAAACAGCAGACCAATTGTCCGCCGGCGCGCGAATCCTCGACCAAGATGTGGGCGCAGACCGGGTCTAAGTCGTCCTGATCGATCTGATCCGTGCCGAATGCTAGAGTACGCAGCCGCTGCGCGGCCGCCACATCCTGCAGGGACTGCGCCAAACGTGCCCGGTACCTGCCCTTACCCAGCAATAGTGCCATGGTCGCATCCTCCACGGTTGCTGACCTGATTCCTGTTGCAGCGGTTCTAGCACAGAAAATGTGACTGTGCTGTGACCTCACAAATGGGTGGCAAAGGCTTAGTTTGTCGCCCCCGGAATATTCGCTGGGTTGAAGTTTCCGATGTTACCCAACAGCTGGCGCAGGAAGCCGCGGTTCTGGACGCTGGATTCGGTTACACGACGGTCCAGCACGACCACGTACCCGTCTTCCAGGCCAAATCGTTCGATGTTCCGGACAACGCCACGCTGGTCGAAACTGATCGCGACCAGTTCTCGCGACACGACCTCGGGCCGTTTCGGACCGTAGTGCCGAACGCGCGAACGGATATAGTAGAAGCCCGAATCCTTCACCAAGCCGGATGAGGTTGGCGCCCCGATCGTCTCGACAACACTGTCGCGCGTGTCGACGCCCACTTTGATCTCGGCCAATTGATCGGCTGGCGGGACATATCCGTGATTCTTGAAGATTGGCGAGCACGCTCCAGCCGCAACCAAACACGCCGCTAAGACAAGCGTTTTGGACGCCGGTTTCAACCTGTTCACAACCTTCAACATTTACATCCTCTTGCCTTGGGACCTCGCGGACCCTATCCGATTACAGAAACCGCCGCCCCGGTTCAACACAGGAAAGGGTCACGAATGAGCAACAACACATCTCTGCGGGTGGCCGATCTGCCCCAGAACGCGCCAACACCGTTTGATCTGCGCCCCGATACCAAGGGGCTGGACACAATAAAGGCTGATCTGGGCCTGCTGGGGCTGCGCAAACTCAGCTTTGTGGGTGACGTAAGGGCACAAGGTAAACGCGACTGGGTTTTGACCGGAAAACTCGGTGCAACGGTGATTCAGCCCTGCGTCGTGACGCTCGAGCCTGTGACGACACGTATCGATGTTCCTGTCTCACGCGTGTATCTGAAAGATTGGACGGATCCCGACGAGCCCGAGTTCGAGATTCCGGAAGGTGATGAGACTGAACCGCTGGGGCCGGAAATCGACCCGGCATCGGTCATGGTCGAGGCATTGTCGCTGGCCCTGCCCCAGTATCCGCGCAAGGATGGTGCCGAGCTGGGACAGGCCGACTATACCGAGCCGGGCAAACCGGCGATGACGGACGAAGACGCAAAGCCGTTTGCCGGACTGGCGAATTTGCGCGATGCCCTGAAAAAAGACGAGTGACATAGGTCTGATTTCCTGTCATAGCAGGCCTCCAGAAAAATCGCTTGAACATGTCGAGAATCGCAGTATTTTCGCGCGCTCATCGGAATTTGGGTTGGACAACGTGGGGCTCGTACCCTAAACGCGCGTCAAACCACGAGAAAAACGAAGAATGAAACCCGGCCAGCAGCGAATCTGCTGACCCTTAATAGACAAAGGTTGAGACCATGGCTGTCCAACAGAACAAAGTTTCCAAGTCGCGCCGCAACAACCGCCGCGCACATGACGCTCTGGTTGCTGCAAACCCGAACGAATGCCCGAACTGCGGTGAACTGAAGCGCCCGCACCACGTGTGCGCGTCCTGCGGTCACTATGATGACCGTGAAGTCGTCGCTCAGGCCGACGAAATCGACCTGGACGAAGACGCGGCCTAAGTCTTTACGAACGCAGGCTAAGGCATGACGGAACAGCCCACGCAAGCCGGACGGATTACCATCTCGGTTGACGCTATGGGCGGAGACTCGGGGCCCGCTACTGTGGTGGCGGGCATTGCCAAATCGGCAAACAAAAACCCCGATATCGCGTTCGTCCTGCACGGGCCTGAGCAAGCGCTGCGCAAACTTGTCGCCAAACGGCGTGTCCTGCAGGGACGCGTCGTTTTTCGTGATTGCCCGGATGTGGTCACGATGGAGGACAAGCCCAGCCAGGTTGTGCGCAACGGCAAGCAGACGTCGATGTGGTCGACGTTGGAATCGGTGCGTCAGGGTGAGGCGCACGGGGCGGTTTCCTGCGGTAATACCGGTGCTTTGATGGCGCTGTCGATGATGCGACTGCGGAAATTGCCCGGCGTGAACCGTCCGGCGATTGCGATTCTGTGGCCCTCGCGCAACCCGCAGGGCTTCAACGTGATGCTGGATGTGGGCGCTGATGTTCGCGCTGACGCGAAAGATTTGCTACAGTACGCCCTGATGGGCGCGTCATATGCCCGAAACGGCATGGCGCTGGACCGGCCCCGTATCGGGTTGCTGAATGTCGGCACCGAAGAACACAAAGGCCGAGCCGAGCTGAAAGAAGCGCATGCGATGATCGCGGACTTCGCGGATCAGGCAAATTTCGATTTTGTCGGCTTCGTGGAAGGCAGCGACATTCCCGGCGACAAGGCGGATGTCATTGTTACCGATGGCTTTACCGGCAACGTCGCGATCAAAACCGGTGAAGGCACCGCAAGCCTGATCGGAGACCTATTGCGCGAAGCGTTCAAGTACTCGCCCCTGTCGCGCCTGGCTTCGGTTCTGGCGATCACCTCGCTGAACCGTCTGAAAAAACGTATCGACCCGCGCCGTGTGAATGGCGGGGTTTTCCTTGGCCTCAATGGGACAGTGGTCAAATCGCATGGTGGCGCAGACGCCACCGGAGTTTCGGCGGCCGTCAAACTGGCCTTTACCCTGGCTCAGTCAGGATTCGCTGAAAAATTGGCGGCACGGGTTGCATCGACAGCCGAGCTTGCACAAGATGCCGCGCACGTACCGCCAAAGGCGGGCGAATAACAATAAAGGCAGTAACCCAAAATGGCAGGCCGTTCAGTTGTCGTAGGTGTCGGACACTATTTGCCAGAGCGCATCGTTCCGAATGCCGAATTTGAAAAGACGCTCGATACGTCGGACGAGTGGATCAGAACCCGCTCGGGTATCGAACGCCGCCACTTTGCTGCCGAGGACGAAACCACATCGGATTTGGCGACCAAAGCCGCCGAGGCTGCTTTGGCGGATGCTGGCCTGACCGCCGAGGATATCGACGCCATCATTGTTGCGACCTCGACGGCCGACCTGACCTTCCCTTCTGCGGCAACCATGGTTCAGGCGAGGCTTGGCATGACCCAAGGGTTTGCGTTCGACGTGCAAGCCGTCTGCGCAGGCTTTGTTTTTGCGCTTAGCAACGCGAACGCTCTGATCCTCTCAGGTCAGGCCAAGCGTGTGCTGGTTATCGGTGCCGAAACATTCTCGCGTATCATGGATTGGACCGATCGCTCGACCTGTGTGTTGTTCGGAGACGGTGCCGGCGCACTGGTGCTGGAGTTGCAGGAAGGCGAAGGAACCGCACAGGATCGCGGTATTCTTGCGACCGACTTGAACTCGGACGGTCGCTATAAGGACCTTCTGTATGTCGACGGCGGCGTATCGACCCAATCGACCGGCCACCTGAGGATGCAGGGCAATCAGGTCTTCCGCCACGCGGTCGAAAAGCTGGCCAAGACGGCTGAAACCGCGCTTGGCCGCGTTGGACTGGACAGTTCCGACGTGGATTGGATCGTGCCGCATCAGGCCAATATCCGCATCATTCAGGGCACCGCCAAGAAAATGGGCCTGCCAATGGATAACGTCGTGGTGACGGTCCAGGATCACGGCAATACTTCGGCCGCATCGATTCCCCTCGCCCTGTCCGTGGGCAAGCAACGGGGACAAATTAAGTCCGGAGACCTGATCGTGACCGAGGCCATCGGCGGCGGTCTGGCCTGGGGCGCTGTGGTTCTGCGCTGGTAACCGGCGCAAATCGGCTTACACAGCCTCTTGCAATTCATTGATATTGACAGCGAATTTCCCGTCACCATATTCTTTGATATCAACAGGGGAATTGGTATGGGCGATAAAACACTGACCCGAATGGATCTGAGCGAGGCCGTCTTCCGTGAGGTTGGCCTTTCACGCAATGAAAGCGCACAGCTTGTCGAAAGTGTCTTGAACCACATGTCGGACGCGCTGGTGCGCGGTGAACAGGTCAAGATTTCATCCTTTGGCACTTTCAGCGTTCGGGATAAGACGGCCCGCATTGGTCGTAACCCCAAAACCGGCGAAGAGGTCCCGATTCAGCCTCGCCGCGTACTGACGTTCCGCCCGTCGCACCTGATGAAGGATCGCGTCGCTGCCGGGAATCGCAAGTAAGTTCGGGACGAATCGGTCATGAGTAAGTCCCCCGACGCCTTTCGCACAATCAGTGAAGTCGCGGACTGGTTGGGAGTTCAGGCTCATGTCCTGCGATTCTGGGAAAGCCGGTTCAGTCAGGTCAAACCTGTAAAGCGGGCCGGTGGCCGCAGATACTACCGGCCAAACGATATGCGCCTTCTGGGCGGCATCAAGAAGCTGCTGCACGAGGACGGCATAACCATCAAAGGCGTCCAGCGCATCCTGCGTGAACAAGGTGTGGCCTATGTGTCCTCGCTGTCTCCAAGCCTTGATGAATCGGCCGAGCCCGAGAAAGCTCCGCCAGACAATGTAGTCGTTCCCTTTGCTGCAAAGCCTTCGCCAACCGGGGACCAGATCAATCTGGACCTCGGGGAACCGGCGGCCCCTGCGGCCTCGACACCGCAGCCCGAAACAGCGGCGGAGGCCCCGCAGCAGCAACCGGAAAAGGCAGCTGAGGCTCCACAGCTTGAAACGTCTCCGCCAGAGCCCGAGTATATGGATGAGGCCCCATTGCTGGGCGGAATCGCAACACAGGCGTGGGAACGGACGGATTTTGACGACGACCTGCTGCGTCGGATCGCGCCCATCGCCAAGGACCTGCGCGCTGTTATCAACCGAATTGAGAACCGGTCGGCAGGATAAGAAAAAAGGCGATGATTTCCTCTTGCCCCTGCCGGGAAAGTCTTTATGAACACCTCAACGTCGGGCTATGGCGCAGCCTGGTAGCGCGTCCGTCTGGGGGACGGAAGGTCGCAGGTTCGAGTCCTGCTAGCCCGACCAAATCACACCGACGTTTATGGCAGACAGGCCAGATCCCGCTCTGGCATCAGGGGGGATCGGAATGACAGGTGTATGCCCAAACCAGCAGATCGAAGCGATGATTGGGCGAGGTGAAATTACCGCCAGCCCCGAGATCATCTCGGCGCAGGTTCAACCCGCCAGCCTGGATTTGCGTCTGGGAACAGTGGCTTACCGCGTCCGCGCATCGTTTCTGGCGGGCGAAGGCCGTTCGGTCGCGGACCGTCTGGCCGAGTTTGAGATGCATCGCATCGATATCACCGACGGCGCGGTCCTGGAAAAAGGCTGCGTCTATCTGGTGCCCCTGATGGAATCGCTGGCCTTGCCTGCTGACACCAGTGCAGTGGCCAACGCCAAAAGTTCGACCGGGCGGCTGGATCTTCTGACCCGCACGATCACCGATGGTGGGACAGAATTCGACCGGGTGCCGGCGGGCTATACCGGACCGCTGTATGCCGAGATTTGCCCCCGCTCCTTTTCGGTTCTGGTGCGTCCCGGAATGCGGCTAAACCAAATTCGGTTCAGGCAGGGTCAGGCCGTGCTCAGCGATGCGGAACTGACGGCCTTGCACAACGACTCACCGTTGGTCGATGGACCGGCGGTCATACAGGACGGTCTGGGTTTCTCCGTCGATCTGCAACTGCCCGACACGGATCTGGTAGGGTACCGAGCGAAACCGCATACCGGCGTGATCGATCTGGATCGGATCGGAGAATACGATCCGCGGGAGTACTGGGAAGAAGTGCGAACCACCGACGGACGGATCATCCTGGACCCTGGTGCGTTTTACATTCTGGTCAGCCGCGAGGCTGTGCACATTCCGCCGATGTATGCCGCTGAAATGGCACCCTATCTCGCGATGGTGGGTGAATTCCGCGTGCACTACGCCGGTTTCTTCGATCCCGGATTCGGACATGCCGCCGCAGGGGGCGACGGATCACGCGGTGTGCTGGAAGTACGCTGTCATGAAGCCCCGTTTGTGCTGGAACATGGTCAGGTCGTCGGGCGGCTGGTCTATGAGAAGATGTCCGAGATGCCCACGCAGCTTTACGGCGCAGGCATAGCCTCGAACTATCAGGGACAGGGTTTGAAGCTGTCCAAGCATTTCAAGGCAGTGACCTGATCAGAACCGGATGAATCGACGCATCTGATTGGTCATCCGCTGAACATTCTTCATGGTCTGACCCTGCTGTTGTACATCGCTGCGAATTCGGTTTGCCGCTTCGGGGTCTTTGGGCGCATTTTGCTCTTGGCCCGGTTTGCGACCCATTCGGCTTGCCATGTCAAAGCCTTTGTCCACGCCTTTGTTCACAAGTCGCCGCATGACCTGGCGAACGATCATGTCGATGATCCGATTGGCATTCATTGCTCAGCTCCTCATTCTGGCCACAACATAGGCGATTCCTGCGGCAACAAAAGGGCCGAACGATCACTCTTCTTCGAACAACTCGGTCTGATCTTCGTCTTCGTTTTCGTCCCGCCCCTCGCCCAACGGCATTGCACCCGGAGGTGGCCGGTTCTCAAGCAACCCGGCGGCACGCAGTTCTTTGAGACCCGGTAGATCACGGGCATTCTCCAGCCCGAAATGATCCAGAAACTGCGGTGTTACCACGAAAGTAACCGGGCGGCCCGGCGTCATGCGCCGGCGACCCAGCCGAATCCACTCCATTTCCAACAGTTGATCAATGGTTCCGCGCGATACCGAAACACCCCGGATCTCTTCGATCTCGGCGCGCGTACAGGGCTGATGGTAGGCAACAATGGCCAGCGTTTCGATGGCCGCACGGCTGAGCTTCCGAGTCTCGACCGTTTCCTTCTGCATCAGAAAGCCCAGATCCGGGGCGGTGCGAATGGCCCAGGCATCACCGACGCGAACCACACGCACACCGCGCCCCTCATAGCGTTTCTGCAGCATTTCAACCGCTTGCGCCGCGTCGCTGCCGTGCGGCATGCGCGCCTCAAGATCAGCGGTTGTCACCGGTTCGGCGCTGGCAAACAGCACGGCCTCGACCATGCGCTCCTGCTCGGCCAGCGGAGGCGCTTCGAACAGGGTGCCGGTGCCTTCGTCTTCGGGGGCGTCAGTCACGTGTTTCAGTCCTCTTGCGTAGATGGATCGGCGCAAAGGTTTCGCTCTGCTTGATCTCCATATGCCCTTCCTTCACCAGCTCCAGCGAGGCCGCAAAGGTCGCCGCTGTAGCCGAACGCCGCCGCACCGGGTCTGCGTCCCAGCCGTCGGGCAGATAGGTCTCCATATCGGTCCAGGTGCCTGCGAACCCGATCAGCGGGCGCATGCGTTCCAACGCCTGCTCCATGGTGAAAACCGCATCGCGGTCCATGACAAACGGGCGGAACTCGTCTCGGGTGCGGATGCGCGCATAGCCCTGCATCAGGTCCAGCAGCGTGGCGGAATAGGTTACGGTACGAATTCGGGTAATATCCTCACCCTGCCCACGTTTGAAAAAGTCGCGGCCCAGCTGATCGCGCGCCATCAGACGCGCAGCGGAATCCCTCATGGCCTGCAAACGCTCCAGCTGGAACGCGAGGTGCGCGGCCAGTTCTTCGCCCGATGGTCCTTCGTCATCCGGGTCGGGCGGCAGCAACAGGCGGGATTTCAGAAAGGCAAGCCAGGCGGCCATCACCAGATAGTCAGCGGCCAATTCGATCCGCAACGCCCGCGCCTTTTCGACAAAGGCCAGATATTGCTGCGCCAGCGCCAGAACCGAGATTTTCCGCAGGTCGACCTTTTGCGTCCGCGACAGGGTTAGCAGAACGTCCAGCGGACCTTCAAACCCGTCGACGTCAACGATCAGAGCTTCGGCCGCCAGTCGATCCGCGACCGAGACCGGGTCTTCGCTGAATAGATTATCGTTCATATACCTGCCCGCCCATTAGGGCAGATAGTTCCGCCTCGGCGGCTTGGATGTCAAGTTCCACAGGCTTTTGCCGCATCGCCAGCGCCTTTTCTGCGCGTTTCTGTGCCTGCTCTGACATCTCTCCGGCGGCATCCAGCACCGTTGCACGGGCTTCGAACGATCCGTTGCAGTGCAAAACCACGTCGCAACCCGCATTCAGGGCCTGACCGGCGATCTCTTCGGGTGCACCGCTGAGCGCTTTCATCGAGATATCGTCGGTCATGATCAGGCCATCAAATCCGATCTTGTCACGGATCAGGTCGATCATTTTCGGTGAAATCGTGGCCGGCTGCGGATCGATCCGGTCATAGACCAGATGTGCGGTCATCCCCATCGGCAGGTCATTCAGAGCACGAAACGGGGCGAAATCCGCTGATTTCAACTCATCTTGCGTCAGGTCTACATGCGGCAGGTCATGATGGCTGTCCAGCGTCGCAAGCCCGTGGCCGGGCATGTGCTTCACAACCGGCAGCACTCCGCCATCCAGATGGCCTTTGGCAACCGCGCGCCCGATCTTGGAAACTGCTTTTGGATCAGCGCCATAGCAGCGGTTCTTGAGAAACGGATGCGTCTCATCCCGTGCCAGATCGACCATCGGCGCGCAGTTGCTGTCGATCCCCAGTTCAAACAGTTCGTTCGCGATCAGGCGATAGCGCAAATACATGGCCCGCTCTGCCGCGTCCCCAGCCTGCTTTGCGTGGTCCAGCGGCGGCATCCATTCCCGCGCCAGAGGCGCACGTAGCCGCTGAACCCGGCCGCCCTCCTGATCGATGGTGATGGGGCAGTTGCGCCCAACCGCCTCGCGAAAGTCATCGCATAGGGCGCGGACCTGATCGGCGGTATCGATGTTTCGTGCAAACAGAATGAACCCGAACGGGTTCATCTGACGGAACAGATTCTTCTCCTTGGATGTCAGGCGCAGGCCTTCGGCATCAGAGATCGCAGCGCCAAATCTCACCGCACGGCAACCGGGATACAGTCGGCACCTTGCGCCACCAGCGCGGCACAGAACTGACGCGAGTCGCTCAGGTCTTCGAACCCAAGCACGCGCAGACGGTAAAACGTGCGTCCGCCACTTGAGGTTTTCTGGATAACTCGCTGTTTTCCATCCATATACTCACCAAAGCGGCCATTCAGGCGGTCCCATTCTGCACGCGCCACGTCCGAGCTTTCGTAAGCGCCCAGTTGCGCCATGCGCGTGCCCTTGGACAAGGTGTCCGGGTCAACATCCAGACCAACGGCGGCTTTGACGGCCGCATTAATCGCGGCCTCGGTGTTGCTGTTTGCGGAAATCCCACTGGCTGTTCTGCGCGCGGGGCGTGTATTTGGGCGCAGAGACCGGCGAACACCGGGCAGCGCGGCCAACTCAGGGTCGGGCAGTTGCGCTGCCAGATCCGCCGGGTCAATGGCGGGCTCTTCCTCGGGCAAGGCCAACGAAGCGAGTTGAACGCCCTGCTCTTGCGGTTCTTCGGTTTTCGCGGCCTCACCAGCCAGTTCAGCGACCAAAGCGTCAACCGTGTTCTGACGCAGTTGCGCAGCCTCTTGATCCGAGATTTCTTCCTCGACCACATGAACAGCTTTGGTGGGTTTCAGCGGCTCAACCGGAGTGTCCTCATCCGCCAGGGACACTGGGCGCGGTGCAAGGATCAAACGATCCGCAGGCGGCGCAGCGGTTCCAACTGCAGCCACAGCGTTGACGGCCAACCCCTGATGATCTGCAGGAGTTCCGCCGGGGTTTTCGGGCTGAATACGCATCGGTCCTTCGATGGCGCGGACGACAGGAACACCGCTGACATCGCGCATCACCAGCTTGTAGCCCCAAACGCCGATCCCGGCGACCAGGGCCAGGGACGCAATAGCACCCAGCATGTTAACGATACGGCCCAAGCCAGCCCCACGCGGAGCGTCCTCGTACCCGTACATTTCGTCGGAATATTCATACCCATCCCGAGGATGTGTTTGATTCGTGTAATGCATCTGCTCGGGGCTTGCCTGCCCCGAGTAATCGTAACTTGCCATGTCCGCCTCACCGCCCGATTCACGCCAGAAAATAAGGCGCGCGGGTCATTTCTTGCCTACCTCGTGCCGGCGCGTCGGGCGGTGTTTGTTACCGCATCTCCTGCGCCGGAGTGACGCCAAGAATACCCAAGCCCGCTGAAATCACAACAGAAACGGCCCGGGCCAATGCGATTTTTGACTGGCTTGTGGCAACATCGCCATCCTGAATGAAACGCAGTTGGGTTTCATCGTTGCCTTTGTTCCACAGCGCGTGGAAGTCGCCTGCAAGCTCGTACAGGTAAAAGGCAACCCGGTGCGGTTCATTGGTCCGCGCGGCGATTTCGATCAGACGTGGCCATTCCGCCAGTTTTTTGGCGACCGTCAGTTCCGAGGCATGATCGATCTTGCCCAGATCAGCGCCTTTCAGGGTCGCATCGTCTGCGGCAATCTCGGCCTCAGCTGCGCGGCGCAGCACGCTCATGACGCGGGCATGGGCGTATTGCACGTAGAACACGGGGTTCTCGCGGCTCTGCTCAAGCACCTTGTCGAAGTCGAAATCCAGCGGCGCGTCGTTCTTACGGGTCAGCATCACGAAACGCGTGACGTCCGGCCCAACCTGATCAACCACATCGCGCAGGGTGACAAAGTTCCCTGCCCGCTTGGACATCTTGAAAGGCTCGCCATTCTTCCACAGCTTCACCAGCTGCGTCAGTTTGATATCCAGTGGCACCTTGCTATCAGACAGCGCAGACACGGCCGCTTTCATCCGTTTGACATAGCCACCATGGTCGGCCCCAAACACATCGATCAGCGCGTCAAAGCCGCGTGTGACCTTGTCATAGTGATATGCGATATCCGGAGCGAAATAGGTCCAGCTGCCGTCCGATTTCTTGACCGGGCGGTCGACGTCATCGCCATGCTCGGTCGACTTGAACAGGGTCTGCTCGCGCGGCTCCCAATCCTCGGGCTTTTTACCCTTGGGCGGCTCCAGCACGCCTTCGTAGATCAGGCCCTTGTCGGTCAGAGACTGCAGCGCGGCTTCGATCCGGCCCGTGCCATAGAGCGACTTCTCCGAGAAGAACACATCCATCTCAACACCCAGCGCCTTCAGGTCGGCGCGGATCAGGTCCATCATCGCGTCGGTCGAGAACTCGCGCAGCTCTTCCAGCCACTCACTCTCGGGCTTGTCGATCAAGCTGTCGCCGTACTTCTCTTTCAACGCCTCACCGATCGGGATCAGGTAATCGCCCGGATAAAGACCCTCGGCAATTTCCGGGCTCAGGCCATTGGCCTCGCGGTAGCGCTCAAAGGCAGACCGGGCCAGCACATCAACCTGCGCTCCGCCGTCGTTGATGTAATATTCGCGGGTCACGTCGTGGCCCGAATAGGCCAACAAGCTGGCCAGAGCGTCGCCGAACACAGCGCCCCGCGTATGGCCGACATGCAGCGGACCTGTGGGGTTCGCGGACACATATTCCACGTTAACTTTCAGGCCATGTCCCATGGATGAGCGACCATAATCCGTGCCCTTTTCTAGCACAGCCGCAAGAACATCCTGCCAAACCGACGGCGCCAACCGCAGGTTCAGGAAGCCCGGGCCCGCCACTTCGGCGCTGGTGATCCGGTCATCTGCGGCCAGTTTACCGGCCAGAGCATCCGCAATGTCGCGCGGTTTCACCTTGGCCGGTTTTGCCAGCACCATCGCCGCATTGGTCGCCATGTCGCCATGCGCGGCATCACGCGGCGGTTCGACCGCCACGTTATCAAAACTCAGCCCCTCGGGCAGAGCGCCTTCGGACTGCATCTGTGCCAGCGCGTCCAGCACGAGGCCGCGGATCTCGGAAAACAGGTTCATTTCGGATGTCCTTTTGCTTGCCCGGCGGTTTATCACGCAACACGGCAAGGTCAATGGAAGCGATCAGTTTGGGCTTGGTTTAGCGGTAAACCGGTCTAAGGTCGGGAAAAACCAACAGGAGACCGATCCATGCGCCTTGCCCTGCCCTTAGCTTTGCTGCTGACCACCTCACTACCGGCATGGGCGGAAATGCCAGCCCCTACAGGCCACGTCTTACTAACGTTAGGAGGCGCCGTCACCGAAACGAACCTTCCAGCGCGCGGCGAAAACGACGGCGGGTTGTTGGGATATCTTGAGGTTCAGTACAATGGAGCCGCAGGGTTTGATGCCGCCATGTTGGATGGGCTGGAACAGATTGAGATCACGATTCTCTACGGGCCTGAAGACAGTCAGCGCGACATTGCATTCTCCGGGCCGCGCCTGTCGGAAGTGATGATGCTGGCCGGGGCCGAAAGTAAAACAGCGAAACCCATGGCACTGGATGGTTATCAATCTGAAATCCCATGGGACAGCATCACAGCAAATCAGCCGATTGTCGCAACTCATGCAGATGGCGCGCCCATGGGGATCGGAGGTTATGGTCCCACGATGATCGTTTTCCCGCCCACAGACGACGCCGATCTTGCTGCAGAGCAAGCCGGCCAACAGGTCTGGGCGATCGCCTATATCGGGATCGAGTGATCAGGCTCCGGTAAGCCTTGCGTGATCCTGCAGGGCAAACCGGTCTGTCATACCAGCGATATAGTCCGACACAATCCGCGCCAGCGCCGTTTCATCGCTGGCGGCCTCGATATCGTCATGCCACCGCGCGGGCATCTGTTTCGGATCGTTCAGATAGATCGGAAAAAGGTCTTCGACGATCTTACTAACCTCGGCGCGCACGTTCATGACACTTGGCGCACGGTACATCTGCTTGAAAAGAAAAGCACGAATTTCCCTGAGTTGCGCCCACAAGCCGCCCGAGAATTGAATCACCGGATAGCCCAGGTTGCGAATATCCTCGACCGTCTGCGCCCCCGAGCTTGTGATCAAACCACGCGAGGTAACGATAACATCAGAAACCATAACGCCGAAAACGCGCCGCAGTGCCTCGTGCCTGCGGCGATAAGGGTCCAGAGCGGGGTACTTCCTGTCTACCTCGGCATAACAGTCACCAACGATAGGCAACTGTTGAATCTCGGAGTCGGTGAACAGACCTGCCCTCAACCCGTCCAAAAGATCGTGATTGTTGTAAGCGATATCATCCGACAGGGCCGCAACCTGCGCTTCGGCGCTGGCGTGGGTGTACAGCTCCAGATCAAAGTTCGCATTGCACTCGGCCAGCGCCCAGGGCAATTCGCCCACCACGGGACCATTATGTTTGGCAATACCTTCAAGGCATTCCCACGTCAGGTTACAGCCGTCGAATTCGGCATAATGACGCTCCAGCTTAGTCACAATCCGAATGGCCTGAGCATTGTGATCGAACCCTCCGTAAGGTTCCATCAGCGCATGCAGAGCATCTTCACCGGTGTGCCCGAACGGGGTGTGCCCCAGATCATGCGCCAGCGCCACCGCTTCGGTCAGTTCGCCATTCAAACCCAATGCACCCGCGATCGTACGCGCTACCTGTGCCACTTCGATGGAATGCGTAAGACGCGTGCGATAGCTGTCGCCCTCATGCTCAACAAACACCTGTGTCTTGTGTTTGAGCCGCCGAAATGCGCTGGCGTGAATGATCCTGTCCCGGTCGCGCTGAAAGCATGACCGGAAACTACTTTCCTCCTCTGGCACAAGCCGCCCCCTCGCGCGGCCTGGGTCCGAGGCAAAACCCGCTCTGTTCAAAGGTCTTGTCCTTGTCGCCTGTCCTTGCACTTTCTATATTGTAAGGCGTAAAGGAAATAAACCTTTGGAGTTTGGCATGAATCTGCCCCCCACAGTCACACAACGCGCTTTTGAGCGTCTCGCCGAGATCGGCGCAGCAGATCAGGGTCAGGCCCTGCGCGTCGCAGTGGAAGGCGGCGGATGTTCCGGTTTTCAATACGAAATCGCGCTAGATGAACCGAAAGAGGACGACCTTGTTCTGGAAGGTAAAGGCCAGAAGGTCATCGTCGACTCGGTGTCGCTGCCGTTTCTTGAAAATGCTGTGATCGATTTCACCCAAGAACTGATCGGTGCGCGGTTTGTCATCGAAAACCCAAACGCCACCTCTTCCTGCGGCTGCGGCACGTCTTTTTCGATGTAATGTTCGTGGGGGCGTTGCCCCCACACCCCCAAGGTATTTTCAGCCAGATGAAGCAGGGATCCGCTCTCCGATCCATCCGCCGGAGAGCTTCACCTGGCGCGGTCATCGGCGCCTCCGCCTGTACCGCAATACCTGTCTCACCCAAACTGGTTAAGAATCCGTTTCTTCATCTGGCCAAAAATACCTCGGAGCGCGAGGCAGAGCCTCGCATACCCATCCATCACCTTGCCGCTGGGTTCATTCTGGGCGATAGGTTGCCAAAGGCTTTGGAGGATCGCGCATGAAAATCGCCACGTTCAACATAAACGGCATCAAAGCGCGGGCCGAGGCCCTGCCCCGCTGGCTGGATGACGCGCAGCCCGACGTTGTGCTGCTACAAGAGATCAAATCCATCGACGAGAACTTCCCGCGCGAGCTGTTCGAAGAGCGTGGCTACAACGTCGAAACGCACGGACAAAAGAGTTTCAATGGCGTTGCAATCCTTTCGAAACTACCGTTAGAGGACGTGTCCCGTGGCCTACCGGGTGATGACGAGGATGAACAGGCGCGCTGGATTGAAGCGACCGTCATTGGCAAGAAAGCCCTTCGCATCTGCGGCCTGTACCTGCCGAACGGCAATCCGGTGCCGGGCCCGAAATACGACTACAAGTTGGCCTGGATGGAACGCCTCTATGATCGGGCGCGTGACTTGCTGGCAACGGAAGAACCCGCGCTGATGGCTGGGGATTACAACATCATCCCGCAGGCCGAGGACGCGAAACGACCCGATGCATGGCGCGAGGATGCGCTGTTTCGACCTGAAAGCCGTGCGGCGTTTCGGAAAATCCTGAACTTGGGTTTTACCGAAGCGTTTCGCGCCGTGGCACAAGGCCCCGAACACTATTCCTTTTGGGACTATCAGGCCGGTGCATGGAACCGGAACGACGGAATTCGGATCGACCATTTCCTGTTAACACCGCAAGCCGCCGATCTGATGCGCGACTGCCGGATTGATGCCGAGATACGTGGACACGAAAAGCCATCGGACCATGCTCCGGTGTGGGTCGACCTCGATCTGTGACGTTTCAGACCGTCGCGTCGTAGCTGTAGATCCAATCGTATTTCCGCGACAGTCGCGGGCCAATTGCCATCAGAGCGGCCTGTGCGGCCAACCGCATCGGGCCGCGTAGATGGAAGTTGCGGGCATTTGCCCCGGCCGCAGCGACCACTTTCCGCGTTCTTGGGCGGCGGCGAGTTTCGTATGCGGTAAGCGCTTGCCGGATACCAGACTGCTCATCGAAGGACCGCGCCAATACCCACGCGTCTTCAAGCGCCAGGCAAGCCCCTTGTGCCATAAACGGCAGCGTCGGATGAGCCGCATCGCCCAAAAGGGCCACACGTCCGTTTTGCCAGCGCCGTGCAACGGGGCGCAGGAACAAAGCCCATATGTGAGGGTCCTGAACCTGTTTCAAAATTTCTCCGACAGGGCCGCCAAATTCGGCAAATCGCGCCCGCAGATCTTCCGGGTCACCACGCCGACGCCAGCCTTCTTCCCGCCAGTCGGAACGCTCTTCAATGGCCACAATGTTCATCAGCATTTGGTCGCGAAGGGGATAGGTTACCACGTGCCGCCCCGGCCCCATTGTCAGAGCCGCCTTCGGTTTTTCGACACGGTGTTCCCAAGGAATGGTCGCGCGCCAAGCCACCTGACGTGTAAACTCGGGCGTCTCGGGCCCGTTCAGATCCGTGCGGATTTCACTGCGCCCGCCATCGGCAGCAATCGCACAATCAACCCGCATTCGCGTACCGTCGTCCAGACCGATTTCGGCTTCTGAAGGGTGTTTACGTGTCTGCAAAACACGCGCGCCCAAGCGAAACACAACGCCTTCGCGCAGGGCTGCACGGTGCAAGAGGTCAAGCAAATCAGCGCGATGATAGTAATAAGTCGCCCCGGCGGACGGAGCCGGAAGCCTGCTGACCAGGCGCCCCGCCCGGTAATCGCGCAGCTCCGTTCCGTATGACCGCACGCCGGCCTCGGGCACCTCGCCCACGACATTCAAAGCGCGCAGCACGACCATTCCATTTTCACTGATCTGCAGGCCTGCGCCGACTTCGGTCAGTTCGGCTGCCTGCTCAAAAACCGTGACCTGTGCCCCGCGTTGCCGCAACGCCAGAGCGGCCGCGATTCCGCCAATACCCCCACCGATAATGCCAATTTTCAAACCGTTGATATTCATGGCACCGGCTTAAAGCAAAAACGCCGGAGCGTAAGACCCCGGCGTTTAAGAATTCTGTGTTTTCTCAGCGATCAATCGTCGCGGTGAACCTTCTCGCGACGCTCGTGGCGCTCTTGTGCCTCAAGCGTCATGGTCGCGATTGGACGTGCGTCCAGACGTTTCAGCGAAATTGGGTCGCCCGTCATCTCGCAATAGCCGTACTCACCCTCTTCGATCCGGCGCAGGGCCGAGTCGATCTTTGCCACCAGCTTGCGCTGACGATCACGGGTCCGCAGTTCCAGCGCGCGATCGGTTTCTTCGCTTGCGCGGTCTGCGACGTCCGGAATGTTACGGGTGTTGTCCTGCAGCCCTTCGATCGTATCGCGGCTGCCTGCCAAAAGTTCATTCTTCCAGTCCAGCAGCTTACGGCGAAAATACTCTAACTGCTTGTCGTTCATAAATGGTTCGTCTTCGGCTGGACGATAATCTTCCGGCAGAAATACTTCCTGCTTCATTTTTGCTCCCTCGGTGTGGCCTGCAACGCCGGTCACCTTACCTTCACCTGACATGCGGCAATCCCCTTCTGCGGAGCGTTTATCCGACACCGTCCCGAATGTCACTATGGAAACGTCGTCGGGCGCGCCGCGCCTTTACGTCGTCTAAATATGAGACTTTTAACGGGAAAACTTTGTTTTTCTGTGAATATTGGCAGGCTTTTTTTGGGCGACCACGAATTTGTCGCGGCCATTGTTAGCGCCCGAATCAACCAAAAGCGTTGAAGTCTCACGTCAAATTCGCCCCGAGCGACGCAGCGACCCGCCTTGTCAAATTTTCTGCCCCACTATAACCCCGTTGGACAGATGCCGCGCGATACTGAATGAGGGGCCCATGACCGCACGTTTCCAAGGTACAGCAGAATATGTTGCCACTGATGACCTGACCATTGCGGTGAACGCCGCCGTCACGCTGGAACGCCCCCTTTTGGTCAAGGGCGAACCCGGAACCGGCAAGACCGAACTGGCCAAGCAAGTCGCCGGTGCGCTGGGTTTGAAGATGATCGAGTGGAACGTCAAATCCACCACCCGCGCGCAACAAGGTCTGTACGAATATGACGCCGTAAGCCGCCTGCGCGACAGCCAGTTGGGCGACGAGCGCGTTCACGACGTTTCGAATTACATCCGTAAGGGCAAGCTGTGGCAAGCGTTTGACGCCGACGAGAAAGTCGTGCTGCTGATCGACGAGATCGACAAGGCGGATATCGAGTTTCCGAACGACCTGTTGCAGGAGCTCGATAAGATGGAGTTCCACGTCTACGAGACCGGTGAGACGATCAAGGCCAAGAATCGCCCGATCGTGATCATCACGTCTAACAACGAGAAAGAACTGCCCGACGCGTTCCTGCGCCGCTGCTTCTTCCACTACATCCGCTTTCCGGATGAGGCGACCATGCGCCGGATCGTTGAAGTACACCATCCGGGCATCAAGGATGCGCTGCTGACCACCGCTCTGACCCAGTTCTACGAGATCCGTGAAACACAAGGTTTGAAAAAGAAACCGTCAACCTCGGAAGTTCTGGATTGGCTGAAGTTGCTGCTGGCCGAAGACCTCACGGCAGAGGACCTCAAACGCGATGGCGCGAATGCACTGCCCAAACTGCACGGCGCGCTCCTGAAAAACGAACAAGACGTGCATCTTTTTGAGCGTCTTGCCTTCATGGCCCGCAGCAAACGCTGAGATAGATGAACACTCGGTGATCCCTGCTTGCCTTGCGGGGGTCCGGGTGTCAGCATTAGCGTCAGGGCCGTCCGGCGTCGTCGGGCATTTTCCGACCTGATGACATAGGAGCCATTGTTTGCCTGACATCCTTAATATCCGAGCGTTGCAGCCTGCAGACCGCGCCGAATGGGCCGACATGTGGCGCGACTATCTGGCGTTTTATGAGACAACCGTCCCGGATGGGACCTATGACAGCACCTTCGCCCGGCTGCTGGGGGATGACCCCAATGATTTCTCGTGTTTCGTGGCCGAGGCGAACGGCAAGCTGGTCGGTCTGACCCATTACCTTTTCCATCGCCATGCGTGGAAAGTTGAAAGCGTCTGCTACCTGCAAGACCTGTTCGCCCGTCCGGAATCTCGCGGAACCGGCGTTGGCCGCGCATTGATACAGGCGGTTTATGACGAGGCCGACCGACAGGGCGCGCCTTCGGTCTATTGGCTCACTCAGGATTTCAACCACACCGCCCGCAAACTCTATGATCGTATTGGCAAAGAGACACCCTTTATCCGGTACCAGCGTCCATGATGCGATGGGCCGTGATCCTCGTCGGCCTGGCAATGGCCGGGTGCACGTCGGTCACGCCGCCTGAACCGCAGACCCGCGTTAAGGTGATCGAGGCAAATTTGCCGCCAGCCAAGGCGTTCACTTCGACCCGCCCGATACCGCCAGCCCGATCAAACGCAAACATCTCGGATGATTTCCTTGCGTTGCACTTTGCGTTGGAAGGCGGCACCAAACTCCCAGTGTTCACCCGGTTCGAAACGCCGGTCACTGTGCGCCTGACGGGATCGCCGACGCCGTCTATGCAGCGCGACCTGACGCGTTTGCTGTCGCGGCTGCAGCGTGAGGCCGGGATCGATATCCGGCAGATTTCCGAAGGTCAGGCGAATATCACCATTGAGGCCGTCAGCCAAAGCCAGATACAGCGTCTTTTGCCGCAAGCCGCCTGTTTCGTTGTTCCCAATGCCTCGAGCTTTGAGGAATACCGCAAGGATCGACGGAAACGGAAAAGCAGCTGGACCGCATTACGCAGCCGCGAACGTCTTGGCATCTTCATCCCTTATGACGCCAGTCCACAGGAAAAGCGCGACTGCCTGCATGAAGAGCTGGCACAGGCGCTGGGGCCGCTCAACGACCTGTACCACCTGCCGGATTCGGTGTTCAACGATGACAACATCCACACCATTCTGACCGGATTTGACATGCTGATCCTGCGGACAGCCTATTCGCCGCAACTGCAGAGTGGCATGACCCGCGAACAGGTCGAAGCCGCCCTGCCCGGCATTCTCAGCCGCCTGAACCCGCGCGGTGACGCGCTGCCCAAACAACTTGTCTCGGCGACCCCGCGTGAATGGATCAACGCCGTCCAGAAATCACTTGGTCCGGGGCCAGGCACACGCACCCGGATCAAAGCCGCGGAAAAGGCCGTTCAGATCGGAAAGGCGCAGGGCTGGACGGACCATCGCCGGGCTTACCCGCATTATATTCTGGGGCGTATGGCGCAATTCGATAACCCTCGGGAAGCGTTGCAGCAATACGAAATTGCTTTGCAATTTCTGCGTTCTACACCGGGAACCGAAATTCATCAGGCCTATGTGACAACGCAGACTGCAGCCTTCGCGCTTGCCCAGGGCAAAGGCCCCGAAATTCTGCCTGAACTGGACAAGGCCATCGCGGTTATGACCCGCGCCGAGAATGCCTCTCAGCTGGCCACATTGTTGCTGTTGAAATCCGAGGCGCTCAATCAGGCCGGGCGCCCCAATCAGGCACGTTCCGTCAGGCTGGACAGTCTGGGGTGGGCGCGATACGGCTTTGGCTCGGAAGTCGTGGTGCGGTCGCTGATGCAGGAAGTTGCCGAAGCTCCGTCCACCAACAACAGAGGCGGATAACGCATGGTCGTAGTTTTGGGAATGGCGATACTGGGGGCGATCCTTGGCGCGCTGACCGCACGCAAACGCAATGGCAGCGGCGCGGATATGGCCCAATACGCCGCGGGTTATGGCATCGCCTTCGCGCTGGTCGGGCTGGTGCTGTCCCTGATCCTTGTCCGGTTGGTGGGTTAACGCATGTTTCTGCCCTTTTTTGAGAACCTTCGCAAAGCAGGCATTCCCGTATCCTTGCGCGAATACCTGACTTTTCTGGAAGGCATGAAAAAGGGTCTGGCCACTTATGACGTCGAGGCGTTCTACTATCTGGCCCGCGTGTCGATGGTGAAAGACGAACGCAATATCGACAAGTTCGACCGCGCCTTTGCCGCCAGCTTTGAGGGGCTGGATGAGATCAGCTTTGAGCAGGTTCTCGAAGCTGTCGACATCCCCGCCGAATGGCTGGCCAAGATGGCCGAGAAACACCTCAGCGAAGAAGAAATGGCCGAGATCGAAGCACTTGGCGGCTTTGACAAGCTTATGGAAACCCTGCGCGAGCGTCTCAAGGATCAGGAAGGCCGCCACCAGGGGGGCAACAAGTGGATCGGCACCGCCGGAACGTCTCCGTTCGGAGCCTATGGGTACAACCCCGAAGGGGTGCGTATAGGTCAGAAAGAAAGCCGCCATCAGCGGGCGGTCAAAGTCTGGGACAAGCGTGAATTCAAGAACTTAGACGACACGGTTGAACTTGGTACGCGCAATATCAAAGTCGCACTGAAACGCTTGCGCCGCTGGGCGCGCGAGGGTGCGGCGGACGAGCTGGATCTGGACGGTACCATCCGCGCCACAGCGGAACATGGCTATCTGGATGTCCAGACCCGGCCCGAGCGTCACAACGCGGTCAAGGTGCTGCTGTTTCTGGATGTCGGCGGCTCGATGGACCCGCATATCAAAGTTGTTGAAGAGCTGTTTTCTGCTGCAAGAACCGAGTTCAAGCATCTGGAATACTACTACTTTCACAACTGCCTTTACGAAGGTGTCTGGCGCGACAACCACCGCCGCTGGGACCAACAAACCCCGACTCACGAAGTGTTGCGGACCTATGGCCCGGACTACAAGTGCATCTTTGTCGGCGACGCCTCGATGAGCCCCTACGAGATCGCCTATCCCGGCGGTGCGAACGAGCACTGGAACCAGGAGGCCGGTCAGGTCTGGCTGCAGCGGGCGCGGGATCAGTGGTCGTCAAACCTGTGGATCAACCCTGTGCCCGAAAAGTACTGGGAGTACACCCATTCCATCGGCATGATCCGCGAGATTTTCGAGGACCGCATGGTGCCGATGACACTTGCCGGTCTGGAACAGGGTATGCGGGAACTGACCCGATAGCGGGGTGCACCGCTGGGCGCGGTCAAATCCTGAGCGGCTATAGCACTCCAATCAAATCTGCAGGACCGGAGCCCACGCAATCCGGAACGAAACTGCGAGGAAAAACAACACACTGCCCGTCAAAACGAAGACATGCCAGATCGTATTGTGAAACGGCAGCCAATCGAGAAGATAGAAAGCTATGCCAACGGTATAGACGATACCGCCAGTGATCATCAGCACCACGACAGGTTGCGACAAATCTGCCAGCAGCGACTGACCGGCCCAAATGGCCGCCCATCCCATCAACACGTAAAGCGCCAGCCCCAACCAACGGAACCGGTGTGGGTCGACCATCTTCAGGATCGACCCAAGTGTCGCCGAGGACCAAAGCCCGATCATGAGCCCTGGCATCTGGGCACCTGAAAGCAGGATGAACGGCGTATAAGTGCCCGCTATCTTAACATAAATCCCCGAGTGATCGAGCTTACGCAACAGGTCTGCCCATTTTTCGGATTGCACCATGTTGTACAGGGCGGAAAACGTCAGCATAAGAATGAGAGTGACACCATAGACCGAAGCCCCCACCACCGCCGCGGACTCCGATCGATAGAGGGCCGTCAAAACAATGAGGATGGGCACAGCGACAACCGCAGCGGTCAAACCAAGCAGGTGAACGACACCGTCACTGACGCGTTCAGCGCGGCTATAGGCCGGGCGGATATCGGCAAAAGACCACATAACTAATAAGCTATGGCCCAGATTGCCCCTCGGCAAGTCGGACGGGCGGCAGGTTTCAGTCCACTCACCGCACATTGATCAGCCGAGAGCGAAGGCTTTATCCACATGTCGACCGCGTTTTTCGGTTGCCCCTGCGACGCGCGGAACCCATATCTATACCATGCTTCGCCTGACCCCGATCCTGCTGGCCATAGCCTATGCCGTTGTGATGTACCGGATATCCGTCTGGCGCACGCATCGCGAGTTGGATGCCAAATCGACCGAGCTGGCCGACCCGGCCCTCAAACGCATGACCGACCGGTTGGCCGCAGCGCTCGAGATTGATCGGGTTCCTGTTTACATCTACGAGATCGACCCGGTGAATGGTTTGGCGGCACCGGATGGCAGGATATTCATCACACGCGGGTTCTATCGCAAATTTCGCAGCGGCGAGGTGTCCGCCGAAGAGATGGCGAGTGTCATCGCCCATGAACTTGGGCATGTGGCGCTGGGGCATGCGCGACGTCGGATGATCGACTTTTCGGGGCAGAATGCCCTGCGGACGGCATTGATGATGTTGTTCAACCGCTTCATTCCGTTCATTGGTGCGTGGATTGCAAACATGCTGACCCACCTGCTGGCGTCGCGTCTGTCGCGTGGGGATGAGTATGAGGCCGACGAGTATGCCGCCGCGCTGCTGACCAAGGCGGGGATCGGGATCGGCCCGCAGAAATCGCTGTTCCACAAGCTTGAAGACCTGACACAGCAACGGGCTGGGGTCGTTCCTGCCTGGCTGATGAGCCATCCCAAAACAGATGAACGGGTCGCGGCGCTGGAGGCGCTGGAACGGCGGTGGGGTACGGACGGTTAGGTTCAGGCAGCGAGGGGCCAGCCCCTCGCGCTCCCCGAGGTATTTTTGGCCAGATGAAGAAGATCCGGACTTAGGTGGTGAGGGCTTTGCCCAGACGCGGCAGGCGCGCCTTTTTCATCAGGCCACGCAATGTCCATTGATCCCCCGAAAGCCGGTTCGCCTCGGACAGGACGCGGTTGGCTGTCGTGGTCATGCCTTCGGGGTCGAATTGCCAGAAACCATATAGCAAGGAGTCGGGGTCACGGCGCTCAAGCCCTTCTTCAGACAGAATGTTTTTGGGGAAATCCTTGGCGTTCACCGTGACGATCACGTCCGCAGAGGACGCCACGGCCGTTGCCAGCACATGAATATCGGCGCTGTCCGGCAGCCAGAGATGCTGTTCGACATTAGTTGCAGCAGGAAACTCGGCCTTGGGCCAATTGGCTTGTGCCAGCGCGATTTCTGCGCGGGCCTGTGCTTCGCCCTCGGGCCCGAGTTTTCGTGCGGCGCGGGCCCACTCCTCAAGGATGCGTGCAGACCAAAAGGGTGTGAAATGACCCAACCGGGCCGCGCCCAATAGCATCTCTCGCATCACCGTTGGGTAGATGACGCAGGTGTCCAGAACCGCCTTCAAAGCCGGTAGAACACGGCTTTGAGGTAACCGCTTTCAGCCAGTTGCGGGAGTTGCGGATGATCCGGACCTGCAAAACCCGTATGGATCAGTTGAGCTTGCCGCCCGGCGCGTCCAATCCCGCGCGACGAGGCATCGCGGAACCGATCCAGATCAGCTGCGTGGGAGCAAGAACACAGACCCAGATAACCGCCAGGCTTCACCAATGGCGCAGCAAGGCGAGCCACGCGTTCGTAGGCGCGCAAGCCTGCGTCCAACGCTTGTTTCGAGGGCGCAAATGCGGGCGGGTCGCAGATCACAACATCGAATTGCGCACCCTCTTCACCCAACTTGGTCAGGACTTCAAAGGCATCGCCCTGCCGTGACTGGAATTTCCCTTCAAAGCCAGAGGCCTGTGCCCCTTTCGCCGCAAGCTCCAAAGCGGCAGCAGAACCATCGACCGAAAGCGCCTGCCCAGCACCAGCTGCGAGCATGGCGAGGCCAAAACCGCCCACGTGGCTGAAGACGTCCAGCACCTGAGCGCCCTGTTGCACCAACTGCGCAGCGAACGCATGGTTTGGGCGCTGATCGTAAAACAGGCCGGTTTTCTGCCCTCCTGTCAGGTCAGCCATGTAGGTAGCACCGTTCATCGGCACCGGAAGTGGCGCGTCCGGCGCGGACCCGCGCAGAGTGAAGTTGACGTCGTCCAGCCCTTCGAGGCCACGGGTACGGCCAGAGGCGTTTTTCAGCACGGTCGTCACACCGGTTACGCTGACCAGCGCATCGGTAAGAACTTCCAGATGCGCCTCAGCCCAGGCTGCATTCGGCTGGATCACGCAGGCAGCGCCGAACCGGTCTATGATGACGCCGGGAAAGCCATCCGCTTCGGCGTGGACCAGTCGGTAATACGGCGCGTCGAAGAGGCGCTCGCGCATTTCCAACGCGCGCCGCAGACGGGTTTCGAACCATGACGCATCCAATTGCGCGTTCAAATCGCGGTCCAGAACGCGGCACATGATCTTGGACTCGGGGTTTACTGCAACCAACGCGATGGGCGCGCGTTTTTCATCCTCAAGCACCGCCAGGGCTCCCGCCGCGATTTTGCGGGTTCGCCGATCCGTCACGATGTCATTGGCATACACCCAGGGAAAGCCTTGGCGCAGCCCGCGCGCGTTGGCTTTGGGTTTTAGACGGATACGGGGGCGATCGGCAGTTTGGGTCATGACGCCCTATTAGTCGCGAACGCCACCGGGGGAAAGCCCTAGCGGTCGCGCGACCGCCAGCCGCCGCGTCGCTTGGGTGCCTTTGCAGATTGCAGCCCTTCAGCCAGCACCTGTGTCATGGGATGGTCGGCGTCCTGTTGGGAATATGCAGCATGTAGATCAACCAGTGCCTGTTTCTGATCCCGCTCGGCCGGCAGGCTGAGCGCCCAGTCCAGAAAAATGCTGCGGCATTCAGGCAGAGTGATGCCTTCAATGCGATACGCTTCGCGGATCAAGCCCTTGTGATCATTCGGATCCTTACTCTGCCCCATTGTCATCCTCTCTGATCACGCCACCGATGATCCCGGCAGCCGTGGCGTAGCTTTCCTGCAGTGCGGCCTGCAGCTGATCGACGTGTTCGAAGCCGGTCGCGCGGCACAGGAAGGCGGTCCCTCCCTCGCCAATCTTGTCGGCTTCGATGACCTTACCAGACAGCAAACGCGCTGCGCATTGCACGGACCAGCATAGGTCGTAGCTGTCCTTCAGCGTTTGTGCCTGAGCGACGTCCAACAGTCCGGCAGCGACGGCACCATCCAGACCGGACTGCACGTCGCGCTTCGCCACACCCGACAATAGCGCGCCAGTTTCGGCCATCAGCTCGATATCCATCATGCGACCGGGTCCGTTTTTCGCGTCCCATATCCCCGCGGGCGACTTAGCGGCGGCCAATCGAGCGCGCATCTCGGCCACTTCGCGCAGAACCTTCTTGCGATCCCGCGGCTGAGACAAGAAGTCGGCGCGAAACACCTCGATATCCTTTGCCAGCCCGCCTTCACCAGCAACCACACGCGCTCGGGTCAGAGCCAGGTGTTCCCAAACCCACGCTTCATTCTTCTGGTAATTTGTGAAACTCGCCCAGCTTGTCGCCACCGGCCCCTGATTGCCAGACGGGCGCAGACGCATATCAACCTCGTAAAGCCGCCCTTGTGACATGGGTGCCGATAGCGCCGTGATCAGCGCCTGTGTGAACCGTGCATAGTAAGTGCGGGTGGCCAAAGGCCGCGGACCATCTGACGTATCCTGATCCAGAGGGTCATAGATCACGATCATATCCAGATCGGATTGCGAGTTGATCCGCCCGGCCCCAAGCGAGCCCATGCCCAAAACCGTCGCGCCGCGTCCCGGTGCAGGCCCGTGTTTGCCGGCGAACTGCTCAGACACGCGTGGCAGGATCGCGGCTATTACCGCGTTTGCAAGCTCGGCATACTGCCGCCCGGCCTGTTCTCCGTCGATCAGCCCGCGCAGATGATGGACACCGACTCGGAAGTGCCATTCCTTGCACCAGCGACGGGCCAGATCCAGTTGGCTTTCATAATCTACCTCCTGCGCCAGGGCCTGTTCGAGTTCCGCCTGCAACGTGGCCTGTCCTGGCCAGTCGGAGAAGAAACTGCCGCCAATCACCGCATCAAACACCGAGGCATTACGCGACAGATGCGCGGCCAGCGCATGGGATGTCCCGACGATATCGATCAAAAGGTCGATCAGATGTGTATTGGCCTCGAACAGCGAAAACAGCTGAACACCTGCGGGCAGACGCGACAGAAACCCGTCCAACGCCTGCAACGCCTCATCCGGCTGGGCCGTTTTTGCAAGACGCGAGAGAAGTTCGGGCTTGAGGCGTTCGAATATCCTCGCACTGCGTTGTGTCCGCAATGCGGGATAAGTCGGCCACCGGGCCAGAACGTTCTGGTCAAAATCCGCTTCCGCCGTCGGCGCACGCGTTGATGAACCGGGCGCAAAGAAACCCTCGGTCAACTCATGCACTTCGCTCAGGCGGCGCGTCAGGTCGGAGGTCAGATCAGCTGCGTCGATCCCCATCAGACAAGCAACCCGTTCGATCCCGTCAGGTGATTGCGGCACTTTATGTGTCTGAGCGTCATGCACCATCTGGATGCGGTGCTCGACCTCACGATGGGCACGGTAATGATCAGTCAGTTTGTCGGCGACGTCCTGCGGCACCCAGCCCTTTTCGGCCAGCGCCGCCAGCCCCGGCACCGTTCCGCGAACACGAAGGTCCGGATCCCGGCCACCTGCGATCAGTTGGCGGGTCTGGGTGAAGAACTCGATCTCGCGGATACCACCCTGCCCCAGTTTCATGTCATGACCCGGGATGGTCAGAGCACCACCGGTGCCCTTGTTCTCGCGAATACGCAGGCGCATGTCATGGGCGTCCTGAATGGCGGCAAAATCCAGATGCCGCCGCCAGACGAAGGGGCGCAGCGTATCCAGAAAACGTTGTCCGGCAGCGAGGTCCCCCGCACACGGTCGCGCCTTGATGTAGGCCGCGCGTTCCCATGTGCGGCCCAAGCTTTCATAATACCGCTCGGCTGCCTCAGCCGCCATGCAGACCGGTGTCACCGCCGGATCGGGGCGCAGGCGCAGATCGGTACGGAAGACATAGCCATCAGCCGTTTTATCGCTGAGTGTGGCGCAGAAATTGCGCGTCGCACGCACCATGCCATGCCGCGCATCGTAAAAGTCGTCCGGGTCGAACCGCGTCTCATCGAACAGAACGATCAGGTCGATATCCGAGCTGTAGTTCAACTCGTACGCACCCATCTTTCCCATCGCCAGGATGATCATCCCGGCGGCGCTCTCAACATCGTCCGACCCCATCCCCGGCAGTTTTCCGCGCCGGATCAACGCGGCAATCTCTGCCTTGGCCGCCACATCGGCAGCCAGCGCGCCGAAATCCGTCAGCGCCGCAGTCACCTTCTCCAAGGGCCACGCGCCCGCCAGATCCGCAAGTGCGGTCAGCAGGGCCATGCGGCGTTTGGCCAGCCTCAAGCCCGGTTTCAACTGATCCGGCGGCAACGCGCGCGCAGCGTCCAGAACATCGGCCAGCGCTTGATTAGGTTGCTGCAAGGCCGAGGCTATCCAGTCTTTTTCGCGGTCGATCAAGCTTTTCAGATAAGGGCTGGAGCCTGCCGTGCCAGCGATCAGTTCACCCTGTTCGGGCGTGATATCATTGACCGCGGCACGCGCGTCGTCCCCAAGCGACTGATCAAATGCGCGCGGAACGCGTTGAATGAAAAGAGGCCCCGTCATTTCCCCTCCAACGGCGTGTCCTGACTAAAACTGTTCACCCAGACGTCGTGCCGTCGTTCCCATAGGGACGAAATCAGCATCGCATCCCATTCCTCGGACTCGGGGCGTCGGTAATCGGCGCGGTAGGACAGCAGAACGATATCCGACGTCAAAACCCGCAACTGAGTTTCACTCAACTCGTACCGCGCCATCGTCGGAGCGTCGGCGAATTGTCCGACATGGTCATCGCGGTTCGCGAAACCGGTCGGGTACACTCCCAAGAAATCCGCGCTCAACAGCGCCCGGTCGGCAGCAGCATTTCCTTCCATCAGGGCAGTCCAGACCTGCTTTTCCAGATTCAGAATTTCATCGAGCGACGGAGGCGAAGTGTTTTCAACATGTTGCATAGGCGGAAAGTGCGCCCGTTCGTTAGCAAGGTCAACGCCCCAAAAATCCCAAAATGTAAATCATTTTCACATTACCCCCTTGCAACCCCCTCTTCAGTCCCCATCTAGACAATGTGAACGCAATTTACATCAACCCGGAGAACCCAAATGACCGCATTGTCCGACCACGCCGTCCCTGAGAACCCGGGGTGGCTCTACCGCGCCGAAGCCTGGATGGATGACAAGGGCAAAGGGGCCTGGATCGCCGCCATGGTCCTTGGTTTCATCTTTTTCTGGCCTGTTGGCCTGGCTCTTCTTGCCTATATGATCTGGAGCAAACGCATGTTCAGCAAATCCTGCAGCCGTCGCAAAACCTGGCACAGCCACATGAGTGCGATGAAGCCATCCGGCAACAGCGCGTTTGACGCCTACAAGTCCGATACGCTGGCCCGCCTGGAACGCGAACAGCAGGATTTCGAAGCCTTCCTGCGCCGTCTGCGCGATGCCAAGGACAAAGCCGAGTTCGACCAGTTCATGGACGAACGCGCCCGCGAAAACCGCGATGAGGCCGAAAACGGCGAGCGCGCCTAAGCTGGCCTTGCCCTGTCCCGCATTTCGGGACAGGGTATCCAAAATTCTCACCCGGAAAACATAATATGACCCATCTGCCCGACCCAGACAGACAGCCTGAGTTCTATCAGTCTGTCGCGATCAAGCGTTTTATCGCCTGGTTATTCGACATCGCCTTCATTTCGCTGCTGTGTACGGTGGCTATCGTGCTTACCTTTGGTATGGGCTTTTTCATCCTGGCCCTGATCTATGCCGTCGTCAGCTTTGTCTACCGCGTTGTGACCATCGCAAACGGCTCGGCGACACTGGGCATGCGCTTCATGGGGATTGAGCTGCGCGACTCCTTCGGTTCCCGGATGGATACCGGCAAGGCAGTGGCTCATACGGCGGGTTACTTTGTCAGCATGGCCTTTCCGATCCTCCAGATCATTTCGGTCGTCATGATGCTGACCAGCGCCCGGTGCCAGGGCCTTACCGATGCGTTCCTTGGAACGGTCATGATCAACCAGCGCGCGTAAAAAATTCAACAGCGTGAATCACTTGGCGGTTCCGGGATCGGTTGTTATCATCTGGTCGCAAGAGACACGGGACGTTCATGCGACACACGCTGCCAATAGCGCCACAATTCTATGTGACGGCTCCACAGCCCTGCCCTTATCTTGAGGGCAGGATGGAGCGCAAACTGTTCACCGCCCTTCAGGGAGAAGGCGCAGACCAGCTGAACAACTCCTTGTCCCAGCAAGGTTTCCGCCGGTCGCAGAACGTGCTTTACCGCCCGTCCTGTTCGGATTGCGCAGCCTGCCTGTCCGCCCGGATCAACGTCTCGGCATTTCGCCCCAGTAAAAGCCAGAAGCGCGCTGCGAAACGGAATTCTTATTTGCAGCGCAAGGCCAACTCGCCGTGGGCGACGGACGAGCAATATGAGCTGTTCCGGCGCTATCTGGACACGCGCCATGCGGATGGCGGCATGGCTGATATGGACGTGTTCGAATTCGCGGCAATGATTGAGGAAACTCCGATACGAAGCCGCGTCGTAGAATATGCCGATCCCGACACTGGCGATCTGATCGGCGTCAGCCTGACCGACGTTCTGGATGACGGGCTAAGCATGGTCTACTCGTTCTACGATCCCCAGCAGCCGCAAAATTCTCTGGGCACGTATATGATCCTCGACCACATCGATATTGCACGAGAGGCCGGGCTTCCATACGTCTATCTGGGGTACTGGGTGCCCGGCAGTCCAAAGATGGGGTACAAGGCGCGGTTTTCGGGGCTTGAGGCGTATATTCAGGGCAATTGGATCAGCGTCAAAGATCCGGACGAACTGAAGGAATCCAGCCACCACCCTCTTTCCACTGCGCCAATCGCAGAGCAGGTTGCCAGCATCCAACTGCCAGACCGACACCCCACCAAAGGCTAAAATCCTATGCAACAAAGTCTTTTCGCCGTCACCCTCGTGGTGCCGGACTACGATGACGCCATCTCATTTTACACCCAAACTCTCAGCTTCACGCTGCTGCAGGACGTCGATCTTGGCGATGGAAAGCGCTGGGTTCGGGTCGCCCCGCCCGGTTCAGGCAATGGGTCTTTACTTCTGGCCCGGGCAGACGGACCAAGTCAGATTGCCGCCGTGGGCAATCAGACGGGCGGGCGCGTCAGCTTTTTCCTGCAGACGGACGATTTTGACCGCGACCACACGGCGATGACGACCGCAGGCGTCCATTTCGAGGAAGCGCCGCGCCATGAGCCTTATGGCACAGTCGCGGTATGGCGCGACCCGTTCGGAAACCGCTGGGACCTGATCCAGTTCGCCTGATCCGCTCTTCATCTGGCTTAAAATACCTCGGGGTTGAATTGGCCGCAGGCCAAGAAGGGGCAGGCCCCTTCCAAAACATCAAAGCAAAGGGGGCCCGCAGGCCCCCTTTTTCAATTTAGCTCAAACGGTTCCATCAGTTGGGGATCAAATCCGGAATGATGGTTACAATCGTCGGGAAGAACCACAGTATCGCAATCCCGACCACCTGAATGATCACGAACGGAATAATACCGCGATAGATGTGGCCCGTTGTGACTTCTTTGGGCGCAACTCCCCGAAGATAGAACAAAGCAAACCCGAACGGTGGCGTCAGGAACGACGTCTGCAGGTTCACCGCCACCATGATCGTCACCCATTTGGGATCGAACGAACCGCCATAAATGACCGGCCCCACAATCGGGATCACGATGTAGATGATCTCGAGGAAGTCCAGCACGAACCCAAGAATGAACAACACCAGCATCACGATCAGGAAAACTGTGAACTCGTTGTCAAAGCTCTTGAGGAACTGCTGGATATAGTGCTCACCTCCGAACGAGATCACAACCAGGTTCAACAGTTGCGATCCGATCAGGATGGTGAAGACCATCGAGGTCACCTTGGCCGTCTCGCGCACGACCGGTGTCAGAACACCGCTGGTAAACAGAACCCAGCAGGCGAAAATCAAACCGAACAGTGCATAAAGGTACGACGCGTAGGCCAGCACGAATGCAATCCAGGTTTCGACGGTGACACCGCCTTGATTGACGCGCAGATCAAAGTTCACGCCCATCAGCAGACAGATGATGACGGCAAACGTCGACCAGATGATCACCTTACCCGACCGGCCCTGATCCTGCAACTTGCGATAGGCCGCCAGCATGATCGCACCACCAGCACCCAGCGCAGCGGCTGGCGTTGGGTTGGTCACACCGCCAAGGATCGAGCCCAGAACCGCGATGATCAAAACCAGCGGCGGGAAAACCACCCGGATCAGATCATTGGTCGCACAGCGTGCAGCGGCCTCTTTGCAGCCATAGATGGCCAGCGCAAAGGGTACTGCCAACAGCAGGAAGGTCGCACCGGCCGAGGTCGTCGGCGCAATCAGAAGGACATCCACCAACAGCATCAGCAGCAGGCCAATGGCCCCCACGATCAGCGGCTGTACCGGACGCGACGGGGCAATACCCCGGCCCAGCACCAGCGTCAGAGCCAGCAGCACCACGATCACCGCAACACCGGTCCCGATTGGGGCGGCAGCAGCGATCTTGGCTTCGCGCGCAGCGGTCAGCTCTTCTTCGCTCAGGCGCTGAGCCTGGGTCGTTCCACCTGCGGCATCGATGGCTTCCTGCTCAGCCACGGCCTGATCCCAGGCGGACTGACCGTGCAGTTCGATCATTGAAGCCTGACACTCAGCCGAGACATTGGTCCGCAGCGAGGCGCCCTGACCGACATCCGAGAAAGCCGAAACCGAGGTGTTCTGGCTGCCGATCACACCGGCACTGCTCAGCACAATTGCACCGACGATCAGCGCCACCGGCGCGCCCAGCAACCAGGTCAGGCCCTCGGCCCGGGTGATGGGTTCACCGCTGCCGCCAGACATCTCAACAGCCGGCGCCTTTTCCGGATTCAGCAGAGCATACCCAAAGGCATAAAGCGCGTAGAGCAAAGCCAGCATAATCCCCGGCAGCAAAGCCGCCTGGAACAGCGTTCCAACCGAAACCACCGCGGGCTCACCCAGATAGGTCAGCGCATCGGTGCACCCAGCCTCGACAGCGCGGGTCTCCTGTGCGGTCGAATACAGGTCACCGGCCAGCGTACCCAGCAGGACGATCACGATCGACGGCGGGATGATCTGCCCCAGCGTGCCCGAAGCGGCGATCACACCTGTCGCCAGTTCCGGCGAATAATTGTTCCGCAGCATGGTTGGCAGCGCCAGAAGGCCCATGGTCACAACAGTCGCACCAACGATACCCGTTGAGGCCGCAAGGAACGCACCTACAACCACAATCGACACGGCCAGACCACCCGGCAGCGGGCCAAAGACGCGCGCCATTGTGGTCAGCAGGTCGTTCGCGATTTTCGAGCGTTCCAGCGTGATGCCCATCAGGACAAACATCAGCACGGCCAGAAGGGTCTCGATGGACTGCCCGGCCAGAACACGTTCATTCATGCGGTTCACGATGAAGGACACGTTACGGTCCAGCGCGGTTTCCCAACCGGCGGCAAAGACCGGTTCCGCGATCCGCGGTAAATCCGGGTATCGGAATACGGATATCACGTCGGGTTTGACGCCCGAATTCACTACATCCCGATAGGCTTGCGAGCCTGTGTCGATCGCCTGATGGATCAGCAGACCTGCGCTGTCCAGTGCCGCGATGATACCGAATGAGATGATCCCTGCCCCGCCGATGGCGAACGCCACGGGAAAGCCGGATAGGATGCCTCCGAAAAGGCAAAAGAATACGATAATGAGGCCTATTTCGACGCCATCAAGTCCGAATAACATAGTCTGGGTCTCCGTCCCTAATGTGCGCCTTCGTAGGCTTCTTCACCCTCACCAAGGCTGTCCTTGTCGAGGTATTTTCCAACGCTTTCCGGTCCTTCCACATATTCCAGGTACGAACGGTACAGGAATGCGATCGCGTGCAGGAACACCATTCCGGCAAATGCAATCAGCAGGATTTTGAACAGAAAATAGGCGTTGAATCCGTTGGGGCTGAACCCGATGGTTTCGACGTTCCAGCGCAAGGCGCGGGATTTCATCACCAACCGATCCAGTGTGTCGCTTGCCGAAGGCTTTGGCACGATCAGGTGCCGCCACATGAAGTACCAGCCATACATCCATGTCAGCACCGCCATCGGCATCATGAACAACAGCGCCCCCAGCATGTCGACCACGCGCTTGGCGCGGTGGCTGATGCCCGCATAGATCAGGTCAACGCGCACGTGACCGCCCTGCACGAATGTGTAGGTACAGCACAGGCAGACGACCATCGCGTTATAGAGCTTCAGTTCTTCCGCGTACCAGCTGATGTCCATCTGGAACGGGATACCCAGACCAAAAGCCATGTCCGGCCGTGCGAACACGCGCTGCATAAAGACGATGACGATCTGCTGGATAACCATCAGAAGGCCCGCCCAGGCAAAGAACCGGCCCGTAGTGTTCGCGAACCCTTCCAAACCGCGCACCATGCCCCACATGAAGTTCCGGAAATACAGCCCGATGGCCGTCAGAACCAGAAACAGTGTGAAAACCACAAAGAAGAATTCGACCGATCCGCCATAATAGACAAAGCGCATGATGGCTTCTTTGTCCGACCAGTTCAGCCAGAGCTGCGGATGCGTGATGGCGTATCCGAAATTATAGAAGGCTTCGGCAATGTTCTGAATGAACCAAACCAGTCCATTCCACAGGGCGCCGAAGAACGAGATACCGTTTTCGTCCTGCATGTTGTCCCCAGGTCGTATCGGTTGCACTGCTGTTTATGGCGGCATTGTCCAGGCCGCGCATGTGCAACGGGAAAGGTTTCCCCGCAGGTGCGGGGAAACCATTCTAGCATAGTTCAGGCGATTAGCCGCGTACGCGGTTACGCTGCGTGGTGTAGACGCCCGACGACAGGTCCAGCCAGCCAGCCGACGACGTCGACGATGCCACTGCGCTGTCGTGGATTTTCTTGAACAGCTCGTCGCCCATGTTCTCGTCGAGAACTTCCTGGCTGGCCTTGCCGAACGCGTCCCATACGCTGTCCGGGAATTCCATAACCTTGACGCCGCCCGACTGCAGCCGCTGCAGGGCCGCACCGTTGTTGGCCAGGAATTGCGCCAGGTTCCACTGGTGCGCTTCGCCCGCCGCGATCTCGATGATCTTCTGCTGAGCGGGTGTCAGGCTTTCGAACACGTCGCGGTTAGTTGCCAGCGACAGACCCGCGTTCGGCTCGTGGAAACCAGCGGTGTAGTAAACCTTGGTGATTTCCTGGAAACCGGCCTTTTCGTCCGCCCACGGACCGATCCATTCGGTGCCGTCAATCGCACCGGACGACAGCGCCTGATACACTTCCGAACCCGGAATGTTCTGAACCGACGCGCCCAGTTTACCCAGCGCCTTACCGCCCAGACCCGGCATACGGAACTTCAGGCCGTTGAAGTCATCGGGGCTGTTGATCTCTTTCGAGTACCAGCCACCTGCCTGCGCACCGGTGTTACCGGCCAGGAACGACTTCAGGCCAAAGATCTGGCCCAGTTCGTCATGCAGCTCCATGCCGCCATCCTGGTAGTACCAGTTCACCATTTCCTGAGCGGTCATGCCGAAGGGAACAGCGGTGAAGAACGCGTAGCCCGGGTGCTGACCAACGAAGTAGTAGTCTGCCGCGTGGTACATGTCGGCCTGACCGGACGATACCGCGTCGAAAACTTCAAATGCGCCAACCAGTTCGCCGGCTGCTTTGATGTCAACGGTCAGGTTGCCGTCCGACATCGCGGTGATGCTGTCGGCGCAACGCTGGGCGCTGTCGAAAACACCGGCCAGACCACGACCCCACGAGGTCACCATGGTCAGTGTGCGCTTGCCCTGCGCGTATGCCGGAGCCGCCAGCGTGGTGGCAGCAGCTGCCGAGCCGCCCAGAGCAGATGTTTTCAGAAATGAACGACGATCCATATGAGTGTTCCTCCCCTACATATTCAGTACCCGGGCCAGTGCCGGGCTTAGTCGTTTTCAGTGCGCGTCAGCCTAATGACCAAGATGTGAATGTGAATACCTACTACTACGTAGGCCGAAGTTTTTTTTGCCATTTTAGAAGGTTAATGCCGCGGCAAAGGCTGCCATACACAGGGATTTCACGCCTCTTGCGCATCAAAAACCCAAAAATTTTGCATTTTCCGCCGCGCTTGCGTATCGATTCGGCCATGAGGGGATTCCGAAACCTGATCTCGCTGACCTACGGGCAGAAGCTGTCGCTTGTGGCGGCAATACCCTTGGTTGTGGCCGTGGCCGCGATCGCGTTGTTCGTTGCTTATGAATCCCGCGCGACGGCTGAACGCGAAATTCAGGCGTTGGAACGGCGTCTGATCGAAGCGAAGAAAGAAGAGCTTCGCAACTATGTCACGCAGGCGCGCAACGGGTTTGCATATATCTACGGGCGCGCATCGACGGATGACAAAGTCGCTCAGAACCTTGTGACCCAGATCCTGTCAGCGATGATCTACGGCAAGGACGGCTTCTTTTTCGTCTACGACTATGACGGCAACAACCTTGTCAGCCCGCGCCAGACCGAATTCATCAACCGCAACTGGGAGGGTTTGACGGATAGCGACGGCACCCCCATCGTGGACGAATTCATCAGCCTCGCCCGTCAGGGCGCCGGGTGGCACAGTTTCATGTGGCAAAAGCCATCAACCGGGGAAGAGGCGCAGATGATCGCCTATGTCGTCGGCCTGCAGGACTGGCGTTGGGCTGTCGGAACCGGCGTCTTCATCGACGATATCGTGGCAACGGTCGCCAATGCCCGCGCCGAGGTCCAGGCGCGCGTGCAACGAACTTTCATGTATATCGGTGCAATCGTTCTGGCCGCTGTTCTGATTGTATTTGCCTCGGGCATGTTGCTGAACGTCCGCGAACGCAGGCTGGCGGATGCAAAACTCAAGGAACTGACCCAGCGTGTGTTCGACGCGCAGGAAGAAGAGCGCGGCCGTGTTGCGCGCGAATTGCACGACGGGATCAGCCAGATTCTGGTCGGCGTGCGCTATGCCCTCGACAATACCCGCCGCCGACTGTCGCGTGGCGATGACGAAGGCGCGCGTGACCCGCTGGACAAGGGCATCGACAACCTCGGCACCGCGATTACCGAGGTCCGCCGCATCAGCCGCGATCTGCGCCCCGGCGTGCTGGACGATCTGGGCCTCGGCCCTGCCCTGAAGGCCCTGACGGATGATTTCCGCGAACGCACCGGGATCGAGACCGAGTTCTCGACCGTTGTCTTCCGCAACCGTTTGGATCAGGACAGCAAGATCGCCCTCTACCGTATCGCGCAGGAGGCTCTGACCAATATCGAACGCCATTCCGGTGCAACCCGTGTTACAATCGACCTGCGCGGCCACAAGAAAGGCGCAACGATGCGGATCACCGACAATGGCTGCGGGTTACGCACAACGCCTGATCCTGCCAATCCCGGTATCGGCTTGCGCAACATGCAGGAGCGCATCGAACAACTTGACGGCTCCCTGCGCATTCTGTCATCACGCGCGCCACGCAGCGGCACGGTGATTGAGGTCAGCCTGCCCCTCAGTCACATGCTGCCACCGCAGGAAGACGCAACTCCGAACCGAAAGGCCGGTACATGAGTGATCAGACCATCCGTGTCCTAATCGTCGACGACCACCCGATGGTTGCCGAAGGGATCCAATCGATCCTGGAAAGTTTCGATGAGATCGAGGTGGTCGGAACGCTTGGCAGCGGTCAGGAGGCCGTCGATCAGGCGACAGAGCTGGCGCCCGACGTGATTCTGATGGACCTGAACATGCCCGGGCTCGGCGGGCTCAGCGCCACCGAGATCATTCTGGAACGCCTGCCGGAAACACGCATCCTGATCCTGTCCATGCATGACAGCCCGGAATACATCTCGACCGCGCTCAGCCACGGAGCAAAGGGATACGTGCTCAAAGATGTCCCCACCGACGAGATCAAACAGGCCATCGACGCGGTGATGCGGGGCGAGCAGTACTTGTGCACCGGGGCCAGCGGATCGCTGCAGCCGAAAGGCGGCAGCGCACGCGAAGCGCTGACCGGACGCGAACAAACAATTCTGCTGGAATTGGCTCAGGGCAAATCCAACAAGGAAGTGGCTCTTGCGCTGGATATTTCTGTCAGAACCGTCGAAACGCATCGAAAGAACATCAAGCGCAAGCTTGGCATTTCGTCGACCGCCGGTCTGACCCGCTATGCGCTGGAACATGGCGTGTTACAGGGCACCAGCCCCGGCTTCTGACCCAGCGCAACCGCAGCGCGGCACGCGCTGCCCGGCCCAACCAGAGGCGGTGCGCCGCAGGCGCATCAACTCTGGGCGGGAGCCTCTGACCTATGATCTCGGTCGGATATCCTCACCGAAAAACACCAGCGTTCCATCCTCATCAAGGACGTGAAACTCGCGCTGCAGATACGGTTGATCAAACGGCGGGCGCACGCGCCCTTCAGGAAGGTCAGCCAATCCCGCTTTCGTGCTTTCGTAAAGATCGTCGATTCCGTCGACATCGATATAGAAAGACTGATTGTCGCCCAGCGGCCGGCCATCCTCGCGAGCCGGGCATTCCAGCAAACGAATGGCGATCGGGCCGCGCGACAGGAATGCGTAATTGTCCTGCCGGAAGCCGCAGGTAAACCCCAGTCGGTCGCAATAGAAATCAATCTGGTTCTGCAGGGATGAACAAAGAACAAAAGGGGTGAGCTGCAGTACTTTAGGCATGTGGCCCTCCGATTTAAGACCTTGCGCCCTGTCCTACTCCAATCTGCCTCAATCCAATAGCTGGTCCTTTCGCAAACCTTCACGCGCGTGATGGTGCGGCAAAACACGGCCATACAACTGCCGCGTCCGTTCAACCCCGCCGCACATTCCCTGAGTTTCAACAAAGGAAAAAATGCCAACGTACCGCCTGCGTTGCCCTTGGACCGGAGCAACGCGGTGCAACGAGTATCTGCCCTTGAATATCTGCAAGTCCCCGGGCTGCAGTTCCAGCGTCCTGACCAGGGCCCGGTTTCCATCAAGCACAGAGGTCACCGTGGAAAAGTTCTCGTCCTCGGCGGTGCGAAGGTTCGGCACATATTCGAATGCCCCGCCCGCCTCGCCGTTCTGAATGGCCAATGTCACTGTGTAGTTGTTGGTGTCGAAATGCCAGGGAAAGCCCTGCCCCTCCTCGACCACGTTGACGATCACATCCGCCAACGGATCATCGTATCGATAGAACCGATCCTCGGGTTCGTTCAACGCATCGCGAATGAACGGCAAAAACCCTTCGAACTCGTAAATCCGCCGCAAAGGGCCAGACTTCGGAAAGTTATCCGCCGGCACAAAGGCGTTCGACCGGTCATAAAACCTGCGCACCGGGTGGTTCAGCTCCAGCCGGGGATCGTCCTGCGTGAAATAGGCATTGGTGCGATTGAAGGAGCGATGCGCCTTGTCCGCTGCTGCATCCGCTTCTTTCAACAACTCAGCCAAGCCACTCTCATGGACAAATCCGGGCAGTACCGCGCATCCGTCCCGATCCAGTTCGCGGCGCAAGTCTTCAATCAACCGGTCATATGCCCGCGAACCCGGGCAATCGATCGGATACCGCCCCAGATCAACCAGATCGTGCATCATCCTCCGCCTCCCTCGCGTGTTCGGTCAAGGCCAGCGTGCCCTAGTCAATTCCGCCCATCATGCTTGTTTCGGACATTCGCATGCCGCTTTCTGACCGCCACAAACACGCGACCTCAGAGGGTTAACAGGCGATTTTTCGTGAATATTCCCAACATGCGTCAATCTGCGCAATAAAATGTCGCAAAATTCGCCCGTCGAGTCAGAAAATTGGCTCAATTGCCTGTTGACGCCCCTTCCCCCTGCTCATAATGTCCCTGCCAAGCAAAAAGGAGCCTCTGGCGATGAAAACGCTAGTCGTAATCGTAGGAAACACGCGCATGGGCCGGTAACGGTAAACCATAATCGAACCCATGCGCCTCCGAAAACATCGGGGGCTTTTTTTTGTCAAACGCAAGACACATGTCGCGAACGGAGCAAAGCAGATGACACGTGAGATGACCGGCGCAAAGATGGTGGTTCAGGCCCTCAAGGATCAGGGCGTGGACACGGTATTCGGATACCCCGGCGGCGCCGTGCTACCGATCTATGATGAAATCTTTCTGCAGAACGACATTCGCCACATTCTGGTACGGCACGAACAAGGCGCGGTTCACGCCGCCGAAGGTTATGCTCGTTCAACCGGCAAACCCGGCGTTGCACTGGTAACTTCCGGCCCCGGCGCGACCAACGCGGTGACCGGCCTGACGGATGCGTTGCTGGACTCGATCCCGATCGTGGTTCTGACAGGTCAGGTGCCGACTTTCATGATCGGCTCGGACGCGTTCCAGGAGGCCGACACAGTTGGCATCACCCGCCCCTGCACCAAGCATAACTGGCTGGTAAAGGACACGGACTCGCTGGCCGAGACCATGCACGAGGCCTTTCACGTCGCCACCTCGGGCCGCCCCGGTCCGGTGCTGATCGACATCCCCAAGGATGTTCAGTTTGCTTCGGGCGAATATAACGCGCCCAAGCCGTCGACCTCGCATTATCAGCCGGTTGTGAAAGGCGATCTGGAAGAGATCACCGAACTGGTCGCCGCGATGGAGACTGCCAAGAAGCCTGTGTTCTATACCGGCGGCGGCGTCATCAACTCTGGCCCTGCGGCCAGCCAATTGCTGCGTGAACTGGTCGATGCGACCGGTTTCCCGATCACCTCGACCCTGATGGGTCTGGGCGCCTACCCGGCGTCGGGCAAGAACTGGTTGGGGATGCTGGGGATGCACGGCCTGTATGAGGCCAATCTGGCGATGCATGATTGTGACCTGATGATCAACATCGGCGCGCGGTTCGACGACCGGATCACCGGGCGGATTGACGCTTTCTCACCCAATTCCAAGAAAGCGCATATCGACATCGACCCGTCCTCGATCAACAAGGTGATCCGCGTGGACATCCCGATTGTTGGTGACGTCGCCCATGTGCTGGAAGACATCCTGAAGGTCTGGAAAGCGCGTGGTCGCAAGACCGATGCAGCCAACGTTCAGCAATGGCAGAACCAGATCAACGACTGGCGCAAGGTCAACTGTCTCGCCTACACCAACAGCGAAAAGACGATCAAACCGCAATACGCGCTGCAACGCCTTGAAGAACTGACGAAAGACCACGACCGTTACATCACGACCGAGGTTGGCCAGCACCAGATGTGGGCCGCGCAGTACCTTGGCTTTGAAGATCCTAACCGCTGGATGACATCGGGTGGTCTGGGCACAATGGGCTACGGCTTCCCGGCCTCCATCGGTGTGCAGATGGCGCACCCGGACGCTCTGGTTATCAACGTGGCCGGTGAGGCATCCTGGTTGATGAACATGCAAGAAATGGGCACTGCGGCGCAATATCGCCTACCCGTGAAGCAATTCATCCTGAACAACGAACGCCTTGGCATGGTGCGCCAGTGGCAGGAACTGCTGCATGGCGAGCGCTATTCGCATTCCTGGTCCGAGGCCCTGCCCGATTTCGTCAAGCTCGCCGAGGCGTTTGGCGCGAAAGGCATCTTGTGTTCCGATCCGGCCGATCTGGATGACGCGATTATGGAGATGATCAACTATGACGGTCCGGTGATCTTTGACTGTCTGGTTGAAAAGCACGAGAACTGTTTCCCGATGATTCCGTCGGGCAAGGCACATAACGAAATGCTGCTGGGCGAGGCCGAAACGCAGGGCGTGATCGATAGCAAGGGATCGGTTTTGGTGTGACGATTTAAGGTATTATTCATTCAAACAAAAAATATTGAGGTATGTGGAGCAGATGAAACCGAACCGCGATCAACAGAGGGAACAGGCGGACGCGCGCCTTTTGGTTTTCGAAGGGCGTAGAGGCTGGCAAGCAGGTACGTTGGTACCAGCACTTCTGTTGATCTTTATTGGCGTATGGATTCTAGGAAGTTGGCGCGAACTGCATGAGACTGGCGAAACAGTTGCAAAAGTTGATTTTCGTGTGTTTTGGGCAGCAGCCCGATTGGCCGTGCTTGGGTCTCCTTTGGAGGCACTCAGCATAGATTCCTTGGCGAACACTCATGGCGTGGTGGACGGTGAATGGATGCCATGGGCTTATCCAGCTGGTTTCCTGGTGGCTTTGATGCCGCTAGGTACCATGTCGTTTTCAGCCGCGTGGTTGGTTTTCACCATTGTGTCCATCGGTGCAGTTTTGATTGCGTTCCGCCCATTTTCCAGTGGCGTGATACCAGTATGGCTTGGCTTTGCCATAGCACCTGCGATTCTACCAAATCTGATGATGGGTCAAACCAGTATCCTGTGGAGCGCTGGCATTGTTGGTGCATTGGCCCTGATCCGGGCAGATAAACTGATCCTGGCAGGCATTGTTATTGGATTGTTGACCCTTAAGCCCCAACTTGGAATTCTGATACCCATCGCGCTAATTGCCTCGGCAGCTTGGCCGACCTTCATTTCCGCCGCCATTACGACGATCATGATTTCAGTGTTTGCGACATTTGTTGTTGGCATCGAGTATTGGTCGGAGATGTTCAATATGATGCAGGCGCATTTCGACAATATACGCGACGCGAGCGAGCAAAATACGCTTATGATCAGCGCGTTCTCAACGTTTTCCAGCTTCGGCCTTCCGGACAGAGTAGCGTTGCTTTTGCAATGGACAACTACATCACTTGCAGCCGTGATGGTCTTTGTGACCTGGCGCAGCCCAAAAATCAGCTTTGATTTGCGGGCCGCGACGCTATTGCTGGGCATCGTTTCGTCAACACCTTACCTGTGGTTTTACGAATCTGCACTCCTCGCGCCTGCGGCTCTATTTATGGTGCGTGCTGGCATATTGGGCAGCAACACATCAGGGATGATCCTTACGGCGCTAATGTGGCTCGGAATTGCTCCTGCTTTCTTGCTGAGGGTTTTCAGCGATTTATCCGACGTCAGCATGCGGTTGGCATTTGCTCCGGTGACGCTGGCTGCGATAATCGTATGCGTGCAAGCAATTGCCCGCCAACTCCGCGCTCCTGAATGCACTCCACTCAGATCATAGGTTCGATCATGACTCCTCTAAACATCGAAAAAGGCTCTAACCGCCATTCCGCATACAACCTACGCCCCACTTTTTCGGACGTGCAGGAACAACACACCATCGCCGTTCTGGTCGAGAACGAGCCCGGCGTTCTGGCCCGCGTGATCGGTCTGTTTTCCGGTCGGGGCTACAACATCGAAAGCCTCACTGTGGCCGAGGTGGATCACACTGGCCACCTCAGCCGCATCACTATCGTGACCACCGGCACGCCGCAGGTGATCGAGCAGATCAAGGCTCAACTAGGACGCATCGTAACCGTCCACGATGTTCACGACCTTACCGTCGAAGGCCCCTCGGTCGAGCGTGAACTGGCTATCATCAAAGTCGTTGGCGGCGGAGACAAACGGGTCGAAGCGCTGCGTCTGGCGGATATCTTCCGCGCGAACGTCGTCGACAGTACGCTGAATTCGTTCATTTTTGAGATCACGGGCGCTCCGGACAAAATCGACGCGTTCGCAGATTTGATGCGCCCGCTGGGCCTTGTTGAAATTGCGCGTACCGGCGTCGCCGCCCTGTTGCGCGGAGATTGAACCCTTCCGCCTCGCCCCGGTTTACGGGGCGAGGCGATGCTGCTCAGAGGACTTTAGCAATACAGCCGTATGTTGCCGATGAGCATAAAAGCCCCAAAAGATCATACAAATTAGCATAAAGCCTATTGCGTTTGTCACTCCCTACGTTAGCTTCGGAACGTAGCGTGGTGTTGGGATGCGTCCGCTAGGGTCATCAGTACGATTGAAAGCGCATGAACGGCCAAAAGGTCGGGTGCGTCGCGTTTGTGAACGACACTCTGGAACCTGGGACAGAAATGACCAAGAGTATCCGTAGTCCTGATGAATTGCGCAGGATGTTTGGCGCTAATCTGCGGCAATTGTCGCGGCAATATTCTTCTGTGTCTGAGCTCTGCCGCCAGCTTGGCATCAACAGAACCCAGTTCAACAGATATCTGGCGGGTGAGAGCTTTCCCCGCCCCGATGTCCTTGATCGTATGTGCCGGTTTTTTGACGTCGACGCCCGTATCCTGCTGCGTCCTCTGGATGAAATCGAATTGCCGCCAATACATCCGGCGGCCTCGGCCCTGACCGAGTTCCTGGGATCAGGCCCATCCACGTTGACCGAAAACCTGCTCCCTGCAGGGTTCTACTATGTCACGGAAACAGGCCTGGATGAGGGGCTTTCGTCCCGGCACAGAGTGATCCATGCGCGGCGATTGCCGCAATGCACGCTCGTTCGCAGCTATGAGCCCGATAACGGCGAGAAACAGGCATCCCCATCCAGGCGCGAGGTTCAGGGCATAGCCGCCTGCGCGGGCCAGCAGATTTACATCCTTATGTCCAGCCGCGCCGCGCAAAACAGCCGCATCTACCTTGTAACACGAGGCTCGGATGAGAATTCCGAACGCTGGCGCGGGGTTGCGATTTGCCTGTCAAAGACCACGGCACAAGCAACCACCATGCGCAGGCTGACATTGAACTATCTAGGCACAAAGCCCACAGCCGCCTTGCCCGCGGCTCGCGCCGCCAAGCGATTTGAGCAGAGCGCGGCCTAACCCGACAACACCAATTGCCCCCAGGACTTAGGTGTTCTTCTCGTCACCCGCCATAGTGATAAGGCGATACAGATGCCAACTGGCATGCCCCAGCAGAGGCAGGACGACCAACAGCCCCAGAAACCACGGGACCATTGCCACAAATGTCAGCACCGCCACGAACGCACCCCACCCCAGCATGACCTTGGGGTTCGATCTGACATAGTTGAAACTGGCGATCATGGCGGTCACGAAATCCAGTTCTCGGTCCAGTAACATCGGGATTGAGAGCACTGTGATCATGTACAAAACAATTGCGAATACGGCCCCGAAAGCGCTTCCAACGGCCAGCATCGTCAGGCCGTTCGGCGTCAGAAACACCTCGAACGAACTGGACACGTTGGTCATTGTGGACAGCCCCATAAACAGGGCAAAAATCATGTGACCCAGAAAGAACCAGAACAAAAAGATCACCACGATAATAGCGCAGATTGACGGCAATTGTCGGCGACTTTGCTGGATGACCACGCCGAAAATCGCACCGAAGTTCAATGGTTTACCCTGTTCCAACCTGTGCGAGACCTCATACAGTCCTACGGCTGCAAATGGCCCGAGCAAGGGAAACCCGATCGCGGCCAACACCAGCCAATAGGATGTCTCTGTCTCGATCGTCACCCACGCCATCACCCAACCGGCCAGTACGTAAAACCCACCGAACAACAGGCCAAAGATCGGAGCACGACGAAAGTCGGCCCAAGCGCGGCGCAATGCCAGACGCAGCATTTCTGTATTCACAGGTCCCATTGCCGGAACGCCAAAGGGCTTTTCCATGTTCTGTCTCTCCTCCCCTTTTCCGGCCTTTTACTCAAGCCGGTCGTTTTTGCGGCCACCCGGTCGCAGCGTGATAAGCGGCCCCTACCGAAAGTATACGTGCATCCGCCCCACGCGGGCCAAAGACCTGCATTCCCATTGGCAACCCGCCTGCGCCGAACCCGGCCGGAACTGACAGACAAGGCGAACCAATCAGACTGACGGGGACAACGACCTGCATCCATCTGTGATAGGTATCCATGGTTTTCCCTGCGATTTCAGTGGGAAACGGCGTTTCGATTTCGAACGGCCAGACCTGAGCAGACGGCAGCACAAGCGCATCGTAATCCCGAAAAATCTCAGCTGCGCGCCGGAACCAGTCGGATCGGACAACGCTTGCCAGATGCACCTGCATCGCCGTCAGGGCCTGCCCCCGGTCCAGTTCCCATTGCGCCGTATCTTTCAACTGCGCCCGGTGTTCCGCCATCGGAGCGAGGCTTGCCGCCACGTTCCACGACCGCAGTGTCGCCCAACTGTCGAACATGCTCTCGGCGTCGAACGGCGGCGCAACATGCTCCACCTGCGCACCGAGTTGCGCGAAGACGGACAATGCATCCTCGCACACCTCGCGAATGCCATCGTCATACGGGAACGCTCCGCCCCAATCGCCCAGCCAACCAATCCGCATGCCAGACAGTTCTGCCGCCTGAACCGGAGAAACCGCCGGGCTGGGAACGGCCAAAGGTTGCCGGGGGTCCGGGCCTGAAATCACGTCCAACAACACGCCCAAGTCTTCAGGACAACGTGCCATGGGACCAAGGGTGGACAGCTGATGCAGGAAGACGTCGCCAGCAGGTTCCGGCGGCACCCTTCCCCAGCTTGGGCGGAAGCCATAGACATTGTTCCAGGCCGCCGGGTTGCGCAAACTGCCCATCATGTCAGAGCCATCTGCAAGCGCCACCATCCCCGTGGCCAGTGCGACGGCTGCTCCGCCGGACGATCCGCCACATGTGCGAGAATGGTCGTAAGGGTTGCGCGTGGCACCATAGACAGGATTGAACGTGTGCGACCCCAATCCGAATTCCGGAGTATTGGTTTTCCCGATCAGAATGGCGCCCGCAGCCCGCATCCGCGCCGCGATCAGATCGTCTTCTGTCGGTACATGGTCCCGGAACAACGGCGATCCCTGCGAGGACACTATCCCTGCAACATTCACCAGGTCTTTGACAGCGATCGGCAACCCGTGCAGCGGCCCTGTCCACGGCCCCGCATCCAAAGCCCGGGCCTCGGCCATCAAATCATCCGGGTCACGCAGCGCGACAATTGCATTCAGGGGACCATTGACTGCCGCGATCTGGTCCAGCGTTGCGCGCATCAGATCGGCGGCGGAAACACGTCTGGCCGAGAGATCGGCCAGCAAAGCAGTTGCGGTTTTTTGGCTCAGATCCATCCGTGGCTCATCGCGTCCCGTGTCAGTGTGTCGCGCTCAGCCTAGCCGGGGCTCAAACTCATTTAAACCCACGTTTTACATATATCTTTTCTCGTAAAGCACAGAGCGCCCCAGATACGCTTCATCTGGCCCGAAATACCTCGGGGGAGTCTCCGACGGGGGCCGAGCCCCCAAACGCGATCAGCCCTCGCCCTGCGCCTCGGACCGGCTCTTGCCGGCAACATCCATCGCAAGCGTCGCGGCCATGAACCCATCCAGATCGCCGTCCAGAACACCCTTGGTGTCCGAGGTCTCGTGATTGGTGCGCAGGTCCTTGACCATCTGGTAGGGCTGCAAAACGTAAGACCGGATCTGGTTGCCCCAACCTGCGTCACCTTTGGCCTCATGCGCCGCGTTGATATCGGCGTTCCGTCGGTCCAGCTCTTGTTGATACAAGCGCGATTTCAGGGCCTTCATGGCAATGTCACGGTTCTGGTGCTGCGATTTCTCGGACGAGGTCACAACGATCCCCGTCGGGATGTGCGTGATCCGCACCGCCGAGTCCGTGGTGTTCACGTGCTGACCACCTGCACCCGAGGACCGATACGTGTCGATACGGATTTCCGACGGATTGACCTCAATCTCGATGTTGTCGTCGACCACCGGATAGACCCAGACCGAGCTGAACGAGGTGTGCCGCTTGGCCGCCGAGTCATAGGGCGAAATCCGCACCAGCCGGTGCACGCCGCTTTCCGATTTCAGCCAGCCATAGGCGTTGTGGCCGGAAATCTTGTAAGCAGCGGATTTGATCCCCGCCTCTTCACCCGCAGTCTCAGACTGCAGTTCGACCGTATAACCTTTCTTCTCAGCCCAGCGGACATACATCCGCGCCAGCATCGAGGCCCAGTCGCAGCTTTCCGTACCGCCAGCGCCCGAGTTAATCTCAAGGAAGGTGTCATTGCCGTCGGCCTCACCGTCCAGCAGCGCCTCAAGCTCTTTCTTGGCGGCTTTGGCACCCAGCTTTTTGATGGCGTCCTCGGCGTCGTTCACGACCTCTTCGTCCTCTTCCATCTCACCCAGCTCGATCAGCTCAATATTGTCGCTGAGATCGGTCTTGATCGACTCATAGGTCTCGATGGCGTCGACCAGCATCTGACGCTCACGCATCAGTTTCTGCGCGTTTTCGGGATTGTCCCACAGGTTGGGGTCCTCGACCCGAGCGTTGAATTCCTCAAGACGATGGGGCGCGGTCTCATAGTCCATACGCTGCGCCAGCAGCTCCAGCGACTTTTCGATTTCCGCCACGGTGTTCTGGGTTTCGGCGCGCATGGTCTTGTCCCAACTTGCTCAATCAGGCTTGCGTGATAGCAAGAGCTTGAGACCACCACAAGGCACGTGAGCCCCGAATGAGAGATGTACCGCTTGAGTTTCCCAAGAGTTGGGGTCTGACGATCATGGAACCGGTCGCCGATACCGGTTTGGCAAAGGTGTGGAAGGTCAAAACGTCCGACGGAACTGAGGCGGCGCTCAAACTGTACCGAAAGCCGGATCGCGGGAATGAAGCTCCGGGTGCGCAGCTTTTGGCGCGATGGCAGGATCGTGGTGCCGTTCGGATATTGGCTGAAACAGAAAATGCGGTGCTAATGGAATGGCTTGAAGGTCCGTCCTTGGGTGATATCGCCCGCCGCGGCGACCCGGACAAAGCCTGTAACCTACTGGCAGAAGCCGCCGGTCGCCTTCACGCCAAGCCGCTGGTAGATCGGGCGGGTTTGAAGGACTTAAACGAGGTCTTTGCCCCTCTCTTTGACTGCACCTTTTCAACGAGCTGTCGTGACGGCCTCAGACACGACATGACCCGAGCCATGAGCTTGGCGCAGTCTCTTCTGGAAACTCAGGACAATCTGGGGCCACTACATGGCGATCTACATCATGACAACGTCATTCAGACCTCGCACGGTCTGCGGGTTATTGACGCCAAAGGGTATCTGGGCGATCCAGCTTTTGAACTGGCAAATGCCCTACGCCATCCAATGGGCATGCCGAACTTGGTGCGGCAACCCGATCAGATGGATCATTGCATCGTTCTATATTCTCAAGCTTCAAAGGTGCCACCCAAACGCCTGACGCAATGGGCGGCAGCAAAATGTGCGTTGTCGATTTTCTGGCGGTCCAAAGGAACCATCGCACAAGATAAAGAAGCAGATTTGCTTAACCTGTTCCTGAGAGCGGCCGATCAGTAAAGACCGCCGCCCTGCAGATCGCCCTGGCTGGCGTTGGGACCGACTGTGATCGTGTTGCCGGTGGACGTCGTGACCTGACGGCCCGAGCTTGCCTCTTCAAACAGCGGCAGGTCTGATCCCATTGCAAAGCCACCGTCGTACACGCGGTCGATGAAGCCATCGACGCCATCGCGGAAGTACTCGGCCACGACATAGTCACCTGTCGCATCCGCAGGCAGACGCGCGCCGCTGAAGCGGTCGATCTTGATGAAATGGCCACCTTCCGGAACTTCAAACGGGCCGCCACCGTATTTCTCAACGGCTTTCTCCATGAAGCTCTGGAACACCGGGCCGCACATGGTACCGCCATAAGCCCCCCGCCCCATCGGGCGTGGACGGTCGTAACCGATATAGCAGCCGGCGACGATGTTCGACGTAAAGCCGATGAACCACGCGTCCTTGGATTCGTTGGTGGTACCGGTCTTGCCTGCGGTCGGCACCGGCAGGTTAACAACAGACGATGCAGTGCCGCGGTCGACCACACCTTTCATCATCGAGGTCAACTGGTACGCCGTAATCGCGTCCATGACCTGAGAACGGTTGGTCTCGATCGTCGGAGACTCATCCGGCTCCAGCCAGGCCGAGTTGCAATCCAGACACTGACGGTCGTCGTGGCGATAGATCGTTTTGCCGAAGCGGTCCTGAATTCGGTCAACCAGCGTGGGTTCCACACGTTCGCCACCATTGGCGAACATCGCGTAGGCAGCGACCATCTTGTACAGCGTCGTCTCTTCTGACCCCAGCGAGTTCGCGAGGAACGCGCCCATCCGGTCATAAACACCGAACCGTTCCGCATAACCTGCGACAACCGGCATCGTGACCTCTTGCGCCAGACGGATGGTCATCAGGTTCCGCGACTGTTCGATCCCCGTACGCAGCGGCGTCGGACCGTAAAACTTGTTGGTCGAGTTCTTGGGTCGCCACAGGCCTTGCGGCGTGTTCACCTCGATCGGGGCGTCCACGACGATGGTCGCGGGGCTATAGCCACTGTCCAGAGCGGCAGCATAAACGAAGGGCTTGAAGCTCGACCCCGGCTGACGCTGCGCCTGTGTGGCGCGGTTGAACACGGTGTCCTGATATGAGAACCCACCCTGCATCGCCAGAACGCGACCCGAGTTCACGTCCATCGCCACAAAACCACCCTGCACTTCGGGGATCTGACGGGCGGACCATTGGCCCTCTTCACCGACCATCACCAGAATAACGTCGCCGCGTTTGAAGTTCGCCGCGAAATCGCCCTGCATCCATTTGATATCCGCGCGCGGGACGATGCCGTCGGCGGGGCCGTCTTCGATCCCCACGGTTAACTGCTGCTCACCCACGTTCAGGACAACAGCCGGATACCACTGAGTCGGCAGCGCCACGTCGCGTGGGATTTCCATGATCGCCAGCGCTTCGCGCCACTGCGCCTCCTCGGCCAGTTTTTCTTCGGGGATTACTTCGCCCGTACCGCGCCACTTGCCACGCGAACGGTCGTATTTCTGAAGGGCGGTCCGCAGGGCTTTGGCCGCTTCGACCTGCATTTCTTCATCAACCGAGGCGCGGACGGTGAAACCGCCTGTAAAGAACTCACCCTCGCCGAAATCTTCGCTCAACTGGCGACGAATTTCGTCGGTGAAATAGTCGCGCGGCGGCAAAGCGGTACGGAAGCTTTCGAAATCGCCGTTCTGGACTGAGCGCAGAGGCATTTCGACTTCGGCCTCATAGGTCGCCTGATCAATGTAGCCGTTCTGGTTCATCTCGCGCAGAACATAATCCCGACGCGCCAGCAGGCGATCCTTTTGCCGAACCGGGTGATAATCCGAAGGCGCCTTGGGCATCGCAGCCAGCGTCGCGGCCTCGTGCGGCTCCAGCTCTTGCAGGGTTTTGTTGAAATAGGTCTGCGCAGCAGCGGTCACACCGTAAGAGTTCTGACCCAGAAATATCTCGTTCATGTAAAGTTCGAGGATCTGTTCCTTGTCCAGCGTATCCTCAAGCCGTGTGGCGAGGATGATTTCCTTGATCTTGCGCTCGGCACGGCGATCGCCGGACAGCAGGAAGTTCTTCATTACCTGCTGCGTAATTGTCGACGCACCGCGAACGTTCTCACCCTTGGACTTCACCGCCTCGACACCGGCAGCGATGATACCGCGCGGGTCATAGCCCTGATGGGTGTAGAAATTCTTGTCTTCCGCCGAGATAAAGGCCTGTTTCACCAGATCCGGGATTTCCTCGGACGGCGTGAACAGGCGGCGTTCCTGCGCGAATTCGTCGATCAGCTGGCCTTCGCCCGAATAGATTCGGCTGATCGTCGGCGGCTTGTACTGCGCCAGCGATTCATGGCTGGGAAGGTCGCGCCCATACATCCAGAACACCGCGCCTACGACCAGCGCGGCCATGAAAATACCCAATGTCACGAGGCTGAAGATCGCCCCGAAAATCGATAGAATGAAACGGATCACGTTACTGCCTTTTACTCGCGGTGACGCCTATATAGTGTTGCCTCGGCGCAGGGTCAAAACACGATGGCCAATAATAGCCGGTTTGCGTCGCAGGGTCACTGTCCAATCAGGGATCGCTTGATCAGGTCGTCCTGCCGCCATTTCTTCAGACCATCCACAATGCCTTGCGCCATACCCAAGCGCCATTCCGGGTTTTCGATGTTTTTCAGGTCTCTGGGACTGGACAGAAATCCAAGTTCAACCAGAACCGATGGGATATCAGCCGCCTTGAGGACCGAAAAAGAAGCCGTGCGGATCGGTCTGCTGTTCATTGGCCCGCCCCGCTGGGCCATGCCATCGGCCAGCGCATGCGCCAGCGCATCGGTTCGCGGCTTGGTTTCCTGTCGGGCGATATCCAGCAACACATCCGCCACCTGATCATCCGCGCCGCTCAGGTCGATCCCCGAAATCAGGTCACCGCGATCATGTCGCTCGGCCAGTTTGTCGCTGGCCACATCTGATGCTTCGTCCGACAGCGTATAGACTGCGGCACCATGCGCCCGCCCTTCAGACAGGATATCCGCGTGTAATGAGATGAAGACATCTGCGCCAGCCCGGTGCGCCAGCGCGATGCGCCGTTCCAGCGAGACGAACTGATCATCGACCCGCGTCAACATCACCTCAAACCCACCGGTCCGCAGCAATTGCTCGCGCAGTTCGCGCGCGAAGGTCAACATCAAGGTCTTTTCATCTGTCCCCTCGACCTCGGCCCCGGGGTCGATACCGCCATGGCCAGGGTCAAGCATGACGCGCAATGCACCGGCAGAGCCATCACGTGGAACGGCAGGCGTAACCGCCGGCTCCGGCAAGTCCCACCCTTGCTGACGGGGCGCACCAGAGCTCTCTGCGAATGTATCGAAATCCGTCCCCTTCAAGCTCAGCGACAGACGCGCACCCCCGGTTGCTTCATCGATCCGCATCTCAGCGCTGTCGACGGCCAAGGGCGCGCCCAGGTCCAGAACCATTCGCGACCAACCCGGAACATAAGCGCCGAACTGAACGCCACTGATACGGTCGCTCTGCAGGAATGCGTCGCGGTCCAGCCCGGTCCAGTCGACCTCTTGAAAATCAAGCACCATTCGGTACGGATCTTGCAGGGTAAACACGCGATAAGGCACACCTTGGCTGAGACCAAGATCTATCCGCACCCCCGCCCGGCCCTCGTCGACAATACGGCTATCATCCGGCAAGATGCGCGCAAGCGCACTGAAGTCATGCGCGACAGCAGCAGTTGTCAGCGCCCAGAAAAGCGCAATGGCGTAGATAATCCTGCTCATGGCCTCAAGTTTTCCCGAGATCGTTTGTCTGGCACCCTATCGCATCCGGGCCGTGTTGTGAACGACTCAGGCCTGTTTTGTGATTGCGCCGCGTTCCGTCATAAAGCGCTGAAGGCGTTGCAGCCCCTCTTCGATGTCTGCCGTTGACCGGGCGTAAGAGAACCTCAACGTCGTGTGACCTCGCAACGGGTCAAAATCCAGCCCCGGCGTGACGGCGACTCCGGCGCTTTCCAGTATCTCAGCCGCAAATGCATGGCTGTCATCTGTCAGGTCAGAGACATCGGCGTAGACATAAAATGCCCCGTCAGGAGGTGCGATGTTGGTGAACCCGGCCTTGGGCAGCCCATCCAGCATCAATTCGCGGTTTCGGCGGTAGACATCCAGATTTCCCTGCAACTCTTCATCGCAATCCATCGCTGCCAGAGCCGCCACCTGACTGGCGTGCGGAGCGCAGATGAACATGTTCTGGGCGATCCGCTCAACCACGCGCACCTGATCCTCGGGGACGACCATCCAGCCAACGCGCCATCCGGTCATCGAGAAATACTTGGAGAACGAGTTGATTACATAGCACTCATCCGTCAACTCCAATGCGCTGACCGCTTTGGCCTCATATTCCAGACCGTGGTAAATCTCATCACTAATGAACGACGCGCCCTGCCTGTGCGCGGCCTCGATCAGTGATCCCATCGCCGCATGATCCAGCATGGTGCCGGTGGGGTTGGCAGGCGACGCCACCATCAGGCCCTGCAGGTCGAGCCCGGCAAAGTCGGCGGGCACGGGTTGCAACCGATTCTGGGGCGCGGTCGGCAGGTCTACCGGGACCAGCCCCAGTGCCTTCAGAATCTGCCGGTACGACGGGTAGCCGGGCGCACCGATTCCCACGCGGTCGCCGCTGTCGAACAGCGCGGTGAAGGTCAGCAGAAACCCACCGGACGACCCCGGGGTGATCACGACGCGCTCCGGGTTCAGGTCGACGTCATACCACTCGCCATACAGCCGTGCGATCCGTTGACGCAGCGCGGGCAGGCCCAGAGCGACAGTATAGCCCAAGGGACCTTGCTCCATCTCATGGGCCAACGCCTGGACGGCCCCCTTGGGCGCGCCGGTTCCGGGCTGTCCGACCTCCATATGGATGATGTGACGCCCCGCCTCTTCAGCACGGCGCGCGGCCTCCATCACGTCCATCACGATAAAGGGATCGACCCCGGACCGGGTTGAGTTTCTCATGCCCATCTCCCATGTTGCAGCCATGGCTTTTGAACGCGTATCCAGGCTGGCGTCAATCCCGGCCCTGTTGCTGGTGGCGGCAACATGGATGGGCAGCGCGTTTCAGGCCAACGCCCAAAGCCTGATCCGGGACCCGGATATCGAACACGGGCTACGTGAACTCGCCTTTCCCATCCTGCGCGCCGCCGGGCTGAGCACCAACCGTGTGCGGATACTCGTCGTCAATGACAGTACGTTCAACGCCTTTGTCATTGATTACAATGCTATCTACGTAAACTACGGGCTGATCCTGACCGTCGAAAACCCCGAGATGCTTCAGGCCGTGATTGCCCACGAAGCGGCCCATATCGCGAACGGTCACCTGGCCCGCCGGGTTGAAAATATGCGCGCGGCACAGCGCAATGCGCAGATGGGTACGGCCTTGGCCTTGATCGTGGCCGCTGCTGGGGGTGGCGAGGCTGCGGCCGGTATCGCCGCAGGAACATCAGCATCGGCGCTGCGCAGTTTTCTGGGACACACGCGGGCCGAAGAAGCCTCGGCAGACCGCAGTTCGGCCAGCTACCTCAGGGCGGCAGGTATATCGCCCAGCGGTATGGTTGCCCTGCACCAAAAATTTGCAGGTCAGGAATTGCTGAGTACCGCCAACCAGGACCCCTATATGCGGTCCCACCCCACCAGCCGCGAACGTCTGCGCGCCGCTGAGGCGTTTATGGGCGAGTTCAGCGACCACGCACTTCCGAACCCAAACGCCGATTACTGGTTCGCGCGGGTGAAAGGAAAGTTGTCGGCATTCCTCCGCTCACCAAACTGGACCATGCGCAGGGCCAAAGAGGAAAGCGCCGAAGACATTCGGCTGATGCGTCAAGCCGCAGCCTACCACCAAAACCGCGATCTGGCCCGCGCACGCGCGGCAATCGACGGAGCACTGGAAATCCGGCCGGACGATCCATTCTATTATGAACTTAAAGGGCAGATTCTGCTGGAAAATCGTCAATTCTCCGAGGCTGTTGATGCCTATGGACGAGCGGTTGAGATGGCTCCGAACGACGCCCTTATACTGGCGGGGTACGGGCGCGCCCTGCTGGCACAGGGTCACACGAAGAACGCCCTACAAGTGCTTGAAAAAGCACGTGAACGGGATTATCGCAATGCGCGATTGATGCAGGATCTTGGGGTCGCGTATGCCAAGGTTGGAAATAACGGCATGGCCTCGGCTGTGACCGCGGAACGTTATGCCTTGCAAGGCCAGTTGGCAGATGCGGGGATTCATGCAAAACGAGCGATGGGGCAATTGCCCGAGGGCTCACCCGGTTGGCAACGGGCACAGGATGTGTTGATTGCCTCGGAACGAGCGAAGAAAAAGAAAAGGAAACGGAAATGATCCTCAGACACGCTGCACCGGCCCTTCTGGGGCTTTCCCTGATATCAGGACCCGTTCAGGCGCTGGACCTGAGCACGATGAGCGACGCCGAAAAAGACCAGTTCGGCGCGCAGGTTCGGGAGTATCTTCTGGAGAACCCCGAAGTCATCATCGAGGCCATCAATATTCTGGAACAGCGCAACGCCGAAGCCGAAGCCCAGGTGGACAAGGAGTTGGTCGCAGCCAATTCCGACGAGTTGTTCAATGACGGCTACAGCTGGGTCGGAGGCAACCCCGAGGGTGACATCACGCTGGTCGAATTCATGGATTACCGCTGTGGTTATTGCCGCCGTGCTGTCCCCGAAGTGGCTACCCTGTTGGAAGCGGACGGCAACATCCGTCTTGTGATCAAAGAGTTCCCGATTCTGGGTGAGGCCTCGGTTCTGTCCTCACGTTTCGCAGTCGCAACCAAACATGTGGCGGGCGACGACGCCTATAAGCAGGTACACGACGCGCTGCTGGAATTCACCGGCGAACCTTCAGAAGTCTCGCTGCGCCGCATTTCCGACGGACTCGGGCTGGACAGCGATGCAATCATCGCGGCGATGGACAGCGAACAGGTCACGGACGAAATCAACCAAACGCGCGCGCTTGCGCAACGCATGCAGATTTCGGGGACGCCTTCGTTCGTTCTGGGCACCGAAATGCTGCGCGGCTTCCTGCCTGCCGATCAGCTGCAGCAGATCGCCAATGGCGTGCGCGCAGAACAAGGCTGACAAACTATGGAGCATTCAGGAAGGGGTGCTCCTAACAACTTTTTAAAGGTGATCCGGGATGAACCGACGGGATGTTTTGCTTTCCGGTGCGGCGTTGGGTGTCATGGGTTTTACAGGTCAGTCTTTTGCTCAACCCGCTGCGGGTCTTTTTGTACCGGCCGAGGAAGCCCGTCATCAACGGACCTTCATGCAATGGCCGGTCAGCCGAAAAGTGTATGGTGACTCCTACCTTCTCGACATGATGCAGCAGACAATTGCCGACATTGCCAATGCGATTTCGGATTTCGAACCGGTGACCATGCTGGCTGCAGCCGGACACCATGAGGCTGCACGCAGGAAACTGTCAGCGTCGGTCCAACTTTGGGATGTTCCGACCGAAGACCTCTGGTGCCGGGACTCTGGCCCGGTTTTTCTGGTTAATGACAGCGGAGAGATGGCGATCCGCCAGATCCAGTTTAATGGCTGGGGCCGCAAACAGGTGCATAAACATGACGGTCGCGTCGCCGCTCGGGTGGCCGAGCGTTTGGGTCTGCCGCTGCTGCCCTCGGGCCTGAATGGCGAGGCCGGGGGTGTTGAGCAGGATGGTCACGGGCTGCTGATGGCCCACGAAAGCTCGTGGGTGAATGACAATCGCAACCCCGGCCAGTCCCGCGACGAAATCGAAGCCAAACTGCTGGCCGCCTATGGCGCAGACCGAATGATCTGGTCAGAGGGGGTTTGGGGAGAAGACATAACCGATTACCATATCGACAGCCTGGCGCGTTTCACCGGCCCAGGCCGCGTACTGGTCAACCTGCCGGATGAACCCGAAATGGACGACCCTTTCCACCTGGCCGCGCTGGATACATATGACCGGTTGATTGCCGAAGGCTTGCAGGTCGACGTCATTCCCGAACCCTTTGAACCGCGTGTAAGAGACCCGGAATTCGTGGCATCTTATGCAAATTACTACATTTGCAACGGTGCCGTTGTGATGGCGCAGTTTGGCGACCAAGAAACCGATGCAATCGCGCGCGATGCACTGGCCCGGCACTATCCCGGACGAGATATCGTATCGCTGAACGTCGATGTTTTGGGAGAGTCTGGTGGTGGCATCCACTGCGCCACGCAGCAGATGCCCGCCGTGTAGTTTCCTGACCTATACCGAACAAATTTTTAGAGCCCCGGGCGGATCAATCGCCCGGTGTAAACCACACTAAAATCAGAGTTTTTACAAACCGGACATTTGCTCAGCCCGTGCTACGTACTTGTCATCAAACCGAGCAAACCCGTCATCCAGCCACATACGAAAACTAGCGGTTGGCGACATGTAGTCAAAGCTGCGCGTGGTCTGAAGGGCAGTTCCAAAAGATATCTTTTGGAACGTCCGCTCCAGTGTCCCACTGGAACCATTTGTGCCTTTCTTTGCACTGAGCGCTTCAAAGCGAACACGAAACTGGGCGTTTGGCTCGAACTGCTCAATAACCTGCAATTCCTCCACTCGAGTTAAGTCATCAATCTGTGAGACTTCTACAAAACTGACGCCCGGTTTACGCCATTCAATCGACACTGTATTTTCGTCTCCGTAGGTATCAACCGTATCGGGCGTCACAACGAGGAATGGCCAAACTTCCTCAGGCGTCAAACGCGTTCGGACTTTGCTCTGAAAGGTTCTTTTTCGGGAAGGAAGAAAGCGATCCAACCACCCCCCTCCGTAGACAGAGAACGTTAACTGACAGAACATAATAGCGACGACAATAAAGAAAAACTCGGAAAAGCTGCTGTCGGTTTTTCCGATAGCCAAATAGATGCAAATTATCGGTAACGAAAACGCTACAGATTCCGTTGCCATGCGGACGGCCGGGAAGAAAAGAGCGATTGCCATCAGCACTGGCGTCAAGAGCAATAGGAATGCTGCACCGTAGGCCAGCTGAAACGGTATTCCGAACACGATGCGGTCGTCATTCATACCGGCCACCAACCCGGCAATGAATGTCATCAAAGCAATTACGATAAATCTGCGACGCTCACGATACAGGCGTCGTTTAAGAGAAATCATCAATACCTCCAAACAACGTTAGCGTGTTGTGGAGGGAAAATAGGGCGCAATTTTGACTATTCTCAGCCTTGGCTGGGATTACGGAATTGAAAGGAAAGCGTTTTTTGATGGGCGTCGCCAGCCGGTTATTCCGCAGCCTCTTGCGCCGCATCCAGTTCGGCGGCCTTCTTTTCGACCTCTTCGACGATATGCTCGATCATCTGTTCGTTCGACATCTTGTGGCTGGCCTTACCTGCCAAATAGACCATGCCGGACCCTGCCCCGCCGCCTGTGAACCCCACATCGGTCATCAGCGCCTCACCCGGACCGTTCACCACGCAACCGATGATCGACAGGCTCATCGGCGTCTTGATATGTTCCAGCCGCTGCTCCAATTCCTCGACCGTCTTGATCACATCAAAGCCCTGCCGCGCACAGGATGGGCACGAGATGATGTTCACACCACGATGGCGCAGGCCCAGAGATTTCAAAATCTCATAGCCAACCTTGACCTCTTCGACCGGATCAGCGGACAGGCTGACGCGGATCGTGTCTCCGATACCCATCCACAGCAGATTACCCAATCCGATAGCAGATTTGATGGTGCCTGAAACCAGCCCCCCTGCCTCGGTGATACCAAGGTGGATCGGCGCATCCGTGGCCTCGGCAATTCCCTGGTAAGCAGCCGCCGACAAGAAGACATCGCTGGCTTTCACGCTGATCTTGAACTCGTGAAAGTCGTTGTCTTGCAGAATCCGGATATGCTCCAACCCGCTTTCGACCATAGCGTCGGGGCATGGTTCGCCATATTTCTCAAGCAGGTGCTTTTCCAGACTGCCGGCATTCACGCCGATACGGATCGAGCAATTATGGTCGCGTGCTGCCTTAATGACCTCTTTCACACGCTTTTCGTCGCCGATATTGCCCGGATTGATCCGCAGGCAGGCGGCCCCGGCTTCGGCGGCTTCGATGCCTCGGCGATAATGGAAATGGATGTCGGCCACGATGGGAACCGGGCTTTCGCGCACGATTTCTTTCAGTGCCTTCGACGATGCCTCGTCCGGGACCGACACCCGAACGATATCGGCACCCGCCTCGGCTGCAGCCTGAACCTGGGCTACGGTCCCTGCCACATCCGTTGTCAGAGTATTGGTCATCGTCTGAACCGCAATCGGCGCGTCGCCCCCGACCGGAACATTCCCGACCATGATCTGGCGAGATTTGCGGCGATAGATGTTGCGCCACGGGCGGACGTGATTGAGGGACATGAGGATGGGTCCAAAGCTGCCTGAGTTGGGTCTTAAATAGTTCGCCTACCCGGGCACCGCAATGGTCAGATCACTCGGCCGGGGCTTCTGTGACTTGCGCCTGAAGCTCGGCGACCAACTGCTTGAGCGCACTGTTCTGTTCGGCCTCAAGATCGGCGACCTCATAGCGTTCGGCGACTGCGTCCTTGGACAGAACAACGCCTTTGGTCACGGTTCCGGGCTTACCGACCGGTCCATAGTGCTCTCCGTTCATCGAGAAATAGACGGCCCCCGAAGCCCCCGCGCGCAGTTGCGGCGGTTCTTCAGTCAAGGGAATCTCGAACGTATTCCCCTGTTCGACCGTACCCAAGGTGCCCTCGAACAGAACGCTGCCATCCGCAGCACGGATGCGCATCCACGCAGGTCCAACGGCCACGATTTTCAGCGAGGTATCAACCTGCTCAACCACTTGCGGCAATGCCGGACGCTCAACAGTGTGCACCTCGGCCACTTCAAGCTTGGGTGGCTCTGGTGGGCGGAAAGTACCGACGGTACGCGGGTCTAGTGTGGAAATCGGTGCATCGCGTGCCACAAGAACCGGAACATCCAAGGCCTGCGGGCGATAGAGACGATCCAGCGCTTCGGCACTTGGGACCGTAGTTTCCGGTGCGTCAGCTACCTCGATTGTGCCACGGGCAGCGTCCAGCGGATCGAGATCGGACAGAACAACGGGCGCTTGTTCCACGGGGCTGACCTGCACCTGCTGAATTTTGTTCAGAACGGCCCACCCGCCGTACCCTATGCCGCAGATCACTGCCAGCAAGACCAGCGAAGACCCGATCGCTCGCGGTTCGATCTGGCTGACCAGAGATTCCCTGCCCGGAATATACGGAGTGTTCGGTGAGATAAACGGATCGCGCCCCATCGGGCCGCGCGAGGGCAAAGCACCGGACGGTTTGCGTACAACCGAAGCTTCGGCCGACATGCCATGAGCAACTTCGAACCCGCTTTCCGCGCAAAACGCGGCAAAAGTATCATCCGGATTCATTCCCAGATACCGGGCATAAGAACGCACATACCCGGCGATGAAGCCGGGTGTGTCGAACGCGTCGGGATCGGCGTCTTCAATGGCAGCGATGTAGTTGGCTTTGATCCGCAATTCGCGCTGAACATCCAAGAGGGACTTGCCCATGGTCGCGCGCTCGCCGCGCATCCTGTCGCCAAGCCGCACCTCGTAGTCGTCGTAGCCCTTTGGCCGGACGTCAGTGTTGTCTTCGGAATCGCGCTGTGATCTGCGCCCAATCATTCCTGCTGCCCCATTCTGCCTTGTGCGCCTTACACGCTAACGACGAATCGCTCCCATAACGATTCGTGCGTATCTTTTGTTAGCGTAAGCTTAACACGCGACAATTGCATTGCACACTTTGGCGTGAGGTTAACCTGCAAGTTCGGCGCGATTTAGCGCACAATGTGACCAAAGTTCGTCCATAGCCTGGATCAAACGGTTCATCTCACCCGGTCCGTGGACCGGTGACGGGGTAAACCGCAGGCGCTCTGTCCCGCGTGGGACGGTCGGGAAGTTGATCGGCTGGACGTAGATTCCGTGGTCATCCAGCAGCCTGTCACTGAGGATTTTGGTATGCACCGGGTTGCCGACAATCACCGGCACGATGTGGCTGCCATGGTCGATCAACGGCAGGCCCATGCCTTTCAGACGCAGCTTAAGAACCTTGGCCTGAGTCTGGTGCTGCTCCCGCAGCTCCTGCGCACCCTTGAGGTACGCAACCGACGCGGCAGCACCGGCAGCAACCGACGGCGGCAAAGAGGTCGTAAAGATAAAGCCCGGCGCGTAAGAGCGCACGGCATCACACATTTTTTCGCTGGCAGCAATATAGCCACCCATCACACCATAGGCTTTGGCGAGTGTGCCATTGATGATGTCGATGCGATGCGCCAGGCGGTCACGTTCAGTCACGCCGCCACCGCGCGGACCGTACATGCCAACCGCATGAACCTCATCGATATAGGTCAGCGCGCCGAATTCGTCGGCAAGGTCACAAATCTCTTCAATCGGGCCAAAATCGCCGTCCATCGAATAAACGGATTCAAACGCGATCAGCTTGGGAACGTTTGGATCGTCGGCCTCAAGCAACTCACGCAGATGGGCGACATCGTTGTGACGAAAGATGCGCTTGGCACCGCCATTGCGGCGCACACCTTCGATCATCGAGGCATGGTTCAGCGCGTCAGAATAAATGATCAGACCGGGGAACAGCTTGGGCAGAGTGCTGAGCGTCGCGTCATTCGCGATATAGGCGCTTGTAAACAGCAACGCGGATTCTTTGCCGTGAAGATCGGCAAGTTCGGCCTCAAGTTGTTTGTGATAGACGGTGGTGCCCGAGATATTGCGCGTACCGCCCGAGCCCGCGCCAGCCGCGTCAACAGCATCGTGCATGGCGTTCAGAACTACAGGATTCTGCCCCATGCCCAGATAGTCGTTGCCGCACCATACGGTGATGTTCTGCTGCGACCCATCGGGGCGCGTGCGTACGGCATGCGGGAAATGACCATTCTTACGTTCGATATCAATGAAGGTCCGGTAACGTCCTTCATCATGCAGCCTGGCGATCGCAGAATCGAGCTGAGCAGTATAGTCCACCGATTTCTCCTTCTGTGCCCGGTATTGACCTGTTGGTTGCCGGACCCTTTTTTCCCCCAGATGACGTAGCACACTGTCCCTGCGGTTTTGCTTCCCCTTGAATACCTTGCCTATCGGCATTGTTGGAGTCGCAACTTTGATTTGCATCAATTATCCCTGATCTTGCCCTCGGACAAGTAAAGTTACGGCCATCAGACGCGAGGAAACGACGCAGGCCTTCCCCACAGCATACATCCCGTTTCCGATAGTATACTCCAAAACCCGCCGATACGCACTGGACGACGCTGCCGGTACTGATAGGTTCCGGACCAGTTCAATACATTCAGGAGAAGCCCATGTCGCTTGACGCTGTTCTGAGCAGGATCGACTCCGATCTGCCCACGTCCATTGACCGTTTGATGGAATTTCTGCGCATCCCTTCGATCTCGACCGACCCCGCTTACAAAGAGCAGGTCGACCAGGCCGCAGACTGGCTTGCGGCCGACCTGCAAAGCATTGGCATCGCAGCCGAAAAACGCGAAACCCCGGGCCATCCGATGGTCGTTGGCCATGTAGGTGAAGAAGGCGATGGACCTCATGTCCTGTTCTACGGTCACTACGACGTCCAACCCGTTGATCCGTTAGAGCTTTGGAACCGCGACCCGTTCGATCCGGCACTGGAAGATACCGAAAACGGACAGGTGATCCGCGGCCGCGGATCGTCGGACGACAAAGGCCAGTTGATGACCTTCGTTGAAGCTTGCCGCGCGTGGAAAGCGATCCACGGCACCCTGCCCTGCCGCATCACATTCTTCTTCGAAGGCGAAGAAGAATCCGGCTCGCCCTCACTTGTGCCGTTCCTCGAAGCCAACAAGGACGAGTTGAAGGCTGATCTTGCGTTGGTCTGCGATACCTCGATGGTCTCACGCGGCGTGCCCTCCATCGCCTCGCAACTTCGCGGTATGCTCAAGGATGAGTTCACCATCGTCGGCCCGCGCATCGACCTGCATTCCGGGCACTACGGCGGCCCTGGCCTCAACCCGCTGCGTGAGTTGTCGAAAATCGTCGCCTCCTTCTATGACGACGAAACAGGGCGCGTGGCCGTAGAAGGGTTCTATGAAGGTGTGCACGAAGTGCCCGCCGAGCAACTTCGCCAGTGGGAAAACTGCGGGTTTGATGAAGCGGAATACCTGAATTCCGTTGGCTATTCGCAGCCGCATGGTGAAAAAGAATATTCCACACTGGAGCAGCAATGGGCGCGTCCGACACTGGAAGTGAACGGTTTGTGGGGCGGCTACAACGGCGCGGGTTCGAAAACCGTGATTCCGTCCGAAGCCCACTGCAAGATCACCTGCCGTCTCGTCGGCGACATGGAGCCCGATTCCTTGCGCAACAAGATCCGCAAACACGTCGAAGACCGCCTGTCACCTGACGCGAAAGTTGTTTGGGACAACGATTTGGAAGGTGCGGCTGCGTCGGTCATGAACCTCGACCGTCCAGAATTCGAAGCCGCGCGCGGCGCATTATCAGATGAATGGGACCGCGAGGCCGTCTTCACTGGCATGGGCGGCTCGATCCCAGTGGTTGGCTATTTCGACAGCGTTCTGGGACTGGATTCCATGCTGGTTGGGTATGCCAATGACGACGACGCCATCCACTCGCCGAACGAAAAGTATGATGTCAAAAGCTTCCACAAGGGCATCCGCTCATGGGCGCGCATTCTGGATGCTTTGAACAAGTAAAAACACTTTGCGAGGCTCTGCCTCGCGCTCCGAGGTATTTGAGGCCAGATGAAGTAAGGATCTCTTGCTTCATCTGGCTGAAAATACCTCGGGGGAGTCGCCGAAGGCGGCGGGGGCAAAGCCCCTTCCCTTACATGTGAATCACACGCCCGTAAGCGTCCAGCACACTTTCATGCATCATCTCTGACAGCGTCGGATGCGGGAAGACTGTGTTCATCAGGTCTTCTTCCGTGGTTTCCAACTGTCGGCCGACCACATAACCCTGAATCAATTCAGTGACTTCTGCGCCGATCATGTGCGCGCCCAGCAACTCGCCGGTTTTTGCGTCAAAGACCGTTTTGATCAGGCCCTCAGGCTCGCCCAATGCAATAGCTTTTCCGTTGCCAATGAACGGGAACCGGCCAACTTTGATGTCGTAGCCCAGTTCCTTGGCCTTAGCCTCGGAATAGCCCACCGATGCTACTTGGGGCTGGCAATAGGTGCATCCCGCGATGCTCTCAGGCTTAACCGGATGGGCGTGCTTGCCCGCGATCAATTCCGCGACCATCACGCCCTCGTGGCTGGCCTTGTGCGCCAACCAGGGTGCGCCGGCGATGTCGCCGATAGCGTACAGACCATCGACGCCTGTGCGGCAGAACTCATCTGTCACTACATGGGTACGGTCGATTTTGACGCCCAAAGCTTCGAGCCCGAGGTTTTCGACATTCCCCACAATTCCAACGGCCGAGATCACGGTATCAAAATCGTGCTTTTCAGTTTTGCCACCCGCTTCGATATGTGCGGTAACTTTACCCTTGCCACGGTCCAGCTGTTTGACCATCGCTTTTTCCATGATAGTCATGCCCTGCTTGGTGAAGGCTTTCTTGGCCAAAGCACTGATCTCGGCATCTTCAACCGGCAGTACGCGATCCATCACCTCGACCACGGTCGTGTCCGCGCCCAACGTATTGTAGAAGCTGGCAAATTCGATGCCGATCGCACCAGACCCGATGACCAGCAGCTTTTTCGGCATCCGCGGCGGCTGCAGCGCATGCTTGTAGGTCCAGACCAGATCGCCATCGGCCTCGAGCCCTGGCAGTTCGCGCGCGCGCGCACCGGTGGCAAGAACGATGTTCTTGGCCGTTAGTTCCTCGGTGCCTTTATCGGTTTTGACCGTGACTTTGCCTTTTGCAGGGATCGTCGCCGCGCCCATGACAACGGTCACTTTGTTCTTTTTCAACAAATGACCAATGCCACCCGACAGCTGCGCGGCAACACCGCGCGAACGTTTCACGACCGCATCCAGATCGTAACCGACCTTGTCGGCGCTCAGGCCAAAATCCTTGGCGCGCTCCATCAGATGGAACACTTCGGACGAACGCAGCAGGGCCTTGGTCGGGATACACCCCCAGTTCAGGCAGATGCCGCCCAGATGCTCACGCTCGACCACGGCCGTCTTCAGGCCAAGCTGGGCTGCGCGAATTGCAGCTACATAGCCGCCCGGACCGGCGCCGATTACGATCAGATCAAAAGATTGTGCTGCCATGTTTCCCTCTCGGCGCAGGTCGATTCAGAAATTAGTTTACCATTAAACTATTTCCCCGAATGCATCAATATATTGCTCCCGCGACAAAAGCGACGCAGGGTAAACTGGCGCAGAGTGCGCTGAATTCAGCCTATACCGCGCGTGATCGAATGGCTAGAACATAGGTGCCGGCGCTACCCGGACTTTGCGAAACCCAAGTCATTCGAAAGGCTTACCATGGCCAAAACGCTCAAAGATCTGCTGCTTGCTCTGTTGAACGCCACACTCATACTGGTCGCGTTGTGCCTGTTTTTGGGGTGGAAGCTGGCATCGACAGTCGGCGACATCACAGGCACATTCGCCGAAAAGGTTCAGATCGTTGCGCCTTTGAAAGAAGAAGTTCAGGGGGTCAGAGGCGAACTGACGGCTCTGCGCAGCGACCTGTCTTCCCTTCAGCTTGGGGAAACCGCCGCCAACAGCGTAACCGCCCAGAAGATTTCAGAGAGTTTGGCAAAATTGGACGGGCTGGAAGCTAACCTGCAAGCCACTCAAACAAGGATCTCAGAGATCACCGAGTCTCCAGACCAATTGATAAACGCTGCCATAGAAAATTCGGCCGACATTATAGCCGACCGGATCATTGCAATCCGAGGCTGTGAGCCGACGTCTTAGCCGGCTGCCTGCAGTTCGCGTACCGTCGAGCCGTATCCGCCCATGTCGACATAGGCGGCTTCGTGCTCGGTCATCGGCCGTGACAGTGCGTCATTGCGATACGGGAACCTACCGAACTTGCGGATCACTTCGCGATGTGCCCGTGCGTGCAAAAGATTACCATCGTCGCTGTTGGTCATATTCTGACACATCAGGCGCACACAGCGCTCCTGGTCACACAGGTTTTCCGAATGCATCATTGGCAGATAGAAGAACTGTCGGGCCGGTTCGTCGATCTTGAGATCCCAACCCTTGTCCACTGCACATTTCGCCACCGACAATGCCGCGCGATCTGAAGCAAAAGCCTTTGCGCTGCCGCGGAACATGTTGCGTGGGAACTGATCCATCAGGATGATGTAAGCCAATGCTCCGCTGGGATATGTCAACCAAAGGGAAAACTTGCCTTCATTTGCAGCTTCCCAAGTGGTCAAGAACCTTTCGCGAATTTCAGCGTCCAAGGCGTCATTCTGCGGATACCAACCTTTCGGACCAACTTCGTCTAACCAATAACTCAATACAATTTCAGGACCTACCATGCCCTTAACTCCGTCGTGTTTCCCACCCCAGGGGACGTAAGGTCATTTAAGAACGTTTTACAGAGTTGTTACAGTAAAATATTGCAACACTTGCGACATAAACTTGTGTCCTAGGCAACATCTTGCGTTTCCTGCTCGGCCTCGGCGGCTTCGATGGCCACTTCTTGCGCGACTTCGACCGCAACCGGAGACGCCGTTGGATAGACCGGAGACATGGTTCCTGTTTCGTCGATCGGGATCGCAGCCCGCTGTGTCGTTCGGTACAGAGCGTAAACGGCCATCGTCGCAAGCAGCGCCGCAATGAACAGGAAAAAGCCGGGGGGGCCGAAAATAGCGTCCCCCATGAGCCAACCGGTAATCAGCGGACCCGCGATCGCACCCATACCATTGATAAACAACAGCCCGCCTGAGGCGGCAGCCATGTCCTCATGATCCAGAAAGTCGTTCGCATGGGCGATCAGCAAGGAATAAAGCGGGTTCGACATTCCGCCAATCACGAAGGCCGACACCAGCAGCAGCGGGAATGTCACGCCGAATACCATGCCCACAAAGGCCGCGCACGCCCCGACACCAGCAACAAGCATAATCAGGAAACGGCGATCCATCCGATCCGACATCCAGCCCAGCGGGTATTGCAGAACCAAAGCACCGATATAGAAAGCTGCAACAAAGGTCGAAATCTCGACCAGCGTCAGGCCCGCACGGGCGCCATAAACCGACGCCATGCCAAACTGAGCCGAGAAAACGCCGCCCAGCAGGAACATACCGACGCAGCCCAGCGGCGAATACCCGAACAACTCGCGCAGGGTCATCGGTTTCGTCGTGTCAAACGCAGGCGTCGGCGAGATGGACAAAAGGATTGGTGCAAAAGACACCGAAACCAATATGGATGCTATGACGAAGGTATCGAACCCGGCCGGGTCACCCAGCAAAACCAGCCCCTGAGCGCTGATAATGCCCGTCATCTGGAAGATCATATAAAGTGACAGCGCCTGACCGCGGTTTTCGTTGCTGGCGGCGTTGTTCAGCCAGCTTTCCGCAGTCACATAAACACCGGAAAAGCAGAAGCCGATAACGACACGGCCTAAAATCCAGACAATTGGGTCCGTCATCAGCGGGTAGAGGATCATGACGGCGGAAATGAATGACGCCAGCGCCGCAAAGACCCGCACATGCCCAACACGCCGGATCATTTCAGGCGCAAGGCGCGAGCCGCCTAAAAAACCCATGAAATAGGCCGACATCACAAAGGACATCTGTAGGGTCGAAAAGCCCTCGATCTCGCCACGGACACCCAGAACCGTCCCTTGCAGGCCGTTGCCGACCATCAACAGGCCCATACCAAGCAAAAGCGCCCACGCGCTGGAAAGGACCTGAATCATTGGGGCCTCCGAAAATTTCCGACCTAGACTATGACGCCGTTCTGCAATCAAAAACGGCTTTGGTCATGCTTGTCTACGACATTGGAAAGATTCGATCCCGACAACACGTCCCTTACGGGATCAAAAGCGACGCATCCCCATAAGAGAAGAACCGGAATTTCTGTTCAATGGCATGCGCATAGACCTGACGCATACGCTCCTGCCCCATCAGGGCCGAGACCAGCATCAGCAAAGTGGATTTCGGCAAGTGGAAATTGGTCATCAGCGCATCGGTCACGTGGAACTGAAAGCCGGGATAGATGAAGATATCGGTGTCACCTTCCCAAGGTACGATCTCACCAGAGCGCGCCGCGCTTTCAATCAGTCGCAGGGCTGTGGTGCCCACCGGGATGACCCGTCCGCCGGCGGCTTTGGTCGCGCGAATTTCCTGAACGGCGGTAGTGCTGACCCGTCCCCATTCAGCGTGCATTTTGTGCGTGGTCACGTCCTCGACCTTGACCGGCAGGAATGTGCCCGCGCCCACATGTAGCGTAACGTGGCTGATTTCGACACCACGCGCGCCCAGCGCCTGCACCAGCGCTTCGTCAAAGTGAAGCGACGCCGTCGGCGCCGCAACCGCGCCCGAATTCCGCGCCCAGATCGTCTGATAATCCGTTTTGTCCTGCTCATCCGCCGGTCGTTTAGCGGCGATGTACGGTGGCAAAGGCATTGCCCCGGCCTGTTCAAGTGCGGCATCAAAGTCGTCGCCAGACAGGTTGAACCTCAAATATGCCTGACCATCATCGACACGCTCCAGAGACGCGCTCAGTTGATCCGAAAACTGAATGTCCTCGCCCAATTTCACCTTTTTCAGCGGCTTAATGAGCGCAGCCCACGTGCCATCGGCCTGTGGATCCAGCAATGTTGCCTCGATGGCTGCAGAAACCGGCCCCTGTGCGCTGTCCCGATGGCGCCGACCGTTCAGGCGCGCAGGGATGACGCGCGTGTCGTTCAGCACCAGACGGTCGCCGGGACGCAGCCAGTCGGGCAGATCAAACACATGCGCGTCCGAAATCGCGTCACCTTCGGCCACCAGAAGGCGCGCGGATGAGCGCGGGTTGGCAGGGCGCGTGGCGATCAGGTCTTCGGGCAGGTGGAAATCAAAGTCGCTGAGTTTCATGGCCGCGCCATACAAGGACGTACCGGATTCAGCAACAGCCCATTCAATGGTCTTTGGGAGGTGAGCCATAGGTCTTTTTCGGCTCATCCGGTTTTGTCGGCTGCGCATTGGGTCCGTCCGATACGGTTGGCGCTGGTGCACGCATCAGGTTTCGCAAGAACAGAGGCGCAAGTCCCGAAAGCGGGTTTACCGACACTCTCGGCTTTGTCAGCGGCCCAGTCAGGCTGTAGTTAAAGCCGATGACGCCCTCGCCCTTTTTGGTGAACACACTTCCGATCGCGTTCACCAGATAGATCGGAGAAATCGCACCGCGCAGGTTCAGCATACCGGCAACCGTATCTATCGTTCCATCAAAGGACAGCCCCATCGACGGACCGACGGCGCTGCCGCTGAGAACCTTGATCTCGGTCGGCGTGATCCGCATACGGCTTTCGATCGTCGAGAAAAAGATCCCCTGCCCGGTCATTTCATCCAGCAAACCAACAACGCTGATGGCATCAAGCAGCGCGGCCATCGCGGGGGCATCGGTTATGCGCGTGTTCACGATCTTCAGGATCACGTCGTAGTTCCCCGGCGCGTTCACCGGTTCGAGCTTCATATCCAGCCCTCCACCCCGCGCCTGCGTGATCACGCCAGCCGACCGCAATACGGCACCCGCATCGTTCGACTTTATGTCGACCGCGCTGCGCCCGCCACGTGGCGACACCTGACCGCTGACCGAAGCACCGCCGTTCACCTGCGCCGAGAACGTTCCGTTGACGCCCCCGGTGGTTTGGAAAACACCTCTGAACCCGGTGAGGGACACATCTTCGGTCACTTGAAGCCGATCCAGCAGGACATCGATCCTTGGACCGGGGCCAGAACCACCACCTCCGCCGCCCCCTGACCCAAAGGTTGCGCGACCCAGATTCATGACACCGCCCTGAACGACGATATTGGGAACAGGGCCACCGGTGTTGATCAGTTCTGCCGGAACCGCGAGCCAGTTGCCCAGGTCGAACGAGCTGAACCGCATCCGGTCGAACTGACCGCCGTCTTTGAACGAGATTGTTGCCGTGCTGCGTAAACCGGCCACGTCCAATGTCAGATTATCCACTCTGGGCTGTTTGCCCAGCGTCGCGTCCAAGGCCATCGTGCCGGTCGTGCCTGTCCCCTTTCGCCAACCAAGCTCCGGGATCGCAAGACCGACCCCGGCCAGATTCGACGTCGCGGACAATTTGACAGGCTCATCCGCGCCGATACCCACCGTGATATCCGCCGTGCCCTTTCCGGTCAGCATGCCCGAGGGCAACGGAACTTTCAGTTCGGCCATCAACAGCGGAGACAGTTCGATCTGGCCAGTCAGCTCACTGCGTTGCGGCCCGGCTCCACCGATTGGCTGACGCCACGCCGCCTGCATCGGGACCTGCCCAAACAGCCCGGAGCCGTCGATTTTCACTTCGGTTTGATTTCCGGACAGGTTGAGCTGATCCGCGCTGACAGAATAGCCGGGAACCAGCTTGTCACTTTGAACATCATCGATATCACCGGTGTAGTGGAACTCGGTATCCTCGAATTTCAGCCCCTTTTTCAAAGGCAGCGACAGGGTGCCGGAAAGGTTCACTTCACCTGCCGCCAGATCAACCGGCAAATTGGCCTTGGTCATCAGGCTTAGGGGGGGGCGGTCCAGCAGTGACAATGCCGCCTCCACGCTTCCCTGCGCCTTGATCCGTGCAACTGCGGGCGTTGCCCCCTTAGCTGTCGTGTCGGGAATAATGAAAGAAGTTCCGGACGCATCCACCTGACCACCTTGATCGGCGATAACGACGCCACTTTCTGCAGTGACGGTGAAACGGTCTTTCAAAAGGCTGAGACGCCCCTGCGTGTTTTCAATCGGTGGAAGGGTTTTTGCAAATCTGATTTCGGCCTGCTCGAACCCAAGGCCGAGATAGAGATCCGGCTTGCTGCCGGGTCTTACCCGGAGCGCGAATTCGACATCCGAAAACTGACCTTTGAACAGGTTTTCGGACACCCATTTCCTGGGGTTCGGTGCCAGCCGCTCGGGCCAATACCTCAACAGGTTTTCCGACCCCATTTTGTCCAGTTGCGCATCCAGTTCCGCCACCCAGCCGTCGGGCTGACCGATCAGTTTTCCCGTAGCGTGAAGTTCGTGGTGGGTGTCCTTGATAGTCATCTGACCCAACCGCAACTCAAACGGTGCCAGTTTCATCTGAAAATCCAGATCCGCCCGCGCCGTTTCAAGCGATTCCGGAAACAGGCCGCCCGGGTAGATGTCGATACTGTTCAATGTCAGCTGAGACGTAAGACTCTCCAGAACGCCATTCTCAATACCGTTCAGAAACGCTTTGCCCTCGGCCTGCACCGCGCCAAGGTCGGAGACAACCGAAGCCTCATTGAAGTCCAGAACCTGCCGCGCAGGGTCATAGGTGAAATAGGCCCGGGCCGAGTCAAAGCGAATGGGTGGCGTTTCCGGAGTGGGTTGCAGCACGCCTTCACCCAGGTTCAGCGTCGCAAAAAGTGGACCCAGTGCGGCCTGACCGTCGACACTGCCCCTCAGCGCGCCTGAAATCGGTGCTTTCAGCACCTGCAGCCAGGACAGCGCCAGACTTTGACCGGCGATATCCTCGGATGGCAAATCAGTGATCGAAACGCCAAACGTGGCCTGAGGGGTACCAAGTACGCTGGTATAATTTGCCTCGATCGTACTGGCGTAATCGCGCCCGGTCAGAACCGAGAACCCGGTGGCGAGACGCATTTCATCGCCCTCTCGAGTGATCGAGATATGACCTCCGTCAAATACCCAGGCCCGCCCCAGGCGCAGGTCCTGATAATCCAGTGTCAGGGATTCCAGATCGACTGACCGCAATCCCGACAGGATCGGCGACAGGAACACATCGTCGGATTCCTCGATGAGCTGAGCCAGCGTCGGCGCCTTTTGGACCGGAGTGCTTCCCGACCCCACGGTCAGCGACAGCGCACCGTCCTCCCCTCGGGTCAGTGCGATTTGCGCGCCGAGCAAAACAATCCGCCGGGGCCGTATCTGACCGCGCAACAGGCCGCGCATCGACAACCGGGTCCGCAATTCGGATACTTGAGCGATCTGTCGACCAGCGGCATCGCTGATCGTCACGTCCGTCAACCGGATTCGCGGGCGCCAGTTCTCGTTGACGATAAAGCTGGCATCCCCGAACGTGAATTTCAGGCCCCCAAGGCTCTGCTCAAGGCGCGCTTCGACCCTTTCCCGCACCCATTCGGGCGCATGCAACTGTTTGCCGATCAGAAAAAACCAACCGGCACCGGCCAGAAGACACAGGAACAACGCGGTTACGATGGCCCAACGCGCGGCAATACGGCGACGTGACCGGCGGCGCACAGGCTTTTGTGGCCGGTCGGCACTTGCGTCTTCGTGCTGAACCAAATTTTTATCCACGTCTTTCAACCCGCTCGCGTCGCCCTATTATGCCGGGCAGCACTTAAAATCCTTTAGCGGAGTTTCCAATGCCCGACGTTACAGACATCGCCCCTGATTTCACATTACCCCGCGACGGAGGCGGCGAGGTTACCCTTTCGGACCTGCGCGGCGGCACCGTCGTGCTGTTTTTCTATCCCCGTGATGATACGCCGGGCTGCACCAAGGAATCCATCGGTTTCTCGGAACAACTTCAGGCCTTTGCCGACGCGGGCGCTCAAGTTTTCGGCATCTCGCGGGACAGTGTTGCCAAGCACGACAAATTTGTTGCCAAGCACAACCTGACAACGCCGCTGCTGTCGGACGAAGGGTCAACGGTTTGCGACGATTACGGCGTCTGGGTCGAAAAGAACATGTACGGCAAGAAATCGATGGGCATTCAGCGCTCGACCTTCCTTATCGACAGCGACGGCAAGATCGCCAGGGTCTGGCGCAAGGTCAAAGTCCCCGGCCATGTGGATGAGGTGCTTGAGGCCGTGCGCGCACTTTAGCCCTCTCGACCACGGTCGCCATCCGGTTTAAGAGCCGCCAACCCAGATCAGCGGAGACAACGCGGTGTCCAAAACACTGACCCAGATGGCGACCGAAGTCCTGACAACAGCGGACGGCCGGGAAAAGACCGCCCTGTCCAAGCGGCATGCCGCCGCCTGGTTTGCATCGCGAAAAGGCGACGCGCCCGCGATTGAGGTCGGAACGGCGTCTCCGCCGCTAAACCCTGCCCGCCCAGACGAGCCCGAATTGCTGTCACCGCGCGACGTGCCAAAACGCCGCCCGGGAACCGAGGCAGGGCGGATCGCCCTACTGCACGCGGTTGCGCATATCGAACTGAACGCCGTGGACCTGCATTGGGACATCATCGCACGCTTTGGCCACGTACCGATGCCGATTGGTTTTTACGACGACTGGGTCAAATGCGCCGAAGAAGAATCGCGGCATTTCGAAATGGTCTGCGATTGTCTGGAACAGATGGGCAGCCATTATGGTGCCCTGCCCGCGCATGCCGGCATGTGGCGCGCAGCCGAGGACACGACAGAGGACTTGATGGGCCGACTGGCCGTTGTCCCTATGGTGCTTGAGGCGCGCGGGCTGGACGTGACACCCGGCATGATCGACATCTTCCGCAAGGCCAAAGAAGAACAGGCGATTGCCGCGCTTGAGGTCATCTATGCCGAAGAAGTTGGCCATGTGGCCTACGGGTCCAAATGGTTCCATTTCCTTTGCGGGCGCGAAAACGCCGACCCCAAAGACGTGTTCCACGAACTTGTGCGCCGTTACTTCCACGGCGTCCTCAAGCCCCCATTCAATGAGGAAAAGCGCGCCGAAGCAGGGCTGCCGCCGGATTTCTACTGGCCTCTCACCGAAGACCTGCCTCCGCCCGGACAAGCGCAATAAACCTGCGCAAGTTGACGTTATCGGCAATTTCCCGCCTAGAATTGGCGGTAAAATCCGCTAACGCAGGGTCGGCTGGTTAACAAACTTGCCCAAAGCCCCCTCTCCATCTATGCACTTCGCCCAAGGGACGGCTATCACTCACGACCGGCCCGATCTTTGGGGATGGAGAGGTAAGACGCGTGCGAACACGTCTGGCAATCAAACTACACTCACTGCTTGAGCGGCATTTTCCTGAACGCCGTGTATTTCTGAAATCAGACAACGATACGCGATTCATCCGGCTCAGCTCGGAAACGCAGATCGTGGCCGTTGCCGGTGTCGGGCTGTTCGTCGCCTGGACGGCAGTAGCGACAGCCATTCTGCTGATGGACAGCATCGGCTCGGGGAATTTCCGAGAACAGGCAAAACGCGATCAGGCGACCTATCAGGAACGCCTGAATATCATGTCTGCAGAACGGGATATGCGCGCGCAAGAGGCTCTGGCAGCTCAGGACCGGTTTAACGCAGCGCTTGAGCAGATTTCGGCCATGCAGTCAGAATTGCTGGCATCGGAAAACCGCCGCCGTGAGCTTGAGACCGGGATCGAAGTCATCCAGACCACACTGCGCGCCACCATGAAACAGCGCGAAGAAGCCCGGACAGAATTGGTCACGCTGCAGCAGGAAGCTGGCGAAGGCGACATGTACATGGCCGCCGTTGCCAATCCCGAGCAGATGAACTTTATGACCGAGGCCTTGTCCCGCACCGCCGAGGAACGGGATCAGATCGCGGCAAATGCCAAGAACGCGCTGGAGCAGCGCGACGACCTTGAGCTGGAAATCCGGCTGATGCAGGAACGCAGCGACGAAATCTTCCGTCAGCTTGAAGAAGCGATGGTGATCTCGGTGGAACCGCTGGACAAGATGTTCCGTCAGGCCGGTATGCCCACCGACCGCATTATCGAAGAAGTCCGCCGCGGCTACAGCGGCATGGGCGGCCCCCTAACCCCAATCTCTTTTAGCACGCGCGGTGAGGAACTGACCCCCGACGAGATCCGCGCGAATACTCTGCTGCAGCAAATGGATCAGCTGAATCTGTATCGAATTGCAGCAGAGAAAGCGCCGTTTGCAAGCCCTGTTAATTCCGTCGTGCGATTCACGAGCGGTTTCGGGACGCGCCGCGACCCCAAGACAGGTGGTCGTCGCATGCATAACGGCGCTGATTTCGCAGGTGCCCATGGCACCGACATTTTTGCCACCGCCGACGGTGTGGTCGCTCACGCCGGCTGGCAGTCCGGGTTCGGACGGTTGGTAAAAATCAAGCACGCGTTCGGAATTGAGACACTTTATGCCCATAACACGAAGATACGTGTGAAGGTTGGTCAAAGGGTCTCGCGCGGGGATCATATTGCTGATATGGGTAGCACCGGACGGTCGACCGGCACGCACCTGCACTATGAAGTTCGCGTGAACGGAAAACCTGTTAACCCAATGACTTACATCAAGGCTGCGAGAAATGTTTTCTAAGAGCAAAATCAACGAGCCCGCGTCCACTGCCCCTGAGGCGGCAAAACCCGCTGCACCGGCGACACCGGCGGCCCCTGCACCGGCAGAAAACAAGGCCAGCACCGCGCCCAAGCCCAAGCCACCGGCATCGGTTCTGTCCTCGGACCTGCACATCACGGGCAACCTGAAGACATCGGGCGACATTCAGGTTGAAGGCACAGTCGAAGGCGACATCCGCGCCCATCTGCTGACCATTGGCGAAACCGCAACCATCAAAGGCGAAGTCACCGCCGATGACGTCGTGATCAACGGCCGTATCGTTGGCCGCGTACGTGGTCTGAAAGTCCGTTTGACCTCGACCGCACGCGTCGAAGGCGACATCATCCACAAGACAATCGCGATCGAAAGCGGTGCGCATTTCGAAGGTTCGGTACAGCGTCAGGACGACCCTCTGAACCCGGGCCGCAGCGGCAAGTCGGGCGCGAATCCGGCGGCCGAAGTCAAGCAGTAACGCTGACACCCACCCAAAGTTTCGAACGCCGCGGGGAAGCCTGCGGCGTTTTTCATTTGTCGAGGCTGATTGGGATTTCCGGTTCCAACCGCCGGGCGGGTCCCTATAGTGAGCCCCATGCTGTTTTTCTTTATTGCGCTTGCGCTTATCGCTGGCTTCTTTCTGTATCGCCATTGGTCCAAATCACAGGCGCGGCAACAGCTTTTGTCCACGCCGCTTACAGAGCATCAACGCATGATCGTCGAACAGCAGGTGCCGCTTATCCGCCGCCTGCCACTGGACCTGCGCGTCAAGCTGGACGGCAAAGTGAACCTGTTTCTGAATCAGGTGCGCTTCTATGGCTGCGACGGGCTTGAAGTCACAGAAGAGATGGAGCTGGCCATCGCCGCGCAGGCTTGCCTGCTGATCGTCAACAGCGACCTCTGGTACGACCATCTTACGACCATCCTTATCTACCCGAACGCCTTCAAATCGCGGCAGCGCAGGCAGGAAGGATACGTGGTCAGTGAAAAGGAAATCGTGCGAACCGGCGAAAGCTGGGACCGCGGGCCTGTCATCCTGTCGTGGACACACAGTAAGCTGGGTGCCCTGAACGACCATGACGGGCAGAATGTTGTTTTGCATGAATTCGCCCATCAGGTCGACGATATGTCCGGCGGTACGAACGGCGTACCCATCCTGAGCGACGGACAAAGCTTTGCCGAATGGGAACGCGTCTTTCTGACCGCCTATGACGACCTTGTCCGCGCCGTAGAAAGCGGGCGGCATACCGTCATCGATGCATACGGCGCGACGGGACATGAAGAGTTCTTTGCCGTCTCGGTCGAAGTGTTCTTTGAGAAGCCCCGCGCGTTAAAGGCCGAAGCACCGGACGTATATGCACAACTGTCCAAACTCTTCCGCCTGGACCCGGTCAGCTGGAATTGAGGTACCGAATTCAGCACTCACATAGAAAGGCCGCGTCACCTGAAGAAATCGGCGCGAACCCTCATCGCTTTTTCCAGCTCGAGACGGAGCGGACCCCGTTCCCATCCAGCGCTCCATTGGCAAGAATAAAGCGTTCGCGCACCAGATTGATTTCATCGTCTGAATAGAGGCCGTCCCCATCTGAATCCGCGGCGGTGGCTGCCGCCCAAAGCAGTTCGGTGAACTCCTCAAAGGTCAAAACTGCATCCCCGTCTGTGTCAAACTCCTCCAGATACGGGACCGGTTTCGGCTGTGCCGTTTCCTCCGCTCCGGTATAGCCGCCTTGCGGGTCATCAACCACGATTTCCCCGGTTTCCGGGGCCCCCATGAGATCCCGGATGTAAGCCGTTTGTTGTCCAAGTTTATCCTTAAACCGTTCCGTCGCCGCTTCGAACGTTGCACCTTGCTTGTATTCGTGAGCGGCTGATTTCCAGGCGTCTTTGGACCAGAAGACCTCAAGCTCGGATTGCGTGACGACACCGTCACGGTCCAGATCATATCGCGCCGGTTCTTTGGTCACGGAAAACGAATATTTGTTTGAGACCACTCGCAAATAGTCAACGGAATCCGCATGAGACAGCACGATATCAGCGTTAGACATCAGCGCGAAATAGTTCAAAGCAATTTGCCTACGTACGTCTTCGGTTGAGACCTCAGACTGCGGGAATATAAAGACACTGCGGAACGCCAACCCAAGATAGAAATCCACGCCCGCGCTTTCTGCCTGTTGCTGAGCATAGGCCGGGATCGGTGCAGCAAGACCCAGAACAGCGCAGAGAGGCGCGCAACGCGTCAGTTGAATCCGTTTTGTCATTTCTTATTCCAATCTAGCTCAAAAAATTTCTTCAAACTCACACCATCTCAAGAAAAGCGTGGCTCCAAGCATTGTATTTTTCTTTTCAGCAAAGTGACGCATATCCGACAGCGTTCCTCTCGAAATCAGTCAGCAAAGAGAAGGGCAAGTATTGAAGGGGATCGGGTCGAAACCCAAACGGCCGGGGCACAAATCAACCACTGAGGCAGTTACCCAAAAGAAATAACTTAAACAGAAAAAATGTCCCTCGTTTTCAAGTGTTTCACAAATTGTATTTTTTGAATTAACCTTAAATCAGTGTTTTCTGGAGGATTTTTTTATGTCATCAAAACTCATGGCCGAGTTCTTCGGCACGTTCTGGCTGGTGCTGGGCGGTTGCGGCAGTGCGGTTCTGGCGGCAGGCGTTGCCGATGTGGGCATCGGCTGGCTGGGCGTTTCCTTTGCCTTTGGCCTGACCGTTTTGACAATGGCCTTCGCGGTCGGGCATATCTCGGGCGGGCATTTCAACCCTGCGGTTAGCCTTGGGCTGATGATAGGCGGCAGATTTCCAGCCAAGGATTTGCTGCCCTATTGGGTTGCTCAGGTCATCGGCGCAATTGCAGCGGCAGCCGTACTTTACTTGATTGTCAGTGGCGCGCCGGGATTCGAAGGAGTCGGCAGCTTTGCGTCAAACGGGTATGGAGAGGCTTCTCCCGAAGGCTACTCACTCACGTCGGCCTTGGTGATCGAGATCGTGATGACCGCCTTCTTTATCATCATCATTCTGGGCGCGACGTCAGCAGGTGCTCCGGCGGGCTTCGGGCCGATCGCCATCGGTCTTGGCCTGACACTGATCCACCTGATTTCTATCCCAGTGACGAACACCTCCGTCAACCCGGCGCGGTCAACTGGTGTGGCCCTGTTTGCGGATGGGCCAGCGCTGGCACAGCTCTGGCTGTTCTGGGTCGCGCCTTTGATCGGTGGGGCCATCGGTGCCCTGATCTGGAAGGCGATGACGACCGACGACTGATCAGGTTTCTTCAGGGTCCGGGGGCATACCTTGGACCCTGCCCGGTGTTTTCAGGAGTAACCAGCGCTATCAGCGCCTGCCGAGCCATTCCCCCACTTTCACCGACAATCGGTTGCGGCTATGCATGGGTGGCAACGGCAACAGGAACTTTCACCCGCCATGACGGAATTCCCCGGTAATTTTGCGCTTGCCCGTGCTTATTCAAAGGTCGAGCAAGAGGCATACAGCGCGTTCGCATCCACCATCAGCGAAGAGGACGGCAAAGCCCTGCGTTTGGGCCGTCGCACAGTCTGGTTGCGCAGAACCCGCATCCTTTCGCGATTTCTTTCGGAACAGGGCATTGCACTTCCCGAGGAGTTCCTGCGCCCCTACGCAATTCCGGTGAGTGAGCGCATTTCATCGGGCATTCCCCTGAAATACCAGTTTCGCGGTTATAATATCCTGCGCGATCTGGCGCGTGTGGCCATCGCCGCTCCCGAGCTTTTGCAACCCGACACAGCACCTGTCAGCGTGCTGGACCCCTCGGCAGGAGGGTGTGGCGTTGTCGAGGCGATGCGGCATTATGGGCACTCGGTCACTTCCCGGGATTACTTTGACCCCGAGCAACCTTTAAGCCTCGGCAACGCATACCGCGAAATCCATGCGGAAATCGGGGTCGACATTCAAAATTTCGACGGCAGATCGCGCCCCTACGGGTTTGAAGACGACTCGTTTGACTATGTGTTCTGCTTTCAGGCCCTCGACGCATATGCCCCCATGAGCGACTGGTCTGAAGCCGTTGAAGAACTACTGAGGATTGCATCCAAAGGGGTGATCCTTGTCTTCAATCCATCTGGACGGGACAAAACGGGGCTGATCGGCGGAATTTATCGCATGCTGCTTCAGCTTGAGCCACGCGATCTGGACGTGACTAGTTTCACCTGCCCTGATACCAACCTGCCCGGAATGAAGCTGCAGTATCGCGCTTAACCGCAGATAATCGCCGGCACAAAACTGCGCCGGCGATAGGTTTTACTCGGTCACAGAGACTTTTTTCATCACGTCCGGCTGGCCGATCACGGCGCCGTTTTGCCCTTCACCGCGTTTGATCGCGTCGACCACATCCATGCCGTCAGTCACCTGACCGACAACCGTGTATTCTCCGTTCAGGAACGGGCCGGGTTCAAACATAATGAAGAATTGCGAGTTGGCGCTGTTGGGGTCCTGTGCCCGGGCCATACCAACCACACCCCGGTCAAATTCGTAATCCGAGAATTCGGCCGGCAGGTCAGGACGGTCCGATCCCCCGGTTCCGGCGCGGCGCATGTCGCCGCCCAGACGGCCATATTCCACATCACCGGTCTGTGCCATGAAGCCATCGATCACGCGGTGAAACACCACGCCATCATATTTGCCTTCGGCGGCCAGAGCCGAGATTTGCTCGACATGCTTCGGAGCCAGATCATCGAACAGGTCGATAGTGACAGTGCCGTTGGCCCCCTCACCTTCGATCTCGACCTGCAAGCCAGTGGCCAGCGCAGGACTGGCCAGCAAGACAAAAGCGGCGGCCAATTTATACATCGGCTGCCACCTTGACGCTGATCATGCGGTCAGGGCTCGCAGGCGGCTCGCCACGGGTAATGGCGTCCACATGTTCCATCCCGTCAATGACGCGACCGTAAACGGTGTACTGGCCATTCAGGAAATGGTTGTCCTTGAAGTTGATGAAGAACTGCGAGTTGGCCGAATCCGGGTTCTGCGAGCGCGCCGCACCCAGTGTCCCGCGATCATGCGGCAGCTTCGAGAACTCGGCCGGAACGTTCGGCAGTGACGAGCCACCGGTGCCTGCCATGCGCAGGTTGAAACCGTCTTCCATGTCGCCGTGCTGCACGTCACCAGTCTGTGCCATGAAGCCGTCGATTACACGGTGGAAGGCCACGTTGTCATACTCACCGCCACGGGCCAGTTCCTTCATCCGCGCGCTGTGCTGCGGAGCCACATCGGGCAGCAGCTCGATGACGACGTTGCCGCCTTTCAGCTCGACGATGATAGTGTTTTCGGGATCCTTGATCTCGGCCATGAGGCCCTCCTGTCTTTTGGTCTTGCGCAAATAACTATGCGCGGGACGCGTGAATGCCAAGTGACGCATTGACCTGAGGGCAAAATGCAGGAAAAGAACCGCCTAAATGGATTTCACTTTTGTCGAGGATTGCGCGATGGGCTGGAAAACACTGGACGACATGGACCTGAACGGCAAACGCGTGCTGGTGCGCGTGGACATCAACGTGCCGGTGGTCGACGGGGTGGTCACAGACGCCACGCGCATCGAGCGCATCGTACCGACCGTAAAGGACATTCTGGCCGCTGGTGGCAAGCCAATCCTGTTGGCCCATTTCGGACGTCCGGGCGGTGAACGTCGCCAGAACCTGTCTCTAAAGCAGCTTGTTCCGACGCTTGAGGCAGCTTTTGGCACCAAAGTGCGTTTTGGCGATGACTGCGTCGGGATCGAGGCGGAAACGGCGGCGGCGAACCTGGGCGCTGGCGAAGTGCTTTTGCTGGAAAACACCCGCTTTCACGCCGCAGAGACCAAGAACAGCCCTGAACTGGCTGCGGGCATGGCAAAAATGGGCGACGTCTACTGCAACGACGCATTCTCGGCCGCACACCGCGCGCACAGCTCGACCGAAGCGCTGGCTCGCCTGCTGCCCGCTTGTGCTGGCCGCCTGATGCAGCAAGAGCTGAGCGCGCTGGAAACCGCGCTTGGCTCGCCCAATCGCCCCGTTACAGCTGTTGTGGGCGGAGCAAAGGTTTCGACCAAGTTGGACCTGCTGAGCAACCTGATCGAAAAGGTGGATTACCTGATCATCGGCGGCGGGATGGCGAACACCTTCCTCGTCGCGCAGGGCGTGAACGTTGGCAAGTCACTGGCGGAAACGGCGATGAAAGACACAGCCGCCGAGATCCTGTCCAAAGCCAAAACAACTGGATGCCAGATCATCCTGCCCCTCGACGTCGTCGTCGCCGAGAAGTTCGAAGCTCACGCGCCCAACCAGACTTTGCCCGCCGATCAGTGCCCGGAAGACAGCATGATCCTGGACGCCGGCCCTGAAACCGTTGCGGCAATCATCGAAATTTTTGAGAAAAGCCAGACTTTGATCTGGAACGGCCCGCTGGGCGCTTTCGAGATCGAACCGTTTGACGCCGCCACCAACGCAGCCGCGCTGAAGGCTGCGGAACTAACTCGATCCGGCCAATTGGTCTCCGTCGCGGGTGGCGGTGATACGGTGGCCGCGCTGAATGCATCGGGCGCCGCAAAGGACTTTTCGTACATCTCGACGGCTGGTGGCGCATTCCTGGAGTGGATGGAAGGTAAAACGCTGCCCGGTGTCGCCGCACTGGACCAATAACCCCTTTCTGGCTGGCAATCGGCATTCATGGTATTCTTCCGCAAACCGGGAGATGAGCCATGAAAGCCATTGCCGCCCTTGCTGTCATCCTTCTGCCCTCTGTTTCTGGCGCACAAACCCATTGCGCTGGCCAAACTCAGATCGACGCCACTTTCTGTGCCAAAGAGAAATGGGAAATCGCAGATAATGAGCTGAACCGCCTCTGGAAAGAGATCAAACCAGCGGCGGATACGCGCGGTAACGGTCAGGCCTTGTTGAACGAACAGCGCGCCTGGTTGAAACGCAGGGATGCAACCTGTGACCCCGAGCTACGCAGCGATGGCAGTGCTGCGCAGATGTTCTATTGGGCCTGCATGGAAGAACAGACACTGAAACGAAATCAGGAACTGGCCGCTTGGCGTTGATGCGATATCCGTGCGGTCACTGCCCGCAGAAGATCACATTTTTTCGTCGAACTGCAAAAAGTGCGAATCGAGGGATTCACAAGCCGAATCACCTGTGACATAGTGCTGGCAGATGCTCGAAAAAGGGCACGTTATTGAGGCAGACTTCATACGGCGGTAAACAGAGTGTCCCGTTCCCATCGGCCCGGTTTGGGCGCAGTTGTATTCTTCATGGTGGCTTTTATGCTGGGTGTTTATTTCACCTTCGCCGCTGTGCAGGGCGACTATGGCCTGTTCCGACGGGTCGAGATTGCAGCGGAACGGGACGCCCTGTCGCGCGACTTGGCCAAGCTTGACGCTGAGATCGCCGAGATGGAAAATCTCACACGTCGTTTGTCCGATACCTATCTGGACCTCGACCTATTGGATCAACAGGCGCGTTCCGTGCTGGGTATGATCCGTTCGGATGAGATTGTCATTCGCTGACCCTTTCTTCACGACCGTCACAACAGGCAAACACTCAGAATCGCGTCGAAATCTGCACGACCGAACGCTGCGTCACATTTCCCCTCGCCAGAGTGCATCAAATGCTTTATGAGATAGTTTAACGCTAAACTATCTTGCCGAGAGGGGGAGATCGCCACTATGGCTGCGCGAAAAACCACAAAGAAACCAAATGTTTCTGCGGAAGAACTTACCGAATATTACCGTGAGATGCTGCTGATCCGCCGATTCGAGGAAAAGGCCGGTCAATTGTACGGTATGGGCCTAATTGGCGGTTTCTGCCACCTTTACATTGGTCAGGAAGCGGTTGTTGTCGGCCTCGAGGCTGCGGCAGAAGAAGGCGACAAACGCATTACCTCCTACCGCGATCACGGTCACATGCTGGCCTGCGGCATGGACCCGGGCGGCGTGATGGCCGAATTGACCGGGCGCATTGGCGGCCTGTCCAAGGGTAAGGGCGGCTCGATGCATATGTTCTCGAAAGAGAAGCATTTCTATGGCGGTCACGGCATCGTCGGCGCTCAGGTGCCGCTGGGCGCTGGTCTGGCATTCGCTGACAAGTACAAGGAAAACGGCCGCGTGACCTTCACCTATTTCGGTGACGGCGCCGCGAACCAGGGCCAAGTCTATGAGACCTTCAACATGGCCGCCATCTGGAACCTGCCGGTGGTGTTCGTGATCGAGAACAACCAATACGCAATGGGCACCGCTCAGGCGCGCTCGACCTCGACCAAGGACATCTACCACCGCGGCGAAGCTTTCGGTATTCCGGGTGAGATCGTCAATGGAATGGACGTTCTGGCCGTCAAGGAGGCCGGTGAAAAGGCCGTCGCCCACTGCCGCGCGGGCAAGGGCCCTTACATTCTGGAAATCAAGACCTACCGCTATCGCGGCCACTCGATGTCCGACCCGGCCAAGTACCGCACCCGCGAAGAAGTTCAGAAGGTCCGTGAGCAAAGCGACCCGATCGAACACGTGCGCGAGCTGCTGCTGGCCGGCAAACATGCGACCGAGGATGACCTGAAGGCGATCGACAAAGAGATCAAAGAGATCGTGAACCAGGCCGCCGAATTCTCGAAAGAAAGCCCCGAGCCTTCCGTCGAAGAGCTCTGGACCGACATTTACGCCTGAGAGGACGATTAAGACATGGCAACCGAAATTCTCATGCCCGCCCTTTCACCCACGATGGAAGAGGGCACACTGGCCAAATGGCTGGTCAAGGAAGGCGACACCGTATCGTCCGGCGACATCATGGCCGAGATCGAAACCGACAAGGCGACAATGGAGTTCGAAGCTGTTGATGAAGGTATCGTCGGCAAGATCCTGATCGCGGAAGGCACCGAAGGGGTCAAGGTGAACACCCCCATCGCGGTGCTGGTTGAAGACGGCGAGGACGCCTCCGCCATTCCGGCGGCTGCACCCGCAGCCGCAGCGGTGGCCGAGGCCGCCCCTGCGGCGGTTGAGGCCCTCGCCCCTGCCGCAGCCGCTCCAGCTGCGCCCAAAGTAGACCTGTCCCCGGACTGGCCTGCAGATGCGCCGATGATCCAACAGACCGTGCGCGAAGCGCTTCGCGATGCGATGGCCGAAGAAATGCGCAGCGACGAAGATGTCTACCTGATGGGCGAAGAAGTCGCCGAGTATCAGGGTGCCTACAAAATCAGCCAGGGCATGCTGGACGAGTTCGGCAGCAAGCGTGTCATCGACACCCCGATCACCGAGCACGGTTTCACCGGTATCGCTGTGGGGTCGGCCTTTGGCGGTCTGAAACCGATTGTCGAATTCATGACTTTCAACTTCGCCATGCAGGCGATTGACCACATCATCAACTCGGCCGCCAAGACGCTATATATGTCCGGCGGCCAGATGGGTTGTCCGATCGTGTTCCGCGGCCCCAACGGCGCCGCTGCACGTGTGGCCGCTCAGCACTCGCAGGACTATGCGGCGTGGTACATGCAGGTCCCCGGCCTAAAGGTTGTCATGCCCTATTCGGCCGCTGATGCCAAAGGTCTGTTGAAATCTGCCATCCGCGACCCCAACCCTGTCGTGTTCCTGGAAAACGAAATCCTCTATGGCCGCAGCTTTGACATGCCGCAGGTGGATGACCTGACGGTCCCGCTGGGCAAAGCACGTATCTGGCGTGAGGGTTCGGACGTCACTATCGTCAGCTTTGGTATCGGTATGCAATACGCGCTCGAGGCCGCTGACAAACTGGCCGAAGAAGGTATCAGCGCCGAGGTGATTGATCTGCGCACCATCCGTCCGATGGATACCGGCGCGATCATCAACTCGGTGATGAAAACCAACCGTCTGGTCACGGTCGAAGAAGGCTGGCCGCAGGGTTCGGTCGGCGGCTACATCTCATCCGTGGTGATGCAGGAAGCGTTCGACTATCTCGACGCGCCGGTCATTAACTGCACTGGCAAAGATGTACCGATGCCTTATGCCGCGAATCTGGAAAAACTGGCCCTGATCACCACCGAAGAGGTGATCGCCGCCGTAAAGCAAGTGACCTACCGGTAAGGAGCGACAGACAGATGCCTACAGAAATTCTGATGCCCGCCCTTTCACCGACCATGGAGGAAGGCACGCTTGCCAAATGGCTGGTCAAAGAGGGTGACACCGTCTCCTCCGGCGACCTGCTGGCGGAAATTGAAACCGATAAGGCCACGATGGAGTTCGAGGCTGTCGACGAAGGAACGATTGGCAAAATCCTGATCCCCGAGGGCACCGAGGGGGTCAAGGTCAACACCGTCATCGCAGTTCTGTTGGAAGACGGCGAAAGCGCTGACGATATCGCGAACACGCCAGCCAAGGCTCCCGAGGCGGCACCTGCCGCCGCGGGTAACGAGGCTGCCGCGCCAGCGGCGTCCGAGGCGCCCGCCCCTGCCCCGGCTGCACCTGCCAAGGCTGATGGCGGTCGCATCTTTGCCTCCCCTCTGGCCCGCCGCATTGCGGCTCAGAAAGGTCTGGATCTTGCGCAGATCACTGGCTCTGGCCCACATGGGCGGATTGTCAAAGCCGATGTCGAAGGTGCAACGGCCACAGCTCCGGCTGCGGCACCGGCACCCGTTGCTGCGGCTGCTGCACCGGCCGCTGCGCCTGCTGGTCCATCTGCGGATGCCGTTGCCCGGATGTACGAGGGTCGCGAGTACGAAGAGATCAAGCTGGATGGGATGCGCAAAACCATTGCCGCGCGTTTGTCCGAGGCCAAGCAGACCATCCCGCATTTCTACCTGCGCCGCGATATCAAGCTGGACGCACTGCTCAAGTTCCGCAGTCAGTTGAACAAGCAACTCGAAGGCCGTGGTGTGAAGTTGAGCGTCAACGACTTTATTATCAAAGCCGTGGCAAACGCGCTGCAACAGGTTCCCGCCTGTAACGCGGTTTGGGCCGGTGACCGGGTTCTACAACTGAAACCCTCTGATGTCGCCGTGGCTGTCGCCATCGAAGGCGGCCTGTTTACACCGGTTCTGCAGGATGCCGACACCAAATCTCTGTCAGCGCTCTCGACTGAGATGAAGGATCTGGCCGCCCGCGCGCGCGAGCGCAAGCTGGCCCCACATGAATATCAGGGCGGCACGTTTGCGGTTTCGAACCTGGGCATGTTTGGCATCGACAACTTCGACGCCATCGTGAACCCGCCGCATGCGGGCATCCTCGCGGTCGGTACTGGCGTCAAAAAGCCGGTAGTCGGCGACGATGGAGAGCTGACCGTGGCGACTGTCATGTCGGTCACCATGTCTGTTGACCACAGGGTCATCGACGGAGCATTGGGTGCCGAATTGCTCAAAGCCATCGTGGAAAACCTGGAAAACCCGATGGTTATGCTGGCCTAACGCCCCACAATTTAAGCACGAAAAAAGCCGCCTTACTTTCATGAGGCGGCTTTTTTCGTTTTCAGGGTTCGGACTATTGATCCTTGCCCAGCATGTGGTCCATTGAGATCGACGGCTGATCGCACCCGGCCTCGCCCACGATCTTCGCCGGAATTCCAGCTACGGTTTTGCAGGCAGGAACCTCTTGCAGGACAACAGAACCGGCTGCGATGCGGCTGCAATGGCCAACTACAATATTGCCCAGAACCTTGGCACCTGCGCCGATCAGCACACCGTCGCCAATGGTCGGGTGACGCTGTTCTTCTTCCTTACCGGTCCCGCCAAGGGTCACCGAATGCAGCATCGAAACATTGTCGCCAACAATAGCTGTTTCACCGATCACGATCGAGTGCGCGTGGTCGATCATGATCCCTTTGCCGATCCTGGCCGCAGGGTGAATATCGATCCCGAAAATCTCGGACGACCGCATCTGGAAGAAATAGGCCAGATCGTACCGTCCCTTGCGCCACAACCAATGGGCCACCCGATAAGCTTGCATTGCCTGGTATCCCTTGAAGTACAGGATCGGCTGCAACAGTCGATGGCAGGCCGGGTCACGCTCGTAAACGGCCATGAGGTCTGCGCGCGCAGCCTCGATCAACGACGGATCGTCGGCATAAGCTTCGTCCACGATCTCGCGCAGGACCATCATGGACATTTCATTCGAACACAGCTTTGCCGACACCCGATACGAAAGCGCCCGTTCGAGGCTGCGGTGGTGCAGAATACAGGCATGCACCAACCCACCCATCAATGGCTCTTTTTCGACGGCCGACTGAGCTTCGGTCGTGATACGATCCCAAACCGGATCGACAGGGGTCACGTGACTGCGCGTTTCCAACATGGCTTTTCATCCTTTGCTGCGCCTAGAATGCCATTTAGTCGGAAAATCACCAAACGCAAACCCGTGAACCGCAGGGTAACGAAAATGAATGAATCTGAATTGGAGCAATTCGAAGCCCAAATACGCGCGCGGTTGGAGGAACTGAAAGAGCAATCGGCGCTGGCAAATGAGTCTCAGTCGATAGTCGAGTTGGACCAGCAGGCGGTCGGACGCCTGAGCCGAATGGATGCCCTGCAAAATCAGGCCATGGCCAAGGCACAGCAGGCAAATCGGGATCTTGAGGCGCGCGGGTTATTGGCGGCACTGATCCGAATAAAGGACGGTGAGTTCGGCCATTGCGAAGATTGCGGTGACGAGATCCGGGCTGGCCGCCTGAACCTGAATCTTGCCGCCAGCAAATGCGTCAGCTGCGCCTCCGTGTAACGTGGAATTGAACCAGGCACCGCAGAACCAGTTCAAAACACTGACAATACTGCAGATCATCAAAGTTCGGTTCGTCGGCCAGTTGCCGGTTTCGCGCCGCCGCCATCAAAGAGCCATTTCCGAATAACGGATGAAGACGCCCCGTCTGGCCGACATGTGCGTCGGCCAGTTGGGCTTCGTCTATCATTCTGGCGCAGAGCCGTTCTCGGTCCGCGGGCGGCGCGTTAAGCAGAACCCGAGCCGCAGCACTCACATCGCCATGCAAAACAGGACGCATGATCGCCTCAGCCAACCGAAAGACGTGCGGCCGGGCCCGGCCCGTAACTGGCTGAGACCTGCGCTACCTCAGCCTCATAAGCTCCGGTTGCTCCATCCGCGATTTTCATTGCGGTTGTGTAGATCCATCTTGGCTGCGTGGAGACGTGTTCGCGCGTGACTGCGCCGTTAACCCGGATTCTAACCAGATAGGATTCGGTCTCTTCCCCCAGCGGAACGTCCAAACCGGCCCAGTCGTCGCCGTCCACCCGCGTCCGGCGTATCCACGACAGCTCGTCGCCGGTACTGGTCGTCGTAACCATGAGGTGCGCTGGCGCATAGGGCCGCAACCCGTTCCCGTCGAATGCGTGAACCTGATGAATGTAAGACGGATCGTCATACCCTCGAGTCCCGGGGCCAATACGATAGTGTTTGGCCACGCGCCTTTCTGATCGCAGCAGCCCGGTTTGAAAGACCCGTTCGTCCAACAGCACAAAGGTTGAACCGTCAGGCCAGACGTCCGGCATGGCGGCGTCCGTTCCCAACTGCCCGCGAAGACGGCCGGACAAAGTGTAAATGCCGTGATCCTGAAGCTCGGCATTGGCAAACTGGAACAACTCCCAGTTTCCGGGAGTGCCGTCACCAATTGCCGCCAGATTGGCCCCGTTCAACAAAGCGTCCCTTGGGCGGGATTCCAGCAAGCCAGCGACCAGTCGGACGCGCAGAGGCACCCCGTCGTCCCATACGCCAACGCTGGCTCGCCGCAGGGGCGTTTCTGTGAACCCGATGACTGCCTGCCCCGAGATGACCTCTTGCAAGGCATAACCTTCGTCGCTTGCTGCCGAGTACACCGCTGCACTTCCGGGCCAGGGGTCCGCAGACACCGCAATGTACGGCGCATGAGGCACTTCGGAACCTGTCAACAGCGGCAGGTCCATAAACACCGGCAAGACCGGGACCGGCGCAACAAAGGGTTTTGCGGAAACCTTGTCATCGGGCAGATCCGACGGCACATATATTCCGGGTTCTATTCTGACGGCATCAGCCAATTGCATTTCGGCCTGTTCAAGTCGGTCAATCCGAAACCGCGCGCCCTGCCCGCCCTCGGTCAGGCTGATGACATCCCCCGCACCGATGTGCCCCATCGAGGGCGGTAGCGCAAAGCGTACGGTTTCGCGGGACACCCGCGCCTCGCTCAACCACCGTTCCGCAGTCTGCCGACCTTCCGAGCGCGTAATGGACAGGGGCATTTCGTTGACCGACACTGAATGGGTGCGCGTGTCGGGCAATACCGCCTCTTCCGCCACGATTTCATGGTCCGCGTCCGACTGCACAAAGCGCAGGCGAACGCGGCCCGTCATTTCAGCTTCGGCTTCCCGGCGGTGTTCGATACCACCGTCAAGGTCGGAATTGACGGCGAGTCTCTCCTGATCCAACGCAATCGCACGCTGACCATTGCGCATTTGAAACCGCAACACGCCGTCACGTTCGATCGCGTCAAACCCATAGCGCAGCATAAGCGGTTGCAAGGCCGATCGCGCATCGGAAACCTGCTCAAGCGCGTAGCCCCTCACAACACCATACAGGCGCGACGTGTCGATGTCGGTCACTCCGGCCCCATGGCAAATCTCGGTCACCACCGACGCCAGCGTGCGCGAGCCCGACCGGCCGTTCAGCCAGTGACCGCGGGGATAGTTCTCGCCGTCGCTCCATTGGCTTTGCAGGTTTGGAAAGATTGGATACGGTCGCGCGTCCCAGGCCCAGACATAGGCGTTGGACAGATCAATCATGCGGCCACCATAGGCCGTTGAAGTCGGGTTATTTTTCGGGTCGGACCAATAGCCCAAAATCGCTTTCAGATACTGCACCTGCATGAAGTCGTCACGCAGGCCGTTCGAATAGCGCGGCAGCTTAGATTCCGAGGATTTCGGATCAAGAAACTTATTGGGCTGGTTGGTGCCCTTGTCGATGGCGGCACAACCAAGTTCCGTGAACCAGATTGGTTTCGAGCCCGGTACCCAAGCCGTGCGATTGGCCTGCCGTACCCCTCCAATCCGCTCGTGATGGGGTTGCGACCACCAGTTGCGCAAATCCTTGTATCGCCAGATCCAAGCCTCATCATGCGCCTTGTCTTCGATCGGGGACCGGATCTGCGCCTTGGCTTCCTCGGGCGAGGCATAATACCAATCGTAACCCTCTCCGCCTTCGACATTGTTGCGCAAGTAATCAAGGTTATAGATCGCGTCCACACCCGCCTTGGTGTCGACGTGATCCTCGCCGTCGCGCCAATCGGACAGGGGCATGTAATTATCGATCCCAACGAAGTCGATGTTGTCATCGGCCCAGAGCGGATCAAGATGGAAATACCGGTCATTGCCCGCGTCCGCAGGCTTATAGCCAAAATACTCGCTCCAGTCGGCGGCGTACCCAATTTTGGTACCCGCCCCAAGAATTTTCCGCACTTCGGCTGCAAGTACCCGCATCTGCGCCACGGCCGGAAACCCGTTCGCGCCCCTGATTTGCGTCAGGCCGCGCATCTCGGAAGCGATACAGAAGGACGCTACACCACCAGCGGCCTTACAGAGCGCCGCATAGTGAAGAATGAACCGGAACAAACCCCATTCTTGCGGGCCGGTATAGGTCACGGCCCCATCGACAACGGAAAAATCGCTTGCCCGCGCTTGGCCAAAGAACTGCGCCACCTGCGCATCGGCTTCCGCAGTCTTGTCCGGAGACCCGTTGCGCCCCGGTGCTTCGCTGAGCGTGATGCGCCCCCGCCACGGCAGATGCGGCTGATTGGTGGCATCCGACCACGGGTCAGGTAAACCGTTGTTTCGCAATTGGTCCATCAGGATGAACGGATAGAACATCACCCGTTTACCTGAGCTTTTCAAATGCCGGATCGCCTCAATCACAGATGCGTCGGCAGGAGTTGCCCCATAGACTGGTCGGTCGTTTTCAATCTGAACAACCTGCGCAGCAGCGCGAGAGACCCCCGACACGCTCCACGGCATGTTTTCGCCGTCAAATTTCTTATGCAAAACCTTTGGCTGAATTTTGCAGTCACCGCATCGCAGATCGTCGCCAAACCAGGAAACGACCAACGAAACCGCATCGCAGGCCGGCAGTTCCGCGTTCAACGCCTGCGTAGAGGTGACCAGATCAGAAACACCTGAGGCGGAATGCACATTCGCGGCCCAGCTTTGCCCCTGACCCTTGGAATAGTTCACCTGAGAGCTGGCCAGCGAATACTCCCCCGTTCCCGGTATCATCGCAACACCGCGCACGATCCGGGATACGGCGTTGGGCGTATCGGGTAATCCCGGTTGCTCCTGCCGAACCACCTCAAAGGAAAACTGTGGAACCCGGTTCCCGAATGAGGCCAGCTGAAAGTCCTCGATAACCACATAAGCCGTGCCCCGATACGCCGGAACCTGGCCGGTGCCCTCAACAGACTCGATCAGCGGGTCCGGCAACTGATCATCGGTGCCTTTGTAAACGCGCATGTTCAGCCCGGCGCGCTCCAGTTCCTCACCATCGGCCCAGATGCGCGAAACGTTGGAAATCTGCCCGGCGCCAACCGCAATGGCCAGAGAAATTGAATAGCTGTAAGTGTGCGTGATCGTAGTTGTTGTGGTCGAGCTTGGACGTCGCGACCCTTTCCCGCCTCGGGAGGACTGTGTTGTCGTGCTGGTGCTTCGAGTTTCCAGAAAATCGGAGGCCCAGATCACCTGACCGCCGACGCGCATTCGCCCGAAAACTGTCGTGACCGGAGCGCCCTCTCCGGATTCAGTCAGGCGGAAGCGGTCGAGGCGTCCGGTTTCGACAACCTCGCTGCCGCCCCCCATCACCGATTGGCTCATCAACCGCTGGTCGATGACCCGACCCAATGTCGCCCCAACAGCGCGACCGATGATCGCGGTGGAAAGACCAGCAACTGTGCCGCCAATCGAGCCACCAATGGCGGCCCCGGCTGCGGAAAGAACAATCGTAGCCATTTACTCGACCTCCAGCGGAAATGCGAAACATGCGACGACCCGACGACGCCAAGGGTCGCTCAAGGCGTTTTCGACAACGCCATGCCCGGAATATGCGTGAATGAACCGTGGTACCGCCCCAGTTTCACTGACAACGCCAACGTGTTTGGCGACGCCACCATCGCGCATGCGAAAAAGCAGAACGTCCCCGGCTGCCAGTTCTTCCGGCGATTTGGCCGTCAGATGACGACGTGCGGCGGCCCACATCCGCTCCTCGCCCTGCGGTTCTGACCAGTCCATGCTGTAGCTCGGCACCGTTTCCGGTTCATCTCCGAACACGGCGCGCCAGACGCCACGCAGCAATCCAAGACAGTCCGCCCCCGCGCCTTTTACGGATGCCTGATGCACGTAGGGCGTGCCCAACCAACTGCGCGCTTCTGCAACTATGTCTTGCCTGCCTGACATCATCGCCTGCTGCCCCCTTTGTTCGGATTGTCTTTCTTCGGCACAGCCATCACCCAATCTTCGCCCGGCAAGTCCGGAAAACCTTGGAAATTTATAAGGTTGTTGAATTTCTTCCGGCAGGTCTCCATGCGCTTGTCGCAGCCGGCGGTAAGCCGGACGCGATCTCCGACGGTCAATCCGCCGCTGATCCCGGACCACAACGTCACGTTGCGCCCGCCTGAGATACGCTCATCCTGTTTGACTGACGCCCAAAGCCCCGCCGCCGTGCCAGAAATCACATCCAACCGACCGCGTTCGAACCATGCCGTATCCGACGCCTCGGCGCCTTTCAGTTGCAGTATGCTACCAGCGGTCAGGCTGACGATCTCAGCCTCCGCCTGAAACCCGGGCGCAGCCACTTTAAACCGGCAGGCAGCGTCGCCCAGAACTGCGGTACATGGCTTTTGGTAGATCCGACCCAAAGGCCGGTTCAGCAGATCCGTCAGGCCACGCAATTCGGCGTGAAACGCGCCACCGCCGCGACGCATCTCACCGATCGAGCCCCGAAACTGAAGAACACGCTGTTCGGGCGCGGCCCAGTTTACGAGCCAGGCGCGAACCTGAGCTCCGTCAAACCGACCTGCTTCGATGTCGTCTTCTTTGATGGCCGCATCGGACAGCGCGCCCATTGCCTCGGAGTTGTCAATGGACAGCCCGGTGGCCTGTTCAATCGCCGCCGCCGTCAATCCGGTGCTGGCTTTGAACGTCAGCCCGTCAAAGCGCAACTCCATATCGTGATCGGTAAAACCGTAAACCTGCCCATCCGTTCGCCGGATTGCCCAGCACCGGCAAGTTGTCGTCATACCGCTTTGCAGATGGGCCTGCAGCGCCTGATTATTACCACTCATCAGACACGCACCTCGACCACCGGAACGTTGGGCACGTCACCTGCATGAAAGCTGGCCACACTGGTCTGAATCTTGTCCGTGTCGAAACGAACCGGCACATCAAATTCAAAACCTGCCGTAATATCGACATCCTCTGGGGGAGCGATCGTGAACATAACCCGGCCGCGCGCCAGATCGACCTCGAAATCCACACCTTCGCGCATGCCATCCTGTTCAAGCCCAAGCTTGACGGTTCCCAGAACCGGTTTGATGATCGGGCGGACGTAGTTGAACCCGCCAGAGCTGTAAGTTTTTATCAGTTGGAACTCGGTCGTCTTGCCATCGCCTTGCGCGATGATCTGATCGGCCTTGTCCACTTCGGCCGTTGCTGCGCCGGATTTGAAATCCGACCAGTCCTTCCACCGGAACCCAAACATCTGCCCTTGCCGCGCCTCAAAAAACGAGATCAGCGTTTCGATATCGTCCAGCGAACGCATCCCCAGGCCGGCATCATATCTCCGCCGTGAATGCGCCCAGGGCGTGTTGCGTTCTTCAAACCCGTTGGCCAGCGTCACAATATCCGTGCGCCGCTCGGGGCCACCGACCGAACCAAAGCTCAGGCTGGCGGGAAATCTCACTTCGTGGAAATTCATGACCTGCTCCCTCGTGTTACCTGTTGCGATTGCCGCGCCCCAACGCGCGGCTCATCTGGGCCGCGATCTGGCTTTGACTTCGTCGGAACCCCTGCACATCCGGGGTCGTGATGTTCATCACGACGTTGACCGCGCGACCGCCGCCCGAATTGCGCACGCCCAGCTTGCCGTCCGGGCCACGAGCCAGAGGCATGATCGCTTCGGGACCTGCTTCGCCCATCAACCCGGTGGCGCCGCGCATTGGAAACATGGTTGGACCGCTCACAACGCCGCCATTTGCAAACGGCATCACCCGCCCCTGCGAAAAGCTTCCGCCATCAGCAAATGGCAAAAGACCCTGCACCAGACCACCGACAGTGTTCGCCAACATCCCGCCAAAATGGTCCGTCACCGGCTTGATCGCCGCCGAGTAAGCCGTGCGGATCATCGAATTTTTCAACACGTCCAGCGCATCCGACAGGTTCATCCCGTCCAGCACCACGCCGTCGAACGCCTTGCGCAATCCGCTGGACATGCCGCGTTCCAGCGTGGCGACGTCCTTGCCGGTCTCTTCAAACGCGGCGCTGATCCGCTTCATCTGGCCGTCAAAGGCCGCCGCCATTGACGCTGCATCGCTCAGCGAGTCGCCCAGCGCCTCACTGCGCTCCTGCAGGTCTTCCAAGCCTTCACGATCCGTCATCACGCTCTCCTTGTGTTTTGTCCGGGTAGGCCGCCAAAAGTGCATTCAGCCCCGCCCGGTTCATCGAGGGCATCCCTGCGCCCTGCCCCAGCATCAGTCGCAGTTCAGCCGGGGTCAGACGCCAGAACTGATCCGGCGTCAGACGCAGACCGGTCATCCCGGCCCGCATCAGGGCAGACCAGTCGAAACCGCTCATGCCTGACCGGGGACCATAAAGGCCCGCGCCAGCAGTTCGGCGGCTGCCCGAGCACCGGCCATTGGGCCGCCTTCGATCTCGGCGCTCAGTAGGTCAGCGCGGTTCACATCAGCTCCGCCGCCGCGCAACCCTGCCACGATCAACGCCAATACATCGCTGCTGGAATAGGCCCCGCCTTCGAACCGTTGCACCAGGTCCACCAGAGAACTGGTACCCAGTTCCTGTTCCAATTCTGCCAATGCACCCAGCGTCAGCTTGAGCACCCGCCGCTCTCCATTGATGGTCAAAGCCACCTCGCCCGTCCACGGATTGGCCATCGGATTTACAACGCCGTAAAGGTCAGAGCACCGGCGCTCGCCAGGCTCATTTCATAGGTCGCCTCGCCGTTATGCGAACCGGCGTATTCGATACCGGTGACTTGAAACGGCCCCTCGACGATACCGAAATCGGGGATGATCACCTGAAACCCCGGCGTCTCTCCATCAAAGAACAATTGCCGCGCGCGTTCATCCGTGCCTGCATCCTTGAACACGCCCGAGCCAGAAATCGACGCCGATTTGACGCCCGCCCCTGACAGCAGCTCGCGCCAGCCGCCCTGGCTTTCCAGACTGGTGACATCCACGCTTTCCGCGTTAAAACTGACCCGCGTGGCGCGCAGCCCCGCGATGGTTTCGAACAGACCGCTGCCGTTCATATCCACTTTGACCAACAGGTCCTTGCCGTTCTGGGCACCCATTTGCTCTCTCCGTTGATTGATTAGTCGTCTTCCACACGAGCGCGGAATCTCAGGTCGATCTGGCGGATCGCGCCCCCAGTTCCGGTGCGCCGTGCCGAGGCCCGCTCGAACCACAACCCCACCAGCCGCCCACGATCCAGATTGGGCGACGCACCTTCCAGCGCGTCACACACCGCGCCGGCCAAGGTCTTGGCAGCGCCGAACCCGGCAGCTTCGGAGACGACCGAAACGGTAAATCGATGGACCGCGCCACCTCCTGAACAGTCAGATGCATCGCGAACTTCTTCCGGGCCCAGCGTCACATAGGTCTGCGGCACTGCGCCGGCGGGTACCGCGTCATAGATCGCGCCGTCGGATAGATCGTTGACCTGCGTGTCATCCGATAACTGCTTGAAAACTGCCGCTTGCAGGGCGGCCGAGGCACCATAGCTCATGCCGCCACCTCCTCATCCGCAAAACAAGTCAGGTACTGGCCGCGCGGGTCACGTTCCGCCACCGCACGGATCACGAAGCGACGTGCACCCTCGCGAAAACGCTGGTCCGGCGATGGTCGCAGGGTTGACCCCTCGGGCGCACCTCGCACCACGATGCGATAGCTGACGCGCGATACCGGGACACCCGCCACCTGACGTTCGGACCCGCTGCGCGCAGTGACCTCGGCCCAGACCATTCCCAGCGTGGCCCAGGTCTCAGTATAACCGCCCGAGCCATCGGCGCTGCGCTCTGGTGCCTCAAGCACCAGTTTTCTGTTCAAACGCGGCCTCTTCATCGCGCGACCCCGGCACCAAACCGAACCGTGCGGTAGCGTTGGATCAGGCTGGTGACACCAAACGGCATGCACCCAGCGCCCAGCGCAGTCTCATCGCGGTATTCGTAGTAATGCGCAGCCAGCAGCAGAACGGCCTGCCCCAGATCAGCAGGCAAATTGCCCCAGTTCGCAGCCATTCCAGCGGCAAACGCGATCTTCACCGAGCCACCCTTAGCGATCTTCGGCAACGTCGATCCTCTGGGCCGCAACCGAGGGCGTTGGCTGTCTTTCTCCAGACGGTACTCTGCTGCCGCAACCTTGCTGTCCACGCCCTGAGCATCTGTCAGGGTTACGCCATCAATCTTTGTCACCGGCGCAACAGGCAACACCTCACCAGTTTGCTCACGCCAGCCATTCAGGCTCAAGGAAAAGTCGCGTTCGATCAGCACCTTGCCCGTTCGGGCTTCGATCGCTGAAAAAGCTGCCCGCAGAAAACCCTTCAACACCTCGTCCTGCACGCTGCCTTCGGCAAACCCTGTGCCCAACCGCAGATGCGCCTTGAACTGATCCACCGGCAACGCCGCATCCGCGATGGCGGTCTCTTCGATCAACATCATCCATTCACTCCGCAATCTCGGACCCCTCCGGGGCCGTATCCTTGGAAAATGACGGGCACGCGCCGCCCCACGTTGCTCGGACGGAGGGGAGCAGCTAGACAACGCAGGGGATCTCACCCCGGCCCGTACCCGCCGCCCGAGGGGCCAGCGGCCCCCCGGATTCGTCACCGCTTAGGCGGTTCCGAATTTCACCAACTTGATCGCAGCAAAGTCGCTCACGTCGCCGCCTACGCGCTTGGTTGCGTAGAACAGGACATGCGGCTTAGCGCTGAACGGATCGCGTAGCACGCGCAGATCGGGGCGCTCGGCAATGGTGTAGCCCGCCTGGAAGTCGCCAAAGGCAATCGAGAAGCTGTCGGTACCCGCATCGGGCATGTCCTCGGCGATCAGCACCGGATAACCCATCAGGCGCGCAGGCTCACCTGCGGCCAGACCGTCCGACCACAGGAAGCGACCGTCACTATCCTTCAGCTTGCGGATCAGACCAGCCGTCTTCGAGTTCATCACGAAAGTCCCGTTGACGCGGTACTGCGCGCCCAGCGCGTAGACCACATCGACAATCGCGTCCGCGTCGATGCCGCCCGCTGTACCGGTCGGGACATAGCCGATATTGCCCCAGGTCCAGACGTCATTGTCGACCGTGGCATGGTCCAGAATGCCCTTCGGCTTGTCCGCACCGTCGCCGCTGATGAATGCCGCCGCCTCGGCGCGGGCGAACTTGTCTGCGATGCGCCCGGCCAGCCAGCCTTCGACATCAAACGCGCTGTCGTCCAGCAACCGCTGCGAGGCTTTGGGTAGCGCGCTCAACTCGTGCAGCGCGATGGAAATCCGGTCAATCGACGGCGTCGCGGTCTCGGTCGCGGCCGAAGTCTCATCCGCCCAGCCCGCACCTACGTCGGTATGGTCGATCAGTACATCAAACGAGTTCGCCTCGACATTCACAACTGACGCAATCGAGCGGATCGAAGCCGTGGATTTCAACACGGATTTGATCATCTCGGCAGTCTGCGGATCAACCAGATACCCGCCGTCGCTGTTGACCGCACCGGACAGCGATTTGGCCTCCATCTCCAGCCCGCGCAGCCCATCGTCGTCACCCGAACGCACATAGGCGTCAAAGGCTTTCTGGTGCGGTGCACCGTCTTCGATCGAGGCCGCAAGGTGCGGACGCGCCGCGATGGTTGATTTACGATCCAGCATGGTCAGTCGCTCTTCTGTCTGTTGCAATTGGGTTTTAACTTCAGCCTTCAGGCCCTTGAATTCATTCACGAAGCCAGTCATCGCCTGCTTCACCTCCTGAACCAGGGGCGCACCCTCTCCGGTCAAGGCCGGGGTTTCGGTCTTGCTCATCAGCACTTCCTTTTTGGGTGGGTTTGAGGCGCTAGGTTCGCGCCAGCTCCTGCCGGGCGTGGTCGAACACCTCGGCAATACTGCGCCAGGTGTTCCCGGCCTCGGGGTCCGCCCCCTTCGCCGCCACCCGCGCACTGGGCAGCATTGGGAACGTCACCAAAGACACCTCCCACAGCTCCAGTTCGGTCAGGACCCGATGGCCCATTTCATTCTTCACGGCCCGCTTGGTGCGATAACCAATGGACAGCCCGTCGATCGCGCCAGCCCGGATCAGTTCCGCAGCCTCACGGCCCTTTTGTGTGCTCTCCAGCAGCCGCCCTTTGACCCACAGACCGCGCTCATCCTCGCGCACCTCGTCCCAGACACCGATGGGTTGCACCGGATCGTGCTGCCACAGCATCTTGACCCGCTGACCTGCCGCTTTCAGACCTTCCAGCGATCCGCGATAGGCCCCTTTTTGCACCACATCACTGCCCTGATCGATCTGCCCGAACAGGCTGGCATAACCTTCGATCACAGCGTCTTCGGTGACCGACAGGCCATCTCCGAACCGCGCGAACTTATGTTCCAAATCCATAAACACCTCCATGTAACCCACTGAACTCATGGCGTTACTGACAGAAATGACTGAAACGCCTGCGCCAGGATCACGGCCGCCACACCATAGACCGTCAGCCACAATCGCCGCTCCAGCCGCTCCATCATCTCTTCGATCTGATCCAACCTGCGACACAAATGCTCGTGCTGGATCTCGGCCACCCTCTCATGCGCAGCCAGACGCAGGCCCGGAGCACATTCGAACGGAGGGTACCCTTCAGCCATCAGCACGCTCCGGCAGCCCCAACAACGATCGCTTCTCCGCATCAGTCAGGAACTCGGCATTGCTGACTCGCGCCCATTGCGCATCACGTTCTGCCGACAGTGCAGGCACCTGATCCAGATCAGGCTTCAGCATCAGTTCCTCGCCGGTAAATCCTACCAGCCATTCCGACACCGCCGCCGCCACCCGCGTCACCAGGGGCAGAACGGTCAGGCGATAGAACGCCCGATTGGCCTCCTGATAGTTCGAATAGGTCGCGTCGCCCTGAATCCCCAGCAACATCGGCGGGACCCCAAAGGCCAGCGCGATCTCGCGGGCGGCGGCTTCCTTGGTCTTTTGAAACTCCATGTCCGAGGGAGAGAAGCCCATAGGCTTCCAATCCAGCCCCCCTTCCAGAACCATCGGTCGCCCTGCATTACGCGCTCCGCGGTAATTCTGCTCAATCTCATCTGACAGGCGGCGGAACTGGTCCTCGGCCATCACGCCATGTCCGTCCCCCTTCCAGACCAAAGCGCCGGACGGTCGCGCCGCGTTGTCCAGCAATGATTTCGACCACCGAGATGCGCTGTTGTGCACATCAATCGCCATCGCCGCCGCCTGCATGGGGGAAAACCCATAATGGTCATCCTGCGGGTGAAATGACTTGATATGACAGATGTTTTCCGCCGCAAACCGGTGCTTTTTGCCGCCCACCGCGTAGTCATAAGCCTTGGGCCAACCATCCGCCCCCGGTACCACGCTCACCCGGTCCGAGCGCAAGACGTGAAGCTCAACAGGCAAGCCTTCCTCGGCCTGCACTGCCTCGACATAGGCGTTCCCCGATAGCAGCAACTGCCCGAACAGAGCCTCCATCAACTCCGCCCGTCCCTGGGCCGCATTCGGACGACGCATCAGGGTCAGGATCGGATGCGTCTCATAACGCTGCACCTGATCCTGCAGCACCAGAGGCAGAGCCGCCGCCGCCTCAGCAATCAGCTTGACCGAGCGAAACCCCACCGGGTTCCCCGAAAACCCCGTCCGCGTCAGCGACACCGCATCCCGAGGGCTCCACGCCACACGCCCCCCCGTTTGCCACGCCACCACAGGCCCCGCCGCGCTCGCCTTCGCCTCCGGCGCGCGCCCAGCCGATCCACGACGCAAGAAATCGAATACCATTTGTGCTCCTTTCTGCCGCCGCTCTGCCCGGCTTGTTGAAAGGAGTTATGAAGGAAAGAAGTTTAAGCCTTGGGAATGGGGCGTACTGGCGTTGGGCAACGGGCAGAAACTGATACTGACTGAGTGGCTATAGCGTGAACCTCACCATAATATCGACAAAATGGAAGTGCTTATCGTCGGTAGTAGTAACAAACCATTGAATCAGGAATTCAATTGTGCCCACAATTTCAAAACTGATCTTTAAATTCAAACGCAAGCGAGCGCTTCGCAAGCTAAATAAGATGAACACGTTCAAGCAGTTACAGTTTCTACAAAGCACTCCAGAAGAAATTGTGAAAGCAGAGCGAAACGCAGAGCGTTGGAAGGCTACAAAGCACCTCCGTCCAGACTGGGAAGCGACTGCGCACGTAATCAACATGCATGAGACTTCCCCTGGCAGTGCTAATGGTCAGGCTTTTCTGAATACCTTGGATGCTCACGACATTCATTATCTAGCAGAGCGAATCTACTATGACGCCATGTACGATGAAGCTTGGGCTTTAGCCTTCGTGGCACACCCTGAATGCGATTTGGGTACGGGATGGCTGTTGTTTCTTGGCTCTGGTTCACCGATGGGTATTGAAAAATATCTCAGAGAAAATGCCGACGAAGATAGACCGTTTGGGTTCTACAAAGAAGATGTCGAAAGAAACGACGCAGTACTAGCGCGTATGAACACGCGGGATTTCAAGACCCGCAATTTTGCTCCTAGTGACCCAGAACGCATTCGTGAGTACAGAACCGAGTTGAAAGCTGCCTTGCGTGCAGGCCATTCACTGAGATGGCAAATCCCTGACGATGCTTTCGTCGGATTGAAGGGATTTGACGCCAAGTCCAAATACGAGAAATCCGGTGACAATGTGCTATTCGACTTCGAGCTATGGCTCGCGAACCGTCAAAGATAATATCGATTCTTCGCCTACCACCCGACTCACAAACTCCGTACCCTAGGCCGCCGATACACCCCAGCAGGCCCCACGACCAACTCATGCAGCGCCCAGACCAGCGCGTCGACCCGGTCGGGTGAGCCCTGCCCCTCGAACCCGCGCGCGGTCATCTGGCACATCTGCTCCTCCAGCGCGTCCAGCTCGGCCACATGCGCCACTCGCCCCTGCTCGTATAAGGCTGCCACAGGCTCTGCCCGCGCGACCTTGCCGCGTGACGCTCGCACCGCGCGGAACGGGACCATAGGGTCCACCTGCCGCACCACTTCTTCCACCAGTTGCCCGCCCTGATTGACCTCGGCCACCAGCCGCTCGGCCCCGAACTCGTCCATCACGTCAATCGCCGCCTGCGCCCAGCCTGCCGGGCCAACGCCCTGCACCGTTCTGTCGGCCAGCACATAAGCGCGCCACTCCTCGGGCGGCCCCTGCACCTGCGCGCCGACCACCACGATCCCGCAGGCATCCGCATTCGCCCCGGCCGTCACCGCCGGGTCCAGCGCCACCACAATCCGATCCAATTCAGGCACAGTCTCAACCCGCGCCGCGTCCAGCATAGACCCGGTCCACAGCGCCCCTTCGGCGTCCGACAGCAGCACACCATCCAGCTCCTGCCGCCCCAGCCGTGTGCCGGCATAGCGCGCGCGCACCTCCTCTAGGAAGGACGCGGCCAGATTGGCGCGGTTGGCCTCGGTCGGCGCATGGGTCTGCACGGTCGAGGGGGACGCCAGCAAGTCTTTCAGAACCTTCACATTGCGCGGCGTGGTCGTCACGCAGACACGTGGACGATCCCCCAACCGCAACGCAAATTGCAGCATATCCCAGGTTTCCCCGGCCTTTTTCCACTTGGCCAGCTCATCCACCCAGGCTGCATCGAACTGCGGCCCGCGCAGCCCCTCGGGATCATGTGCCGAAAACGCCTGCGCCTCGGCCCCGTTGGGCCAGATCAGTTTGCGTTCAGATGCTTTCCACTGCGGTCGCCGATCCGGCGGCGAGCATTGCAATATTCCGCTATCTCCAAAGATCATCACGTCGCGCACCTGATCAAAGGTCTCTCCGACCAGTGCAACCCGGCTGGCCTCGCCCCTGTCCAAAGGCTTGGCCCCTTCGACCACCTGTCGCACCCATTCGGACCCCGCGCGTGTTTTGCCAGCCCCACGCCCGCCCATGATCACCCAGGATCGCCAGTCTCCCTCTGGAGGCAACTGATGCGGCAACGCCCAAAACTCAAACAGGAAAGGGAGGGCACACAGCCCTCCCTCCCCGATCTCACTCAGAAATCTCTCCCGAACCGCAGCATCTGCGGAGGCGAGCCAGCCTGCACCCGATTTCAAATCGAGCGCGCTCAAGGTCGAGCGCATACCCCCCTTGGGCAATTCCGGCTTGTCTGTGATGTTGTTCGACAAAGCTTGTCTCCACTTTCTGACAACTTCGGATCAGCCCCTCTAACTGCCCGAGTTGCTTGGCTGAACCAGCAAGATCTGCATCCTCCCCGGTTCCGATCTGCCTGCGCAGTTCTTCCGCTGCCTGGCGCAAACCGCGAATGGATGTCTCAAGCGACTGCAAAAGTTCCGCCGTCTGGGACATCCGCTCTTCCGGGGTAATCAAAGTCATGTTTGCCTGTGACCTCATGCGTGAGTTTTCTCCGCACGAAAGAAACGAAAAACGGCCACCGGGTCGCCCCGGGGCCGTTGCCCACCTCTTCTAGCATGACACAACTTATACGAGAGGCGGCACGCAAAGTCAATGTTTTGCGCAACAGGCACGCAACGGGCAACGTTCGCAAAACACTAAAACTTCATTAGAAAATCAGGGGGTGCCCGGCAACTACGTGTTTCGCATCGTACCACGTCACAACGCAAGCCCACAAATTTCGATTGATGCCGATACCAACTTGGTGACCGTCTAACCATCAAAGTCAGAGCTTACCAATCTTCGATAAGGTAATCGTGAATAAGTGCGAAAGTACCCGGGCTGTTGTGCTTGACGAGCAAGTCCACCGCTGTTTCTGAAAGGGCCTTCGGGTATTGAGATGGAATTTCACGCGCAAGGCTCCAGCGGATGACCCAATCCCTAACATATTGATCCTCCAGGCCTTCAACTTCACTCATTACGGTGATTGCTTTGTCAGCTACTCGCAAGTCATCTTGCCATTCAGTAAAATGTCCCCCGGCTTCCCAGTTCTTTCTCAGAGATTCGATATCAGGAACCTTGCCTCGCCAAGATTGGCGATATTCCTCGGTAAATTTGTAGCTCTTTGGGTCTGCAGGTGGAAAGGGCGCTATGACTTGATCGAGTATTAGATTAGGGTCTTCCAAATCCAACGAGGGTAAAATTTCAAGAATGATCGCTTTCCGGTCTGGGTCAGCGGCCTCAAACGCGCGTGCGATATCCGCCTGGTATATTCCGACTTCCTGATAAGATTTGTCTTCAGAGTAGTTACCCCATCTCTTCAGCCGGTTGCGAAGTGTCCGAAATTTCTGATCATTACTTATACTTGCAGCTGCATGTCTGGCGAGCTGGTGCCGTCCCGAAGAAAAAACAGTCATCAGGATGCCGGCGTTTTCAACCCCAAGTGGACGACCATCCGTAAGCAATCCCAGTATCAATCCCTGGCGTTCTTCCACGGCCACATTGGCGTTCAATTGATCAATAAACTCAGAAACCCAAAGCAGTTCATCGCTAGAATACCGCGGTCTGATATCATCAGACATCGGTTGTTCCAGAATGCGACCGATGGCCGTGTCCACGATGTGGGGTGAGTTCAGGGTGGGTGATGCAAGCTCGACCGAAATCTGCAGACCGAGTTCACTGAGGTCGCTCGCCAAACTCCGCGTAGGATCAGCGGCTACCTCAGCCCGTTCAGTACGTCGAAGCGACAATGACGTTTCTCCGGACATGTTCATATCAAGAAATAGATGTGCGGTATCCGAAACGCCATTCATGCTGGCCGAAAAGTTTCGCGCCACTATCCGGTTCAGGCGCGTATCTTCAATAACGTATCCCTGCGGGCGGTCAGACAAAGCCCAAACTGAGAAAAATAATGGCGGTGGCACTGCCGCACCTTCATTATAGTCAGACACGATCAAATCAGCAGGACGACCGCTATCAGGTTTCAGGGCCAGACCATCCGGTCCACGTACGTAGAGTTTTGTTTTACCCCGCGCAGGACGCAGCCGAACCCAATCCAAATTGGAATCCTGCAAGACCCTCAGGCACAGATCCAAACACGGCAGATGGGCTTTGCGTCTGATACTCTTAACCGTCAGGTCAACCGATTTCGGTGACGCATAGGCAGTTGCGGACAGCGGTGGTTGCAAGAAATACTGCTTCTGTTTGGAAATCTCGCGCAGATACCCTGGACCGAAAACGGCTAGCGCCACCAAAGCGACGCCCATCGCAACGGCAGCAGGTATTGATATTCTGCCAAGCCAAACAACGGGTATGAGAACGATCAGAATTACTAATAAATTGACCAGCATCTGCGCCCCAATGAACGCCAATCCGAAAGTCAGAAAGCTTGCCATAAGCAGAAGGCCGGGCAGCATAAGAACCAGCACAAGCGCGCCAATTACAGCAACAGAAATCAAGTAAATTCGCACTGAAACTCTCAAATACTCGAGGATAAATCAGCGAACACTGAGCAAATAATTGTGGCGAAAACGAGAAACGCACGACCGCCCGGGCAGGAAAATCAATAAACGGCACCAGAAACGTGTCTCCAAAAGGGCTCTGTGAACAACATCAGCCACAAGCATTAACTTGACAAACTCGTCTTGACCCCTCATGTGCCGCCAGAAAGCGCTGAAGCGTGAGCATTGGCGGGTCCTACAGACCCCACGGCGCACCACATCACTCCAGTTCCCATTCACGCAGGGTTCTTGTTGCGACGGCCGGATGCCGCAGGACTCGCCTGCACGTCCCGAGGTCTCGCGGAAACCCGGCCGGTCACGCGCTGCGTGGCCTGACATGACTCGTCCGCGTGGGAGTGTCCCCGTGGATCGCAAAGGATAGTTGTTTGTTCGACTTTGATATGCTTGGCCTTGCGCCAGCCCTGAACGACGCGCTGAAACGCGCCAATTTCTCACAACCCACCCCAATCCAGAACCAGGCCATCCCGTTGGCCCTGAACGGGAACGATATTCTGGGCCTCGCGCAGACCGGCACCGGCAAGACGTTGGCCTTTGGCCTGCCGCTGATCGATCACCTGCTGGCGCAACCGGGCAAGCCAGCACCCAAAACAGCCAAAGCGCTGATCCTCGCCCCCACCCGCGAACTGGTCAACCAGATCGCCGAAAGTCTGCGCAACCTGACTCAGAAGACCAAACTGCGCGTCGCCACCGTTGTCGGGGGGCAGTCCATCGGCAAACAGATCTCGTTCCTATCGCGCGGAACTGACATTCTGGTCGCCACGCCCGGTCGCCTGATCGACCTGATGGAACGCGAGGCGGTTGACCTCAGTTCGGTGCGCCATCTGGTTCTGGACGAGGCGGACCAGATGCTTGACATGGGTTTCATCCACGCGCTGCGCAAAATTGCACCCAAACTGGGCACACCGCGCCAGACCATGCTGTTTTCGGCAACGATGCCGAAACAGATGGAAGAGATCAGCCAGGCCTACCTGAACAACCCGCAACGAGTGCAGGTTTCGCCTCCGGGCAAGGCGGCGGACAAGATCGCTCAATCCGTGCACTTCCTGAGCCGGGCTGAGAAACCCGCAAAACTGCGCGAAATCCTTTCTGCGGACATGGGCGCGCTGACTTTGGTTTTTGCACGTACCAAACACGGTGCGGAACGCCTGATGAAAGACCTCGTCAAAGACGGTTTCAACGCCGCTTCAATTCACGGCAATAAAAGCCAGGGGCAACGCGACCGCGCCATCAAAGCGTTTCGTGCCGGAGAGATCAACGTGCTGGTTGCCACCGATGTCGCCGCGCGCGGCATCGACATTCCGGGTGTCGCTTATGTGATCAACTATGACCTGCCCGAGGTGCCGGACAACTATGTTCACCGCATTGGCCGAACGGCCCGTGCCGGGCGCGAAGGCGAAGGAATAGCGTTCTGCGCCCCCGATGAGCTGGACCAGTTCCGTCAGATTCAGAAACTGATGAAAATCGAAATCCCGGTGGCGAGCGGCACGATGCCGGAAGTCGCTGAACCCAAAAAACCTCGCGGACGTGGCGGTTTCCGAGGCCGCGGGTTCAAACCAAAAGCTGCGAACGCGGCGTCCAAGCCTGCGCCGTCCAAGCGTCGCCGGCCACGTCGACGCCCCGCTGCTTAAGCCAAATATAACAGGGCACGTTTGCAACCAAGCCTCTTACCGGGAGTGTTGCAAACTCAAAAACAACCCAAGGTGCAACGGGCTCTTACAAGGAAAACACCCTCGCAGAAATCTGCGAGGGTGTTTTGGCTTCAAGCGTCGGTTGTGCGGATTTAAAGCGGACCTTTGCGCCCCGTCAATTTATCCACTTTGAGCAAAAAACAGGTGTCGTGAATATGTTTCAAACAACTAAGTATGAGAACCCGTAAGGTCTTCCTTCGTAATTCTTAGCATTGGCCCAGCAGTTTTAGGGTCCCATCCCATCTGAACTGCCATTGAAATCCAACGGGTGATATCGGCGGGTGTGACGGGTTCAACCTTAAGCGTACCCCAGTCTTTAGGGTGCGGGCGGTCTGTTTCAATGTGAAGTTTAGCGCCTTTTACCGTGGCATTTTCAATCGCAATGTGAATTTTTCCGGATCCATAGTCCGTTTGGGAAAAGGTCGCCTTTCTCCTTACCAACCAGCGAAAATCTTCGCCCTCAACTGTTATCGTACGAGTTCCTTTTCTTGGTATCGCCATCAGGGTTCTCGATCCGTCACTATAAGGTCCCGGCCATAGTGCCCCCCACGATACACGGCCTCAAATCGATTGAAAGGGCTAGATATGGCGCTGGCTGAGACTCCCATTCCAGATTTTTAGGGCCGCATTCGCGGGGCGTTTTGCGCTCCGAATCTGACACTAAGGTGCCACTGATCGCGCAACCGCTGTCACGTGATCAGCAACTCTTCTGGCAAGAGGCTTAGTTTCCGACTCCGCTCTTACCTTAATTGCCCGAACTTTGCCGCTCGGCCTCAATCTCGCGCCACTTGGCGACGTTACGATTGTGTTCTTGCAGGGTTTCCGCAAACGCGTGCCCACCTGTTCCATCCGCAACGAAGAAGACGAAATTGGTGTCTTCGGGCGCGACGGCTGCCTCAAGGCTGGCCAGTCCCGGGTTTGCAATCGGTGTCGGTGGCAAGCCATCGATCACGTAGGTATTCCAGGGCGTTGCTCGGCGCAGCTCACTGCGACGAAGACCACGGCCCAGCGTGCCCTGCCCCTTGGTGACGCCGTAGATGACCGTCGGGTCCGTTTGCAGCTTCATACCCTGTTCAAGGCGGTTCACAAAGACACTGGCAACCTGGCCGCGCTCATGCGGGACGCCGGTTTCCTTTTCGATGATTGACGCAAGGATCAGCATCTCTTCCGGGCTGCTGATGGGCAAATCGTCCTGACGGCTTTCCCAAACAGCGTTGACGCGCAGTTGTTGTTTGTCCTGCATCGCCTGCAAGATTGCGGCTCGGTCGTCCCCGGGGGCCAGTTCATAACTATCCGGGGCCAACATGCCCTCGGCTGGGATTTCCCCGATTTCGCCGGTCAGCGTGTCAATTCCTTTAAGCCCTTCAGCCACCTGCCAGGATGTCACACCCTCGGCCACCGATACGCGATACCGGGTGTCGGCGTCGCCGCGCTTTTCGGTGTATTCGGCGGGAATATCCTCGTCAGTCGCATCAAACGAGGCGATTTCGACAAACTCCAGCGTCGCAGGATCCAGTTCGCGCACGCGGGTCTGGATGCGGGTTACGCCGATACGGTACTCGATCTCGGACCCACAGGTGCTGGCACCGCTGCTGGTGATTTCGTCGATGATCTGCTCCATCGACGCACCTTCACGAACCAGAAAGCTGCCAGCCTTCAGTTGCTGGGCTTTGTCGGTGTAGTCCGCACCCATCCGGAAAATCGTCGCGTTGCTGATTGCGCCCTGATCTTCCAGTTCACGGCTCACCTTTGTCATGTTCGAACCGCTTTTGACCTGCAGGCACATCGCGGTTTCCAGCGGGCCCTCGGCCTTATATTGCGACTGGCCCCACAGGATCAGCCCGCCCATCAGGAACAGACCGACGATCAGCAGGGTCAACGCATTCGAAGCAAGAGCCCGGAACATTTAGCTGACCTTTCCGAAGATCACGCTGGCGTTGGTGCCGCCAAAGCCGAACGAATTTGACAGAGCCACATTGATCTCACGTTCGCGTTTTGCATTCGGCGCAAGATCGATCGGCGTTTCAACCGCAGGGTTGTCCAGATTGATCGTCGGAGGCGCAACCTGATCGCGGATTGCGAGGATCGAGAAGATCGCCTCAATCGCACCAGCCGCACCCAGAAGGTGGCCGGTGGCCGATTTGGTCGACGTCATGGTCGCCTTGCTGGCGTGATCGCCAAGCAGGCGTTCCACAGCGCCCAGCTCAATCGTGTCGGCCATGGTCGAGGTGCCATGCGCGTTGATGTAATCCAGATCCTTCGGCTCCAGACCGGCGCTGCGCAGCGCGGCTTTCATCGAACGTTCTGCGCCATCGCCATCTTCGGACGGAGCGGTGATGTGGTAAGCGTCGCCGGACATGCCGTAACCCAGAACCTCGGCATAGATCTTCGCGCCGCGCGCTTTGGCATGCTCGTAGTCTTCCAGAACAACGATTCCTGCGCCCTCACCCATGACAAATCCGTCACGGTCCACATCATATGGGCGGCTCGCTTTCTTCGGATCGTCAGCATATTTGGTCGACAGCGCCTTACAGGCGTTGAAACCAGCGATGCCGATCTCGCAGATGCAGCCTTCACCGCCACCCGCAACCATGACGTCCGCGTCACCAGCGCGGATGATGCGGCTCGCGTCGCCAATGGCGTGCGCGCCCGTGGAACACGCGGTCACGACCGAGTGGTTCGGCCCCTTGAACCCATGACGGATCGAAACCTGACCGGATGCCAGGTTGATTAGCGCGCCAGGGATAAAGAAGGGCGACACGCGACGCGGACCCTTGTCCCGGATCAGGTTCGCGGTTTCCGCAATGGATCCCAGACCTCCGATGCCAGATCCGATCAGGACACCTGTACGCAGGCGGTCCTCTTCATCCTCCGGCAGCCAGTCCGCATCCTTGCAGGCCATCTCGGCAGCCGCGATGGAATACAGAATGAAATCTTCGATCTTGCGCTGCTCTTTTGGTGGCAACCAATCGTCGGGGTTAAATGTTCCATTGGTCCCATCGCCACGCGGAACTTCGCAGGCATAGGTCGTGGTGACACCGCTTGCTTCGGCATCAAACTGCGTGATCGGGCCCGCACCGGATTCTCCCTCCAGCAGCCGCGACCAAGATTCCTCGACCCCGCTGGCCAAAGGAGTGACCAATCCCAGACCGGTTACAACGACTCTGCGCATGAAATGCCTCTTGCCTGCTTCCTATTTGAGAACCGCTCATACCCCGGCCCGGGGTCCGGGGGCAAGAGCAACGGCACATTCCGCACCGGCACCATTTCGCCGGAAGTTTCTGCAGACGGCTTTGTGCCGGAACGAAAAGCCCCGCCCCTTCCACGGATTTGAAAGGGACGGGGCGCGATAATCAGTCTTGATTTTACTGGAACTCGGCAACCGGCTCGTGGGCATGCGCTGCGACTTCGAGCGCATCCGACAATTCGATTGTCTTGCGGAACAAAGCCCGCCCGACCAGAGCACCCGAGATATTGTGCACATAGGCCAGACGCGAGATGTCATCTGCGGTCCGAACGACACCGCTGGCGATCACGGGGGTCCGGGATGCCGCTGCCAGACCAGAAATCAGACCCAGCTGCGCGTCGACGTCCTCGATATCGCTGTCGATGTCAGTGACCAGAATCGCCGCGAACGGTGTTCCTTCAAAGGCTTCGATGAACGCTTCGGGTGTAAACGCGCTCTGGCTGCGCCAGCCCTCAGTCATCACCTGGCCCTGCCAAACGTCAACGGCCAGCACGATCTGGTCCGGGTACAGCTTGGCCAGTTCCTTGACCAAATTGGGATCCCAGGCCGCCAGAGTACCGATCACGATCCGTCCGACACCTTTGTCGATCCAGTACTCAACCTGTTCCCGTGTCCGCATACCACCGGCCAGTTGAACCGACATTTCGGACGTACGGATAATTTCCTCGACCAACTCGGTGTTGGTATCGCGGCCTTCGATCGCATCGAAATCCGTCAGGTGCATCCAAGTGGCACCGGCGGCCGACCAACTGCGTGCCGTTTCCGTCGGATTCACATGCCAGATCATCGCGTCGTCCAGACGGCCCTTGTCCAGCGTGACGCACCGGCCGTTCTGCAATTCCATTGTGGGGTAAATCCTCATGAGCATTCTCCTCCGCTCAATCGCTTTGCCAATCCAGAGTACCATACACGCGGAAGATCAGCGCGATTTTACCAAGATCGGCAAACTACGGCCAGTTTGCGGCATCACGAAGTCTCAAATTGTCAGTGACGGGCGGGCGGTCCGTTGCGGCGAAGCAGCGTGACTTCGCTGCCGTTGAACTCACATTCCCGCAATGGGATGTATCCCAGCTTGTCCGCCAGCTTTTGCGAAGCCGTATTTGCCGAGTTCACCATCGCGACAAGCGGACCCGGCATGATCCTGTCAAACCAGTCATGCGCGGCCTGCGCGGCCTCCAACCCCAGCCCCTGTCCTTGGGCTTCGGGCACCAGAATCCATCCGGCCTCGGGGAAGCTGTCGAAATCCTCGCCGATCGAACGATTGCCGTAGAAAAACCCGGCCTGACCGATCATTTGCCGATTCGACTGCTGGACAACGGCCCATTGGCCAAACCCGGCCATCTGCCAGTGACCCGCATTGCGAAGAAAAGAATCCCACGCCTCTCCACGAGATCGCGGCATGCCGCCTATATGGCGCACGATGCATGGGTTGCGCCAAATCTCGGCGAACCGATTGAAATCTTCTGGCCGCATGGCGCACAACGTCAGGCGTGCCGTGTTTATCATCGGGGTGGATCGTATCATGCCCTGCCCGCTTGGAATTTTGTGCCTCACGTAAATGGTTGCGAACGATTGACGCACCTTGCAAGCCCGAATTCCGTGCAGGCAATAAAAAACGGCGCCTCCGTTGCCCGGAAGCGCCGCTTTAAACGACTTAGAAGCTCTTAGGAGGCTTCCGAGATGAATTTGACGGCGTCGCCAAACGTCTGGATGGTCTCGGCTGCGTCATCGGGGATCTCGATGCCGAACTCTTCTTCGAAGGCCATAACCAGCTCAACAGTGTCCAGGCTGTCTGCGCCCAGATCGTCGATGAAGGACGCGTTTTCGGTCACTTTGTCTTCTTCAACACCCAGGTGCTCAACAACGATCTTTTTAACGCGATCTGCGACGTCGCTCATGTCTATTCCTCATTCCGTTTTCAGGGCCTATTGCCCGGTTCTGCCCTTGCCCGCTCAGGCTGGCTTTGATTTGCCCGGTGCGGGCGGTTGGGTCCCGGATGACCGGGAAAGTAGAAGGCCGACCGTTTGGTCGACCTCAGCATTTATGCGCCGCCTATAGCATAGACAACGCGCGAGGCAAACGCTTTCGCATCTGCCCCTGTCCGCGCTCACAACATGGCCATACCGCCGTTAACATGCAAGGTGGTTCCGGTAACATATCCGGCTTCGGGGCTTGCAAGATACAAAACTGCGGCAGCAATTTCTGATGCATCGCCCATGCGCCCTGCCGGAACCTGCCCCAAAATGCCTGCTTTCTGATCGTCGGTCAGCTTGTCGGTCATGGCCGTGGTGATGAAGCCTGGCGCAACCGCATTGGCAGTGATCCCGCGGCTGGCGACCTCGTAGGCCAGCGATTTGGTCATGCCGACCATACCCGCCTTGGATGCCGCATAGTTCGCCTGACCGGGGTTGCCGGTGGCGCCAACCACGGACGAGATATTGATGATCCGGCCCCAACGCGCCTTCATCATGCCCCGCAAGACGCCTTTGCACAGCCGGGCAGTCGAGGTCATGTTCACGTCGATCACGCTCTGCCACTCGTCGTCCGACATACGCATGAACAGGTTGTCGCGCGTGATCCCAGCGTTGTTGACCAGAATATCAACCGATCCCATCGCCTCGGCCGCCTGTTTCGGCAGCGCGGCCACGGCTTCGCCGTCGCTCAGGTTGCATGGCAGGACATGAGCCCGGTCGCCCAACTCAGCCGCCAGCGCCTCCAGCGGCTCAACGCGCGTTCCGGACAGCGCAACCGTGGCACCAGCGCCATGCAGAGCGCGTGCAATCTCACCACCAATCCCGCCGGACGCACCGGTGATCAGCGCATTCTTACCTGTCAAATCAAACATTCGATCTTCCTTTTACAGCGCAACTTGCGTCGCACATTGTCCTTACGATTCGCTCTGAACCACATTCTGCACGTCATCTGGCGTACCAACAGCTTTACCGGCAATCGAACGGTCGATCTTTCGGATCATGCCCGACAGCGCCTTGCCCGCGCCAATCTCCCACGTCTCAGTGACGCCCTGCGCGGCCATGTACTGAACGCTCTCGCGCCAGCGCACGGAACCGGTGACCTGCTCGATCAGCAACTGGCGGATCAGGTCGGGGTCATTCACGGCCTCGGCGCGAACGTTCGCCACCAGCGGCACCGCCGGAGCTTGGATTTCCACCGCAGCAAGCGCCTCGGCCATCACATCCGCGGCAGGCTGCATCAATGCACAATGGAACGGAGCACTAACGGGCAGCATAACGGCGCGCTTAGCGCCTTTTTCTTTGGCAATCTCCGCAGCGCGTTCCACAGCGGCTTTTGCGCCCGAAACAACAACCTGCGTTGGGTCGTTGTCGTTCGCGGCCTGACAGACCTCACCCTGCGCGGCCTCGTCTGCAACCGCGCGCACGGCCTCAAGATCCAACCCGAGGATCGCAGCCATCGCGCCCTCTCCAACGGGTACTGCGCTTTGCATCGCTTGACCACGGGTACGTAACAAACGGGCCGTATCAGCAACGGTCAGCGCACCGGCGGCGGCCAATGCCGAGTACTCACCCAGCGAGTGACCGGCGACAAATGCCGCATCCGTGATCGAAACGCCTTCAGCCTCCAACGCGCGCATCGCGGCCATCGAAGTTGCCATCAGGGCAGGCTGCGCGTTCTGCGTCAGCGTCAGTTCGGCAATGTCACCATCCCAGATCAGGCTGCTCAGCTTTTCGCCCAACGCTTCGTCGACCTCATCGAAAATGGCCTGAGCGGCCGGATAGGCCTCGGCCATTGCTTTGCCCATACCGATGGTTTGGGCGCCCTGCCCCGGGAAAACGAACGCGCGTGTCATTGCAACCTCTTGGATGACGTTAGGTTGCGATGGGGTGTAAACCGAGTGAACCAGCGGCACAAGCTTTGCATCCTGACACGCATTCTGTGCGCTAGACGCTATTGTGTCCGCGTTCTGTGCAATTAGGGTGGCACCAGCAAACAGACCGGAGCTTTTTTAATGTCCCTTGCCAACACCGCCCAAAGTTATGGGGGCGTTACCAAAACCTTTCACTGGCTGACCGCCTTGTTGATTCTGGCGGCCTTCCCGGTAGGTTGGTTCGCAAACCGGCTGGCACATGCCATTGAAGACCCGGCCATTGCCACCACGCCGGAAGACCTGCAGCAAGCCGCGCAGCTATTCTCGCTGCACAAGACAATCGGTGTTACGGTCTTCATCGTTGCCCTTGCGCGCATTCTGTGGGCGCTGAGCCAACCCAAGCCTGGTCTGCTGAACGCCGAAAACAAACCCGAAGCCTTTGCAGCAGAAACCGTGCATTGGCTGCTTTACGGTTCGCTGGTTCTGGTCCCTCTGACCGGCTGGATTCACCATGCCGCCACCGAAGGATTCGCCCCGATCCTCTGGCCGTTTGGGCAAAACCTGCCCTTCGTTCCCAAATCCCCCGAAGCGGCCGAAGTGACCGGCGGCTTACACAAAGTACTGATGCTGGTTTTGCTGGGTGCCTTGGTGCTGCACATCGCTGGTGCCCTCAAGCACCACGTGATCGACAAAGACAGCACGCTACGCCGCATGCTGCCGGGTCGCATCGAGTTGCCGGAACCACCGCAGCAATGGCACTCCACCGCCCCTGCATTCGCCGCAATTGTGATCTGGGGCGCGGCGCTGGCCATCGGTTGGTTTGACGGAGCCTATTCTGCGCACCCCACCGCAGATCACGCGTCAACCGAACTGGAAGCGGTGCAATCCGACTGGCAGGTGCAGGAAGGCACGCTGGGCATCACGATCACTCAGTTGGGCAGCCCCGTAAATGGCGGATTTTCCGAATGGACCGCCGCAATCACCTTTGACGATCCGGTTGAACCCGGGCCTGCAGGGTCCGTCGACGTGACAGTCGCAATCGGCTCTCTGAGTATTGGCACTGTGACAGATCAGGCATTGGGAACCGATTTCTTTGACAGCAGTCAGTTCCCCACCGCGCAATTCACAGCCGACCTTTTCAAGACCGACCTGGCCTATGAGGCGCGCGGCACATTGAACATCCGGGACAAATCCATGGACGTCGTGCTGCCGTTTGAACTGGACCTGCTGGACGGCACAGCCAAAATGCAAGGCGAACTCGAGCTGAACCGGCTGGACTTTGACATCGGAAAGTCACAATCGACCGAAGACTCTCTGGCATTTGGCGTCAAAGTAACGGTCGCACTTACCGCAACACAGGCAGAGTAAAGACGACCAAACGAAAAAACGCCGGGGATAAATACCCCGGCGTTTTCATTTTAATGGTTAGACCTGACTTATTCAGCCTGCCGGGCCTTCAGCCTTCTGTGCTTCGATCGAAATCCGAATCTGGACCTCATCGCTAACGAATGGGGCGAACTGGCCCAGATCGAAATCACTGCGGATCAGAGTGGTGGTCGCATCGAAACCGGCCCACGGCTTGCCGGCCATGGGGTGCTCGCCAACCTGGTTCAGTTTTGCATCCAGAACGACGGATTTGGTCACACCGTTCATGGTCAGATCGCCAGTGATGTTGGCGGTGTTCTCACCAGTCACCTCGATAGCTGTCGACGTGAAAGTCACCAGATCACCTTCTGTCACACCGAAGAAATCTTCGGTCATGAAGTGATCATCGCGCGGCTTCCAACCAGTGATCATTTCGACCACAGGCATAGACACGGTCACGCTGGATGCGGCGGGATCTTCCTGATCGAACATGATTTCGCCCTCAAATCCCGAGAACATGCCGGTTGTGGTCGAATAGCCCAGGTGGTTGTAGGTGAAGACAACCTGGCTGTGGCTGGGGTCCAAAACGTATTTCTCGGCGCTGGCAAATGCCGACGTCGCCGACACGGCAAGAGCAGCAGCAAGAAGAGTGGATTTCATGACAATCTCCGCATTGTGTTTGAGTGTGCTTATGAGCAACCCGTTTGGTTTGCTCATAAGTAAATGTGCCGTGTGCCTGCAGCACACAAGTCCACTTGAGACACAATCTCTGTTCTTTTTTGAACAGAAGCGTAACTTGGCAATATTGTTGCGCTTTGACTCAATTAGGCACTAACGCGCAACAGGAATCCGCCGAAGATTGAGGCAACACAAAAAGACAACTGCCCTCAACGTTAAACGAACTCGTTTAGTACTCCGTGAAACATGCCGCACACAGAGGCGAGAACCGGACTCGATTACTGAGCCTTTAGTTCCGCGTTTATAACAATTTCAAGCTCATCGCCATTGGGAGGAAAGAATGCGCCCATCTCCCAATCCGAGGCTTTGATCATTGTGGTCGCTGTGATCCCCAGCCACTGCCCCTTGTAGTAATCGAGAAACTGCCCAACCGGATGATCGCCGTATCCATTGACCGTAACTTCGAAAGTTGCCGGTTTCGAAATATCCTTGATTGTCAGATCACCAACGACATTAAGCGTATTGTCGCCTGTCTGCTCTACCGAAGTGGAGGCGAACTGAACAATAGGGAAGTTCGCCTCATTGAACAGTGCCTCGCCCACTATGTCCGAATTGAACTGATCGTTCCCTGTTACAACGCTGCTTACCGGAATGCTGAAATTGGCTTTCGCGTCAGCAACTGCACCTTCCGAAAATTCCAGTTCACCTTCAACGGCACCAAACTCGATGGATTGCCGTGAAAAACCGGCATGGGAGTAATAAACCCGAACTTCAGTGTGACCCGGATCTACCTTCCAAGTTTCTGCTGACACCGTTGAAGCCATGGCCGCAGCTGCGAATAGCGTAGTAGCAAGAACTTTAGTTTTCATGACAATCTCCGCAATTTTGTAAATGCATTCCAATTGGAATGCTCGGTAACGAAAATGTGCCGCCCAAGGGCGGCACACAAGACTTAATCTCTCACATTTTCTGTTCTTAAATGAACAGAATGGAAATCAGGCAAAGATTGTTACACTTCCGCTGAGTTGCCCCTTCAACGCTCGGCTGACATCCGCCGATTCCAGCGGCAGTTTCATCAGCAGGCTGCCATCGACGTCGTACAGTTCGACCTGGTCATCCGCAAACCGAGCACCGCCCAGGGTGTCATAGCTGCGACGCAACACCGTCTGAGGGCGTCCGTTTTCATTCTTTTGCAGTACCCGAACCTCGCGCCGGATCGGATCGAAATAGGCGTCAGGGCGCGGATCCAGAACCTGAATGGTCAGCAGGCTGACGCCAACAAGAAGGAACATGAGCGACGCGGCCAGCTTGATCGGCCAGACCTCGGTTGCCATCACCGCACCGGACATCAGCCACATCGAGAATGCAACTACGATCAGAAACGCGCCTGCGACACGCGCAAGAATAATCCTGGCCGGCCAGTTTGGCGCGAATGCTATAAGAACTGGCACTGATTGTTCATAGGTCCCGGTGGTCGCGGACTTGTCGAAGGTGTTCGTGTTCATCGCGGTCATTTCACTGTACCCTGTTTCAGGTTGCCGTCTTTGGTTCTGTCTGTCCGGCTAGTCCCCGGTATGCAAAACAACTTTGAGCCGAAAAGCGTCAGGAATTGGGCGGCGCAGTGGAAATAGCACGACTTCACCAAGGCATATGTGTCGGCCCTTGCTCCCTGCGCGTAATCGTGTATATGGGGCCATCCTTCGCAAGAGTTATGAATCGCGCAGCCTCTCGTGGCAGGGTCGCGAAGGACCGGACAGCCCCGCCTTTGAAATGCGCCTTGATATAAACAGGAGTGCACATGCCACTGTATGAGCATGTAATGATCGCGCGTCAGGACCTGTCCAACGCGCAGGCAGAAAGCCTCGTCGAACATTTCGGCACCGTTCTGGCTGACAACGGCGGCAACGTCGTCGAAAGCGAGTACTGGGGCGTCAAGACGATGGCCTACAAGATCAACAAAAACCGCAAAGGCCACTATGCCTTCCTGAAAACCGACGCCCCCGCTGGCGCCGTTCAGGAAATGGAGCGTCTGATGCGCCTGCATGACGACGTTATGCGCGTTCTGACCATCAAGGTAGACGAGCACAACGAGGGCCCCTCGGTCCAGATGCAGAAGCGCGACGAGCGCGAAGGCCGCCGCGAGCGCCGCTGATCAACGCCTGACGAAAGGACATTTACCATGGCCGCAAAACCATTTTTCCGCCGCCGCAAGGTTTGCCCGTTCTCGGGCGACAACGCGCCGAAGATCGACTACAAAGACACCCGTCTGCTGCAGCGCTATATCTCTGAGCGTGGCAAGATCGTTCCTTCGCGCATCACTGCCGTTTCGGCGAAAAAGCAGCGTGAACTGGCCCGTGCTATCAAGCGCGCCCGTTTCCTCGCCCTGCTGCCCTATGCCGTGAAGTAAGGAGAGACTGACATGCAAGTTATCCTTCTGGAACGCGTTGCGAAACTGGGTCAGATGGGCGACGTCGTTGACGTCAAGCCCGGCTACGCCCGCAACTTCCTGCTGCCCCAGGGCAAAGCGCTGAGCGCATCGAGCGCCAACATTGCGTCATTCGAAGCCCAGAAAGCGCAGCTTGAGGCGCGCAACCTGGAAACGAAGAAAGAAGCTGAAGCACTGGCTGAAAAGCTGGACGGTCAGCAGTTCGTCGTAATCCGTTCGGCATCGGATGCTGGCGCTCTGTACGGCTCGGTCACCCCGCGTGACGCCGCAGACGCCGCGACCGAAGCTGGTTTCACCGTCGACAAGAAACAGATCGCCCTGATCGCACCGATCAAGGAACTGGGTCTGCACTCGCTGGCGGTCAAACTGCACCCCGAGGTCGAAGTCGAGATCAAAATGAACGTTGCCCGTTCGGAAGAAGAAGCCGAACTGCAGGCTTCGGGCAAATCGATCCAGGAACTGGCTGCTGAAGAAGAAGCTGCCGCTGAATTCGAAATCGCCGAACTGTTTGACGATATCGGTTCCGCAGCTTCCGACGACGAAGATCTGGTTGCCGAAGAAGCCCCGGCAGAAGAAGACGAAGCCAAAGCCTGATCCGCTTGCTGGAATCAGGAAAAGGCCGCGCGTTTCGTGCGGCCTTTTTTCATGCACGTGCAGAACGGCAAAATTCAGCCAGATTGTTAACGTATGCTTGCAGCCAGATCGTCATTTCCTATCATCGCGGCCTGATACTCGGAGTTCCCTGATGAAACATCTCTTGCGCCGCGGCTTTATGGTCATGTTGCTTGCCGCACCTCTTGCTGCGTGTGGTGGCCCGGACATTTCCACCGGCGATACATTCAATCCCCCTCTGTACCCCAATGAGACGCCGGAGCTGCGCGCATCAATCAACAAGTGGGCCGACCACTACGAGTTGCCGCGTGAGTTGGTCCACAAACTGGCCATCCGCGAAAGCACGCATCGGCCTTGGGCGGTGAACCGCCCTTATTACGGCCTGTTGCAGATCCTTCCGGCAACCGCGCGTTCCATGGGATATAAGGGGAACGCAAAGGGCTTGCTGGACGCGGACACCAATCTGGAATTCGCCGGAAAATACCTTCGCGGCGCGTGGCTCTTGTCGGATGGCGACCAGCAACGCGCGATCTTTCTGTATGCCAAGGGCTATTACCCCGAAGCAAAAGCCCGCGGCATGCTGGTTGAAACTGGACTAAGATCGGAGTGACGCTAGGTTAACCTCTGACTTGAAAAAAGCGGAGAGAACCTAATAATGACTTAGGCATTCGCTCGGGTACTATGTTGCCATAACCACGCAATATGCCTAAGCGTTTTGCACAATTAGCTTGCGTCAGATGATAAAGTTGACGCAACGTATGCAATGAAATGGACAGATTTGGCACTTCTTTGGGGAAAGATTTGCCGCCGTAAGGGTTGGACAGGTGAAACTCATAGACTTGGCCGCTATCGACCACGAGGAGAAGTCGGCAGCCGACATTATCAACGCTGTCTGCGAGGAACTCGGCTTTGACTATGCGTCTTATGCCACCTTCAATCCCGTGAAAGGTGACGTCCAAGGCTATGCAAACTACCCGGACGAATGGAAAATTCACTATGGAAGTCAAGGCTTTCACCATTTCGACCCGACCCTCTACCAATCTGTTCTCAGCATCGCTCCGGTTGATTGGGGGCGCTTCAACCACGACGAAAAATTCCACTCGGTTTTCCGGGACGCGCATGATTTTGGCATAACTCCGAGGGGTTTGACCGTACCTGTACGCGGCCCCTACGGAGAGTGTGGCCTGCTGAATGTGACACGCGATTGCACGGATTCAGAGTGGGAAAAGCTCAAAAAACATGTCATGGGGGACCTGCAGATGGCGGCAGTTCAGGCGCATGATACTGTGATGCAGTCTGGCCTGCTGGCCAAGGCGCTGTATCTTCCGGCCCTTTCGACACGGGAAAAAGAGATCCTGCAATGGGTCGCTGACGGCAAATCTCAGCAAGATATTGGCGACATCCTGTCGATTTCTCACCGAACTGTCGAAGTTCACATGCGGTCCGGGCGGGAAAAACTCGGTGCCCTGACCACGCCTCAGGCTATCGGACGGGCCATCGGACTGGGCTTAATTGCCCCAGGATAATCAAAAAAAACAAAAAATACGGGAAACCCCCAATAGTCTCAGCTCAAAACTTAGTTAACTTATTCTCTACGGTAACCAGACTGTAGGGGGATGGAAATGATCATCGTAATTGATGGTATCAACCAACATAAGTTTAATGACGTCTTGGACGAGATGTTCAAACTGCGCGCACGCGTTTTTGGAGACCGTCTTGGCTGGGAAGTCAACATCGTTGATGGGCGCGAGCGCGACCATTTTGACGATCTGCATCCTGCACACGTAGTCAGCATCAACGACGAGGGGGACGTTGTTGGGTGCATGAGACTGCTGCAAACGACTGGACCGCACATGCTGTCCGACGTCTTCCATTCAATACTGGACGATGAACCGCCGATCCGAAGTGCTCAGGTCTGGGAAGCGACCCGGTTCTGCGTCGACACCAAAAAGCTTGGCCGCGGACGCGGAGAAAACTCGGTATCCTATGTCACCAGCGAGGTTATGATCGGTTCGTTCGAATACGCCAAAACAGCGGGCGTTTTGGACTCGATCGCCGTGATCGATCCGGTGATGAACCGTGTTCTGCAACGGTCAGGCAACGCGCCGTATGACTATCTTGGATCCGCCAAGCCGATGGGCAAGGTGGTCGCGATGGCCGCTCTTATGGACTGCTCGGATGAGAGAATTTCGGGAATTCGGGATTATGCTGGCATTGAGCATGATGTCTTTCTGACCGACGAACAGGCTCTGGAGCGCTTCGAAGGCGCGAAGGCAAATCCAAGTGCCGCGAATTACGACCATCAGCCGCTAACGCAGCTGGAAAAATACTTTGTCGAACAGATGAATTCGGCAACATCGAAGGCCGAAGTAGATTCAGTGTTGAAACTGATCGAAGCGCTTTCGGACCGTTTTACGCCAGAGCAGAAGACCGCTCTGCTACGCACCCCCCGTGCTTTTGCTCATGAGGCCTGACCCCCTCACCTCATAAGTTGAAGCCACCCACACGGAGCCGTCTAATTTCAGACGGCTCCGTTTTTTTTGCCCATGGGGATGGGCGGAAGAGGATTACTCCTCTTCCAGTGCCTCTACGGCTTTCTGCAGGTCGTCCTTGCTGACTTCTTTGTCCGCAACCTGCGCCAGTTCGAATACGTAGTCGACGACCTTGTCTTCGAAGATCGGCGCACGTAGCTGCTGCTGCATCTGCGCGTTCTGCTGAACGAACTCAAAGAACTGACGTTCCTGACCCGGGTACTGACGCGCCTGGTTCATGATCGCTTGTGTCATCTCAGAGTCGGTCACTTCGACCTCGGCCTTCTGACCCAGCTCAGCCAGCAGCAGGCCCAGACGCACGCGGCGTTCGGCCAGCTTGTTGTGCTCGTCGGTGGGCTCGATCTCGGCGTGGTCGTGGCCTTCCACTTCCGGGTTTTCCTCGTGCCACAGCTGGTGTGCGATCTGCTTGGCTTCGGCTTCAACCAGCGACGGCGGCAGGTCGAACGACACTTTCTCGTCCAGCGCATCCAGCAGGCCACGCTTCATGACAGCGCGCGACGCACCGGCATATTCCGCTTCCAGACGCTCAGCGATCTGACCCTTCAGCGCTTCCAGGTCTTCCGCACCGAACTTGGTGGCCAGCTCGTCATTGACCTCGGCAGCAACAGGCTCTTTGACTTCTTTGACGGTGCAGGTGAAGACAGCGTCTTTACCGGCCAGATGCTCGGCGCCGTATTCCTCGGGGAACTTCACCTCGACGTCTTTTACCTCTTCGGCTTTCACGCCAACCAGCTGCTCTTCGAAGCCGGGGATGAAGCTGTTCGAGCCCAGAACCAACGGATAGTCTTCGGCGGAACCGCCTTCGAACTCTTCGCCGTCCACTTTACCAACGAAGTCGATCACAACCTGATCGCCATCCTTGGCTTTCGAACCCTTGCGGCGCGCTTTGAAGTCCTGAGCGGTTTCGGCCAGATTGTTCAGCGCTTCTTCGATGGCCGCGTCGTCTGCTTTGACAACCAGCTTTTCCAGTTCAACCGATTTCAAGTCAACTTCTGGGATCTCGGGCAGCGCCTCATAGGACATTGCGACTTCTACATCGTCGCCCTCTTTCCAGTCCTCATTGGTCATTTTGACCTCGGGCTGCAGCGCAGGGCGCTCGCCACTGTCTTCAAAGTGCTGGTTCATTGCGCCGTCGATGCTTTCCTGCATCGCTTCGCCCAACAGGCGCTGGCCGAACTGCTTTTTCAGCAGCGCCATCGGCACTTTGCCTTTGCGGAAACCCTTCATCTCGATTTCCGGCTGCGCTTCGACCAGTTTCTCGTTCACTTTGTCGTCCAGCTCAGCCGCGGATACGACGATGTTGTAACCGCGTTTCAGACCTTCGTTCAGCGTCTCGGTAACCTGCATTATGGTAGTCCCCATAGGATTCGGGGCGCGCAAAACGGCGCGCCGGGCAAATTTGACGCCTTCTATTTGCCCTGCCGCCCGCGTGCAAGGGGCAATGCCCAAGTCAGCCTTGTTTTGCCGCCGATTTGAACAAAAAAACGCCCCGAACCAAGTCGGGGCGCGTCCAGTTCACGGGGAAGGTCGTCAGAACTTCCAGAGCGCACCCAGCACCCAGGCTTCGTTCTTGTCAAAGTCGACCGTATCGTCGAAATCGTGGTTACGGTATTTCAGGTAGGCATCCGTGTTGATCGCATCGATCCGCTGAACAACTGCGATACCCCAGGACTTGGTGCTGGACCCCTGATTTTCGAAATCCGAACCGTCGAAATAGTCGATACCAACACCGGTTTTACCCCACGACACCCAATCGCCTTCGTAGGCAAGCTTGGTGTACCAGTAGTCCGGATCGCTTGCCCCGGCCGAGGTATCGTCCCGCGTCCCCAGAGCCGCGGTGAAGCTAAAGCCGCTTGGCAACAAGACCGAGGCCGACCCGATAGTATCCTTGCGCTCACCGGGTTGGCCGTCGAAATCGCGCACCGCGTAGGCGATACTCGCGGCAAACTCGACGCCGTTTGTAAAGGTGTTCCGGTACCGGACCGCGATGTCGTAGTAATCGTCATCATCGCTGCTGGACAGGATGTTCTGGCCGTAAGCGATCGCGGCAGAGAAACCGTTAAAATCAGGCGTATCGTAGCGCACCCTACCCCGGCGAGCTCCATCAAAGTTGCTGGCCGAGTCACCAACGGTGATGTCACTTAGAATTCCATCGGGTGCACGGTAGAAGAATGCGCCGTTTTCGTCGTTCGTGAACGAATACAATGCGGTCCCGACGTAAGACAGATCCGTTTCGGCGGCTCCGTCCGACGCCATGCTTCCCTGACCGGCGGAAAACTTGCCGTATCCACCCTTGAGCGAGAAATCGACGTGGCGAATGTCCTCGCGGGTCCAACCGTTGGTGTTGGTGCCGTCCTGGTTGGCCGTCCCGGTACTTGGCAGACCCAGACCCGTCTCGAAGCGGAACATGAACTCGTTGCTGCCATAAGGCTGCATCACGCGCAGGCCCACGCGGCTGTTGGACAGGTCATTGTCCAGCAATCGGGTCTCGGTCTCCTGGCCGTCATCGACCGACACGATCACCGGGTCAAACTGGCCATACAGCAGCACATAACCGCCACTGTTGTTGTCGTACTTCAACTCGGCTGCGGCGGGAATTGCCGTGGTAACGGCCAGAACTCCGGCAATTGAAAGGATGCTTAATTTCACTGTCATTTCTTTCACCATGAACGTTTATTTTCTGGATACTGCCTGTGGGCTAATCTCATGTGACAGATCCATCACGCGTAGAACCGGCTTTTCTGACTCTGAGGTTCCGCCTTACGGCTCTAAATCGGCAGAAACTAAATGGCAAATATATCAACATGTTGTTCGCGCACCCTCAAGAAGTTCAGGGCTCCTGTGTCAAGTCTGCCACTCCGCCACCCGTCTTTCAAAAGAATGACATGCAATGATGCAGATGCTTGCGGCCAATTCTTGCCGAAAGCCGCGGAAAGCGGCCAGATTCCGCGCATGCGTCAACTGGACATTTGCTGAAACACCTGAGGCAACTGCTCGGGCAAATCCTCGGCGATCAGACCCGGACCGAAAGAGCGCGCGCATTCCACATGTAGCCAAGCCGCAGTTTCCGCAGCCGGCATGGGATCAAAGCCCCGCGCCATCAAGCCGGTGATGAACCCCGCCAAAACATCGCCGGAACCCGCCGTTGCCAGCCACGGTGCGGAACGTTCGTAATGGGCCGAGTTGACTGCGCAGCGCCCATCCGGCGCGGCAATCACCGTATTCGGCCCCTTGAACAGCACGACGCACCCTGCTCTTTTGGCAGCATCACGGGTCGCGTCGACCTTTGAATAGGCCGGGCCCTTGATCAGAACAGCTTTCAGCTTTTCAGAGATATCCGGAAATAGTCTTGCGAACTCACCCCCATGGGGTGTCAAAACGCAATTCTCGTGCAGCATGTCAAACAGCACCGATGGATCGTCTGCAAAAGCCGTCAGCGCGTCCGCATCCAGCACGGTTGACCGACCAACGGCCAGAGCAACCGGCACCAGATCACGCGCTCTGTCCAACCCTAAACCGGGGCCAAGACATAGGGCATTCAAACGCTCATCCTTAAGGGTTTCCGTCAGTACGTCACCATCCTCAAGCCGCCGCAACATGATGGCTGTGACTTCCGTCGCAGCTTCCAGCTGGGCCGCCGGAGGAACGCCGAGCGTCACCAACCCTGCCCCGATGCGCAAAGCGCCCCGGGCAGCCAAACGCGCTGCTCCGGTCTTGCCCGAGCCCCCCGACAAGATCAGCGCGTGTCCGTGAGAGTACTTGTGATCCATCGTGGCCTTGGTCCACGGAACAACTCTATCGGAAACAAGCTGAACCACTTCTTTTGATGTTTGACGTTGAAGCCCGATTGGCTTGGTTCGAACCAGTCCGCAGGTTTCGGGGCCAACGCCAATCAAATGACCGACCTTTTGGCCATGAAACGTAACCGTTAGATCAGCCGTTATCACATTCCCAAGAACTCGGCCGCTATCGGCGCATAAGCCGCTGGGAACATCGATTGCCACGACACGCGCGCCGTGTTGCCGCATCAGGCACCTTGCATCTTCAGACGCCAAGAGTGTGAATATCCCTTGGAAAGGACGCGTCAGCCCAGTTCCGAACAACCCATCAATAAGAAGGTCAAATTTTGGCGGAAACTTAAGGTAGTCATCGACCAACGGAGGTGGATTGATCTTAAGAACATTGACTTCGTATTTCCCCTTCCATCGCTCATAGTTCGTTCGCGCGTCAGGCGGCAGTTTTTTCGGGTCGCCATACAAGTATACCTCAACCTCCCAACCCCACTCCTTCAGCAACCGCGCGACGACAAACCCGTCACCGCCATTGTTGCCGGGGCCGCACAAAACCACGGCCGTTCCGGACGTTTTTGACAGTTCGGGCCACTCCTCGAAAACGGCCTCGACGACCCCTCGACCGGCGCGCTCCATCAGCTCCAGGCCGGTGACCTGACCGGACTCGATGGCGGCCTGTTCTACCGCCCGCATTTGCGCCGCTGTCAGTAATTCTGCCATCTCAAATCCCCTGACGATTCAATTTCGATTACTTTTTGTGCAAGTCGATCAAAAAATGACCTGCCGCCTGATTTATCAGCGCCCAACCCGGACCATTTTCGCAATCACATTGCCGACCGATTTTAGACGTGGTCAGTGCCTCAGTGACAAGAGTTAAAAGGAGCCCGGGATGAAGAAGATCGAAGCGATCATCAAGCCGTTCAAACTCGATGAAGTTAAAGAAGCGCTGCAGGACGTCGGCGTCCAGGGTCTCAGCGTGATCGAGGTTAAGGGTTTTGGCCGTCAGAAAGGCCACACCGAACTGTATCGCGGCGCGGAATACGTCGTTGATTTCCTGCCCAAGGTGAAGGTCGAGGTTGTGCTGGACGACGATCAGGTCGATGCGGCCATCGACGCCATCGTTGCGGCAGCCAAAACCGACAAAATCGGCGACGGCAAAATTTTTGTCTCGCCCGTAGAACAAGCCATTCGCATCCGGACCGGCGAAACCGGCCCGGAAGCCCTGTAACAGAACAATCTCAAAGCAGAGGAATAATAAGCTATGAGCAAGGACGCAGTTCTTCAGCTGATCAAGGACGAGGACGCCGAATACGTCGACGTTCGCTTTACCGACCCGCGCGGCAAACTTCAGCACGTGACGCTGATGGCAGATCAGGTTGACGAAGACTTTCTGGAAGAAGGCTTCATGTTCGACGGTTCGTCCATCGCGGGCTGGAAGTCGATCGAAGCATCGGACATGAAGCTGATGGTCGACACCGAAAGCGCTTATGTCGATCCGTTCTACGCGGAAAAAACCATCTGCGTGCACTGCTCGGTTGTCGAGCCCGACACCGGCGAAGCCTACGAGCGTGACCCGCGTGGCACTGCCCAGAAGGCCGAGGCCTACCTGAAAGCATCGGGTATCGGCGATGTTGCCTATATGGGCCCCGAAGCCGAATTCTTCCTGTTTGACGATGTTCGTTTCTCAAACAGTATCAACAAGGTATCGTACGAAGTTGATGCAACTGACGCGTCGTGGAACACCGACACCGAGTACGAGATGGGCAACATGGGCCACCGTCCGGGTGTCAAGGGCGGTTACTTCCCGGTGAACCCGATCGACGAAGCGCAGGACCTGCGTTCGGAAATGCTGTCGACCATGAAGCGTCTGGGCATGAAGGTCGACAAGCACCACCACGAGGTTGCGTCGTGCCAGCACGAGCTGGGCCTGATCTTTGACAGCCTGACCAAGCAGGCGGACGAGCTGCAGAAGTACAAGTACGTCATCCACAACGTTGCACACGCTTACGGCAAATCGGCCACTTTCATGCCGAAGCCGATCGCAGGTGACAACGGCACCGGTATGCACGTGAACATGTCGATCTGGAAAGACGGCAAGCCGCTGTTCGCGGGCGACAAATACGCCGACCTGTCAGACGAGGCCCTGTGGTTCATCGGCGGTGTTCTGAAGCACGCCAAGACTCTGAACGCCTTCACCAACCCGTCGACCAACAGCTACAAGCGCCTGATTCCAGGCTTTGAAGCACCTGTTCTGCGCGCCTATTCGGCACGTAACCGCTCGGGTTGTGTTCGTATTCCTTGGACCGAAAGCCCGAAAGCCAAGCGCGTCGAGGCCCGTTTCCCCGATCCGGCCGCAAACCCGTACCTGGCGTTTGCCGCCTTGTTGATGGCCGGTCTGGACGGCATCAAGAACAAGATCGATCCGGGCGAAGCCATGGACAAGAACCTGTACGACTTGCCCGCCGAAGAACTGGCCGACATCCCGACCGTCTGCGGCAGCCTGCGTGAAGCTCTGGAAGCTCTGGCATCCGATCACGACTTCCTGCTGCAGGGCGACGTGTTCACCAAAGACCAGATCGACGGCTACATCGCACTGAAGATGGAAGAGGTGGAAACCTACGAGCACACTCCGCATCCGGTTGAATACGGCATGTACTACAGCTGCTAAACCAAGGGTTAGCGGAACGACTAAACAAAAGGGCGCCTGTTAGGCGCCCTTTTGTCATTCCGGACATCCGCATCACAAGCGTCTTGACTGACAGTTGGTATCGTCAGAGCCTGCTCTGAAGTATTGGCTTAATCACTTTGGGAGGAAACGATGCGCCTGATGTTGAAGTTCACGATACCTGTTGAGAAAGGTAATCAGGCCGAGCGGGACGGCACACTTGGAGCAGCGATTGACGCTCTGGTAAAAGAAGTGAACGCAGAGGCCGCATATTTCGCGCTGGAGCACGGCAAACGGATGGGGATCGTCATATTTGAGGAAACCGATCAGGCCCGCATGCCCGCGATCAACGAACCGCTGTTTGCGGCGCTGAATGCCAACATAGAAATCCAACCCGTCTTGACCTCCGAAGACCTGCAGCGTGCGCTGTAAATGATCGCAACTGCTTAGATTGAACCGATTGAGGGAATGAAAACCATGCGGCGCCTCGCCATTTTGATTGCTTTCACAGTATCCATGCCCGCGCTGGCGGCAGCCGCCCCCTGCGGCAATACTGGCAGTGGATTTGAGGCGTGGAAAAGTGACTTTGCCAGACAGGCCAAACGCGCCGGCGTGAAAAAGAAGGGTCTGCAAGCACTGGCGCAGTCGCAATATGCCACGCGCACAATCGCGGCGGATCGTAATCAAAAGAGCTTTAAGTACTCCCTGGAAAAGTTCATGCGCGTGCGCGGCGCGGACACCATCGTAGCACAGGGCCGCAAACGCAAAGCGCGAAACCCGCAATTCTACGCGGCACTTGAGCGCCAATATGGCGTGCCCGCCGGCGTCTTGATCGCCATACACGGCATGGAAACAGGCTTTGGCAATTTCATGGGTGACAGTCAGGTTGTTTCCGCGATCACAACACTGGCCTACGATTGTCGCCGGTCCGAGTTCTTCATCCCTCACGCCATCGGGGCACTGAAACTGGTCGATCAAGGCAGCATTACGACGGCCACAAAGGGCGCGAAACATGGTGAACTTGGGCACACTCAATTCCTGCCCGGCAATGCCATGACATACGGTGTCGATGCCACCGGCGATGGTCGCGTTGATTTCTACAATATGACGGATGCACTGGCCTCAACCGCCAATTTTCTACGTAAGAAAGGATGGAGACCGGGGCGCGGCTATCAGCAGGGCCAGCCAAATTTTGCGGTCATTCAACAGTGGAACGCCGCTTCGGTATACCAGCAGTCCATTGCGATCATGGCCGCCCGAATCGACGGCTGAATGTGGTCGGGAATTCGGACCAATGCACCAAATTTCAGCCACATTATCGCCACAGAAATGAAACGGCCCTTAAAATGCCTAGGTTTCCATAGCGTAATCAATCCACGCGATTTTTCATTTTTTTCCATTTTCGCCCAAATCTGCCCCAGATCGCTTGCTAGATTGTTTCCAACGACAGGATGCGACAAAGGACAGCGCAGTGACTCCGAAGCACAGCTATCACGGTGGTCTGCAATTCAACGGTAAGGCCGAAGGCGCGATTGAGCGGTTTGGAAAAATCGTTGCGACGACGCTTCAGGACTATGGTCACCTGGTCGAACGCAGGGCCCTTCTGAGCGCCACCGAAGCCAGTATTGTTTCCAGCCAGTACCTGGTGCGCCTGACTCTGGACACTCAGGCGGCCGAGACTGAAGACCGGTTCGGGCGTCTGGACCGCGCAGCAGGTCTGAAAACAATTCCCAGACCGATTGTGAGCAAGCCGCAAAACCGGCTGACAATCTCGGTTTCCCCGGTTTCGCCGCTGCTGGACGACAGCGAAGTTTCCGAGCTGATGCTGGTGGTGATCCTTTACAGGATGGTCGACATCTGCGCGACGCAGAGGATTGAATGGCTATCCCCCAATACCGTTCTGACGCTCGAACAATTCATGAGCGCGTTTGACTCCCTGACCCCCGGAAAAACGCGGAACAGAAAGCAGATATTCGAGGCAGTAACAGGCCCGTTTGCAGGGCTGAACATTCCTGACGCAGAAGACCTGGATGAGCCAGAAAAATCGGCGCTGAAACCAGCAGCCCGGCCGATCCAGCTGTCCGATGAGCAGTTGCTCAGCATCGCTTTTCGGACAGAAGAACCTATCGAGCAGCCTACCGATCGGGACGACACGCCCCCCCTCGACCACGAAAAACCCAGCGATATCCTGCGACTGACCAGTTGGGGATTGACGGGTGCCGTGGCAAGCGTGTCGGTCCCGATTGCGGCCTCATTGGCCGCTGTAAACCTGATCAAGGGCGAAGACTTTCGCCTTAATACTCAGGTGCTGGCCTATTCCGTTGCGATCTCCGCTCTCAGCACAAGCGGTGCATTCGCGGGCGTAGCCAGCGCGTTGGGCATGTAGTCCAGCATCAAGTGACCCTCCTTGGAGGCCCCGCCATTAGGCGGGGTTTTCCATTTTGGCCACCTGATGCGCCGCAAGCACATATGTATGGATCGAGAAGATGACGGCCCGCGTTTCCGGCAGGCGCAAAAGTGTCTGCCGTTCACTTCGCAGGAAACTTGCTGATCCCGGATCCGTTATGTCACGGGGCTCGCCTGCGCTGCGGGGTTGATGAAGCTCGGCGTCCTCATACCACAGCGCGTTGAACCGCCACAGCGGGCGCCCCGGCTGTATCCCGTCGAACAATCGCTGAACGCGACGGGCGACGTTTTCGTCATAGCTGTCCACAGGAACATGAATGCCGACGAGGGGACGCATGAATTTCTCGGACAACCGCCAACTGGCGGGAAAGCACAGGATAGCTCCGGTCAGAACGTGTTCATCCCCTTGCTTTTGCAGAATGCAGAAATCTTCCTGCACCAACTGGCATAGCGTGTCCAATGGACGATCCCGATCAACCTGCACCCCCTGCCCGTCGGGCCGGATCACATGGTCCGTGCTTCCCGGATGGGTATATTGCACAACCAGCTCCAGCAATTCCTGTGCGGCAGGCATCGCGGCCGGGTCCAGCGCAAGCACATCCGAGCGCCGTTCCGCCAACAGCGTTGCTCGTCTTTTCATTTGGGCCGCGAACGCGTCATCGCAGTGCAACCAGTCATCCATGCTGGCTGGCTGAATACCCGGCAAGGGACGTTGGTCCAGCGGATTGTATGGGATAGAAGTTTGAAGAATGGTCGTCATGGTTCTGACCTACCATCGGAATTTTCGCTTGTCGGTCAAAAAGCGACGAACGCGCCGTCGCAAATTTTCAAGACGCTGGACGATTGATTCTTCACGTTCGAAAAATAGGCAGGGAGACCCACCATGAATCAGCACTATCGCGACAACCGCAAGATCGACCCGACCAAAGGTGCGACCCTTGGTGATGGCACCCCGAACGAGAATGACCGGATCGAAATCGGCCCGACGCAGCTTGCATTCTCGGAATGGGAACAGGCCGGCCTTGTTCTGCCCGACCTGACCCGGATGCGGGAACACCGGTGGAAGCGTTTGACCCAAGCCATCGTCGATCGAGGCTATGGTGGGCTGTTGATGTTCGACCCGCTCAACATCCGCTATGCCACCGACAGCACCAATATGCAGTTGTGGAACACCCATAACCCCTTCCGGGCCGTTCTGTTGTGCGCCGATGGGTATATGGTGATCTGGGACTACAAGAACTCTCCCTTCCTTTCGACGTTCAACCCGCTTGTGCGTGAGCAACGATCCGGTGCGGATCTGTTCTATTTCGACCGGGGCGACAAGGTGGATGTGGCCGCAGACGTGTTTTCGAATGAGGTGCGCGTTCTGATCGACGAGCATGGCGGCGGCAACAAGCGCCTGGCCGTGGACAAGATCATGCTACACGGCCTGCGCGCGCTTGAGGCGCAAGGTTTCGAAATCATGGAAGGTGAGGAAGTCACCGAAAAAACCCGCGCCATCAAGGGCCCGGACGAAATCCTTGCCATGCGCTGTGCCAACAACGCCTGCGAAACGGCCGTGGCCGAGATGGAGAAATTCGCGCGCGCCAATGTAGGCAATGGCAAAACCTCGGAAGATGACATCTGGGCGGTCCTACATGCCGAAAACATCCGGCGCGGTGGCGAGTGGATCGAAACCCGTCTGCTGGCCTCGGGTCAGCGCACCAATCCGTGGTTTCAGGAATGCGGCCCGCGGATCACCCAAAAGAACGAGATTATCGCTTTTGATACTGACTTAATCGGCTCGTACGGCATCTGCATCGACATCTCGCGCACATGGTGGATCGGGGACGAAAAACCCCGTCCCGACATGGTTTATGCCATGCAGCACGCGCATGAGCACATCATGACCAATATGGAGATGCTGAAACCCGGTGTGATGATCCCGGAACTGACCGCCAATGCGCATAAGCTGGACGACAAGTTTCAGGCGCAGAAATACGGCTGTCTGATGCATGGCGTCGGCTTGTGTGATGAATGGCCGCTGGTCGCTTACCCGGATAAGGCGGTGGCGGGCTCGTACGACTATCCGCTCGAGCCCGGCATGGTGTTGTGCGTTGAAGCAGCTGTTGGCGAGGTCGGTGGCGATTTCTCGATCAAGCTGGAGGATCAGGTTCTGATCACCGAAGACGGGTATGAGAACCTGACCACCTATCCCTTTGATCCTCAGCTGATGGGTCTGAGCTAAGGCCTCAGTTCGACCAGTAAGACCGCCTGACATTGCCGTGCCAGTCTTCTGTGACGGGTGCGGCAGTTTCCATTGTGCCCGAAGAAACCAGCGGCCAATTCTGACCGAGTGAAAAACCGATCACACCGGTCAGTGCGATCACTATCACAATATCCGGGCGCAATATCACGCCACTGGATTCAGATACGCTATGTGCCATTTGAGCCTCCTGAGCTGAAAAGTTCTGTGACCGCAACATGGGGGCGTTAAATAAATTATTAAAACGAATATTTTTTACCTTAAGTATCACGTATCGTGATAAATAAAAATTCTCGAGGGCTTCGGTGCAAACCTGTATCCAAACCTCACCTTCCCGTGACGCGTCTTACAATGGGGTTGAGCGGCCTGATGGAAGCACACACTATTGGTTCATCCCGACACACAAGGAACTGCCATGCCCACCGAACGCATTACCTTTGCCGGTCACGACGGCAACCAATTGGCCGCGCGCCTTGATCTGCCAGACGGGCCGGTCCTGGCAACGGCGCTGTTTGCACATTGTTTTACCTGCTCAAAAGACATCCCTGCTGCACGCCGAATTGCGGCGCGACTTGCGGCGATGGGTATTGCCGTTCTGCGTTTCGACTTCACCGGGCTGGGACATTCCGGCGGAGAATTCGCCAATACGACCTTCACCTCGAATGTCGAAGACCTGATCGCTGCTTCGCACTACCTCGCCGGTCGCAACATGGCGCCAGCGCTCCTGATTGGCCATTCGCTGGGCGGAGCCGCGGTCCTGCGCGCACGTTCGGGCATTCCCAGCGTCAAAGCCGTGGTCACGCTGGGTGCACCCGCTGATCCGGGCCATGTCGCTCATCACTTTGAAGACGCTTTACCGGAGATCACGCGGGAAGGTGCGGCTGACGTGATGTTGGGTGGGCGCCCTTTCCGCATTGGCAAGGCATTCGTTGACGACATCTCTGAGACTGCCCTTCTGCCAGCAGTTGCCGACCTGAAAGCCGCGTTGTTAGTCTTGCACGCACCACGGGACGAAACCGTAAGCATCGACAATGCGAGCACAATTTTCCTTGCGGCCAAACACCCCAAAAGCTTTGTGACCCTCGATGATGCTGACCATCTGATCACACGTGCAGCGGACGCGGAGTACGCAGCGGACGTAATCGCCGCATGGGTGACGCGCTATGTCAAACTCTGCCCGCCTGCTCCGCCTCCGGGTGCGCCCGAAGGTGTTGTGCGCGTAACCGAGGCCGACCCGTCCGGGTTTCTGCAGGATATCCAATCCGGCCCCCGACACCACGCGGTTGCAGACGAACCGGCCTCATACGGCGGCACCGACAGGGGGATGTCCCCCTATGGGTTCGTGTCGTCCGGTTTGGGGGCATGCACATCGATGACCATCCGCATGTACGCCCGCCGTAAACGCTGGCCGCTGAACGGCGTCACGGTCGATGTCTGCCACAACAAGGTGCACGCTCAGGACGCGGGCTTGGCCAACGAAGGGAAGGTCGACCAGTTCCGACGTAAAATCCGCCTGGAAGGTCCGTTAACGCTAGAGCAGCGCGCCCGTTTGATGGAAATCGCGGACAAGTGCCCGGTGCACAGAACGCTGGAAGGGTCAGCCCAGATCACGACGGAATTGCTGGACTGACCCGATGCGTTATCGCCGCCCTGCGGGGCGGTGAATGGGCGGTCGGGCGGCTGGAGGACGCGCGGCGGGTGGACGCGGCCTGTTTGGCGGTCGCGACACCGGCGGTCTGTTCGGCGGCTTGGCGATGGGTGGAACCGGGCGCGCCGGGGGGCGCGTCCCCGGACGCCCCGGTCGATCCGGCCGGTCGATATCAATATCCACGTCAACGTCGTGGTAGTAGTCATTCCACAGCATCGAGTCATAAAACGGATCGTATCCATATCCGACGCCTACGGTCACACCGTCACAGGCCGACAGGGTCAGGCTTGCTACGCCCATCCCCAAGGCGAGGGTTACGCGTTTGATCAGTTTGCGGGTCATCGGCGCCTCCTCACTGCTCAGACTTGAACGACGCGAAAACGGCGTTCAGGTCGTCAACATAGGCCGGGTCGGCGCCATTGCGCAGGATCGCCACAACAACTGCAACCCGATCCTGCGGCAGGTCGATAACGGTCGCGGTAAAATTCACGCCGCGCCCGTCGCGGTTACCGGTCCCCCGAATAATGCGCGCTGGCAACCCACCGATGCGCGTCGAGGTGGTCTCGGACACAGTTGGGTCCTTGACCAAAAACTTGTCGATGTCCTCAAGGTATCGAAGACCACCGTCGATTGAGGCAACTCCCGACGGTGAAACAAACCCTATCCAGACATTATCATCCGTGACCGGTCGCAATCCCATGACACGCGCTACCGCTCGGGTATCACCCAGCTCGGTATCCTCAATCTCGCGCGGGCCACCCGTACGCAGCGCCCAGTAATCGGGGACCGAGAAGCTGAATAGCGCTCGACCGTTGTCAGTATAGGTGACGGGGGTATCAGCCGAAGCGGTTCCCCCACTCAGCCAAAGTGCAGCGCAAACGGCGAGTGTCGAGGCAAATTGAATACGCATATCTCAATAACCTGATGATTTCGTTGAACGCAGAATGACCGGCAGGGACACGTTTTGTCCAGCATCACATTGTGCCGGAAAGAAAAAACCGCGCCGGGATACCTCCGGGCGCGGTTCCGTAAAGGCGATTTCGGTGGAGATCAGGTGCGGGCGTCGCCCACCAGTTTCCACAGGCCGGGGATCAGTACTGCAGCCAGCACCAGCTTGATCGCATCACCCACCAGGAAGGGCGTCAGGCCCCATTCCAGAATCGGCTTGTCCCAGCCGTACAGTTGACCCAGCCACAACAGGCCCGGCGCGTAAATCACGACATTGGCCAGAACCAGCGCCAGTGCCATCTTGCCAAACGAGCGATCCCAGCCGCGCGCGGCCAGAGCACCCAGCAGAACAGTTGCCAGCAGGTAACCAACCAGATAGCCGCCTGTGCCACCCATCATGTAGGTCAGACCGTACTTCTCGGCCGAAGAACTCGCGAAGACGTCAAAGCCGAGCGCTCCGACCAGCAGGTAGCCCAGCATGGTGATCAGGCCCAATCGGGTTCCATAGGCGGTGCCGATGGTCAGCACAGCAAAGGTGCCCATGGTGATCGGAACAGGCCACATCGGGACTTTGATTTTGGCGGCAATCGCTAGCGCAAGGATGCCCAGCGCGACCAGAGCAACCTGTTTGACACGCAGCGCTGTCCCTTCACGTGGGCCAATCGCATTGGCCAGAACATTCGCATTCATTTTCATATCTCCACATTCGGACTTATATGCAGGCGCAGCATTGCCTGGTCTACAGGCTGGCCGCAAGATGATTACGCTATCTTATCTGATATTTGGTGTTCATTTCATAGGATTTTCGCGGACCATTCACGATCCAGCGGACAGACCAGCGCGGCCAGTCAAAAAAATCGTACTCGGCGTCGTAACTGTCGGGTGGGCAATCGTGGTGGTCGTTGGCTCGTGCAGTGCCAAATTTCAGTGTGTGGAAATACCGCCCGTCATCGAAGTGTACCGACACGCCCTGCCCGCTATTACGCCAAAGGTATTTGCGCGTCCCTTTCATCCCGGGTTGGCCGGGGAGATGCAGCGTGACTTCTTCATCATAGATCAAACCGTCCGCAACCCGGTGCAAGTTTGCCTGTCCATCCGCCTGCACGATCTGGGCAGCCCGCGCGTCCCGGATCGTTCGGGTCAAATCCCAGCAGCCTTCAAAGTCGGACAGGCTTGTCGGCAAGTTCATTCGGCGAAGGTCCCCTCCGTCGTGCCGCCGTTGTCGTCCACGAACCGGATGACCCTGCCGCTTTTCTGAACGTCATAGCAGGCCCACAGATCCGACGGCGGCCAGAGCGAGCAATACCGATCCTCACGCACCGCCCAGCGCCCCGAGCTGGGTCCGCCTGAAAAGTACTGTGTCAGCATCGTATCGTCGAAAGTCTGCCAGATACCTTGCCCGTAATCGAGCTTGTGCCCTGTCAGCGCCGTCAGAATCTCATCCCCGTTCAAAGTCCGAAACTCTTCCGCCTGCAGCAAACCGGGCCAAAGGGCCAAAATCAGGGCAAACCGTCTCATTTATGCACTCGCGCCTTGTTCCTTTGCCTGCACGGGTTTAAACCCCGCCGCATCGCCTCCTGCCAAATCACAATAAGGTGCCGCTGCCAATGATTCCACGCTATTCCCGCCCCGACATGGTCGCCATCTGGTCGCCCGAAACCAAGTTCCGTATCTGGTATGAGATTGAGGCACATGCCTGCGACGCCATGGCGGATCTGGGGGTCATCCCGCGCGAGAATGCCGAGGCGGTGTGGAAAGCCAAGGATGTGGAATTCGACGTGGCCCGTATTGATGAGATCGAGGCCGTAACCAAGCACGACGTCATCGCGTTCCTGACTCATTTGGCCGAGCATGTTGGCAGCGAAGAAGCGCGTTTTGTGCATCAGGGCATGACCAGCTCGGACGTGCTGGACACCTGCCTCAATGTGCAGCTTACCCGTGCCGCAGACCTGTTGATTGCTGACCTCGAAGGTCTTCTGGCCGCTCTGAAGCGCCGTGCCATCGAACACAAGAATACCGTCCGCATCGGTCGCAGCCACGGCATCCACGCCGAACCGACGACGATGGGTCTGACTTTTGCCCGTTTCTATGCCGAGATGGATCGCAACCTGTCGCGGATGCGCGATGCCCGCGCAGAAATCGCAACCGGCGCGATCAGCGGTGCGGTCGGCACCTTCGCTAATATCGACCCGCGCGTCGAAGAGCATGTCTGCGACAAGCTGGGTCTGGTCCCGGAACCGATCAGCACTCAAGTCATCCCGCGCGACCGCCATGCGGCGTTCTTCGCGACACTTGGTGTGATTGCCAGCAGCATCGAAAACATCGCAATCGAAATCCGCCACATGCAACGGACCGAGGTGCTGGAAGGTGCCGAGTTCTTTTCGATGGGTCAAAAAGGCTCCTCGGCCATGCCGCACAAGAAAAACCCGGTGCTGACCGAGAACCTGACTGGTCTGGCGCGCATGGTGCGCGCGGCCGTGATCCCGGCGATGGAGAACGTTGCGCTCTGGCACGAGCGCGATATCTCGCATTCCTCGGTCGAACGCATGATCGGACCGGACGCCACAATCACACTGGATTTCGCATTGGCGCGACTGACTGGCGTAATCGACAAGATGCTGATCTTCCCCGAGAACATGCTTGAGAACATGAACAAGTTCCCCGGCCTGGTGATGAGCCAGCGGGTTCTGCTGGCGCTGACCCAGGCCGGCGTCAGCCGTGAGGATGCCTATGCCATGGTTCAGCGCAATGCGCTGAAAGTCTGGGAACACCGCACCGATTTCAAGGAAGAACTGCTGGCAGACCCCGACGTCACCGCCGCGCTGAGCCCCGAAGAAATCGAAGAGAAATTTGACCTCGGCTATCACACCAAGCACGTGGACACGATTTTCGCCCGCGTATTCGGCGAATAATCCAAGCCGATCAAGCAGTTCAAAAGGCCCGGTTCGCACGATGCGAGCCGGGCTTTGTTCCTTTGCCAGACGGCATCAAATCGGTTATCCTAAGCGCGTATTTCCGAACAGGAGAAACATGATGGTCCGAACTCTTATCTGCGCTTTGATCCTAAGTTGTTCAGCGTCTGTCGCACTGGCTTGCAGTGGTCATTCCAAGCAAACCCAGTCTTGCGCGCCGGGGACATTTTGGGATTCCGAAGCCCAAACTTGCGCCAAAATTGTGAACAGCTGAGAAAAAATTTTCCTACTCGTGAATAAATGCGAGCCTTGGGTTGTTAGCTTTTTTGAAGATCGCACTATGCTTTCTCAAAGCAGCCCTGACAACGGAGTAGGAAAATGCGCCTTGTATTAGCTTCAGCCATCGCCCTTCAGGCCTTTGCATTCGCACCGGTTGCGCTTGCTGCGGGCGGTGACAGCAGTCCGCCAAAGCCGACCAATACGACCAAGAAATGCCTGTTTGGCCGCGTTTACGACAAGGACGCCGGGCGCTGCGTGAAGCCGAACAAAAGTAATTTCACAGACGACCAACTTTACGATGCCGTGCGCGAACTGGCCTATGACGGACAGTTCGAGAATGCTCAGGACATCCTGCGCATCATGGATCAGAACGATGATCGCGTCCTGACCTACTGGGGTTTTACCTATCGCAAAATGGGCGAGCGTGAGCTGGCAAATGCCTTCTACAACAACGCTATTGAGGCCAACCCCGACAACATTCTGGCCCGCAGCTATATGGGTCAGGGATTTGTGGCCGAAGGAAAAACCGATCTGGCCATCCAGCAGTGGCGCGAAATCAAGGCGCGCGGTGGTGAAGGCACATGGGCCGAAGCGTCGCTGCGCGAGGCGATCCGCACCGGGCTGACATATAGCTACTAGGCTTCAGCCTTTCTTTACCCGACTCTCCGTAATCTGCCTGTGGAACAGAATTTTGGCACCGCAGGCAGATGCAGGATACAAACTCTTTGGTACAAGTGGCGCCGGGGGCCTCAACACCCGTCACAAACGCTCAGGACGACGCGCCCCGTGTTGTGCCCAGGGCGCTGAGCAGTCGGCAGAAAGCTGCGGTCGTGGTGCGGCTTTTGCTGAATGAGGGTGCAGACATCCCGCTCGAAGAGCTTCCCGATGATCTACAGGAAAAGCTGACGCATCAGTTGGGGCAGATGGGGCTTGTGGACCGGGTCACTCTGGACTCCGTCGCGCAAGAGTTTGCAGAGGCGCTGGATGGTATCGGCCTGTCTTTTCCGCATGGGTTGGCGGGTGCTTTGGACGCAGTCAGCGACAAGATCGCCCCGGCAACCGCAGCCCGATTGCGAAAAGAAGCCGGGGTGCGTCAGGTCGGCGACCCGTGGCAAAGACTTCGCGAAATCCCGACCGAAGATCTGGCAGAAATGGCGCAGGCCGAAAGCACCGAGATTGCAGCCGTCATGCTGTCCAAGCTTGAAACACCAAAGGCCGCGCAGCTTTTGGGGCACCTGCCCGGCCCGGTCGCTCGGCGCATCACTTACGCCGTGTCGAAGACAGCAAATGTCACGCCCGAGGCGGTCGAGCGGATCGGCTGGTCGCTGGCCGCCCAGTTGGATCGGCGTCCAGCAACAGCCTTCTCGGACGGTCCTGGGGCCAGGGTCGGCGCAATTCTGAACCAGTCAGCTGCGTCAACGCGCGACGGCCTATTGACTGCTCTGGACGAAGAGGACACCGATTTCGCAGCCATCGTACGTCAGTCGATTTTCACCTTCGCCCATATCCCGGCCCGCATTCTTCCTCGCGATGTGCCCGCAATTCTGCGCAGCGTGGATCAGGCAGACCTCGTCACCGCTCTGGCGGGCGCTGCGGGTGACGATGACAAGGCCGCGGTCACGTTCCTGTTGTCAAACATGTCGACTCGCATGGCCGACAACCTGCGCGATGAAGTAGGCGAGCGGGGCAAGGTGAAGCTACCCGAAACCGAAGAAGCCATGACACAGATCGTTGGCGCAATTCGCGCCCTGGTCGACGAAGGGGCAATATCCTTGATCGAAGAAGATAGCGAAGAGTGACAGACAAGCGCATTCCGGCGTGCCGGTACAAAGGGTTGTTTTGCAACGCTTGTGGTTGCGGTTTCTGCCTTGTATGTCTTGCCCGGCAAATCGCAACAAGCCGGTGAGACTTCACTATGCCCGTCGAAAAGTCGGAATTAAGCCGCGGAGAGCTTAGAAAATACTATTTCACCGGACTGTTCATGAAAGGTGTCATCGGGGCCATGCGTTTGCTGCCCTATGAAACCCGTCTGGCCACCATGGCTGCGCTCTCGCGCGGCCTGTCTCCGTTGATTGGATTTACCAATCGGGTGCGCAGCAATCTGAGACTGACTTGCCCGGACCTGCCCGAGGACGAGGTCAAACAGATTTGCCGCGCGGTTCCCGACAATGCCGGTCGCGCGATCATGGAGCATTTTTCGCCCGAGGGGTTCACCGAGCGTCAACGCAACGCCAAGGTCAGCGGTTCCGGTGTGGCCGCCTTTGACGCCGCCGTGGCCGAGGGTCGCCCGATCATGATGATCACCGCTCATTTCGGCCACTACCTGGCTGCCCGCATCGCCCTGCAAGAGCGCAGCGGTCAACCGATCGGATGCCTGTACCGTCGCATGGCGAACCCGTATTTCAATGAAATGTATGTCGAAGCGTTCTACAAAACCGGCGCGCCGATGTTCGAGCAGGGGCGTCGCGGGATGGTCGAGATGGTCCGCTCTCTCAAAAAAAGCGGGATCATCGCGATCGTGTCCGACTTGCACGCCCATGGCGGGGAGGAGCTTACATTTTTTGGCAAGCCCGCGGTGACCTCGGTGCTGAATGCGGAACTGGCGATGAAGTACAACGCCGTTCTGATCCCCTGCTATGCGGTCCGTCAGCCCAACGGCATCGATTTCGAGATCGTTCTGCACGACCCGGTGCCGCACACTGATCCCAAGACCATGACTCAGTTTACCAATGATGATCTTGAGGCGATGGTTAAGAAACACATGGGGCAGTGGTTCTGGATTCACCGGCGCTGGAAAACATGGAACGGTCTTGGCGTTCAACCCGAGGATATGCCCTGATTACTTGACCCGCGTCGCCGCAACGATCGGTCCGTGCCCTGCTCTTTGGATCAGCACTACGGCGGGCAGGTCCGAGTTCAGGGGTACGGAAAACTCCTGAGGCGAGGTGCCATCCCACTGACCGGCCAAATGCCAGGAATCGACGACGTTTGCGTAGTCCAGCTCATGTCCAGCCAGTTCGCCACGTCGGATCGAAGCATGCCGCATGGGGGCGTACTGGATGACACGCACGTCATAGGTTTCTCCGGCAGGAAGCTCGACGGGCGTTACATCAACCGTTACGTCATCGCCGGACCGGGTTGCCGTCACCGAAGCTTCGGGCGCAGCCTTGAGGTGCGCATTGATCAAACGGTCCAATTCCCTCGACTGCGCGCCGACAACATCTTGCTGGCCATTTACCACCATCTGAGGCGTATAGATCATTGATCGCCCACCCTGACGCGCATAAGAACGCTGCCGCAGCGTGTGATCTGGATCCGCATACTCATCCTTCCACCCGATGTAGTCCCAGTAATCCACATGCAGCGCGAGGCCGATGACATCATCGCGTTTGGCCAGATCGTGCATGATCCGATCTGCGGGCGGGCAGGACGAACACCCTTGCGACGTAAACAATTCGACCACGACCGGGTCACTTTCGGCCACGGCTGCCGTGGCCAGGAACAAGGAAACAAGTGCGGTTGCACGAACTGATCTGAACATTTTGGATCTCGGACTTCTTTCGGGGTGCCCAGCCGGTTTTAAACGGAACTTCGCTCAACCTCCAATCAACGTTTCTTGAGAGTTACGACCGCCTGGGCCCTTAAATTCAGTGTGCAATGGTATACATTTCATGGTGCCCCCATCGCCTAAGTCCTTGAACCGAAGGCTTTGGTGATGCAGATAACTATTAGCGAATCCCGAGACCTAAGTCATTTCAGAGGGAGGCCACAGATGCCCATCAAAGTTGGACAGGATACCGCCAAGACACGCCGCAGCCTGAGCGTGAATGGTAAATCCATTTCTTTTTATTCGATCCCCGCCGCGCAAGAGGCCGGTCTGGGTGATTTTTCAAAACTGCCCGCCGCGCTGAAGGTTGTTCTGGAGAACATGCTGCGGTTCGAGGATGATGGTTTTTCGGTCTCGGTCGATGACATCAAAGCCTTCGGAGAATGGGCCACCAACGGCGGCAAGAACCCGCGCGAGATCGCCTACCGCCCTGCCCGCGTTCTGATGCAGGACTTTACGGGTGTTCCCGCCGTGGTCGATCTGGCCGCGATGCGCGACGGCATCAAAGCGCTGGGTGGTGACGCGCAAAAGATCAACCCGCTGAACCCGGTTGATCTGGTCATCGACCACTCGGTCATGATTGATGAATTCGGCAACCCGCGTGCGTTCCAGATGAACGTAGACCGCGAATATGAACGGAATATGGAACGGTATCAGTTCCTGAAATGGGGCCAGTCGGCTTTTAACAATTTCCGCGTGGTGCCACCCGGAACCGGCATCTGCCATCAAGTGAACCTTGAATATCTGGCGCAGACCGTCTGGACAGACACCGACCAAAACGGGGAAGAGGTCGCATACCCCGACACACTGGTCGGCACCGACAGCCACACCACCATGGTCAACGGCATGGCCGTTCTGGGCTGGGGTGTTGGCGGGATCGAGGCCGAGGCTGCAATGCTGGGTCAGCCGATCTCGATGCTGATCCCCGAAGTCATCGGGTTTGAACTGACAGGCGAACTGGTCGAAGGCACGACCGGCACCGATCTGGTTCTGAAAGTGGTCGAGATGCTTCGCGAAAAGGGTGTGGTCGGCAAATTTGTCGAGTTTTTCGGCGAAGGCCTGGACCGTCTACCGCTGGCCGACCGCGCCACCATCGCTAACATGGCCCCCGAGTACGGCGCGACCTGCGGCTTCTTCCCGATCGACAACGAGACGCTGCGCTACATGCGCAATACCGGTCGTGACGAGGACCGTCTGGCGCTGGTCGAAGCCTACGCCAAGGAAAACGGTTTCTGGCGTGACGAGAATTACGCCCCGATCTACACCGACACCCTGTCTCTGGATATGGGCACGATCGTTCCCGCGATCTCGGGCCCGAAACGCCCCCAGGACTATGTCGCGCTGACTGATGCCAAAGCCGCATTCACCCGGGAAATGGCCGAAACCTTCAAACGCCCGATGGGCAAACAGGTCGAGGTCAAAGGTGAAGAATACGGCATGGAGTCTGGCAAGGTCGTGATCGCCTCGATCACCTCCTGCACGAACACTTCGAATCCTTACGTGATGATCGGCGCCGGTCTGGTGGCGAAAAAGGCGCATGAGTTGGGCCTGAATCGCAAGCCCTGGGTCAAAACCTCGCTGGCCCCCGGTTCGCAGGTTGTGTCGGAGTACCTTGAGGCCGCCGGTCTGCAAGAGCATCTGGACGCCATCGGTTTCAATCTTGTCGGCTATGGCTGCACCACCTGCATCGGCAACTCGGGACCGATCCGAAGGGAAATCTCTGAGGCGATCTCCGAAGGTGATCTGGTGGCCACATCGGTGCTATCAGGGAACCGGAACTTCGAAGGCCGGATTTCACCCGACGTGCGCGCCAACTATCTGGCCTCTCCGCCGCTGGTTGTCGTCTATGCACTGGCCGGGACGATGGACATTGACCTGACATCCGAGCCGATTGGACAGGACAAGGACGGCAATGACGTCTTCATGAAAGATCTCTGGCCGACCCAGCATGAAATTGCGGAACTGGTTCAGCAGACGGTCACGCGCGAGGCGTTCCAGTCCAAATACGCGGACGTGTTCAAGGGCGATGAAAAATGGCAATCAGTCGAGGTTCCACAACAGGAAACCTATGACTGGCCCCCAACCTCGACCTACATCCAGAACCCGCCCTATTTCCTGGGTATGAGCCCCGAACCCGGCACGATCTCGAATATCGATGGTGCAAAGGTTCTGCTGATCCTGGGCGACATGATCACCACTGACCACATCTCGCCCGCCGGGTCCTTCGCTACGACAACTCCGGCCGGCAAGTATCTGACCGACCGACAGGTTCAACCGCGCGAATTTAACTCCTACGGCTCGCGCCGCGGCAACCACGAGGTCATGATGCGCGGCACTTTTGCCAATATTCGCGTCAAAAACGAGATGCTGGACGGCGTCGAAGGCGGCTACACCAAGGGTCCGGACGGTCAGCAAACTTCGGTTTACGAGGCGTCGATGGCCTATCAGGCCGAAGGCGTCCCATTGGTCGTGTTCGGTGGCGAGCAATACGGCGCCGGGTCTTCGCGCGACTGGGCCGCGAAGGGCACCGCTCTGCTGGGCGTCAAGGCCGTTGTCGCCGAAAGCTTCGAGCGTATCCACCGCTCAAATCTGGTTGGCATGGGCGTCATCCCGTTCGAATTCACCGGCGGTGATAACCGCAAATCGCTGGGTCTGAAGGGGGATGAAACCGTCTCGATCGATGGGTTGGAAAACATCGAACCGTTGCAAGAAGTGCCCTGCACTATCGTCTATGGCGACGGAACCGAGAAAACCATTACCCTGAAATGCCGTATCGATACCGCACCCGAGATCGAATACATCGAAAACGGTGGCGTTCTGCAATATGTTCTGCGGAACCTGGCGAAAGCCGGCTAAAACAGCAAAGCCCCGGACAATGGCCGGGGCTTTCATTTTTCAGGCGTCGCAGCCGCAGGCACCCAAAAAGGATAGAGCGCGTGCCGCAGGCACGCTCCGTTTCGCAGAAGCCCGAATTACTGGCTGGCTTTTTCCAATGCAGGACGAATCCTGCTTTCGATCACGCGCTGAGTAATCGGCCCGGCAAAGCGCAGGATGATCGTCCCCTCGCCATCGATCACATAGGTTTCCGGTACACCATACAAGCCCCAGTCCAGCGCCATACGCCCCTGTTCATCTCGTCCGATGGCCGCGTATGGATCGCCCAACTCGGCCAAGAAGGCCTCTGCATTTCCTAACTGATCCTTGTAGTTGATGCCGTAGACCGGAATACCTTCTTCGGACAGCGCCTCAAGGTTCGGGTGCTCTGCACGACAGGGCGCACACCAGCTGGCCCAGTAATTCACCAGCTTGACCTCGCCGTCACGCAGCGTAGCGTCGTCAAAAATCTGTTTGCCCGGAAACTCGGTCAGGACAACCGGTGGTGCGGGCTGGCCTTCACGGGCCGAGGGCAGCGCATTTGGGTCCTCACGGAACATTCCGATCCCCGCCAGAACGGCAAAAGCGCCGAAAATCAGGGGCGGCGCGATCATCAGGGGCGAGATTTTAGCCATTGCGCGTCATCCTGTTCTCGACTTTCTCCATCTCCGCCCGAACTTTGCGTCCGCGCATCACGCTGACGACAATCAGAGCGGCGAGCAAACCCAACGAGGCCGCATAGGACCACAAGACAGTATCGGCGTATTTTCCAAGATCAGGGATCATCCGTTTACCCTCTCTCGCGCCAGCAGTGCCTTGATCCGGCGCGCGCGAATTTCCGTGCCCGTGCGATACAGCACCAAAGCAATGAACAGCAGCACAAACCCGATGATGCACAGTAGCAGCGGATAGAAATAGATATTGCTGACTTTTTCTTCGGTATCCGCACCGGTCACGGCGGCCGCACGCATCACCGACGCCCCCTGATGAAGCCCCTGGTTCCAGAAGTTCACCGCATAGCGGCTAAGAATCGCAAAAACCGAGCCCACAAGACACAGGACCGAAGTCAGATCAGCCGCAGTATCGGGGTCCTCGATAGCCTCCCACAGGGCGACGTAGCCCAGGTAGAACAGGAACAGGATCAGGAATGATGTCAGACGCGGATCCCAGGCCCACCACGTGCCCCACATCGGTTGACCCCAGATCGCTCCGGTCGCCAACGCGATCAGGGTCATCACGATCCCGATCGGAGCCGCAGCACGTGCGGCCAATGCGCTGACGTGGTGCCGCCGAACCAGCCATACCAGCGACGTCGCCAACATCATCAGCCAACAATTGATCGCCATCAGCGCCGCAGGCACGTGCAGGTAGATGATCTTGACGGTCGACCCCTGCTTGTAGTCGTCCGGCGTGAAAAAGAATCCCCAGGTCAGCCCGACGACCAGGCAGACGGCGGACGTAATCCAGAAAAACGGCAGAACCCGCTCGCTGGTCGCGAGGAACTTGCGCGGGTTGGCGTATTCCCAAAGGGCGTTGGCTTTGGCTGCGATAGACATGGGCCTTATCTAGTCCGAGTCGGGGTGGTACTCAATTGACATCGGTCAAAGTGCGACCGTGTCACCGAAGGTTGATGCGCAGCACCGCAGAGCTGGCAAAGGGTAGCAGGGCGATTGTGGCCGCAGTCACGCCGGCCAACATCAGCAGTGGTGTCTGGGTTTCCATTCCTGTTGCTCCGCGACGGGCGACCTCTGCGCCGAAGATCAGGGTCGGGACATACAGCGGCAGGACCAACAGCGACAACAGCAATCCGCCACGTTTCAGACCCACCGTCAAAGCGGCACCGAACGTGCCGATGACACTCATGGCCGGGGTTCCGATCAGCAGTGAGATCACCAGCCAGGAAAAGCCGGGTGTCGGCAGGTTCAGCAACACACCCAGAAACGGCGCCGCCAGAACCAGTGGCAACCCGGTGGTCAGCCAGTGGGCCAGCGCCTTGATCGACACGACCGCTTCAAGCGGCAAGGGTGCGGTGGCGAGCAGATCGAGCGAGCCATCTTCCCAATCCAGCGCCAACAGCCGGTCCAGCGACAACAGGCAGGCCAGAAGCGCGCCCAGCCACAGCACACCCGGCGCAATGGTCGACAGCAAAGAGGATTGCGGGCCGACCGAAAAAGGCACCAGAACGGTTACGATCAGGAAGAACGCAAGGCCAAGGCCAAAGCCTCCACCCGCGCGGAAGGCCAGTTTCAGGTCGCGCAGAAGCAGGGCGATCACAGGAAGCCTCCGTCAAAGTCATCAATGGGTTTTGGCTTGGCTTTATTGGGGCCGACGTCCAGCACCTCTCCGTCCAGACCGAGGTCGATATGGGTCGCGATCAGGGCCGAGCCCCCCTGCCCCAGATGCGCCCGCACCGCATCGGCAAACATCTGAACAGCGTTGCGGTCCAGCGAAACGGTTGGTTCATCCAGCATCCAGATTGGTCGCCCGGTCACAAGCATCCGCGCCAGTCCCAGCCGCCGTTTCTGTCCGGCGGACAGGTTGCCTGCGTGCCGGTCGGACAGTTCGTTCAGCGCAAAAGCGTCCAGAGCGGACTGGATATCATCTGTGCCAAAGACCGAGGCCCAGAAGTTCAGGTTTTCCAGTACCGTCAGAGTCGGCTTCAATCCATCCGAATGCGAGGCATAGGCGATCTGATCCTCAGCACCGTCGATACGACCAGACAATGGTGGCTGAAGCCCGGCAAGCGTGCGCAGCAACGTGGTCTTGCCGATCCCGTTCGGGCCGCGCAGGATCAGGGCCCGTCCGGGCGGTAGTGAAAAATTCAGCCCTTCCAGCACGGGAATCCCCCCGCGGGTAATGGCAAGATCGGTTACGGTCAAAGTCATGAAACCCCGCTTAGCCCATTGCGGTCAGGGGCAAAAGGCGGGATTTGCCGCAGGGTGCCGACCCGCCCGTTAGCGGGGGATCGTCGAAGCGAGGGGCCAGCCCCTCGCGCTCCCCGAGATATTTTTGGCCAGATGAATGGGATCCCGTCAGGTCGGGAGCAAAGCCAGCGCGACGCGGCGGCCTTCGGACAGGAGAATATTGTAGGTGCGGCACGCGGCGGGTGAGTTCATGATCTCAACCCCCAAACCTGCTTGTTCAAGCGAGGCGCGCAGATCGGCGGGAATATGGGCAAGTTCCGCCCCTGTTCCGATCAACAGGACATCTACGTGTTCGGATAGCGCAAGCAAGGGCGACTGGTCCGAGTAGCCCCCCCAACCGGCGGTTCCACCCGGTCCGGTCAGAATGGCGTCTTCAAAGACCTGACCACCAACGCGAAAGAAACCGGGCCCGTAGCCGTCTACGGGCGTCGCATTGTTATATGTGATCTCATTCAACCGCATGGGCGTCTTCTATGCCCCAAAGTGGCAATCCCGACAAGGCGGCAAGCGCAATCGCGACGTATGCGGCTGTACGATACAGCTTTTCCCGCTCGGGGTGGAACAGCCAGCCCCCCAGCCAATTTCCCAAAAGATTGGGTATCGACAGCGCCAGCCCCAGAATGACGGAATCAAATGTCACACGTCCCATGCCGGACAGGAATCCGAAGATGAGGAAATCGAAGCCAAACAGAAACAGCAGGATCGTGGCTCGTATGACCTCAACCGGCAGGGGGCGGGACATGTAGAACAGGATCACCGCAGGGCCCGGCAGGCCCGCAACGCCGCCCAGAAATCCCGCAGCACCGCCGATCGCGGCCACCATCGCGCGCCGAACCCGTCCCTGATACCGCAACCCCAGAATCAGGATCGCGAGCATGAACAGGGCCAGGAAACTGACGGCGTATCGGAAGACCTTTGGGTCGACCTGCGTCAGGACCCACAAGCCGACAGGCAGAACCAGCGCACAGCCCAGCAGCAGACGTGCCAGATCGCCCCGATCCACAACGCGCCATGCGCGGCGCAGGTTGGGTAGCGGTCCGAAGATATCCATGATCGTCAGACCGATCAGTGCCCCAAACGGACCCAGGAACGGGGTTGCCAAAGGCAGAAAGACCAGCGCGGTTCCAAAGCCGGAAAACCCGCGTACGATCCCGCCCAGAGTGGCTGCAAAAAAGATAACGGCCAGTCCCGTTGGGGACTGGCCGAACAGATCAGGCATCCACATTTGCGAACTGGTTACCCGCGTTGTTCGACGGTTTCGACCAGTCGCGTTTTACACCCAGCCACAGCAAAATTGTCGAGGCCACAAAGACCGAGGAGTACGTCCCGATGATAACGCCCCAGATCATCGCGAAGACAAAGCCGCGGATCACGTCTCCGCCCAGCACATAGAGCGAGATCAGAGCCAACAGAGTGGTGACCGAGGTCATCACCGTCCTGCTGAGCGTTTCGTTGATCGAGATGTTCAGGACTTCTTTCAGATCCTTCTTCTTGTACTTCCGCAGGTTCTCGCGCACGCGGTCGAACACGACCACGGTGTCGTTCAACGAATACCCGACTATGGTCAGAAGCGCCGCGATGATGGCCAGATCGAACCGAATCTGCAGTTCCGAGAAGATACCGATGGTCAGGATCACGTCATGAACTAGTGCGGCCACAGCACCCAAAGCAAACTGCCATTCGAAGCGCAACCAGATGTAGACAAGCACCGCGCCGATGGCCAAGGCCACCGCGATAACGGCGGTCTGGATCAGCTCGCCCGAAACTTTGGGTCCGACGGATTCGACGGAGACAAACTGAATGTCCGGTGCGGCGGTTTTCAGGGCCTCTTGAACCGCTGTGACAGTCGCGGCCGATACGGCCTCGGCCTCGGCCTGCGCCTGAATGCGGATCATCGCGACGTTTTCATCGTCAGCAAACGTGGGATCGAAAATCTCGGTGATCGTCACATCGCCCAATTCCAGCGGAGCAATAGCCCCACGGTAAGCCCCCACATCCACAACTTCTGCGCTTTGGGTCCGGATCGTGGTCCCTCCGCGGAAGTCGATACCGAAATTCAGCCCCTGCAGCAGGAAGGAGGTGAACGCTACAATCATCATCAGGGCCGAGATGCCCAGCCAGATTTTCCAACGGCTGAAGAAATCGAACGAGGTGTTCTGGGGTACGAGTTTAAGTCTCATGTCAAACCTCGATCATTTTCGGACGGCGGCGTTCGAACCAGGTGACGATCATCAGACGCGTCACGAAGATCGCAGTGAAGACCGAGGTCAGGATGCCCAGGCCGAGAGTAATTGCGAAACCGCGTACCGGACCGCTGCCCATCGCAAACAGGATGGTCGCTGTGATGAATGTGGTGACGTTCGCGTCCAGAATGGCCGAAAGCGCCTTTTCATAGCCAAGCTCGATGGCACGCGCCGGACCTCTGGCCGATTTCAGTTCCTCTCGGATGCGTTCGAAGATCAGCACGTTGGCATCCACCGCCATACCGACGGTCAACACGATGCCAGCGATACCCGGCAGGGTCAGCGTCGCCCCGATCAGCGACAGCAAGCCGAAAAGAAGCCCGACGTTGATGATCAGCGCGATGTTGGCGAAGATTCCAAACAGACCATAGCTGAGCGCCATGAAGGTCAGAACTGCGACGAAGGCCACGATGGTCGCCACCTTACCGGCGTCGATGCTGTCTTGACCCAACTCGGGGCCAATGGTGCGTTCTTCAAGGAATTCCAGCCCGGCAGGCAGCGCACCTGCGCGCAGAAGAACGGCAAGGTTCGTGCTTTCCTCAACAGTAAAGTTACCAGTGATGATACCAGAACCGCCCGGAATATGGCTTTGGATCACGGGGGCCGAGATCACTTCGTCATCCAGAACGATGGCAAAGGGCTGGCCGATATTTTCCAGTGTGTAGTCGCCGAACTTACGAGCGCCTGACGTGTTGAACCGGAAGCTCACCGCAGGACGTCCATTCTGGTCGAAGGACGGTTGTGCATCCACCAGCTCTTCACCGGTTACGACCGGTGCCGCTTCGACTGTGTAGAAAATGCCGTTTTCGTCGATGGATGGAATGATCTTTTCGCCGATTCCCGGAACCGCATCCGGGTTGGTGCCGCGCCCCACTACAGGGTTGAAGGTCAACTGTGCAGTCGTGCCGATGATGTCCTTCAACTCTCCCGCACTACCGATACCCGGCACCTGGATCAGGATACGGTCAGCACCCTGGCGCTGGATAGTCGGCTCACGTGTGCCAACCTCGTCGATCCGGCGGCGCACAATCTCAAGCGACTGGCGAACCGTGCGGTCGTCAGAGGCCAGCTTTTCCGCTTCGGACAGTTGAACGACAATCGTGTCGCCATCCGCCCGCGCTTCGATATCCGTAGCACCTACCCCTGTCAGCGTCTGCACCTGACGGGCCAGTCCGCGCACAACCTCAAGCGCGCGGGGCATGCCCTCGGGCTGGCTGATCTTTACGCGGATCTCGTCCGGGGCCGAATCCTGTTTGCGGATAGTACCCACGGTGGCGCGCTCATCCCGCAGAGCGTCACGGATTTCCGGCCACATCGCCTCCATCCGGGATTCGTAGACATCGTCGACCTGAACTTCGGCCAGCAGATGCGCCCCGCCGCGCAGATCCAGGCCCAGATTGACCAGAGACGACGGCAGCCAGTTTGGCCACTGCGCCGCTTCGGCCTGCATTTCGGGGGTGTCAATGCCAAGCTCAATAGCGGCTTTGGCATCGTTCGATTGCTCGACGCGCGTGTAGAACGCATTCGGCAGGGCCATCAGCAAGCCGATCACGCAGACCGACCAGATCAGAACCCGCTTCCAGGTATCAATTTGCAGCATTACCCTGCCTTTTCAAGGAATTGTCGCGCGAATTTACTTCGCAGGCTCGGTCTTGTTCAGAACCTGCGCAATAGTCGATTTGACTACGCGAACCTTGACGTTTTCGGCGATTTCGACCTCAATCTCGTTGTCGCCTTCCTTGACCTTCGAAACCTTGCCGATCAGACCACCTTGGGTGACGACTTGATCGCCGCGGCGCACAGCCTCGACCATGGCCTGATGTTGCTTCATCTTTTTCTGCTGCGGGCGGATCAGCAGGAAATACATGATCGCGAAGATCAGGATCAGCGGGAGAAACTGGGCGATTGCGCCACCTTCCATGGGATATTCCTTTGTTTTTGGTGTTGCGGAAACGCTCCGCAAATTTGGCGAGAACCTATTCTTTGAAATGCCTGTTTGCAAGGAAAGGTCGTACAGGTTTTTTCAAGGATTGGCTCATAATGAACACAGTCCCGGCCAGAAGGTGCGGATATGCCCTAGGAACCACCGCCGGCTTGGATATAGTCAGGTGTCAGGAGGGGGCAATGACGCAAATTATCCAAGCTCTTGGCATACTTAGCCGTCTGATGCTGGCAGCACTCTGGATTGCCCTGTGCGCCCCGTCCGTTTTGGCGCAAGAATCGCCTATTGAACCTCAGGATTCCGAAACGACGGAATCCGAGATTTTCAAAGCGCCCGTGATCGTCGACGGTGACACGCTGTTCTTCCTGCGCGGTTCCAGCGCTTTACCGGCACCGGAACGCGCCGAGCGCGTTCAGAACAGCATTATCGAGGTCGCCGAAGCCTCGGAAAGCCCGACCGTTGATATCGCGTTCGAGGAAACCGAACTTGGGATTCGCATCCGGGCCGATGGTGTCATCATTTCGATTGTCACCGTGGCCGACGCTGAGCTGGACCAGATGGAGCTTGACGTTCTGAGTTTCCTGCATGGCGATGCAATCGAAGAAGCGATCATCACCTACCGCGCCAACCGAACCGAACAGGCGCGCGTGTCAGGTGCGATTGAGGCGGTGGCTTGGACCTTTGGTTTTGCCGTCTTCATTGTCGCAATCCTGTGGCTGCACCGCCGGATCAGGCGGCGCACCCTGGCGTTTGTGCAGGGTTATCTGGAGGACGTCGAGACCGCCACAGCCAAAAGCGTTCAGGCCGAAGCGATAGCAGCGCTGGTGCGATATGGCTTGAACTTCATCCTTTTGGTCATCTTCTTTCTGGGGTTCTACTATTACCTATCGTTTGTTCTGCTGGCCTTTGCTGAAACCCGGTACTTTGCGCAGCTTCTGCTGACTTATCTAACCGAACCGGTGCTGCTGATCTTCAAGGGGATCATCAGCTATATCCCCAACCTGATCATGCTGGCCCTGATTTCATGGGTCACCATGTACATCATCAAGGGTATGCGTGTGTTCTTTGACGCGGTCGAGGCTGGCACCTTCGACATGGGGGATTTTGAAAAGCACTGGGTCAACCCGACCTTCAATATTGCCCGCGTCGTGGTGATCCTGATCGCTCTGGTCTTTGCCGTCCCCTATATCCCCGGCTCGGACTCGGCCGCGTTTCAGGGACTGACAATCCTTGTCGGTGCGATGCTTTCGCTGGGTGCAAATTCCGTGGTCAGCAATATGCTGGCCGGTCTGTTCGTGATCTATCGCCGCTCGACCTCAATCGGGGATCGAATTCAGATTGGCGACCACATCGGTGACGTGGTGCAGATCAAGCTGATGGAGACGCATCTGAAATCCATCAAGAACGAGCTGATCTCGATCCCCAATGCGCAGCTAATGAACTCGGACGTCGTGAATTTCTCAAAAAAAACCGACGGCAGCGGGTTGTTGCTGCACACCACGGTTGGCATCGGATACGAAGAGCCGCCAGAAAAAATCGAAGCGATGCTGATTGAGGCTGCCAATCGCACCAAAGGGATCAAGGCCAAGCCCGAACCCTTTGTTTTGTGGACGGCATTGGCGGATTACGCGATCAACTATCAGATCAACGGGTATTCGACGCGCGGCAGCATAATCCCAAAAATCAAATCGGATCTGCACCGCAACATCGTGGCTGTGTTCAATGAGAACAACGTCCAGATCATGACGCCTTCCTACATGGCCGATCCGCCCGAACCGAAGATCCCTGCCGAGCATTGGGATGGCCATCTGGCGCATGAAACACACGAGGACGCGGATAAGTCGTAACCGGCGCTACACCCCGCCTTTCAGATGGTGCATAAGCGGTTTCAGTGATTCACGCATTTAAGGATCTGAACCATGCACGACATCCGCGCCATTCGCGAAAACCCAGCCGCCTTCGACGCCGCTCTTGCGCGCCGTGGGGACGCGCCGGTGTCGTCAGATTTGCTGAGGCTGGACGAAAGCCGCCGCGCCAAGATTCTCGCCGCTGAAACCGCGCAGGCCGAACAGAACAAGGCCAGCAAAGAAGTCGGTGCTGCCAAGGCACGAGGCGACGAGGATGAGTTCCAGCGCCTGCGCGCTCTGGTCTCTGAAAAGAAAGCCGAGATTGCCCAGATGCAGACTGAGGCAAAAGACTTGGACGCCCTGCTGACCGACCAACTGATCCGCATCGCAAACCTTCCGGCCGAGGACGTGCCTGAAGGGGCTGATGAGAACGACAATGTTGAGGTCAACCGCTGGGGCACTCCGCGCGCGTTGGATTTTGCGCCGAAAGAGCATTTCGAAATCGAAGCTGTTCAGACCGGCATGGATTTCGAAACGGCTGCAAAACTCTCCGGCTCGCGTTTCGTGCTGCTGTCCGGCAGTGTCGCCCGCATTCACCGTGCGCTGGCACAGTTCATGCTGGACACGCACATCAACGAGAACGAACTGACCGAGGTGAACGCCCCGGTTCTGGTTCTATCCGAAATGATGCAGGGCACTGGCCAATTGCCGAAATTCGGCGAAGACAGCTATCAGACTCGCGAAGGTTGGTGGCTGATCCCGACGTCCGAGGTTTCGCTGACCAACATCGTCAACGACACAATGATCGAAGAGAGCTACCTGCCGCGTCGCTACACGGCACATTCGCTGTGCTTCCGCTCCGAGGCCGGATCGGCGGGCAAGGACACCCGTGGCATGCTGCGCCAGCACCAGTTCGAAAAAGTCGAGATGGTCTCGGTCACGCATCCGGACAAATCGGATGACGAACAAAAGCGCATGTTGCGCTGCGCCGAGGGTATTCTGGAAAAACTGGGCATCCCCTATCGCACTGTAATCCTGTGCACCGGCGACATGGGTTTTGGCGCGCGCCGAACCTTTGACATCGAAGCGTGGCTGCCCGGTCAGGATACCTATCGCGAGATCAGCTCGGTTTCGACCTGTGGTGACTTCCAGGCGCGCCGTATGAACGCGCGGTTCCGCCCCGAAGTTGGCGGCAAACCGGAATACGTTCATACCCTGAATGGATCTGGTCTGGCCGTCGGACGTTGCTTGATTGCCGTGCTGGAAAACGGCCAGAACGCAGACGGCACCGTCACTTTGCCCGAGGTTCTGGCCCCTTATCTGGGCGGCAAACTGACGCTGCAGCTGGACGGCACACTGGCGTAAAAAAAAACGGCGCCGAAAATCGGCGCCGGGTTCGAAAGACAGAAAGGTGAAGAAGGTTACTTCTTCGCCTTTTTCTTATCCTTCTTCTTGTCTTTCTTTTTGTCGGCTTTTTTCTTGTCGTCTTTTTTGTCAGACTTTTTCTTGTCGTCCTTCTTGGACTTTTTGTCTTTCTTTGCCTTGGCCTTCACCTTGTCCTTGGCCTTGGTGAACACGGCCTCCATCTCTTGCAGCTTTTTGGCGGCTTTCTGAGCTTTGGCCTTGGCCTTTGCCTTCTTCCTGGCTTTCGCCTCTGCCAACTCGGCTGCAGCCTTTTCTTCGGCCGCTTTACGCGCTGCCTCTTCGGCCCGCTTTTCAGCAGCGGCGGCTGCAACGGTTTTGCGGGCTGCCGTTCGTCGCGTCGCTGGCTTTCTGGCAGGAGCCCGGCGTGCAGCTGGTTTGGCGGTGGTACGTTTAGCTGCGGCTGGTTTCGCAGCAGCGCGTTTCGGTGCGGCTGTTTTCGCCGCAGCCCGCTTTGCGGTCGCTGGTTTTGCGGCAATGGCTTCTTTTGCAGCGGCGATCAAAACGGCCGCGCGGGCTTCACCTATTCGGGGAACTTTGACCAGATCGGCGGGGGTTGCCTTGGCAATGGCTTCTGCGGTCTTGAAACCGTTGGCAGCCAAAGACTTTCCAAGCGTCTCACCTACACCTTTTACATCGGTCACTGCGGTCATTATCTGTCCTTTCTGTTTCTCCCTGCACTCCCGTATATACACTGGATATACAGGCCCGCAAGTCTATGTCCGGGCCAGCAGGTTATTTGTGTCAGTTATTGTGCGCCAGATCGCCAGATCGATCCTTTCCGGGAAATGGAACGAGGCGCTTTGCGTCTTCGTCCCAGAGTTTCAGGTTCAGAGCAGCGACGGCTTCGGGAAACTTGATCCGGCGCGGAGTGTATTCGGGCGGCAAGTTGTAATGGCACGCCCGCAGCCGATACGACGGTATCCGCGCGTTGAAGTGATGGATATCGTGCAGCGTAATGCAGGCCACCGCGTTATCGAACCACCAGCCGAAATCCAGCGCCGACGACCCCTGCAGGGCCGCCAGCTTGGGATCAAGATCCGGGCGCCGATCCCAATATGTATCCTCGAAATTGTGCTGCAGATAGACAAGGAATACTCCCAACATTCCACCCAGCAATGAGAACACCAGCCAGACGAGAATACCCGTTATCCCGGCGATCAGGTAAAGAAGTCCAAGGAACACAACAATCGACAAATTGTGCAAAACCACACCGGTTACACCGAACCGAACGGTGTTCTTTGGCCAACGGTAGCGGATGAAGTAGGTGAACAACGCGCCAACGGGCACCAGGATGAACGGATTACGATAGAGGCGATAGAACTGGCGAGCTTTCCAATCGGCTCTGTTCCATTCCCGCAGGGTCATCGTATGAATTTCGCCGGTCTCGCGATGCTCAAGATTGCCGATGCCCGCGTGATGCAGGTTGTGGTTTTGTTTCATCACCTCGAATGGCGCGAAGGTAAATGGTGACAGCCCGTGCCCGGCCCATTCATTTTGCGTGCGGGTTTCAAACAGCGAGTGATGCCCGCAATCGTGCTGAAGCACGTAAAGGCGCACCGCCGAAAAGGCAAAAACGATCCCGGCCGGGATCATGACATACCACCGATCCACGTAGACAATCGCCAGCGCCAGCGATGTGAAATACACCGCGAAAGTTCCAAAGTAGCTCAATGCGGCCAATCTATTGTCCTGAACCGCGTATTGCCTTGTATATTCCCTCAGATCCATCCAGCCGCTCCCCACGATGGTCAGGTCCAATGGTGTTTCAAAAACTGGTGCGGAAATTCCGCATGAAAAAGCGCGTGCAAGAACAGATGCACGCAAACGAATGCTAGCGCGGGGAAACGGGACTGTCACGCCCCTCAACCAAAAATGCTGAAAATTGGCGCAGTTACGCGCGACCCTTGAGATGTTTGGCCAAAGCGCCCGCGTTTTTCTTGCGGCGTCCCTTGTACGGGTTCTTGTCGCCCTGCCCGCGCAATGTCAGGCGGATCGGAGTACCCGGCATGTCAAAATCTTCGCGCAGACCATTGACCAGATACCGGGTATAGCTGGCAGGCATTTTGTCCGGGTGCGAGCACATGACCACGAAGCCCGGCGGGCGGGTTTTAGCCTGAGTCATGTAGCGCAGTTTGATCCGGCGGCCCTGCGGCGCTGGTGGCGGGTGCTGTTCCAGCATAGCTGTCAACCAGCGGTTAAGAGCGGCCGTCGGTACGCGGCGGTTCCAGATGTCATGGGCACGCAGGATGGCGGCGCGCAAACGCTCAAGCCCCCGCCCCGTTTTGGCGGACACCGTGATCAAAGGCGCGCCCCGCAATTGCGGCAGCATGCGTTCAAACGACTCTTTCAACTCGCGCAGCTTGTCCTGCTTGTCCTCTTCGATGTCCCATTTGTTCACGGCAACGACAACAGCGCGGCCTTCGCGCTCGGCCAGATCGGCGATGCGCAGGTCCTGTTGCTCAAAAGGAATTGCGGCGTCCAAAAGAACAACCACGACCTCGGCGAACTTTACTGCACGCAGCCCGTCAGAAACCGAAAGCTTCTCGAGCTTCTCCTGCACCTTGGCCTTTTTGCGCATACCGGCCGTATCAAAGATACGCATGGGCGTGCTGTCCCCGCCCGGGTCGGCCCAGTCGATCCGCAGGCTGATGGCATCGCGGGTAATTCCGGCTTCGGGGCCCGTCAGCAAGCGATCCTCACCGATGATCTTGTTGATCAGCGTGGACTTTCCGGCATTCGGACGACCCACGACCGCAACCTGCAACGGCTTGGCAGCGGTGATCAGAGGGGTTTCGCCCTCGCCATCCTCATCCAGTTCGATATCCGTCTCGGGCGCGTCGTCCGCAGCCTTATCTTCGGCGGCGTCAGCCAACGGCATCAGCTGAGTATAGAGGTCAGTCATCCCTTCACCATGTTCGCCAGACAAGCGAACCGGCTCGCCAAGACCCAGGTTATATGCCTCCAGTACACCCGCATCCGCGGCGCTGCCCTCGGCCTTGTTGGCGGCCAGGATCACGTGCTTCGACCGTTTGCGTAGAATCTCGGCGAACATTTCGTCGGTTGGGGTAATACCCACACGAGCATCGATCATGAACAGGCAGACGTCGGCCATATCCACGGCGCGCTCGGTCAGGCGGCGCATCCGGCCCTGCAGGCTGTCGTCGGTTGCGTCCTCAAGACCTGCAGTATCGATCACGGTAAAACGCAAATCACCCAGACGCCCTTCGCCTTCGCGCAGGTCGCGCGTCACGCCGGGCTGGTCGTCGACCAGAGCCAGACGTTTGCCCACAAGGCGGTTGAACAGGGTGGACTTGCCCACATTCGGGCGCCCCACGATGGCGAGGGTCAGCGACATGATACTCAACTTTCAAGACTCAGACGCGCCCTTTAGCGCATCTTGCGGTCAACGGAAAGCGTGCAAATCACCTTTGGTGGACACGACATACAGTGTCTGCCCCGCCACAACCGGCGCTGTCGTAGCGCCGCCCGGCACTTCGACGCGATTCACCAGCGTCCCATCGACAGGGTTGAAGAAGCGAATGTAGCCGTCATTCGAGGCGATAACGATGCGTCCCCCCGCTAAGATCGGGCCGTAATGCGCATAGATCGGACCACGGCGACCTGGCTTGTCCTTGACAAAACCCGGCAGGTCCTGCGCCCAGACGATCGCTCCGGTGGCTGTGTCCAACCGGACGAGTTGGCTGCGGTCACTGATCAGGAAAATACTGTTCCCAGCAGGCCAGACCGTATCGACGGCGCCCTCGTCTGCAGTCCAGATCCGATCACCCGAGTTGGCGTCAAACGCAACGGTCCGACCAGAATGGTTACCGATATAGATCGTGTCACCCACGACCATCGGCCCACCGGTGACATCAACAATCTGCGCTGCGGCCCGTCCGCGACGCCCGCCTGCGACGGATGCGTTCCAGCGGCGAATACCACCCCGACGGAAAGCCGCCGCGATATCACCCGAGCCAAAGGCAAAGACGGCAAAGTCCGAAGCGATCACCGGCGCAGGTGCGCCCAGAACGTTACCAACACTGGGCGTGCCCTGAACCTGCCAGGCAATCCGCCCATCCTTGGTATTGACGGCCCACCCGGTTTCATCTCCGGCAACAAGATAAAGAATCCCGTTGCTGACCAGAGGTGCCCCGCTGCCTGTCGCGTTCAATCGCTTCTGCCAGCGGACGCTACCGGACCTGGCATCCAGTGCCGTCAAGCGGCCATAACCGGACGAAACGTACAGCACGCCGTTGTCATAGGCCAAACCGCCACCAGTAGCGTCGGAATCGCCATCATTCGGCGGGATGAGGTTGGTGTTCCACACGACCTGCCCCTGTGGCGACAACGCGGATACCGTCGCGCCCGCATCGAGCGTGTAGATCAACCCGCCCGCGACTACGGGCTCAGCCGTGATCCGCTGCTTGCGCGAGTCCCCTTGGCCGATCGAGGTGGACCAGATCCTTTGCGGAGTGGCGCGCAACTGGGCGTTTGTTGTACGAAACGCAGCTGTGCCAGCACTTTGTGGCCAGCTGGCATTGGCTTTTTGCGACGGCAGGCTGATCGGCTTCGAACCGCGGGTTACCACCGTTTCGGTATCGGACGCAGGCCGGATATCTTCGCGCGGACCGGGCAGAATGACTTCGGGTTCCTGACAGGCGGCGACCATGGTCAGGGAAAGGGCTGCCACCGGCAATCCAATACGAGAAAATAGACTTGCTACCATGATCTTCTGAACTCGCCTGTGATTTTTCGTTCCGCCACCGGATCAGCCCTGTCGGGCGACCAGAGGTTCTGGTTCTCCGCCCAACGCAACAATCAGTTGGGCCGCGCGCTGCTGTAAGTCCACGCCGACTTCCGCGTCCTGGCGCAGCGTTTCCAACCGCGCAATGGCTGCATCGACATTTCCCTCCGACACGTCAATTAGAGCCAGTTGCTCTTCGGCCAGCAAACGCAGCGGAGCACCCGGTGCGGCCAGCGCCTCGAACTGAAGGCGGCGATCGGTTGCCGGCAACGTCTCGGACTGCAGCAGCAACGCCTTGAAGGTTGCGATCGCACGATAGATTTCCGGAAGATCACCCTGGGATGCAATGGCATTCAGACTGCTGACCGCGTCCTGTTCCGAGCCGGCTTCAACCTGAGAGGCAGACAAAAGCATGTTGAGAATCGCGTCTCCACCGGGCGACTGGGCCTCAACAGCAGCGAGGCTAGTCGCCCGCTGTTCCGATTGATTCTGCGACAGCGCCGCCAGAATTGAGTCGCCCAGATTCTCCGCCTGACTGGTCGCACGGGATTTGCGGATCTCATTGAAAGCGGCACCGCCCACGATCAGAACAACCGCCAGCACACCGATCCAACCCCACCTGCGCAGCAATAGGAACAGGCGGTCTCGGCGGACCTCTTCGGTCACCTCATCAATAAAACTGTCGACGTCGCTCATCCCTGCCCTCCGGGGCTGCATCCTTGGTGTATGGCGCCATGTCATACCCCGGCGCCATCGCCAAGCCAAGAGCCCGATTTCGCTCAATCCCAAGGGGGTCCGGCGCTCTTGTACAAAAAAATAAACCGAACTATTCAGTTTAGTGTGGAAAAGGTACATAATCGTCCCCACTTTCTAGCATGACCGCCAAAAAAAACTCGGCAAAGAATTCTGGGAGTAACCCTGTATGCGATTGATTTCACTGGCAAACGCCGCCTTGGTGATTGTTGTTCTGTTTCTATTGGTATTTGAAAGAGACACTCTGTTTGCCTTTGCCGGGCGGGCGGAAGCTGACGCTGGCACCGAGGCCAGCACCGATTCCGGCGACGGAACAGCCGTGGATCAAGCGACCATCGGCGTAGTTGCCGTGAGGTCAACCGCACGCGAAATTGACAGCGCGGTGCTGTTGCGCGGTCAGACGAAGGCAAATCGCCAGGTTGAAGTTCTGGCCGAAACCACGTCGACCGTCATCTCGGAACCCAAGCGCAAGGGGACTTTTGTCGAAGCGGGCGACCTGCTGTGCGAACTGGACCCGGGCACCCGTCCCGCCAGTCTGGCCGAGGCGATGGCAGGTAAACTCGAAGCGGAAAGCCGCATCCCCGAGGCCGAGGCCCGTCTGGAAGAAGCCCACGCGTTGGTCGCCGAGGCTCAGATCAACCTGACCGCCGCGAACAAGCTGTCCGAAACCGGATTTGGTTCTGAAACTCGCAGAATCTCGAGCGAGGCCGCCATGCGGACGGCTGAGGCAGGGATCAAGACCGCCGAAGCCGGGCTTGAGGCCACGCGCGCAGGAATCGAAGCCGCTACAGCCGAAGTCGAAGCCGCCAAACGCGAGATCGACCGCCAGACAATCGAAGCTCCCTTCAAGGGTCTGCTGGAGAGCGACACAGCCGAACTTGGCAGCCTGATGCAACCCGGCTCTCTGTGTGCGACGGTCATTCAGTTGGACCCCATCAAACTGGTCGGGTTTGTCCCGGAAACCGAGGTTAACCGTATCCTCGTCGGCTCTGAGGCGACAGCGCAGCTGGTCACCGGCCTGCAGGTCGCCGGTCGTGTGACATTCCTCAGCCGTTCGGCGGATGAAACGACCCGCACCTTTGAGGTCGAAATCACGGTTCCGAACCCGGAGCTTGCCATTCGGGACGGCCAGACCGCCGATATCCGTATCTCGGCCGATGGCGCCAAGGCACATTTCCTGCCGCAATCGGCATTGACCCTGAACAACGAAGGTCAGGTCGGTGTCCGCACGGTTGGTCAGGGCAATGTGGTCGATTTCCAATCCATCGTCCTGTTGCGTGACACGGCAGAAGGCGTCTGGGTCGGCGGCCTCCCGGAAACAGTGGATATCATCGTCGTCGGGCAGGAATTTGTGACCCGTGGCGTTACCGTTGAGCCCACATATCGGGAAGCTGCGAAATGACCGGAATAGTCAGTTGGGCCGCCGACCGGGCCAGAATGGTTCTGGCCTTCATCGCCATCTCGCTGGTGATCGGCGGATTTGCCTATGTGAGCCTGCCGAAGGAAGGCGAACCGGACATTGATATCCCGATGCTGTTCGTATCGGTTCAATTCCCCGGTATTTCGGCTGAGGACAGCGAAAGCCTTCTGATCAAGCCGATGGAAACCGAGATGGCCGATCTCGACGGGCTGGACAAGATGACAGCAACCGCCGCCGAGGGCTACGCTGGTATTCTGATGGAGTTCGAGTTCGGCTGGGATAAGTCCGCCACCATCGCCGATGTACGCGATGCGATGAACACAGCGCAGAGCAAGTTTCCTGACGGAGCCGAGCAATACACGATCACCGAGGTCAATTTCTCGGAATTCCCCATCGTCATCGTCAACCTGACCGGGGCGGTTCCCGAGCGCACAATGGCGCGCGTCGCCAAAGACTTGCAGGATGATCTGGAGGCAATGGATTCCGTTCTGGAAGCGGGAATCGCGGGCAATCGGGATGAGTTGCTGGAGGTTGTTATCGACCCTCTGCGGCTTGAGGCGTACAACGTCACAGCGGCGGAACTCATCGACGTCGTCCGCAACAACAACCAGTTGATCGCGGCCGGTGAGGTTGAAACCGAACAAGGTACCTTTTCGGTAAAGATCCCGTCGTCCTTCAAAACCGCGCAGGATGTGTATGACCTGCCGGTCAAGGTCAACGGTGACCGGGTTGTTACACTGGGCGAGCTGGCGCAGGTTAACTACACTTTTGAAGATCGTGAGGGCACGGCCCGTTTCAACGGTGAACAGACCGTCGCGTTGCAGGTGGTCAAGCGCAAGGGCTTTAACCTGATCGACACGGTCGAAGGGGTGAAAGAGACCATTGCCGCCGCGCAGGCGAAATGGCCGCCCGAGATGCAGGCCGCCATCCAGCTTGGCACCTCGAACGACCAAAGCCGCATAGTCGATTCAATGGTCAGACAGCTCGAAGGCTCGGTTTTGACCGCGATCGCTCTGGTTATGATCGTTGTTCTGGCTGCGCTCGGCACCCGCGCGGCACTGCTGGTGGGTTTTGCAATCCCAACGTCATTCCTGCTGTGTTTCGCCTTTCTGGCGATGATTGGGGTCACAATCTCGAACATGGTGATGTTCGGGCTGATCCTGGCCGTGGGGATGCTGGTCGATGGGGCCATTGTTGTTGTGGAATATGCCGACAAACGCATCAAGGAAGGCGTCGGCCCGATGCATGCCTATGTAGAGGCAGCACAGCGGATGTTCTGGCCCATCGTGTCGTCGACCGCCACAACGCTTTGTGCCTTCCTGCCCATGCTGTTCTGGCCCGGCGTTCCGGGCGAGTTCATGAAGATGCTGCCGATCACGCTGATCTTTGTACTGTCGGCGTCGCTGGTTGTGGCTCTGATCTATCTGCCAGTTGTGGGCGGTGTTTCGGGGCGGGTAAGCCGGGTGTTTGACCGCATCTCTGACTGGTTGCGCGCCAAAACCGCATGGTGGGTGCGCGCCATTATGATCCCGCCGGTACTGTATATGATGTTCCTGGGCGCGATGCAGATGGTGAACCCCGATTACCTGATGCCCGGATCGTCCGCTGGCGGTGTGCTGCTCGGTGCCTTGTTGCTGATGTTCGGGGCCTTTGGCGGATCGATCACGCTGAGCGCGGCCAAAATTCAGCGCGCGCCCGATAACCATGTGCACACTGCCCGCGAACATACCAACTTTGGCTATGTGATGAAGTTCTTGGTCGGCAATCCGATCATGCCAATTGTGTCTATCGTCGCGATCGGTTTCGCCGTTGTCGCGGTGATGACTGCCTTTGGAAACAACAATCGCGGTGTCGAGTTTTTTGTGGAAACCGAGCCGGAACAGGCCACGGCCTATGTCCGCGCGCGGGGCAACCTCTCACTGACGGAAAAGGACGCGATGGTTCTGGCCGCTGAAGAGATCATCAGCGCGCATCCTGCGGTCGTCAACGTCTTTGCCTTTGCTGGCGAAGGCGGGTTGAACCAGAACACCGGCGGTGCAGAGGCACCGGCTGATACAGTGGGTCGTGTTCAGTTCGAGATCATCCCGTGGGAGGACCGGCCCAATCTGTCCGAACCGATTTTGGGCGGCTTGCTGGATCGCGAAACCATTGCGCCGGAATATGATGGAAACGTAGTTCTGGACGATTTGACTGCTGATCTGGCCAACCTGCCGGGCTTCATCGTTGATATCCAACCGCTGGAACAGGGTCCGGCCTCGGCCAAACCGGTTCACCTTCGCATCAGGGCGGACGGCTGGGAAGACCTGACCTCGGCCACCGTAGCAGCGAGAGAAGTGTTCGATGAGACCCCGGGTCTGATCAAGATCGAAGACTCACTCCCCCTGCCCGGTATCGACTGGCAGATTGACGTGGATGTCGCCAAGGCTGGCCGTTTCGGCGCGGACGTGGCGACCGTCGGCGCGATGGTTCAATTGGTCACACGCGGGCTGTTGTTGGGTGAAATGCGCCCTGAAAGTGTGGACGAGGAAATCGAAATCCGTGTCCGCCTGCCCGATGAGGATCGGGTTCTGTCCACGCTCGATACGCTCAAAGTGCGCACGCCCGATGGTCTGGTGCCTTTGTCGAACTTTGTTACGCGCAAGCCTGTGGCCAAGCTGGCCGAGATCAACCGGATCAATCAGCAGCGTTACTACGATGTGAAAGCGGACGTTGAACCGGGCCTGAGCAAGGTTGTGACCGACAATCCGGACGGAACCGAACAGCGCCTGGCCGTTGTGCGCGAGGTCGTCGAAGGGGTCGAACCTGTCGGATCAACCATCGCAGGCCCGACGGGCAAAACCTTTGAACTGGTTACGCTGACGGGTGCAGACAGCGTCGATGCCGTGCGCGCTGACCTCGACTCCAGTGACGCTCGGATCAGTCTGATCAACCCCAACGAACGCATTGCGGTGCTGACCGAGTGGCTGGAAACCGATCCTTTCGGCAACGCCGTCAGCTGGGAATGGACCGGGGATCAGGAAGAACAGGCGGAATCGGGTGCCTTCCTATCCAGCGCGTTTCTTGCCGCGCTGGGGCTGATGTTTGTGATCCTGCTGGCCCAGTTCAACTCGTTCTACAACTCGGTTCTGGTTCTGCTGGCTGTGGTTTTGTCGACCACCGGTGTTCTGATCGGTATGATGGTCATGCAGCAGCCCTTCTCGATCATCATGACCGGGACTGGTATTGTGGCTCTGGCGGGGATCGTGGTGAACAACAACATTGTTCTGATCGACACCTATCAGGAATACAGCCGCTATATGCCCCGGATCGAGGCGATTATCCGCACGGCCGAGGCGCGTATCCGCCCGGTTCTGTTGACCACGTTGACGACGATGGCCGGTCTGACACCGATGATGTTCGGCTTGTCGCTGGACTTCATCAACGGCGGCTATTCCATCGACAGCCCGACCGCGCTGTGGTGGAAGCAGCTGGCAACTGCTGTCGTGTTCGGTTTGGGCATCGCGACGGTTCTGACCCTGATCGTGACGCCATCGTTCCTGGCCTTGCGTGTCTGGGTCACGACCTATGCGATCTGGACTGGCAAAGCACTGGCACGTGTCACAGCCGGTCGGTCCAGCCAGGTCGCTCAGGACATGGCCGTTGGCCGCGCCGCTATGCAGGCTCAGGCCACGGAAGTTGTTTGGGATGATGAAGCCGTCGCTGCGGCAGACCCGGATGCCCGGAAGGATGATCGCCCCGATCACCCGCCCACGACGCCTCTCAAGGCGGCTGAGTAACGGAAATGGCGAACCCCGGGGTTCGCCATTTTTCTTTGCGCCGGATTAATCGGTGAACACGTATTCACCCAGATCGCACAGGTCCAGGCCAAAGTCTTCGACCGACGAACCGTCGTGGAACGCACCACGAATGTCGTAGATGCATGTGCTCAACCCGTCCGCAATAACAACGTCAGCTTCGTAGTCGGGGGCGAGGTAGCCGCCGCGCAGCAGATTGCCCTCCCAATCACTGGACGACGCGGGCGAGACATTGAACTCGACCAGATCCGCACTGGAGTCATTTACCACCAGAAACTCAAGATCATCGGCAAGTGCCGAAGTCGCCATAAATACAGTTGCGGTCAACGCTGCTGCTGCACGCATTTTCATCAGATATTCCTTTGTTTAGGGATCGGCCAAAGCACCAAGCACTATGCCTGTCGATAAAATGTCATCAACGAAAAAAATCGTCAAATTAAACGTGGATAAATGAACGTGTTATCAAAGCGCCGTTCAGCGTTAAATCCGCCATAACCCTCGTGACTGAATCAGGCGGCGTCAGCTTGCTGACGGCTCCACAATTGCGCGTACCGACCTTCGCGTCTCAAAAGTTGGTCATGGGTCCCCTGCTCCAGGATCTCACCCTGTTCCAGCACCACGATCCGATCCGCTTCGGCAATAGTGCTGAGGCGATGGGCGATAGTCAGCACTGTACGCCCCTCGCCTGCCCGCGCCAGAGCGTCCTTGATGTCCTGTTCGGTGTCCGTGTCCAGCGCCGAGGTCGCCTCATCCAGCAACAGGATCGGCGGGTTCTTCAGCAACGTGCGCGCGATCCCAACGCGTTGCTTTTCACCGCCTGACAGCTTCAGCCCACGTTCACCAACTTTGGTGTCGTAACCTTCGGGCAGCGTAACAATGAAATCATGGATCTGAGCGGCCTTGGCGGCGGCTTCAACATCTTCCTGAGTGGCGCCGTCGCGGCCATAGGCGATGTTATAGCGGATGGTATCATTGAACAGCACTGTGTCCTGCGGCACCACACCGATGGCAGCATGCAGGCTGTTCAGGGTGACGTCGCGCACATCATGCCCGTCGATCTTCAGAGCCCCTCCGGTGACATCGTAGAAGCGGAACAGCAGACGCCCGATGGTGGATTTGCCCGACCCGGTAGCCCCGACAATCGCAACAGTCTGACCAGCCGGAACGGTCAGCGACACACCTTTGAGTATTTCGCGATCCGCATCGTAGCCAAAGCGGACGTTATCCAATGTCACTTCGCCGCCATTAACGACCAGTTCCGGCGCGCCTGGCTTGTCCGAGACTTCGGCGGGTTGTTCCAGCAGATCAAACATCTGTCCCATATCCACCAGAGACTGACGGATTTCACGATACACGGTGCCCAAAAAGTTCAGCGGCACGGTGATCTGGATCATGTAGGCATTGACCATGACAAAATCGCCGACGGTAAGCGTGCCCTGCTGCACTCCGATGGCCGCCAGAACCATCACGCCAATCAGACCGCAGGTAATAAGAAAAGACTGGCCGAAATTCAGGAACGCCAGCGAATACGCCGTCTTGAGCGCCGCCCCTGCATAGGCTTTCATTGAGACGTCGTACCGTTCAGCTTCGCGCCGTTCGGCATTGAAATACTTGACAGTTTCGAAGTTCAGCAGGCTGTCGATGGCGCGCTGGTTAGCCTCGGTATCCTGATCGTTCATCTCGCGCCGCAGTTTCACGCGCCACTCCGTCACCGCGAAGGTGAACCAGATATACAGCGCGATAGTGACCGCGACGACGACCAGATACCAGACATCGAACAGCCACATCAGGATGATCGCAACCAGCAACAGTTCGAGGATCAGCGGCCCGATGGAAAACAGCAGGAAGCGCAGCAGGAACTCCACGCCCTTAACGCCGCGCTCGATGATCCGGCTCAGCCCGCCGGTCCGGCGCGTCACATGGTATCGCATGGACAGCTGGTGAATGTGCTGGAACGTCTCAAGCGCCAGCGCACGCAGCGCCCGTTGCCCTACCGGAGCAAAGGCCGCGTCGCGCAGTTGCTGAAAACCAACAGTCATCATTCGCGCGACGCCATAGGCGACGGTCAGGCCCACGGCACCCAGCGCCAGCGGCGGAACACCCTCGCCCGCCAGACCGTCGACCGCGCCTTTGTAAAGGATAGGCGTATAAACCGCGATCAGCTTTGCCAGCACCAACATCCCCATGGCCAGCACGACGCGTCGTTTTACCCACGGTTCGTCTGCGGGCCACATATAAGGAGCTACCTTGCGGATCGTGCGCCAACCAGAGCGTCGTTCGTCGGGCGTGGGCATATCGGCTGAGGTCATCGGCGCTGTTCGTCTCATCACTACCTGATCTGCGGTCAGAGATAGGCCCTGGGCCCCGCAAGGGCCAGAGGCAAAGTTTATTCCGGGATTGTGAAAATCTGCCCTGGATAGATCAGATCAGGGTCACGGATCGAATCCCGGTTGGCCTCGAACAGCCTGACATACAGGATGCCATCTCCGAAACGGTCACGGGAAATGGCCCATAGCGTATCGCCTTCCTGTACGGTAACCGAACGGATCGGGGGTGTCTTCTGCTCGGCCTCAGGCGCATCTGTTCCCTCAGCGGCGCGCAGAACCTCAAGCGGCTCGCGTTTGAACGGGGTTTCCAATCGACTGGCGACGGTGCCATCCGACGCAACCTCATCCACACGCAGGGTGTAAACGCCCGGGTCGATCCCTTCGAGTTCGCTGCGCCACTTGCCGTCATCAACCGGGGACAGATCGGCGACCAGTTGATTGTCCAGATACAGCCGCACCGCAGACCCGTCCGGCACCCGACCGGTAAGTTCAACGTCGCCAGCGTCCGAATACCCGATCGTGTCCAAAGCAACTTCGTCCGATGCGCCTTGCTCTGACGGGGGCTGTACCAGCTCGACCCCGTCTTCACCTGAACGCAGGATGGCAACCTGTTGGTTCTGTTCGGCTTCCTCTGCAACCTCATCAGTTGTTTGCTCTGCCTGATCTTCGCTCGGCTCTGGCGTTGCTTCCGCCGTCTCGACCTCAGTCTCGGGCAACGCGGTCGCGTCAGCTGTGGTTTCCTGTGCGGACGTCCCTTCATCACTCGCTTCAGGCGCGTCAGCGGAAGGCGCAGTTTCAGTCGCTTCTGCGCTCGCGACCTCCTGAGCGTCCGGCTGCGGATCAGGCAGGGCGGCAATCAGGTAATCGTCCGAACGCACGGGCTGATCCTCGCCAGCTGTCTCAAGCGTCAGTCCACGCGCGTCTTCCGAAAACGGGATAGAAAGGAATTCTGCGAACTGACCCGTATCGTCGACGGTAAAGCTGTGAACCTGCTCCCCGTCCAGCAAGACGCGAACATCCGCGCCGGGCTCAGCGTTGCCGGATAAAACCGTATTGCCATCTGGCTCAACAAAGATCTGGTCCAGCGTCGGCGGCGTTGTCCCAGGATCGACCTCAGCCGTTTGTTCTGCCGCCGGTGCAGGTTCGGCGCTGTCCTGATCGCTCGCTGTTTCGGTGGTTTCTGGTTCGGCGTCCGGCTGCGCCTGATCCTCAGCCGCCGGAGAACTGGTCGGAGCCGGGCTGGCCTCTTCCGTGGTCTGAACTGCCACATCCGGCTGAGGCGTCGCGTCTTGTGAGTTGTTCCCGAAGATGCCGGACAGGTACAATCCACCTGCCCCAACCAATGCAACGATGCCGGCGATCACCCCCCAGGTGAAAGTTCCGGAGCTTTCGCTTCCCGACTTGGAGTTCATTCTTTTCCTTTCGCTCCGCAGCGCAAGTGCTTTGAGTATAACACATTCTGCCTGACGGTTGAGCCAATCTATCAATCCCGCTATCACGGGTCAAAAGCCCAGACACAAGCCCGGAGAAGCCATCCTATGTCTCAGAAATCTGTCTGTGTGTATTGCGGGTCACGAAATGGCGCGAATTCCGCGTATTCCGAAGCCGCGCGCACGTTCGGGGAGTTGCTGGCCAACGAAGGTTGGCGGCTGGTCTATGGTGCCGGGGATGTGGGCCTGATGGGCGAAGTTGCGCGATCGGCGCAGGCTGCTGGCGGGGAAACCTTTGGCGTGATCCCGGTTCACCTTGTGAAGCGAGAGGTCGGCAAAACGGACCTGACCCATTTCGTCATTACCGAAACGATGCACGAACGCAAAAAGGTTATGATCATGAATGCCGACGCCGTCGTTGTGTTGCCCGGCGGCCCCGGATCGCTGGACGAGTTGTTCGAGGCGCTGACATGGCGGCAACTGGGTCTGCATGACAAACCCATTTTGGTCATGAATGTGGATGGCTATTGGGACGCGCTGCATGACCTGCTGCAGCAGGTCATCGGTCAGGGATTTGCGGAACAATCGCTGTCAGAATTCATCACGTGGGTCGAAGATCCAAACACCGCAATGTCCACGCTGAGACAGGTTTTGACGTAATCAGGCAGAACAACGGGCGGTCAGAGCCGCCCGTCTTTTTTGGCAAAACTTAAGTTGCGGGTGCCAGACGGTTTCTCAGCACCTGCTCGACTTTGTGCAGTGGGTGGTTGGTCAGGGTTTTGTCGACTTCGGCGATAACTTTGCCAAGCACTTCGCTGTGCAGCCGCCGACGCAAAAGCCCCAGAACATGCGGGCTGGCCACCAGAACCAGCCGGTCATAAGCGCCTTTCAATCCCTTGCGGTTCAGGAGATTGGCAACATCCTGAACAAACAGGGACTTCGCATGGGTTTTCCATTTGTTTTCTTCGACCGCAGATTTCTGATTTGGTGCCGTGTCGAAACGGCGGCCTGCCCGGTCTGAAGGCTTGGCGTTTGGTCCGTCGCTCTCTTCCACCGATACGACAACCAGATTTGGGTCTTCGGCATCGGTGACGTTCTCCATGAACAGTGCCTTTTCCCCGTCGGCAATAACAACCCATGTTCCCTGTGCAAGTTCGACCATTGTGATCTCCCGTTGTGGCCATTCCTCAAGTGCCAGGCACATCTCTACTGATACACGCCCGCTGGTAGCCGGCGCGTTGCCTGACGGTTTTCTTAGTGGTTTGCGGTTCTCTCCCTCCGCCTAACTTAGCTAGGAACTGCGGAGCGCTCGTACAATAAGTCTCAATTCGAAAGTTGACGTATCGGCAGGTTTCCACCTGTCGTTGCGACGGCGACCAACTGTAAATACTGGCATGGTCCTGACCTAAGCCATGCTCTGGTAACAAATTAAGTCGTTACAGCTACGTCATAAAGTTCACTCAGCGCTCTAATGACTATCCGGCTTAAAGTCTGCTGTGCGGACAATCCCGCCGTTGCCCCTAGTCTTCAAGATTGAAGAAAGCATTTCCCCCATTTGCATATACAGGCATGCTTGGAGGGACCAACAAAACATTGTTGAAGTGGATATGCAGAGGCGTTGGCGCGGAACCGACCCTTTCAATTAGGGAACTAGGTACAAGGTTAGGCATCGAATAGTAAACAAACTCCCCAAACCCCAAAAGCAGCCACGTTTCAAAACTGAACTCATGGTAAGGATGAAACCTGTTTGGAAGACCTGGTCCCGTACAAAGTTCAAAAAAGTTATGGTGATCTTCAGTAGACCAACCGGAGAACAAGAAAGCTGGATTTGATTCAACACTTTGCTCCCAAATACTTTTTTCCACCTCGTCAGGTAGTTCCAAATCTGGATTGTGAATTATGAACTCGGCGACAGCTCTCTCGGGGCACAATAAGACCAAGCCAGGATGTTCACCACTCCCACCACCCAGCACTAGTTGGTTGGGAAGGCACCGAAAGTCACCATCGTTCGGGTCAAGCGATCCGGGTATTTCTTGAAGGGGACGATAGACCGGAAGGTGGCCGAACAGACCAACCAATTCATGTTTATAACAATCTATGTAGCTCATCAGCTCGGTGCCTCTGCAATTTTCTAAGAGCTATCAGTTGACGATTTTCACGTCAAAAGAGAGAGCAGACAGGTGTAGCTTTGGGCTCACTCGTAGATTTCTCCACATTTTGCACGAACTGCTGCTTAGACAAGAAACTGCTTAAAGGGGTCTTTTCAGGTTCAGTACAAAATGACACCTTTATCGAGTTCTAGAGCACTCAGTTCAGGCGAATTGGGAAATGTCTGCTTAGTTGATAGCGGTATCGCCAACCGGAAAAACTAGGAGAATCTTACGTGGTCAGTTTTTCAAATATAAGAAAGGAGACGGCTCGGGTTCTAGGTACTAGGCATGTATCCGTTAACCCGCACCTTCCTTTTTTGGATATTCAGGGCCTCAAGAAACCTGTTGAAATTTGCGAGAGAATCAACGCTTTGCATGCGCTGGTAGGCTTGACGGGTGTCGAGGGACTTCGACTAAAAAAGTGGTTGTTAGAGGCGAACACCTGGAGACACCTCTCTCTGGGCGAGCAAGCTTTGTTTGAAAAAAGCGAACTGGATACCGAAACGATGAATCGGCTGTCTTGGATGCAGGAGTCTGTATATGTTTTGTGTTGGGCAGGTAATTTGGTTCCTGACATCAACGGGCCAGAGAGCGAGTCCGACATGTCCGATATCTATCCTCAAATTCCTCCCGCCAGCGATTTTCAGGATTTACTCGTTTCGTTCAGGTTGAGATCTGAAGCTGAGATATGCCAGAAATTGGATATATATTATTGTTTACATGCTAGCACGCGACATCCAGAGCTTTGGCAAGAGCCAGTCGATCTTGAGAACGTGAAGATAGCTGCCGTTCTTGAGCGAAGGCATGCACTCGAATGGCTTTGCGGAGGTAGTGATGAGTGGGATGAGGTCAGTCTTGATACTTAGTGGGCGATAGCGACCCACGGAAATAGAGGCTCTATCTGTGTGTGCGGAGATCGAACATCGGCGATCAGGATGTCCAGCACGCCACGGTTCTTCAGTTCAGTCATCACCAACATCCAGAACTTGGCTCCCTCATTGTCGGCGATCCAAAGCGCCAGGACCTCGCGGACGCCGTCGCGTGAGACGCCAAAGGCCACGTAGACGGCGTTCGCCATTGTGCTTGAACCAATGGCGCATCAATGGCTCACTCTTGACCATGCGGCTATCGGCATCCCGAATCTTCACCCGAAGGGCGTCGAAAATAACGATGGGGTAAAGGACTGCGTATTTGAGATTTAATCAAAAAGCAGTCACCCAACCTAAGCGCAGCATCGGTTACGTTGGGCTCACAGTAGACATTCGAAAGTTAACAATGAGGAGCGACTGATGTCTACTCTGCGGGAGCTTGCGGTCATTCGGTGTCAGAGCTGAGTTGTCCGCTTTAGGGAAACAAGCGCCGGTTTCAACTGTGTATTCGCAAGGCTGGGTATGCTAACCCACTCACATGACTGATATTCCATACACGCAATCGAATTTATTTCATGATCTTAAGGCTCTTGGCATTCAGGAAGGCGATGGCCTGTTCGTCCACGCATCATTGGGGTCTATCGGCCCTGTCATTGGCGGGCCTCGGGTCGTTGTTCAGACGCTAATGAACGCAGTTGGTGAAACCGGGTTGCTTGGAATGCCCGGTTTTTCTTCTGATGCTTACTTTCCGGCTGACCTCGATAAATCGAGTCTAGGTGAGGAACAGGTTGCACATGTTGAGGATGCAGTTCCTGGTTTTGACCAACATAGATCATCATGCGCAGAAATGGGGATTATTGCAGAAACATTCAGAACGTGGCCAGGGACAGTGCGAAGCGATCATCCTGCGGTTTCGATCTGCCTCAACGGATTAGATTCTGACAAGTATCTGGCCGAGCATAGTTTGGCTTGGGCCACCGGAGAAGCCACACCACTCGGCAAGCTGCGTTTCCGCCATTCAATGAAAATTCTGCTCATAGGAGTGGGGTGGAATCGATGCTCTGCGCTTCACACTGCCGAAACCCTTGCGGAGCATCGACGGCAGAAGATTCGCCGGTTCAAAAACGGTGGCGCAACAGGTGAATGGATTGAAACACCCGATGTTGCGGATGACATGAACCGTTTGTTTCCAGATGCTGGCGAAGCGTTCGAGCAAACGGGCGTGGTGACTTTCGGAAAACTTGGCGCGTCAGGATGTAAAGTCTGTGACTATTCGAGGCTGGTGGATTTCGCCAGCCATTGGATCAGCGAAGCCAATCTCAAGAGTGGAGACCGTGAATAAGGTAGCTGTTATGAATAACCAAATGTGCATCTTGTCGATCCAGAAAACACGCTATGGGATTTAGTGCAGCGCAAACAGAAAGTTAGTCATGCAGGTTGAGCAAATAGATCACGTTCACGTTGAGGTATCTGACAGGGAAGTTGCGGCGGATTGGTACGACCGTGTCTTGGGTCTGAAAAGACACGTGGGGCTGTCACGTTGGGCTGATGACCCGATGGGACCTCTCATTCTTCAAGGGGGAGATGGAAACCCCACTCTGTCACTATTCGCGCGTAGCTGCGAAGCCTTGTCTCGGGATAACACGGTTGCTTTTCGAGTGGATGGAGAAAGCTTTCTTAAATTTTGTGGTGATCTCGAAGTACTGCAACTGACTACAAAATCTGGACAAATACTTAGCCGTACAGATGTGGTTGACCATCAATTCTCGTGGTCACTGTACTTTTTGGATCCCGACCAAAACCGCCTTGAGCTTACAACCTACGATTATGAGGCCATACGACACTCCTTATCATGAGCGGACGTTGTTTTAGTCGCGGCGGAGGTGTCAAAAGAGCCCGTCTTAACCGACGCTGCCATAGCAGACATTCAGAAAAAGGTCCGATACCTACACCATACGACTAACCGGATACATGCTGCGGTTGCTTCAATATCCGCTTTTCCAGTCATCGCATCTCGCACCGGAGACAAACTTTAGATTGACATACTATTGACAGCCAGTCTCCAACTTCGGACTTTCGATTATGTCTTTGATGCGAGTGAATTCAGGTAAGTGACTTTCATGGAAATAGGTAGCAAATCGCGGTTCGTTCTGATCGGCGCACCAATAGACTGCGAGGGAACTCCGGGCGGATGTAGTCTTGCCCCCCTGATCCTCCGGCGCTTGGGATTGCGTGAAGCGCTGGGTGCGAGACGTGATCTGAATGACATGCCGGTGCGCATACTGGATACCACGCGTGATCCAGCTACCGGAATTATTGATTACGCTTCTGTGGAGCACCTAACACGGGAAACTCGTAATCAAATCGCGAAAATCACAAAAGCAGGTGACATCCCAGTGGTTCAGGGCGGGTGCTGCTCGATGGTAATCGGGGCAGTGGCTGGAGCGAAGGACACTCACGACAATGTTGCCGTCGTATACGTAGATGGGCACATGGACTTGTACACTGGGGAAACGTCTCCAGAGGGTCTTTGTGCCGATATGCCCGCAGCAATTTTGCTTGGCTACGGGCCACCGCAACTGGCCGAGGCTATGGGTACAGATGCTTTGCTTGAACCCGAAGAACTTGTTCTTCTGGCATATAGGGACGAAGACCTGGCTAGGGCCGACGGCTCCCTGATGCCAAGTGATTTTTGCGGGCGACTGAAGCACTGCAATATCTATGATCTGCGCGACAACGGGGCAGCGCATGTGGCCAAAGAAACGCTAAGCTATCTTAAACATACGCAGAAGAAGTTCTGGTTACACATCGATTGGGATGTGATGGATGAGAACGTACTTCCTTCCGCTGACTATCTGATGCCACACGGCTTGACTTGGATCGAATTCGAAGCATTGGTCACGCCATTTGTTCAGGACAATTCGCTAGTCGGAATTTCGATGTCAGATTATAACCCCGACAACGATTCCGATCTGGTCGATGGGCAAAAAATCATTGAAACAGTTCAACGGGTGTTTGCAAAATCGCATAGTTAAAGATGGCAAATGTTGGCCAGGTAGTACTTAAGGTGCATCGGATAACGCGCTTTGCCGGAGTTCAGTCAAAGCCGTTATTGCTGCATCACTGTCTTTTTCATTGACCTGAATATGATCGTAGATCAGCGCACATTGTGGAACTATCGATAGCCCGGCGTTCGCCAAGCAGTTAACGACTGGCTGAAGGTAGCCCGCAACTTCGATATCGAGTGGCACGTCGAAAGTCAGGCAGACGAGTGGCCCGAAGCTGTCACGACAAACTGCTGATACGTCACAATGCTTCCAGACCTTTTCGGGCAAGATAACAGCCACTTCATGTTGATCGCAAATCAATGACACATAATGCTCGGCGGATGGGCTTATCTGCTCAGCTTCTTTCGATGTTCCCACGAAGGGACACCATGGCGCTCGTACAGCTCTTCAAGAAAATCATCTTTGTCCAGAAAAACCAAACCCAAACGCTTTGCTATTTCACGCGCGACTGTCGTTTTGCCACTTGCTGGCAGCCCGGTTACGACAATGCCGAGTTTCATAGTTCATCAATCATCTTCGAAAAAGTATTCTGTCTTGTTTTACAACAGAGTTGCCACATAGAGGCGAGTCAGTGATTTAACCAAATTCTAATGTTTGCTCACCCAAACCGGTAGCTGACATTCATGTAAGACGCAGCATCGGTCGTTTCGGGCTCGAACCAGTCATTCGATCACGATGCAAAACGCCGAAAAGACTTTGGAAACAGCCACCTCAAACAAGAAAAAACCTGCCAGCGTCGCCGCCAGCAGGCCCTTGGAAAACCCATGTCGGGTTAACGATCACATCCGCGATGCAACGTTTTCCCAGTTCACCAGGTTGTCGAGGAAGTTCGACAGGTAAGCCGGACGCTTGTTGCGGAAGTCGATGTAGTACGAGTGCTCCCACACATCACATCCCAGCAGCGCGGTCTGACCAAAGCACAGCGGGTTCACGCCGTTCTCTGTCTTGGTCACGGCCAGCGAACCGTCGGCGTTCTTGACCAGCCACGCCCAGCCCGAGCCGAACTGACCGGCACCAGCGGCGCTGAACTGCGACTTGAATTCGTCAACCGAGCCAAAGCTCTCGGTCAGAGCCTTTTCCAGCTCACCCGGCATGGCATTGTCGCCAGGGCCCATCATTTCCCAGAACTGGTTGTGGTTCCACAGCTGGCTGATGTTGTTGAAGATGCCGTTTTGCGCAACAGCGTTTGCGTCATAGGTGCCAACGATGATCTCTTCCAGCGACTTACCGTCCCACTCGGTGCCGGCGATCAGCTTGTTGCCGTTGTCGACATAGGCCTTGTGGTGCAGGTCGTGGTGATATTCCAACGTTTCCGCGGACATACCCTTGGCTGCCAGCGCGTCATGTGCATAAGGAAGATCAGGAAGTTCAAAAGCCATGTCGGCCCCCTGTTAAATGTAAGTTGCGGTTCCCAAGGGTTAAATGCTTTGGCAACCGCCGCAGGTCAAGAGCCGAGACAAGAAAACCCGGAGGCAGGCGATGCTGACCAAGGCGCGCAAGATGTTTTACCGCGCCCGCGGATACTATGCGGGCAACCTGAATGGCGAGCCATTCCGCCTTGACCCCTACCATTCGAAATTCTGGCGCAAAGCGTCTGCGGGCAATTGGGAACCCGAAACCTTCGCGGTTCTGGACAAATTCCTGTCGCCTGACTGCGACTATCTGGATATCGGTGCATGGGTCGGCCCCACTGTTTTGTACGGAGCCCGCAAGGCCCGGCATGTGTGGTGTTTTGAACCGGACCCGACGGCGTATCGGCATCTGGCATGGAATCTGGACCTGAACGACATCGAAAACGTCTCGGCGTTCGGCGTTGCGTTGTCTGATCAGTTCGGCGTCGCCCGCATGGCCTCGGTGCGCGGAGAGCCGGGAGATTCCACAAGCTCTCTGCTGCATGACGGTGCTCATGGCAGCGACGCACTGACGATCGCTTGGGATCAGTTCGAGGCGGTGAATGATTTGTCCGGCGTTTCGTTGGTCAAGATGGACATCGAAGGGGCTGAGTTCTTTGTACTGCCGACGATACTGCCCTGGCTGAAAAAGGCGCGCCCTGCCCTGTATCTCTCGCTCCACTCGCCCCTCTTGGCAGAAGAAGAAAGGAGCCGCCGGACATCGGAAATTCTAAGCGGGTTGTCATTTTATTCGAACTTCAAGGATGCATTCGGTAACCCGCTGGACTATGCCGAAACCCTGGAGGCGCAGGCGCTCGAGCAGTTTCAAACGATTTTGGTAAGCGACTAGGGTGCGACACCAAATCTTCCCGCATTACGTGTTTTTTTGTTTGAACACCGACGCCTAGCGTGTTGACTTGAACACGGAATAGGACAGGAAACTGACTGATAGATGAGAATTGGATTTACTTCTTTTTTGGCCGCAGTGCTTTTGGCCGGTAACGCGATAGCAGAGACCAAAGTTTATGACTGCGCCGTAAACAGCCGCGAAGATAGCGGTTGGATCGCAGAGCATTATATCTTTACCTTGGACGATGCCACAAAACAGAGCACTGCTGAAAGCCGCCATCATGATGCGGCCCCGGTCGAAATGAAAATCGACAGGAAACAGCGGTACAAGCTGACGTGGCGGGCCAATTTAAGCGGACTTAGTGGACGGCACTACAACATGGTTTACCGAGCTACGCTAAACCCGGCCCAGAACACGGTCAAAATCTATGCCAAATTCACAAATGCCAGTTTGGGAAACAGACCATCAGGTAGCGGCACCTGCAAAGTCATCTCCGGTTAAACAATCGAACTGAAGGCCAAACCAATACGTCGCTCAAGAGCCTCGGATTGCGCGAGGCTTACGCCCCAACATTCGAAATTTTGGACGCCGACACACACAAAAAAGGAGGCTTTCTGAAAGCCTCCTTCAATAATTCCAGATAGGGCCTTTGCGAGCACGCGATCTGGTGTCAGTAAACCCCGACCTCACTGCCCGGTTGCGCCGCAATCTTAAGCAGTTTGAACACGTAGTCTGCAGCCGAACGGAAACAGACGACTCGGAAAGTCTCAGCGTCGTCCATCCAGAACGCCCCCGCCACCTGCGCAAGGCGTGAACGGCGGATTTGACCGGGCTGGAACGCCTCTGCCGACAGCTCAACCGGAGCCAGCTTGCCCAGCACCTCACGCGCGTTCGCGCCGGAGATACGGAATACAGCACGCGCGTCCGAGACGTTCACTGCCAGAGCATGTGTGCCGCTGAGCGCGTTGGCCATCGCGGCCAGTTTGGCCTCGACCTCGGCATAAGGCACCAGCACTAGCAATTCGTCGGTAGACATCCAGCAGACGCCGGTATCACCGTTAACCAGAGCTTCGCGCTGACCGGGCACGTTCTGACCGGTGGCGTCCTTGACGGCCTTGGCCAGTACTTTGTCGGACAGGTCGCCCCGCAGGGTGATCATACCCTGCAGGCCAACTTCTTCGACCTTGGCGATGCCGTCATAGCTGGCGTGGTTCAGTGCGCTGATGGGTTCAGACATTCTGCTTCTCCCCGTCCTTGTCGAAGAAGATCGGGTCCACGATCTTAGCTTTGTAGGTTTTGCCGTCGGTGCCCGGGAACTCGACAATCTCACCCATTCTGTCGGGTCCGTGCTTGATCAGACCCATGGCAATGCCTTTGCCCAGATTGGCCGAATAGTAGGTCGAGGTCACACGGCCGATCATGTTGCGCTGACCGTTGGCGTTGACGCCCTCGCCCACTGCGTAAGCTCCGTCAGGGATGACGGAACCATCCACAGTCTCCAGACCGACCAGTTTCCAACGCTCGGGATCGGCCATATGGCTGCGCGAATGGGCGCGTTTACCGAGGTAGTCCTCTTTCTTTTTCGAGAGCGCCCAGTGCAGCCCCAGATCCTGCGGGATCACGGTGCCGTCGGTCTCGTCCCCGATCATGATAAAGCCCTTCTCGGCCCGCAGGATGTGCAGACATTCGGTGCCGTAAGGCATCACGCCGAACTCTTTACCTGCTTCCATCAAGGCATCCCAGAATGCCTGACCCTGGCTGGCAGGAACGGCGATTTCATAGGACAGCTCACCCGAGAACGAGATGCGGTAGGCGCGGCAATCGAAATCGCCGATCTTGCCATCGCGCCATTCCATGAACGGCAGCGCCTCTTTGCTGACGTCCATGCCACCCAGCTTTTCCAACACCTTTCGCGCGTTGGGGCCGACCACGGCGACCTGAGCGTATTGCTCGGTCACGTTGGCAACGTAGACTTTCCAGTCCCACCATTCAGTTTGTAGCCACTCTTCCAAGTGACCGTGGATACGTTCCGCTCCGCCGGTGGTTGTGTGACACAGCCAGGTGTCCTCGTCGATACGGGCGACAACACCGTCGTCGATCAGGAAGCCGTTTTCCGAACACATCAGGCCATAGCGGCATTTGCCGGCCTTCAGCGTGGACATCATGTTGGTGTACATCATGTCGAGGAATTTGCCGGCGTCCGGGCCTTTGACGATCAGTTTCCCCAGCGTCGACGCATCCAGCAGGCCGAGGTTTTCGCGGGTGTTCTTCACCTCGCGGTTCACCGCGTCATGTACAGACTCACCGGGGCGCACATAGGCATAGGTCCGACGCCAGTGGCCGACCGGCTCCCAGTCCGCGCCGTTCTTGTCGTGCCAGTCGTGCATTGGTGTCTGACGGATCGGCTGGAACACCTCACCGCGCGCCTCGCCACCAATCGACGCCAGCGAAATCGGCGTATAGGGTGGGCGGAAAGTGGTGGTACCGACTTTTGGTATCTCCGATTCCAGCGCATCAGCAAGGATCGCCAAACCGTTGATGTTACTCAACTTACCCTGATCGGTCGCCATACCCAGCGTGGTGTAACGCTTGGTGTGTTCAACGCTTTCGTACCCTTCGCGTGCTGCCAGTTGGACGTCCGATACTTTGACGTCGTTCTGGAAATCGAGCCAGGATTTCATGCGCAGTTGAACTTCGGCGTTGGCTGGCATCAGCCAAACGGCCTCCATCGGGGCCTCTGTCGTCGTTTCACCAACGGGCGCCTTGGTGTTCTTTGGCTTGAAGCCGGCAGCCTTGGCCGCAGCTGTACCTGCCGCCTGCGCGTCAGTCAGCACGTCAGCCAGCGCCAGCGGACCGTTCGACGAGCCAGCGGCCAGAACGAAGCCTTCGCCATTGGCACCCAAGGGCGGACGCGACGGATCGGGACGGAAATGAGCATTCGCCTCATCCCAGATCAGCTTGCCACCACAATGCGACCACATGTGGACGACCGGAGACCAGCCGCCTGACATGGCAACCGCATCGCACTCAACTTCCTCGCGAGCGCCTCCGATGCCTTCCTGATTGCACAGGGCGACCTTTTTGACGCGCTTGCCACCTTTGACCTTGGCGATGGCCTTACCGGGATCAACGCGGATGCCAAGCTGACGCGCCTCTTCGGCCAGAGGACCAGCCGCGGCACGGGCATCGACCACGCGAATAACGTCCACGCCGGCCTGTTTCAGGATGATCGCGGTGCGGTACGCATCGTCATTATTGGTGGCAACGATCACTTTCTCGCCCGGAGCCACGCCCCAGTTTACGACATAGTCGCGCATCGCCGAAGCCAGCATCACACCCGGCACATCGTTGCCTGCAAACGACAGCGGACGTTCGATGGCACCAGTTGCCGTGACAACCTGTTTTGCACGAATACGCCACAGGCGGTGACGCGGGCCTTGCGTGCCCGGTTTGTGGTCGTTCAGTCGCTCATAACCCAGCACATAGCCGTGGTCATAGACGCCCGCGCCCATGCAGCGATTGCGCATGGTGACGTTGCCCATTGTTTCCAGTTCGGAAACCAATTGTTCCACGAACTTATCCACAGGCTCGCCGTCGATGGTTCCGCCATCCACTGGCGCACGTCCGCCCCAATGGGCGGTCTGCTCGATCAGCATGACCTTGGCACCAGATTGCGCCGCCGCTTTGGCCGCCTGCAGACCCGCGACACCGCCACCGATCACCAGAACATCGGTGAAGGCGTAGAAGTGCTCATAGGTGTCCGCATCGCGCGAGTCCTTGTCGGGCGCTTTGCCCAGACCAGCGGACTGACGGATGATCGGCTCGTAAACGTGCTTCCAGAACGGTTTCGGATGGATGAACGTCTTGTAGTAGAAACCGGCCGGCAGGAACCGTGCGAAAGCGGTGTTCACAGCGCCGATGTCGAACTCGAGGTTCGGCCAGTGGTTCTGCGAAACCGAAGTCAGGCCGTTGAACAGCTCGGTCGTGGTGGCACGCTGGTTCGGCTCGAACCGGTTGCCCTGCCCCAGACCGACCAGAGCGTTCGGCTCTTCCGCGCCGCTGGCGACAACGCCGCGCGGACGGTGGTATTTGAACGACCGGCCCATCATCATCTGGTCATTAGCCAGCAGAGCCGAGGCAAGAGTGTCGCCCTCGTAGCCCTGCATCGAGGTGCCGTTGAAGGTGAAGGTTACCTGTTTCGACCGGTCAATCAGCCGGCCTTGTTTTGCGAGACGGGTGCTCATGTTGCGGACCTTTCGCAGGCGGAATTACGGGTGGCGGCGCGGATCATTTATACTCTCTCCACGACCAGCCAGGGCGCTTTGCAGTGATCGCGTCCTTGATTTCTTGCGGCGGCTCGGTGGTCTGGGCGGAATAGGTGCCAAACACTTCGAGCGTCTGAGTGCAGCGCGCCGCGTGAAACCACTTGCCGCAGCCGTTGCTGTGGCGCCAACGTTCGAAATGAACGCCTTTGGGGTTTTCACGCATGAACAGGTAGTCGTGGAATTCATCATCCGACGAACCCGGGCCATAGCGCTTCAGATGCGCCTCGCCACCGGCGGCCAGTTCAGTTTCTTCGGCATCGACGCCGCAATAAGGGCAATTCAGGATCAGCATGTGATCATCCTTTTGGCGGTTGATCGGCACTGTGGCCGACCAGAATTCTGTAATCGGGCAACTTCGGGCCGAGCCCTTAGTGTGCCACCCCGGCGGCGACGCTTTCGTCGATGAAGCGGCCCTCTTTGAACCGGTCCAGCGAGAAGGCTTCGGTCAGCGGCGAATGGCCCGTGGCCATCAACTGAGCCATACCCCATCCGGACCCCGGGATCGCCTTAAAGCCACCAGTGCCCCAGCCGCCGTTGATAAAGCAGCCCTGAAGCGGCGTCTTCGACAGGATGGGCGAGCGGTCGCCGGTCATGTCAACGATCCCGCCCCACTGACGCAGCATCTTCAGGCGCGAGATCATCGGGAAGGTCTCGACCAGCGCGCGGACCGTTTCCTCGATATGGTGGAACGAACCGCGCTGAGTGAAGTTGTTAAACCCGTCAGTACCGCCGCCGATAACCATCTCGCCCTTGTCGGACTGCGACATGTAGCCGTGCACCGTGTTGGCCATCACGACCACATCCATACAGGGTTTGATCGGCTCGGAGACCAGCGCCTGCAGCGCAATCGCCTCCAACGGCAGACGGAAGCCTGCCATCTCGGCCAGCTGACCAGAGTGACCCGCCACGACGATGCCCAGCTTGTCACAGTCGATTGCGCCCTTGGTCGTGTCGACACCGACAACGCGTCCATTGTCAGACCGGACGCCGGTGACTTCGCACTGCTGGATGATGTCCATGCCCATCGCCGAGCACGCCCGGGCATAACCCCAGGCCACCGCATCGTGGCGCGCGGTGCCGCCGCGTTCCTGCCACAGCGCACCCAAAACAGGATAACGCGGACCGTCGATGTTGATGATCGGAACCAGCTGTTTTACCCGGTCGGGACCGATCCACTCGGTCTTTACACCCTGCAGCGCGTTTGCATGCGCCGTGCGTTGATAGCCGCGAATCTCATGCTGTGTCTGGGCCAGCATCATGACGCCGCGCGGGCTGAACATGATGTTATAGTTCAGGTCCTGACTCAGGTCTTCGTAAAGGCTGCGCGCTTTTTCATAGATCGCTGCCGACGGGTCCTGCAGATAGTTCGAGCGAATAATGGTCGTGTTCCGGCCGGTGTTGCCACCGCCCAACCAGCCCTTTTCGATCACGGCGACATTCTGGATGCCGTAGTTCTTACCCAGGTAATACGCGGTCGCCAGACCATGGCCGCCAGCACCAACAATGATGACGTCGTATTTCTTCTTGGGCTCGGGCGAACGCCAGGCGCGTTCCCATCCGGTGTGATAGCGCAGCGCTTCGCGCGCTACAGCAAAGGCTGAATAGTGTTTCATAGGCGAATCCATCAGGTTCGGTGATTGGGCGAAGATATGCCGTGTAACGATACTAAGGCCCTGCCGCGCAACGCCGTAATATCGCACTATTGCGACATAGGCTCCATTATTGCGACATGAAGGCTACCAGCGGCCATTTGTCCCTTTTTTCGGCCCGCCGAGAGGTCTAAGTCAAGGCAGCCATATCGGAGAAGCCATGACATTCTGGGCCCTGATCATTTTAACCGCACTCGTGACGGCAGTGTTCCTGGGATATTCCATGCTGCGCGGGCGCGACACACGCGAACCCGCTGCAGCCTACGACCTGCGCGTTTATCGCGAACAACTGGCGGGCGTGGACAAGGATCTGGCCCGCGGCGTTATCGGTGAAGCAGATGCCGAGCGTGTGCGAACAGAAATCTCGCGACGCATTCTGGCAGCAGACGCCCAGATGCAGGAACAGGGGAAACAGGCCGGGCCACCGCGCTGGATCTCGATCACGGCGATCGCCGCTGTTGGACTTGTTCTGGTTGGCGGCGCATCCTGGATGTATGACCGGATGGGCGCGGCAGGACTTCCGGATCAGCCCCTATCGCTCAGGCTTGAGATGGCGGAAACCCTGCGGGCAGAACGCCCCAGCCAGGCTGAGTTCGAAGCGACCGCGACGCCAGCCCCACAGCCTCAGCTGGAAGAGAGTTATGCAACGCTGTTGAAGCAATTGCGGGAAACCGTGGCCGCGCGTCCCGACGACTTGCAAGGCAATATTTTACTGGCCCAACACGAGGCGAACGCGGGCAACTTTGTGGCGGCTTACGAGGCGCAGCAACGTGTGATTGAGCTGTCCGGCGACACTGTTCCCGCAGACGCCTATTCGCACTTGGCTGAGATGATGATTCTGGCCGCAGGTGGATACGTTTCCCCCGAAGCCGAAGAGGCGCTGAGACAAGCTTTGCAGCGCGATCCGCGCCATGGTCCTGCCCTGTATTATCTGGGCCAGATGATGGTTCAGTTTGGCCGCCCCGACATCGGATATCGCATCTGGGTCGATGCATTGCGCAATGCTCCGGCCGGTGCCCCTTGGGCAGAGGCAATCTATGCGCAATTGGATGAGTTGGCCTTCCGGGCAGGCGTTTTTAACGCACCCGAGATTCAGGCTCCTGCGGTCTCTGGCCCCAGTCAGGACGATGTTGAGGCCGCCGAGGCGTTGACCCCGGAAGAACGCCAGGAAATGATTCTTGGCATGGTCAATCAGCTCTCTGACCGGCTGGCCACCGAAGGCGGCGCGCCCGAAGATTGGGCCCGGCTGATCGCCGCTCTGGGTGTATTGGGTGAAGGGCAGCGCGCCATCGACATCAAAAACGAAGCCATGGAAGTGTTTGCCGGAAATGCCGAGGCGCTTGAAATGATCGACGCCGCCGCGTTGCAGGCCGGGATTGCGCAATGATCCTGGATGAGTTCGAAGATTTCGCGGCCGCGCTCGCGCCCATGACCGCCCTGATGGGGTTGGACTTGGGTGAAAAGACCATTGGCGTGGCTGTCTCGGACCGGATGCGTGGCGTGGCAAGCCCGCTTGAAACGGTGCGGCGCAAGAAATTCACGCTGGATTCCGCCAGATTGCTGGAAATCATTGCCGACCGGGAAATCGGCGGCGTCATACTCGGTTTGCCAAAAAACATGGACGGTACCGAAGGTCCCCGCTGCCAATCAACCCGTGCTTTTGCCCGAAATCTGTCCCGCCTGACCGAGGTTCCCATCGGCTTTTGGGACGAAAGGCTCAGCACGGTAGCGGCAGAAAAGGCACTGCTTGAGGCGGATACGACACGAAAACGTCGCGGACAGGTTATCGATCACGTTGCGGCTGGCTATATTCTGCAAGGAGCGCTGGACAGGCTGCGCTTTCTTTAGTGGCAATGGGGTACACCGATGACAAACATGGTCTGGAAAAGGAACGAGGTCGAGAGCCCTTGCATCCAGATTTGCGTCGTGCACCCGACAGAACGCATCTGTACCGGTTGCTATCGCACCATCGACGAGATCACGCGCTGGTCGAAAATGGACAGCACAGAACGTGCTGAGATCATGGAAGATCTACCAGCCCGCAAGCCCCGTCTGGCCAAACGGCGCGGCGGTCGCGCTGCCCGCCTCGACAAATCCTGAATATTGTCCTGAACCGGGTTCGGTGAATCTGCGCCGCTGCAGGTTGGTCTGAACTCCGAGGGGGGATTAAGTTCGAAGACATCCGGTAAGTGAGTGGCAACCCACAGCGGCGCTCTTCAGCATAAGTGTTCATCCGAAGTGGTTTTCGCGGATGAACAAAGGTACTCTAAGCGTTTTTTGACCAACCAATCAAGAAAAACTGAGCGTTCGCAAACCTGACTTTACGTAATGGTAAAGTCAGGCCGCATGTGCAGCTTTCAAACCAAAGCCCCTAGCCCGCCGCCAGCCAGGATTTTGCGTTGTCAAAATCCTCTGACGGAAAAAACTGCGTCCGTGCGCCAAGGACATGGCTTGCAATTCGCTGCGCCAAATGCTGCCAGGCTTTGTCGCCGACAATTGCCGCACGGTCCAGCATTCCGATATGTCCCCGAGCCAACCGGAAATGTGCGGCCATGGCCGTCAATCCCTGCCAGCCATCAAACTCGCGCAGATCGATCAAAAGGCGGAATCCGTCCTTGGACGCCAACACGGAATCAAGATCCAGTTCTGCCTGTTTGTATTCTTCGGGGTCCAGTTTGCCCATCAGGCTGATCTGCACACAGGGACCGCCCAGATCGGTCACGTGAATCGCCCCTAGCGACTCGCGCATCCAGCGGCGCGCGGCTTCGACTTCGGACAGCTCGAACACATGAACGGGGCATGGCAGAATTGGTGCAGCCAGTCGGATGCTGGTTTGCACCCAACCCTGATCTGCCGCGACGGCAATGCGGTCGAACCCGCGCCAATGGCTGAGGCCAAGCTTCGTGTCAGACCAGGCCGCCCCAAGGTCGTAGCCTTTGAATTCCGGCTGAACGATGGCCAACAACCGTACCGAGTCATGCTCGGTCAGGGCTGCCTCGATAGCGGGGACCAGTGTCTCGCTGTAATCGGCGCTGGTCACTTCGCCTGACAGCTCGACTTCGATCTGTGCGCCATCGGAATCCGTGTGGACAGTAATCATCGAAAAACCTCCAAACCTGAATAATGGCAACACGTTAGGGGGATTCGACCCACTCGGCTACTCCCCCGGCGCATTCGGGGCGGAAATAGGCGATCATCCGTCCATCTGTCCCGGCAGTGGCCCCTTCAGCCCAGGGCGCGACGCCGTGCAGACAGTGGCGGTGCAGCAGGTACGCCTCACCCGGTTTTGCCGGGAGTTCGATGCGGGTGCAGGTTTCAAACACCTCACGGCGGGTCGCCTGATAAATGTCGGTGATATCTATTTGGTGAAGGGTGTCTTGCGGCTGGCCCTCCATCGCGCGCGCGAAGGCAGCGCCCAGGATCTTGTGGCTTCCCTCCCAAAGAACCATCGGCGCGGCGTCCTTACTGGCCTCCGTCAGCGGGATACCCAGAATCCAGGCGTGCGGCTCATCCACCCGGCGGCGTCGATCCGGCCCAATGGGCCGCAGACCATCCACATGCGCCGCGTCACGGTTCCGTCTGTATTTGCTGGCCGCCTCACCTTCACCACGACGTGGGCGGGGATAACCTGGATAGACGACCGAAACCTGCCCCTTATGCAGCGGCAATCGCCCATAGTGTTCGGCAATGAAGTCCATGGCCTGCCCGGACAAAGGCGCAGAGCGGGCCACCCTGCCCTCTGCGTCATTGTCCAGCGCGTCGACGCCAATGAACCAAGTTCCTTCGCAATCCAGCCATTCCGCATAGGCTGGATCCGTCACCGAGGCGCGGGCGCGAGGCAAGGCATGCGCAATCCATTCAGCAATCGCCGGGTCATGCGGGAACCGGACCCACCCTTTTTCCCAAAATTCCGTCAAAAGCCCAACGCCTTACGCAGCATGTTCAGCGCAACCAGTGTCAGGAACACGGCAAAGACACGTTTCAAAGGCTTAGGATCCATGGCATGGGCCAGTTTCACACCCCACGGAGCGGTGATCATCGTCATGGCGACAACGATTGCAAAGGCAACCAGGTTGACGGCACCGATGGTAAACGGCGGCCGATGCTCGGGCGCGATGTCCAGAAACAGAAATCCGATAACCGACGGTACCGCGATGATCACTCCGAATCCGGCGGCCGTCGCAACCGCCCGGTGAATGGGAGTGTGGTATAGGCTCATCAATGGCACGCCAAAGCTGCCACCACCAATCCCCATCAGGACCGACAGAAACCCGACCGAGGGAGACAGGATCGCACGCTTAACCCCTTTAGGCATGGCATCGCCAAGCCGCCATTCCGACTTGCCCAATCCAAGATAGACACCAATCACCATCCCCAGCAGGCCAAACAGGGCTTGCAGCGCCTCGGTCCGCAGGGCGGACGCAACCAGCACACCCAAGATGGCTCCGACGGCAATGCCCGGCCCCCAGCCGCGCAGGATTTCCCAATCCACCGCGCCTTTCTTGTTATGTGCCAAAACCGAACGCAAAGAGGTCACGATGATCGTCGCCAGCGATGTGGCAAGGCACAGCTGCATCAACTGCGGACCACCATAACCAAGCGTTTGAAACGCATAGAAAAACGCGGGCACCAGAACGATGCCACCACCGACACCCAGCAACCCGGCCAGCACGCCGGCCAGCGCTCCGATCGCAAGCAAAAGGCCCAGCATCTGGGCCAGCAACATCGTCTCGGGCATCATCCCCCCAAACCGGCCTGGTGGCCGTATCGTTTTCCAGTCAAACCTCTGCCAAAGGCGCGATACTGTCCAGAGCCTGCAGCATCACTTCGGGTCCGGCACCTTCGTGAACCGCCCCCTCGGACAAAAACCGCCGCCAGGCACGCGCACCGGGGCGACCGGCAAACAGGCCCAGCATATGACGGGTGATCTGGTGCAGGCGCCCGCCTTCGGCAAGGTGCCGTTCGACATAGGGCACCATTTTTTGAACAACATCAATCGGATCGGCCGCCTGCCCGGTGTCAAAAATCAGCGAGTCCGCCCCGGCCAGAATGTCAGTCGGCTGGTGATAGGCCGCCCGTCCGATCATGACGCCATCCAACCCGGCCTCAAGATGCGCGCGCGCCTGTTCCAGGGACGTTATGCCACCGTTGATCGAGATATGCAGATCCGGAAACGCGCCCTTCATCCGATGGACAAGGTCGTAGTCCAGTGGCGGGATATCGCGGTTCTCCTTGGGACTCAGCCCCTGCAGCCAGGCCTTGCGCGCGTGGATCGTTACGCGATGGCACCCGGCTGCGCGAATGGCCTGCAGGAAGTCTGGCAAGACCTTTTCGGGATCCTGTTCATCAACGCCGATGCGACACTTTACTGTTACCTCAACATCGACCGTGTCCCGCGTGGCGGCGACGCACTCGGCCACGCGACCCGGATCTTTCATCAACACCGCGCCGAATGTGCCAGACTGCACCCGGTCTGACGGGCACCCGCAGTTCAGGTTGATCTCATCGTACCCCGCGTCCGCTCCAAGCCGTGCCGCCTGCGCAAGTTCCTGCGGGTCAGAACCGCCCAACTGCAGGGCAACAGGATGTTCCTGTGGGCTATAGTCCAGCAGATGCAAAGCTCCACCCCTTACAAGCGCCGGCGCAGTTACCATTTCCGTGTACAACAGTGTTTCCCGGCTGAGCAGTCTGTGCAGGAACCGGCAATGCCGATCGGTCCAGTCCATCATCGGGGCCACGGATAAACGCGCGGCCTTGGAAGCATCCACTTTTTCCAATACTATCAGCGTCTTATCCATCTTATCCCGTCGCTTCGTTGTAGACTGGCTTGCACTCAATGCGCTCTGCCTTGCAGTTCGATTGCAAGCAATGTGCAAGAATGCAAGTCGAATGCAAGGCGCGGAGCTTCGCCTTGCACAGTTCGGCCCCACGCATCCCTGTAACCAAGGATTGCGGAAATGGCACCAATTTACCGAAGCGGCAAGACCTGACCTATAGACTATACATGCGTATTTCAGCTAGGTCGTCGGCATGGCTGAATAACAGAAGGATTCGACACCGTGCCAAAGATCACCAATGCCAAGGGCGAGGACATCTCAACAAGATCCAAGCGCCGGAGGGAATTCCTTCTCAAACATCTCGGGCCGGTCGAACTCAAGGTGCTGGAGGTCGGCGCACTCGATTGCCCAACCTTTCTGAAGTCGGAGGAAGAAGTCTACTTCGCGGACTACTTCAGCCAGTCGGAATCCATCAATCGACATCAGAACAATTCCGCCCACAACAGTTCACTCATTGTCGAGGTGGATTTCATCCTGCGCGACCGGGCGCTTTCGGAGGCGGTGACGATCATGCCAGATTTGATCATTGCCAACCATGTATTAGAGCACTTGCCAAACCCAATTCACTGGTTACAGGATCTTGAAAAGATCGCCGCGTCTTCCGCACATCTGTTTCTGTCCTTACCTGACCGAAGTCATACTTTCGACTATTTCAAACCGTTGTCCGATGCCGTCGACTGGCTGCGATGCCACGACAGAGCGCAAGAAATGCCAGACAAGTATCAGATCATTCGCCAAATCTACTATCATTGTGACTTGAACCACGCACGATCATGGGCGGGGGATCTTCCGGATGATCATCTCTATCGCATGCCCATGGAGGATGCGATTAGTCGTGCCGAGGATTTGGCCCGGCGTTACACCGACGTTCATTGCTCGGTTTTTACCTGTGACAGCTTCTGCCGGATCGTTGGCGACCTGCAACACCTTATCCCTTGGCGCGTGGTACATGCCGAGGACACGATGCCGGGGGAAAATGAATTTCGTGTTCTTATGGAAAGGACGTCCTAGACGAGGCACGACGGAATTGATGGAGCGGTCTCAGATTACGCGGTTGGCCGATACGGCCTTCCAAGGCACAGGTGCCAAAGTAAAAGTCACTCTGCGGCTGGGGCGGGCAAGCACTACCGCGTGACCGTCAAGCAGAGGCGCGGTGTCATACTGTAGGTCGATGTGCAGACGGTCGAGAAACTCGTCGAGCACCTGAACACCCAGACGGTCGGGTTCAAGGTTGTCCGTCGTCAGGGAATTTGGGACAGATGGCGGCCTGAGCTAAGAGAGGGTTTGGCGCATCTGGTTGGGTTGATTATGCGGCGGTTTTGCGGTGAAGCAAGCGCCGGGTTTCGATGGTCTTTCGTTTGATCCGTTCTCGTTGTTTTAGAATGGTCTGCCCGCGTCCGAAGTAGACATCAGCGGGCGTAAGGTTTTGTAGGCTCTCGTGGTAGCGCCGGTGATTGTAGTGATCGACGAAAGCATCGATCTGCTGCTGAAGGTCACCGGGCAGATAGTAGTTTTCCAATAAGATGCGGTTCTTGAGAGTCTGGTGCCAGCGCTCGATCTTTCCCTGAGTTTGCGGGTGGTACGGAGCACCTCGAATATGATCC
>NZ_JAKRGB010000012.1 GCF_022347725.1 Ruegeria sp. Ofav3-42
TGCGCCGCCTCAAAACTCGGCAAACGGTTCCGGTCGGATTCGTTGTCCCCCTCGACCGTGAGGTCGAAGGGGCCGCTGAACTTTTAAAAGACGCGATCCGGCACGAGGTTCTGGCCTACAGGAACGACCTGAATAAGATATTGGATGCCGATTGACGCTGGGCTTCAGATCTTTTCCAAAGAGGGGTCGACTCCGGCTGAGTGCCGAATAGGGCGTTAAGGTCGGATTGAGGTTCTGGAAATGCGCTCAGGCTCCGCTTTCGGCGAGATATCGATAAATAGTGGCCTTAGAGAGGCTGTATTCAGCCATGAGGTCCTTGATTAAGGTGCCCCGCGCGCGTTTTGCGCGCAGTTCTACGATCTGATCGTCAGTAAGCGCAGGGCGCTTTCCGAATTGAACACCGCGATCCTTAGCTTTCTTAATCCCGTCCATTTGACGCGCGGCGCGGATTTCGGTTTCGAACTGACCGATGGCTCCCAGCATGTTGAATAGCAGCCGCCCGGTTGCGTCTGATGTGTCGATATTTTGATCAAGGACGACCAGATCAACGCCCTTGTCGCGCAGGGTCTTGGCGATCTGGCACATGTGCAGAGTTGAGCGCGCCAATCGGTCTATGCGAGTCACGATCAGCTGGTCGCCGTCCCGAACGTATCCCAGGCACTATTTGAGTTGCGGACGGGTATTGGTGGTGCCGCTTCGCTTTTCTTCAAACAGCTTGTCGCAGTCGCTCAGTTTCTCCCGCTGCACATCCAAAGATTGTCCAACTGAACTGACGCGGGCATATCCGACTTTAGCCATGGGGTCTCATATAGATTAAGGACTTGTGAGACTGCCATATTGAGACATTGAAAAAACATGGCAAGCGGATGGTCTCAACATGTTCACTTTCAAAGACTCCATTTCATAAAGAAAGAGCAATCCGATGGCACATCGAGCGGTATTAACTGCGCGCCAACGCGCGGCGCTATTTGATCTTCCAATGGATGAAATTGCACCACTTCGGCATTACACACTGGATGATGAAGATATTGAACATATCCGCACGCGGCGGCGACCAGAAAACCAGATCGGCTTTATCCTTCAACTTTGTGCCTTCCGGTATCCAGGCCGATTGCTGAAGGCTGGCGAGGTGATCCCCGAGCCGTTGTCTCGTTTTGTGGCCGCGCAACTCGGACTGAAGCCGGATGATCTCCTGCCATATGCCGCGCGGGAGAAGACTCGCCGCGAACATCTGGACGTTCTGCGCAAGATGTACGGGTACAAGATGTTCTCCGGCAAGCGTGCCAAGAAACTTCGGAAGTTGCTGGATCAGAATTCTGAATCGGCGCAATCCAGTGAGGGTCTGGTGCGCGGATTCGTGGAGGAATGCCGCAGGCGGCTAATCATCCTACCGGGTATCTCGGTCATAGAACGTCACTGTGCGGATGCGTTGGTCGCTGCGGAACGCAGGGTTGACGCTCGCATTGCGGGTCATCTTGATGCAATAATGCGCGCCCAGCTCGATAGCTTGCTGTCCGAAGAAGTAGATGGTCGGGTCAGCCGGTTCATCTGGTTGCGGCAGTTTGAGGTGGGTAAGAACTCTGCCGACGGCATTGCCAACTTATTTGGTCTTGGCGGCAAGCCGACTGACGGGTGTTCTTCAGGCAATGCCTAAAGAGAGGTTGCAGGAGGCTCTGAATCTGGAGATCTCCCACTATCCCGCTTTGACCCCTTAATCGTCGTCGTAGGCGCTTTCCCAGTCATCCGGCCGCTCCTCATGGCCGCGGTCGGACCAGTATGTGTCGTTGTTCGGGTTCATCTGATCCGAGTGGTTGTCGTTTTCGTCCTGGCTGTGATCGTTGCCTTTGTAGCGTCCCATGTGCTGTCCTTTCGTTGCTAGGGTGACCTCAAGATATGACTGGCAAACAGACCCTTGGAGTGGGGAATTGGGGACAACCTTGAACGGCTGACAGAAGTCAAAATCCATTAGGGTTAGATTCCGGTAGGGGGCAGGATCGTACCATAAGATAATCTGGTGACGGTGTACTCTTTGAAGCTACTGGGTTGTCCACCTCGTAAGCTCTTGATTTTGCTGATGCAGAAATTGTCCCAGAAAATCATTTGTTAAACAGGCGCAGTCAAGGTCGGCAGAACACGGGCCTTGGTGATCGACTGGGTGATGGTGCAGCTGTGTGTGACATGGCGGTGCAGGGGACAAACGGGATTGTATTTGGTGAGCCTGAGCAACCCTATTTAGGCTGCTCTTTCTCTTCCTTCTTAGTGGTCTGATGAATAGCGAGGCGATGAGCGGTCATGGCTCGCAGAAGGTCTGTGACGGCTCGAATGTAAGGTGTCGCAACGACGAGAAGGATGAGGCCTGTATTCATTTTTGTGCTCCGTATTGTTTGTGTGGGCAGGAGATGGACCCGACGTGCATTTGCTCCAAACAATCTGCGCAAAAAGTTTGATGCGCCTACCTGGTTGTTGAAATCACTGCCGACTGAATTTTGGCTATGTAGGTTGTTCTGTACTGCTGCGTGACCGTTTTGCTTGCCTGATCGACATTCGTCAGGCAGCGGGCCTGAGGCCGTGGCAAAAGAAAACCCCAGCCTTTTGTAGTAAATGATGCAAAGGAAACTACTTTGCGAAGCTGATTAGCTCATATGGCCTTTACATTAGGGTCAAATGGACTTATATGGACCTAAGGAGTGATCAAATGCAAATAGCAGAGAAGAAATATTCACCAGGTGAGATGACCGCTGCGGCCCTTAAGGGATATGCTCGCATCTCTGATCGATGGGGCCTAAGTCAGAAAGAGGCCGCGCAGCTTGCGGATATGTCCGAGAGCACCTGGAAACGGGCAAAGAAACCCGGATTCGCTGGTGAGCTGAGTAAGGACCAAATGCTTCGTTTGTCTGCGGTGATCGGAATTTACGAATCATTGGAGTTGTATTTCTCTACGCAACTTGCTGAGAAATGGATGACTCGCGCAAATACCGGCCCGTTGTTCGACGGTTTGCGCCCAATTGATACTGCGATTGAAGGCGGCTTACCCCAAATCCTGAATATCAGGACTTACTTGGATGCCCTGCGAGGTGGTGCGTGAAAGAAACCAATCTAACTGATCGCGGACTCATTCGTCTTCTTCCAGCAACTTATCACAAGCCGCCAGTTCTTCGTGGATTGATGGATAGTGACGATGAGGCTGATATTCTGGCTGAAATCGAAGGTCTTACAAGCGTGCGTCTGTCAGCTGAAGCTGGGAGAAACCCACACTTTGATCCGCGGGAACTCGCGTGGTATCGCCGCAAATCAGATCTACGCGTTTATGGAAACACTCATGTAAACGCTGCCTTTACTTACACTCGAAAAGGTGGAAACCGCTTCAACACTGAAAACCGGGGGGCATGGTATTGTGCTTGGGATGTCCAAGTCTCAATCGCCGAAGTTGCTTTTCATCGCACACGAGAGCTTGAATTTGCCGGAACATTTGAAGATGAGGCACGATACGTGGAGATTCGAGCAGACTTCATTGGCCAGTTCGATGATATGAGGGATGAAGTTGACCACGAAGCACTTCATCCAGATCCGAATGTTGGGTACAAAGCCGGTCAAAGTCTCGCTGAGGATCTTCGCCGAGGAGGATCACGCGGTCTAATTTATCCTTCAGTTCGTGCGCCAGAAGGAAACTGCCTGGTTTGTTTTGACCCCAATGCAATTCAGAATGTGACGCCTGGGGCCAAGTGGGATCTGAAATGGCAGGGAACCCCAAGCTACACAATCGAAAACGTAGCCTAGTTTAGAGAAAACCCCCGCCCATGTTGGCGGGGGTTGTAAAATATTGTGATTTGAGCTCGAGGTATTGCCAAGTTGTTGCCGTGAGACTTTGAGGTATTTGCATAGGCAGGTTCAGGCGGTCATTTCCGCAGTGTAATCGACCCAGAGGTTGAACGCGTCGGAACGGGCGTGGCGGTATGAGGCAGCAGTGAGTTGATAACGACGGGGGCGAAAGATCAGGTTGATTTGGTCATGCGCGGAAAGAAATCTCTGAGCCTGTAAATGAGACTTAAACTTGCCGAATAGCTTCTCTCTTTTTCGGGTTGGTCGGTGCGAGACTTCGATCGCGTTATTGAGGCCTTTGTGGGCTCGGTGGTCAGCGTCAGGTGCCAGTACATTGATTGGTTTGATATAGCTGCGCAGTTTGTCTGTAATGACGACTCTGGGTTCGCCGAATTTGGCAACCAGCCACCTGAAGAAGCGCTTTGCAGCTTTCGCGTTTCGGCGAGTCTGCACGAGAATGTCGAGCGTGTCGCCGTTTGCGGCGATCGCGCGCCACAACCAGTGCTTCTTGCCTCGGATCATGATCACAACCTCATCCATGTGCCACTTGTCATTCGGCCTTTGACGATCGCGCCTGACGCAATCTGCAAAGTGTCGACCAAAGCGATTGACCCACAGCCGAACTGCTTCCCGGCTGACGATCACGCCCCTCGCGGCCAACAGATCCTCGACGTCAGCAGTGCTCAACGCAAAGCGATGGTAAGCCCACACCGCGTAAGCAATGATCTCACGCGGAAAACGAAAGCCTTTAAGGCGTGGCATGATCGTTGGGATGTTCATTAGCGCCACATAGCTGGATCACTCAGCCTGAACAACTTGGCAATACCATTCGATGTCATCCAAAGTAGCAGAGGCAGATACGAAAGACTTAAAACCGCTCATGTGCCGAACACGGCGCTTTAAGACCTGATGATTCCGTTCGATCATGTTGCTCAAGAACTTCGATTTGACTGTTTTTACTTTGACCGGGCAACCAAATCACTTCAGGATCCGGTTCACCTTGCGAATGCCCGCCTTATTGGCACTGATCTAATCGACCACGAATTTGCCTGGGAATCCATTTGAAGACAGGGCTTTGGCAAAGAACCTGGTCGCCGCCGGACCGATCCTCTGCTCGGACAGCATGAAATCAAGGGTGCCGCCTGTCCTGCCATCCGCTCGACAGAGATACATCCACTTGCCGCGCACACCACGGTAGGATTTGTCCGTACGCCAGGAATTTTGCGTCCAACGCTCGTTCGATTGTGCCCAAACAACGACCACCGGCTAATATTTCGTAACCCAACTGTTGAGAGTGACTTGGTCAACCCGTGCACCGTGTCCGTCCATGATTTTTTCCAGATCCCGGTACGATACTGTGTATCCCAGATTTAAATACAATGCGTATAGAGTTGCCGCGCCGGAGAAATGGCACGCCTTCAATGAGCTCTTGCTAAAACCTGATCAAAAACTCTTCGATGGGAACAAACGTTAAAACTACATGGCTGTCAATCTGGCGCCAAAGTTTGCGCCACATCCCGCAAAGGAGCGAAGCCAGCTGACGGCGGCTTTGGGCTCAGCTTACGTTCACCTGGCTGCCGCAATACCGCGACACGGCCCTACGCGACGGCTGCTCGGTGCGTGAAAAAATTGTTCCAAGGCTTGTTGAGTTCACGCTGAATGGAATGAAATCACCCGCTTGGCAGGGGCCAGGAATATGTGCGCGGGCTCATCCTTGTTTGCCTACGAAATCCAGACCGATATCTAGACAGGGTGCGCTATGGGTGATCCAGCCCATCGAAATTAGATCGACCCCGGCTTCTGCCACCGCGCGTACGCTGTCCGGGGTGATCCCGCCCGAGGCTTCGGCAATGGCCTGCCCGTCGATCATACTTACTGCGTCGCTTAGGGTTGCCGGATCCATGTTGTCGAGCAGTACCGCATCGGCACCGATCTTCAAAACCTTAGCCAGTTGCTCCAGTGTGTCTACCTCGATCTCGATTTTGACCATATGACCGACCGCCTGCTTCGCCCTGGTCAGGGCCGGGCCAACACCTCCCGCAATGGCGATGTGGTTGTCTTTGATCAGCACGGCGTCGCTCAGGGAATAGCGATGGTTCATACCGCCGCCTGCCCGCACGGCATATTTTTCGAGCGCGCGCAAACCGGGGGTCGTCTTGCGGGTGCAGGCGATAGCAGCGCGTGTGCCTTCGACGCGACGCACCAGATCGGCGGTCACACTGGCAATGCCAGATAGGTGCCCCATAAAGTTGAGTGCGGTGCGCTCGGCGATCAGCAGGCTGCGTGACGGGCCCTCGAAAGTTGCGATCACCGTGCCGGACACAACAGGATCGCCATCGTCGACGTGGCGGGTCACTCTAATAGCCGGGTCAACCAAAGTGCAGGCCAGTTCGGCGCAATCCAGCCCGGCAATGCGACCAGATTGACGCGCGCAGGCCACGACTTCCGAGGCATGACCCTTTGGAATAACCGCGGTCGAGGTGACGTCACCGGCGAGCCCCAGATCCTCATCAAGTGCGCGGCGGATTACCGGCTCCAGCATCGTCCGGGGCAACTGGGCAAGGGGCATGTCGGTCATGGTTCAGGCAGTCCTCAAAAGGGGGTCTTGGCGGGCCGATCCCGCATGGGCGAGAATTTCGGTCAGAGTCATCAGATATGATTGGGATTGGGATGAAGGGTCTGGAAAGTCGCTGCGGTAGTGTCCGCCGCGCGATTCACAGCGCAGATTGGCGAAGACCGCGATTGCAAGCGCCACGAGGGCCGGGTCTGAGCCGCGCCCGTAGGTTTCGACCAACGGCAACAGCTTTGAGATGGCACAGCGCAAGCCCATCTCGTTACGGACCACGCCCAGGTATTTTGAAACCACTGGCCGGACAGGCCCAAGATCATTATCGGGCAACAAATCAGACTTGGGAGCTGTCGGCAGGGTTCGCATCCCGCGCCCGGCTACGTCGCGCGCGGCGCGACGCCCCATCACCACAGTTTCCAGCAAAGAGTTGCTGGCAAGGCGATTTGCACCATGCAAGCCTGTTGCAGCGCATTCGCCAATGGCCCAAAGGCCGTGCAGGGTGCTTCGCCCATCCTTGTCAGTGGCTATGCCGCCCATATGGTAATGCGCCACCGGACGGATCGGTATCGGGTCGCGTGCCGGGTCAACACCACTGATAGCACATAATGCATGAATGCCGGGGAAGTTTTGGGCAAAATCAGACCCAATCGTTGCGCGGGCATCAAGAAATGCTCGCCCGCCGCGTGAGATGATTTGATGCACGGCCCGCGCAACTACGTCTCGCGGGGCCAGTTCCGCGCCTGGAACTTGCGCCATGAAGCGCCTGCCAGTCTGGTCGATCAGGATGGCCCCCTCACCCCGCACGGCTTCGCTGACCAAAGCCATAGGTGTTTGTGGGGTGTCCAGGGCGGTGGGGTGAAACTGCATGAATTCCATATCGCGCAAGGCTGCACCAGCGCGCGCCGCCATCATAACACCCTGGCCAAAATTGCCTGAAGGGTTGGTGCTGGCGTCATATAAACCACCGCAGCCGCCAGTAGCGATGATGACCTGCGCGGTGCGCAGAACTTCGGCATAATCATTTTTTTGCAATTGAATGCCGGTGATATGCCCGTCAGTCGTCACCAATCGCTGGGCGTTGATGTCGGTCAGGCAGGTGATTGAGGGGCATTGAGGCACCGCGCGTGTCAGGGTCGACGTGATGGAGGAACCAGTGCGGTCGCCACCAACATGCAGAATGCGCCGGTGGGAATGCGCCGCCTCGCGCCCCAGGGAAAAAACTCCGTCTGCGGTTCTGTCGAAGCGAACGCCATAGCTCTCCAGTAAAGCGATCGCTTCTTGCGCTTCTGAGAGGATGCCCGAAGCGACGGTTTCATCGCACAGCCCGTCCCCGGCCCGCAGAGTATCGGCAAGATGTTGCGCCGGGCTGTCATCGGCTTCCAAGGCAGCGGCGATCCCGCCTTGCGCCCAGGCGCTGGAGCATTCCTGCCCCAACCCTGCGCGGGTGATCAGCACCACTGGTTGCGGCGCCATTTCCAGTGCCGCCACCAACCCGGCAATGCCGCTGCCGACGATGACTGTTTGGCCATGAAGCCCTTCGAGACGGATCATTTCACCGCCAGCATACGCTCTACCGAGCGACGTGCATCTTCGGCGATGGCGGGTTCGACGGTGACTTCATGGCAGCCAAATTCCAGCGCTTCGCGGATATTGCGCAGGCTGATGCGCTTCATATGCGGGCAAAGGTTGCAGGGACGCACGAACTCCACATCGGGGTGATTCAGAGCCACATTGTCACTCATGGAGCATTCAGTAAGCAGGCAAACCCGCGCCGGTTTTTTGTCACCGACGAAATCGGACATCACGGCAGTTGAGCCCGAAAAATCCGCCTCGGCCACCACGTCAGGCGGGCATTCCGGATGGGCGAGTACCGTGACGCCGGGCCATGCATCGCGCATGGCCCGCACGTCGTCAGCGGTGAACAACTCGTGCACTTCGCAATGCCCGTGCCACGCAATCAATTCGACATCGGTTTCTTTGGCGACATTCCTGGCGAGATATTCATCCGGAATCATCAGCACGCGCGGAACCCCCAGGGACTCCACCACTTTCACCGCGTTGCCGGACGTGCAGCAGATATCCGACGCCGCCTTAACTGCTGCCGACGTGTTGACATAAGTGATCACCGGTACGCCAGGATGGGCTTGGCGCAGCAATGCAATATCCTCGGGCGTGATGGAGTCGGCCAACGAGCATCCCGCTCCCGTATCGGGGATCAAAACAGTCTTCTCTGGGTTTAGCAGCTTGGCGGTCTCGGCCATGAAATGCACACCCGCCAGCACAATGATATCAGCATCAACCTCTACGGCTTCGCGCGCTAGGGCAAGGCTGTCGCCCATGATATCAGCCACGCCGTGGAAGATTTCCGGCGTCTGGTAGTTGTGGGCTAGGATGACCGCATTCTTCTCGCGCTTGAGTTCGAGAATGGCTTCCAGATCGCCTTCAAACAGCATCCATTCAGGTGCCGGGATGACCTGTTTAACCCGGTCATAGAGCTCCGGAAGGCGAAATTCTCTCATTGGCTTCTCCATTTATACTCGATTCGAGTACATTGGAGCTATGGTTATTCTCGATTCGAGATTATGTCAACCGAAGTTCAGGACCTGGAGAGAGGCAATCTTGCGCCCGACAGCATGCGGGCCTCAAGAATGGCGGGCCGATATCGGAACAGACGCGCCGGGCGGCCACCGGTACCGCTGGATATTTCACCGGTCTCTTCAACCAGTTCCTGCTGGTCGATTTGGCGGCGGAAATTGGGTTTGTGCAGGTGCAGGCCGGACAGCGCTTCGACCGTGCGCTGCAGCTGTAGCAGGGTGAAGCTTTCGGGCATGAGTTCGAACACCACCGGAGAATACTTGATCTTGGCCCGCAAGCGCGAAATGCCGGTGGCAAGGATGCGACGGTTGTCGCCCGCCATGGGACGGCCAAACTCCGGAGCGTCAACCAGCCCGGCTTCGTACATCAGCTCATAACGCTGCAAAACCAGCTCTTCATTCCAGGTCTTTCCATTCAGACCGAACAGATAGTCAACACGCTGGACCTTTAGCGGATCACTCCCCGCCCAAGCAGTGAGACGTTCGGTAATGCGTGGCAATTCCTCGGGCGGTCGGTCGCGATGATCCTCCCATGGAAAATACTGATACCAGCTCCGCCACGCGGGGCGTCCGGCTCCGGCGGCGTCTTGCTCCCGCACCAGCCCGAGGTAACTGATCGAGATACGCTGTGAGGGGGCGGCATCATCCGAACGCGGATCGCGATCCCTGTCCGCAAAGGTATATAGCTGTTCGAGATAACCCACAGGATGGCCGGTCTGGGCCTCAATCCAGGCGCGCAGGCTACTCTGAAGGCTGCGATGAGAGGATTCGAAAGGACCCGAGGGTAGCGCCTCGCCGCCGCGTAGGGTCATGACCCGCGGCTGGTTATCAGTAACGGCGGTCAGGATGGCAATCAGTTCGGCAGGGGCTAGTCCGCTTGGCAAGGAAATTCCTATGTGTTGAATGTCGTTGGACATTGGTCTCAAAGTTGCTTTCTAACCTGTATCTTAAGCCTTTGCTTGCGGAAAATGCCAAAGCGACTCAACCTACGCGGAACATGCGAGCCCAGCGTTACCGACCAAAGTGCCGTAGTAGCTTCAGGAACCAATTTTGAATGTATCGACTTCGCAGACCCGTTTTGCAGACAAAGCCGCGTCGGTCGAAGTTAACGCTGACGCTGATTTCGCCCTTAAAACGGAACTTCGCAGGCCTGCTTTCTGGCTTCAGAAATGTGGAGGGTTCTGCGTATCATAACAAAGCAACTACCGGCGAAGGTTTAAAGCAAGCGGGTAGCCATGCCGCCGTCTACGGCTAACTGGTCACATAGCTTGCTCTACCCGACAACAAGAACAACGCAGATTGAGCAATCTCCTGTGTGTAAGGGGCGGTTACCTACGGGGCACCTCGCAGTTTGACTATAGCTTTTCCCTAGGTGCTTCGTAAGGCGTTTTGCCGTTGTGAGCGCCGTGTGGTCTGTGGAAGTTGTAGAAGCTTTCCCATTCATCGAGTTTGGCTTCGAGATCGACGTCGCCTTTGTAACTGAGAAGTTGATAGAATTCCTGTTGGTCTGATCGGTGTGATCGTTCGACTTTTCCGTTCAACTGTGGCGTTGCCCGGCGAATGTAGGCGTGTCGAATGCCCATGACCCAGCCCCCTAAACGGGCTGTTTGGATTTAGAATCCGTTCCTGTTTCTTTCTCGTGATTAGGTTGCGGTCAAGGCCTGCTGAGCGGAGCCTTTGCGTAGCTCAAGCGAGGCAGGCCGGGTGGCACGGTTGAGATTGGCGTAGACGGCCGGTGCCAGTCCGCCAAGCGATGTGTGTGGTCTCTGGGTGTTGTAGTCGATCCTCCAAGTTTCAATGATCTTTCGGGCCTCTGCGAGATTGCCGAAGATATGTTCGTTCAGGCATTCATCACGCAGTCGGCCATTGAAGCTTTCCACGAATGCGTTCTGCATGGGTTTGCCTGGTGCGATGTAGTGCCAGCCAACGCCAGTGTTCTGGCACCATCGAAGTACGGCATGAGATGTCATTTCCGTTCCATTATCGCTGACAATCATGTCCGGCTGGCCACGCCTGCGGATCAGATCATCCAGTTCACGGGTCATCCGCGCACCTGACAACGAACGATCCACGACAGTTGCCAGTGCCTCTCGGGTGCAGTCATCCACGATGCACAACACGCGGAACCGCCGACCATCCTCAAAGGCGTCGGACACAAAGTCTAGCGACCACCGCTGGTTGGCCCGATCCGGCACAAGAATGGGCCTTCGCGTGCCCAGAGCTCGTTTGCGCGACCGTCGACGGCGTACAACCAATCCTTCCTCACGGTAGAGACGGAACAGCTTCTTGTGGTTCACTTCAAAGCCCTCTCTGGCCAATAGGATGCCCAGACGGCGATACCCGAACCGGCGTCGTTCATTTGCCAGTTCGCGCAATCGTCTGCGCAAGGCATCATCGCCCCGATCTTGCTTTTGGTACTGGAAGACAGATCGATGCAGGTCAGCCAGTTCACACGCCCGACGTTCAGACAGGCCGTGTCGATCCATTACGTCTGACACGGCCCGTCTTTTGACATCGGGCGTCAGTAGTTTTTTGTCGCGAGATCCTTCAATGCCGCATTGTCGAGCATCGCATCTGCCAGCATGCGCTTCAGGCGGTTGTTCTCATCCTCAAGTGCACGCAGCTTTTTAGCATCCGACACGTTCATCCCGCCGAACCTGGCCTTGTATTTGTAGAACGTGGCATCGCTGATCCCGTACTTACGGCACAGCTCCTGTGCTTTAACTCCAGCCTCGTATTCCTTGATCATTCCAATGATCTGTTCGTCTGAAAATCTGCGTTTCATAGTCCATCCTTTGATTGGACGAATTACTAGCACCTAAGTGGCCTGTTTTCAGGGGGCTGGGTCACCCAAGTCTTCGACATGCCAATGGAACTTCGCCTTGAATTCATGGCCGTTATCGGTCCTGATTTCGCGAATGCGAAAGGGGAATTTTTCGATCACGTGATTGACGAAATCGATGGCATTGGCCTGCGTATGTTTCTCGTAGACTTTCGGGGCGCGTACACGGGTCGCGTCATCGATTGCAGTGAACTAGAAGCGCCGTACTTTTTCTCCCTTTTTGCCTTTGAAGGTCAAGAACTTGACGTCCATCTGGATATGATGTCCTGGGACCTGCTTTTGATATCGTTTCGTATGAACCTTGCGCATGCGGGTGCCGCGTGGAAGACGGTTCATACCATGGCGACGAAGAATCCGAGAAACAGTCGCATCAGATATCTTAGTCCCGTGATAGCGCTCAAGGTACCAGACAATTCGCATTGGCCCCAGATGATACTTGCAACGAAGATGCAGCACCTTCTCTTCACGCTCGAGCGGCGTTCTGTTGGCGTGCCACCGTGGGATCGGGGGCGCATTAACCAGCCCAGCCTCGCCGCGTTCCGCATAAGCCTGGCGCCATCGATAAAATGTCGATCTTGCTATTACAAAATACCGACATGTCTTCACAACACGACCGGTTTCTTCAGCGTGGCGGAGTATCCGTAATTTGCGCCGAACCTCGCGTTTGTCCTGATTCATCGTCATCTCGTTCTTCCCAACGTTGGGAGGTAAAAGGAAATGTCCCGCAAGTAACGGCATATCTACAACCTGAACTGTGACGGTGTGGAGGTTCTCCCGACCAGACGGCATCGAAACGTGCGACAATGCACTGATGTCGTCTGCTGAAGAGAACCACCATGTCAGAGATCAGTACCCTAGCCGTTGATCATGCTAAGAACTTTTTCCGGATTGTGCGACCACCTATGAGGGTGACGTTGTCTTCAATCGGCGTTTTACCCGTGCGAAACTCGAATGGCGTCTAACCGGTCATTTTCGGTGTCGTGTGGCCATGGAAACATGCGCAACCAGCCAATTTGAGGCGATTGGCGCAGTCTTTTGACCATAAAATTCGCCTGATCCCTTCGATATACAAAAAATTACCCATTTCACGGTCGGGCAAGAATGACGTCAACGACGTCCACGCCATTTCAACGGCGGGCGACAACCCGACATGAGGTTCGTCGAGCGAATAATTGAAGCGCAACACGCGCATGCTGTTTTGTTTCGAACCCATCAGACACTGACGCAGCGACGGGCCCAGTTTTTTCTTCTTGCGACCCCATCGGCGCGTCAGATTTTAAGTGACATATCTGCTTAACCACACCTTCAGTTCAACCACTCATTAGGCGTTCTGAATGCGACGACGCGGGCGGCAAAAAGGGCGTGCCGAGGAGCGTTTTGAACGCTCCAATGATCGTAAGTTTCAACAAAGCGCCGGGTGGGAAACAAATTGTGATTAGAAATTAAACAATTACGGACCAGTTTTGTGGTAGACTAGGATGAACTTAGCGCGCTGGGACGAAGGAGTACGAAACCTAGAGGAATTTTTGAGATGGAGATTTTCGAGCAGTTTGCAGAAGAGTATGGGCGGACCAAGCTCATCGAAATGACATTGCAGGACTATTTGCTGGAATGTCGCGAAGACCCGACGATGCGGGCTACCGCAGCCGAACGGATGGTCGCTGCGATTGGCGAGCCAGAGCTTATCGATACCAGTCAGGAAGCTCGGCTTAGTCGCATATTTCTTAATCGAACAATCAAGCGATACGAACCCTTCCAGGACATATATGGCGTCGAGGAAACCATCGAACGTATCGTTGGCTTTTTCCGCCATGCCAGCCAGGGTCTCGAGGAACGCAAGCAAATCCTCTACCTGCTGGGCCCGGTCGGCGGAGGCAAGTCAACGCTAGCCGAGATCCTCAAAAACCTTATGGAACGGCAGCCAATCTATGTGCTGCGGGCAGGTGACGAGATCAGCCCAATCTTTGAATCGCCGCTTGGCCTTTTTGACCGCGCGCGGATGGGGGATTTGCTGGAGAACAAGTACAACATCCCTAAACGGCTATTGAACGGATTGATTTCGCCTTGGGCCGTCAAGCGTTTACAAGAGTTCGACGGCGATATTTCCAGGTTTTCGGTTGTCAAACTCTATCCGTCGAAGCTGCGCCAGATTTGCGTTGCGAAGACTGAGCCAGGCGATGAAAACAACCAGGACATTTCTTCGCTTGTCGGGAAGCTCGACATTCGCAAGCTGGAGGAATTCAGCCAGAACGACCCGGACGCTTATTCCTATTCCGGCGCTCTGAACCGCACCACGCAGGGATTGATGGAATTCGTCGAGATGTTCAAGGCGCCGATCAAGGTGCTGCATCCCCTGCTGACCGCCACACAAGAGGGGTCTTATGCGGGCACAGAGAACATCGGTGCCTTCCCTTTCCAGGGTATTATCGTTGCGCATTCGAACGAAGCGGAATGGCAGCAGTTCAAAAACAACAAGAACAACGAGGCCTTCCTGGACCGGATCAGTCTGGTCAAGGTGCCCTATTGCCTGCGTGCCTCAGATGAAACCCGGATTTACGAAAAGTTGCTTGAGGAAAGCAGTCTGGGCGAGTCCCCATGTGCACCGGAAACGCTGTCCATCCTGAGCCAGTTCAGCGTTCTGACACGGTTGAAAGAACATGAAAACTCGCCGACATTCTCCAAGCTCCGCGTCTATGATGGTGAAACCCTGAAGGACACCGATCCCAAGGCGCGGTCAGTGCAGGAATACCGGGATGCGGCCGGGGTGGACGAAGGGATGACGGGCACATCCACCCGCTTTGCGTTCAAGGTGCTGTCCGAGACTTTCAATCACGACACCGAAGAGGTCGGCGCCGATCCGGTTCATCTGCTCTATGTTCTTGAACAGGCAGTGAAACGCGAACAATTCCCCGACGAGGTTGAAAGCCGGTACCTGTCTTTCATGAAGGACGACCTGTCGCCGCGTTACGCGGAATTCATCGGCAACGAGATCCAGAAAGCCTATCTGGAATCCTATTCCGACTTTGGTCAGAACCTTTTCGACAGATACATCGCCTTTGCTGATGCCTGGATCGAAGATCAGGACTTCAAGGATCCGGATACCGGCCAGATTCTCAACCGCAGCGTTCTGGAACAGGAACTTGAAAAGATCGAAAAACCGGCCGGAATTTCCAACCCCAAGGATTTCCGGAACGAAGTGGTCAAATTCGTGCTGCGCGCACGGGCCAACAATCGCGGTCGTAACCCTGACTGGCGCAAATATGAAAAGCTGAGAAGGGTCATAGAAAAACGTATGTTCGGCCAAATACAGGACCTTCTGCCTGTAATCAGCTTCGGTGCCAAACGCGATAAAGAAACCGAAGCAAAGCACAATGAGTTTATTGATCGCATGATTGGCCGCGGTTACACGCGCCGGCAGGTCAGGCGCCTGGTCGAGTGGTACATGCGGGTCAATAAGGCAGGGTGAGGAGTCGATGCACAAATGGCCCATTTCATCGACCGAAGGCTGAACCCCAAGGATAAGAACCTCGGGAACCGCAGGCGATTTCTGCGCCGGGTTCGCTCTGCCGTCAAAGAGGCGGTCGACGAAAGTGTCCGGAACCGGAAAATCGCCGATGTTGGGCAGCAGGAAAACATCTCGGTACCGTCAGAAGGGATCGGGGAACCACATTTTCAGCATGACATTAAAGGTGGGACCAGACATCAGGTTCTGACCGGCAACAAGAAGTTCAAGGCGGGCGACCGGCTCAAGAAACCGCCAGCGGGTCAGGCCGGGCAGGGGGGACGTGAAGGCGCACCCGACGGAGAGGGCGACGACGAGTTCATGTTTGTTCTGTCTCGAGACGAGTTTCTTTCCATATTCTTCGAAGACCTTGAACTGCCCGACATGATCAAGCACAGCCTGAAAGAGGTTGCAATCTCCAAGCCGCATCGAATGGGCTATACTGCCGCCGGAACTCCGGCCAATCTCAGTGTTTCGCGAACGATGCGCAATGCTTTCGGCCGGCGGCTCGCAATGCGGCGCCCAACAAACGCTGCTATACAGGCTCTTACTGACCAGGTTGAAGAACTGGAGGCGCTGGAAAAGCCAGATGCGGCGCGAAAAGCGGAAACGCAGCTGCTTCGCGAAGAACTAGACAAGTTGCTAAGGCGACGCCAGATTGTTCCCTATATTGACCCGTTGGATGTGCGTTACAAGTATTTCGAGATGCGCCCCGAGCCAGCCTCGAGTGCGGTGATGTTCTGCCTGATGGACGTCTCGGCTTCGATGGGCGAGCGCGAGAAGAGCCTTGCCAAGCAGTTCTTCGTCCTGCTGCATCTTTTCCTCAAGCAACGCTACGACAAGATCGAGCTTGTTTTCATCCGCCACACCCAGGTCGCGACCGAAGTCGATGAGGATACCTTTTTTCACTCCCGCCAAACCGGCGGCACGGTCGTGAGCAGTGCGCTCAACGAGATGAAAAAGATAATCGACGCCCGCTATCCGCCCTCATTGTGGAACATTTATGCCGCGCAAGCATCCGATGGTGAGAATTTCAGTGGTGATTCACAACTGTGCGCCGACCTGCTGAACAGTGAACTGATGAAATGTTGTCAGTATTTCGCCTACACGGAAATCGTCGACGAGACCGAAGCCAATCTGATGAACAGCGAAGATAACGGTATGGAATTATGGCGCTCGTATCGGCAGGTCGCAGAGACCTGGCCAAACTTCGCCATGAAACGGATCGCGCGCGCCAGTGACATCTACCCGGTTCTGCACGAGCTGTTTGCGCGCAAGACGAACGGAGTTTCCAATGGCTGATGGGGCCGATGCAAAGCGACCGCTGTTTGAAGGTGCAGAGTGGGATTTCGATACCATCCACCGCAGCTATGACGCGATCGAACGTGTGGCGATCGACGAACTCGAACTTGACGTATACCCGAACCAAATCGAAATCATCTCGTATCAACAAATGCTGGATGCGTATTCGTCGACCGGGATGCCGCTCATGTACAGGCACTGGTCTTTCGGGAAGCGGTTCGTTCACGAAGAGAAAGCCTATAGCAAAGGCGCAAACGGTCTTGCCTATGAGATCGTGATCAACTCCGACCCCTGTATCTCGTACTGCCTTGAAGACAACACGATGGCACTTCAAGTCCTTGTGATTGCCCACGCGGCCTTCGGGCACAATCATTTCTTCAAGAACAACCACCTGTTTCGCCAGTGGAGCGATGCGCAGGGTATTCTCGACTACCTCGACTACGCGCGCGGTTTTATTGCCCAATGCGAAGAGCTGCACGGTGAACGTGAGGTTGAACATTTACTCGACGCGGCCCACGCGCTCATGCCGTCGAGCGTTTTCCGGCACAGGCGACCACCTCATTCATCGCTTGCGGATGAGAGAACCCGGCAGCGTGAGCGGCGCATCGAAGAAGAGCGGGCAGTACATTACCTGTGGGACGCCTTCGATAATCCTGCGCAGTCGTCGAAAACCGATGAAGAGGCGCAGAAACGCAAGCGCGAAATGGGGTTGCCGGAAGAAAACCTGCTCTATTTTGTAGAACGTCACAGCCCGGTTCTGGAGTCCTGGCAACGTGAAGTTCTGCGCATCGTCCGCAACATCGCACAGTATTTTTACCCGCAGCGCCAGACCAAAGTGATGAACGAAGGATGCGCCTGCTTCGTCCACTACTATATCACCAATCAGTTGCACCGCGCCGGTTTGCTGACGGATGGAGCGATGCTCGAAATCTTGCACAGCCATACCAATGTTCTGACGCAGCCCGACTTTGACGCCCCAAACGCGATGGGGATCAACCCTTATGCGCTGGGGTTCGCGATGATGCAGGATATCCGCCGCATCTGCACCGACCCGACCGAGGAGGACCGGGAGTGGTTTCCGGACATCGCGGGCAGTCGCGCGTGGCGCGAGGTTTTAAAGGACGCCTGGGCCAACTATCGCGATGAAAGCTTTGTTCAGCAATTCCTCAGCCCCAATGTCATGCGCCGGTTCCGCATGTTCTCGCTGACCGATGACGATGGAAAACCCTTTTATACAGTCGACGCGATTCATGACGAGCGCGGCTATCATCAGGTGCGCGACACTCTGGCGCGCGGCTTCGACACTGCGGAACACGACCCGGATATACAGATTGTCGACGTGGACTTAATGGGGGATCGCCACCTCAGGCTACAACACTCAGTGCGCAACGGAGTGCCACTGGACCAAAAAGCCTGCGAAGCGACATTGGGCCATCTGCGGCAAATCTGGGGTTTCGATGCGGCGTTCGAAAACTAGCAAAGGTTTTGCTGCAAGCTCTGGGCTCAGATCGACAAAAGTGTGTGTGTCCGCGCCAATTGGCAGCACAACCTCTGTGGCTGCCGTGACACTCTCGCCGCCATTTGAACGTGCTAAATCACTGTTTCGCCGGCAAACTATGGTGGGGTCAGATCGGGTGTTGTAGACCCATTACTTAAATGGGGAATATGACGGATACACCATCGCGGACTTCTGCGGATCAGGCGCAACGACGCCAGGTTTCGGTTCTGTTTGCCGATATGGTCGGCTACACCGCAATTGTTGCCAGTTTGGACGAAGAAAAAGCGCTTGAATTCGTGCGCAAGGTCTACGACACGCTGGTCCGCGCGGTCGAAGAAAACGACGGCACAGTCCGCGATTTTGCCGGCGACAGTATAATGGCTTTGTTCGGTATCCCCGATGCGCTTGAGGACCCGGCCCTACGAGCCTGCCGGACCGCATTGGCGATACACGCAGCCTTCAATTCTGCTGCGGCTGACTTTGATAAGCGCTTTGGTGTGCGCCCGGAAATGCGTGTCGGTGTCAGCTCGGGCAATGTGCTGATGGCGGCGGTTCAGGGGGAAACCGGGCCGGCGACGGCGGTTGGCAGCACGGTGAACCTGGCGGCACGTCTTGAAAACCTTGCACCATCCGGGGGCAGCCTGCTTTGCGACACCACCCGCGATCTGGTCGAATGGGTGTCTGATCTCAGCTTTTTTGGTGAGTACACGATCAAGGGTTTGTCCGCACCGCAAAAGATCTGGCAACTTAACGCCGTCTACGAAGGCGCAACGCGCTTTGATGCGTCAATCGCGCGAGGGTTGAGCGATTACGTCGGTCGGACGGGCGAACTGGATGCGATGGCCTCTGCCTTGCTGCGATCAAAATCCGAGCGATTGGTCATTGATCTGGTGGCAGAACCGGGTTTGGGTAAATCGCGCCTTGTCTACGAATTTGTTCACCGGGTGGCGGCCGGCGAAGTCACCGTCCTGACGGGACACTGTTATGCCAACGGTCAACCTATACCGTTCCTGCCCTTTTTGGAAATCGTCAAAAAGTCCTTTCACATCAGCGACCGGCACAATCCTCTGCGGGTTCAGGCAAAACTGGAAGCGGGGTTGAAGAATTTCGGGCTGTTTTCCCAGCTAAACCTGGGTCTTCTGATGAACCTTCTGGGATTCAAACCGCCGGAAGAGTCTTTGGATGGCCTCGACGGCGTTCTGATCGGCTTGCGCGTTCGCGAATTGCTGACAGCCCTGCTCAAGAAGAAATGCGCGACAGATCGAGTCGTTCTGGTGATCGAAGATGCCCATTGGATCGACACCTCCTCGGAAGATCTGATGGCGATCGTGCTTGAAGACCCCGAAATTTCGAACCTGCTGATCGTTCAAACACGGCGGCCGGAATACACACCAGAATGGCTTGGCAAAAGTGGCGTGACGACAGTTGCGCTGAATCCGCTGACGGTTGCAGACGTTGCGGATCTGGCCCAGAGCCGTCTGGGAGTGTCCGACCTGCCGGACGGTTTGGCGGAACAACTCACCGAACGCGCTGGGGGCAACCCGCTGTTCGGCGAAGAAATTCTGAGCTTTCTGCTGGATCAGGGTGCTTTGCGCGTCGATGGCGGAACCGTCTATTTCAACGCGGATATCAATGACAGCGGATTGCCCCTTACGATGCGCAGCCTGCTGACAGCCAGAATTGAGCGTCTCGCGGCAGGAGATCGCGAGGTCCTGCAGGCCGCCGCCGTTATCGGCCGCCGCTTTGATCCCGGCCTGCTATCCCAAGTTGTGGCGAATGCCGACGAAATTGGTACAACTCTGCAACGGTTGCAGGCGCAGGATGTGCTGTATCGCGAGGCGAACTCGGCCGACTATATCTTCAAACACGTTCTGCTGCGGGACTCGGTGTATCAGAGCCTTGTTCCGTCACGCCGGTCCGCGTTGCACTTGGCGATCGCCGACGCGCTTGTTGTGCGCAACGCAAACCGGTTGCAGGAGGCGGCTGAAGTGCTGGCCTTCCATTACAGGCAAACCAATCGCACCGATCAGGCGTTCCGTTTTATTTCGATGGCCGGGGACAAAAGCCTGGGTGTGTATTCGCTGGACGAAGCCAACCAGTTCTTTGTCGCGGCGCTGGAGCTGTATCAAAGCGATCCGGACTGTGCTTCGAGTGAACAGTTTGCGGCGTTCATGGCCAGCTTTGCGCTCTGCTCAAACATCTCGTTGCGGGTCAAGACGATCATCGAACTGGCTGGCACCGTACGGCCGATCCTGCAAAAGGCGGGGGACAGCCAGGACCATGCCCAGTTCCTGCACCATTACGTGTCGTGCCTGGTGTGTAATGGCAAGTACCGTGAAGCACACTGGGTGCAGCAGGAATTGACCGAAATGGCGCAGCGCCTGAGGGATCCTTCCTCCAGCGCCTATGCCATGGTTAATGAACTGTCGGTTTCGATCTATCATTCCCCGATCCCGAATGAGCGGTTTGAGACCAAAAAGCGCGAGATCGAGACGGTTCTGAAAAAAATCGACGATGCTTACATCCACAACTTTTTCCTGGCGACGGTTGGTTGGAATGAACTGACCCGTGGCCGTGTGGCCCGGGCGCACGCGACATCGGATCGTATGATTGCGCTGGGCAAATCCAAAAACGACCCGCGGGCGCTGGGATATGGGACCGCGATGAAAGCGTTGATCGCAATGGTCACGGATGACCATGAACTGGCGTTGACGATGGCGGAAAAGGCGCGGCAGGACTCACAGGTCGAGTTTGAACAGGCCATTGCCGAGGCGGCCCGCGTTGCCGCAATGATCCCGCTGGAAAAACCCGGGGCGATTGTAACCGTTCAAAAGCACATCAAGGACTGTGATGAAAAAGGGTGGACTTTGTTCACTTTTGGACCTGCGACAATGCTGGGTGTAGCGTATGCCTTGAACGGTCAAATCGCCGCCGGGCTGCGGCAAGTTGAATGGGCCATCCAGAGACGAACGGATGAGGGCACTCAGGTTTCGGCAGACTGGGCGCGGCTGTTCCTGTGCGAGATGTATCTGGCCATTCTGACCGGCGAGGGCGGCGGCTCGATCGGCGTTCTTATCAGGAACTTCCGCTCTATCATCTGGGTTATGCTGTTTGGCAGAAAACGGTTGATTGCGATGATCGAACAGGTGCGCAGCAACCCGCAGTTCGACAAAAAAGGCCATTATATCGCGCGCTGTGACATGATCATGGGGCTGTTCTACAAGGCAAAGAAAAAGAAATCACAGGCCAGGGATTATCTGACCAAAGCGCGTGTTGTCGTCGAAACTGCCGGGCGATCCCCGATGCTGACGCGGATCGATGCCGCATTGGCGGAGCTTGCCTAATCCGTAAAGTCAGACAGGCTTCTGATCGCAGTCAGGTTAAACAGGAACGTATAAGCCCAGCCGCGGGTGTTGATCAGGCGCTAAGGCTTGCATTTGGGCGCCAGAGCGTTCCCGGCCCTAGCGCCCAAGTGACTGTTACTCTGTCAGTGCGTTGTGCCCGAAGTACAGGAACTCACGGTCCATTCCGGCGACATCACCGGCCTCAAGCGACAGGCTTGCGGAATCCAGCATCTTGTAGCTTTTTTGGGACTTCACCCAGTCATCCGCGTTTTGCAGGGTGGTGAGCGTATAGCTGGTGGTCTCATTCAGGTAATGCGTGGGGATGATGACCTTTGGTTTTAGCTTTTCCACGATGTCATTGCCCTGTTTATAGTCCAGAATATGCTGGGACCCGTCGACCGGTAAGGTCAGAACATCCACCTGTCCGATTGCGTCCCAAAACTCCTGCGGTGGATTGTGACGGTTGTCTCCCCAGATCAAAGTTCGGATGCCGCCGGTCTCGATCAGGTACACCACCATATCCATGTGGCTGACATTGTCCGGCGGGCAGGCCTGAACTCCGAATTCACCTAGGGCATTGGTCCAATCATACCAGCCGGGCGCGCGGCAAACGTGCTTGTCGGCAAAGCCAGTGATTTTGATGTCGGCAAACTCGAAGTTCCCGACCATCCGGTCCAGAACCATTGTCGATACCGGGCGATGAATCGCGTCGTGGTCAAAATGCGTATGCGTCGACATGCAGATATCTACCGGAGTTTCGGGGAATTCGTTCTTGAACCACAATCCCCACGCGCCCGATGGGTCGTCACGCCACGGGTCGAACAGGACAGTCGCGCCACCGGGGGACGTGATTTTGATCGCGCAATGTCCGAAATAGTCGATGCCGACCGCGCCTTCTACTGAACTTCCGGTGGTCTTTTGCAACTCGATCACACCGTTGTTGTTGCCTGGTTGGGTCCAGTCGGTGGATTGTGCCTTGGCCGAGCTGCTGCCCAGCAACGTCGCCGCTCCGCTTACCCCTGCAGCCCCCGCTGCAGCAAAGAAGGATCGGCGGGAAAGACCCGGTGTTAGGTCATCCTTGTCCCCGCGCAAGAGTGTCGGTTTAAGGTTCAGATCGTCTTTTTCCATTTTCCAGTTCCCTGTTGTCCTGCAACCCGAAGTCCTTTTCGGGTTACAGGAAGCGTAACAAGTGCACATGCAGTCGAAGGCACCGAAAAACTGAGGGGAAAACATTGGGGAGACCCCCATGTTTATTGGATCGATAGCAATAGACTTCTGAGGTTCCGACCGCTGCGTTTCAATCCTAGCTTGGCGCGAATGTTGTTGCGGTGGAACTCTATCGTACTGGGTTCACGACACAGCGTGCGCGCGATGTCCTTTGTCGTTTGTCCGCGCATAATCATCTGCGCAATTTCCTGTTCGGTCGGGGTCAGCGCTTCAAAAATGGTGGCCAACTGCCCGCGCATTTCCGAGGTGATGGATTTCAGACTTTCTTCTGCAAGTTCAAGATAGGCCTGTCCTGCAGGGTCTCCGTCGAGCCTGCCGCGCAGCTTGGCCAGATGAGGCAGAACCAGCCCCTTTATCTGGCGCAAAATCTTATCGTCATACTCTTCGCGCGACGTCTCCACGCTGCTGAGAAGAACGCGCAGTGCGGCATTTGCATCTTCAAGATCTGCTGTGCGGTTGGCGACACGTTGTTCCAATTGGTCCAGTGTGGCCTGCAACTCGGCTTCAAGGGCCGCGCGTCGGTCTATTTCGGTCAACAGCTCAAGATCCGCCTCGATAACCCTGGCAAACTCCTGCAAACCTTCGCGAAAAAGTAACGCGCGCCTGTTTCGGCGGGTGTCCAAAACACAGATCGTTCCAAAGACACTACCATCCGGCCACTTCAGTGGGTAGCCGATGTAGAAACGCATCCCATGTTCCATGTCGTCATTGTCGACCCACTCGGGATCGCAAGTGGCGTCTTCTACAGTTAGTTCGCCGTCATTGCGTAACACCCCGTAGCAATAGAGCTTTTCGTTCAGTGTAAATCGGCAGCCGGGCGTGTACGGATTACCGTCCGAGAAACTGGACACAAAAACAGAATGGTGGGGTTCGTGCGTCCGCATGACAAGACTGGCCGGCACGTTTGCGACACGTGCAATGAGATTCACGATCCGCTGCCATTTGGCGATGGTTTCTTGTGATATTGCAGGCTTCAAGCGATGCTATCCCAGTATTCAACGCGAGACCCTTTCAAGCGTAGTCCGCGCGGGGGTGAACCCGCAAGGTCTCTGCTACATTAGCGGTATTGAATAAAACAGTCTGGCCTGTCGTCATGCTGACGGTTCGGTCAAATTGGACATAAAACAGATTAATCAATAGAATAACTATCGGCGTTCAATGCGAATTCTCGGCGGTTTGAGTTGCCGGCATGACGTTTTTTTCAAGTTTTTTCTTTCGAGGGCTGTTTTGAGGTAGTTGCTATGAACCTGTCACGCTTGTCGCTTTTGCTTGTTGTGTTCATTGATGTGATGGGCTTTGGGTTAATTCTGCCGATTTTCAACACAATCTTGCTGGACCCGCAGCAAACCTTTCTTCCGCATGAGACCCCCGCGCACATCCGTCAGTTCGACTACACGGTGCTTATTGCGGTTTTCTTCCTGTTTTACTTCTTTGGCGCGGCCTTCATTGCAAAGGTGTCGGACTACATCGGCCGCAAAAAGGGGATAATGGTCTGCCTGAGTGGCGCACTGATCGGCTATGCACTGACCGTTGCCGCGATCATGACGTCCAGCTATTGGCTGTTGTTATTGGGGCGCGCGATTTCCGGGTTTACGACCGCAAACCAACCCATTGCGCAGGCCGCCTTGATCGACATCAGCCGTGACGATCAGGAAAAGTCAAAAAACCTTGGGATGATTGTTGCGGCGTCTGCGCTGGGCTTGCTTGGAGGACCATTGATATCAGGTCTGCTGAGTGACCAAAACTTGATGGGCTCATTTGCGTCACTGGAACTGCCATTCTACGTTGCCATTGGCCTTATCTTGTTCAACATGGCGTTGATCCTTCTGTTTTTCTCGGAGCCCGGATTCAAAAAGCAGGAAGTTGACTTTGGGCTTTTGGACGTCGTCATGAACTTGTGGAAAGTCTTTTCGCATCCGGTCGTTCTGCGGCTTTCCGTTGTTATGCTGTTCTCACTCATGTGCCTGAATGCGTTTTTCTTTTTTATCGACACCTATCTTCTGACGAGATTCAAGTTCGATACTTTTCAAAACAGCATGGCCCTTGCCGTGTTCGGGGGATCCATGGCCTTTGGAAGTGCCTATCTGACCGCACCGCTGCACGAACGCTATAAAAAGTTCCCGATCCTGTATATTTCCATCGCCGCTATGGGTCTGGGAATACTGGCGTTCATGCTCAATCCGGTGGCCGATCTTTCCTATTTATTGATCATCCCTATAACCATCGCCTTTGCGATCATGTACCCCACAATGCTGTCGTTGTTCTCGGGAAGCGTCGGACCATCCGAGCAAGGTTGGGTGATGGGTGTTACCGTGGCCATCTATGCTTTGGGCTCGGGAACCATCACGGCGCTGAGCGGTTCTCTCATGGCCATCAATCTGCGAATGCCGTTCCTGATCGCAATCATCTGCTGCGTTCTGGCATTAGTCGCGATGGCAAAACTGTTCCGGTATCCGGGCGTCCAGGCACTTGATACCAAAGGCAAGTGACCTCTGCAGCGATAGCTGCAAGATTGACATTCTGATCCTTGTTTTAATTGCCTGTGTCGGGATCGCGATCTCGCCCCTACTGGATCGCTTCCCTTGGGAAATGTGCCCTTGAACGAGATCACTCTGAAACTTGTTAGAGGTATGAAGTGGACGCCTTGCTCGCGCATCCACGGCATGGGCTTGCAGGGGTATCACGAACCGTTCACAAGAACTCTGGGTCAGTACCGTTTTGCGTCACGCGGAACATTTCGTCGAAGAACTGATTTGTTGAAAATGTACCAAAATCGATTGCTTCGACTTGCTCATTCGATAGGTGCGGCCACAAAGCGCGGATGTCGTCTACACTGTCACCGACAACTCGAACTGCGTTCGGTGTATAGCGCGAATTGTCGCCGTGTTCTGCCTCCGATGATTTTAATGTCCCAAGTTGCTGTTTAATCAATCCTCTTTCGGAGTGGCGAACAGATCCTTGCGCAAGGTCATTAGTGCGCCGGGGTCGATTTTTCCTTGAATTACAGTGGTCTTGTTGCTGGCGATAGCCTGTGTGAGGGCGGGTCCCAGCTCTCCGGGGCCGTTGACCCAAATCCCATTACCACCGCAACTTTCGGCAAACTGGTCAAAGCGGGGCGAAGTGATTTCCGCCCCCAACAACCGACCGCCGTAAAACTCTTGTTGATAGGCTTTCTCGGCCCCCCACGCCTCATTGTCGAGAACGACGATCACAATTGGCAGATTGTGCGAGATGGCCGTTTGTATTTCGATCATAGTGTACCCGATTGCACCATCACCCATGATCGCTACGACCGGACGGTCAGGGGCGGCCGCCTTGGCCCCGATGGCGGCCGCAAGTCCAAACCCGACCAGACCAAAGTCCAGTGGCGTGATCAACGAAAGCGGTTGGTAGTGCGCCAGCCGATCTGCGGCCTGAAGACAGGTATTTCCGGTATCCAGCGTGACGACGGCGTTTTCAGGCAACGCGTCACGCAATTCAGCAAGGGCGCGTCTTGGGTGCAACGGCAGCGTGGCGATTTTCGCCTCTCGCTCGCGTTCTTCCAGCAGGCTGTCCATATCGGCGCGAAATGTTTTGCGCCAGTTATCTGCGGCGGGCTTCCGGGTTTCACTGACCAAAGCCTGGGCCGTCAGGCGAGCATCACCTTGCGCGGCGATTTCTGCGGGAAAATAACGCCCAACGGCCGAACCTTCGATGTCGACATGAGCTATGCGGGTTTCCTCACCAACGTAATCATTGGAATGGAACGTCGAATTGAAACCCAATCGCGCGCCCAGGACGACCATGACATCGGCTTCTTTGGTCAGCCGTGACGCAACCCGGTTTCCGCGCGGTCCGGCCTGACCGGCAAACCAAGGATGGCCGTGACGCATGACGTCTGCGTGCCCCGTGGATGCCACGACTGGCACTTCGAGTGTTTCGGCCAAGGCCGTCAGCGCGTCCCGTCCGGCGCCCCATTTGAATCCGCCACCGGCAAAGATTACCGGACGTTCGGCACCTTCCAGAAGGTCTGCTATTGCAGCGATATCGGCCGGCGCAGCCGGGCCGGGACGCGCTATGTTAACCGGAACAGGATCAATTGCCGGAATGCTGGAGGCGAAAAGGTCACGGGGCACATGCAGAACAACCGGTCCGCGCCGCCCGGAATTGGCCAGCCGGATCGCATCCTCCAACATGGGGGCCAGCCGCTCCGGATCCGTAACCATAACAGAACGCTTGCAAATCGGGGCGAACAGCGCGACCTGGTCGACCTCCTGAAAGGTGTCTTTGGCCTGATCCGCGCGCGTGATCGCTCCGGCGATCACAACCAGAGGGGAATAGGCCAGTTGAGCTTCGGCTACGCTTGTCACGAGATTCACAACGCCGGGCCCTGCCTGCGCCCCCAGAACGACGCCGGGCTTGCCGGTCATCCGTGCCCAGGCGTCCGCCATATGCCCTGCAGCGCGTTCATCCCGCGCCCCGACATAAGCGATGTCGCCGCCCTGATACATGGCGTCATAAAGTTCGAGCATCGAACCACCCAGCAGGCCGAACACAGTATCAATTCGGTTCGCTTTCAGGACGCGATAAACGGCTTCGCCGCCATTGATAGTGTTCATGTTTTACTCCTCGGATCGGGGCCGCAGGTTCTGCGGATCAAAGATGGCGTCAGGGTGGATTGTAACGGGAATGGCCTGGTTCAGAATCTGCACCGACAGACCCTCATGCGGTGTTCCTTTGCGCACGAACAACCAGCCCAACGATTTGCCGACGGTGTACCCGTAGCCGCCGGATGTGGTCAGACCAACGGGCGTGCCGTTCAGCAATACAGGCTCACCGCCATGCACATCGATATCCTGACTATGAAGCTCAGCATAAAGGAGCTCCCATTGTGGCGTGTGCGCCAAAAGCGCATCACGACCGATGAAATCGCGCCCTTCGCTTCTTACAAAGCGTTCCAGACGCACATCGAACGGCCCGACATCCGTGGTTAGCTCTGCCGATGCGCGGTAGGCTTTTTCCATCCGCATCCCATTGAACGCGTAGCTGCCCAAATCGACGAGCCCAAGCTCTGCGCCCGCTGCGTGGAGCGCATCATAAAGGGTGCCCATTCGGTCAAGCGGCGCGTGCAATTCCCAACCCAATTCACCTACAAATGACACTCGCAACGCATATACCGGGACATCGGCAACGGTGATTTCCTGTCCGGACAGCCAAGGGAAGGCTGCGTTGGACAGGTCTGTATCCGTGAGTTTCTTCAGGATCTTGCGAGAATTCGGGCCGGACAAAGCCAGCATTCCCCAATCGGCCGACCGATTGATCATTTGCACGTCTTCTCCAGCGCGGATATACGATCTGATCCAGTCAAAATCGGCGTTGGCGCGGGCGATGGCGGAACCTGTAAAATAGCGATCATCGGCTATTCGCCATATGGTGATCTCGGTCTCGAACCGGCCTTTGGGCGTTAGCAAGTGGTTGAGGTTCATGCCGCCATCGCGTGACGGGATCCTGTTGGCGGACAGTCGATCCAGTAGTTTTCCTGCATCCTGGCCGGAAATTTCAAACTGCGCAAAGGCGCAAAGGTCGATCACACCTGCACCTTCGCGTGTGGCCCAGGCCTCGGCCATGGCATTCGCGTGCCAGGGTTGGTGACCCCAGCCAATCTGTTCGACCTCACCAACTTTGCCGAAGTAGCGCGGGCGTTCCCAGCCTGCGACCTCACCAAAGACCGCGCCTTTGTCTGCCAGCCGGTCATAAAGGGCGTGTCGACGGATGGGCCTCAGACTATGAAACTGCTTGCCGGGGCAGGGCGTATCATGACGGCGCATGAATTCGTCTTTTGTTCGTTCGACAATGAAATGGTCACTGGCAAAGTCGCCGTATCGACGGGGGTCCATCGAACGAGTGTTGATTTCAGCCTCGCCATGTACCATCCAGTCGGCCAGTACTTTGCCCGCGCCGCCACCCCATGCCAGCCCGATAGACGATCCGCAGGATAGCCAGACATTGGGCACTCCGGACGGCCCGACCAACATCCCACCATCGGGTGTATGCGTGATTGCGCCGCGCACGACGCGCTTGATGCCTAACTCGGAAAGAACCGGCATCTTTTCCAACGCCACCATCAGGAAGTCGCCGATCGAGTCATAATCCGCTTCGAACAGTTCATTCTCTGCAGCCCAAGGCGCGCCTTGGGGCATTTCCCAGACAGTCGGACAAACATGACCCTCGTAGATTCCGATGAGCCCTGATTTTTGCTCCTGCCGGATATAACCACCGAAGGCATTGTCACGCATTACAGGCAACTCCGGCCGACCTTCGAATTCCGGGACGGTGTCGGTGACCAGATAGTGATGCAGACACGAGACCGAAGGGATCTTCAGGCCAAACCATTGCCCAACCTGATTGGCATAGCTACCGGCGGCGATGACCACATGTTCGGCCAGAACATCACCCTTTTCCGTACGAAGAAGCCACATGTTGCCCTTTCGGCTGGCACCTGTGACCTGATTGCGCCGTTCGATCTTTGCGCCGCGCGCGCGTGAGGCTGCGGCCAGCGCCATCGTCACGCCAGACGGGTCGATATGCCCGTCCTCAAATGTCTGAATGGCGGCCTTGACGTCGTCGACCTTGTAGAAAGGATTGCTTTTTGCAACCTCTTCCGGTCCGACCAATTCCATCGGCAGTTCAAGCAGCTTGCCGACGCCCATTATGGATTTCATCCAGTCGACTTCATCGTCGGTCGTGGCAATACGAAACCCGCCTACTTCGTGCCACCCGATACTTTGGCCGGTCTCTTTCTCGACGCGTTTGTAAGTTTCGATCGAGGTTTTGTTGATCCATCCCGCGATGCGGCTGCCCACCGCATGCGCGATCTGCCCCGCTGCGTGCCAGGTCGATCCACTGGTCAGTTCCGCCTTTTCGAACAGGATCGTGTCGGTCCATCCGTTTTCCGCCAGTTGAAACTGCGCCGCGACACCCATGATGCCACCACCAATGATGGCGACCCGGGTGGTTCGAATAGTGTCAGTCACGCAAACGCCTCCTTCGCGGGTTTACGAGATGCTTTTGCCGGAAAGCGCGTGCAGGCGATTTCAACTTCAAAACCCTCGACCACAGTCTTTTCCGAGAGTTGGCCGAGCGGCGCGTCCACCATCGCCAATGCGACCGAACGTTCGAAACGGTAACTCCATGCTGCAGAGGTAATCTGTCCAACCACCCGACCGTCGAAATAGATAGGTTCATCATGAATGGGGATTGCGTCGGCATCATCAAACAGCATCGAGACAATGCGCCGATTGGGCGATTTGTTTTGCAAGGCCGCCTCGCCAACAAAACCCGTGCTAAAGGCGCAGAATGCGTCAAGCCCTGCCTCAATCGGCGTAGTACCCGGAGTCAGCTCATGGCCAAACGCGCGAAAGCCGCTTTCGATACGCAGCGATCCGCTGGCGTAAAGCCCTGCGTGTGTTGCCCCGGCCTCGACCAGTGCTTCATGCGCGGCCATCGCCATCTCGGCGGGAATGTATAACTCGTAGCCTTCCTCGCCGGTAAAGCTCAGCCGCCCGGCCCAGCCGCGGGCAAGGCCAATTTCTACCGGAGCGAAATGGAACCGTTTCAGATTGGGTAACGGCGTGTTCGAGGTGGCTTGCAAAACCCTGTGCGCCTGCGTCCCAGCCAGCCCGACAACGGCATATCCGCTGGTCACATCGGTGAATTCCACGCGGTAATCGCCTTTGGTTTCGCGCATTCGTTTCAGATCACGAACCACCTCACCCGCGCCCACGATCATCAGATAGGAGTCCGGCCCGTGACGTTGCACGGTCACATCGCTTTCGATGCCGCCACGCGGGTTCAGGATCTGACTGTACGCAATACGTCCCGTGGGGATGTCCATCTGCGCCGCACACAGGTGGTTTAGAAAACTGCAGGCATCGGGCCCCTGCACCATGATCTTGCCGAATGCGCTTTGGTCAAGAATGGCGGCCCCGTTGCGGCAGGCGTCAACCTCAAGGCCGACCTGATCGCGCCAGGCCGGAATGCCGAATGTCAAGGGCAGGTGCGCCGCCTGACCGCCGAAATGCACCGCCCGTTCCCATCCGCCGCGCGCCTCGAACCGCGCGTTTGCAGCGACCAGTCCGACATGGATCGGCGAACGCCGTTGTCCGCGTGCCGTATCCATCGACCTGCCCGGAAAAGGGTTGTCGTAATGGCGGCCAAGTACTTCGGGGATGCGTTCTTCCAGTGCCTTTAGAACGTTCATTTCAGGGCTGAAACGGCGAATATCGGCTTCGTTCAACTCCATCGTTGGTTCGCCGGCGATGATCCATTCTGCCATAGCCTTGCCAGCACCCCCCGCCAGCGCAATCCCGGTCGAGTTCATCCCGCCCATCAGGAACAGGCCAGGCACCTCGGGGCTTTCGCCCAGCATGAATTGGCTATCCAGAGTAAAGCTCTCAGGTCCGTTCAACAGCATCCGCACCTCGGCCCGCTCCAGCGCCGGAATGCGGTGCAGGGCGTTTTCCATCATCGGCATGAAATGGTCCCAGTCCTCATCCATCAAATCGAAACTGAAATCGGCGGGCAGCCGGTTAAGCGGCAGGCCCTTGGCGTTGGGTTCAAACGAGCCGACCAGTAACCCTTCGACATCATCGCGGGCGTAGAGATATGCGTCCTGATCGTTCAGGGTCGGCAAATGCGCGCCGGGGCCAAGCGCCTGAATCTCGGGCAATGGTTTGGTCAGGATGTAGAAATGCTCGCACGCGTATAGCGGCATATGTGCCCCTGCCATTGCGGCGACTTCGCGGGACCACAGACCACAGGCGATGACGACCTCGTCTGCGTCGATGATGTGGTCCCCGACTTCGACCCCTGCGATGCGGCCTGCCTTCTTTCTCAGCCCGGTTACGGCCGTGTCTTCAAAGATTTGTACACCGCGTGCCTTTGCGCCCTTGCTGAGCGCCAGCGCCACATCCGATGGGTTCACACGCCCATCTGCGGGCGACCAGACGGCGCCGATTACGTCGTTTGTTCTTATAAGTGGCCATAACTCTTGCGCATGCGCGGCATCGACAACCTCGGCTTCAAGCCCAAATGCCCGGCCTAATGAAACCTGTCGCTTGATGTTGGTCAGCCGGTTCTCGTTTGTGGCCAGTGTCAGTGATCCGGTTTGGGTCCAGCCTGTCGCCTGCCCGGTCTCGCGCTCCAATTCGTCGTACAGGTCGATGGAGTAATTGATCAGCTTGGTCAGCGTTGCTGACGGGCGCAGGCGCCGAACAAGCCCGGCCGCATGCCAGGTTGTCCCGGATGTCAATTTCGAGCGCTCCAGCACCACAATGTCTTTGCGCCCTTCACGGGCCAGATGATAGGCAATCGAACAGCCGATAACGCCGCCGCCGATTACAATCGTGCGGGCCTGAGTGGGCAGAGTCATGTGATTGTGCCTTCCAGGATCATGTCGGACAGGGTTTCGCGGAATGCCTCAAGCGCCTCGTCGATCAGTTCGGTGGTGTGGGCCGCGCTGGTAAGACCCGACGTGTAGGACATCACGTCAACGCCGCGTGCAAGCATCCCATCACGATATGCACGGACCTGCGCAACTGGCAGTCCACGAACCTGTGCGGGCGTCAAACCGTCAAGCGAGCTATTCCCGAAGTGCAGGTGAAAGATCGAGCTGTCGCCATACGCCATGCCCGTGACCCCGGCATCGGCCAGGGCTGCATTCATGCCAGCGCGCATTCGCTCGGCCATTGCGTCGGCACGCGCCTGCACCTCGCCTGTCGCCAATATTGGCATGGCAGCACATGCCGCCGCTGCAACAAGCGGTGAGGCATTGAATGTGCCCTTGTGGCTGACCGCCGGGGCAAACCCACCCTTTGAAGTAGCGTTGTTCATCAGTTCCATGATGTCGGCCCGTCCACAAACCGCACCACCCGGCAGGCCGCCTGTAACAATCTTGGCCAGAGTCGTGAGGTCTGGCGTTATGCCATCGCGCGCCTGACGCCCGCCGGGGGACCAGCGGAAACCGGTGATGATCTCGTCAAAAATCAACACCACGCCTGCAGCGCGGGCTACATCGTGAAGGGCCCGCAGGGTTTCGGTCGCTAAAGGAACACAACCGTAGTTCGCGCCCGAAACCTCGATGATCACGGTTCCGATCTGATCGTCCTGCAGGGCACTTTCCATCGACTGTGGATCGGCGTCACAGATATCGATCAGGTCGTTGACAGCCTCGGGAATTCCCAGACTGGGCGCGGTCTGGCTGCCGGGTTTGGCCCCCTTAAGCGCGTGGTCATGCCAACCATGAAAGTGGCCATCAACGCGCAGAACGCGATCCTTGCCGGACCACGCGCGGCCCAAGCGGATGGCAAGCATCGTTGCTTCGGTACCCGACGAGGTAAAACGGGTTCGCTCGGCCGAAGGGTAAAGGTGGTTTATCCATTCCGCCCATAGGGTTTCGGCCTCATGACAGTCGGCACTGAAGATTGAATGCTGCGCCTGCTTCTGCACTGCTTCCACGATGGCCGGATGGCAATGGCCCAGCATCTGGCTGGCGCTGCCCATTTTGAAGTCGATATAGCGTCGGCCTTCAACGTCCCACTTTTCGGCACCCTTGGCACGGTCGATGAAAATCGGATGGGGATCGCGAAACCGCAATTCGTGACTGACACCGCCGGGCAATGCCGACCGGGCGCGTTCTGACATAGCTTTGCTGGTCATTCACTCCTCCCAATTCGGGAACGGCTGAGACGGATGTCGAAAGCGCCCCGCAGCGCGATATCCGTCTCATCTGCGATATGGTTCGGATAATGGCTGGCCAACAATTCCCGCGTCCGGTCTCGGGCCACGTCGCCGACCGGGCGCGCGCCGTCTTCCTGCCATTCGACCGGTGTGCGCCTGTCGCCGACATGGGGGTAGAAATAGTCAGACTTCATCCGATCAAACGTGTGGATTTCACCCAGATAGTGCCCCGGTCCGCGACACACGTTGGCAATGACATCCGCTGCGATGTTCTCGGGCGTGGCTTCGACCCCGCGAATTGTGCGCAGAATGTTCCCGATCAGGTCGTTGTCGCTGACGTAACCTTCGAGCGATACGCCCAGAAGGCTTGCATGAATACCTGCTGCCTGAGTTACGATATTCGATCCCGCATGCGCCGCCATCGCAATGGCAAGGGTCTTTTCCGCCCCATATTGCGTATCCAGCGTCTTGGCATCCGTGATCCCAGCGATTGAGGACGTGGGAAGGCCGAAATGCCGCCCCATCTGGGCCGCAGCCGCCATCAGGATCGCCTGTTCACCGCCTCCCCCGGACATTGACCCGGTGCGCAGATCAGCCACCAGCGGTTTGGGCGCGAAAATGGCTTTTGCTTCGGGGTCGACAAGCCGGGCAAAGACCAGCCCGGCCAGTGTTTCTGCCACAGCCTGCACCAATGATCCGGCGATTGTGGCGGGGCTGGTGGCCCCGGCCTGACCGGCGCTGATCAGTTGCACGGGGAACCCCGCCTTGATGGCCGCTTCCAAGACCTCGCAAGCGTCTTCGGCGAACCGCATAGGTGGGACAACGTGGCAGACCATGACGGTCAGGAACGGGCGGGCGCGGAATGCGGCCTCTCCACCGGCAATAGTGTAGCAAAGCTCAGCTATCGCCTGAACGTTCTGGGGTTCGGTGATCGACATGGACACATGTTTGGATGTGCCGATCAGACTGGCATAGGCGGTGTTGATATCCATCGTTGCGTTGTCTTCGATGTCACGCGCAACAACGGGACGGCTGAAATGGTGGATGTTCTCCATCGCATCCACCAACCGTGCGGCATCATAGAGATCGGCCAAAGTCGAAGGGCGGTACAGTCCCGTATCTATGTCAAAAATGCCGGGGGCCGCCCCGCCGGTCGACATATGCACGCTTGCACCTGTGATGAGCAGGTCGTGTTCAGGGTTTTGACCGCACAAGAAGAAATCCCGCTGCGCCCCGGCTATTGCGCTTTGCACCAGGGTTCGTGGGAACAGCAGCCTGCCGTCGTCAGAAAGAGTGCCACCTGCTGCAGTGACGGCTCGAACCATCGAAGGGATGGCCTGGCTTAGCCCAAGCGTCTCCAGCAGTGACAAGGCGGTTTCTTCCACCAAAGTCACTTCGGACGGGCTCAGCGGTTTCAGGCATCCCCCAGCCACCCCCGGCCAGACCGGAGGATTGGTGTCGACGATCGTTTCCTGGGCCAGGCGATCTTTTCTACCGCGCCGTCGGTTCGATTTTGGCATCTATTCATGAGCTCAGATTTTCTTTGCCCTAGAATGAACCCAATTTGCATTGCTTTACAAAAGCCAATTTTTCATCAATAGATGAGGAAAATTTATCTATGAGGTTGACTTGACCCCGTCCCTTCCAGCCTTGCGGGCATTCAACTCGGCAGCCCAATACCAGAGTTTTCGCGCCGCGGCTGAGGCGTTGTCGGTCACGCCAACGGCCGTCAGCCATCACATCCGCGGCTTGGAAGATCAGATGGCTGTCAAACTGTTCGAACGCGTGGGGCGCGATGTCGTTCTGACCGAAGATGGAAAACGTCTGGCCGAGGCGACGGCACAGGCCTTTGGAATATTGGACGACGCCGTGCGTACGTTGCGCCGAAGTACACGCAAAGCGGTGCGCCTTGCCGCTGGCCCGATTTTTACGGCGCGATGGCTCATGCCCAAGATCAGCGATTTCTGGGAAACCCATCCAGATACTGAACTTGAGGTGGTGCCATTTTACCAGCCCGGGTTGCTGGATCGCGAGAATGTCGACGTTGTGATCCGCTGGGAACGGATGGCCGAAATGCCCGAAAATGCCGTCAAATTGATCGAGCTCAGCCCGGTGGCGATTGCATCGGAACGGTTTACCGCAAGGTATGGGCGCGTCACATCGCCCGAGGACTTGTTGCAGGTTCCTTTGTTGCATCAGCGGAACCACTGGGGATGGCTGGACTGGTTTTCAGCGATGAATGTGCAAGTGGCAGGTCCTTTGCGCGGACCCGTGTTCGAGGATGCCAATGCGTTGTTGCGTGGCGCTGCGGAGGGGCAGGGTGCGATTGTTGGCTGGCTTCCCCTGATTGATCAGGATCTGAAAGAAGGCCGGGTCGCACGTCTGTTCGACGAAGAGATTACCCCTACCCACGGCTATTACATAGAAGCTTGGAAGGGCAGCCAAAAGCGCCGGGAAGCGCGTTATGCAATTGAATGGCTGGCATCTCAAAACAGACCGACACAGTCCACAGAAAGGGAATCCGGTACAAAACGCGGTTCGCGCATGTAGAAGAAGGGCGGCATTTTCTGCGCAACCCGGCCAGTTGTTCTTCAACGGGGTCCTTTTGCTTAAAAAAAGTGTGCGTCCTTCGCTAGAGGCTGCCGAAAGCCCGATCCAAGCCGTCATGGACCTGATTGACATCGTCCATCGAAAGACACATCGGTGGGACCAGACGCAGGCAGGATTGATATGCCCCGGATTTCGACAGTATGATCCCGCTTTCGCGCGTCGCCTCAAACACAGCGGCGGTGGTTGCTGGGTCAGGTTCCTTGGTCTTGCGATCCTTGACCATTTCGATGGCCAGCATCAGACCCCGCCCGCGAACGTCGCCGATGACTTGGTACTTGTCCTTCAGCGCGTGCAGACGTTCCAGCAGGGCAGCCCCCACGTCGCGGGCGTTTTCGCGCACATTGTCTTCTTTGATGACCTGCAGTACCGCACGGCCAGCCGCGCACGAGGTCGGGTTGGCCCCGTAGGTGTGGAACATGAACTTTTCCGACATTGGCGCGGCAATGTGTTTTCGGGCTACGACCGCGCCCAGCGGGAAACCGTTGCCGATACCCTTGGCCATGACCACAATATCCGGGATGACACCGTCGGCCTCAAAGCCCCACATATGGTCGCCGGTCCGACCAAAGCCCGCCTGAACCTCATCCGCAATCAGCAAGCCGCCTTTTGCGCGCACGCGTTCCGCCGCGCCGGTCATGTATCCTTTGGGCATTTCAACGACACCGCCATAGCCCTGAACGCTTTCGATGAAGATACCCGCAACCTTTCCGGATGTTGCCGTGTGAATAGTGCGCTCGATCTCATCGAGATACGGTTGTGCGCCGGCGTTTTCACCAAAGATACCGCGATATTGATGCGGCTCGGGCACAAATGCTACGTTCCCGGGCATTCCGGGATGCCGCCAACCGGAAATGCCCGTGATCGACTGCGCTGCGGCAGTGGGTCCGTGATAGGCTGAGCGCAGCGCCAGCAGATCAAGGTTTCCGGTGTAGCTGCGTGCCATGGTCATGGCCAGATCCACGGCTTCGGAGCCAGAGTTGGTAAAATGCACAACCCATTCGATATCGCCAGTGGGGTTGGGCATGGTGGCGGCCAGTTCCTCGGCGAAATGCGCAGGGACGGGGTGATAGAACATGGTGGTGCAGTGGGTCAGTTCCTGCGCCTGTTCCATTGCGGCGGCAACCACCTTGGGGTGGCTGTGACCGACCGAGATGCACACGTTCATACCCAGAAGGTCGGTGTATTTGCGTCCCTCGACATCCCAGAGGTACTGCATCGACCCCTTCTTGAAGACCATGGGGTCCTTGAAGGGAATGAACTTGCGTTGTGAGGCGGCATAATAGTTGTCGCGACGCGCAGCGGTTTCATTCAGGGTCCAGTCGGTTTGCATATTCACGTGTCATCTCCTTCGATTTCCCGGCTGCGCCGGGCGACGAAATCATCAAGTTCTTCACGGATTCCGGCATCCATAGCCGGGGCTTCGTATTCATCAATCAGTTTCCGTACCCGGGCACTGGCGCGTTCGTGCTGCCACAGGCCGCCTTCGGCATGCCATTGTTCATAGGTACCATTGTCGGACATCTCGCCCATCCAGAAGGCGGATTCGAAGTTGTCCTGGGTGTGCTGTGCGCCCAGGAAATGACCACCCGGCTCAACCTCAAAAAACGCGTCCATCGCCTGTGCCGCTTCTGAAAAATCGACGCCGCCGACAAAGCGCTGCATGGCCGAGCAGCGGTCAGCATCCATCACGATCTTTTCATATCCGGTGGTCAGCAACCCTTCGAGGCAACCGGTGGCGTGGATGATGAAGTTGACGCCAGCCATGGCTGCGCCCATTAGCTGTGCCTGGCTTTCATAGCCTGCCTGCGCATCCGGGACCTTTGACGCGGTCAATCCGCCGACGGAATGGAAGGGCAGCCCCAGCCGATCCGCCAGCGTTTTGGCGCACATCTGAAATTGGGTGCCTTCGGGCGTGCCGAAGGTGGGCGCGCCGGTCCTGAGGCTGATCGGTGAAAAGAACGTGCCGAATGCGGCCGGTACGCCCGGTCGAATAAGCTGGATCAGAGCGACCGAGGCCATCACTTCGGCCAGAACCTGTGACAGGGTTGCGGCGACCGAGACAGGTGACATTGCTCCACCCAAAACAAAGGGTGATACCACAGTACACTGCCCGGCCTGCGCGTATTCCTTGAGAGCCCACAGCATGGTTTCGTCCATCACCAGCGGCGCGTTGGTGTTGACCACCGAATACAGAACGCAGTTTTTATCGACAAACTCGCGCCCCATTGCGATACGGCACATCTCGATCGTGTCGCGTGCACGCTCCGGTGCGGTGACGGCACCCATAAGTGGCTTATCGTTCATTGTCAGATGCGTATGTGCCATGTGCAGGTGTCGAACCGGAACGGGGACATCCACAGGTTCAACGACAACACCTCCGGAATGATTGATCGCCCCTAGCTGATGATGCAGCTTGGTGATATTGCGGAAGTCCTCGATTGTGGCGTAGCGGCGCCCGTTTTCCATGTCATGCACGAAAGGGGGTCCGAAGCTGGGCGCGTAAACCTGCGCGTCACCACCAATCTGAACCGATCGCGCGGGATTGCGCGCATGCTGAGTAAACACCGACGGGGCCGTGCGGATCCTGTCGCGGCACCAGCCCGGATCAAAGCGCACCCGTTCGCCCTCGACCCGCGCACCATTCGCCTTGAAGAGTTCCAGCGTTTCCGGGTCGCCACGAAATTCCATGCCGATCTCATCCAGAATGCGATCGGCGTTCCGTTCGATAATCGCAACCGCCTCATCATCGATCAGGCTGACCTTACCAATCTTTCGGATTGTGAAGGGTGCGGCCAGCGCCCCTTTGGCGGCACGTGCGGCCATACGCTCTTGCCTGCCGGAGCGTCGGGTCGTGTTTCGCGCCATGTCGGACTCCGTGCCATTTGTTCTGGAGACACTCATGACAAGGAAAGGGCTGCGGGGATAGCAAAACCCAGCAGTATTAGATGTAATAATGATGCGGATTAGGGCGGGTAAATAACGTGTTCCGATATCTCGGGCAGAAGCTTTTCGAAACTCTGCCGCATGGTTTCCCGACATTGCAGGGCGATGCGTTCCGGGATGTCGTCCAATTCACCCGCACGGTGAATCATGAGTATGGATCGTTTGAACCCTGCAATTGGAAGTGGTTCCACTCGCAGGTTCATACCCTCGGCCACAGCGTCGATCAGCAGGCTGGGCGTTAGTATGGCAAAACACTTACCCGTAATTACGCCGGCGACAACCATGGATGCCCGGTCGGCCTCCATCGAGCGCGGAAGGTCCAGGCGGCAACGCTGTAAATGCTGGTCTGTCCGCCTGCCGACCGGTGCGTCGGAACTGAACCGAACAAACGACAGGTCGCTTGCAACCGACATGATGTCATCGGCAGGGCCGCCGTAATTACCTGGAAGTACAAGAAAAAAAGGTTCCTCTAAGATCGGGATGCACTCAAAGTCGGTCAGATCGAACTGAGGGTCCGAAGTTATCGCGATATCGATTGTGCGGGCATTGAATGCTTGCTGATGGTCAGTCGCAAGTCCTGCTGACAAGTTGAGCTCCGGAATGCCCAGATCGCCGCGAACCATGTCCAGCAACCCGGGGGTCAGGGTTGTTGCAATCGAGGCCAGAAGCGCGACGCGCAGAATAGGCAACGAGCTGGATTGGACATAGCGCAGCTCTGACCTGAGGTCTTCGACCTCATTAAGAATGCGAAAGGCTCGTCGGCGGAGGATTTCACCGGAATGTGTAAGTTCCAACGGGCGGCGCGTTCTGTCGAACAGGGAAACGTTAAGAGCCCACTCCAGTTTTTTAATTTGCTGAGAAACAGCGGATTGCGTCATCCCCAATGCAGACGCGGCAGCCGTTACATGGCGGCTGTCGGACACCGCCATAAACACCTCTAGTGCGCGCAACAAGCTGACGTCTGTCTCCGATTGCCGCTTCTTCATTTGGCAATAGCTTCCATTAGTTTTTCTAATTTCTATTTTGGTTTCTTGATCCGGGCGCTGACGGAAGTCAATCCTTGCGGGGATGTTCACGCCTGTGCAGTAGGGTCGAATACGCCGAAAAACAGGAAGTTGGGGAGTGAGGCAGCCCATGCAGAAAGTTATCATCGTTGGTGGGGGTGCCATTGGCCTTGGGCTGGCCTGCCATCTGGCCGGTCGGGCGCAGGTCACGGTATTGGAGCGCAACCAACTGACCAGTGGCACAAGCTGGCATGCGGCTGGGATTGTCGGGCCGCTGCGTGCAACACCAAACATGACCAAACTGGCTATGTATGCAGGTGAGTTGTTTCCCCGGCTCGAGGATGAATCGGGCCTGTCCACCGGCTACCGCCAGACCGGCGGCTATTGGCTGGCGCGTGATGAAGCGCGCATGGACGAGCTGCACCGCATTGCCTCTCTGGGCCGCCATTTTGGTTTGACGCCTTCTATTCTCGGACGGGAAGAGGTCGAAATACCGGGTTTGAACCTTGATGGCATCCTTGGCGCGCTGCGTGTCGAAGAAGATGCCAATGTGAATCCGGTGGACCTGTGCATGGCCTATGCCAAGGTCGCCCGAGCCAAAGGGGCCGAAATTCGAGAGAATGTGCAGGTTGCCGGGCTGTTGGTTGAAAACGGATCGATCAAGGGTGTGCGTCTGGCAGATGGGTCCGAAATGCTGGCCGACCAAGTGGCGCTGTGTGCCGGTGCGTGGTCGAAGAAACTGGCGGATGAGGCAGGTGTTGCGCTGCCCCTTCAGGCCGTTGAACATATGTATGTCGTGACCGAGCCTATGGCTGATCTGCCAAGCCCTTACCCGGTGCTGCGCGATCTGGATCGCGGTGTTTACGTCAAAGGCGACGCTGGCAAGTTGGTCTTTGGTGGGTTCGAGCCGAATGCCAAGGTCTGGGATGCGTTTGGGCCAGAAGGCGACCGCCCATTTCTGGAATTGCCTGAAGACTGGGACCAATTCATGCCTTTTATGGAGGCGGCCTTGGCGCTGGTTCCCGGGTTGGAAACGGCGGGCATTCAGCACTTTATGAACGGTCCCGAGAGTTTTACCGCCGACACAAAACCCCTGATCGGCCAAACACCCAATGTGAACGGGCTGTATGTAGCAGCCGGGATGAACTCGGTCGGCGTGATGTCTTCGGCAGGTGTCGGCCGGGTGCTGGCCGATTGGATGGTCGATGGTGAGCCGCCGATGGACCTGTGGGAGGTCGATATCGCCCGTGTCGATCCGCTGACGGCGGGCAAAGACCACATTGAAACCCGGATGAAAGAGGCAGTTAGCGATGCCTTTGCTCTTCACTGGCCATTCAAACAGCCCAAGGCCGGGCGTGGCCTGCGTAAGTCGGCGTTGCATGATCGCTGGTCTTTGGCGGGTGCGCATTTCGGTCTGACCGCGGGGTGGGAGCGTGGACTTTGGTATGCGCAGGACGATAGTGAGCGCGATTTGCCCTATTCGGTCGGCGAGCAACCCTGGTATCCGATTGCGCAGCGCGAGGCCGCGCAGATGCAGGTGGGCGCGGCGTCGATCGATCTGTCACCCTTCGGCAAGTTCGACATACATGGCCCGGATGCGCTGGCGGTGATGCAATATCTGACAACCGCCAATCTGGATGTGCCCGTTGGTCGTGCGGTCTATACGCTGCTAACGAATGCCAAGGGTGGAATCGAGGCAGATGTGACCATTGCTCGGGTCGCGCAGGGCCGTTTTCGCATGACCTCAGCCGCCGCGAGCCGGCAAAAGGATTTGGCTTGGTTGCGTCGGCAAAGCGCTGGGCGCGACGTGATGATCACTGACGTAACCGAGGCCGAAGTGGTCATCGGTGTCATGGGTGGCGGTTCCCGAGATGTGCTCAGATCTTTGTCCGACGCGGATTGGGACGACTTCCCGTTTTCAACCTTTAAGACCGTGACGATTGGGGGCAAGACGGCCACAGCCACGCGTGTCAGCTTTGTTGGCGAACTTGGTTGGGAACTGTCCATCGCAGCGGAACAAGGCGGCCCGGTCTTTGACGCTCTCTACGCCGCCGGGGCCAGACCACTGGGACATTTCGCCGTGGATGGTTGCCGGATCGAAAAAGGGTTCAAACATTGGGGGCACGACCTAGGCCCCGAGATTACACCGCTTGAGGCCGGGCTTGGCTTTGCCATTGACTGGAGCAAAGATTTTCTGGGCAAGGAAGTTCTGTCCGCCCAGAAAGAACAGGGCCTGACCCGCAGGCAAGTGATGTTCGACATCCCCTCGCATCCTTTGGTGTTGCATGACGAACCCATTTGGGAAAACGGCCGAGTTATCGGCATGACGACCAGCGGCGCGCGCGGTGTGCGCACCGGACTGACGTTGGCGTTGGGCATGATCGAGGTTTCGTCAGGCGAGAAACTGTCGGCCACCTGCGAACGAAAGTTTGAAATAGAAGTCGCGGGAGTGCGTCATCAGGCCAATGTGCTGATGCGACCCCCGTTTGATCCCAAAGGCGAAAGGATGCGCGGATGAGCACCACTAACGCTCAGGTCCTGATCATCGGGGGTGGCGCCATGGGCGTGTCCCTCATGTACCATCTGGTCAAAGCAGGCTGGACCGACGTGGTTCTGACCGAAAAGAACGATCTGACCCACGGCTCGACATGGCACGCGGCGGGCCTTTGCACGCATTTCGCCCATAACCCGACTATTCAGGAACTGCGCGCCACATCCGTGCGGCTGTATCGCGATATTCTGCCGGAAGAAACTGGTGATACATGTGGTTTTCACCGCTCTGGCGCGATGCGGATTACCTCGAACCCGGACCGGATGGACGAGTTCGCTCATGTCGCGGGGCTTAGCCAGTTTACCGGGTACGATTTGCAACTGCTGACACCCGAGGACATCGAACGCTTGCACCCGCTTGCCCGGACCGAAGGGTTGCTCGGTGGTATTTATGAGCCAGATGACGGCCATGTGGACCCGTCTTTGGCCACCAATGCGATGGCCAAAGTGGCGCGTCAGAACGGTGCCACGATCCTGCGGTACAATCCGGTGACCTCAATCCGGCGCGAGGGTGACGACTGGATGGTCGAGACGGAAAAGACTACGATCCGTGCCCGGCATATCGTCAATGCCGCAGGCACCTGGGGATGGGAAATAGGGCATATGATGGGGCTGAATATTCCGTCTGTGCCGGTGTTGCACCAATATCTGGTGACTGACACAGTTGCTGCAGTTTCCGACCGCATCAAACAGGGTTTGCCCGAGCTGCCAATGATCCGCGATCCGGAAGAAAGCTGGTACGTGCGGCAGGAACGCGACGGTCTGATCCTTGGGCCCTATGAGAAAGACGCACAACCCTGGTCGATCGACGGCTGCCCGCCCGAATTCGGAGCAGATTTGATGCCGCCCGATCTGGACCGGGTCGAGGACATCATAATGATGGCGATGGAGCGTATCCCCGCGCTGGAAACCGGCGGTATCAAATCGGTCGTCAATGGCCCGATCACCTTTACCCCTGACGCCAATCCTCTGATCGGTCCGGCGCATGGGTTGCCGAATGCCTGGCTGCTGACCGGATCGTCGATGGGCGTGATGGAGGGCGGCGGTTCGGGCTGGTTCCTGGCCTATTGGATGACGCACGGCGCGCCGCCGATGGATCCGCTGGCGGTAGACAGCCGCCGTTTCGGTAGCTGGGCCGACCGCGACTATCGTGTCGATAAAGCCATCGAGTGCTTTGGGTTGCAATTCGGCGTGCATTACCCGCACGAGGAACGCCCCGCCGCTCGAGGCAAGCGCCTGTCGCCTGTGCATGATTTGATGGTCGAACGCGGTGCGGTCATGGGAGCGGCCTATGGTTGGGAGCGGCCCAACTGGTTCAGCGACAAGCAGGGCGACGAGGCGGTGCCAAGCTTCCGCCGTTCGAACTGGTTCTTACCGGTTACGCGGGAATGCGAGGCCGTGACGAATTCGGTCGGCCTTGCCGACATGTCGGTGTTCTCAAAATTTGAAGTAAAGGGCGTGGATGCCCGCGCATTTGTGGACTCCATCGGAACAAATCTGGCACCCAAGGTGGGCCGCATCGGTCTGACGCATGCCCTGACCCCCGCCGGGGGAACGCATTCCGAATTCACTGTCACGGTTCTGGCCGAAGACGAATTCTATCTAACCTCGGCTGCAGCCGCCGAAGAGATGGACGAGGATCTGTTGCGCGCTCGTGTGGATGGGTTCGACGTGTCCATCACGCGTGTGACCGAGAACTACGGCGTGCTGGGCCTTATGGGGCCGAAATCTCGTGATGTCCTGTCCACGCTGACGGATGCTGATCTGGGGGCAGGGTTCCCTTGGCTCTCGGTTCGCGAGATTACGGTCGCAGGCATTCCCGTGCGCGCGTTGCGTGTGTCCTATGTAGGTGAACTGGGTTGGGAACTGCATGTCGCAGCCGACCAGATGCGTGCGCTGTTCCTGGCCATTGAAGAAGCCGGGCAGCCCCATGGCCTTGGTTTTTTCGGAGCCTATGCCATGAACGCCATGCGCCTTGAAAAGGGTTACCGGGCTTGGGGCGCGGACTTTACGACCGAGCGGACGCCAGCTGAGACCGGTGCCGGTTTCCTGATCAAGATGGACCACGACTTCATAGGAAAAGACGCCCTGGTCGCGCGCCTTAAAGACGATAATCAGTGGGAGATGGTCCTGCTTGAAATTGAAACCGGTGATGTCGATCCGTATTACGCGCATGGCGTAATCCAAGGGGACCGAATGGTCGGTATTGTCACCTCGGCTGCCTATGGTCACCGTACGGGAAAAACACTGGCGTTGGCCTATCTGCGCGACCGGAGCGCGAAGGAAGGGCTAGAGGTTCAAATTCTCGGTCAACAACGTGCTGCGAAGATTCTGTCAAAACCTCCGTTTGATCCAGAGAATGCCCGAATGAAAAACTAAAATCTGCATAGGGCTATTCTCGGCAATGCGGAGGAAAAAACCGATGGGGCCCGTTTGTCCACTGTCTTTTGAATGGCGGCCGACGATGCCAAAGCGTGGAAATCGGCCAAAGCATGACCCAGATTTTGACTGAGTTGAGCACTAACAGCGAGTCTTCAGGCTCGCGGACCACTGATCGGGCCGGCATTTCCGGACGGGTGATTTCTGGCGTGTGTTCAACCGACTTTGGATTTGTAGTTGCGAGGAGCGGGCGGAATTTCACCGGTTCCTTTGCAGTGTTCGACGTGAATCGAAAGAGCAGAAAACACAACATTACGTGATTTTCATTGGAAAAACATCGACATGACGGGCAACAAAGACGCCAATTTCTTATGTGTGCTTTCCGAAAAAGACGTTAACTAACTGCTGGAAAATAATGCGCACTCTTGCCGAATCAAATTGTTTTGTGTTCTGTCGCCGCGATGGTTCCCGACCGCGTTTTGCGGGAAGGGATAAAAGGGAATACGGTGCGGCCTTGTCAAAAGCCAAATCCGTGACTGCCCCCGCAACTGTAGGCGGTGAGCGACCCGAGATCGTCCACTGGGCAATTGCCTGGGAAGGATCGGGACAGCTTTGACCCGCAAGTCAGGAGACCTGCCATCCGAATATTAATGAACCTGGGCGGGGTGTCCCAGAGGGAGATGTCAATGTTTCAAGCGGCCCACGCCGTCCATAACTTTGCACCCGCTTCGCCCCCGTCCGACCGGAGGAGGCGATGTCTTTGTACTTGCAAAAATCTGATTTCCGACCTTGCAAATCCCACAGGGTCAAAGCCGCCTTATCAAAACTTAGCGTTCACAAGTACGCCGTAACCGTCGGGGCCGCCCGATGACACGGCGCACGACGCACCACGACACCGGATCTCACAGAGGCCGCTGTCTTTCAGAGCTCAGCGTCCTAGTGCTGGTCTCGGGGGCTTTGGCGCTGTCCGCTCTGTTGTGGTTCGCGATTTACACGGTGATCTGATGTCTGCTGTTCTCCAACTCCGCGATCTGAGCCTTGGATACCGCGACCTGACATTGTTCCATCGGTTGTCCATGGATATCGAAGCCGGCACGACTCTGGCCGTTTTGGGTGCCAACGGTTCGGGTAAAAGCACATTTGTCAAAATGTTGCTTGGACTGATGGACCCGCTTTCGGGCAGTCTCACCTGGCCAAAAGGCCGCCCCCGTGAAATTGGCTATCTGGCGCAGATGACCGAGTTTGACCGCCGCTTCCCCATTCGCGTTCGGGATCTTGCGGCGATGGGGGCTTGGCGTGGGTTTGGCTTTCGAAACGGGCTGGACCATGCGGCGCGTGACAGAATGATAGCTGCTCTGGATGAGGCCGGAGTTCTCGACATCGCGGACCGCCCCTTGCACATGCTGTCGGGCGGGCAATTGCAGCGCGCGCTGTTCGCAAGGGTCATCATGCAGGATGCGCCGCTGATTTTGTTGGATGAACCCTTTGCGGCCGTGGACCAAAGCACTGAGGCACATTTGTTGTCGATCATTCGTCGATGGCGCGATGAAGGCCGCGCGGTTGTATTGGTCGTTCACGATCTCTCTTCTGTACTGGACCATTGCAGCCATGCCCTGCTTTTGGGCGGGCAAGAAGCAACGCATGGTTCGGTGAACGACGTGCTCACACCCGACCGGCTGGTTGCCCAAGGGTATTTGTCGGAAAGCCAAGCCTCCTGGATGTTCCGGGGCGGGCCAGCAAATGCGGAGCACACACATGTTTGAACTCCTCAACGAAATGTGGAGCTTTGCTTTCATGCGGCGCGCCTTCGTGGCAACGACAGTGCTTTCCGCCTCGGTTGCTCCGGTAGGCGCGTTCCTCGTGCTGCGTCGCCTGTCCCTTGCAGGAGAGGCAATGGCCCATGCGATCACGCCGGGCATCGTTATCGGGTTTGTGACCGCCGGCCTGTCGGTGATGTCGCTGCTGGTTGGAGGTCTGATTGCGGGTGTGGGCGTTGCCATTCTGACCGCTTTTCTGGCGCGCAGGACGATATTGCGCAGCGATGCGAGCCTTGCGTCGCTGTATCTGATTGCGTTGGCTGTCGGTATCTTCATCCTGTCGGCGGCGGGGTCCGCAGTTCCGCTCAAAAGCTTCCTGTTCGGCTCGATCCTCGGGATTGACGATGCCTCGATGATGCTTGTGGGCGGTGTTGCGACTGTGACTCTGGTCGCCTTTGCCTTCCTGCTGCGGCCCCTGATCGTCAGCACCTGCGACCCGGTCTTTTTTGAAACCCAGACGCGACGGCCTTGGTTGATCGATCAGGGTTTCATGCTGCTTTTGGTTCTGAACCTGCTGGCGGCGTTCAAGACATTGGGGACGCTGATGGCCGTTGGCCTGATGATCCTTCCAGCGACGGCGGCGCGCTATTGGGCGAGTACCATTACGGCGCAGCTGGTGCTGGGATTCATCTTCGCACTGACCAGCTGCTGGATCGGGCTAACGCTATCCTACTTGTTCCCGGAAACGCCCTCCGGTCCTGCAATTGTGCTGGTCGCGGGTGGCTTCTTTCTGGTCTCGGCCATTTTTGGCCCCTTAGGCTTTGGCGGACGGCTGCGCAAACCGTCCGTTTCAAAAGACATCCCCGTTGCGCAAGTCCATCAAGAAGAGCGAGCAAAATGACTCTTGTGAAATCCCTCTATGCCGGCATCGCCTCGGCGTCCTTTGCTCTGGTCGCACTGCCGGCTGCAGCTGCTGAAGACGTCGTCCAGATCGTGGCAAGCTTCTCGATCCTCGGTGATATGGTCGGAGAAGTTGTCGGCGATCTGGCAACCGTTACAACCATCGTTGGCCCTGACGCTGACGCGCATGTCTATCAGCCTTCGGTTGCCGACGCGAAGGCTGTGGCCAACGCCGACATCATCTTTGTCAATGGTTTGGGTTTTGAAACATGGTCCGACACCCTGATTTCGGAGTCCGGAACCGAAGCGTCTGTACACGTTGCCACCGACGGCATCACGCCGGTTAAAGTGGATGGCGAGACCGACCCCCACGCATGGAACTCTCTGTCAAACGGTGTGATTTACGTGACCAACGTCGCAGACGTGATGAAAGAAGCCATGCCCGAGCACGCAGACGAGATCGCTGCCAATGCCGCAGCCTATATCGCTGAGCTTGAGGCGCTGGATGCCGAAACCAAAGCCAAGCTGGCAGACCTGCCCGCGAACCGCCGCACGGTTGTGACGGCTCATGACGCGTTCGGCTATCTTGCGGATGCTTATGGTCTGACCTTCTTAGCGCCGGTCGGAATCGACACAGAGGCAGAGCCTTCTGCCAAGGAGCTTGCCGTTCTGATCGATCAGTTGAAGGCCGATGGTGCCGCTGCTCTGTTCGTGGAAAACATCACTAGCCCCGCTTTGGTTCAGCAAATTTCGGACGAGACGGGTATCGTGATCGGCGGTCGCCTATTCTCTGACGCGCTGTCCGAGCGTGGCGGCCCGGCCACCAGCTATCTTGCAATGTTCCAGCACAACCTGGGCACGTTGCTTAACGCGCTGGCAAACGAGACCGCGAGCTAAACAGGCATCATGTGCGAGGCGGTTTTGAATGACCGCCTCGTGCAAACTGACCGAAGCCAGTTTCGTGGCCGGGTCAGTGAGTGCACCACTGCATTCTGCGATCATTGCGAACGGCAATTGTGTTATTCATCCACAAACTCCAGCCGACGCAACGCCACCAAAATTCAGCTCTGAACCTGATTTGTATGTGGCAGAACTTCACTTTGCACGGGTGAAGTATCTCGACAAATTTTAGGTAGACGACCAGCCATTCGTGCGTTCCGCCTCTCAAGGGCGAAACCTGATGTGAATGAGATAAGCCGATTTCCGTAAATCACCGATGTCGCAATCAGTCGGTATTCCGGTTCCATTTCCAATACGGTTAAGCCAATGCCTGTGCGGACGAGGGTCGGATGACAACCGGTTTGAACGAGATTTCGACCAGAGGGGAACACCGCAGGCAAAGTGTGTTTTTCGTTTTTGCAGCTGGCGTCTTATGGTCGACAGTTGGACTTGGCATCCGCCTGATCGAAGATGCAGTCGTCTGGCAGATTTTACTTTATCGGTCGATCAGCCTCAGCTTATTCCTGTTTGTTGTGATCCGATTGCGCACCGGAGAGACGCCTTTCGCGCATCTCCGGCGTCTCGGCTTTCCTGCGGTAGTTGCAGGACTGTCGCTGGTTGCGGCCTATTCCGGTGGTATCTATGCGATCCAGGTCACTTCTGTTGCGAATGCGATGCTTTTGTTTGCTACCGCGCCATTCATGGCTGCGGTCTTGGGGTGGATTGTTCTGAAGGAACATGTGCGCGGCGCGACCTGGGTATCTATCGCCGTCGCCATCTGCGGAATTGCCATCATGGTAATGGACAAGTTCGCAGGTGGAGCTCTGAAAGGCAGTCTGGCCGCGTTGGGATCGGCCTTTGGATTTGCAGTTTTCACCGTGGCGCTGCGCTGGGGAAAGTCCGGTGAAATGCTCCCTTCGGTATTCCTTTCGGGCGTATTCGCTATTTTCATCACTTTTGCTGTCTGCAAGTTTCTGCAGCTTCCTCTGCTTCTGTCCCCTCGCGATGGTAGCATAGCGATGGCCATGGGCATCTTTCAGGTCGGGGCAGGCCTTATCTTGTACACTCTTGGGTCGCGTGGTCTGCCTGCTGCAGAACTCGTCTTGCTGTCCTTGGCTGAGGTCCTGCTTGGTCCGGTTTGGGTCTGGGTGTTTTTGGGCGAAACAGCGACCTTCCACACGTTGCTCGGCGGTAGTGTGCTGCTGATCGCAATTGTCGGAAATGCGGTTTCTGGAATGGTGAGGGCCCCTCCACCTGTGTCGGGTTGACCAAAACAGACCCATGGGTTCGCCCTGTGTACCGAGTTGCGGACTTGGTCGTCAGCACATTGGAAGACGAGAAGAGCCCTAACACTCAAAGATCAAACGGGGCGCCATAAGTGGTGGAATGTAGTCACTTATTGGCGGTCAGCTTTTCAACCGCTACCATCGGCGGAACTCGGATGTTCCGAAAAGGCCGCAACCGAGCCTGAAAAGGATAGGAGGGTGAATAATGACCGCGAAGCATTTTTTCGGACGTGCCGCAGCAACGACCCTGGTGTTGGGGCAGATCGCGACGGCATCACTTGCCGAGACCTTCTCGTTGACCGGACAATACGAGGGACGGTACGCCTGCGACAGTACCACGGGGGGTGTTCCTGCAAGCTGGTCAGACCCGATGCGCGCCGGGATCGTGCAGGATGGCGACGACATATCCATTGACCTGCTCTACACCGACAAACAAGAGCTTGGGGCCGAATACTCGCTTTACTCTGGCTCAATCGCACTGTCGCCCGATGGCACTTTGATCAGCGGTTACTTTGAGGCCTGTGGCGGCACTTTCCCATCGAAAGAGCTGGCAAGGTTTTTTCCGGCATCAACCTCATCTGCGCCGTTCAGCTTGTCGGTCACGAGTGTCTGGGCTTCGGATCAGGTGCCGAACATTCCGGGACTGACGGTTCAGACCTGCATTTGGAGCCTTACGCGCGTGTCTACGGACACTCCCAAAATACGATCTTGTGATACGAATTCTCAGTAGACGATCCCTAAATTGGCCAAGGCCGTCAAAATTCTTTGAAATTTTGCAAAATAGTTATTGCGGCGACCTCAGTTGACGTGGGGGAAGGCGGAAATTTTCTGAGATCGCAAAATATCTATATATTGATGCATATTAGCGTCAATTGGCCGGCTCGGTATATGTGCCAAAATTGGAATTGCTCAAGGGTGGAACGGCAGGGTTACGGCTGAACTCGGACCGATTGAGCGTGCCGGAACGGTTACAATCGTGCTCGCAAAGCCCATATAGCCGCCAATCTGTTAACTTTCACTGTGCCTTGGGAGGTGTCCGATCCACCTGCAAGGCCCACAACAAACAGGATGGTCCCGATGAGTTTCATTCTAAAAAGTAGCCTGGTTACACAAATCATTGTCGGGCTCATCGCTGGTGTTCTTCTCGCCGCTGTCTGGCCTCAGGCAGGCATGGCGATGGGTTTGCTTGGCGACTTCTTTGTCGATGCGCTGAAAGCGGTCGCACCGGTGCTGGTGCTGATCCTGGTCTGTGCCGCGATCACCAACCACAAAAAGGACAGCGAGGCCCGCATGGGTCCGGTGGTGCTTCTGTACATCCTCGGCACTTTCGCGGCAGCTTTGGTTGCGGTTTTGGCCAGCTTCATGTTTCCCGTCTCTTTGCAACTGACCGGAACACCTCAGATCATGGATGCCCCCGACGGTCTTGCCGAGGTTGTAAAAAACATCCTGCTAAAAATCGTGGATAACCCGGCAAATGCCCTGGCCCAGGCCAACTACATCGGCATTCTCGCCTGGGCGGTGGGTCTTGGTCTGGTCTTTCGCCACGCAAGCGACACGACCAAGACGTTCATGCAGGATCTGGACAACGGGATCACCAAGATCGTTTCTGCCATAATTCGGGTCGCACCGATTGGTATTTTTGGCATCGTCGCTTCGACCATCGCGGAAACGGGGTTTGGCACGCTCGTCGGCTATGCCAACCTGCTGATGTTGTTGATCGGTTGCATGGCGTTCATGGCGCTTGTGGTCAATCCGCTGATCGTATTCCTGCGCATTCGCCAAAACCCTTATCCGCTGGTGTTCACCTGCCTCAGGGAATCCGGCATCACTGCATTCTTCATGCGCAGTTCTGCCGCCAACATCCCGGTTAACATGGAGCTGTGCCGGCGGATGAATCTGGATGAAGAAACCTATTCGGTCACCATTCCGATTGGTGCCACAATCAACATGGGTGGCGCAGCCATCACCATCACCGTTATGACACTGGCGGCAGTTCACACAATGGGCATCGACGTCGACTTCCTCTCGGCCCTGTTGCTAAGCGTCATCGCAGCAATTGCCGCGACCGGAGCTTCGGGCGTAGCGGGTGGATCGCTGCTGTTGATCCCGATGGCGGCCAGCCTGTTTGGAATCGACAACGCAACAGCCATGCAGGTTGTCAGTATCGGGTTCATCGTCGGCGTCCTGCAGGATTCTGCAGAAACCGGGCTGAACTCGTCGACAGACGTGCTGTTCACTGCGGCCGGGTCGTACAAGCAAGGTGATCCTTATCCGCAAAAACTGCCCCTGAATGAGGTCCCTGCGTAAGAAGTACTCACGCTCTCTTTAGGGATCGTCTTCTGAGATACCTGAAAACAGACGATGCGCCGCTAAGCGGCGCATCTTGCCTTGGGTGCAATACCCAAGTTCCGGCAAATGCGAAATTAGGCGGGTTCATTTGAAGTGAAACTGTCGGCGGATATCGAAAACGCGCATGATCCACGCAACCGGTTTGAAGCCCCAAACACCTGAAATCCTGATGCCGCGTCAATCGTGCTGCAACCTATTAGTCGCAGGCGGCGGTCACTATCATTTCGACCTTCAACACATCGCGGGCGAGCTTGGACTCTCCACACGCGCGGGCAGGCGCATGGCCTTCCGGTACCCAGGCATCCCATACGGCATTCATTTCGGCAAAGTCCGCCATGTCAGCGAGCCAGATTTCGCATTTCAGAATACGGGTTTTGTCGCTGCCGGCTTTGGCCAGCAGGACCTCGACCTTGGCCAGTATGTCGCGCGTTTGCTCGGTCACGGTTTCCGCGTCCGATGTCTGGCCGCACAGATAGGCGACGCCGCTGTGTTTGACGATACGGCTCATGCGTTGGCCGTTTTCGATCCGGGTGATGGTCATGTCGTGTGTCTTCCTTGTTATGGAATCTGGTGGTGATTTCGCGTGGCGCAAAAGCGGAGAAAGGCAGATTTCTTGCTATGAGCTGGTCGTCAATTCGCTTTGATACCCGAATAATGCGGGCAGCCCGCCGGTGTGCAGCATAACGACTTTCTGACCCGGCTGGATTTTCCCCACATCAACCAAATGCAGCAAACCCGCGAAGGTTTTTGCGGAATAAACGGGGTCTAGGAAAACCCCCTCGGTCCGGGCCATCATCTCTAGTGCATTGCGGGTCGTGGCGCTCAACTTGCCGTAGCCCGGTGGCAGGGCCTCGTCTAGAACCTCGATCTTGGCCTGCAGAGCCGGCGCATCGATCTCAAGCAAATCCGCCAGTTTCTGAAGGACGGTCTGCATGCGGGCATGCTGCTTGGAACTGTCCCGACGAACGCAGACCCCGAACACCGGGGAATTCACCCCAGCCAGCGCAACTCCGGTCAACAACCCACCATGCGTTGCGCCGCTGCCTGATGGCACGACGACCGCATCGAAATCGGGCATCTGCTGGCACAATTCCTGCCCTGCAACGACATAGCCCAAAGCGCCCAATGGTGGATGGTTCAAACCCAAGTGGATCACGTACGGTTTGCGTCCTTGGGCCTTCAGCTCTTCCGCGCGGGCGTGCAGCGCAGCGTCTGCGCCGGCTTCGTCTTCTCCCTTGGGATAGCTCATATGTTCGGCACCCAGAATTTTGGCCAACAGCACATTGCCCGAACTGTAGTAATCTGCACCCATATCGGGAACACGCTCTTCCAGCTGCAAAACGGATTGCATGCCCAACCGGGCGGCAGCCGCAGCTGCAGATCGGACATAGTTCGATTGAACGGCGCCCGTGATCAAAATGGTGTCCGCACCCTGTTGTAGTGCATCACCGAAGTAAAACTCAAGCTGGCGCGTTTTGTTTCCACCAAACCCCAGGCCGGTAAGATCATCGCGTTTGAGCCAGAGGTCGATGCCCAACTTGTTCGACATCCGGTCCAGTCTTTCCAGCGGTGTCGGACCGGACATGAGCCTGGCCCGAGGGAAATTAGCCAGAGTGTTTGTTCGTGCCATCATCTGCCCTCCGAAACTATGCCATCGTGTAGGCGCGTTGAAAGAGAACACAACAAGCAATCAGGGAAACGACCCGAATGGCGGCTGTGGTGAATGCCTGCGGCAGGTAAGCGCCGATAATGCGACCAAGCAAGCTGCCGACCAGTGTTGTCGCAATAAAGGCCCAAATTTGCGGCCCGTACGGGATTGACTGAGCCCCAGAAAAACTGTGCAACAGAAAAGCGATGCCGTATGCCACCAGAGCAATGGGCTGGACCAACTTGGCGACATTCTTGCCCGAGCAGCCTTTCGCAATCAAACCGAACACCATCAAAGGGCCAGGGGTCGCCGCCCAAACGGTTGCAAGACCAGACAATCCTGATACAGCGGAAAATCCCGCAGTCCCAATCGCGTTGTGAAAAGGGATCAGGGTCGTAATCAGTCCGATCAGCAGCAGGCAAGCCGTCAGGGCCAGAACAAATGCCTCGCTCAACATGGGATAGACGACCAGACCGGCAAGCACTCCGATAAGGCAACCGAAGACTGCGGTGTAAATTGTCTTGCGTTCGGTCCGAAGAATGTGCCGGTCGGTGGCAGCGGCTGAAACAACGGTGTTCAACAGAAGCAGAACAGGAACAGCCGTCGACGTACCAAGCAAAACCATCATTGGCGGCCCGGCAATGATGCTGAACCCAATGCCGACTCCGACCTGCAGTATGGCGCCAAGGCAGATGGCGAGCATCAAAATGGATAGTTCGACGGACACTTCAACCCCTCATGGCGGCGACCACCTGTTGCAATGGTGGAAGTATCCAGAGTTTCGAGCCAGGTCCATGCCCATATCGCCGGTGCACGACCTAGCCCAATAATCCGAGATGCCCGCCTGCGTCATGGCGACCAAGGCATGATCCCTGAATACGAACTTCGGGTTGCAACGGAATGGGCCATATGTGCTAGCGTTGTCAGGTCGAACACCGGAAGATGCAGCTCTTCCTGAAGTCGTGCCGCGTATGGGGGCAGATCCGTGCATTCCAAAACCAGTGACCGTATTTCGGGCGCTTGGCGTTTGAGACGCCGGGCTGCCTCCAGAACTTCGGCCTCGATCAGATCGGTGTCCATGCGAGTCCGCGAGTTGCCCAAGATTACTTCGGCGAATTCGCTGGTGTGTTCTAACCCTTGTACCGCGACCGGGATATCTGCTGCTCCGACGCCTTCGAAATGCCGCGGGGTCAGGGCCGATGCGTCCGCGGTCAACACACCCACCGGAGCGTTGGCTCCGGTCATGTGGTAGGCCAACGGCACCTGGATCAGACTGGATGCGAAGACAGGTACGGAAACGGCGGCGGCCAGTTCCTTTTGAAACAAGGCCAGAAAACCGCAACTGCCGGTAATGGCCCGTACGCCTTCAGCCTCAAGACGCTGAGCGCCTTTGATAAAAGGCTCCAGGAGTTCCGGCGTGGGATTGTTCAGAAGGGTCGGAACTGTGACGCCGTTGATCATCTCATAAAGCACCGGAAACGGTAGGCTGGACGGGTTCTTGATGTGACCGGGTGGCTTCGGAAAGTAGCTTTCAAGACACAAAACCCCAATCGATGCCCCGCAAATGTTTTGGCCGCCATCGTAAATTGGCATGGTGTTCAGTCCTTTCGATTTGGGTTAAAACCGGGCCAGCAAAAATGGGTCAAGGTTGACGTTCGGGCTGCGCCCGGACACGAGGTCGGCAATGAGCTCGCCGGTTTTCGGGGCCATCATCAAGCCATAGTGAGAGTGCCCGAACGCAGCGTAGAGTCCGTCCTTGCCATCTATTGAGCCGATCGCGGGAAGGCTGTCGGGAAAGGAAGGGCGCCGTCCCATCCAGAACCGCGCCTGGTCTGTATCAAGGTCCGGTATCATGGATTTTGCCTGATCGGTCAGGACCTTTTCCTTGTGTGGATCAATGGAGGCGTCGATATCGGCAAACTCCGCCGTGCCGGCGACCCGCAGACCGCCTTGCATTGAACTTGCGACAACCTTTGCGTCCACATCCATGACGGAGTTGTTCAATTCCGCCGAGGGGGTCGGGAATTCAACGTGATAACCCCGCTCGGCGACAAGCGGCACGGGCAGGCCCAGCGGCTTCAGCAAGTCGGCAGACCAAACACCAGCCGCCAGTACGACGCGCTGGGCGTGCAGTGTTTCCTGCGGGGTAGTAAGCGTCCAGCCACCATCCTCGGCGCGGATCAGCTTGGTGACCTCGGTTCGTATGATCTCAGCACCTTGCATACGTGCTTTGTCTGCCAGAACCGCTCCCATCCGCCCCGGAGAGGTCGCGCGCGCCTGACCTTTGATCACGATTGCTGCCTTGAACGCACCCGTCAGCGCAGGTTCAAGGCGTCGAAGTTCTTCGCCGTCAATACGCTCAAGATCGCCGCCCTTTTCCTGGCGGATCAGGTAATCAAGCCCATTCAGATTGGCTTGTTCTGGGTGGCGGAAAGCATGCACATAATAGCTGTCGGTGATCAGGTCTTCGTGCCCGGTGCCCTGCAGATGTCGGCGGTACAGATCAATGGACGGACGACACAAAATCTCCATCGCGTCCGAGACCTCGCGAACGGTCTTTTCACCGGAGTTGCCTAAGAAGCGCATCCCCCAAGGGATCATCTTTGGCCAGAAGGCAAGCCGAACTGACAGCGCGCTTTTTGGGTCCAGCAACATCTGGGGCAGTCTTTTCCAAATACCCGGAACCGCCTGCGGAATAACCGACCATGGCGACACCACGCCTGCATTGCCAAACGAGGTTTCCTGCCCCGGTTCGCCCCGGTCGATGAGCCGAACCGGGACGCCGCGTTCCTGCAGCGACAGGGCGCAGCAAACGCCGACGATCCCTGCGCCGATGATGGTGACTTGTTCGGTCATCGTGTCACGCCGGAGAATGGCTGCGATTGCGCCCGATCAACTGGGTGACGATGACCGGCGAGGCCACGGCCAGCGCGATCAGATCCGCAGTCAGGCTTGGCGCGACGAAAATGACCCCGGCGATTGCCATCAGAACGCGCGATGCAATGTTCATTGGTTGCAGCCAATAGCCCACCACAGCAGCCGACAGTGCGATCACCCCTGCAATGCAGCTTGCCGCAGTGTAGGTGAACTCCCATAGATTGAACCCGGTTGAAGACACGAAAAGTAGGACCGGAGCATAGACAAACGCCATCGGCGCAATCACCTTGCCCAAGCCAAGCGTAAAGGCGGACAGCCCGGTTCGGAATGGGTTCGAGTTGGCGATTGCCGCCGCCGCATAGGCGGATGTACAGACCGGGGGCGTGATCTCGGACACGACTCCGTAATAGAGAACGAACAGGTGGCTTGCGATCGGCGGAACACCCAGCTGTGCCAGCGCGGGCTGGGCGACGGAAACCAGCATAATGTACAGCGCAGTCGTTGGGATGCCCGCGCCCATCAAGATGCAGACAACAGCAATGAAGACCAGCGAGATGAACAGCTGCAGGTCTTCCATCGCAAACAGCTGGAAGCCGCCGAACGAGATCAGGTTGTAGAGGTCGGATGCCAGATTACCCGCACCTTGCGTGACCATAAAGCCGATGCGGAAGCCGATGCCGGTCGTGTTGATCACGCCCACTACGATGCCAACCGCAGCGGCCGCAGCACCCACGGCCAGCGAGTATTTCACGCCCAGCTCGACCGCCTGCAGCATCTCAGGTACTTCGATCCGTTTTTGTGGGTTAAGCGTCGCGATCACGGACAGAGCACACAGGATCGCCGTCATCGTAAGGTCAAACCCGCCGTCTGAAAATTTCCATAGCACAAAGGCCAGGAACGCCGCCGCGTAGATCAGTGTCGGAGGTTGTTTCAGGCGCGACATGCCGGCGATCACCGCCAGCGAGATACCGCAGAAGGCAGACATAAAGGGCGTGTAGCCAGTGAACAGCACGACCAGGAGGCCAATCAGGGGCACGATATTGGCCCAGCCTTCGGCCCAGACGGCCTTGAGCTGCGGCAGCTGCTCTTTGGCCAGGCCTTTCAGGTTCAGCTTGCGGGCCATCAGGTGCACCACGGCAAAGACGCCGACATAGTGCAGGATGGCCGGGAAGATCGCGGCAATCACGATGGTGGTGTAGGGAACCTCGAGGAACTCGGCCATGATGAAGGCAGCGGCCCCCATGATCGGCGGCGTGATTTGTCCACCCGCCGAAGACGCGGCCTCGACGCCGCCTGCAAAATGGCCGGGGTATCCAAGGCGCTTCATGTTGGGAATTGTCAGCGCGCCGGTCGAAACGGTGTTGGCCACCGAAGATCCCGAAATCGTGCCGAAGAAGGCCGAGGATACCACCGACACTTTTGCCGGACCGCCGGTATAGCGACCCGCCAAAATCGTAGCGTTATCAATGAAAAGCTGCCCCAATCCCGTGCGCTGCGCGATCACGCCGAACAACACGAAATGGAACACGATGGTGGAAACAACCCAAAGAGTGACGCCGTAAATGCCCTCCTGCGGGAAATACATCGACGATACGAAGGTTTTGAAGTTCACGCCGGGATGCCGCAGCAGTCCGGGGAAGTACGGCCCCAGCAGCGCGTATGAGATAAAGACACAGATGATCAGCGGCAGCACCCAGCCCAACGTACGGCGCGCGATATCCAGCACTAGCAGGATGATGATCACGCCCAAAATCACGTCGTACAAGTTGGGGTTACCCATGCGGAACGTCTGTTCCTCGATCCCCAGCAACGGAATGCCGCGCCAGGCGACGCCCACATACAGCGCCGCGACGATCCCCAGCGCCATGAAGACCAGATCGTAAAGAGGGATGTTGCCGATGCGGAATCGGCTGACCTTGAGTGCATAGAGGCTTTTGGCCCCGATAATCGGGATTGTCGCGTAGACCAGAATGAACAGCAGGGCCAGATAGATGCCCATGTGCCAGTGATCGGCCGGCAGACCAAAGCCGGCCGTGAAGAATTCATAGAATGCAAAGATCAGGGCAACGACACGCAGAACTTTACCGGTTGTCGGCGTAACGTGCCGGACGGCGGCTCCTTCGTCGAATTGTTCTTCGATGGCTGCCAGTTCTTCGGCTGTCAGCTCGTGGTCATCAAGTTTCTGTGTCTCGGACATGATGGCCCCCCTGATTACGCGTATTTCGAGAACCCGGTGCCCCATAGGGGACACCGGACGTTTAAGTTTCTTGATGCTGAATTACTGAAGAAGCCCGGCTTCTTTGTAGAACTTCTCAGCACCCGGATGCAGCGGAACACCCAGCGCCTCGACACCGTCCAGCGCCGTTTCGGCTGTGATCTGCCTGCCCTTGGCATGGCCGTTGTCCAGCAGCTTGCGGGTGTTGTCGTTCCACAAGGCTTTGGTCAGCTCATAGACCAGATCGTCCGACAGATCCGAGGACACAACCAGCATTGCGCTGACAGCAGGAGTCTTGGTCTCGGCATCGATACCTTCATAGACACCGCCCGGAATGGCCGAGGGGATATAGGCCGGGATGATCTCGTTGATCTTCGCCAGATCCTCGTCCGAGAAGGAATGCAGGTTCATGCCCTTAGTCGAGGACAGCTGAACCATCGCGGCAACCGGCCAGCCTGCAGCATAGAAGTAAGCGTCCAACTGACCGTCGGCCAGACGCTCGGCGCTCTGGCTGTTGTTCAGTTCGGCTTCGTCCATGTTGTCACGGTTGACGCCCCAGGCATCCAGCATCTGCAGAACGGCAACCTGCGTGCCCGAACCGGCCTGAGCAATGCCGACGCGCTTGCCTTCCAGATCACTCAGGTCGTTGATGGTCTGACCAGCGGGCAGAACCAGATGCAGGTCTTCGGGGAACAGATTGGCCACGATGCGCAGCTTGGGGTGGGGTTTGCCATCGAACTTGCCCTCACCCAGATACATCGAGCGGGTGACGTCTGCCGCGGCCAGACCGGCCTCCAACTCGCCATTTTGCACGGCAGCGTTGTTGAACACCGACGCAGTAGTGGACTGCGCAATCGCGATCAGACCCGGAACGCCGCACTGTCCGCCCTCTTCACATGGACGCGACCCCGGAGGGGCGGAGATACCGTTTGCGATAGTGCCGCCAATGGGGAAATAGGTTCCGCCAGCACCGCCGGTGCCGATGCGGAAAAACGTCGGGTCCTGGGCCAGCGCAGGCGCGGCCAGCGCGCCTGCCAAAGCCAATCCGGTCAAGCATTTCATAAATTTCATTCTCATCTCCCTTTTTAGATCGTCGGATTCGGTTTTCCCAAACTTCGATCCCGCAAGCGTAGAGGCAAATTTCATAAATACAAATTTGTTATATTTCACTAAACTAAAGTTTGGTTTATGTGCGGGGGATGAATCTCACACAGCTCACCGTGTTTCGCGAGGTGATGGAAACCGGATCCATCTCTCAAACTGCGAAAAAACTGAACCGTACGCAGCCGGCGATCAGCCTGGCGCTGAAGAACCTTGAAAAGTCCTTGGGTCTGACGTTGTTCGAACGCAAGGGCCGTCGTCTGGTTCCGGTGCCGGAAGCGCACTACCTTCTTGCGGAAACAACAGGTATCCTGGACCGTCTTTCAACGATTTCGGGCACGATGGAAGGTTTGATCAAAGGTCGATCCGGCAGTTTGAATATCGCCACCATGCCCGGTCCATCAGCTTTCTTGTTCCCCCGGTTCATCAGCCAGTCAGTGGGCGAGAACCCCGATATCCGAATTACGCTCTCTACACGCAGTTCGCCCCAGATCATGGAGCTTGCAGGGACACAGAATATCGATTTTGGCTTTGCAGATTTTGAACACTCGGTCGGAAGGGAGCGACAATATTCGACCGAGATCATTCGGGCGGACTGTTTTTGCGCAGTTGATCGCGCGCATCCTCTCGCATCTCGAGAGAGCATAACGATTTCAGATCTGGACGGGATTCCAATGGGGGGATTGCACGCCACTCATCCATTCCAGCGCAAGGTCCGATTAGAGTTTCAGGAAGAGTCTGCAAACTACAACCCGACCGTGACCTGCCAGTATTTTCTGCCGCTGGTACCCTTTGTAAGTTCAGGTCAGTGCTGCACGATTGTTGATCCATTGACGGTCGCGACCGAACGGGAACTCAATCTGTCTCAAGGGCAGGTTACCTTCGTGCCTTTCCAAAGCCCGCTCAGATACGAATATGCGATCCTGCAGCCCGACCACCGTCCGCCGTCTCAACTGGCTCTGAAGATCAAAGCAGGTTGGAAATCCGAAGTCTTGCAGATGCTAAAGGAAGTGAAGGCCAACCCACACGCAGTGCAGATTGATGAGGCGGACGACAAGCAGAGTTGAAGATTTTGATACTGTGATCCGAACAAAGGCTGCAATGGGGCGGTCGCGGCCTGTGTATGAAGGTTGAAATGCGTGTCAGGTCTGTTCATCGATTTGAGTGAGGTTGCTAAGAAGTGCCTGAACCAATGCAGCTTTGCGGCGGTTTTCGTGAGGGGGCGCGGCGTGTTTGGGTAAAATAGCGACAAAAGCATAAGGCAGGGGCAAGCCGGGCCATTCCGACTGAGGATAGGGCTCCGACCCGGATTGCGCAGAGATCACCATCTTGGGAACCAGAGCGACACCAGCACCCTGAGACGCAAGCGCAAAAGCGACAGCCGCACCGCCGACCCGCAAGCCTTTGCGAACATCCGGTGTTCTTGCAGTCCCCGCAGCCCGAAACCACGCTGACCAGGTCGGATACGAGGCATATTGCTCGCCCCAATCCGTGTGGATCAGCAGATTATCGGGTGCCTTGGTCAGATCTTCTTTGACAAGGTTCTGTTTTTGGAACTGCTCGGTGAAGTAGGGAAAAACGGAGTCGGTGAAGAGAGGCACTGATATGTGCTGCGGGTATAGGTGGCCTTCAGAAGTCACCCTGATATCGGTCTGAGTGCGCAAAAGATCCACCGGATCACTTTCGATGCGCAATTCCAGTCCAATGTCCGGATGGATTGATCGAAACCTCGATACCGCCGGCGCGACCCATTTTTCTGCCAAAGACTGGATTGTGCTGATTACGATTCGGGATCGCGCTTCGTTTTCAAGTAACTGGTCGGTGGCGACTGAAATACTCATTAAAGCATCAGAAATTGTCGGGTAGTAGTACCGCCCGGCATCGGTCAAATGTAGGCTGTTATTAGTGCGGCGAAACAGCGTTTTTCCCAAAAAATCCTCGGCCTTTTTAACTTGCATGCTGACTGCAGCGGGCGAAACGCCCAGTTCGGACGCGGCTGCGGTGAAGCCGCCCAGGCGAACGCTGGCTTCGAATGCCTTAAGTGAATTCAGCGGTGGAAGTCGCATTGCAGGGCATCCTTGCTGCATCAGATTTTCTTGGTCAAGATTCACATTTTTCGATCTGGAACGCCAGCACGCCTCCCCTAAGGATTGGAGAAAAGCAAAGGAAGCGTTCATGCCAAAGATCGAGATTGAATACCTGGGCCAGCCCGAAATCGATCAGGTGGCGCTTGGCAATGACGATATTCTGGATGCGATCGAGCAGGGGCTGATTGCTGCGGGCCAGGGTAAAACGGTTATTGAACCGCGTATGCACCTGACACCGGATCCTGCATTCAACGGTCATTTCAACGTGCTGCGCGGGTATGTTGAGCCGCTGGGTTATGCAGGGGTGAAAATCGTGGGCGATTATGTCGATAACTACAAGAGTGGTCTGCCGTCGGAGCTGGCGCTGCTGAATCTCTTCTGCCCCAGAACTGGTGCCCCGCGTGCTGTGATTGATGCGGCGGGAATTACCGATATGCGGACCGGTGCACTCACTGCGCTTGGCGCCAAATGGCTGGGGCCGCGAAATCCGCGAATTTTGGGGCATGTGGGCGCGCGCGGCACGTCCTACTGGAATGTCAGACTGTTGGATCACCTGTTCGATTTCGAAGAAATCCGGGTGCATTCGCGGCGTCCCGAAAGCCGGGATGCGTTTGGTGAAAGACTGAGCCGTGATCTGGGCAAAAAGGTGATCGTTACCGATGACTGGGAAAGTTGCCTGAAAGACGCGGACATCCTGGTCGAGGCAACGCGCCTGAAACGGCCAACGCCGATTTTTGACCGATCCTGGGTCAAGAAGGGCGCGTTTGTCGTGCCCTATGGCACCATGAGTGCCCTACCGCTGAATTTCACCGAAGGGTTCGATAAATTTGTCATGGATGATCTGGGGCAGATGCGAGCGGGCCATCTTGGTGCTCTGCGGCCGCATATAGATGCGGGCCTGGTCAGTGAAGACACGTTTTATGCGGAAATCGGCGAAATAGCGGCCGGATTGAAGCCGGGCCGCGAGGCGGATGACGAAACCATCCTGTTCTGGCACCGCGGAATGTCGACCGGAGATATCGCGTTGGGTGCGCGGATTTTGGAGCGGGCCCGCGAGCTTGGTATCGCCCAAAACCTGCTGTACCGGAACGTCTGATATGGAGACGCTCCGGCTTGACGGCAAATCGCTGACAGTTGCAGCGCTCAGTAGGGCCGCCAAGCAATCTCGGCAGATTGGGCTCGATCCTGCCGGGCTGGTGGCCATGGATCGATCACATGCGCTGGTTACACGGGCAATTCAGGATCAAATCCCGGTTTATGGCGTTACCACAGGTTTGGGTGCCCGGGCGACCGAGGTGCTGTCCGCAGAAGACTTGTCTGAGTTTTCAGTGCATACCCTGCGCGGACGCGCGCAAGCGATTGGTCCAGAGACCGCGCCAGAAGTGGTGCGGGCAGGGCTGGTCGTACGTTTGAACTCTATGCTCAAAGGGCACAGCGCCGCCCGACCCGAGGTGGCGCAGCACATAGCGTCCTGCCTGAACGCTGGCCTGACACCTGTCGTCGGCGATATCGGCTCGATCGGCGCGGCGGATCTTGTTTTGAATGCAACCGTCGGTCTGGCGTTGATCGGCGAAGGTCAAATGCGCGACGCGAGAGGGGCGATTGGGCCAAGCGACGAGGTCATGCGCGCCCATGGGATCGCACCGCTTTCGCTTGCGCCGCGTGACGGGCTAGCACTGATCAATCACGCTGGTGCCGTCAGCGGGGCAGCCGCGCTTGCAGTGACTGAAGCAGTCTGCGCATTCGAGGCGGCGCAATCTGCCGTGGCGCTGTCGATGGAAGGGTTTCGTGCGAACACCGGACCGTTGGAGTCGAGGGTGTTGCAGATCAAGCCCTATCCCGGTCAATTGAAGGCAGCCGAAGGACTGCGCAAGCGTTTGGCCGGAGGGCTGCTGTTTGATCCGGGGCAGGCCCGGCGCCTGCAGGACCCGCTGTCGTTCCGAAACGTGGCTCAGATCCACGGCACGGCGAGCGCGGCCCTGGATCGCGCGATTGAGTGTCTGAACCTCGAAATCAATAGTTCCAGCGACAATCCGATAGCATTGGTTGAACGTGATGAGATGATATCGTGCGGCGCCTACTTTACGTCCGAGATTACCAGCGCCGTCGAAACGCTCACGCGATCCATCGTGCCGCTGGCTATGGCACAGGTAGCGCGTATCGCGAAATTGCTGAACCCTGAATTCAGCGGGTTGCCGTGTTTTCTGGCTCAGCAGGACAGCGCCTCCAACGGGTTTGCGCCGGTGATGAAAGTGGCCGAGGCATTGGTGGCGGAAATTGCGCACGCAGCCCAACCAGTGTCGATCTGGCCCAGCTTGAACGCCAACGGAGTCGAGGATTGCTTTACCGGATCACCAACTGCCGTCAAAGCTCTGAGTGCGGTTGTCGGGCATTTGCGGCAGTTAACGGCAATTGAGCTTTTGGTAGCGTGCCAAGCGGTAGAGCTGCGTGGATTCCGTCGCTCCTTAGGTGAAGTTTTGAACAGACTCTGTGAAGATATTCGCGCGATTTCATCAACGCTTATCGAAGATCGCCCATTGGGTAGAGATATTGAAGCATTGGCTGCGGGTATCGCTCAAAACCGATTTGTCGGGATCGCCGACTAGCGTGGGATGCCTCGATGTCAATTCGGTTTCTTCGTTTTCCTCCCGTGTATCGGGCGGTAATTTCTGCAACTTCGGGACGTTGCCGCCCTATTTGGTTGAACCGTCCTTTTTGAGAGAGCGCGCCATGTCACTTAAAGCTCGGTATACGTTGCCTGCTTGGGGATGCCAGCGCGCAACATCGCGGCCCTGCGAGGCAACAACCTCTTCGTCTCCCCGCGCCGCCGGACCCGTAAGGGCGTCTTGCGGTCCCAGAGAAGTTATGTTCTCGACGGTGCTTTCCAAGAGTTTTGCGTTAAGTTGTGGAATGACATCATCGGCGACGCCTGCGTCTGCCCATGCTTCACATGCTATTGCCTGCAATACGACGGCAAAGTTATTCGAAATCACCGCCGCCGCGTGATAGAGGCTCTTTCCTTCGGAGCGGATCGAAAAACATTCCGCCCCCAAATTTACCATCAACGGTTGCAGAAATTCTAGAGCTTCAGGATCTCCTTCAAGGCCGCACAACGCGCCCCGGAACTGGTCTTTTGCCTTTTCGGGATCTGCGAAGGACAAAACTGGATGGACACTTGCCAAACGCCAATTCAAATCGCGCAGAGGTGCCATCTCGTCTGCTGGGAAAAACCCGCTGCAGTGAAAGGCAATTGGCGGCTGCGCAGTTGTGTCTGTTCTCGGAAGTGCGCTCGCAAGATCAGCAGCAACAGCTGATATCTGCGTGTCCGGAACCGCGATGATCCAAAGATCAGCGGGTCTCAGATCAGAGATGTTGTCCACGGCGCGACCTGCTCCGGTTCGCCGGACCGCTTTCTGCGCAGAGATGAGGCTTGCGCTGAGTACGTCCTGTATCTGGCAATTCGACAGTTCATTAAACAGTGTCAGGAGTGTTTGCCCGACCCGACCTGCACCGATCAGGTTTAGTTTGATCTGGTTCATTTTCGCATGGCCCCAAACGTGAACGCTTGACGGGTAGTGTGCCAGCCGACCGAGCCTCTTGCAAAGGTCGTGTCGCAAAACTGTTTTAAAGAACTGAACGCCAGCGAATAGGCCAAAGATTCACAACTTCTGCCAGAGGCCGTTAGTCATCAATCCTTGTCAGTTTCCCCGGTTTCGGGCTTCCAGCCGTTCCAGATTTACAACCGTTGAAAGCATCAAGCGATCGTGGCTCCAGTCTTGCGTTTGGCGGACGGATGCTGAGCCAATGGCAAGAACCGTGGCCAATGAGAGTGTCAGACCGAGAAACGCGACAGGTAGAGGTGAAGTCGACGCCGGTGCCTCGGTCAGCGCAATCACACGTTGACGCAATGCGTGCTTTGCTTTGGTCCCATTCACGAGAGACACGTGAAGTACACGCGGGTTGCTCAGAGCAACAGAACGCGTGCAGTAGTCCAACAGGCAAGTGGTATATTCTTTTGCGTTTATGCCTTTGCGGGAAACAACCGATTGATCACATGCCATTTCGCGGAGCCGGTCAAACTGATGCTTCATAGCCAGATAGGCCGGGTTCCAGAACAGCACCGGGCGCAGGAGTTCAAAGCCCAGCTCCCATTCTACATCCAGCGAACGAATGTGCTGGAACTCATGCGCCAAGGCAAACCGTAACTCTCGTGGCGTGTTCAGCAAGTGGCTGGGCAGCACGACATGGCGGCGGCGCAAACCGCGCACTGCGAAAGGGACGGTTACGCGGTCCGACAGGCGAATGTCGACTTTCGATGACTGGCGCCATAGGAAACTGGAATTCACAGCTTTTCGGATTGCCCAGGCGTCGCGCGCCACTCGAATGGCCAGTATTGCCGACACAAGGGTAAGTAAAACAAAAACGCTGGTCACAAAGAAACTGTTGCCTGACAGGATGTTATCGAGCCATCTCTGTCGTGTGTTCAGCAAAGATTCGAATTGTGCGGCAGGCATGGCGATGTCGCCGCGTAGGTAGGCCGCTACGGCAATGTCACCCAATGCCATTGCACGTCCTGGCCAAACCAGACTGGCAATTGCCGAGACACCCAGTGCAAGAACCGGGCTCAGCAAAACACAGAGACACAGAGTCTTGAGCGACCGAAGTTGGGCTACAAAGCTATATCGCATCGATGTGCGATCCAGCACGGCGCGAGCCGCCAGCCAGATCAACGCTGATAATCCAAGAACCACATTGAACTCGAGAAATGCGTCGAGAACCGGTTTAACCGCCGTCATTTTGCAGTCTCCTCTCTACCAGTGCCCGAATTTCCTCAAGATCGGATTCACTCAGCCCTGCATCATCGACAAGACGCGCGACCAGCGTCGCGGGGGTGTCGTCAAACAGGGTGCGAGACAGGTTTTGGAGCGACCGCGCCTGATACCTGTCCTTTTCCAGCAGCGGCCTGTAGATCAGTGTCTTGCCGTCCTTACGACTTTCGACGAAACCTTTCTCGTCAAGAATTCGCAGGATCGTCGCGCCTGATGTGTAAGCCAGATTGCGTTCCGATGGCAGGCGATCAAGTACATCCCGCACCGACCCTTGTCCGATCGCCCAGAGCTCGTTCATGAACTCCAGTTCAACTTCGGTCATCAAATTTGTCGTTTTTTTCTTACGCATCGGGTACTGTGTCGCCATTTTTAGTATGCCCGCCAGACAAGCATCCTTTTGTCGTTTCGCAAAGCCTAAACTTTCCAGAAAACAAAAACGCCCCACCCGATTGACAGGAACAGAGGTGTCCAGACCGGTTGGCCGACTAAACCAAGCCAGGCCAGGAAGATATAGGCCGAGCCCAACAGCGTGATGAACAAGCGATCACCCAACGTGGTGGTCAAGCCCAGCACGCCGCGCCGTTCGATACCGTCGCGATACTTGAACCCTTCCAGCACACCGATCAGGGCAATCGCCGAAAAGATGCCCACGAACAGAGCCAGCGTGGCCGGGGTCCAGGCCATCCAGAAATCGGGCCACAGCGGATCGGTCCAGGAAAAGCCCTTTTCTTCTTGCTGGCCAACATTACCCCACCCGGCCTGTTGGGCCACGGCCATGGAGGGAAGTAAAAAGAGGGAGAGAAGAAGTTTACGCATATCGAACCTCAAACACGACCCATCGCGAAACCGCGCGCGATGTAGTTGCGGACAAACCAGATGACGATGGCTCCGGGGATGATGGTCAGGGTGCCTGCAGCGGCCAGCAGGCCCAGCTCATAACCTGCGCTTGAGGCGGTTCGGGTCATCACGGCCGCGATGGGCTTGGCTTCGACCGCAGTCAGCGTCTTCGCCAGCAGCATTTCCACCCATGAGAACATGAAGCAGAAGAAGGCCGCAACGCCCACGCCCGCTTTGATGTTCGGCAGGAAGATGGTCACGAAAAACCGTGGGAACGAGTAGCCATCCACATAAGCGGTCTCATCCAGTTCCTTTGGGATTCCCCGCATGAAACCCTCCAAGATCCACACGGCCAGTGGCACATTGAACAGCGTGTGCGCCAGTGCAACGGCCAGATACGTATCGAACAGGCCGATTGAGGAATATAGCTGGAAGAAAGGCAATGCGAACACCGCAGCCGGGGCCATACGGTTGGTCAGCAGCCAGAAGAACAACTGCTTGTCGCCAAGGAACCGATAACGCGAGAACGCATACGCGGCGGGTAAGGCGACGCAGACGGACAGCACCGTGTTGATCGTCACGTAAGCGATCGAGTTGATATAACCCCAGTACCACGTCGGATCGGTGAATATGGTGACATAGTTCTCGAGCGTGAAGGTCTGCGGGAACAGGGAAAAGCCCGACAGGATCTCGTTCGTTGTCTTGAAGGACATCGCCACCAGCCAATAGATTGGCAGCATCAGGAACGCGATATAAAGGATCGGGATAAGGGACCGCTTCTTCATTGCGCGTCATCCTTTGTCATCAGAGTGTAGAAGACCCAACTGACCAGCAGCGTGATGGCGAAATAGATCAGGCTCATCGCCGCAGCCGGACCAAGGTCGAATTGTCCCAGCGCGATCTTCACAAGGTCGATCGACAGCAGGGTGGTTGAGTTGCCGGGGCCACCGCCGGTCAGAACGAAGGGCTCGGTATAGATGTTGAAACTGTCCATGAAGCGCAGAAGCACGGCGATTGTCAGGACCGTCTTCATCTTGGGCAACTGGATATAGCGGAACACCGACCATGGGCTGGCACCGTCGATCTTGGCTGCCTGATAATAGGCGTCAGGGATCGAAACGAGGCCCGCATAGCACAGCAGCACGACCAGCGATGTCCAATGCCAGACATCCATGACGATGACGGTGATCCACGCCGACAGGGGCTGTTGCGTCATGTCATAGTTGATGCCCAGCACGTCATTCAGGAAGTAACCCAAGAGGCCGATCTTGGGCAGGGTGAAGATGTTCCACATCGAACCAACCACGTTCCACGGGATCAGCATCGGCAGGGCCATCAGCACCAGACAAACGGGCACCCAAAAGCCTTTCCGGGGCATGGACAAAGCCACGATAATGCCCAGTGGAACCTCGATGATCAGGATCAGGAAGGTAAACAGGAATTGCCGCCCCAGCGCTGCTTGGAACCGGTCGGAACGCAAGATCTGTTCAAACCAGCCCAGACCCTCCCAGAAGAACTGGTTGTTGCCGAAAGTTTCCTGCACCGAGTAGTTGACTACCGTCATCATCGGCACCAGCGCGTTGAACGCGACCAGCGCCAGCACGGGCAAGACAAAGAACCATGCTTTTTGGTTTTCCGTTCTCATTGCGCCCGCTCCTCGGTAGCGATCCAGCCGTCGCGGTAGACGCGGGATTGTTCAGGTTTGAATTGCAGGAAGACCTGTGATCCGGGCTCGGGCACGCTGTGTTCGGTCACAGCCTTTAGCGCCGTGTTGCCGACCATCGCGCTGACCACGAAGTGGCGGCCAATGTCGGACACTTTGGTCACATGCGCCGGAATGCCGGTGTCGCCAAAGCCTACATATTCAGGGCGGATGCCCAGATCGGTGCGACCTCCGTCACCATGGGTCGGGCCTTCGAGCATCACTTCGTGACCTTCAAAGACGGCGCGGTCACCTTTCGCCTCACAGGGCAGGACGTTCATGCCGGGCGAACCGATAAAGTGACCGACAAACGTGTGCTGAGGGCGCTCGAACAATTCAACCGGCGTACCGATTTGGACCACCTCACCTTCTTGCATCACCACGACCTCGTCCGCAAAGGTCAGTGCCTCGGTCTGGTCGTGGGTCACGTAGATCATCGTGGCCTGCACACGCTGGTGCAGTTCTTTTAGCTTGGAGCGCAGCTTCCATTTCAAGTGCGGGTCGATCACGGTCAGCGGCTCGTCAAACATCACCGCGTTGACGTCGTCGCGGACCAGACCGCGACCCATCGAGATCTTCTGCTTGTTGTCCGGACTAAGACCCGAGGCGCGTGTGCCCAGCATATCCGTAACGTCCAGCATCTCGGCGATCTCATCCACGCGACGCTTGATCGCCGCTGGGTCAACACCCCGGTTTTTCAGCGGGAATGCAAGGTTTTCGCCCACGGTCATCGTGTCGTAGATCACCGGGAACTGGAAGACCTGCGCGATGTTGCGCTGGTCGGGGGGCAGGGCGGTCACGTCGCGGTCATCGAAAAGGATCTGTCCTTCGGACGGTGTCAAAAGGCCCGAGATAATGTTCAGCAAGGTGGACTTTCCGCAACCGGACGGGCCCAGCAGCGCATAGGCTCCACCATCGCGCCAGGTCACGTCGATTTCCTTCAGCGCATAGTCTTCCGGGCCTTTCGGCGTGGGCATATAGCTGTGCTTAAGGTTTGAAAGCTTGATCTGTGCCATGTCAGGCTACCCTTTTGCCGTCTTGGCCGAAATACCGGCAGTGGGCCGGGTTCATGTAGAAGCTGTGATCTTCGCCAACCTGATAGGGGTGCACACCTGTGGCGAGCGACACCCACGCGTCATCTCCATGTTGGAAATGCGCGCTGGAATCCGAACCCGACAGCTCGGTTACGATCACACGACCCGTGAGTTCCACATCATCATCGGAAGAGCGGAACGGAGTTACCCGATGGGGTCGTACGGCGACCATGTAGTCTCCGTCGGCAATGTCGGTGACAGCCCAGCCGCCTCCACCAGCCAATTGCGCCTGAGCGCCAGAAACGGTGATGCGGGCCACGTTGATTGGCGGGTCCGAGAAGACGCGCGCGGCCGCGATGTTCTCTGGGTTTCGGTAAATGTCAGCGGTTGGTCCGAACTGTGTGACGTTGCCGTCTTCCATCAAAGCCGTGTTACCACCCAGCAGCAGGGCTTCTTCCGGCTCCGAGGTGGCATAAACCACGACCGCGCCACGGCCTGCGAAGAGATCCGGCAACTGCTCACGCAGTTCCTCGCGCAATTTGTAATCAAGATTGGCCAGCGGTTCATCGAGGAAAACGGCGCGGCTTTCCTTCGCTATGGCGCGGGCCAGTGCCGTACGTTGTTGTTGTCCACCCGACAGTTCGTGCGGTCGGCGGAGAAGCATCGGGCGTAGTTGCAGTAGGTCGGCAGCCTCTTCGACGCGTCCTTCGATCTCAGACTTCTTCATACCAGCGACGCGCAGCGGCGAAGCAATGTTGTCGAAAACAGTCATGTGGGGGTAGTTCACGAAGAACTGGTGCACGAGGCTGATTTTTCGTTTTTGCGTATTCAGCCGTGTCACATCCTGTCCATCCATCAGAACCTTGCCCGAGGCGATCGGGTCCAACCCGGCCATCATCTTGATCAGAGAGGTCTTACCCGAGCCTGTCGCGCCCAGAAGCACGTTGAAGTGGCCGGTTTGAAGCGTCAGGTTCGTGGGTTTGATATGGATGACGTTTCCGACCCTTTTGGTCGCGTCTTGTAGTTCGATCATGTCCGTGGGTTCCGATCCCGCAGCGCATGGCACTGCCTTGGTCTTGAGGTGGGGATGCCTGGCACGGCATCCCCGGGTTCAATGGCTTACTGGGCCTGCCAGCGCTGAACCAGTTCGTCATAGTTGACGGTCTGGCCTTGCGGCTTTTCGTTCTCCAGCTTGGCTTTGGGCGAGCCCGCTTTTTCCAGCCAGAAGGCAGGGTCCTGCGGTTCGTTCAGGCGCGGGCCACAGCCACCGTAGACATTGGCAGCCTCATCCGCGGCCTGCATCCGGGCCATGGTGATGTCCATCTCTTCGGCCAGGCGGTCCATCGCCTCTTGCGGAGTAAACGCGCCCGAGTTCACGTCACCGATCTGCTGCCACCAGATCTGGGCCAGCTTCGGATAATCCGGAACGTTGATGCCGGTTGGCGACCATGCCACACGGTCAGGCGAGCGGTAGAACTCGACCAGACCACCCAGCTTGGGTGCGCGTTCGGTGAACGACTCGTGGTTGACTGAGCTGTCACGGGCAAAGGTCAGACCCACGTGGGACTTCTTCACGTCGACCGTTTTGGACGTCACGAACTGGGCATAGAGCCATGCCGCCTGAGCCCGATCAGAGGGGGTCGATTTCAGGAAGGTCCAGGAACCCACGTCCTGATAGCCAACCTTCTGGCCTTCTTCCCAGTAGGGGCCGTGCGGGCTGGGCGCCATCCGCCACAGCGGCGTGCCTTCGTCATCCACGGTGTTGTTGCCTTCGGACTTCGGCTTCACCATGTCGGCGGTGAAGGCGGTGTACCAGAAGATCTGTTGCGCCACGTTGCCCTGGCTGAGCGCCGGCAGCGACTGATAGAAGTCATAGGACGCAGCACCCGGAGGCGCATAGGCCCGCAGCCACTCATCCCATTTGCGGATCGCATAGACCGCAGCCGGACCGTTCGCCGCACCACCGCGCGACACCGAAGCGCCAACCGGATTACAGGTGCCCGCTTCCATGCGGATGCCCCATTCGTCGACCGGAACACCGTTCGGCTCGCCCTTGTCGCCTGCACCAGCCATTGATAGCCAGGCGTCGGTCATGCGCCAGCCAAGGTCAGGCGCGCGCTTGCCATAGTCCATGTGGCCGTAGATCGCCACGCCGTCGACTTCTTTCACATCATTGGTGAAGAATTCGGCGATGTCCTCATAGGCCGACCAGTTGACCGGAACGCCCAGATCATAACCGTATTTCTCTTTGAATGCGGCTTTGTTGGCCTCGTCATCAAACCAGTCCTTGCGGAACCAATAAAGGTTCGCGAACTGCTGATCGGGCAACTGATAGAGATTGCCATCAGGTCCGGTGGTGAACTGAATGCCCATAAAGTCATCCAGATCCAGCGTCGGCGAAGTCGTTGCCGACCAGTCACCGCCCATTTGCTCGGTCAGGTTATAGGCCAGCTGAAGACGCGAATGGGTGCCGATCAGGTCACTGTCGTTGACATAGCCATCATACAGGTTCCGGCCGGTCTGCATCTGGGTCTGCACAGCCTGTACAACCTCGCCTTCGCCAAGGATTTGGTGGTTGACCTTGATGCCGGTGATTTCCTCGAACGCCTTGGCCAGAACCTCGGATTCATAGGAATGCGTGGGGATGCTTTCCGACAGAACGTTCAGTTCCATTCCGGCATAGGGTTCAGCAGCTTTGATGAACCACTGCATTTCCGCCATCTGTTCGTCTTTTGACAAGCTGGATGGTTGGAACTCGTCATCGATCCAACGTTGTGCTGCGGCTTCGTCGGCCCAAACGGGACCGTGCCCCGCAATGACGGCAGCCGCCGCCACTGCGGAAAGTAGATGTCTCCGCATCTGTCTCCTCCCAAAATTTTTGCATAACCGGGTGTAACCGGATGGCGCTCAGCATCAGCGATTTCTTGCGCAGCTGTCAAACTAAATTTTTAGTAAATGGGTGAATCCTGTGCAATCGATTGAAAATAATTGTTTTCTGCATGCAGTACGGGAGAGGATTTCGCGTTGTTGTAGCGCGGCGGCAGCTTTTCGACAATTTAGCACGATTTCCCGGATAACTTGACGAGCCTCTTGGTGAACTTGCCACCAAGCACACCCTCGCGGCTCTTGCAACACCGGTTCGGTTCAGCATTTTCGCCAGCACCAAAAGACACGCCACAAGGATGACGACACTGTTGCCAAACCCCGACAGGCTTTCGCCGATTGTCGACGTGCCGCTAAGTGCAAGCGCAAGAACAACCATCAAGGCGACAAAGTCATGGCGAGCCCGATTGCTTTCCATCAAAACACTGGCGGCAACAACCAGAGCAAAGACAAAATCGGTCTAATTCGTTGTTTCAAAACACTCTTGAAACAAACGACTAGCCTCACATCCGCGCAAAACTCAGGCGACCGCGTCATGCATGTCGACACCTGCTTCACGCAGAAGATCAAATTTCACGGCCGTCGCGCTGACCTGTCGATAGAACGCAATCAACTGCCTCGTCGGTCCCTGAAGACGGGTCAAGCCAACTGTCGCAGCAACGACGGTGCCGACATCGGTATTGCCCTCAAGAACCTGCCATCCGCCTACGACAAGGACCCCCACAGTTCCGATCCCGTTAATCGCACTCAGAACGAACTTCGACGATAATTTCCAAACGAATATTCGAGACCGGGTTACGTAGATTTGGTCAAAGCCGGGCGTGATTTCCGCAGCCGACCGATCCGCATCAACGAGCATGTTTGTGGCATTGCGCAATGTATGAACCCGATCCGAGACCAGGGCGTTCACGCGGGTCTGAACGATTAGGACAATAAAGATCTGAGGCACGATCATGCCGATTGCGATCAACCCCAGAGATGGTTGATTGGCAGCAATGTACCCCACGACCACGACAAGAGTTCCGGCCTGAACAAGTGGTTCGGACAGGGCGCTTCCTGTGAATTTCCCGACTTGTTCGGCTTCAGCCGACACCATTGTCGCCTTGGTCCCATAGGCAATTCTCTCAGAGTCTTCAGGGCTTTCGCGCGACAGAACGCAGATGCGTTTGCGTAGCTTGCGGGTCATGTCCTCGCCCAGAACGCTTGCAAGATACCCTAGTACCCATTTCAGTGCGAGGCTCAGAAGTATGACACCACACATTGCCGCACCAAGCGCCAAAAGCTGGCCGGGGTCTATGTCTTTTTCGGTCAGCCCGTTCACAATATTCTTTTGATAATTCAGGGGAAAAGCGGCCAGCGCGGCAATTGAAAGCGACAGCAATATGTTCACCATTTGGTGGCGTCCGGTTGTTTTCCAGATCGCGTTGTAGAATTCAATCACGTCACTTTCCCCCAAAATACTTGCGCCACAATTGCTGAACGATGCGGGCCCCGTTGCCTTGGCACTGTAACACTCAATCCAATTCAGATAGAAAAATGTCTCTCCTCAGGCCCCGCATTGTTGGGTTTGGGGTTGGATACGTTAACTTGGTTTCGCGATCATGGCGGCAAGACTCCGGGACCATCGGTCGCCACAGGAGAACGTCGCGGAAAGCGCGGTATGATCACGCGCTTCGCTGGTTGCTTTGCCCGGAATTTGCGGTGGCTAGGCAGCTGGCTTCGTAAACTGCGTGAACAGGCGGAATTCAACACTGGACAGGTCCATTTGAATGGTAATTTCACTGATTTTGACAGGGTTGGCAGTAAAACTTGCGGCTGAGAACCCGAAGAGGCCTAGGTTACGTTAAAGTCTTGATATATACTTGGAATTGAGTTGCCACACCTATTTTTCAAGGGAATAAAGTATGTCCAAAGATGCCGTCCTGCCAGCCATGGAAGTCATGCAGCGCCACGTTGAGGCTTTGAACGCGCGAGACCCGAAAGCCATCGCCGAAACACTTCATTTCCCCCATTATCGTCTGGCTGGAGAGACGGTAAAAATCTGGGAGACGCCGGACAGCTATCTCAGCGATTTTCACGCTCGGGCAGGGGAGGATTGGGGGCACACAGAATGGGGTCATCTGAATGTGCTGCAGTCTGACGAAAACAAAGTTCATCTGGATGTTATGGTGGATCGGTTCGACAAGGCAGGCCAGCCGCTGGTCTCGTTCCGGTCGCTTTGGGTGGTCACCCGGATCAACGGCGTCTGGGCGGCACAGATGCGGTCGTCCTTTGCGCAGGATCCGCGCTGACCTGCAATCACATTTTCTTCTGCCGTTTGCCGGACTATAGTAGATTTGTCTTCTCTGCTTGCCCGGGTGTGTGATGAATATTCGTCAACTTCGCTACTTCATTTCGATTGTCGATCAGGGCAGCGTGTCCAGCGCAGCGCGGGTTTTGCATATCGCCCAACCTGCGCTGAGCCAGCACATCGCCAATCTGGAAGAGGAACTGACGACCGAATTGCTGGTGCGCTCATCGCGCGGGGTCAAACCGACCAAGGCGGGAGAGGTTTTGTATCACCATGCGCGCAAGATCGTAGCGCAGTTGAAACAGGCAACTGACGACGTACGGAAAGAGGCTGACACGCCTCGCGGTGAAGTCTCGATCGTCCTGCCACCGATGTTGGGCATCCACGTCGCGCCGCTTTTGCTGGAAAGAGTCGCCGAAAAGTACCCCGAGGTCGAACTTCGGATCATGGAAGAGTTGGCGCTTACTGTGAAAGAGATGATTGAAAACGGTCGCGTTGACCTTGGTATCCTGGCCACCCGTGAGAAAGCCACCAGGGCCGAATATCTGCATCTATATACCGAACCATTGTACTTGGTTTCGCGCCACCGCGCAGGTGAAAAACCGTGTTCGGGAACTGAAACGGTGGATGTTGAGGCCCTGTTCACAGTGCCGCTGGTGCTAAGCCAGCAGACACATGCCGTGCGAGAAATTGTTGAAGATGTCGCGGAAAAGAAGGGGCGTGCACTGAATCTGCGTGTGACCACCGAGTCCGCACGACTGAGGCTCAGTTACATTCGCAGTGGCGTGACGTCCGGAGTACTGCCGTGGCCATCCCTTGACGCACTTTGGCGTCGCGGAGAGATATCGGCAAAACGGCTGGTCAATCCCGATCTGATCCGAGACATCTATCTCGCCTGGCCGCGCAATCAGCCGCTGAACGCAGCTTCTCGAGCCGTTCGACAGGAGATGCTGGACATCTGCCATGAGCTGTTTGATCACGGCGTGATCCGTGGCACCTTCAGACATGTCCGGACCGACGATCAAAACCCATAAAGTCGGGCGGGATTGTCTGTCAGGATCGCCTTGAGAGCGGCCGCATCAAGGACCCAATCGGCCAAATGATCCACCAGATCACCGTCATTGGGCATTGCCACCGGAATGTGCGGGTGCGGCCAGTCGGTGCCATAGACCACTTGATCCGGGTTGGCCGCAATCAAGGCCTTTGCGATGGGTGTGACATCTTCATATGGCGGCACGGCCTGACCGGTGATCCGGTACGCACCGGACAGTTTGGTCCATGCCTTGCCCTCATGCATCAGGCCCAGCAGAGCCTGAAACCCCTCAGTTGCAATCCCTTTTGCCACAGGGAAATGGCCCATGTGATCAAAAACGGTCTGCACCGGAAGGGTCGAAAAATAGGCATATGGGTCGGGGAACGTGCTGATATCCAGCAGCACCTGCAGGTGCCATCCCAACGGAGCGATCCTGTCGGCAATGGTGCGAACTTCGGTCATGGCCTTTTCACCGCTGAACAGCAGGTTGGCCCGCACGCCGCGCGCGCCCTGATCGTGCATCCGCTGCAACTGGGCTTCGGAAGTTGAGCTGTCTATGACCACCACCGCGCGGTATCTGCTCAAATCCGTCTCTGCCGCCTGCAGAGTGGCCCGGTTGTCGGTGCCATAAATACTGGGTTGCACAATGACCGCGCGCTGAAATCCCAGTGTGGCCAGCAGATGTTTGTACGCGCCCAATGGTGCTTCGGGCGGCGTATAAAGCCGATCCGGCACCATTGGAAACTGCGCGTTCGGCCCGAACACATGCGCGTGACAGTCGCAGGCGAGTGGAGGCATGGTAAATCGCGGTGCTTTCGGCACCGGATCAGGCCCCGCACAGATCGGGATCTGCGCGTCGGTCCTGCTCATGTCGAAGCATCGTTCGAAGCGACGAAGTCTGCCTTCGCACCAGGCGCTGGCGTGGCGCCGAAACCGCCCCGTTCCAGGACCGCATTGACCCCGCCGTGTTTCGCGATGATCACTGCCTGATCGGCCTTTGCTTGACGGTCCACCGCATCAGGGTCGCAGACCTTGCGAAGCTCGGCATGCAAATCAGCGCGGATGGCCTCATAGTCGGGCGCGGTGCCCAGATCGTTGACCTCTTCGGGGTCGCTGTCGAGGTTGAACAGCTGTGGCGCAAGTCCGGTGTAGTAGATGTACTTCCACGGCCCCTTGCGGATCATGAATGCCCCCGACATCGCGCCTGCGGCGTGGTATTCTGAAAAAACAGCCCGGTTGGGACAATCATCTTCTGCAGCGATCTGGAACAGCGAGCGGCCGGGCAACTCGGGGTCATTGGCGCTCAGACCGGCGCATTCCAGAACCGTGGGGAAGACATCGGCCAGCGACACTGGCGTCTTGCTGACTTTTCCGCCCGGCACGTCAGGTCCGGCCATAATCATAGGAATGGCGGCGGCCTCTTCATACATGTTGGATTTGCCCCACATACCGCGCTCGCCCATATTGTCGCCGTGGTCGCTTACGTAGATGATGTTGGTCGTGCCGTTCAGACCTGCCGCCTCGATCGCGTCCAGAATGCGGCCCACATTGTGATCCATGAAACTGACCAGACCGAAGTAACCGGTTAGTGCGGCCTGCGTGCGTTCCTCATTGAAGTTGTCGTAGACAAAGCAGTGGCGCAATGCCTTGAGCCACGGGTGGTCATCGTCACGCGCGGATTTCGAGGGCTTGAGGTCCATATCCTTGTACAGGTCATAGAATTCCTGCGGCGCGGTCAGCGGGAAATGCGGCGCGACCATCGAGATGAACACGGTCCAAGGCTTATCGCCTGCCGGTTCGCGCCCGCGTTCCGCGATCCAGTCGCAGGCCGCATCGGTGATGTTGCGGTCATAAGTGGTGTACGACGTCTCGCCCGGGCCGGCGCTGTCGGCCAGATCGCGCGCTTTCCAGCGGCGCGGCATCGGTTCGCGCACGCAACCCAGAACGTCGCCAACGCCGTTGACCAAATGCATTGGGATCTGCTGGAAATCCAACCCGACCGGATCTGATGCGTTGCGATAATGCAGTTTACCGATTGACCCCACCGGGTTGCCGTTTTGCTGCAGGTAATGACCCCAGGATTTCGGCTCACCGGTATAAGGGGTGGCGTTGTCCCAATGGCCGGTCTGATGGCCATATTTTCCGGTGGCGAAGCTGGCTCGTGCGGGCACGCAGATGGGTGCATTGGTATAGGCGCTGTCGAACAGTGTGCCCCGCGCTGCCAGCCGATCCAGATTGGGGGTCTTGATGAACGGATGTCCGGCGCAACCCATGATGTTGGAAGCGTGTTCATCGGACATCAGGACGATCATGTTGTTGGCGGTCATGAGAGCCTCGTTTCTTCTTGAGGTTACGGTTCAAGCCGCGCCAGAAGCGCAGCGCAGGGATGTGCGGGTTTGGCCGAGCCAAATCGTCCGGCCTGAGATCGGCAGGAAAACCCGGTGGCCAGCGCGCCAGCGCCGGCCGTTTTCAAGGGTGCGCGCCATGACAAGTCAAATAGATCACTGGACATGTCGCGATGTTCGGCTTCGTGGCCGAACAGTCCCGCCATGCCGCAGCATCCAGTGTTGGCAATTTCCAGCGTCAGCCCGAAATGCCGGAACACCGCTTGCCACCGCCGGAGTGTTGCCGGGTCGGCTGTTTTTTCGGTGCAATGAGAGAACAGGGTAAAGCGCAAATCGCTGTCGGCGGGCAGTTGGGGCAACAAATTCAGATTATCTGACAGGAACCGGTCCAGCGACAGGATGGTGCGTGTGCCCAGATCATAGTCCTTGTTCAGCAAGTCGGTCACGGCAGGTTCAAGACTGATTAACGGTAGTGCATCCACCTTGATCCGCGACAACAGCGCGCCAGTCCGGTCGCGCTGTGCCTCAAACGCATCCAGCATGCCGCGTACTTGTCGTGCTTTGCCGCTGGCCATGGGTCGTGTGGCCCAGACGGTGAAGCCAAGGCGATCCAGCAAGGTCGCCGACTGAGAGATCACATTAGTGTCGAATGCGCCGGTGAAGCTGTCCAGAACCAGCACGACCGGGCGGTGACCCCAGTCCGATGGCGGATTGGCGGTGTCGATCAGGCGACCTCCGCCTTGATGTACGGCCTGCTCGGCGGTTAGCGGCGCGTAAGTCGGGATGTCGACCAGACCAAAGCCACGGCTCAGAACCGCGCGGGTTAACGGATTGCCAAGCGCCAGATTGGCCAGACGCGGCAGCTTACGCAGGGCCAGCGACAGGCCCTCCATATGTCGCAGCAGATGGTCACGGGCAGGGCGCGCCCGGGACTTGAAATACGCGTGCAGAAAGGCGGATTTCATCGCCGGTATATCCACCCGCACCGGGCATTGCCCCGTGCAGGACTTGCAGGACAGGCAGGTGTCCAAACTGGCTTTCAGCGCCTCTTCGACTGGCCCGACATCCTGATCGGTCGAACGCAGCCGCGCCCATTCGCGAAACAAGCTGGCGCGCCCTTTAGGGGCCTGAATCTTGTCGCGTGTCGCCTTGTAGGATGGACACATCGGATCGTTGAATGCCCAGTTGTGGCAGGCACCGTTTCCGTTGCATGCAATTGCGCGGTCAAAATCGGCATAGGCGGTTTCGTCAATCTGGGCATCGCGCGCGCCGCGCATCGGCGCGGCGTCCAGCTTCATCACAGCCAGATCGCTGCCATCCGCCGTCACCAGTTTGCCGGGGTTCAACCGATTATCTGGGTCGAAAGCGGCTTTGATCCGACGCATCACCGCATAGAGGTCGGGGCCCACATATGTTTCAACGTACTCGCCGCGCATTCCCTTGCCATGTTCGCCCCAGATAAGGCCACCGTGCTTTTGGCACAGCGCCGACACCGCGTCCGAGATCGGGCGGATCTGGTCCCGGTCCGCAGGGTCGCGCATGTTCAGCATCGGGCGCACGTGGACACAGCCCACATCTGCATGGCCGAACATGCCGTAGGTCAGGCCCCGAGAACCCAGCAACTGACCGAACTCGGAAACGAAGGCCGACAGGTTTTCCGGCGGCACAGCGGCATCTTCGACAAAGGGCAGGCCGATGCGGCTGGTTTCCACCGCAGCCAACAGACCCACAGAACGTTTGCGCATTTCCCACAGCGCCGACATTTCGGTTGGCTCGGCTGTGGTCACCTGAGCGGTGAGGGGGATGTGGCTCTGATCGAGAATATGCGCCAGACGGTCCTGACCCGCGCGCACTTCGTCATCGCTGTCGCCCGTAAATTCCACGAACAGAAAACCGCCAGCATCACCAATCTGACCCAGTACACTTTCCACCTCGCTCCACATCGGCGAGGCAGCAGCAAGGGCGAGGATTTTGTCGTCCAGAAACTCGATTGCCGCTGGTTCGGATTTAATCAGAAACGGAACATGATCCAGTGCCGCGACACAATTGTCATAGGCCAGTACCGTCAGGGCGCGGGTTTTTGGGATCGGCGTGATGCGCAGCGTCAGACCGGTGGTCACGGCCAGCGTGCCCTCGGACCCGGCCAACAGCTTGATAAAGTTGAGATCGCCCGCGTCTCCGCGCGCCTCGTCCAGGTTATAGCCGGTCAGGCCCCTGTTCATGACGGGAAACCGGCGGGCGATCTCTTGAGCGTGGGAGTCCAGGTCGTCGTGGATTGCAGTCGCAATGCGACCCAATTCTTCATCCAAACTTCCGTGAGTGGCGACTGAAACACCTCGCCCATTGGCCAGAATGATATCGGCGGTCAGGACATGGTCCGACATGCGGCCATAGATTCGACTGCCCTTGCCGCTGGCATCGGTGGCGAACATACCGCCCACCGTCGCCCGCGAAGATGTGGAAACCGCAGGCGCGAAGAAATAGCCGTGCGGCCTGAGATTTGCGTTGAGCTGATCCAGCACCACGCCGGGTTCGACCGTGACGGTGCCCGCATCCGTATCCAAAGATAGGATGTCAGTCATGTACCGCGACATGTCGATCACCACGCCGTCGTTCAGCGACTGGCCATTGGTGCCGGTCCCGCCGCCGCGGGCGGTTAACGCGATGCTGAACCGATCCGCAAGCGTGGCGGCGCACGCAACATCGGCTGTACCCCGGGGGAACAGGATTGCCTGTGGTGCGATGTGATAGATGCTGTTGTCGGTCGCCCCGACCAGCCGCGCGGCTTGGTCATCGGCGATATCGCCGCCAAAGCCATCAGCGCGCAGGGCGTTCAGATATTGCTGTAGATTAGAGGTGGTGTCGTCCAGCATATCCTCAGAATTCCTGTTGTTTTGCCCGAGCACTCTGTTGAGGCGCTCGGGCAGGGGTTTGTCAGGTCTGCAACTCGGCCGGAGCGGTCTTGCGGGCGCGCATCCTTCCGATGATGCGGATACCGATTGCGATCACGGGGATGGCAAAGAAGACCAACGCAACAGGACGGTGCAGGAATATACCGAACCCGTCGTCGGTCAGCAGCACCGACTGGCGCAGCGCCTGCTCGGCACCCGGTGCCAGCACAAATGCAATGATCGCGGCTGCGGGGCTGAAATTCAGCGTCCGCATGAAATACCCGATCAGACCGAAGATGCAGGCCACCAGCACGTCGAACATTGACGACCGCGCGGTATAGGCAGAAATCAGAGCCACCGCCAGAATGGTCGGGTAGATCAGCCGCTGCGGTACCTTGTCGATGACCCGGCCGATCAGCGGCCCCAGGAACCATCCGATCAGACCATAAAGCGCGATACCGATCAGACCGGCGGCAAATAGGCCATAGACGATGTCGCCCGAAGTCTCGAAGATCTTGGGGCCGACCTGAATACCGTGGATTAGGAAAACGCCCATCAGCATTGCCGCGATAGTCGAGCCGGGCACGCCAAGCGCCAGCAGTGGGATCATGGATGGTCCCGACACAGCGTTGTTGGCAGCCTCGGGCGCAGCCACGCCTTCGATGGCGCCTTTGCCCCATTCGTCCTTGTTCTTGGCTTTGGCCTTGGACGAGCCGTAAGCCACGAAGCAGGCCACAGCCGAGCCGACACCGGGGATCAAACCCACCAGCGCGCCGATTGCAGACCCACGGCCTATGAAGGGCAGGCAGCGAATAAATTCGACCCAGCTGAACTGATCATCTTCAGGCTTGCGGGCAGCGATCTCATCATGATGCGATTGTCCGGACCGGGCAGCCTGTACCTGCGCGAACACTTCAGAAATCACGAACATACCAATCAGCAAAGGTACCAGCGAGAACCCGTTATACAGTTCAACCATGCCAAAGCTGTAGCGCGGCTCGGATGTGATCGGGTCCAGCCCGATCATCGCCAGCGTTGCGCCGAACAGGGTTGAAGCGATGCCCTTGAGGACCGAGTCCGAGATTACCGAGCCGATGATCAGGAAGGCACAGACATAGATGGCAAAGTAATCCGGCGGCCCCAGTTCACGGGTCAGCTGCGCGATGGTCAGCGCGCCGAAAATCAGCATGAACTCACCAATATAGTCGCCGATGACCGAAGCAGTCGTGGCGGTCTTCAGGGCCTTGCCCGCCTGACCTTTCTTGGTCAGCGCGTGCCCATCGATGACCGTCGCAGCAGCGGCTGTCGTGCCGGGCGTATTGAAGAGAATAGCCGAGATGGACCCGCCAAACCGCCCGGCCTTGCCGATGACATAAAGGAACGCCAGCGCCGACAGAGGGTCAATGTAATAGGTGATGGGCACCAGCATCGCGATGGCGGCCGAGGCTGTCAGGCCGGGTACCGCACCCACGATCACACCCAGGATCGAGCCCAGAACCACGAACATCAGGGTCTCGGGGGTGGTGAAAATGGTGTAGAAACCGTTTAGGAGTTCCATGTGGCTTACCTCACTTCAGCCCAAGCAGGGACAGAGGGTTGAAGATTGTCGCGGCTGGTTCGAACACCGTCATCAGCTTGAAGAACAGCAGGTACAAAGTGATCGTACCGATCACCGGCAGTAGGATCAGCGCCGGCGGACGTACGGCGAACAGCAGTGATGCGACTAGCAGCAGTATGAAACAAGCAACGATGTAGCCGAAGGCACCGAACATCCAGACAAAGGCCAGACCCAGCAGGAACAGCGGCACGGCGTCTGAAAAGAAGCGTTTCGCGTCAAAACTGCTTTTGTCGGCCGGAGCGATTTGGCCCCTGATGCCGAACACTGCCAGGGTCACTCCGATCAGTCCAAGCGCCACGCAAATGGCCTGCGGGAAGAACCGCGGTCCTACACCTTCCTCGTCAACAAAATCCAGTGAGATGTTGAAGGATTTCCAGAAAAAGAAGGCGGCCAGCGCGGTCAGCGCCGCGCCTGCTGCGATGTTGTGGCGCGCTGTTTTGCGCGCCACGTCAATGTCTACGTTCTGGGTCATTCCAGACCTTCCAGCAGCTTGCCCCAATCCGCCTTCGATGCCTCGATATTGGCGGCGGTATCCGGGCCGTTGATGCTTGCGGTTGGCAAACCTGCAGTGGTCAGCGTTTCAAGGAAGGCTTCATCCTGAGTGATTGCCACGACAGCGTCCGACAGCTGTGCTACAACCTCATCAGACGTTCTTGCCGGAGCCATAACGATCATGGGCGAGGATACCGGAATGAATGCGACTCCCAGGTCCTTGGCCGTCGGTGCGTCGGGTGCTGCCGGATGGCGGGTGTTGGACAGAACCGCCAACAGGCGGACCTCATCCTCAAAACCACGGCCCAGATGCGCACCCATCACGCCAAAGTCGACCTCAGAGCTGGCCAGCGCGGCGCGGACGCCGGATCCACCCTTGAACGGTACGTCCTTGGCTTTGACGTCATTTGGCTTCAGCACGCCCAGGCCGGCCATGTGCCAGACATTGCCGCGACCGGTATGGCCCCAGCGCAATGCTGTGTCTGATGATTTACCGGTTTCGATCAGTTCGTCCAGCGATTGAATGGGCGAGCTGGCAGGTACGAAGATACCCGCGGTCAGTTCGCCGATGGTGCCGACCATTTTGAAGTCATCGGTCGAAACAACCTGCGGTTTGATCAGGTTCTTAAGGACCATCGAGCCCGCCGAGGCCAGGTACAGGGTGTAACCTGTGGGCGGCTGATCCGCTACAAAACGTCCACCAACCAGACCGCCGCCGCCGGGCTTGTTGACCACCACAACCGGCTGACCGCTGGTATGTGCCTCGGCTGCGCTGGCCAGCGCGCGTGCATAAGTGTCGGTTCCGCCGCCGGCCTTAAAGCCGACAATCATGTCGATCGGGCGCTCCGGGAAATCGGCGGCCTGCGCCAGTGTTCCGCTCAGAACCAGCGCCGCACCTGCGGCCAGGCTCTTCATCCATCCTAGATTTGTCATGGTTCTCCTCCCATCGAGTTCGTGGCAATGCGCCATTGCCTGAAAATCCATTTTCAAAGGCTATCGCCGCTTTAGGCCATTAGGGTAATATTATCTTTCGATTTTCGTTATAGGAAAATCATATGACGAAACCCATTTGTTCGCGCGTCATTGGCGGAACCTGTGCTCGTTGGCTTAAACCCGCTCCAACAAAAGCGAAATTCCCTGACCGACGCCGATGCACATTGTGCAGATCGCGCGGGTCGCCCCTGTTCGCTGCAGTTGATGTGTCGCAGTCAGTGCCAGTCTCGCGCCGGACATGCCTAAGGGATGGCCTAGTGCGATCGCGCCGCCGTTTGGATTCACCTGTGGCGAATCGTCGGGCAGGCCCAGGGCGCGGGTTACGGCCAAAGCTTGCGCGGCGAAGGCTTCATTCAATTCGATCACATCAATTTGGTCGATCTGCAGCCCTGTACGTGCCAGCAACTTCTGCGTGGCCGGTGCCGGGCCGAACCCCATGATCCGCGGGGCGACCCCAGCCGCCGCAGCACTGACGATGCGCGCGCGGGGTGTCAGGCCATAGCGTTTGGCGGCCCCTTCGCTGGCAATGATCAGCGCCGCCGAGCCGTCATTTACGCCCGAGGCATTGCCCGCCGTCACCGACCCGCCTTCGCGGAAAGGTGTGCGCAGCTTGGCCAGACCCGCCAGCGTGGTATCGGGACGGGGATGTTCGTCCGTGTCTATGACAAGCGGGTCGCCCTTTCGCTGGGGAATGGTCACAGGAGTGATTTCTTCAGCGAAAAACCCAGCAGCCTGCGCGTCAGCTGCGCGCTGTTGCGAGCGCAGGGCAAAGGCGTCCTGATCTTCACGGCTGATAGCGAAGTCCTCCGCCACGTTTTCGGCGGTCTCCGGCATCGAGTCGACACCGCATTGCGCTTTCATCAACGGGTTCACGAAGCGCCAGCCTATGGTAGTGTCATGTATCTCGGCCGCACGCGAAAAAGCAGACATTGCTTTGGGCATTACAAAGGGCGACCGGCTCATGCTTTCGACACCGCCTGCGATGATCAAGTCGGCATCCCCGGCCCGGATCGCGCGCGCGCCGTAACTGACCGCATCTAGTCCGGACCCGCACAGCCGGTTCAGCGTGGTCCCGGACACAGTGTCCGGCAGCCCGGCCAGCAAAGACGACATGCGTGCCACATTGCGGTTGTCCTCGCCCGCCTGATTGGCGCAGCCGAACAGAACGTCATCGACCGCTGCCCAGTCTATTTGTGGATTGCGTTCCATCAGTGCGCGCAGCGGGATTGCCCCGAGATCGTCAGCACGAACCGAAGACAGCCCTCCACCATAACGCCCGATAGGCGTGCGGATTGCATCGCAGATAAAAGCCTCGGTCATCAGATCACTCCTGCGTCGCGCATCGCCTGAATGGCGGCATCGTCATGGCCCAGCCCGCGAAGAATCTCGTCGGTATCCTGTCCTTTGCTGGGCGGGGCGCGGTTGAATTCGTTCAGACCGCCCGAGAACTTGGTCGGATAGCCAGCCTGAAAGCTCTTGTTTTCGCCTTCGCCCAGCTCTCCGAACATGCCGCGATCCTGCAGGTGTGGGTCGTCGAACAGGCGCATGTCCTGATAGACTACCGCCCAGGGCAGATCGGTGGGGCGGAACAACGATTCCCACTCGACCAGCGATTTCGAGGCGAACATCTCGGTCATCATCGTATGCACTTCGCGCTTGCGCTGGTTGCGCAGTTGGTTGGTAGCATATTCAGGTTGGCCAAGTTGCGGGAATTCGCTGTCCATCATTGTGGCCAGCTGCACCCAGAACTTGTTTTCGAACAAACCGATTGCAATATACCCGCCGTCACTGGTTTCAAAGATGTCATTGTCGGGCATGACAAAGGACATTTTGTCCGGGTCCCCTTCGCACAACTCATGTGCGATGCGCACCAGAGGCGCGGACCAGTTGACCATGGCGTCCGTAATCGCGACGTCCAGGTACTGGCCTTTACCACTCATTTTGGCCGATCCCATGGCCACCGCCAGTGAAAGCGCGCCATACATTGCACCGGCGTAGTCCGACAGACGAACCTTCGGGCGGGCCAGCTTGTCATTGACCTGACTGGGCACGGCGAAATAACCCGACAGCGCCAGAAAATCGATGTCATGCCCGGCGCGTTGGCGATAGGGGCCGGTCTGGCCGAAACCAGACAGCGAGCAATAGACGATTGCCGGGTTGAGCGCGCACACGTCCTCGTACCCGAAGCCCAGCCTTTCCATCACGCCGGGCCGGAAGCTTTCGATCACCGCATCCGCGCCTTTAAGCAGGTCGGTCAGAACCGCCTTGCCCTCATCGGATTTCAGATCCAGCGTCAGGGATTTCTTGTTGCGATTCAGACGCGCGAACATGTCTTTGCCCAGCCGACGCCCCGGATCTCCGTGCTTGGGTTCTTCGATCTTGATGACCTCGGCACCCAGATCGGCCAGGGTTTGTGTGGCAAAGGGCCCCGGCAAAAGACGCGACAGATCGACGATGCGCATCCCGTTCAGAAACGACCAGTCATTCGTCATTGTACAGCCTCCGGATTTGCCTTCTGCCACTCTTTCTGAATACCTTTGCCGATGGTATTGCGCTGAATTTCCGAGCTTCCGGTCAGAACGCGGAACATACGCAGGCGCCGGAATACCCATTCGACGGGGTGGTTCTTGGTCATGCCGGTCGCGCCGTGAATCTGGATCGCCTTGTCGGCCACCTGAAAGGCATTTTCGGCGACAAAAACCTTGCACATGGCGGCTTCGGTGCGGATGTTTTCGCCCCGGTCCGCTTTGGCGGCGGCCGCGTGGATCATGGAATGCGCCGCGAAATTGGCGGTTTTCATGTCGGCCAGCATGTGCTGGATCGCCTGAAAGTTGGCGATAGGTTGTTTGAACTGGACCCGACGGTTGGCATAATCGACCGCCTGTTCCAGCGCGAACTGCGCATGGCCCAACATGGTCGGGCATTGCAGCAAGCGGTTGATGTTGATCCGCTCCATGCCCAGTTTGAACCCGTTGCCCAAGCCCCCAAGGATATTTCGCGCGGGAACCCGGACGTTTTCCAGAATAATGTCGTTGTCGATATGCTGTCCGGACATCGGCAGGTAATGCCCCTCGACCCGATATCCGGGCGAAGCCGCATCAATGAGAAAGGCAGTCACCCCATTTGCGCCCGCCTCTGGGTCGGTGACACACATGACAATGGCAAAATCCGCCGTGCGAGATGCGGTGATATAGCGCTTGTGCCCGTTGATGATATAATCGTCACCGTCTTTCACGGCCGATGTTTCGATGCGCATGGCATCCGACCCCGCGTTGGGTTCGCTCAGCGCGAAACACCCGGCCCGTACGCCGCGCGCGGCGGGATAGAAAAACTCTTCATTCTGCTCATCCGTGGCGCGCGTGATGATATATCCAATCCGCATCGGGCCGCCGTTTTCGCCCAGAACACAACCGTAAAGCGCCGCGTTTGAACGTGTGCAATCGGCCTTGAGCGTACAAAGCTGATCGATCGAAAGACCAAGCCCGCCGAACTCTTCGGGCAGGTTGCAGCCATAAATTCCCAACTCGCGCGAGCGTTTCCACCATTCTTCCAGTTGCGCACGTTCGAACCGGGTTTCGTGGCTCAACCCGTTTTCGCGTTCGAACGGGATCATCTCATCATACAGAAGATCATGCACCTTCGTGCGCAAGGTGGCAAAAGCCCCGGTCTCAAGCCCGGATGTGGCGCGGTTCAATCCTTGAGTCATGGTCACACCTTCCGATCTGAGTTGGCCCAATATCCGTCGCGCACCTGCCTCCGCAGGATTTTGCCCGCGTCGTTTTTGGGCAGTTCATCGACAAAATCCACCGAATGAGGTTTTTTGAATTTCCCAAGCTTTTCAATGCAATGCTCAATCAGGGCGTTAGCGTCGACCGAAGCACCCTTTCGCGGAACGATCACGGCCTTCACGGCCTCGCCCAGGTCCGGGTCGGGCACCCCAACGACGCAGGCCTCATAAACTTCGGGGCGCTCAAACAGGGCGTGTTCGACCTCGTTGGGGTAAACATTGAACCCGCCGGTAACGATCATGTCCTTCTTTCGGTCGATAATGAAGATGTAACCGGTCTCGTCCACATAGGCGATGTCACCGGTGTGGTAATACCCGTTCTTCAGCACCGGCGCGGTCAGTTCGGGGGCGTTGTAATAGCCCTGCATGACGTCTTCGCCACGCACGACCAGTTCGCCTGCTTCTCCGACGGGCATTTCCGTGCCATTGTCGTCAACCACCTTGACCTCGGTATCGAACAATGCGCGACCGCAGGATTGGAACAGTTCGGGTCGGCTGTCGAGTGCCAGCTTATGGTCCGCCTCAGTCAGCAGCGTGACCGAGGAGCAAACCTCGCCGGCGCCATAACCCTGATTCAGGATCGGACCAAAGAACTCGACCGCCTCGCGCAAGCGAGTGGGAGAGATGGGTGCCGCACCGTACCGCAGCAGTTTGAGGGAGGAGAGGTCGTAAGCGCTCCGGTTCGGTGCGGCGAGGATGCGGTTGATCATGGTCGGGACCAGATAGGTCTGTGTCACCTTTTCACGCTCTAGCGTCGAAAGGTAATTGTCCACGTCAAACCGCGACAGGATGATATTGGTGTGCCCCTGCGAAAGCATGGGTAGCAATGCCATCCCCGACACATGGGTTATGGGCCCCACGTGAAGAAAGGTTTCAGGTTGATCGGGATACAGGCGCGACCGGAACGTGATTTTGCGCAGGATTGCGCGACGGTTGCGCACAGAATGCATCGCAGCCTTCAGAACCCCCGAGGACCCCGAGGTATAGTGGTGCACGACAATGTCGTCGGGGTTGGTTTCGACGCTGACCGGGCCGTTATCGGCCTGTGCAAGCGCGTCTTCGTAGCTGCCGCCTTCACCCATGACCAGCAGCGTCTGCAATTCGGGGTTTTCCGTCAGCGCGCGCTGGGCGGCGGGCAGATGCGCCTCATCCGTGATCAGTACGCGCACCTGGCTGTCGGCACAGACATGCACCACTTCATCCGCCGAAAGCCGCGCGTTGATCGGCACACGGGTAAAGCCACCTTTCAACAGCGCCACCTCGGCCTCAGCAATCTCGACCCGGTTCCAGGCCAGTACCGCAACCCGGTCACCTTTGACGACGCCCAGCCCTGCCAGCGCGGTGGCCAAGCGGTTCGTGCGGTCGTCCACCTGTGCGTAGCTCAGCGTGACGCGTTCGTCCTTGAGAGCAACCCGGTCTGCCCAGAAACGGGCGGCACGGGTCACGAGATATCCCAGATTTGTCATAATAACCTCGCAATTCCTGTTCCGGCCCAACCTGGTGCGGGGCCTTCTCTGATTGCCGGTCAGGGTAGAGAGCGTCTTGCGATAATAAAAATATCATTTTTAACTGCTGGGCATACGAAAAACATATAGATTGGATTTGCATACCCATAGGGTTTGCCTCTGGCAGGGATCGAAACTCTCTATACCCCGATCCATCGAAATTTCTGTACAGATACCCGCAACCCATCACACAAGCCGGAGGACAAGGCATGAGCGCCGTAAAAGTGACGCGAACGGAACAGGTTGGGCTGATCCGGGTGGATGCTCCGCCGGTCAACGCCATTTCGCAGGCCGTGCGGCAGGGCTTGTGGGATGCGTTTCAGGCCGTCTCGGCCGATCCCGAGGTCGCCGTGGTGGTGCTGATTTGTGCGGGTCGGACATTTATGGCGGGGGCAGATGCCTCGGAATTGGGCAAGCCGCCCGTGCCGCCGCACCTGAACGATCTGGTGCTGTTCATTGAATCCTGTCCCAAGCCGGTTGTCGCGGCGATCCACGGTCAGGCGCTTGGCGGTGGCTTGGAAATCGCGCTGGCCTGTTCGCATCGGATCGCGACGGCGGACGCGCGATTGGGCCTGCCCGAGGTCAACCTGGGCTTTGTCCCCGGCGCGGGTGGTACACAGCGGCTGCCGCGCCTGATCGGGGTCGAGCCCGCGTTGGAGATGGCGGTTGAGGGCAAACCAGTCAGCGCGCAAAAGGCTCTGGAAAGCGGGCTGATCAATGCAATTGCCGACGATCTCGAACCCGACGCGCTTTCTTTTGCGACAACGCTGGCGGGCGTGGACCCGACTCTTTTCAAGCTGAACCGGCCCATTGGTCCTGACAGCTTTGATCCCGATGTATTCGATCAATGGCGTGCAATGTGTGCCAAGCGCAAACGCGGGCTGGATGCGCCACTGGCGGTCATCAATGCGGTTCAGGCGGCCACGGGCTCTGACTTTCAGGCCGGGCTTGATGCCGAACGTGCGCTGTCGCTGGAGTTGCGCAAAAGCCCGCAATCCACCGCGCTGCGCCATATTTTCTTTGCCGAGCGTGCGACGCACAAAGTCGAAGGTCTGGACCTGTCGCAGGCCGCTGAAATCAATAGTGTGGCCGTCATTGGCGCGGGCACCATGGGGGCAGGGATCGCACAAGTCTTCGCATCGCAAAACATCCCGGTCACGTTGGTTGAAATATCGGACGAAGCCGCGCAGGCCGGGATCGAGCGTGTTCGCTCCAACCTTGAACAGGCCGTCAAACGTGGCAAGCTGGATTGCGCGCATGCCGAGGTCATTCTGGCAAAAGTCACCCCCACCACAGACTACCAAGACTTGGCACAAAGCGATCTGGTGATCGAAGCCGCAGTCGAAGACATGGCGATAAAAAAGAAGATCTTCGAAAAGCTGGATCAGGTCTGCCACCCGACTGCCATTCTGGCCACAAACACTTCGTATCTGGACATTGACGAGATCGCATCGGCCACGGCGCGCCCGGACCGGGTGGCGGGTCTGCATTTCTTCAGCCCGGCTCAGATCATGAAACTGGTCGAGGTCATTCGTACCGACCGCACAGCCCCCGAAGTCACGGCAACTTTAGCAGCAGTCATGAAAAAGCTGGGCAAAATTGGCGTCATCGCTGGGGTTTGCCACGGGTTCATCGGCAACCGCATGTATCAGGCCTATCAGCGCGAGGCGGGGCTTCTCATGCTGGAATGCGGCTCGCCCGAGACGGTGGACGCCGCACTGCGACGGTTTGGTATGGCCATGGGGCCTTTTCAGGTGCTGGACCTGTCGGGCATCGATATCGGCTATCTGATGCGCAAGTCGCTGCCGGATGGGACAGTGCATCCGAATGCGTTTCAGGTACATGACCAACTGGTCGAAATGGGGCGCAAAGGCCGTAAGACACAGGCCGGATTCTACCGCTACGACGGCGGCAACGCCACACTGGACGAGGACGTTAGATCGCTGATTCAAAGCGTCGCCGAAAAGGCCGGGATAGCGCGTCGGATGCTATCGGACCACGAAATTGCCGAGCGTTGTATACATGCCCTGCATCAGGAAGGCGCTAACATTTTGCGCGAAGGCATCGCCGAAAAACCCGGAGATATCGACGTGGTATTTGTCAATGGCTACGGCTTTCCGCGCTACAAAGGCGGTCCAATGCATCACTCTAGCGGCTAGTCATCGGGACCTGTGCTAAGTCTAAATGCATGACCCTGGTACCAAAACGGGAGAGGTCAGAAAATGAATGATGACATTGAAGCGGCTCTGGCGCGTGGATTGGACCTCGCGACTCATGGCAGGCAGCAAGACGAAGGCGTGCTGGTTATCCGCACTATTGCCATGCCGGCGGATACCAATCCTTCTGGCGACATCTTCGGCGGATGGCTTATGTCTCAAATGGATATGGCGGCGGGAAACATAGCTGGGCGTGTTTCGCAAGGGCGTGGTGCTACGGTGGCCGTCGAAGCCATGAAGTTTCTCAGGCCGGTCAAGGTCGGAGACGAAGTCACCCTTTACGCGACACTACGAGCGGTTGGGCGAACATCGATGCGGATTCACGTAGATGCTTGGGCAAGGCCAAGATACTCGGGAAAGGCCGAGAAGGTGACGGATGCGGACTTTGTATTTGTTGCACTGGACAAAAAAGGTTCGCCGCGACCGGTTTTTGACGATGAATAGACTTGGGTGCTCAACATGACCGGTCGGGATTGGGTTTAAGAGGTTCCCGCGCAAGATATCACCAGACATGACAGCCTCAGATGATAGAAACTCGCAGGGAAATTCTGGCGATTGACGATTTTTCGGTCGATCAACGAAGGGATCGCAATTTGCGATATCAAAGGTGCTGATTTTCGAACCCTTCTGATTCAGGAAGGCGTGCGCTTCTGGGGTGGGTAGCTTGCTCGGATGCCGCCCGCTCGAACCAGCGCAGCATCCGTCCGAGGACACCGTTATCGCTGCGAACTGGACGATGCTGCAGAAAGTAAGACACCTCCCGATCCGATACGGATGGCCCAAGGCGCAGCACTTCACCCTTGGCCAGCGACTGATCGACAAGACCGTTCCAACCAAGGGCGATGCCTTCTCCGCGACGGACGGATTGCAGCAGGAATGGATAAGCGTCAAAGGACGAGAACTGCCCAAAGGTCGGAGGCTCAAGGCCTGTTTGGGCAAACCACTTGTCCCAGGTCAGGAAACCCGACTCTCCGATATCGAAATGCAGAAACAGACTCGCGGCGAGGTTGGAAATACATTCTTTTGCTTCGGGGTGTGTCTCAAGAAATTCCGGGCTGCAGATCGGAAAAGTTTCAGATCGGATAAGCGGAAAACAGGGGCGTTCTGGCTGGCGCGTCGGATCCCACACCACAGCCGCATCCAATCGGCTGAGATCGATGTCCCCTAACTGGTCCGTCGTAACAACGCGGACCCGGCCGTCGCCCAGATGGTGGCGCAGGTCGGAAAATCGCGGCATCAGCCACTGGTCGGCAAAGCCGAAAGTGCAGGCCAGAGTCACCTCTTTCCGGTCTGGTGGGGCCAAGATATCGGTCCAGGCCTGATCTACATGGCCAAATCCCAGCGCTATGGCGTCGGCCAGCCTGACCGCGTTTTCAGTAGGCGTGATTTGATTGTTATTGCGCTTAAAAAGCGGCTGCCCGAGCCGGTCTTCCAGAGTCGTGATATGGCGCGATACTGCGGGTTGGCTCAACCCCAGTTCCCCGGCCGCGCGAGACAGGCTCGAATGGCGCACCGCCACTTCGAGAACCAACAGAGCATTCAGCGATCCGGCGGTGGGTCGTATCAGCTTTTCCATAACATAATATTAGGGTGAGCATCAGGTTTAGGCCAGTGTTCAATTTCTAAGGTTGTGCGTAGGTTTCACGAGAACGAAGCGCCCATTCAGAAAAATTAGTGCAGGTGTGACATGTCTGATCGTCCTCTTTCCCACATTCGAGTCCTTGATTTCGGGCAATACCTTGCCGCTCCGCTCGTTGGTATGATGCTGGCCGATATGGGGGCTGAGGTCATCCGTATCGACCGGCCCGGAGGCCCGGCCTTTGATGATCCGGCCTTCGACATGATCTCACGCGGGAAAAAAGTACTGACGTTGGACCTTAAGACGGATCTGGGGCGCGAGACAGCTATCGAACTGGCAAAACGCGCCGATGTAGTTCTTGAAAATTTCCGGCCCGGCGTCATGGATCGGTTGGGACTGGGGGCTAATGTTCTGCGCGCCGCAAATGATCAGCTAATTTACCTGTCGATGCCCGGCTTTGCCTCGACCGACCCCGAGCTTGCAGGCTTGCCAGCGTGGGAGGCAGTGATCGCTGCTTACACCGGTCAATTTACCGATATGGGACTAAACCGCCGACTGATGGGAATAAACCCGTCGTTTACACCGCTGACATTGGCCTCGGCCTACGGAGCCAGTTTCGGAGCCATGTCTGTGCTGTTTGCTCTGAACGCGCGTGACCGCAATGGGGGTGACCATATCGAAGTCCCATTGGCCTCGTCTTTGCTGGAGGGTTTGATCTACAATTGCGAACAGATCGAAGATTACCCAGAACGCTACAAATCCCCGCGCGAGGTGGAACTAGATCGTCGGGCCGCTGAGGGCTTGCCGATGAACTTGAAATTCGACGAGCTGTCGGAATACCTCGACCCGTTTTATCGCACCTACACTTGCGCGGATGGGCGCGGTTTTTATGTTGTGTCGGGATCGGTCGCCACGCACCCGCGTCGTGTTCTCGAGACGCTGGGACTTGGTGAGCTGGCGGACGAGTTACCGGACTTCTCGGCTTATCTGGACACCAAGGACTGGCCCGCCGAATGGTCGATGCGCAACTACCCGGTCGGACCTTCCGATAGGGCTCGCGTGTCGTCGGCTATGAAAGAGGCGTTTCTCACCCGTCCCGCCCATGAATGGGAAGAGCTGTTCGGCACTGCCAAGGCTCCGGCCACGGCGCAGCGGTTCAGCAAGGAATGGCTGGCCGATCCTCATGCGCTGGCCTCTGGACTGGTATTTCGGGTTGAGGACGCGCGCCATGGCGAGATGCGCCAGATGGGCAATGTTGCCTGGCTGTCGGGGGATGACGGTGCGTCCAAGAAAACCGGCCCGATTGCGGCTGATCTGAACGAGTTGCTGGCCGACAGGCCGCGTAGCGGAGGTGTCACCGGCAGCAGCGGCTGGCTTGACGGGCTGAAGGTTCTGGATCTGACAAATGTCATCGCGGGCCCGACCATCGGTTCTACTTTGGCACGGTTTGGCGCCGAAGTGACGCTGGTTCAACCGGTCGAGCCGTCTGTCGACCCGTGGAATACAGTCGTGTTCGGCATCCACGCACAGCGCGGCAAGAAGAGCATCCTTCTTAATCTTCGTAGCGATGAAGGGCAGGAGGCGCTGGGCAAACTCATCGCCGACGCGGATGTCATCACCATGAACGGGACCGATCAGCAGCGCGACAAGCTGGGCTTGTCGCCGGAACTTCTGGCTTCGATCAATCCGCGGCTAATCCTTGTGCAACTGGATGCCTTTGGCGGGCCGATGCGCGGACCCAAGTCCGATCATCTGGGATATGACGATCTGGCGCAGGCAGCCACCGGTGTCATGGTGCGGTTCGGCGGTGGTATGGAGACGCCCGAAGAACACGCGCATTTCGGAACCATTGACGTGCTGACCGGGTTCTGTGCCTGCGTTGCCCTTGGCGGCGCTTTGCTGAGGTTGCGCGAAACGGGGCAGGGGGGCGTTGCGCGGGCCTCGCTGGCAGGTGCGGGCAACCTCATTCAGGCGCAGTTCATGTACGACTATGACGGACGTGCGCCCTTTGATGAACCCTCGGGTCGCGGAGCTTTGGGTTGGGGGCCTTTCTATCATTGCTACGAGGCGGCGGATCAATGGATGTTTTTCGCAGCGCCCACTGAACGGCAAGCCGTTCTGGCAAAAGTACCGGACTTGGCCGATCTTGCCGACAAAGCCACGGATGATCTGCACGGTGATCTGGCAGAGCGCTTCCGGCTCAAACCACTATCCTACTGGCGGCAGGCTTTCGGGGGCGCAAGCACTGTTGTTCCACTGGCCTCGCTGCTCGAGACACGCGACAAGGCACTACAACTGGAAAGCGCGGGTGACGTCGACATTACTCAGGATACTTTCCGCGTCATCCGCCATGATGAGCACCCGATGGGACGCTGGTGTGATCTGGTCGCGCCGAACGCGGTGCGCCCCACCACGGGTCGGATTACCATTCCGGGTCCGAAGCCCAAATACGGAGCGCAGACGGCCGAGATTCTGGCGAAGCTTGGATACGACACGGCGCAAATCCAACGGATGATCGAGAGGGGTGCGGCCGGCACCGAATGGTCGGAGAAATATCTGCCCGAATAGTTCGGTTGCAATGGACTGGCACAGGAAGACCTGCCTTAATTTCGTCGTAACGGAGGACCTGAATGTCAGAGGAAAAACCCAGTGCCCATCTGGCGGCCTAGCCCGGTTTCTCTATCGTTCTGGGCTTGGCTTCGAAGGCGATGATCGCCATCTTGATTCTCACGCCCCTGAACGTGGAATTCACTGGTGGCATCTACCGCTCGATCTGATCCTGGCGAGTAAGCGGCCTGAGCTGGTGCTATATCTCGGTTGTTGCCGGAGTCATGCTGTTCTGCTTCTTCCTGATGTTTTCGAAATCCGGTTCTCCGCGATTGGCGGATGACGATTCCCGACCCGAGTTCAGCATTTCAGTTGGTTCGCGATGTGTTCTCGGCCGGGCTCGGTCTCGCGACCCTGTTTGCGTTGTGTCTGACGCCGACACCTACAGGATTGTTGCCCTTTGGGCGTACTTGCGAGCCCGTCAAAGTAGCATGCCCTGCCGGTTCGCCGCGTTCAGCCTTGATCCTCTCTAAACTATGATTTGATCGCCAACTGCGGGCTGTAGTTTCCTGGGAACGAAACGCATCATTGGGGATTGACGGGTTTTCAATGCGATCATGCTGGAGCTCGGAAGTAAGCTATTAATTGAAAACAAAGCTTTGGACCTTAATTTTCATCAACTAAAAGTCCAAGAAAACGCAACGCAACCCTTTCCCAATGCTACGAAATGGGTCAGTACACTGTCAGGTGTGACAAGCGTGCGTGTTCTGGCAATGGCGCGAATTTCAGGAATGATCGGGAACTAAATGGCAGACTTCAGCATCGCAGACGGTGATCCCGTTGAGTTCATCGATACGAGCCCCGGGGGTGGTCTCGTTATCAATTTTGATAAGTTGGACAATAGCTTCAACCTTCAAATCAACGGAGTTCAATTGTTTGTTGGCGGTCCCGCGGGGGCTGCGAATGAACTTCAGTTCCAGGTACCCGGAACAAGTGGTCAAACGGTCCGGTTCGCGGATGGTGACAGGTATGAGTTTGATACACCCGAAGTCTGGCGGCTAGGGAATACGAATATGCAACCCGTTGTCCGCCTGGAGATAAATCCAGACGGAACTATCGCGTTGTATGGTGTGAAGACGAATAATGGACCGCTGGAACCGCTGGAGCTTTTCAACGGGTTAACGGTAAATACCGCAGCGATAGCAGCCGCCTGGAACGACAACGGTTCAAACACCATCTTATTGGACCAGTCAGAAACCGGTCCGACAAATGCCATGGGCAAGTTTGTGGATGTGCTGTGCTTCGCATCGGGAACATTGATCGAAACACTGCAGGGGCTGGTGCGGGTCGAGGATCTGCAGGTTTCAGATCAAGTGCTAACCTATGACAACGGCTACAAACCAATTCGTTGGATCGGCTCGCGGGGCCTGAGCAGCGCTGAGCTTGACGCTCAACCAAGGTTAAAGCCGATCCTGATCCGTGCGAACACGTTAGGGGAGGGTTACCCCAACCAGGACCTGATTGTTTCGCCTCAGCACCGCATCCTCGTGTCTTCGGCGATCGCCATGCGTATGTTTGACTGTAAAGATGTCTTGATCCCAGCGAACAAACTTCTTTCGTTGGAGGGCGTTGATGTCATGCAGGACGCGCCCGAGGGTGTCGTGTATTTCCATCTCTTGTTCGACACACACGAAATCATTTGGTCCAATGGCACACCGACAGAAAGCCTTTTTACCGGTCCCGAAGCGCTTAAGTCGGTTTCAACCGAGGCTCAGCAAGAGATCAAAGATTTGTTTCCGGAATGCTGCGATCCCCAGTTTCAAGCGCATTCCGCGCGGTATATTCCGGAAAAGGGCAAGCTTATGCGAAAGCTCATTCAGCGCCATCAGGCCAACCGAAAACCTCTGCTCGACGGGTTCGAAGGGTCGAACCTCTCTGTTTGATTTCAATCCACTCGGCACGACATCAGGCGCTGGGACAGCAATTCTTGTCCAAAGATTGCGGGAAGGCGCACCCGGCGATTCAGCGAAGCCACCCCATGATTTGGCGGCGGCACCCGACGTTTGTGGCGCGCGCAGGTCTGAACACTTGGGTCGAGAACGGTCGCCCTCCGTGTTTGAACGGGCTTTCAGGTGATTTCGGTAACTATGGCACCGGGGTGTTGAATAACCTGCGCCGCCAGTTCGTGTCCCGCGCGCACGGCCTCAAGACTGCTCTCGCCCCTCGCAAGCGCGGCAAGGTATCCTGCGTTGAAACTGTCTCCGGCGGCGGTACTGTCCACAACTTTTGCAACTGGCTCAGTCTGAAACAGAGTGTCGCCGGAAAACAGGTCCATCGGTCCATCGGCGCCCTGTTTCAAAGCGCCGCGCGTGACACCGGCGGTTCGGAGCCGATTTACCACCTCCTCAGCGCTGGCCTCGCCATATAATGACATTTCATCATCTGCAGATGGCAGCGCGATATCCGCACGCGCCCACATTGCATCATTGATCTGACGCGCAGCGTGGACCGACTCCCATAAGCGCGGGCGATAGTTGCTGTCGTAGGCAATCGTGCCCCCGTTTTCGCGGAATACGTCCACCCATCCGATGATCTGATCCCGAACGGTTTGAGGCAAAATTGCCATCGAGATCCCAGACAAATTAACAAGATCGAATCGGTGCAGGCTCTCCAGTGTCACCTTGCACGGGCTTTGGAAAAGACTACGAGCAGCCGCAGCAGACCGCCAGTAGTGAAAGCTGCGCTCGCCCTCAGCATCGGTTTCTATCGCATAAAGGCCTGGCATCTGATTTTCACGCCGTTCGACAAAACTCGCGTCGATACCATGAGATCGCATTTCTGAAACGATGCGGTCTGAATAGGGGTCGCTTCCCAATGCGGTGACATACGAGATTTCATGTGCACTGTCTCGCAGGCATCGCGACAGATAAACGGCAGTATTGTATGTATCTCCGGCAACACCCAAGGACGCTGTATTATCCGGCCCGGCAATCAGTTCGATCATCACTTCGCCCAGGCAGGCAATGCGGTGAAGCGGACGCTTTGGCAGGGGCATAGAAGTTTCCTCGAAAGTGGAAGTGGTCTGGACAAACGCGTGTTGTGCGATCCGTTCCCCATTGATGTCAGCAGTCAAGTTCCGGTGGTATCGAGCCCCTTCAAAGCGGCGGCGGCACCCCGCAATTCCGCGAGGCCGCGCAGACGCCCGATCGCCGGATAGCCGGGTGTGGACTGGTGTTCCTGATCGTGCAGAATTTGGTGCCCATGGTCGGGGCGCATGGGAATTTGCCTGCCCGTCCGCCGCTCGAGCGCCAACAGAGCCCGGATGATCGCAACAAGGTCGGTGTCACCCGCCAGATGGCAATCCTCGTGAAAGCTGCGGGGGTCGGCCTCGCGCTTCACGGTACGGAGATGGGCAAAGTGAATCCTTTCCCCAAAGCTCTCGATTATTTCCAACATGTCATTGTCGGCGCGGACACCCAGCGAACCGGCGCACAGGGTTACTCCGTTCGCAGGTGACGGGTTATGCGCTATGATCCAATCCAAGTCGTCCTTGGTGGAAACGATGCGTGGCAGGCCAAAAAGATCGCGGGGCGGATCATCTGGATGGATCGAAAGCCGGACGCCTTCTTCTTCGGCTATGGGCAGGACGATGTCCAGGAATGCCCCAAGCCGGGCGCGCGAACCCGCGTGATCCATGTCGCCATAGGCTGCGATGCGGGCGCGCAATGTGTCGAGCGTATAGCTCTCTTCTGATCCGGGTAGTCCGGCGATTATGGTTCTGGTCAGCCGTTCCTGCTGCGCTGAGTCCGACTGCGCAAACCAGTGCTCGGCCAGTTCCAGATCATCCGGCGCGTAATCCCGATCTGCGTTTTCGCGCTGCAGAATGAACAAGTCAAAGGCGGCATATGCCGTAAAGTCAAAGCGCAGGGCCAGCGCACCGTCGGGCATGGGATAGTTCAGTTCGGTTCGGGTCCAGTCCAGCACCGGCATGAAGTTATAGCAGACATTGCGTATGCCCTGCCGAGCCAGCCGCCGAAGGTTTTCGGCCCAGATATGCGCGTAACGTTCCCAGCCGGGTGCTCCGCATTTGATGTCCTCGTGAACCGGAATGCTCTCGACCACAATCCAGTCAAGACCGGCTTCTCGGATCATGTCGCGACGGCGGGCAATGGCATCCTCGGGCCATTCGGCACCGTTGGGGATTTCGTGCAGCGCAGTCACCACACCCGTCGCACCAGCCTGCCTGACATAGCTTAAGGGAACAGGGTCCGTCGGCCCGAACCAGCGCCAGCTTTCCAGCATGCGTGCCCCCCTTAACCTGACTTTACGGTTGAATAGAGATAGCCGTCGAAATCCGGATCGTCGACATCGGAGAGTTCCAGCAGTGTCAGCCGGACGTTTTCAAGATGCTGCCACATAGCGTGACGAGCACCATCTGCATTACGATGGCGCAACGCATCGAGGATGGCCGCGTGATCATCCAGCCATTTGCTGCGATAACCCAGATCAAAAATCCGGTCGTGCAACTGGGCCCACATTGGGCTGGCCTGGCGCTTGCGCCACAGATCGTCAATCTGATCGACCAGCACAGAATTCTGTGTAGCCTCGGCGATCTGCAGATGAAACTGCCAGTCGGCGCTATAGTCGACTTCACCGCCTTCGATCGACCGGCGTTCCAGCTCCAGGGTTTCGCGCAAACGAAGGATATCCGCCTTGGTCACGGTGGTCGCGGCAAAGGAGGCTACGCTGCTTTCGAGCAGCTGCCGCGCTTGTAACAGCTCGAATGGTCCGAAATCAGCCTGTGTGCTTTCGATTTCGCGCGGCGTGCGTTCCATTACATAGCTGCCTGACCCCTTGCGGACGTCCAAATAGCCTTCGATTTCCAGCATGATGAAGGCTTCGCGCACAAGTGATCGGCTTATGCCCATCTCGGTCGATATCTGGCGTTCGGTCGGGAATTTGTCGCCGGGCTTATAGCCTTCGCGCGCAATTCGTTCGACGAGTGATGCGGCGACCTGCTGATAGGGGCGTTTGGGGGCATCAGTCATAGCGTCGCCTCCGTCTGCGCAAGCTGAGAGTAAAAGTCTGCCAGAATGTGAAAAGCCTCTTTCTTGGTGGCCTTGTCAGCGGCGATCAGGCCTTTGTGGTTATAGCCGTTCTGGAACTTGTTCTGTCGCCGTTCGACCCGGAAATCATAAAGAATCCACGGAGACATGCCTTTGATATAGTCTAGTTCACGCAGCGTTTTGATTTGGCGGCGATAAACCTCTGCCATGTAGTCCTCGCTGAAAAGGCCGGTTTTGGGGCCTTTCGGGCCAATCACCCCATCTGCGCCGGTTTCCGAGATCACCACTGGCTTGCCAGGGGCCGAATTGGCACCGATACGGGCGAGGTCGTCAAAGTCTTCTTCATACCAACCGTAATACTCGTTCAGGCCGATCACGTCGATGTGGTCGGCCAATCTGTCCTCGATCCGGTTCAGGCTGTGATTGACGAGACACGCGGCCGATGTCAGGCGGGTCGGGTCGAGATCTTTGGCAGTGTGTGCCAGTCGGCGCATAAAGTCGAGCCGGGCATCGGTGTCGGGGTTTTCGTTCCCGACGGACCAGATGATCACCGAGGCGCGGTTGCGATCCCGCAGGATCAGCTCGCGCAGCTGGTTTTCTGCGTCGCGGTACGTAGAGGGATTGGTGAAGTCAATGGCCCAATAGACCGGGATTTCTTCCCAAAGCAAAAACCCCAACTCATCGGCCAGTTCGGCCGCGCGTTCATGGTGGGGATAGTGGGCAAGGCGCAGAAAGTTGCAGCCCAACTCCTGTGCGTGTGCGAACCGGCGGCGCAGGTCAGCGTCATTGGTAACCTTGCCGAGTGCCGCGTCATCCTCGTGCACTGAAATACCGCGCAGGAAAATCGGTGCGCCATTCAGCAGGATGTCGGTTCCACGCCGCTCGATCTGGCGAAAGCCTACGCGGTCAGTGACAGTGTCGGCGCCCAGCGTGACGCGCACATCATAGAGTTTCGGCACCTCCGGCGACCACAGATCCGGTCGCGCATCGATAAGAGAACTGCCCTTGCAATCGGTTATTGGGACCTGCTGAGAAACACCAAGCTCGGGTATGTCGATTTGGGCAGGACCTGCATCCGGGCCGGTGCTTTCGATCTCGACCCTCAGTTTTGAATAGGTGCCATCCGGCACAAGATGCAGAGCGAACCGTTGGATTGCGGTGCGTGGCGTCTCAAACAATGCGACTTCGCGATAAATCCCGCCGTAGTTGAACCAATCCGTGTTGCGCATGGGCACTCGGTCGCGGGTGCGGGTGTTGTTCACGCAGGCCATCAGCCAATTGCGGCCTGCACGCAGTTGGTTGGTCAGTTCGACACAAAACGGTGTCGATGCACCGTAATGGTTGCCGAGGAATTCACCGTTCAGAAACAATTTGCAATCATAAGCCGCCGCCCCGATCCGCAGGAAATAGCGCTTGTCCGGTTCCACTCGGGACATATCCAGCGGACGCGTGTACCAGGCGCTGCCTTCGAAAAAATACCACTTTTCTTTCAGCATCGCCCAATTCGAGGGCACAGGCGCTGTGTCACCGTCATAGGGGTCATAGTCCCAGGGTTCGGTGCGGTCTTCCGGGGATGCCGGCTGCATCGCGAACCACTTCTGGCGCAGTCCGGTGTCCAGCAGATCGACGCAGAAATGCCAGTCGCCGTCCAGCGACCGCGATGCCCGCCCGCCTGTAAACAGCAGCGTGTCGGCGTTCAGGTTCTGCTTATTGAACGGGAGGTCATACTCCTCGTCATGCAGGGCCTGCAGCGCGTTATCCGCCATGTCTGAGCGTTCGAGCATCGGGTCTTGTCCAGCTTAGTTCGCTTTGGCCTTGATGCGCTCGATCAGATCGGCAACGACGGGCGACTTCGATGCGGCCTCTTCATGCATAGGCAAAACCGCTTCGATGAACGGACCTTTTTCGACCTCGATGAATGTCACACCCAGTTCACTTTTTGCCTGTTCGACAGCAGCGTTGCTCATCTCGTTCCACTGATCGCGATGGAAGACCATCGACTCTTTGGCGGCCGTACGCAGGGCGTCCTGCTGTTCCGGCGTCAGGTCATCCCAGCTTTGGGTCGAGATCATCACCACCGAGGGGATCATCGTGTGGCCGTCATTGGAATAGACCTTCGAGACCTCGCCATGCCGTGCGCTGGTCAGGGCCATCGGGTTGTTTTCGGCCCCGTCCACCACGCCCTGCTGCAAGGCGCTGTAGAGCTCGCCCCAGGCGATCGGGGTCGGGTTGCCGCCCAAAAGCTCGACCATGCGGATGGCCGAGGGGCTGGGTTGCACGCGGATCTTCATGCCTTCCAGATCGGCGGGTGAGTTGATTTCCTTGTTCGCGTAGAACGACCGCGCGCCTTCGACATAGTATGTCAGACCGATAAAGCCATTTTCTGCGGAAGCGGCCAGAATATCGTCGCCAATATCGCTGCTAAGCACGTCGAAATAGTGGTCATCGCTGGTGAAGATATAGGGCAGGTTCAGAGCGCCATAGGATTCTTCGAACGCTTCCAATTCGCTGGCGTTGGAACGCGCCATATCCAGCGAACCATTCTGCATCAGCTCCATCGATTCGCGCTGAGTGCCAAGCTGCGCGTTGGCAAAAATCCGGATCTTCAGGTCACCATCGGTCAGCTCGTCCACACGGTCCGCCATGAATTCCATGGATTTGTGCAGCGGGTGATCTTCCGGGTTGTTGTGGTTCAGGCGAAGGGTTTTTGCGTCCACAGTGGACGAAAGCGCCAGGACACTTATCGCCGCCGTCGCGGCCAGTGCAGTGAATTTCGACATTGATACCTCCCATATGCGCGGACGCATGGCCGGGGCCAACATGTGTGATTGCGAACCCGCCCGCAGATCCGCATCTGGCTATTTGATGGACCAATTCGGATAATAAATCAACCAATTTTCCCATATTGGTTGACCAATTTGTAAAATTCGGGCATGAGCAAAGGCGGAAACCGGGTATGGTCGGCACCACAACCGGTACAGAGGAGGGCTGAGATGAAGCAAATGACGGCATTGGTGGACACCGTCTTGCGCGCCATTATTATCGTTGCGTTTGCGGTATTGGTCGCCTGTGTGATCTGGCAAGTGTTCTCGCGCTACGTGCTGGGCACGCCCAGCACGGTGACGGACGAAATGGCCCGGTTTCTGTTCATCTGGGTGGCACTGTTGGGTGGAGCCTATACGCTGGGGCAGCGGCGGCACTTGGCCATCGATCTTCTGCCCAACATAACCCACGGCCGACTGCGTTTTCTGGTGAATGCAGCAATTATCCTGGCCGTGGCGCTGTTTGCTGCGGTGGTGATGATCTATGGCGGGGCCAGCCTGGTCTCGCGCACGCTGGAAACCGGGCAGGTGTCGCCGGCGCTGAGATTGCCGATGGGTGCTGTCTATGTAGCAATCCCGGTCGCAGGGGCGGGCATTCTGTTCTATACGGGCGGATTTCTGCTGGACCTGATCCGAACCGGGCAGGGGCCGAATGAACGATCCTGTCCGGCCACCCCCGGCGGACCGTTGAGCTGAGGCGATCATGGATATTCAGTCAGTCGCCACGCTTTTCGGAACATTCGCGATACTTATGGTGCTGGGCGTCCCGATCGCCTTTTCGATTGGCCTGTCCGCGCTTGCCACGTTTCTTCTGTTCATGTCCTTCGATCAGTCGGTTTATATCGTGGCGCAGCAAGTCGCCTCGGGGTTGGACAGTTTTACGCTGCTGGCAATCCCGTTTTTCATTCTGGCAGGCAATATCATGAACCGGGGTGGTATTGCCCTGCGACTGATCGAGTTTGCTAAGGTTCTGGGCGGGCGGCTGCCTGGTTCGCTGGCCCATTGCAATGTGATCGCCAACATGATGTTCGGCTCGATCTCGGGCTCGGCGGTGGCCTCGGCGGCGGCTGTGGGTGGGGTTATGTCGCCGCTGCAGCGGAAAGAAGGATATGATCCTGCTTACTCGGCAGCGGTCAATGTCGCCTCCTGCCCGACGGGTCTGTTGATCCCGCCCAGTTCCACCTTCATCGTCTATTCGCTGATCACCAACGGTACGTCGGTCGCCGCCCTGTTCGTTGCGGGTTACATTCCCGGCATTCTCATGGGCGTTTGCCTGATGCTTGTGGCTGGTGTCATTGCCAAACGGCGGGGGTATCCGGTTGCAGAACGTCCGCCCCTGCGGGAAATGGCTGAAAAAGCACTGAATGCAATGTTGCCGCTGGGCCTAATCTTTATCGTCATGGGCGGGATTGTGGGGGGTGTCTTTACTGCCACCGAAGCCTCAGCGGTTGCCGTGGTCTACACGTTGTTTCTGGCACTGATCTGGTATCGCGAGATATCTTTGCGCGACTTGCCGGGGATCATTCTGGAAAGTGCGGTGACAACTTCGATCGTGTTGCTGATGATCGGCTGTTCGATTGCCATGTCCAAGGCGATGGCCTTTGCCGATATTCCCTATTCGATCTCGGATGCGTTGCTTGGCTTGTCGGAAAACCCTCTGGTGCTGCTGTTGATCATCAACGTTGCCTTGCTGGTGGTTGGGACGTTCATGGATATGACGCCGGCGCTGTTGATTTTCACTCCGATCTTTTTGCCGGTGGTCAGTGATCTGGGGATGGACCCGGTGCATTTTGGTGTCGTCATGACCTTCAACCTCTGCATCGGTATCTGTACGCCGCCGGTGGGGTCGGCGCTGTTTGTCGGCTGTTCTGTGGGCGATGTGAAGATCGGGCAGGTGATCAAGCCGATGCTGCCATTCTATGCAGTGCTTGTGGGCTTGCTTCTGGTCGTCACATACGTCCCGTCGCTCAGCCTGTTCCTGCCAAAGCTTTTGCTGGGATATTGAGGGGTTGCTATGAAAACCCTGCGCGACTGGCAGTTTGAAGGGCAAGGCCCCAACGGGTTTTCGCTCAGGGTCGAGGGCAACCACCTTCTGCGCATTGAGGCGCTGGACCACGATCTGGTGAGGGTCCGACTGCTGCGGGATGGCACTTGGCGGCTGGATCGCAGCTGGTCCGTTGCACCCAAAGGCGACGTTCCGTGGCAAGGGCGCGCGCGCGATGATCTGAGCGGGTTTGCATGCCCAGAGGTTCTGGTCGATGGCGTGCTGTTGGAAACGGACCATCTGCGGGTGACGGTTATGTCGCCCTTGGCATTGCGGTGGGAATGCCGGGCAGATCGGGATACGCCGTGGCAGCCTTTGGCCGAAGATCGCACCACCGGGGCCTATATGCTGGGGCGGCGGGACAACCGTATCGCCCATTTCATGCACCGTGTCCCGGGTGAACGCTATTTCGGGTTGGGGGAAAAGGCTGGGCCGCTTGAACGTGGCGGACGGCGCTATGAAATGCGTAATCTGGACGCGATGGGGTATGACGCTCGCACCACCGATCCGCTTTACAAGCATATCCCGTTCACGATCACCGAACGGCCCTGCGCAGGCGCGATGGGATTGTTTTATGACAACCTGTCGACGAGTTGGTTTGATCTGGGCATGGAGCTGGACAACTATCACGCCGCCTACCGTAGCTGGCGGGCCGCAGATGGGGATCTGGACGTTTACCTGAGCTGGGCGCCAGATCTACGTGATGTCGTCAGGCGGCAGGCTTGGTTGACCGGCGGCGCCGCCTTTATGCCACGTTGGGGGCTGGGGTATTCGGCGTCCTCGATGGCCTATACAGATGCGCCGGACGCGCAGCACCAGATGCGCGGGTTTCTTGAACGTCTGCGTATTGAGGATATCCCCTGCGACAGTTTTCAGATGTCGTCCGGCTATACTTCGATCGAAGGAAAGCGCTATGTCTTCAACTGGAACACTGACAAGTTCCCCGACATGGCGGGCCTCGCGGATGAGTTCCGTGCCGAGGGTGTCGAACTGATCGCCAATATCAAACCGGTCATGCTGGATGATCACCCCAAATACGCGGAAGCTGTAGAACAGGGCCTGTTTGTGAATGACAGCGAGACCGGGCGGCCCGAGATCTCGGCCTTTTGGGATGGGCAGGGCAGCCATCTGGATTTCACCAATACTGACACTGTTCGCTGGTGGCAGGATAAGGTCACGACGACGTTGCTGGAGCAGGGCATCGGAAACACCTGGAACGACAACAACGAATACGAGGTTTGGGATGACGCCGCGCCCGCCGCAGGGTTCGGGAAGCCTGTCGAGATTGGCCAAATCCGGCCTCTGATGAGCCTGCTGATGACGCGCGCATCGCATGAGGCGCAACTGGCCCATGCCCCCGACAAGCGCCCCTATCTGATCTCGCGCTGTGCCGCACCCGGCACGCAACGCTATGCCCAGACCTGGACCGGCGACAACCGCACCGACTGGAATACGCTGCGCTGGAACATCCCGATGGGGTTGGGGCTGAGCTTGTCGGGATTTTACAATATTGGCCACGATGTCGGCGGATTTGCCGGACCGAAACCCGAGCCGGAACTGTTCCTGCGCTGGGTCCAGAACGGTATTTTTCACCCGCGCTTCACCATCCATTCCTGGAACGATGACGGCAGCGTCAACGAGCCATGGATGTACCCCGAGATGACCGATCTGGTGCGCGACGCCATTCGGCTGCGCTATCGGTTATTGCCTTACTTATATACCCAGCTGTATCGTGCCGTGACCGAGTACGAGCCTATCCTGCGGCCCCTGTTTTTGGATTTTCCCTATGATCCCGGCTGCCGCGAGGCGCAGTTTGAATTTCTGCTGGGGCCAGACCTTCTTATCGCATCGGTGATCGAAAGGGGCGCTGCGACCCGACGGGTCTATCTGCCCGACTGGCCCGGAGGGTGGTGGCAGTTTGACAGTGGGGCGTGGCATGCTGGCGGTCAGACGCTGGACCTGCCGGTGACGCCGGGCAGCATCCCGGTATTTGTTCGCGGCGGTGCGGTTGTGCCTCTGTCCGAGAATACCGTGCGCGCCACGCCCGACCGGGAAGGATCGCGAGTGCTGCTGGTCTGCCCGGCGCGGGGTGCCGGGGGCACGATGACCTCGAGGATTTATGATGATGATGGCGTGGCGCAGGATGCGCTGTCCGGCAATCACTGCCTGGCCACCGTCTCGCTGGCGAGTGGCGGCGATCTGCCAGCGCTGGACTGGGCCCTGACTGGTGACTACGTGCCCGGCTTTGACGAGGTCGAGGTAAGAAGTATCGATGCAGAGCCGCTGCTGGTCCGTGGCCAGCCCTGTGCCTCGGGCCAGACGCATCCCTACAATGGCGCTGAGGAGGGTATCCGGTGACGGCACGGAGTAGTCAAATTTTGGTGCAACCCGCATACGACCGCCAGGCGTTGAAAACGCGTATATTGCATTTAGGGTTCGGAGCGTTCGCACGAGCACATCCGATCCTCCATACAGATCTAGCCAATGAGGTAACGGGCGGAGATTGGGGCGTCGCCGTGGCGCGGCTGAATTCCGGCGAGGCACTTCTGTCCGAACTGGATACCGCAGGGCGTTTCTACACAGTGGCGGAAACCGACGACGCGGGGCTGATGGCCCGCCGCGTTGCGTGCGTTACCCAGACGCTGCATCCGCGACGCGACGGCCCTGATGCAATCCCCGACCTGATTGCTGCTGCTGACCTGCGTATCATTTCGCTGACGGTTACGGAAAAGGGTTATTGCCTGGCCGGAGACACGCTTGATCTGAAACACCCCCAGATCCAGTGTGATCTGGCGGCGCAGACGACACCTAAAACCGCAATCGGAACAATTGTAGAAGGACTGCGCCGACGCCGTGTCGCAAGGCAGGGCGGTTTGACGGTGCTGAGCTGTGACAACCTGCCGGCAAATGGCAACATGTGCAGAAATGCAGTGCTCGGCCTGGCCCACGCACGTGATCGGGAGTTGGCGGAGTGGATTGCCGCAAACTGCCGTTTCCCATCAACCATGGTCGACCGGATCGTGCCTGCGCTGGATGATGATGCCCGCGCGACGTTGCACGAGGTTTTGGGTCGTGACGATCCCAATGGCATTCTTTGCGAGCCGTTTCGGCAATGGGTGATCGAAGATGACATTGCCAACGGCTGTCCGGATTGGGCGGCGGCGGGGGCCGAGCTGGTGCGGGATGTGGCACCCTACGAGGAAATGAAACTGCGTATGCTGAATGGCGCACATTCTGCGCTGGCCTATCTGGGGGCCTTGCACGGACATGCAACCATCGCCGACTGCATGGCGGATGACGTATTTCGAGATGCCGCATATCGTTTGATGCTGACCGAACAGGCGCCGACCCTGTCGATGCCTGATACAGTCGATCTTGCCGGGTATGCCAGCCAGTTGATCAACCGGTTCAGCAACTCCAGACTGCACCACAAGACCACTCAGATCGCCATGGACGGCAGCCAAAAACTACCGCAGCGGTTGCTTTCGTCCTGTGCGGACAATCTCGAACAAGGCCGAGACTGGCCACTGACGGCTTTGGCAGTTGCGGCCTGGATGCGCTACATCCGGGGTGTGGATGAGAATGGTGTCGCAGTACCGGTTCAGGACCCGATGGCCGGAGATTTTGCGAGGCTTGCAAGTGCTGGGGATGGGGTACAGTACGTCGAGTCTCTGTTGGACCTTGATCAAGTGTTCCCGCCGACGCTTGCGGAGCAATCGGGTTTTCGCGCGGCGATCTTGCGCGCTTACAGTCGGGTTGAGGCCATGGGTGCGCGCGGTGCGATATTGGAAAGCCTTACACAAGGGGAAGGCGGGACATGACGGGATTTCTTGGCGAAAACTTCCTGCTCGATACGCCTCAGGCTGAACGTCTATACCACGACACGGCCGCGAGACTGCCCATCATCGATTATCATAATCACCTTGATCCGCGGGCTATTCTGGAAGATCGCTCATGGTCTTCCATTGGAGAAATCTGGCTAGAGGGCGATCACTATAAATGGCGCGCCATGCGCTGGAACGGAATCGACGAAGACCGCATCACCGGCGCGGCGGGGTTTCGAGACAAATTCCTGGCTTTCGCTGAAACCATGCCGCATTGCATCGGCAATCCGCTGTATCACTGGAGCCATCTGGAACTGCGCCGCTATTTTGACTGGGGCGGCGTGTTCGGGCCCAAGACTGCCGATGAAGTCTGGGAGGCCGCCAACGAAAAGCTGGCCCAACCGAGTCATTCGGCCCGAGGCCTTCTGAGGCAATTGAACGTGCGCTTTGTGGGTACCACCGATGATCCCTGTGACGACCTTGCTGCGCATCGGGCCTTGTCACAGGACGCCGATATGGGCTTTGCCGTCGCTCCCAGTTTCCGCCCGGATGCAGCCTTCAAAATCGCCAACAACGGTTTCGGGGCCTATATCGAGCGACTTTCGGACATCTCCGGCGTCGAGGTGACCGGTTTCGACACGTTGATCGAAGCGCTGTTACAAAGACTGGACCACTTTGTGGCCAACGGCTGCAAAGCGAGTGATCACGGGCTTGATACGCTTGCCTCGTTTGTGGTCCGACCGGCTGGCGAACTTGATCAATTGCTTGACCGTGCGCGCAATGGTGCGATTGTAACCCTGCAAGATGCCGCCGACTTTCAGGGCGCAGTCCTCATCCAGTTGGGTCGCGCTTATGCGGCACGTGATCTGGTCATGCAATTCCACATCGGTGCGCTGCGCAACAGCAATTCCCGGCTTTATGGCGAACTTGGCCCGGATATCGGATGCGACTCGATTTCGGACGCGCCAATAGCGACGCCACTCAACGCCCTGCTGGACGCGATCCAGCAAAGCGGTGGGTTGCCGAGAACGATCCTGTACGGGCTCGACCCTTCCCGCAACGAAGTCATTGTGACCACGGCAGGGAACTTTCAGGATGGCAGCGTACCTGGAAAGGTGCAGGCGGGCACCGCTTGGTGGTTCAATGACCAGCTTGACGGGATGGAACGGCAAATGACACAGCTCGCTCAGATGGGGCTGCTTTCCTGCTTTTTGGGTATGCTGACGGATTCCCGGTCCTTTCTGTCCTTCCCGCGGCACGAATACTTCAGACGGCTGCTTTGTCGCATGATTGGTCGATGGATGTCAGAGGGGCATATTCCGGATGACCTTCAACTGACAACGAGTTTGGTCCGGCGGGTCTGCCACGATAATGCACACTCGTGGTTTATGGACGCATCCCGGTAGCAAAGGTTTCCACCCCAATTGAATCGAAGGCAGTTAGGTGTCGTCGGGCACGCTCTGCTGATCAGGCTTCCATGGAAGGCCGCAGACTGGTAGGATAAAAGCCGTCATCCGCTCTACCTCGAACACTGTCCTCAAACTTCTGTCAGGAGGCGGATCGCAGAGCAACCCTTGCCAATTTTTCTACAAGAAAGTCAGCCACGAGAGCCATATGCGCCTCGCATGAAACTGACTGATGAACGGAAATTACGACCTCAGGCAATGGCGGAAACCCTGCTTGTCCGTCTATGATCCTGAGGCCGGAGGGTATGACCGACGCCTCCATCACGGACACCGCAGCACCGTCCTGAAGGGCGTTTTCCATCAATCCTATACTGCGGGTGGAGTACGCAATACGCCACGGGCGGTCGATGCGTTTCAATGCGTCCAAAGCGATTTCTCTGCAAACACAACCTGCCGGGAACAACACAAGTGAGAGCGGTTCATCAGGATCGTCCACAAAATCGGATGAGGCGACCCAATGAAGCGGTTCATGTCGTGCAACCTGCCCGCCAACTGAATCTGGACGGTGTGTGGCGACAACCACATCAAGGTGTCCCTGTTTCATCAATGGTAGCAGGTCGCTGGCATTGTCGCATGTCACTTCGAACTGCAACCGAGGGTGTTCTTTTCTTAAGGCGGACAGAAGAGGAGGCAGCAGGAAAGTTGCATAGTCATCAGGAGCCCCGATCCTGACCAGTCCTTCGGCTTCCGGGCGCTTGAGATGCGACAATGCCTCATCATTTGCCGCAAGAATTCGGTTTGCGTAAACCAGCAATGCTTCGCCGGTTTGGGTGATGGTAACGGACTGGCGGTTACGTTCAAAAAGGCGTTTCTCAACGATGTTTTCGAGTCTTTTGATCTGAAGGCTAACCGCCGATTGTGTGCGCCCAATAGCCTGTGCCGCGTGGGTAAAATTACGGTGTTTAGCGACAGAGACGAAGGATCGCAGCAGGTCAATTTCGAGATCGCGCTTCATGATCCATGATTTTCATAACTCATCACGGTTAGCAATATAATTCGTTTCCGAAATTACGATCCTGAAACTACGGTCACTGTAGGAGGGTCACGAAATGCTTAGTTTATTCGCTCAATCGATCTTCGTGGCAACACGTGTAGCGCCATTGTCCAACTCAGCCGCAGGGCGCGATTGGCGCTCACCATCAGGTCCAACGCGAGGTCAAAACACGGAAGAAATCAGAGGATCGACATGGAAAGCACCGACATCAGCAACCTCAAAACACGAACAGGCACAGTCGAACGTGTCTGGCAGATCGAAATTCAGGCGGCGCCGGAAGATGTAGACAAGATTATCGACAAGGTGATGGAGGTCGACCCGCTGATCTACGGCCGGTACAAGCGCAACGCCTTTGTGAGTGCCATCGGCAGTGAAACCTACCTGCCTGAAGAAAACTCGACCAGTGCCGTGCATCTGGGGGCCGCAAACAAAGTGCAGACTTTCCCATGCGCCCTGATCATCATTTCAATTCGACAAAACCCTGAAACGCTAGAATGTGTCCTGGATGTGATACGTGACGTTCACCATTACGAAGAGCCGCTTATCTTCATCAAAGACTGTTGGGCCAGTCGCGCCAGTTATGACCCGCACAGCTCTAATCCCAATCGTTGGTGGAACCGCAAAAAGACTGGTGTGGGCAACTGATGCTCAAGTGAGTTTACCGGACCGCATCAAGTATCTTAAAAGCGCTGTGCTCCAATCCAATTCTGCCTATCCTCGACGGTATCGCGTCGGTTTGGCTAGGGCACTTTAGGTATTTTCTGAGGCCTGCACGGGCTGGCTTGTTCAACCCAAATTGGTCCATTTTGGTCTTTGAAGGTTTCGCGCATGCGGCTGGTGGTGAATGGAGCGAAGGCGGATTTTGCTGCCATACTCTCTCCTTGCCCTTAAGCCTTACCTGTTGCAAACTTGTAAGCGGAGGAGGGATGTCAGTTTCACTGCTGGGTCTGTTAACAAGCGGACCAGCTCGGTGTCATGCTTTTGGAGGAGTATGTTATGACATCCAAGACCACAGGATCCACACCACCGGAAAATCTAACATCGCAGCAGGGGGCTGTACCCAAGGTCAACAAGGTGACTGCAGATGATATTACCGCGTCGCTGAAGGCCGGGTTTTCTGACTTTCTGGCTCGCCCCTTCATGAGCGGCTTTTTCGGCCTGTTCTATGCGGTTTTCGGACTCCTGTTTGTTTGGAGCCTGATCTGGCTCGGCAAGATCTGGATGATCGTTCCCGCCGTTGTCGGCTTTCCTTTGGTCGCACCTTTCGCCGCCGCAGGGCTTTATGAAATGTCCCGCAGATTGCAGAAGGGAGAGAGTTTCGGCTGGTCTGAAATCTTAACCGTCATGGCCAATCAGCGAAAACGCGAAATGGGGTGGATGGCCTTTGTCACGCTGTTCATTTTCTGGGTGTGGATTTACCAGATTCGGCTGTGGCTGGCGATCATCCTGCAGAATGCATCTTTCTCGGACTTTGACGGTTTCCTGAACACCGTGTTGTTCACACCGCAGGGTTGGACATTCCTTGCTGTTGGCACCTGCGTCGGCGCATTTCTGTCGGCCGTCCTGTTCTCGGTGACCGTTGTCGCCATGCCCATGCTGCTCGACCGGGAAACCAACTTCGTATCCGCCATGTTAACGTCCATTCGCGTCGTCACGGAAAACCCGGTGGTCATGCTCGGCTGGGCGGCGATCATTTCGGTCACCATGCTGTTGTCGATGGTTCCAGCGTTTCTGGGCTTGATCTTCACCCTACCGATACTTGGCCATACCACATGGCATCTCTATCAGAGAGCCGTGCCACCAGCCGAGGCGTAATCCGTCCAACCATCACCCGCAGCAGCTACGTATAGCGCTTTTATGTTGCGTCGTGATCCGCTAACGAATTACGTGCGGATCATTGCGAGCGTTTGATCTGCGACTTCTTTGCAGCTCACTTCGTTCGTCATCGAATGGTTCTTACTGGCCGCATGCCTGATCTGCATTACTCTGTTTGCATGGCAATCGAACCCAGACTGGACATCATCGGGGCGGCGCTCGCCGATCCCAGCCGATCCCGCATCCTGTGCGAACTGATGGACGGGCGCGCATTCACCAACAAAGAGCTGGCCTGCGCGGCAAACGTCAGCCCACAAACGGCGAGTGTGCATCTCAAGCAACTCGAACTGGCCGGTCTGACATCCTCGCTGCGCAGCGGGCGGCACGTTTATCATCGTGTTGCGAGTGCCGATGTTGCCGAGGTATTGGAACGGCTGGCAACGCTATCGCCCACCGACCACCTGTCCCGACCAGGGCAGATCGCAACAGACACGCAACGGGCGCGCAGTTGCTACAATCATATTGCAGGCCGGCTTGGTGTGTTGATGTCAGAGCGTCTTGTTGCCCTTGACGTGCTGACCCTTCGCGAAAATGCCATGACGTTCGGCTCACGCTATCAAGCCTTTGTTGACGATATCGGGATCGAAGTCCCGCCTGTTTCTTCTGGAAAACCTCCTGCAAAGCTCTGCCTGGATTGGACAGAGCGGCGGCACCACATTTCCGGGCCGTTGGCCACGGCGTTCATGCAAAAGGCATTGGCCGTGAAGTGGTTGCAGCGCAGGACTGGAAGCCGAGCCCTGACCGTCACTGTCGACGGGTATGATGCGCTTGAACGCTGGTTTGGACTGACCAAAAAAACAGTGGACGGCACCGATTGCACCTGACCGTTCGACCGACAACGAACCGTCCTTTTCCCCAGCATCACCGATACGAGCTATCCTTGCAGGCAAAATGTTGGAGATAACCATGACAATGCCCAAGCTCGATAACGACAGGTTCGTTCCAGAAAATGGTCTGCGGATTACCGTACAGGTGCCTGTCACACACGTGCAAAGGATCGTGGACGCGGTTCTGGTCGATGACGCATTGAAGTATGGCGACTATGACAGCGTCACCTATCGGACCGCGCCGGGTATCCAGCAATTCAGATCATTGGGGAGTGGACGCAACGCAGCAACCCCAAAGGCGGTCGAGGTGTCCTGTAGTGAGTTGTCGTTCTTTCTGGCCTGCGACGACGGCCAAGCCATCCAGATCCTCAGAAACATCTATTCATCGCACCCCTATGAAGAGCCAGTGATCTTTGTGGAGCCATGCGTGCGAACCCTTGATACCCGGGGTGTGGACGAAGACAATCCCAACAGGTTCTGGAACAACGATGCCGAGGATTGGGTGCCTGTAGAGCATCGATAGCAAGTGTAGAACGGGCATTCGCTGCACCGTTGTGAGTAGCGAGGGTCTATGCCCCGGTTTCTCTACTGGTGGTCTGAAAGCTGACTGGTCCACCGGCATCAGGAGGGACTTTAATAGCTGTGCATGCGTTCAATGGGGCGAAGTTGACATTGCCTCTGATGTCGAAAGCTATGCGAGTTGCAATGAGTACACGTTGTTCAGGTATCCCTGGCCATCGATAAAGAATTGGGTTTCTCCAAAGTACTCAAATCCCTGCGCAAGGTAGAAGGCAATAGCTGGATGGTTCTCTGCGTTGGTGGCAAGCCAAACCGACTTGGCGTCTTCCTGACGACAATATTGGAGCGCGGCGGCTAACAAGCGTCTGCCGATACCTTTCCCATGATGACGCGGTTGGACGTAGAAGGTTGAGATTTCCAGCTCTGAACAACCGGGCACTGGTGCGTTGCTCGCGGAAGACACCCGAATGAAGCCGTCAATCCCTTCGTCGTTTTCGGAAACAAGGATGAGTTGGTCAGGATCGCGGATGAGATTTTCTATTTTGGACCGGGTAAATTCCTTTAACGCGTAGTCGGCAAATGTGGCATTCACACCGCGTTTGATATAGGTGCCGATCCACACCTCAATCGAGATCGCGGCAATGCTGGATGCATCTGAAACCGTCGGCTTGCGTATGGTCATGGCCGATAGATGTCAGCGTGCTGGCAAAGGTCAATGCAAAAGTACTCAGTCGGTTATTTGATCGTCTCGCATCAACCTGGGTATTAAGTTTGTGAAGGCTCAGCGTTTTTTGCTTCCGGAACGCCCAGACGCGTTCCGAAACTGAACTGATTGACCCGACTTGATTGAATGCCTAGCCGAGTTGAACAAAAACCTGACCGCCTTCAATCTTGACCGGATAGGTCCGCAGATCTTCGGTGCACGGCGCCGATAGGGCCTTGCCTGTGCAAATGTCAAACCGGCCCCCGTGCAGAGGGCATTCGATGACACAGTCAATGACCAGTCCGTCTTCCAAGTGCTGCTCCTCATGGGTGCAGTGGCCGTCAGTGGCAAAAAACCCCTTCTCCGTGTTGTAGATTGCGTAGGTCTGATCGCCGTGGTTCCAGCGGATCAGGTCTTCTTCGTCGATGTCATCCGTGCTGCACGCCTGTATCCAGTTGCTCATGTGCCTAGACCTCTTTTGTCATCAGTTCTTCTTCAAAGGGATATCGCGACAGGGTGATCGGGCCGCTTTCCGTGACCAGCACCATGTCTTCCAGTTTGACACCCTCGACGCCACCGATCTCGCCGATGTAGCTTTCGACGCAAATCACCATTCCGGGCTCTAGCTGGCCATCATAGAATTCCGGGTGATCCGGAGAATGCAGGATTACGGGCCATTCGTCCGCCATACCCAATCCGTGCATCATGCAAGGGTAGGGCTGGTCGCCAAAGCCCCTTGGTGGCAAATGGCGGCTGAGGGCAATTTCGGAAAACGCGGCCCCGTTTTTAACCAGCTTTGTGTTCTCCATTACCTCGGTATGGGCCATGGTATACAGGCTTTTCTGATAGTCAGATGGCCGTCCAGGCCCGCAGCGGAACGCGCGCGAGATGTCGGCGCCATAGCTGAACGGCCCGACCATGCCGCAGTCGAAAACGACCAGATCACCAGCGCGGATCATGCGGGATGAGGCCTCTTGCTGCCACGGGTTCGTCCGTTCGCCTGAGGCCAGCAGGCGATAGTCCAGCCATTCGCCGCCGCCCTCGATCAGGGCCGACCACATATGTGCCCATAGCTCTTGCTCCATCACGCCGTTGCGCAGGTTGTCGCGCATGCGGGTCATGCCATCCTCGGCCACTGCGATCGTCAGGTTCATGGCAAGGACTTCTTCGGGGGATTTTATCTTGCGGGCATGGGCCAGCACCGGCGCGACATCCGATACCAAATGTCCCTTTTCCACCAAGGCTTGCTCGGCATGGAACCCGGCGCGTTCAATTGCGATCTTCCTGGCACCTTGCCCGCAATACTGTTGGATCAGGTCGTCCATCTGATCGGCCCACTTCCGCGTCCATTCATCATGACGCGGACCGGCGAACATATAGGACAGCGGCAGCAGGTCGTCCCGGGTTTCGTCGATGGTTTCCAGCGTGCTGCCGGTATTTCGCCCGGGTTCCGAGTCGAAATAAACCACCGGGCCTTCAGCAGGCATGAACAAGTATCCTGCCTGAATATGCATCTGGAACAAGGTGCAGTTGCGCACGCCTGTCGCATAACGGATCGACAGCGGCTCGACCAGAATGATCGCGTCGAGGCCCTGCGCCCGGATTTGTTCACGCAGCCGGTTTTGGCGATACCGGCGCATTCGCGGTACGTCGATCATCCCTTCGGTATCAACAGCCTGCATCGGTGGGGTGATCCATGCTGCCTGTTCAAGCGTCAACGGCTGGGGCTTGGCGGCAAAGGCCCGGCTATAGTCGGTTGCGTCGTTCATTGGTGCGTCGGCGTCCATTTGTCGAGGGCTTCGAGGAACTTTTCCCGCTCGCCTGCATTCATTGAGATATTGGTCTGCGGGTAGGGGAAGTTGCCCGCAGCGACTTCGCGGTGGAACTCACCCAGGGCGGCGACACGTTCGTCGTGAATTTGTTTGTGCAACCGGCCAACCTGTCCAAAGGCATGAGCGTGTTTCGGCGGCTTTTCCTCTTCGCTGGCCTCGCCGCAGATATCGGCCAGAAACGAGAATATGGCATCCCCTGCCATCCCCGACCCCAACGAGAATGTGACGACCGAGGTCTTGTGGTTTACGGCTTCCAGAACTTCTTCGGCGATGCACTCAGCTTCAACCGCAAAAACGCCGACATCTTCCATTTGCTTCAGCGTGGTCCATATCGCCATCGCTTCGTCGGCCTTGCGGCCAAAAGCGCGCAACCCACCGCAATGGTGGCTGAACGTGGGGATCAGCCCGATATGGCTTTGCACTGGAATACCTTCACGGGCCATACGCTCCATCACGTCAAAGGATCGCAACGTATAGTACATGTCGGCGCCGCGTCGCATCGCGTCAAAGGCATCCGCGACAATCTCGTCATCCGAACCAAATTGCGCCCAGGTCGAGCCCACTCCGGTGAAATGCGCCGGTGCCAGCCTGCGGATGTCTTCGATCTGGTTGGAGCCGACAACGAACAGGTCGATCCCGGCCTCGACACAGGCGCGGATTTGGTCGTTGTCGGCAGGGTTGGCCATCGACAGCTTTTTGCCTGATCCCTTGAGCGCCTTCAGGTCGGCCACCGTATAGTTACGGACCGCCGGATTGCGGCTAAAATCATAGATGCGCTTCATATCACATCGTCCTTTCTGCAATTCGTTCCACCGGCCCGCCGCTGGTGACCATGTGGGGAGCTTGCCGGATCGAATGGGCCTTGGTCGACAGACCCAGCGTGCGCCGCAACGTGATGACAAAAACTTCCCAATTGGTGCGCAGGAACCCAGGGTCAGGCTTTGGCACCTGATCATGAACGGCCTTTGCCAGATCGGGCAGGGCGTGGAACGGCACCTGCGGATACAGGTGGTGTTCGACATGGTTGTTCATGTTCATGTACAGGAAGTTCGCCAGCCAATGCCCGCGGAACGAGCGGGTGCTGTCCAGGATTGAAGGCGAGTTCTCCTGCAGCTCGACATGCTGGATCAAGGTAAACAACAGCATGACCGGCGCGCCCATGATGCGCGGGATCACGATGAGCCAGACAGGCCACCAGATGCCGGCAAAGGGCGCAAGGGCAATCAGCGCATAGATCGCCAGCATGATCCGCGCGTTACGGGTCATCTTCGCGAACTCGTTTTCGGGTGTCACCATTTTCATGGTGTCGGTGTAGTGACCGATCGCCAGATGCCAGAATACTTGCATGTGAAAGCGCAACAGACCAAAGCCTGTGATCTCGGTCAGCCAACCGCCGAAACCCATGGGCGTGTCAAAGGGCATCTGGCTGTCCTTGCCCACGTGCCAAGTATGCGTGTGGTGGTTGGTGTGGGTGTAACGTCGATGCAGCGGCTCTTCCATGTACAGAAGTGACGTGATCCACAGCGCAGCTTCGTTCAGCCAGCGTGTGCGAAAGGCCGTGCCATGGGCGGTTTCATGGCTGAAAGAATAGGCGGGCACCGTCAGCACGACGCCATGCACAAACATCGCTGGCCACAACCACAAAGTATTAAGGCTTAGCCAAACCAGTGTGCTGGTCAGGCACAGGGCACAGACCCATTTGGCCAAATAGACCAAACCCGGGCGATCGGATCGGGCCGCGATGGATTTCAGTGTCTTCTTATCCAGTTTCACACCGGAAGAAGCAGCATTCGTCGGGACATAGTCTGGCATGGTCTCAGCTCGCATAGTCGTCGGTTTTGTGATCGGGAACGGCCTTCAGCTCAGCCAATTGGACGTCAGTTCGATCCGGTTGGCATTGAATTCTCGCGCGGTTTTCTCGTCGGCCTCATCCCATTCAACCGCTCTGTTCGTTCCAAAACGGGGACCAAATCATTTCCTTCCGACCGAATTGTTTGGCTTTTGGAACGCGCAGTTTGTGGCAATTTGCATCTCCTCCCGAGCTGAAAAAGAGATGCCTTACGATCTGCTTCGATGACAAATGATGAATCTTGGGTTATCCCATTAAGAAAATTAATGGAGGTATCGTGCATGATCAATCCGACATCGGGCTTGCCCCCTCTGACCTGGCTGCGTGCATTCGACGAAAGCGCGCGCCATCTGAGTTTCACGCGTGCTGCGACCGAGCTGAACCTGACGCAATCGGCAGTCAGCCAACATGTGCGCAGCCTTGAGGCGTTTCTTGGTCGGGATCTGTTCGTCCGCAAAACCCGGATGTTGGAGTTGACCGAGGATGGGGCGAACTATCTGCCCGGCATACGTGAGGCCTTTGCACTGATAGCCAACAGCACGCGCGCGTTTACCGGATCGCGTGAGGGTGAAATCGTCCGCGTACAATGCAACATGGCTTTCTCGGTATTTTGGCTTACTCCGCGCCTGCATCGGCTGTACGCCCGGCACCCCTGGCTGGTACTCGATATCATAACGCCGATTTGGGACCCGGAACGACATGCTTCGCAAGCCGCGTTGGAAATTAGGTTTGGTCGCCCCGATGAGATGTCCGAGCCGGCTGAAAGGTTGACGGCAGATCGCTTTTTTCCGGTTTGTGCACCCGAATATCAAGGCGGAGAAATCGATCTGGAAACAGCGGTTTTGTTTGACTGTGCCGGTACCACAGGTACTTGGGAGTCTTGGTGTCAGGCCAGTGGGATTGCCTTCGAAAGATCAGGACAGGTTAATCTGACTTCGACATACGTCATTGCCATCAATGCGGCACTGAACAATGCCGGAATTACTATGGCCCATGACACTCTGGTGTCTGACCTGTTGGCAAAAGGACAGCTTACCCGCCCGTTTGCGGATTCAGCGGACCTTGTCGAAGGGTACTATCTTCTGCCTCCTTCGCCCCATTCACTGACACCTGCACGCGAAGCCTTTCTCACTTGGCTGCGAGAGGAAGCTGAACTGACGGCGCTTTAGCCGCGAATCTGGGTTTCAGTTACGCGGTTTCCGGTTCGGAACTACAAATGTCCTGCACAAACAGCTCTACCGCCCGGCGATGCGCCCGCGTCGCTCGGGTTGCGAGATAGAATGTCGACGTCCAGTTCAACATGTTGGGTGCAAGCTCTCGCAGCTTGTCGCGGCGCGCCCAGTTTTCGACGAAGTGAACCGGCAACATGCCCAGATAGTGCCCGGTTTCGATCATTGTCGCCATTGCTTCCATGTTGGCCACAACGGCCTTTGGATGCCTGGCCTGAAGTTCAGGCGAAACCAGCATGTCGTAGTTTCTTTGGCACATTTCATAGCCCGAGATAACGTCGAGATCGATCTGATCGTTGGGTAATTTGAAAAGCGGGTGATCGCGGCCACAGTACAAGTGGTGCACTTCGTGACACAGTTCGGTGTAGACCAGATCAGCTACCTTGTTTCGGAACGGCGCAATAGCGACGTGCAGGTCGCCGGTGATCAGGCGTTGGGTAAGTTCGGTTGGTGAGGCTACCACGATTTCCAGTCGAACTTCGTTGGGCCGGTCCAGAAATCGCTTAAGCGACTTTGCAAGCTTGAGATCCGCCAGCGTGTTGACTGCATCGACGAGTCCGATACGCAGATCACCGGTTATGGTGTCGCGCAGTTCCAGCAGTTCTGCATCAAAGTCACGGGCGCTGCGCAGGATGTCACCGGCTTTGCGATAGGCGATCTCACCCCGCTCAGTCAGGCGGAATCCGCCGCGACCACGTTCACAGATCCGGTAGCCCAGCGCGGCTTCAAGGTCGCGGATTCGGATGCTGATTGCCGATTGGGTTATGCCCAACGCGTATTGCGCGTCGGTAAATCCGCCGCATTCGACCACGGTCACGAATGTCTCTAACAGAGTATTTCTGAGCAGTTTCAACGGGTATCCGCCCCATAGGAGTTATTACGCAAATTACATGAAAAATTCTTATGTGAACATAATCAATATAATATTTTTTCGTGTAAATTTCTGTGTTGTCCTGCCTCTCGATCTCCAAACCGCAAAAGATCAATGGGAGGAAACCTGCATGACATTTACCCTACGGCACGTCAGAAACACCGCTGCAGTAGCACTGCTTAGCCTGACGCCACTCACCGCTTTGGCCGAGGACTGGAAATTCGCCATCGAAGAGATTCCAGGCTCGATCATGGACGCCTATGCGCAAGAGTTTAAATCGCGCATTGAAGCCGCCACCAACGGCGAAGTCACCGTTACAGTTTACCCGATGGGCACTTTGGGTACGCCGACCGAAACCGTTGAGCAAGCTGCTGATGGCATCATCCAGTTTACCAACGTTTCGATCGGTAATCTTGGAACCATCGTTCCCGAAAGCCAGGTGTTTCTGCTGCCTTACCTGCTACCTTCTGATCCAGCCGCGATTTCGGACATCCTCAGCAGCTCGGAAACCATCTACGGTCCGCTGAACGACGATTTCCGCCAGCGTGGTCTGGAAGTGATGACAATGTATTCCGAAGGCCCTCAGGTCTGGACCACCAATCGTGAAATCCGCACGCCTGATGACTTTGAGAACTTCAAGATGCGGGTGATGGTGTCGCCGATCCTGCTGGAGACCTACAAGAACATGGGTGCCAGCCCCACGCCGCTTCCGTTTGGCGAAGTGTTCGGCGCGCTGCAGCTTGGTGCGGTTGACGGTCAGGTGAACCCGATCCCGACCATCGAAGAGATGAAGTTCTACGAAGTCACCAGCCACCTGATCTGGGCCGGTGAACAGGAACTTGTCACCACCGTTGTCGCTGGGTCGGACTGGTTCGAAACCCTCAGCCCGGACCGCCAGCAGTTGGTACGCGATACCATGGCCGACATGACCGGGTTCATTGACGGCGTTGTAACCGACTTCAACCAAAAACGTCTGGACATCATCAAAGAAGCCAAGCCTGACATCGGTCTGGTCGTCCTGACCGAAGAAGAGCGTGATGCCTTTCGTGAGCGCAGCACCGGCACCTCGGCGGCCTATGTCGACACCGTTGGCGGTCGCGGTCAGGAATTGCTGGACGCGCTGCAAGCGGAACTGGCGGGCAACTGATCTCCACCCAAACCACTCACTCAACACTACCTCACGCGCCGCGCGCGTGAGGGCTTTCAAAGGGAGGACACCATGCAAAGCCGCACTGCCACTCCCTTCGGCTTTTTGGGAAAGATCGACGCCGTCATTGGACGGATCGAAGTCTGGATCCTGGGCTGGGGGATCATCCTGATGGCCACGAATACAATCGCCAACGTCTTTGGCCGGTATGTGTTCAACCAGTCCATCTATTTTTCCGAGGAACTGAACGAGTTCCTCATCGTCATCGTCACCTTCATGGGGCTGGGCTATGCCACCCGCAAAGGTATCCACATCCGCATGTCGGCCATCTATGACGCGCTGCCGATCAAGATGCGTAAAGGTCTGATGGTCGTTATCACAGCCACCACGGCGGTCGTTATGGCAGTTCTGGCGTGGTACGCGCTGGAGTATGTGCAGAAGGTCGCCTCTCGCGGGCGGATCACCCCGGCGCTGCAATTGCCACTGTACCTGACATACGTCTGGGTGGTGGTTGGGCTGACACTTGCCGCGTTCCAGTATCTTTTGACCGCGATCCGTAATCTGAATTTCGCCGAGGAAGACGTCTACGTCTCGTACCTCGAAGTCGACAGCTACGAAGATCCCGAAACCGCAGCTGCAATCCAACGCTACGAAGAATCCACGGAGGCAGACAAATGACCGAGTTGATGCTGGTCGTGATGATCGTCCTGTTGCTTGCAGGCTTCCCAATGAAAATGCCGCTGATCTCGGCGGCGGTACTGGGCTTCCTTGTCTATTTCCCTGACATGAGCATGCAGATCCTGATCCAGCAGATGATCGGGGGTGTGAAGCCTGCCGCACTGATCGCGGTGCCCATGTTCATTCTGGCCGCGGATATCATCACGCGGGGACATTCCGCCAACCGCCTGATCGATTTGGTGATGAGTTTCATGGGCCACATCAAAGGTGGGCTGGCCATCTCGGTCACGTCTGCCTGCGCGCTGTTTGGAGCGGTCTGTGGCTCGACACAGGCGACCGTCGTCGCCATTGGCGGAGCGATGCGGCCCCGGATGCTGAAATCGGGCTATAGCGACAGTTTCTCGATTGGGCTGATCGTGAACGCTGCTGACCTTGCCTATCTGATCCCGCCGTCGATTGGTATGATCATCTATGGCGTGGTGTCAGGTACATCGATCTCGCAACTGTTCATTGCTGGTATCCTGCCGGGCCTGCTGATCGTGATGCTGTTTTCGGCATACTGCATGTACTACGCCTATCGCCACGACATCCCCGTCTTGCCGCGCGAAGGCTGGGGGCAGCGCTTTACCGCCCTGCGCAAAGCGCTGTGGCCGATGGGATTCCCCGCCATCATCGTGGGCGGCATTTATGGTGGCATCTTTTCTCCGACCGAGGCGGCCGCGATCTGTGTGCTCTATGCGGTCGTGCTCGAGGTGGTGATCTTCCGCTCAATCAAGATTGGAGATCTGTTTGATATCGCACTGTCCACGGGCGCCATTACGTCGGTGGTATTCATCCTGATTGCCGCAGGTGCCGCGTTCAGCTGGACGCTTAGCTTTGCGCAGGTGCCACAGACCATCATTGCCGCGCTGGGGCTTGAACAAGCCGGACCGCTGATGGTGTTGCTTGCGATCAACGTCGCCTTCTTTGTCGGCTGTATGTTCGTGGACTCGATCGTTGTGATCCTGATCCTGGTCCCGATCTTTGCACCCATGATCAAAGCCAGCGGTCTTGACCCGGTGCTGGTCGGTGTCCTGATCACGTTGCAAGTCGCCATTGGCGCCGCCACGCCCCCATTCGGCTGTAACCTGTTCACAGCTATCGCCGTGTTCCGTCGACCCTTCGTCGAGGTCGTGCGCGGAGTGCCCCCCTTCCTGATCATTCTGTTGATTGTGACCGGCTTACTGATAGCCTTCCCTCAAATTGCCCTGTTCCTGCCGGAACTGGCCTATCGCTAAACCATAAGAAACGGAGAAAATCATGTCGGGACATGGGTATGAATCTGGTCGTCTGAACCTGCCTTTTGTCGGCATCGCGACCTTTGGCAAGAAACCCTATGTCGAGAACTGGGACGCCATCGACGCTGATGTGGCGATCCTGGGTGCGCCGTTTGACTTTGGCTGTCAGTTCCGCTCGGGTGCTCGTTTCGGCCCCCGTTCGGTGCGCGAGGCATCCACGCTGTTCAGCTTTGGTCATGCCGGTGCATATGACCACGAGGATGACGCCACCTATCTGGGCAGCGATGTACGCATCGTCGATCTGGGGGATGCAGATATCATCCACACCAAGACCGAAGAAAGCCACGCTAACATCGAATACGGGGTGAAAAAGATCCTCGATGCCGCGGCGCTGCCGGTCACAATAGGTGGTGATCATTCGATCAATATTCCCTGCATTCGCGCCTTCGAGGAAGACTGCGCCAAGAACGGACCCATCCATGTGATCCAGATCGATGCGCATCTGGATTTCGTCGATGAACGCCGGGGCGTGACTGAGGGCCACGGGAATCCGATGCGCCGCGCAATCGAGAAAGACTATGTTTCAGGCATGACTCAGCTTGGTATCCGCAACGTGTCTTCGACCGCGAAAGAGGGCTATGAAGACGCCCGCGCTCGCGGCTCGGACATTCTGTCTGTGCGACAGGTGCGGAAGCTGGGAACCGAAGCAGTTCTGGATCGCATTCCCGACGGCGCGCGCTATTACGTCACCATCGACATCGATGCGTTTTGTCCCTCGATCGCACCCGGCACGGGTACGCCCAGCCACGGTGGATTTCAGTATTACGACGTGCTTGAAATTCTTCAGGGGCTGAGCAAACGCGGCGACGTCGTGGGCATCGATCTGGTCGAAGTGGCCCCGGCCTACGACCCGTCGGAAAGCACTCAAATCCTGGCGGCGCAATTGTTGTTGAACTTCGTTGGGTTCATCTTCCACAACAAGAAATAAGCTCCCTCCCCATGGCATTCTTCATGAGAGATTGCCAATCCCTGCCAGCTTGCGGTCAATCTGCGAGCTGGCCCTTTTGCATAGTTTTCAAACAATTGCAGTGTCCGGTTTTTGCGACACAACTCTGGTGGTGCGGCGCATTCCAACCAAGTCACCAACTTTCGTGGCTTTGAACGCGAATACCGGTTTCAGAGGTTCCGGGATACCAAAGCCGCACGGTTCAACCAGCCCAAACTGTCGCAGCAGATTTGGACCGAGCCGGGTTGAGATTTGATCTTCGGATGCGTTTAGTACCGAAATGACGAAATCTCAGGCTTCCTCGCCCAGCTATACCAAACGCGCGTACTCTGTCGCTTTTGGCATTGGTGTCGCCCTCGTCGTTATTTTGTCGGTGTTTCTGTACATTTCGCGGGAGACGGGAAATCGCATCGGCGACATGCACGAGGCGTGGCGGGACTACTCGGCTGAAACCACGCCGCGGGGCTACTTGATTTCGGACATTCGCGCGTACTTTGGCTATGGTGGCCTGATCCATAACTTCAAAAACTACGTACTGCGCCACAGCCCAGAATATGGACCCAGACTCAGGCAGCAATCGCGCAATCTACTGGCCACGATAGACGCCTACCGTGGCACCACGCCTTCAACAGCCGAACTGCAAGCGCTGCGACAGATCGAAGAGGTCGCGCTCGAATACACTAACAACATCCCCCGCATTGAGGTCGGCATCGCCGCTGGATTGAGCGCGGAAGAAATCGACGCCCTTGTGCGCGTCGATGACAGGGACGCGTTGACCGCGCTGGCCGAGCTTGAAGCACTGTGGATAGCGGAGCGGGACCAAAGCCTGGTGGGCATGGTTCAAGCGTTCTCAGAAGGCGAACGTTTTGTCCGCCACTTCTCGGTTCTGCTGGTCGGCCTGATCATCGTGATCGGTGTAATTGCCATTCTGACGACGCTATTGATTTCCAACATCCTGCGCACAAACCAACGTTTGAAATCCGAGCTTGCCCTGCGTGAACAGGTCGAATTGGCCGAACGCAAACTGGCCCGCGCGGTCGAGCAAAGCCCGGCGTCAATCATCATCACCGATACAGACCTCAAGATCGAATACGCAAACCGCAAGTTCTTTGAACTCAGCGGTTATGAGCCGGATGAAGTCTACGGACATACGCCAAAAATATTGCAGTCCGGGCATTCGGGGCAGCGTGTTTACAACGAGCTGCAAAATAGCCTTGAAAAAGGTCAAAGCTGGTATGGTGTGTTTCGGAATTTGCGCAAGGATGGTAGCCACTACTGGGTGTCCAATGCGATTTTTCCGCTGGTTGATCAGAACGGGGCGATTACGCACTACATCGGAATTGGCGAAGACCTGACCGAAAGCCGCCGCACCAATGAACAATTCGCGCAGGTCCAGAAGATGGAGGCCGTCGGCATTCTGGCCGGCTCAGTTGCGCATGACTTCAACAATGTTTTGATGAGCGTGACCGGCAATGCCGATCTGATCGAACTGGATGCCGACGGAAATGAAGACATACAAACGTCGGTCGACCATATCCGCATCGCGGCTCGCCGTGCGCAGGCGCTGGTGCGTAAAATGCTGACCTTCGCCCGACAGCGCCCGCGGAACCCCCAGCGCGGGGACATGGTGAAGGCGGCCAAAGAGGCGTTGGAACTCATCCGGGTCTCTGCGCCGCCCAACGTGGAAACCCGTTTTGAAATCAATGTCGATACCGCCTTCTCGGACTTTGACGGCACACTTTTCTTTCAGACATTGCTGAATCTCTGCCACAACGCGTTTGAAGCGATGAGCGATAAACCGGGTGAGGTTGTTTTGCGCATCGGCCTTGCGAACAAGAACGTTTTGGATGATCTGCCGGATGACGCAATCGGCGTTATCCGACTGGACATCCGCGACACCGGGCCGGGCATGTCCAAAGAGCTGCAGGACAAGGTGTTTCAGCCCTTCTTTTCTACCAAACCAGTAGGGAAAGGCACGGGGCTGGGCCTGACCATCGTTCACAACAGCGTTGAAGAGTGCAGGGGGCGTGTAGACCTGCATTCTGAACCCGGAAAAGGCACCCGTTTCAGCCTGTACTATCCATTGATGCCCGCGCTAAGCCCGGAGGAGCAGGCAGACGTCGAGGCTGTCGCGGGCGACGAACATATCCTGTTGGTCGACGATGATGAGAACGTGCTGTACGTCACGCGCCGCCTCCTGACGCGCTTTGGCTATCGTGTCGAGGCTTATTCTGACCCTGTGCGTGCCATCGAGGCCTTCGGGGCCAATCCGGATGCCTTTGATGTGATCGTGACGGACCTCATGATGCCCGGGCTAATCGGCACGGAACTGATCGAGTCCGCCCGTGCGGTCAGAACCGATATTCCGGCCTTGTTGATCAGCAGCTATTTTGAAAACGCGCAGGTTTTGAATGCTGATGACGCTCCGGTCATGGTGCAAAAGCCGGTTGAGGTACGAAACCTTGCACGGATCATCCGATCACTGCTTGGCTGAGTCTTCGTTACAAAATTTAACATCACTTCACAGACCTTAATCTGGATCATATCACCACGAAACAACTGCCCTCTACAGTTCGAACAGCCGGTCCCCGGCCACCCGGAGAGACCGGTCCAGCGACAAAGGGGCATTTAGATGATGACCAAAGCCAGAACATGGTTCTCGGCGCTATCGACAGTTTCGCTGCTGACGATCTGTGCTGCATTACCGGTTCACCAGGTCCAGGCGGAAGAACCGGGCCCGGTAGAAGCAATTGAATTTGACCCAGCCAAGGCAGCCCTTGGGAAAAGATTATTCTTTGATCCACGCCTGTCCGGCGATACCGAGCTGTCCTGTGCCAGCTGCCACCAGCCGGAATACGGTTTCACCGACGGGCAGGCTCTGTCGGACGCCTATGCAGGAAACCTGCACTTCCGCAACGTGCCGACGTTGATTAACAGTGCCAAGCGCGCGGCGTGGTTCCATGACGGACGCATCGGCACCAATCTCAACGACGTGACCCGCGAAAGCATCACCGAGACATACTCGATGAACATGGACATGCGTCTGATGCAGGAACGCATCAAACAGGACCCGGTCTATGTCGAAATGTTCGAAGCTGCCGGATTTGGCGAGCCGTCAAACGGAGGTGTCCGCAACGCAATCCCGGAGTATCTGAAAATTCTGATATCGCGTGGCGCCCCGTTTGACACCGGCGAGATGTCGGAAGAGGCCAAGGCGGGCTATGAACTGTTCAACGCCAGCGGCTGTAACTCGTGCCACTCGGGCGAGCGGTTCACTGATGACCTGCCGCATAACATTGGCGTTCCGGATAATCCGGACATTTGGGCAACGCCGGAGCGTCACATCACCTTCGTGACCATGATGAAATTCCTCGGTGTCGCGAATTACATGAACCTGCGCGCCGACCCGGGCGCTTACATCCGCACCCATACCGCCGACATGTTCGGTACTTTCATGACCGCCACGCTGCGCGAACTGACCTATACCGCGCCGTATATGCATAACGGCACGCTGGCGACGCTCGAAGATGTGGTGGCCTTCTACAACGCCGGTGGCGGTGACGATGAAAACAAGGACCCGCGCATCAAGCCGCTGAACCTGAATGAGACCGAGCAAGCACAGCTGGTAGCCTTCCTTCGGGCGCTGTCCGGCGAGCCGTTGACCGGTCCCGAATTCGTCGCCGAGGACATCGATACGGACTATGCGCCGATCGAGAACTGGCAAAACGCGACAAACTGAGGAGTGGACCCATGAAAGACCTTTCGTCTTACTTCAAAGGCACAATTGCCACCGCTGCCCTGTTTGCCGTTCTTGGTTCGCAGGCCTTTGCGGAAACCGGTATGAAGATTGAGGCTGGTATCGGTGGGGCGGACCCTGATCCGGACGCGCCACTGATGGCGTTGGGCCAACCGCCCGTCCCGCTGGACAACCCGCAAACCGAGGCCAAGATCGAACTGGGCAAAATGCTGTTCTTCGATCCGCGTCTGGGTGGCAACCCGTCGACACCGTGCTCGGCCTGTCACATGCCGGATATCGGTTGGGATGTCGAAGCTCCGATTTCATTCGGGTATCCCGGTACGACCCACTGGAGGAACAGCCAGACCATCGTGAACTCGGCTTATTACGGTAAGCTGTTCTGGGCGGGTTCAAGCAAAAGCCTTGAAAGCCAGGCCAAATCCGCTGCAGGTGGCGCGGTCGCTGGTAACGGCGAGGCCGACATGATGGAGGCTCGTCTGGCATTTGTCCCCGAATATGTCGAGCGGTTCAACGATGTTTTCGGCGATCAGTGGCCGCGGATATCCAATGCATGGCGGGCCATCGCCGCGTTCGAACGGACCATCGTTCAGACCGACACTCCCTTCGACAACTATCTGCGCGGGGATGATGCGGCGCTGACCGAGGAACAGAAGCGTGGGCTGGAACTGTTCACCGGCAAGGCGCAATGTTCCGAATGCCACAACGGCGCGCTGCTGTCGGATGAAAAGTACTACAACACCGGCGTGCCGCCCTATGACGGTTGGCAGGATGACGGTCTGGCACAAGTCACCTTCCGGTACGAGCTTTATGCAAAGGGCACGACCGAAGAGATGTATCGCCACACCAAGGACGACCCCGGCTTCTATTTCCGCACCAAGGAAAAGACCGACAAGGGCAAGTTCCGCACACCGTCCCTGCGCTACACCCTCTATACCGAACCCTACATGCACAACGGCATGTTGGAGACGCTTGAGGATGTGGTCGAATTCTACAACCAGGGCGGTGGCGAGAATGAGTTCGCAGCCAATAAGTCCCAGCTGATCCAACCCCTTGGCCTGAATGATCAGGAAAAGGCGGATCTGGTGGCCTTCCTGAAATCCCTGTCCGGCGAGGAAATCCTGATCGAGGAACCCGACCTGCCGGATTACCAGCCGCTTCCCGCGGTTGCAGCAGAGGAGTAAGCGCTATGACAGATCATAACGCAACCGGATGCAGCTGTTCGGGTGAGGCCAAGAAGGCCTGCACCGTGAACCGCCGACAGTTCCTGTTCGCCTCGGGTGCCACGACCTTTGCCGTGATGGTGGCGATGCCCACCCGCCACGGTCAGGCCGAACAGGTCCCCGCCCTTGTGTCCACCTATCCGCGCAAGCTGATCGGTACACTGTCCGAGCTGGAACAGGATGTCCCGGTCGAGTTCTACTACCCGGATGAGGGCGACTATTCGGACTCGATCCTGGTCAAGACCGGCGTGGAAAGCGGTGGTGGCATCGGCCCGCAACGGGACGTTGTGGCATTTAACCTCACCTGCACCCATCAGGGCGGGTCGATGCATGACAGCTACAAGCCCGAACATAAGGTGCTGGGCCCATGCCCGCTGCACCTGTCCACCTATGACGTGACACGGCATGGCATCCTCGTCTCGGGGCAGGCCTACCAGTCGCTGCCGCAGGTCCTTTTGGAACTGGATGGCGATGACATCTACGCCGTTGGTATGTTCGGCCTGATCTACGGCCGTTACGACAATCTCATTGCATAAGGGGAGGGGAGACACAGATGGCAACCCCGTATTACGTACCCGAAACCAACGTCCCGCTGCCGCCCAAAGGCGCTGAGGTCATCTCGACCGCCTGCGACTATTGCATCGTGGCCTGTGGTTACAAAGTCTATCGCTGGCCCGTGACAGCCAAATCGGGCGGTCCCGGAGCGGATGAAAACGCATTTGGCGAGGACTTTCCCGTGGCACCCCTAGGTGCATGGGTGGCCCCAAACCAGCACAATATCGTGCTGCACAAAGGCCAGCCGCACCATGTGGTGATTATCCCCGACAAGGATAACCAGACCGTCAATACCGACGGCGACAGCTCCTTGCGGGGCGGATGTATCGCGCAGAAATGCTATAACCCACAGACGCCTACACGCGACCGGCTGAAAACGCCGCTGATGCGGATCTATGGCACGCTAATGCCGGTTCCTTGGGATCTGGCGCTGGATGTGGCGGCAGAGGTGGGCAATCACGTGATCGCCAAACACGGCACCAACGCCTATGGCGTGAAGACTTTCAGCTATCAGTATATCGAGAACACTTATGCGATCTCGAAATACGCGCTGCGCCATATCAACACCGCGAACTTCACCTTCCACGACACGCCATCCGATGTGACCTCGACCCCCGGTTTCCGGGATGCGGGCTTTGACAACTTTGGCCCCTCCTACGAGGACTGGCGGGATGCGGAAACCCTTCTGGTCTGCGGCACTGATCCGTATGAGACCAAAACCATTCTCTATACGCAATGGATGATGAAGGGGATGCAGAACGGTCAGAAAGAGATCTACCTGATCCCGCGTCGCTCCGCCGGTGTGGCCCATGCCGAGAAGATGGGCGGTCTGCATATCGACGTTCTGCCCGGAACCGACCTGCTGGTCGTCAACGCCATTGCCCGCGTCATCGTGGAAAATGGCTGGGAAGACAGCGACTGGATCCAGAAATGGGTCAACAACAAGTGGGAAAGTTCGTCCGGCTTCGGTCAGGGCACCCGCAACACGCCATGGCAGTGGCGGACGACCTGGGGCAAGTTCCAGACCAAGGGTTTCGAGGACTGGAAAGAGTGGCTGCTGTCGCAGGACGATTTCGCGCCTGAGACTGCCGCGGCCATGGCCGAGATTGACGTCCAGAAAATTTACACGGCTGCCGAATGGCTCGCTAAACCCAAGGAGGATGGCTCGCGCCCGAAAACCTCGATCATGATCGAGAAAGGGTTCTATTGGTCGAACAATACCGGCAACACGCAGGCAATCTCTGCGCTGGGCATCATCTGTGGATGCGGTGGACGTCCGGGTCAGGTCATTGGCCGGGCCGGTGGTCACCAGCGGGGCGGTGTGAAAGGCGGGAAATATCCGCGCAACAAATCGCCTGAGAAACTGCCGGGTCGCCGCCGCCGCGCCATGGATACCGACCGGTATCTGATCGCAGGTCATACCCGTATGGCCCATGTGATCGGCACCACCTGGATCCAGTCCATGTGCGGTTCGCAACAATTGGCAGACAAGTTCGAGGAACTGACCGTCCGCAACCCGCACCAGATCGCCACCTTTGACAAGCAGGAGATGATCGACACGCTGAAGGCCCGCGCCGACAGCGGTGGTATGGTGGTGATCAATCAGGACATCTATCTGCAGGACCCGATCGGCAACCGCTACGCCGACATCGTGTTTCCCGCGGCGACCTGGGGTGAAGAGGACTTCCTACGGGCAAACGGCGAACGCCGCCTGCGTCTCTATCAGAAGTTCTATGACGCCCCCGGTGCGGCCAAGCCAGATTGGTGGATCATCGCGCAACTGGCACAGCGGATGGGCTTTGACGGTTTCGACTGGCAGAACTCAAACGAGGTCGCCGAAGAGGCCGTGCGCTTTACCCGCGGGTCGCGCAAGGACTTCCACGCGGTCTATCGTCTGGCTAAGAAGGAAGGCAAAGGCCTGCATCAGAAGGTCCGTGAATTCGGCACCGATGGTGTCCAATGCCCGGTGATTCTGGATACCGATGGGGTCACGCTGATTGAAACCAAGCGTCTGCACGACACAACCCGCACGCTGCCCGACACCGGTGCAGCCGGGAAGGACGTGTTCAACAAGAAGCTGACGCATTTCAACAGCCAGACCGGCAAGTGCAATATCCAGAAATCGCCCTGGGGCCTGTTCTCGGACTATTGGGAATGGCTGAAGCCTAACAAGGACGAAGGCGAGCTGTGGGCGACCTCCGGTCGGATCAACGAACGCTGGCAGTCTGGTTTCGACGACCGCCGCCGCCCGTATATCGTGCAGCGCTGGCCGGAAAACTGGGTCGAAATCCACCCCGACGATGCGGCCGAACGTGGCATCGAAAGCGGCGACTATGTGATGGTCTATTCGGATCGCGTTCCGGGCAACAAGACCACGCTGTTGGGCGTGGAAGGCGATGACTTTCAGTTCTCGAAACTGATGGAGAACGGGCATATCGAGCTGACCAAAGCGGCGATCACCGCGGTGGCCATGGTGACGCCCGCCATCAAGAAGAGCGTTGTCTACATGGACTTCCTGCACATGCAGCAGCCCGCCAACGCGCTTGAGGGCCGGATCGTCGACTGGATCAGCGGCAATTACAACTACAAGATGGGCGTTGCCAAGGTCCGCAAACTGGGCCCGAGCCCCTACAAGACCTCGTTCCGGACGATGTCCTTTGCACCGCGCGACATCGCCTGATGACAGCTTTCCGGGGGGCGGATGCCATGCCGCCCTTCGGGTCTGGTCCCACTGCAGAAGGGACCTTGGGCCGGGCGTCCCCGGTTCACTGGAAGGCAGGTATCGGTTGGGAAACCTGCCTTTCACCCAACCCGCCCAACCGCAACATGGCAGCTTGATATGAACATGCATTCCGATACCGCCCTGCGCGATGAGGCCACGGGCCTGTTTTCCGACTACGCAAAATCCGAATTTGACGTGATCCGCCTGCGCGCCATTCAGGCGTTGACCGCGATTGGTGCCAAGAACAGCCCGGCTTTGGTCGAAGCGCTGCTGGATGATGATGAAGACGTCCGTCAGGACGCCGCTCAGGCGCTGGGCGCACTGGGTGTACAGGAAGCCGCTCCACAATTGCTTGAGAACCTGATCCATGACCCCTGTGGTGAGGTGAAACTGGCCTGCGTGACGGCGTTGGCGGAACTGCAATCCGAGGACGCCTCGCCTTTCCTTCGCACCCTTGTGACCGGACGCGGGGATGAGATCACGTGGGACGAAGACGAGTTGCACCAGGATGAATGGGACGATTGGCTCGACACCCAGATTGCTGCGATCAAGGCATTGGGTCGGATGGGAGATCCAGCCGCGATAGAACCCATCGTTGTAGCTCTGATGGATGAAGACGGGCAGGAATTGGGCGACGTCGCCTGCGAAGCGTTGGGCCGGATCGGCCAACCTGCGGTGCCGACGCTCGGCGTGTTCGCACAATCCTCGAACCGCCGCCTGCGCCACCGTGCCCTGAAAGCGTTGGCTGCTGTTGGCGGTGCCGAAGCCGGAGGCATTCTGCGCAAGGTTCTGGGCGACAAAGACGGCGCAGTTCGGCTGATCGCCTATGAGGCGCTGATGCCCAACGATACGGCGTTGGTCGAGCAAGCCCTGACCGACGCGGTCGAAGACATCCGCATCGCCGCGCTGAACCTGTCGGGTTTTTCCGAAGCGGAACTGCTGGATCGCATGATGCGCGACCCCGGCGCAAAAGTTCAGTTGGCGCTGATCGAACGGCTGGACCGCAGTGCTCCGATCGCTGACAGGGACGACCTGCGCTGGCAGGTTCTGGATTTCCTGGCGACTGGACAGCAGCCCGAAGTGTCAGCACAGGCGCTGGGCTTGTTGGCGTCGCTGGCCCCTGGATTCGTGGCGGATCGCCTGAACGCGCTGTTCTCGGTAGACGCAAGTGACCTCAAGGCCGAGCGTATGCAATGGGCCATCGTTGATGCGCTGGCGACCTCTCCCTTGCGCGAGGCGGCAGAGTGGTTGCAGCGCGCCTGTCGTTCGCCGTTCCGATCCGTACGGCTAAAGGCTTTGGCGTCGCTGGCGACAATCGTTACCGACGACACCCGCCCGCATGTGAACCAGCAGCAGGGGCGCGAGATGCTATTGTCTTTTGCTCTGGCCCCAATGCCGCATGTTGTGGAACAAGACCCCGAAGAGGAAGCACCTCAGACCGACATTGCCGCGCTGGAAGAGGCCGGGTTGGACGTGTCGGAAGGCGGTGACAATGGCACGACTTCTAGCCTCGGCGCGATCCTCGGCCACGATGCAATTGCTGCCGAGATGCAGCAAGAGGCGGAAGTGGACGACGTGCAGCCGCTGACCCCGCGCGAGCAGGCCTTACTGTCCAAGGCCACACGCCATCCGAAACGCCGCCGCGTTGCACTGGACGACGATGCCGAGGCTTTGGCGCGTGAAACCCGCATGTCTGCCATTCGGCTGCTGGGCGAGGTAAAAGGCATGCAGGTCATGCTGGCGCAGATTGCGCAGGAATCCGACACTGAAATTGCACAGCAGGCTTTTTCGGCACTGGGTGTGTCTGTTGCTCGTCATGGGGCGGAGCTGAGCGATGAGCAGGTAGTCGAGCTGATTTCACAGGGCCTCTCGCACACGGATTCGAACCTGTCGTTGCAGGCGCTCAAACTCCTGCAATTGGCTGACCTGCCGCCGCAAGACGCGTTGCGTGGTAAGTTGCGGGCAATGCTGAAAACGGGTGACACTCCGTTTCGCATCGACGCCATGCAGATCCTGACCAAATGGAATGGCACAGCAGACGTCGCATGCAGTCTCCTCAACGATCCGTCTGCTCCGGTTCGGCAGGCCGCAATGCGCCTGATTTCCGAGGTCGCTCCGGATCGGGCGAGCGCCGAGATCGTGCCCTTCCTCCTTGCCAACCCCGAGCAGCGCATTCTGACCTATGTCAATGACAACTCTGCGGCAGTGGTATCCATTGGCCGCAAATTATTGGCCGAGCTGCGCGACCAGAATCGTCGCGGTCAATGGCCGGTAATGATCACTGCATTGGCCGATTTGCTGGGAGAGCCCCCGCGCACGGTCTGAACCCGGAGGAATGGATGCTCTCGTCGTGCAAGACAATCGCGATCATGCTGGTCGCGGCAACGGTCGGACTGGCTTCGATGGCGCAGGCTGACGATGTGCCTGAAGTGGCCGTCGTCCATCAGATCATTGACCTGAATGCGGACACACCGGCGCATGCCTTTCGGTTCGAACCCAAACTTCTGCACGTTCCTGCCGGGTCGACCGTCCGGTTCAAAGGCTCGACGGGACGCCACACCGTATCGGCAATCCTTCGTATGATCCCCGTTGGTGCGCGCAGTTTCGAAATCCGGGGCAAGCCCAGTATGGACCTGACTTTTGAGAAAGAGGGCGTCTACGGCATTCGTTGCCGCGTTCACGGCCGCCACGGAATGGTCATGCTGTTGGTGGTCGGTGATCCTGGCGTGAATCTGGAAGGGGCAAAGGCTTATTTGCCGAAACTCGGCGAAGCGGAACGCCAGGGCTTTGAAGAGCTATTTGCAGAACTGGAGGGACGAAATGGCTGATGGATGTGCCTGCGACAGGCATGCTCACATGTATGTCTCGGTAGAACAGGCCTTGCAGCGTGGGTTGGAAGTGGCCCCCTGCATTGCGGAGACTGAAACCCTGCCTTTGATCGATGCCATTGGTCGGGTTCTGGCGGAAGATTGCTTCAGCAAAGTCGACTTGCCTGCCTTTGATAACTCGGCAATGGACGGATACGCGGTTCGATCGGGTGAATTGATCGACGGCGATGTGCATCATCTGACCATCGCTGGTCGCGTTGCAGCTGGCGATAGCGGCGCGCATGAGGCACCAGCGGGCAGTGCCCTGCGTATTCTGACAGGCGCACCGGTGCCTAAAGGATTTGATGCCGTTGTGATGCAAGAAGACTGCCAGATCACTGATGGCGCAATCCGTTTTTCTCGCACACCGAAACCCGGGCAGCATATTCGCCGCGCGGGCGAAGACCTTAGCGCTGATGCGCCTCTGCTGGCCAAGGGCTGTGAAATCGGCCCTCGCGAGGTCGCTGCTTTGGCGGCGGCGGGGTACGGCACGGTCACTGTCCGCCGCAAGTTAAAGGTCACAATGTTCTCGACCGGCAGCGAACTTCGTGAAGCCGGCGAGGAGCTTGGCCCGGGCCAGATCTACAACTCCAACCGCTATATGCTGCGCGCGATGCTGGACAAGCCCTGGATCGAACTTACGGATGCCGGACCTGTTAAGGATGATCCCGAGATTCTTGAGCAAGTTCTACGCAATGCCTGCGACACATCCGACCTGATAATCACGACCGGTGGCGTTTCGGTCGGCGACGAAGATCACATGCCGCGCCTGTTTGAAGAAATCGGTGGCGAGATCGATGTGATGAAAGTGGCGATGAAACCCGGCAAGCCGATCTTGTTCGGCCGTCGCGGCAACGCGCTTTATGTCGGCCTGCCAGGAAATCCGGTGTCCGCTTACGTCACCTGGCAGGTTATCGGATCGCAGATCATGGCATCCCGCGCGGGCCTGGAACGAAAAAGGCCGGCTCCGGAACAGGCCGTTTTGGCGGAACCTTTACAGCGGCATAAGGGACGTCAGGAGTATCGCCCCGTTCGGGTTGATGGGGTGTCGCCGGACGGTCGACCAAAATTGAGGCTGATGGCCGAGTCCTACAGCGGACGGGTCGCGATGCTGGCGCAGGCTGATGGATTGGCGGTTCTACCGGCGGAGTTGGAAAGCATGCCAGCGGGTCAAGCCCTGGAGTTCCTGCGCCTTTGACCACACGCACTAACCCCACGTAACGCAAAGCGTCATCCTTGCGTGCGCCAGGGCGCTGCGGATAGAAGTATTACGAGCCAGCTTAAACGCCTGCCAGGAACGCTTTATGGCCAATGATCACATCCTTATTGTTGACGACGATCCGCAAATCACATCGTTTCTAAAACGCTACCTCGAAAAGCAGGGGTGCGATGTCAGCTGCGCAGGCGATGGAACAGCCATGGACTCGATCCTTGCGCAAACTGCTGTGGATTTGATTCTGCTGGATATCGGTTTGCCGGGGCGAAACGGATTCGACATTACCAGAGAGCTGCGGGTCAACTCGAACATCCCGATCATCGTACTGTCCGGCCGGGACGAGATTTTCGACCGGGTCGTGGGGCTGGAATTCGGGGCCGATGACTATATTACCAAGCCTTTTGAGGCGCGCGAAGTACTTGCGCGTATTCGTACCGTTCTGCGACGAACAAGATCTGATCACAATCCACCGGACCAGGAAGGCTCGGGTATGCCGCTGATCAAATTTGGGGACTGGGTTCTGAATCTGAACGAGCGCACTCTGACCACAAAGGGCGCGCACCATTCAACACCATTGACGACGACAGAATTTGAGGTGTTGCAAGCCTTTGTGAGTAACCCGCACATGGTGTTTTCACGCGATCAGCTTCTGGATAAGGCCCGGGGGCGGGAAACGATTGTCGGGGACCGAACGATCGACGTTCACGTCATGCGGTTGCGCAAGAAAATTGAACCCGACCCCTCCGCGCCAACTTACATCAAGACAATACATGGTATCGGATATTGTTTTGCGTCCAATGTCAGCAAAACCGGCTCTAGACCGGCTTAGGGTGCCTTAGCCCATTCCTGATGAAGATGATCCTATTGGGCTGATACATCCACCTGTTCAGGAACAATGGCAGGTGTGCCTTTGGCTCTAAAATTGAGCGCGAAGTGTCGACTCAACTCATTGTTTCAAAACGGAATTCGTACTTGTCCTGTCAACCGATGCCGCTAAACACAGCTAGGATCATCACCAACGCAAAATCGATGCCCAAGAGCACAAACAGAAACTTTGCGGCCACGAGAAGCTTGTGCCAGACCGTCGTTGCCCCGAGATAACCCGCCTGCGGCTTCCAAATGTGGTAGAACGCAAAAACCGCCAGCGGGACGCCGATATATGGTAGCACCTGCAGGAAGAATGCAAAGAACGACATAATCCACTTGGCCCAGGAGGATTGGCCGCTTGGGCTGGTTCCGGACGCCTGCCCTCCCCACGCTCGGTTCGAGCGGGACAAAGCAGCCCGCGACCGCGCGTCCGCTCCGGGCCTTTCGATCTGAGCACGGCGCAGTTGGCGTTCGCCCGCCTTGGGGATCGAGGTTTGGACATCCCGCGTTTCCTGGTCCTTTCTGTCATAGGCAGGCAGCGGGATTGGTTCGAACGGCGGTGGTTCGGCGGGTTGCCACCAATCCGGCGTAGGCAGGCGCCCTTCGGCGCTGGCTGTGCGGAATGCCTGTGCCTGTTCTATGTTTTCGCTACTGGCTCCGGTTTGTCGGCCAAGCAGCAACCAGGCGCGTTCAGCCAATGCCAGACCTTCGGTGCCACCAACCATATACAGAAAAGACGCGTACCCTTGCCCAGTTGTCACCGGATTGCCGGTGCGGAAGGGGCGCTGTGGCGTGCCGCTTTGTTCGGCCTGATGCAACCACGCCCGGAATTTACGTCGCTCTGCCCGAGGGACTGAAACTTTGTCATTCACAGTCAGGCCCGTCACCTCTTGCCGCCCGCCGCGTCGCATAAAGCGTGTCTTGTCGCGGTGGAGCGTGAACCCTTCTTCGGTCGTGATCGCCCGCACCGCAGCATGGAAGATCTTGAGGCCCTGATCGCCGGGGAAAGGGCCAGAGAACGTCATGTCATCCGCGTAGCGCGTATAAGAAAAGCCGAACCGGCGTGCGAGGCCCAAAAGCCGTCGGTCCAATTTCCTAGCTACCAGATTTGCGATGGCCGGACTGGTGGGAGCACCTTGCGGAGTTGCACGCGGTCCGGTTGCTACATGCCAGACGGTGCCATCCACGTTGATCGTGTCGCGTGGTGCTTCGGTCGCGATCAGCGCGAGCACGGCGGCATCCGCCTCGGCATAGCCCATGGCCGCAAACAACCCCTTCACGCGCCCGTAGGTGATCGTCGGAAAGAAGTCCTGAAGGTCCATGTTGATGACCAGCTCTTGCCCCACATGCGGCGCTGCATTGGTCAGGATCGAGCGGCCCGTACGAAAGCCATGGGCGGCGTCATGGGGTTCAATGCATGCCAGAATGTTGTCCAGCACCCAGTATTGCGCCCGTTTCATCCGTGGCTTAGGGGCGGAAATGACACGCACGCCGCCCGTTTTCTTGGGGATCTCGAAGCTTTGGTAATGCGTGACGCGGGCGACCTTCCGGTCATGGGCGAGAAACTTGAGCTCAGGAAGCCCGATGCCCATGGCTTCGGACAGCGCAATCGCGCCTTCGATCACTGGCAGCCCTTGTGCCGTGAGCCTGTCGTTGTTTGCTTCGCGCGATTGCAGAGGGGCCGAAGACACATCGCCGAGCGAAATCACCTCTGCACGCTTACGCGCATCAAATGCAGCGGCACGGGCATTTCGGGCTTCGATGGCCTTGCGCTTGGTTTCCACCCGCTTGAGACGCGCCCGACGCATCCGCTCTTTCATCACCGCCTGTAACGCCTTGTCAGGATCGGAAAGCCGACGGTCCCGCGCAAGTATATCGGCTATTTCAGCCTGCAGTGCAGCACGGCGTTCAAAGAATTCGGCAGGCATCTCGCCCACTTCGGCATCCCGACCCCAAAAGCCATGGCGGATCATTTCCTCCAGCACCACCTGGTCCAGAGAGCTGTCGGAAATACGAGAGCGGAGGTTGGAAACGCTGCTCATTGTGCAGCACCCGATGAGGGGCAGAAGGAAAGCAAGAGGACTGGTGCCTTCGAACAGCTCTCAGGGCTGGATCGATCAACTCCCAGCGACCCCGCCACCCCTATGCGCCTTGAGTTCTGCGAACTCAAACGGCAAGCGCATAGGGGTGGCTGGGGTCGCGTTGTGAAGATTGAGCCAGCGACGCATGTACAGTCGGTTGGCGCGGACGGCGAAACACCGCCCAAGATGCAAGGCTCCCAGCCTCTTGCTTTGGAGGGCAGGCTAGGCGGGTTGAATTCCGCGCGCAAGCCTGAATTGGGTTTGGAGAGGCCGAGGTTCATGTCAGACCTCTTGGAAATTGGACAAGCTTGGCGCTGTATTTTCGCGCTTCTGCCGCCCGTCTTAGTGCAATCATGTGCGCGCAGGGTCCTTTGCGCAGCGCGTTTTGACGGATATGCCAACACGTACAGGTTCCGCCGGTTATCCGCTCATCCGCGTTTAATGTCAGAGACACGTCATGCGACCGCCCGTCTTCGGTAACGCGGCCGGTGATGTGGTCAGGGGTAAGCGTGTCCAACTCGACCAGATCGGCGGCAAAAAGCCTGTCCGCCAGCCTTTCCGTGTCATCAGTAAAACGTAAATCCGAGATCGACAGCGGGTCTTGTGTCAGTTCACGCAGGCGCCAGAATCCCTTGTCCAGATCGAACATAACCCGGCCCGCTTGCGCCAGCGCAGTCAGTGACGAGGCGGTGTCGCTCCGGTCCGCACCAATGGCGCGCGCGATTTCATCGCCTGTCCCGATCCAGTTGCCGCGCAGGTGGTCCAGGATGTTGCGCCCGAGGTCGGACGGCACCCGTCGGCGCGGAGCGAGCAGATCGAAATGTCCTGCCTGCGCCCAATCGTTCGAAGTCCAACCCGAAAGGCCAAGCGTAAACCGCATGGGCCCCAGATCGGCGATGACAAAGCTCGGCATACCTGAGCCGAACAGATACAGATCGAAATGACGCGCAACCGGAACCATACGCTCCAAGATGCGCAGGCGACGGCGGCCCCAAAGACGGATCTCGTCTTCCTGCTCTATGTGGCAGATGGAGCGTGGGCAGGCCAACACCTCGTTCCAGGGCTCAAACACCACTTCAACAGGGGCGCCGGGGCGCAGGCGAAACCGCAATGAGCGGGGTCCGTGAGTTTCCTTCCGTGCCCGAAGGCGAACACAGATGTTGTGCATGTCCATCGGGTGCAATCGCACCTTGGACATCGGCAATGTCATCGCGGCGCTGACCTGCAGAAAACCCCGCATCCAGCTGTCCGGCAGGTCGATCTTGGCTTCGAAAATCTCTTGCCCGGCTTCGACATCCGCAGTGAACCCTTCGGGGTTCACGCGCAGTTCGGCCCGATTGTGGCTGCGCATTTGCTGGAAGGCGTCATAAAGGCGCTGGCTGTAATCGATATTGGTCACGCCGACCTGGAATTCCGAGATATCCTGGAACATCTCTAGATCCACGCCCAGGCGTCCATAAACGCTCTCATCCGCCGAGAAGCACTCAAAGGACAGCTCGTCAGGATGAACGGCGATTACCGGGTCGAGTATATACCACGCAGCGCGGTCGACTTTGTAAAGCCAGTCAAAGTACTTCTGCTCGGCCTTCCGATACGTGCCGAGAACCTCTTTTTCCTGCTTGCGCAGTTCGGACAGTTCCGAGCGAAGCTCGGTCAGGCGTGCGCTGTCCCTTTCCCGCTGCGTATTGGCCTCGGCCAAAAGTTCAGCGCGTTGCCCTTCTAGCCAGCGGAAATAGCTTTCCTTGTTGGTCGGTTTCGGTCGCAAGTCATGGGTGACCACGTGATGCAGAACCGAGATTGCCTCGCGGAAGGCGACGGTATTGCCCAACGTGCCGACGAAATAGGTCGGGTCACGGCTGAGGTCGGGCGCGAAGCTGAGTGTGCCGTCGGCAGCCGAGGACTGGCCGGCATAGCGGTGTGTGACTTTCATGATGTCGTCTCCGCAAGGCCATGGCTGCGCAATCGCAGCAGGGCGGCAATTGCCCGATCGCGATCGGCACGAACCACCGAGGCCGCCATGTCAGAGACAAGCGGCGTCAGGGCGGTGCGGGTGGCGTCGGTTCCGTGGTCGATCCGTTCTTCGATAAATCGCCAAATCTGTTCCTTGGCGGCCCGGCTGGCATGCACTCGTTGCAGCATTCGCCGCATCGCGGGGATCAAAGTCCGTAAGCGGTTTGGGTCGTCGCCTGCGTATTCTCGAATGAGTCGAGCGATGGTCAGCCGAAACACCGGTGCGGGATGTTCCGCAAGGCGCATTAGAAAGCCTGGCGCGGCCACTGCCGTCATACGCTGGGCCAAGAGTTCCCGCCCGAAACCCTGCGCAGCGATTGTCGTACAATCGCATAGGGCCAGAACTGCCTCGTCGGGCCATCTTTCGGCACCGGTCTCGCGGATCAGGGCGTAAGTTGCGTCGCGGCTATCGGACCAATCTCCGTCAAGCAGCGCGAAGGTCTCCTGTGGGGCACGCGCGACCTCGTCGACGCGTGTACGTAGGGCGTTGACGGCCCAGTCCCGCGCAATCTTCTGGTCCGAGCATCCGATGCGGGCGATCTTGCGTAGCGAAAAGGCCATCGGCGAGAACTCTGACACCACCTCGGCTCCGAGGCGCCGTGCCAGACCCGCGCGGGCACGGATGAGGCTCCAGATAACAGTCGGGCCCATATCGCTGACCCCTTGGCGCAGCGCCTTGGCTGACGGCGTGTCGGCCTCACCGGCGGTCAGACCCCAGAGTTCTGCCAGAACATCATACACCCCTTCGTGCGGCTCATCGTGATAGGTGGCATCGAGCAGCACTGCGAGAAGCGCGGGGCGCCCTTCGTTGTCTGCCGCCAAACGCTGGACGGCGGAAATCGCTTCGCGACGCGCGGCGGGGTTTGGCCCCAGAAGCAAAGCGCAAATCAAATCGACGGTGTCGATCAGAACCTCTCGACTGGCCCCAACTATGAGTGCCGCTGCGCTGGCTTGCAGGTCGCTGTCGTCCGACCCGGCCATGGTTTGGGCGTCAAACAGTGTGGCGCCGTCAGGACGCAAGGCCGCCAACCGGATGGCCATAAGCCGGTGCAAAGGGTCCGCGTGATCGGCCAGAGCGGCAAAAGTATGCGGCGGCACTTGCGCGATGCCGTCTTGCAAAGTGGTGCGCAGCGTTGCAGGCAATTCCATCGCCTGCTCTCGCGTCAGGCGAACCGGTGGGGCAGTTTGCTGCAATCTGTCCAAAAGCGCCTTAGCAGTGCCTTCAGCATCAAGAGGTGCGCCCGGCAGGAATGTCTCAAGCCAGCGGTAGTGGTCGGGATGCAAGGCCAACAAAAGCCGGGCGGCGTCGTTTGGATCACGCAGCCATGTTTCGGGTGCGAGGTTCAGCGTTGTGCGCACCATGGTTTGTGCAGCCTCCAGCGGTTGTGCCGCCAGAACACACAGCAGATCAATGTCCATCAGACCGGCTGCGGCGCGGTGCTCGGCCACCCAAAGCGCGAGTTCTTTCGCCTGGGCCACCGGATGCGCGAAGAGTTCCGCCAGAACAGGCAGGCGGATGCGCGCAGCATATTCGGCGTTTTCCCGCAGCTTCCGCGCTGCAAACCGGACCGTATGCTGGTGATGGCTAAACCGGATGATTTCAAGCAGATGGCCTGGTGCGACGGCCCAGAGTTCCGCGAACCGCGTCTCTCCATTGGACAACAGCATGTCGCGGGCCGGAAAGGATGCGTTGTGCAAAGGCAGGCCATACCGCTGATCCATTAGGCAAGCGGACGCCATATCCACAAAGTTCGTGCGATCAAAGCCGCCAAGACTGCGCAGATGCCGCGCCACGCGCCGGTTTAGGTAACTTTTGGTCGCGCCTGTGAAGACCAGACTTCTACCATAGTATGAGGGGGGCGTAGGCTCGGCCGCAAACCGCTGGGCGAGAAGGCCAAATACGGATGAGTCATCAAACGCTTCTGCCGCCTTGAAAATCCGCCGTATCGTACGAAAACTGTCCCTCTCGAACGGAAGCACTCTCAGTACGTCCAGACAGAGCGCGGCGGCCTCGGGGTCGTGACGACCGGTGGCATATAGGGCCAGCGTTTGCTCGTGAAAAAGGTCTTTGTCCTGAGTTCGCAGCGCGATCCATTCGTCAGCCGACGGCGCGCCCGGATTGACGCGCGCGGCCGGTTCAAGAGTGAGGGATGGCGTGCCGAGAAATTCCCCCAAAACCAGTTGCGCAGCCTCCGACGTGGTCTTGTCCGGCGAACTGGCGAGGAGTATCAGCGTGTCCGTGCTGTCGCTGTCCCACTGCGGATCGCGCAACCGCCAGATCACGTAGGGCAACAGACGGCAAGTCGCCGGGTGATGACGGGCCTGATAACTGCCAGCGGCGTCAAGCACGCGCGGTAGCGCTTCTTGCAGACGACGCAACGCCAAAGACCACAACAGCTTTGCCGCGTGCGCATCGTCCAGACCCGGCAAACGCTGCAGGCGGGACAATAAGGCTAGGTCGTAGGGGTTTCGTGCGTCAGTCTCTACCGGGACTGGCGCGGCCGGAGGCGCCTTCGATCCGGTGCTGCCCTGTTCGAAATACCCGCGTTCCGTGCAAGATAGGACAAGGCTTTTGAGGATCCGGTCCGCCTCCTCCCGTGACACGGGATCCGGAGTGCGTGTGCCATCCTCCAGCGCCAAACCTTCCCAGCCATAGCGGTAATTGACCAGATAGAGCCCTCCTGTTTCGACGAGTTCGATTTCGTAAATCCGGTTTCGCCCAGCAGGTTTGATCAGGTTTTTTTTGAGAACAAGGTTCATAAATGTGGAGGTCTTAAGGGGATGGATTGCTCAACTAATGCGGACTGTCTCGATCTTATCGCTCAACGTCAAGTGTGTATTGGTCGCGCGTGAGTGGAAACTTAATTATTTGCTCTTGCTTGACAAATCCGGGTCAACAACTTCGCGCAAAGATGATGTAAGCAAAATGAAAGCGCGCATGCGAAATTGGCTAAATAACCGCGATGGCAGCTATCAATAATGTCGTGCGCATGCGTCAAAGGGACGGCACGTGGTCTTTATCGCCGTGAAGCGCCCTTTCGAAAGACAGGAACTCAAAATACCCGCACCTTTCGCCATGGGGGTAGGCGCGGCAGGCTTTGGGCCTCGCGTCATAAACAGTACAGTTTCGCTGCTCGCCGTCAAAGAACGTACAGATTTTGCTGAAATGGCGATCCGATTTATGCTTCAACATTAACGGATAACGGCTGCGGCCCTGAAACATGCCGAGTTTTGTGTATTTTGTGATCAGCTTCTCTTCGGAAATGCCAAGGTGAGAACACAGCCGGTCCACGTCTTGGGGTGTCAAATCAATCTGGTCGTATGTGCAGCAGAACCCAGGACACTTTGCGCAATCGAATTGGTTGTCAGCCACCATTTTGTCCCTTTTCGGAAAACTGTTTGCTTGTGTGCAAATTCATATCGGCCAGTTGCATCTTGTTCACTGTAATTCCCTGCTGATGCCCGGACCGATTTCTTGCAGAGTATTCGAAAGGCTTGACCGATGGGAAGTTCAGGGTCATTCTCCCAAAAAACGAGGGAAATATTATGAGCGATCTGACAGTATTTGTACAAGAAGCCAATTTGAATGATTTGTCCATTCAGCAACTAAACAAGATTGAGGAAATTCTTTTGCGCTCGCAGGACAGCGCTGTGCAGGAACTTGAAAGCATAACGACTGCAGTGAAAATGCTGAACGAAGTACGCCAAAGACGCGACGGCGACGGTCGCGTAAAGAAAAGCCCGAAAAAGGATTGAGTTTTTCACTGGCTTTTCAGCCAGTGGGATCACGTTTTCTTTCCAGCTTTGCGCAGGGCTTCTGCCGCGCGCGCAAAGCTGGTTCGGGCTTTGACTATTCCCATAACGTCAGGATCAGACCAGTTGATATGATCCAGTGCGACGGAAATGGCATCGGTTCCAAAATCGCGCTGTTTTTCTTGGTCAGCCTGTAGCACTTTCATCAATTCAGCCGATCCAAATTCAAGCAACTTGTCTGCATGCTGCCCTTTTGGGCCGTCGGCCACGGGGTCCCAAAGCGATCCGTGTGTCATCCAGCGCCGCGCGGTATGCAGCAGATTGCTGAACCCGACATAAAAACTGCCAACGCCAATGTAGTTTTCCAGCGTATAGACCCGGTGCGTGAACTTGCCGGGGAGAAAAATGGTTTCGCCCGGTTGAACGATAAACCAACATGCGCTTTTCAACGAAAGGAAGGCTTCGGGATCGAAACGGGCTTTTGCATTCAAATCAACGCGTTCGACATCTTCCAGCCCTGCATCAAGCCCTTCATAGGTCTCCCACGCCAGCCAGAGTTTGCTGCCCACGCAGCAATGATTGCAGACCGCCATGTCATCGGAATGAGAGTCGGTCAACTTGCCTGCGGTGCTGAAAACGGCTGTCAGCATTTCCAGCTCGCGGATTTCGTCGGATGCGTTGGGCATCAGGTTCCAGGGCTTAAGGAAATCAACATCAAAATACTCGGCCAACGGGCCATTTCGAACTGGAAGGTCGGTGACCCCCATAACCACACCGGACTGCCGCCAGCGTTGCAGTATTTCAGCAATGGTAAGGTGTCGTTTTTCGTCGCCGGTTCCCAGCCGCACCCGATACGTGTCGGGTGCGGTGCACCGTGCCAACTGAGCCGCCAATTGGTCGGGCGCGCAGACATGGCCCCCATCGGAACCGCGAGCCAATGGTCGCGGAAAGTCGCTGTAAAGAACGGGCTGTTGTCTGGCGATGCATTCAAAAAGATGGCTTTTGTTGAAAGGAAACGGTTTCAGCTCCAGATCCTGAAGCCTTTGTCCCGAGCCTTCGGGGAATTGCAAGTTACGGTCAATCCGGCGGAGGCTATGAAAAAATGACAAGACCGCCTCGTCAGAGTCGGGCTTGTTTGCCTCGAATTTTCTATGCAACATCTGGTGAATTCCCATTAAACTGCTCAAGGTATTTGCCGGCTTTTGTTAGATCGAAAGAACTGCTGGAAAGATCAACGCCTGCAATGGCCTTTTTCAGATACTCAACGGCCGGACCGTTCGGACCGAGTGCCGGTGCGTTTTCCGCAATGCTGAGCGCAATTTTTAGCATAAAGCTTGCCGCGCCCTGTTGCTCGGCCAGAGAAAAAGCATCCAGAAAGCAGCGGTGGGCGGCGTCGCTGTCGCTATCTGACCCAAGCAACAAAAGTTCACCCTTGACCCGCTGTGCTTCTGGGGCAAGCCATGGTTGCTTGGAAATGACCTCGTCAATCAAGCCGAGTCCCAGGTCTTTGTCACCGGTTTCCAAATAGACCTTCGCGTGCAGCATGGTTGTGAAACCCTGTCGCCACGTATTCGCCAACAGGTCTGCTCCTTCGTCGTGCTCACCTTTTTTGGTAAGAGCCCAGCCTTTCAGGTTGCGACCCCACTCCACAAAGAAGGGATAGTTATGGACTTTTGACTGGCTGATAATTTCCTCTGACACTTCAATGAGTTCGTCATACTCTGAGCTAAAATGCAGCAGCACGCCGCGCATTGCCAATGAATAAACCAAGGACTGCTTATAGGCGATTTCCTTTGCCAGTCTTAGTGAATTGTCAGCAAACTCAAGCGCGGCCTTCGGTTGTCCCATGAACCATTTGTTAAGCGAACTATAAGACAGGCTTTCGACACCGGGATCTTCGCCGGTTCTGATCGCAAGCGACTGGAAGCGGGAAGGGTCATAGATTTCCACCGATTTCGAAAGGTGCAATTCAGCCCGCTTGTGATGGCCCCTTAGCGTGGATGTCACTCCGCCAAGGTTATGAGCAACAAGCTTGGTTACTTCGTCGTCTTGCTCTTCGGCAAAGTCGAGACAGACATCCGCGAGTTCCTGCGCGCGAACATAATCCGAGCCGACCTGCGCAGAGTTCCACATCCCGTAGAGAATCTCGTGAAAGCAGGTCTTGTCGGCTCCGGAATTGGACAACCGCCACGCGTCTTCATAGGCGCGCACGGTCTCTGGTGCAGTATAGCCTTTTACGCTTGTCAACGCGGCACCATAAGTCGTCTGGAGCGTGATTTTCCGTCGTACCGTCTCTTGTTCGACGGGCTTTTCGTCAATGACGGATAGCGCTTTCTCAATATGGGTAAGCGCTTCCATTGTCGCCGAATGTTCCATTGCCAGGCGGCCTGCGGCCTCCCAGTATTGGAGGGCCTTTGCTTTGTTATTCGCCAAATCGAAGTGTTGTGCCAGAATCTCTGGTGACTTCTTGACAGTGTCCGAACTGGAGTTTTCAAGAACGAAAGCAATACGTGAATGCAGCTCGCGCCGGGCTTTGCGTGTCAATCCGTCATAGATGGTATCTTGCACCAAAGCGTGTTTGAACTGGAAAACGCCGTCTTTTTTGCCCGGATCATCAATCAACAGGCCCGCATCGATGAGTACGGACAGTATTCGCCGCGTCTCGTCCCGCTTGACCCTTGAAATCCGGGACAGAAGGATCTCGGAAAACTCCCGACCGATCACTGCAGCACAACCCACCAGCTTGCGAGCTTCGGGGGATCTGTCCAAACGTGACAGCAGCGAGTCATAGAGGGTCGCCGGGATGGTCACATATGTTTCCGGCGGCACATTATCCCGTTTTGCGCGGGTGTCGGAGGCCATGTTGGCGCGTACGGTTTTTGTCAGCTCTTCCAGAAAAAACGGGATGCCGTCCGCTTTGCTCAGGATCTGTGTCTCAAGGCCTTCTGACAAAACGACGCCAGGCGACCAGTTGCGGATCACCTGCGCCGCTTGAGGCCGAGACAATCTGCTCAGTCGAAGGCTGGAAACGTTAGGTTGGCTTTTCACCAGCCTGGTCTCATCTTCTCTGGTTGTGATGATCAAAAGAACGTTCCGAGTTCGAATCTCACTGACCAGAGCTTGCAGTAGCTCTAGCGACGTCGGGTCAGCCCAATGCGTGTCTTCGAAGAGAATGATCTTTGGCCGCGAGTCCGCCGAGTTCAGAAGCAGTTTGACGATGCATTTTATTGTCTCTGCCTTCTGTCTCTCTGACGACATCGAGAGATATTCGTCAGAGCCGGTTTCGAAAAACAGCATGTTTGCGATCGTGGCGTGATCGTTGGTGTTGTGAATGCCTTTGAGATTCAGGAAAGCATGCAGCTTTTCGAGCTTTTGCTCGGGTGTGTCACCATCGGCTATCTGCGCTTTGGTGCTCACATAATCAATTACGGGATGCAGATAGCTGTTGGAATAGTAGGATCGACATTCAAGCTTCAGGGTCTCGGCTTCCATAGGTTTGACCTGTTTCAGCAACTCGTCCGAAATAGCAGATTTTCCGATCCCGGCTTCGCCCGATAATACAATTACCTGCCCGTCACCCTGTGTTGCGGCTGTCCACCGGTCATTCAGTATTCCAATTTCATGATCGCGGCCGATTATTTCGCTGCGCACCTGGCCAATCTGGTGCTTTGGGCTTTCGCTGCTTCCAACTTTACGCAGCACTTCGTATATGCACAGAGGGCCTTCTATCCCCCTCAGATTTACGCCGTCATGTGCCAGAAAGTGGAACCTTTGCCATGCCATTGATGCAGTGGTCGAACTGACGACGACAGAATTGGGGCTTGCTGCACCCTGCAGCCGAGCGGCAAAGTTCGGCGTGAAGCCGAGAACATCGATTTCTTCCGACTCCGCCGTCGATTTCTTGTTCAGAAGAACCTTTCCGGTTGCGATACCTACCCGAACCGCAAGCCTGCGCGCAATCTCGGACGCGGATTCATCGCGAACTTCCCTGACCGATTTCACAATGTCGAGGCCCGCAAGAATTGCGCGTTCAGCATTGTCTTCGTAGGCCTGCGGGTGGCCGAAAAAGGCCATCATCCCATCCCCAAGCCGGAATGCGACGAACCCGTCATAACGTTCGATGGCTTTTGTCCACCGCGCGCGGCAGTCGGAAATAACTTCACTAAGGTCTTCCGAGTCGAATTCGGTTGAAAGAGCCGTCCAGCCGACAATATCGCTGAAAAGAACTGTTATCTGCCGGTGCTCAGTCGTCGTTTCCGAAATTGAAGACGTTCTGGAGCCGAAGGTGTCTCTTGGTTGCGCAGCCAGCGATGCCTGAAAATGGCGGCGCAGGCGTAGGCGATCACCAATCGGGATTCCCAGCTCGATAAAATCGGCCTCGGTAAGTTCGCCGATCATATCAATATCAATCGCAGCCCTCCGCAGAACGTCAGCGTATTTCCCCAATCCGGCTTCTTCCAGCCAACTAGAGAGAGAAGAAACACTCTGTGCCATGTAAGGATCGATCCTGGAATTCTTATTCGGTCAGTGTATTTATCGCTGCGTTGCTTGCGCCGTGCATTAGAAATTCCACGCTGGTATAGCACTTTCCTTTCATGGATGCACTCCTGGCCGTTGAAGTGTTTCCAGTGCCAGATCATGGCTTACACATTGGTAAGTAACTATGATGAAGTTTTAAATACACAAGCGTCGATCTTTGAGTTTGCCCTACAAACAGTCCGCCGTGCCGCCTCATCGTGTCCGCTTGGCATCGGTTCCCGCGAGTTCTGTCGCGATGTTTGGGCTTAACGGGCAGTTTGATTAATGTACTGATAGCCGCTTGTGGTCACGATCCGAAAAACCCACTTCTTGTCCAATTCAAGGATTCGTGACTGCGGCGCTCGGCGGCGGCGACTATGCCCAGAACGCGGCGAACCATTGCGACATTGGAATGCACATCGAGCTTGCCGAATTTTCTGCGCATGTGAGTCGGGATGGTCCACTCGCTGATGTACAATACGGCTGCGATCTCTTTGTTGGTTAGCCCGGACGCCACCAGGCGCAGCGCTTCACATCCGCGGGGCGGCAGCGGCAGGTCAGCCGACCAATGGGCACTTGAGGTCATAAGCGAGGCGCGATCCGGGATAAGGGTCATCTGCATCAGACGGCCCTCCGGCGCATTGGGACCACGTTACCAACGGGTATCGCGCGGAACGCAGAGGGCGCATTCAATTCCCCCAGTGACGCGGCGACTGTCAGCCATTCTTCGGCGTCATCGGAGATGTCGTCGAGGCTGGCCTGAAAGACAGTACGATCGCGCATGGTAACATGGGGTGCGGCAAGCCAGAGCAGCATGTTCCCGCCTGCTTCCGCAAGCCGTAGCCGTTCCGATACGCGAGCTTCCGTTTTCAGGTACTGGCGCAGCACCTACTCCATGGTTTCCCAGACGTCTTCGGTGCTGAACGGGTTCTGCATATCCGGCGCGCTAAGAATGTCGACGCAAACGGCCTGCAACTGTAAGACATTCTGCCGCAAGCCATTCACATAGCCGTATGATGCCGATTTGAGGTTGTTGCGAAGCTCGATTCCGGCCCGGCGAACAGTGGCTACACTGCCAAAATTGCCGCGCTGGTTGCCGGGCCGGATGACATCCGAAACGCGCCGATCGCGGTTGAACTTTACTACCGAGCGGATGAAGGTCAAAAAACTGATGAAAGGCAGGGTTGGGTCTGGCTCCGGCAGGGGGTGTCACCCGCGTGTTGCTGATGACCCGGGAATAGGCGTGCATTCGATCACGCGCTGAATACCGAGTTAGACGCGTGCGGTCTATCTGATACAAGAGCTGCGCGCTGCGACCGCCGGAAGCCGAACCTCGCCCGAGTTGAACAGCTCAACGAACTTTGCGACCGAGCGGAACAGACCCGCCTTTTCGATATGGGCCAGGAAATACAATTGCGGAACTGCGATCAGGCGCTGATAGCTGACATGGTCGTCGTATCCGGGCGGTCGGTTCCCCGAGTGCATTTGCTCCAGCCTATCCGCGTCCGATTCCGCAGCAATGCCAAGTGTCCCGATCCTGACGGGGCTCAGCGACGTGCGGTCAGATCCAAAAACGGCTTCGTCCAGCGCGTTCAGCCGTGACATCAAAAGGGCTTGTGCCTACGGATCGTTGGGATGTTCCTCAGCCAGTTTTCGCCAGGCTTCGGTCTTGAGTTCCTCAAGGTTCCTGCGGCGTTTGTCGAATTCTTCGAAGGTGGACATGGGAATCTCCAAATGCCTGGGTTCTCAAAAATGCTCAGCCGTCTAGCAGACGGCCGATCTGTGTTGATGCCTGCTCCAGTTCGCCGACGAAAAGCGCAACCAAGCGCGCGATCAGGGGCTCGTCCTTGTCTTTGTCGGGGGTTTTCGGCCGAAAATTTTGGGCCTTGGCGGCAATTCGGTCGATTTCACTACGGATCAGGCGCGCACCTTGTTTGCCGTTGCGGTCAAGGTTTTCCAGCCAGTCTCCGGATTCAGGCCGGACCCGGCGCAGAACCTTGAAAAACTCACGTGTGCAAGGCGCATCGGATTCCGCGCGCGGTTCGGAATAGACGTCGTCCTTTTTTCCATCATCGGCTTTGGTCGGCTTTTCCGGCTCACCTCTGCCGCTAAACTCGACGCCCAGATCTTTGCAATTCGCAGGGTGCAACGGTTGCCAGGGCACGTCGTGCGGTTTCACACGGAAAGGCTTGCCAGAGACCGAGGTCGGCTCGCCAGTTATGTCCGATTTCATGTGCAACCGCGCCAAGCGTCCAGGGGTTTAGCAGCCGGTGGTGCGGCAATTGCACAAGGGGGAAAGGGTCGGGCAGTCGACCCAGATGAGCAACCCGAACGCCCCCGCGCCAGGTTGCGGAACCTAAACCCGAAGCCATGAATGAGAACGGCGGCGGGGTTAGGATCGAACGCGCAGTTCCCAACCCTGTATAAACCGTTCTGTAGCAATCAAGGACGATCTGGTCCGCGGTTTGAAGCCTGAGGCCGGCGCGGGACTAACGTTGGCTGAACAAGCGGCGGTAAAAGTCCCAGACCAGCTCGGCCGCTTCCACAATCTGCTGGCCGGGATCTTTAACAGCGTCAGCCGGCCGCTCGCGGTTCCTCCGCCGCTTGAACCCAGCGCATCGATGCTGGCGAGGTTCGTGCGGATTTCTGATCCGAACCGGCTGAGCAGTGCGTTGACGGTCGAAAGATAGGCACCCATCGGCTGCTCAAATTTCACGGGAGCAGACAGTGAATATCTCATTCAAGGGTGCGCATTTTCCGAAAGAGGTGATTCTGTACGCGGTTTTCCTCTATCTCCGATACGGCGATTCATACCGGGATCTGGAAGAAATCATGGCGGAACGTGGCGTTGATCTGGATCACGCGACGCTGAACCGCTGGGTCAGCTGATATGCCGGTCTTGTAGCCGATGCTTCACGGTATAGAAAGCGCCCTGCCGACCGTTCATGGCGTTTGGATGCATCATATGTGAAGGGTGAATGGGTTTACCTGTATCGCGCCATCGACAAGTTCGGAAAAACGCTTGATTCATGCTGTCCAAGCGCTGGAACAAAGCTGCAGCAACGAAGCTTTTTTGCCCGCGCGCTCGAAGGTAACGAGCTACCACGCAAGATTGTTATCGACAAAAGCGGAGCGAATAAAGCCGGGATCAAGGCGATCAACAAGATGCCCAAGTGCTTTGGTTACACGATACCAATCGAGATGGTCAGGCAGGAGTAACTCAATAATATCATCCAACAGGATCGTCTATTTATCAAACGACGGATCAGGCCCATGCTGTGGTTTAAGTCGTTCTATTCAGCAGCATCTGCCTTGGCTGGTATCGAACTGGTGAACATGATCCGCAAGGGTCAATTCACTCCCGGACTCTCGCCGCTTCAGCAGTTGGTCCAAATGCCAGGATAATCTGCTCGCCAGCTCCATCTATGCTGCTTTCAAAGGTATTTGCGACGGAACCCCCGAACGTGCCGAAGGGCTGGCGCACCAGTACTTTGCCGATCAGGTCGGGAAGTTTTCGAGCGGCAAGGTGAAGTTCACGATTTTCCCCTTCCGAGCAGCTGGGCAAAGGCAGTGCCGCGATTGAACAGCTTCAGCTTGGCGCCTTCAGCTCTTCGCCAAGGGATGGTATCCGAAGCCCGGGACGGGGCTAGGATCAGGGTGCTGAGTAGTCCGACCATGATCGCAAGCGGGCCGTGCCGGGTGATGATGTCGACCGCTTTTGTCGCCTCGTTGGACGATGTGCCGAAACGCACCCTGAGCCCGACCTACACTAAGTTGTCGATGCCACACCGAACTTAGGGTCCAGCCGAACGCGGCCTTGATCTGTCAATTCCCAGCAGGTCCGCCCTTCGAACACAGCGGCGGTTATCGCACGCCCTACGCCAGCGCCTGAGTCCAGATTCACGCGGTTGCCCCAATGTTCCGCCTTTTGCACTGGTGTATGCCCATGCACCACCAACCATGGATGCTCTCTTGTCTCGTTAAGGAATTCACCACGGATCCAGATCAGGTCATCTTTGCTTTGATCCTGCAATTGCACCCCGGGCTTGATGCCAGCGTGAACAAACAGCAACTCGTCCTGCCGGTGGAAATAGGGGCAGTTGCGCAGAAATTCGATGTGGTTTGACGGGACCGCGGCGCGCGCGCGCTGATGCACCTGATAAAGCCGATCCCCATCGGACACTTCCACCCCGTAGGACCGAAGCGTTTCCACCCCGCCGATCCGTTGGTGCAGCCAATGATATCCAACCAGAAACTGAGAGTCATGGCGGGGGTAATCCTCCATGAACATCGCAAACATACGGTCGTGATTGCCCAGCAGAGGAACCCAATTGCGGCCCTTGGCAAGGCCGTCGATCAGCAGATCGATCACCTCGCGGCTATGTGCACCGCGATCTATGTAATCGCCCAGGAACACGATTTGGGCATCTGGACCGCCATCTCGCTCTATTCGGGACAGCGCGGTTTCAAGCTGTCCCAGCTGTCCGTGTATATCGCCAATGGCATAGATCGGAGCGGTCATATTAGCTTCCTTCTGTCTCAATCCTGATCTGTTACAAGCAAGTCGGTTCGGTCGACGATAAAGCGGCACTCGCGGTCAAGCGAGCAAACGCTCCCGCACGACCCAAAAGGCCCTCCTTACAGTGTCGCCAGACCGGTATCGAGCGCAGACAGGATCTTGGCGACGTCGTCAGATGTAATGATCAGCGGTGGCGACAAGATGATGTTGTTGCCCGATACCCGGACCATCACACCATCCTCATAGGCCGCCTTTTGCACCTGCAACGGCAGATTCTTTGCGACGGGCGCTTTGGTTGACCGGTCCGAGACCAGTTCCAGCGCGCACATCAGGCCTTCGCCGCCGCGCACATCGCCAATCACATCATACTTATCGGCCAACTTTTTCAATCCGACATACAGCTCATCCCCGCGCGGGCCTGCATTATCCCAAACCCGCAGTCGATTGATTTCCGAAAGCGCGGCCAGAGCTGCTGCCGCACCAACAGGGTGACCTGAGTAAGTGTACCCCTGATCCACCGAGGCTTTGCCGGTGGTGTCGCTTTCGAACACTTCGGCGACCGTACCGGAAATCATCACTGCGCCAAACGGGAAATAGCCGTTAGTGATAGCCTTGGCGGTGGTCATGATATCGGGCTGCACCCCCCAATGCCGCGCACCGCTTTCGCTGCCGGTGCGGCCAAACGCGGTTATGATCTCATCCGAGATCAGCAACACCCCGTGTTTCGAGCACACCTCGCGCACCATCGGCATGAAGCTTTTGTGCGGCGGGATCACACCGCCTGCGCCCAGAACCGGTTCCATGATAAAGGCTGCGACGGTGTTTGCGCCCTGAAAGGCGATCTCGGCCTCCAGCGCTTTGACGCAGAGTTGCGCCAGGCGTTCGGGGTCGGTCTCGTCGAATGGATTGCGATAAGTCCAGGGGGCAGGGATGTGGAAGCAACCCGGCAGCATCGGTTCGTAGGCGGCGCGGAACTTCTGATTGCCGTTGACCGAGGCGGCGGCGAAATGGGTGCCGTGGTAGCCCTGTTTCAGACTGATGAACTTGGTACGCCCGGCCTCGCCGCGCACTTTGTGATACTGCCGCGCCAGTTTCAGCGCGATTTCGACCGAATCTGAACCACCTGATGTAAAAAACGCGCGGGTCAGCCCATCGGGGGCGAAGAACTGAGCCAGCTCGTACGAGAGTTCGATTGCCTTGTCGTTGCTGGTGCCCCGGAACGTTGAATAGTAGGGCAGGGCATTCAATTGATCGGAGATCGCCTGCTTTACCGGGTCACAGGAATAACCCAGATTGACGTTCCAAAGACCGCCAACGGCGTCGATGGCCTTGTGTCCGTCAATATCGACGATGCTGACCCCTTCACCGCCGGTCAGGATGGTGGGCGGGTTCTTCTGGCTGTCGGCGGGATGCGCCATCGGGTGCCAGAAATGCCGTGCGTTGTTTTCTTTCAAGAAGTTGGAGTCTTTCATTTCATGTTTCTCCGTAGATTGCCTGTCGGCATCAAATTTTCGGGTCGTCGGTAGCTCAAACAGAGCCGAGTTATCAAAATGCCAGCGTTGGGATGTCGACTATGGTTGCCCCGCCGTCCACGGTCAGGGTTGCGCCGGTAATCATGGAGGCATCGCACGAGCACAGAAATGCCACCGCGGCAGCGACCTCATCGCCAGTGGCGGGACGGCCCATCGGCACGTCGCGCGTCACAAGGGCATAAGCCTCTTCGATCGAAGTCAGGTTTTTTTGCTCGACTAACTCTGCCATTTCAGCGTCGGCCATCTCTGTACGCACCCACCCCGGGCAAATGGCGTTACAGCGAACGCCCTTTTTGCCGAAGTCTCGCGCAATCGACCGGGTCAAGCCCAGTAGCCCGTGCTTCATGGTGACGTATCCGCACGCCTCGGGGCCTGCAGCCAATGCGGCAATCGACGCCATCATCAGCAGGTTGCCACGCCGTTCGATCAGGGCAGGCATCGCGGACCGTGCGGCCACCATGGCTGTGTTCAGGTTCGCCTGTACGGCCTTGGCCCAATCGTCATCCGTGATGTCCGACAATGTCCCAAACCCAAAGCCACCGGCATTACAGACCATCACGTCAAGCCCGCCGAACTTGTCCCGTGCAGTGGCGACGAGGTGATCCATGTGGTCCGCCGATGACGCATCCCCTGCAATCGCAACGCCACCACAGCGGGTGGCCACGGCCTCGATCGGCTCGACCCGCCGTCCGGTCAGGATGACACTGCCGCCTTCTTCGGCAATGCGACAGGCGGTTGCGGCACCGATACCCGTTCCGGCTCCGGTGATGATTGCGGTTTTGCCGTGAAAGCGGTTCATGATGACTCCTCCCGACCCGCCAGATAGGTCTCCGCCAGTTTGCGGGTGTTGTGCGTGAACCTTTCGTTGCGGATTTCTGATCCGTCTTCTTCCATCCGGGTGATGATCCAGCCCACATAGGTTGCGGATCTGAGCAGTACGAACAGGTCCAGCGCCGTGGTGTCGATGTCGCGCACAGATCTGTACCCCTCGATCAAGGCAGCGCGCAGCTCGGGATAGTCGGGCTCATCGTGGTTCTTGAGCAGGGTCGTGGCGAGGTCGAACAGCCGGAATCCAAAGCCACTGTCGTCGAAGTCGATCAGTTGCAAATTGTCACCGTCAACCAACACGTTTTCACGGACCAGATCGGCGTGGATCAGTCCATAGTCCAAATCCGGCTCAAGCCGTTGCAATTCCTGATCCGCAACCTTCCGGACCTTCAGGAACAAGGTTCGGTCTTCGTCAGAGAGGGTTGGATTGTCCCAGAAACGGTCCCATACAGGGTTCTCACCGACAAGTCCGGCGCGGCCCCAGGCACAGCGGGTAAAGCTTTCGGGCGGGGTCCATGCGTCGGTCAGAACATGCATCCGTGCCATTTCACGCCCGATACCGCGGAACAGGCCAGCGCGGTCGCCAATGTCCAGTGTGGTCCCTGTCTTTCCGACTGGAGCACCGGACAACCAGGCCAGAACGTCGATCTGAATCCCGTCCACCACATGCAAGAATTTTCCCGAAGCCGAAGCGATCGGGGCAGGGACATATAGCCCGCCTTTCGCCAGTGCGGCCACCAATTCCAGTTCCGACCATAGCTCGGCATCGGTTCGATACCCCGGGCGATGCAGACGGAGGGCATAAGCGTTACCCTGATGATTGACCCTGAACACCCGGTTTTCACGCTCTGCGATCAAGCGACAATCTGCACCTTCGAAACCCCAAAGCGTCAGTGTCTTTTCGATCGTCTCTGCAACGGTCATAGCGATGTTTCCGCCAATACGTCATCCAGCGTGTCGAACAACAGATCGGCATTCTCTTTGGAGAATGGCATCGGCGGGCGGATCTTTAGCGTGTTCTTGTGCCGTCCCAGTTTGGAGTGAATGATGCCCCGCTGGCGCATTTCATTGATCACGCGGTCGGTAAACTCGCTGGCAGGTTCCTTGGAATCGCCATCCAACACCATTTCGGCCCCGAAGATCAGGCCCGACCCACGTATATCGCCGATGAAGTCGTACTTATGCTGCAATGACTCCAACCGCGCGCGGGCATGGTCGCCGACGGTTTTGGCGTTTGCCAGAAGCTGCTTGTCTTCTATCTCTTCCAGCACCGCCATGGCGGCAGCGCACGAGACCGGATTGCCGCCGAAGGTGTTGAAATAGCGGTACCCCTTGCGGAAGGTCGCCAGAATTTCGGACCGTGTCACCACGGCCCCCACCGGATGGCCATTGGCCATAGGCTTGCCCAGCGTCATCACGTCTGGCACGATGCCCATCTTCTGATGTGCCCACATATGAGTGCCAGTGCGGCCAAAGCCCGACTGAACCTCATCACAGATCAGCAGACCTCCGGCCTTGCGCACCACTTCCGCCGTCGGATTCAGCCAGCCGTCAGGATTGTCTGGGAAGCCTTCGTTCAGGAAATAGGGGCAGACCACCAGCGCGGCAAAGCCGATGCCGGATTTCTCATGCTCGGCGATCTGTTCGGCCACCGTGTCGGCGAATTTGGTGCCGTCGGGGTCAGGGTGGCGATAGCTGTCTGGCGCTTCGACAAAGCGGAAATACTGACCCAAGCCAAAGCCAACTGTTGGCACGTTCGACTTGCTCAGTTGACTGACCAGTGACGTGTTGCCGTGATAGGTCGCATCGGTGGCGATGATGCCTCGCTTACCGGTCATGCCTTCGGCCATGCGCAGGGCAATGTCGTTGGCTTCGGACCCGGTGCAAGTCATGATCGCCGTGTCCAGCGACGCGTCCATGGTGCCGGTCAGTTTCTCGACATAGTCCAGAATACCATCATGCAGATAGCGGGTATGGGTGTTGAGGGTGGAAGCCTGACGGCAGATCGCATCAACCACACGCGGATTGCAGTGCCCGACATGCGGCACGTTGTTGTAGCAATCCAGATACTTGCGCCCATCCGCATCCCACAGCCAGACACCCTCGGCCTTCACGACATGAACGGGTTCGTCATAAAAGGTCGAGACGTTAGGCCCCAGCAGTTTGCTGCGCCGTTCAATCAGCTCTGCAGATTTGGGAGAGAGTGCCATCGCAGTCATTCCTGAAGTTAAAGTTGGATCCAGGCGGATTTCAGATCGAAGTATTTCTCCATCGCGTGCAGCGATTTGTCGTGGCCATTGCCGGATTGGCGCACACCTCCCAGCGGTACGGTCAGATCAGAACCGCCATAGGTGTTCACATGCACGATCCCGGCGCGGATACGGTCGACCATGCGGTGGGCGCGGCTGAGGTCGGCCGTCCACACACCCGAAGACAGGCCATAGACTGTGGAATTGGCCAGCGTGACCGCTTCGTCCTCGTCCCTGAATGTGGTGACTGCCAGAACCGGCCCGAACACTTCGTTCTGAAACAGATCGCTGTCCGGTTTGACCTCGGCCATGATCGTGGGCTGCATGTAGTACCCACCGGATTCTTCCAGGATACGCTGACCGCCCGATCGGCATTCGGCCCCTTCGGCTTCGGCGCGGTTTACAAAGGCTAGATTGGCCTCGAGTTCCGACAGTGAATGCACAGCGCCGATCTGACTGTTCAAATCCAATGGGTCGCCAATGCGATACCCCTGCGCGTGGCGGACCATTTCCGCGATGAAATCCTCGGCAATGTCTTCCTGCACCAGAAGGCGCGACCCGGCGATACAAACCTGACCGGAATTGCGGAAGATTCCCGCCGCTGAGACTTTGGCGGCTTCGGCCAGGTCTTTCGCATCATTGAACACGATGTTGGGGGATTTGCCGCCCAGTTCGAGGTAGCAGCGTTTCAGGTTCGACCGGGCCGAGTATTCCAGCAACCGGCGCCCAGTGGCACCGGAACCGGTGAAGACCATGATGTCCACATCCATGCTCAGCGCCAATGCCTCGCCCACGACGCTGCCTTTGCCGGTCACAACGTTGAAAACACCGTCGGGCAAGCCTGCCTCTGCCGCCAGTTCGGCGATTTTCAACAAAGACAGCGAGGCGCTTTCTGCCGGTTTGAGCACGATGGAATTGCCTGCAGCCAGAGCCGGAGCAATCTTCCAGCTGCCGATCATCAGCGGGAAATTCCACGGAACGATTGCGCCGACGACCCCGACCGGAGCATGATGAACGAGGCCCAGAATGTTATGCGCGGTCGGGGCGATCTGGCCATAGACCTTATCGATTGCCTCGCCGTAGTATCGAAAGGTCTGGGCTGCAGACAGGGCTTCGGCCTTCAGGGCCATGTTGATCTCGGTCCCATTGTCGCGAACCCCCAGAACCGTGATATCGAGCGCCCGTTCTTCGATCAGGTCGGCCAGACGCAATAGCACTTTCTTTCGCGTCGCAGGGGCCATACGAGACCAGCGACCGTCCTCGAACGCTGTCCGGGCAGCGGCGACGGCCCGATTCATGTCCTCGGCTTCGCCTTCGGCAATCCGGGTTATGACCTGACCGTTGATCGGGGACAGAACGTCCAGCGTTTTGCCCGAGGCTGAAGGAACGATTTGCCCATCAACAAAATGTCCTTGCAAGGGAATGTCGGCATATCGCAGCGCGTCGATTTTTTCCTGATTCAGCATGTCGTTATCCCTGCTGGCTTGAATGTTCAGTGTCCGGCCCGAGCGGTTCGGGTTTGGTCTTTGCCTTGTGCTCTTTGATCAGGGTGCGGACGTGCAGGATCAGGATGCCGACGATCATGACGAAGATGATCGCGGCAATCGGACGGCTGATGAAATCGATCGGAGTTTTGACCGCCGCCATGGCGCTGCGCAGCTTGACCTCCATGATGCCGCCCAGAACCATGCCCAGAATGATCGGAACGATCGGCAGGTTGAGCCGTTTAAGGATCAAACCAAACACCCCGAACCCCGCAGCAACGGCACAGTCGGTGATGGAGTTGCGCAGGGAATAGACGCCGATGAAGGACAGGGTCAGGATCATGATGCCCAGGAACCGGGTCGGGATCTGGATGATTTTCAACAACAGATTGGTCGAAAACAGCAGGAACACCAGAACGATCACGTTCAGCAAAATCAGCGCCACATAAAGCGCCATGACAAAGTCCAGCTGGTTTTCGAACAGTTGCGGGCCGGGGATCACGTTGTGGACATAGAACACCGACAACATCATCGCTGTCAGCGCCTCGCCCGGGATGCCAAGTGCCAGCAGCGGAATCATCGCCGCACCCGGGACTGCGTTGTTTGCGGCCTCGGATGCGACAAGACCTTCGGGAGAGCCGTCGCCGAAGGATTCCGGGTCTTTCGACGTTTTTTGCGCGTAGGTGTAAGAGAGGAATTGCGCGGTGAATTCACCGACGCCGGGGATCATACCCATCAAGACGCCCAGGGAGGAGGCGGCGCCTGCGATGCGTTTGATCCCCAGCAACTCTTTCAAACCAGAAAACATGTTGCCATCGACATGCGTGTCGCCAGGCGCGTGATCCTTGTCTATCAACAGCAAGAACGCCTGACTGATCGCGAACAATCCCAGCACCACCACGATCAGATCGAAACCCGACGTCAGCCAGCTTTGCTCGAATGTGAAGCGTCGGGTGTATTTGACGGGCTCAAGACCGACAGTATTCAGAAAAATACCGAAACAGGCGAGCATACCGGCCGCAAAGGTCTGCCCGCGATGCGCCACAACAACCAGAAGAATGCCCATGAACGCGGCCAGAAAAATCTCTCGGCTGCCGAAATGCGGTGCGATCAGCGCCAGAAGGGGCGACAGCACGATCAGGCAGACGACAGAGAAGATGCCGCCGAAGAAAGACGCGGAATAGGCCAGTGACAATGCCCGGTGCCCCTGACCGCGTTTGGTCATGGGATAACCATCATAGGTTGTCAGTGCATTCACCGGCGTGCCAGGCGTATTGATCAAAATTGCGGGGATGGCACCGCCGTACATGGACGAGCCGTAAATCCCCAACAAAAGGGTCAGGCCGACGATCGGCTCGAATGCGAAGGTTGCGGGCAACAGAATGGCAATTGCAACTGCGGGGCCGACACCGGGCAGCGCGCCGATGATGACGCCGCCGATGGAGCCGATGACCAGGGCGATCATTACGTCCCATTGTGCGAGAAGCGAAATACCGGAAAGAAGAGTGTCCATGTCAGCCTCAGAGATAGGTCAACGCGAAGGCTCGAAGCGCATCGGGAAGGTAGTTGTAAATTTGTCCGGCTGGGATTTTGACTTGTAGAAAGCCACGGAAAATGATCGCGACGCTGAACGCGAACAGCAAGACTAGCCCCAATGCCTGCTTGCTGCGGAACCCGGCCCGCAGCGCCAGAAAAAGAGCGAAAACCAGTGTTGTTGGAAGGTACCCGCACAGCGGCACCAGAACCACATAGACCAGGAAGTACAGCACATACTCCAGCGAGCGAAGCCAGAATACGACCTCGGTCCAACGGCCCGGGATGCGCGGAGAAACAAATGAGCCCAACGCATGAAAGGCGCTAAATATAACCATCCCACACACCGCAACGGTCGGCCAAAGAGATGGCTGTGCAAACCATTTCGTGCGCTTGACCCACTGGGTTTGTTCGCCCAGTTGGCTAAGCAGGAAGAGGGCGAACAGCAGGAACACAACAGCAAAAACTTTGTCTCCTGGGCGCCGGTATCTTTGAAACAGTTCCTGGAAAAACTTGATGCGTGTCACGACTGGTCCTCTTCCCTGATCTGAAGCGAGCTGATTTATCGCTCTGGAAGCGTGTGAGGGGTTACTACCCCTCACACATTCGCCTTACTCCAGCAGCTCTGTGATTACGCCGTTGACCTCAATGTCCGACTCGATCTGGGCATTTGATGCGGCGGCGTCCTTCCAATAGATCAGCACGCCGGTTTCTTGCGACAGTGTCTTAACAGCGCCACTTTCCAGTGCCGCAGTGGCGGCCGCTTCGATCTTGGCTTTCACATCATCCGGAGTGCCCTTGGGCACAAATAGACCATTCCAAAGCGACAGGGGCAGTTCGGGAACGATTTCACCCACGGTCCGTGCATCCGGTGTCAGCGGAGTACGTTCTTCGCCGATAGTTGCGAGGATCGTCAGATCGTCGATGCAGGGCAACAGGGTCTGGATCGTGGCATTGACGATATCCACATCGCCAGAGGCCAGAACGTTGCAGTCCAGCAGATCGAACGCAGCCTCGGAACCAAAGTCCCATCCGGTCTTTTGCGCCGCAGCGAACGTCACCTGTGTCGGCGCCAGGAACGAACCGTAGTGCCCAAGCGAAACATCGTTCTCTTTGCCGTAGTCAGCCAGTTCTTCCCAATTGCTATAGGGCTGGCTTTTCAGGGTGGCGATCACGAACGGGTAGGTCATGAAGATGCCGACCGGATCGAACGGGTTCGGGCTCAATTCGGGGATGCCAATCTCCGGCCCCACGACAGGCACATCGATTACGAATGAGCCGATCGTGTAGCCGTCCGCGGGTGCGCCTGCCACCTCGACGGCGCCCGGGAACGGGCCACCCCCGCCACCGGGTTTGTTTACCACGGCTGCCGGAACCCCGTACATTTCTTGAAACTTGTCGGCGATGATGCGTGTTAGCACGTCCTCCAGATCACCCGGTGGGAATGGCACGACAAAGGAAACCGGCTTTTCCGGGTATTCGGCGAGAGCCGCTGTTGCGCTAAGTATGGTGGCTGCACAAGCCATTTTGAAAACGTTCGTCATAATGTCCTCCCTAGTGACGAAAATTGTTGCGTAGTTTGGTCAGTTGGTGCCTGCGGGCACTGTTCCGTCGGCAACCCATTGGTCGAAAATCTCCAGCGCGGCGGCGCTGAATTCGGGGTCGTTGATGTGCGCGTCCAGCTCTGTGACCTGAACCGAGGATGTGACAGTGGCGCTGAGTTCCCCGATGAAAGCCGCCAGCCCTTCGGCGTCGTGACAATCGCCACCCGGGCGATCCCACTCCTCGATCCCCTCGCGCGGGATGATCAGATGCGTCGGGGCTTTGCTTTCCCCGAGCCGTTTGTTCATTTCGCGGGCAATTTCGCGTCGTTCGTCGGCGTTGTAGTAGGTGTTCTTGACCAGTTTGTTGTGAGTGTGGATTGGGCGGTCCTTGAACTGTTCCGGGATGTCCTGCCAGCCGGCAAAATCAATCAGGTCCATACAGCCCGGAGCCACGATCTGCGGGATACCGGCACGACCCGCTGCGCGATGCCGGTCCTTGCCCGCATTTACGACAGAGCCAGCCATCAGGTTGCCCAATTCACACCCGGCAAAATCCATAACGCAGACAAATCCATTTTGGCTTGATATCTGCTCGAAAGCCATGCCGCCCATGCCCATGGCGTGGAACACCGCCACTTCATACCCGCGCATTTCAAGTGCCGGTTTGAGCGTTTTGACGTATTTCAGGCAGGACGTCCCAAGCGATGTCATTCCGACCACGGGGCGGCCGCTGACCGCAGGTTCCGCGGCGCGGGCCGCACCCAAGACAGCGCCAGCTGCCTGCGCCAGCGAGGATTTGCAGATCGCGTTCAATCCATAGAGGCCTCCGGCCCACAAGATCATCTGAATGTCGGGCGAAAGCCGTTCCGCCGGGATCAGTGCCGAGAAGGAAACGGTCGATACCACATATTTAGGCACACCGATCGGAAGGGCCTGACAGACGTCCAAGGCCAAATCTGTACCCATCGTGCCGCCCAGAATGATCACACCGTCAATCCGGCCTTCGTTGTGCAACTGGCGGGCTAACGCACAGGCGCCCGCAGACATGATCTGCATCGCCACATGTTCACTGCCGCTGTCGATAGCTGCCTGAATGGAACTCCCGCCAGCTTCGGCCACGTCATGTTTCGAATAGTCGGTGGGCTTGGCGGGGTCTCCCAGCACACTGACATCCAGTGTTGTTACACTACCCCCCAATGCACGGATCTTGCTGGCCATAAATTCCAGCTCGTCATTTTTCGTGTCGTAGGTACCAATGACCAGAATGGTCTTGTCCACCATGAGTTCCTCCCTTTGTTTTGGCTTCCTTAACCGCGCATTATCTCGCCTTTGGGATCGTAGAACGGAGCCAGCTGTACCTTCAGCGGATACATTTTTCCGGCGATCTGCACGTCAAAGCCGCCATCGTCGATCCAGGCTTTTGACACACCTTCGTCGCGGTGCAGGCTGGCCAAACCAACCATCGCCTCAAGCCGGAATCCCCAATCGCCGGACGTCACGTGTCCCACGATGTGGCCGTCTTTCCAGACCGGTTCGTTGTGGATCAAGTAAGGCCCGGTTTTGGCATCCACACCCTGGACAATACACGACACGGTACGGAAACCGGTAGCTGCGCCGCCTGCCTTCTGCTCGGCCAGAACGGCTTGACCGAGGAAGTCGTCCTCTTTGTCCAGTGCCACGGCAAAGCCCAGTCCGGTTTCAAAAGGTGTATCATCTTCGGCGATGTCATGGCCAAAGTGACGAAAGCCCTTTTCCAAACGGCACGCGTTCATCGCAAACATGCCCATATGGCGCAGGCCGTGCGGTTCGCCTGCCTCCATTAGCGCCTCATAAACGCCAGCCACGAATTCGGTGGGCATCATCAACTCATAACCAAGCTCTCCAAGGAACGAGCGGCGGATGGCCCAACCGCGGGCATAGGCCATGTCGATCTCGCGCGCCGCGCCAAAGGGGAAAGCCTCATTTGACAGGTCGTCGCCTGAAATGGCCGCCAGAATCTCACGGGATTTGGGGCCGTGAATTGTGATCAGACCATACCCCGAGGTCGCGTCGAAAACTTCAAATCGCCAGTTCGGATCGGCATGGTCCTTGATCCAGCCCTGATCGCGCATCTGGCTGGGGTGGCCGGTGATGACCATAAAGCAATCATGTGCGGTGCGTGTCACGGTGACATCCGCTTCGATCCCGCCGCGTGCGTTCAGGAACTGAGTGTAGACCGAAGTGCCAACTTCAACATCCATCTGCGCACCGCAGACCTGGTTCAGCGCCTTGACCGCATCCGGGCCCTGAACTTGAATCTTTGAATACATCGACTGGTCGATCAGCACGGCGGCATCGCGGGCAGCCAGACATTCGGCCTGCACATGGCCGGACCAGTCTTTCCACCAAAGGTTTGGTTCTTCGTTCCAACCTTTCTGTTCCGGGTCGAAATACATCGGTATTTCCCAACCGATCCGCTCGGCAAAGGTCGCGCCCGCTTCCTTGAGGCGATCATGCAGAGGTACGCGGCGCACGCCGCGGGCTGAGTGAATTTGCCGGCCAACCCAGCTGACGCCATAGTGAAAACCCACGGACTCGGCGCTGCGGTCGTGGTTGTACTTGGTGTTGCGCTGGAACGGGTGTGCCCGGCGCGCCAACATCGGACCCATCCCGCGCGACGGAGCCCCTTCAGTCATCCATTCCGCCATGGTCAGGCCAACACCGCCCGAGTTCAGAATGCCGTTCGAGTTCATACCAGTGGCCACAAACAAGCCCTTGATCTCGCTGGTCGGGCCCAAATAGGGCCGTCCGTCCGGAGTAAAGCTCTCAGGCCCGTTAAAGAAGGTCTGAATACCCATCTCGCCCAGGGCGGGCATACGTTCGAACATTTTTTCGAGGTTCGGTTCGACATGTTCCATGTCAAAGGGCAGCTCGTCGAACTCGAAATCCTCGGGGATTCCGTCCTTGCCATAAGGCTTGCCGTGCTTTTCGAACGAACCGATCAGAAGCTTGCCGGTATCTTCTTTCCAATAGGTCCGTTCTTCGGCGATGTTGAGGATTGGCTGGGTCTTTGGAAGACCGTCGACTGGTTCGGTGACGATGTAGAAATGCTCGGTCGCGTGCAGCGGCACCGTGACACCATGCGCTTTGGCGAACAGGTGGCTCCACATGCCGCCAGCCAGCAGCACTTTGTCTGTGGCAATCACGCCTTTGTCCGTCTCGACTCCGGTAATCTTGCCATCACGGATGATCAACTGATTGACTTTGGTGTTCTCGAATACCTGCGCCCCCAAGGCGCGGGCCCCCTTGCTGAGCGCCACTGAAACGTCCAACGGGTTCACCTGACCGTTTGACGGCACGAAAAAGGCCGATTTTACGTCATCCGTTTCGATCCATGGCCACTTTTCTTTCAGTTCTTCCGGCGATAGCAGGAAGGTCTCAATCCCCATCCGAACCGCGTGATCATGGCTGCGCAGCAGTTGCTCGTGCCGCACATCGCCGATCGCAAGGTTAATCGTGCCATTCGGCTTGTACCCGGTGGCCTGCCCGGTTTCTTCTTCCAGATTGCGGAACAGGCGCGCGGTGTATTTGCCCAGTTCCGTCTGTGCTGTGCTGTCCCGAAGTTGCCCTACAATCCCCGCCGCATGCCAGGTCGTACCGCTTGCGATTTTCCGACGCTCGACCAGAACGGCTGGCACGCCACGCTTTGCCAGGTGATACAGTGTCGACACGCCAATAATACCGCCGCCGACAATCACCACAGGTGCCTGTCCGGGAAGAGAGTGGGCCATCACAACAACCTTTCAGCCCGCTTTGCAGGCAATCCCTAGGTTTCCAACTGGTTGCAAATCAGGCCTTTTGCGGTGCGGGCCTCATTCGCGCGAACCCGTATTTTGTGGCAGAGTAACAGGGTCGCGCAAAGAAAAAAGCACCAGTGGTGCGATTATAGCACCCACGATAAAAATGCGCTAAGAAATGCGTTATCCCACGCTTGTTCGCCGCGCAGAACCGGTCAGTGCGGTCTCAAGTTGTTCGACTGCTGTTTTCAACAGCTTAGCTAGCTCTTCGCAGCGCGCGTCGTCCATATTCAGGTCCGGAACGGCAATTGCTATGGTGCCTGCTGGATCTTTGTCATCTGTGAAAAAAGGCATCGCCACACTAGCCACACCCAATTCGACGGTGTTGCGAGTCGTGGAATATCCGCGGTCACGATTCTCTGCTATGAGTTTGAGGAGTTCATCCGCTTCGGTCACGGTAAACCGAGTCAGTTTTTCACGATTTTGCGCCAATAGCCGCTCTCGGGTTTCGTCGGAACAGAAAGACAAATAGGCGAGCCCAGAAGACGAAGAATGGTAGGGATATGAATCTGCGGGGCGGAGGTTTATGACGTTCCCTCGCGGCGGCAAGGTGAAGGACACGGTCGCCATACCTGTTGCTCCGGGGATGCCAACATGAACGGTTTCATTTGCTTGCGCCGACAACCACTGCGACACGACCTGTGTGGCCTTGATCATGGGAACCGTGGCTTCTCGTAATCGAGCCAATGACAGAAAAGCGTGGCCAAGACGATACTTTCGGTTCTCAGGATTTTGTTCGATGAACTCATGTTTGGCGAGTGAAACCAACAACCTGCGAACCACGGCCTTGTCCTCCCCGGTGGCGCGCGCAAATTCGTTCAATCCGATTTCCAGATTTTCCAGCGAGAACTGACGCAAGAGACTCATGGCTTTGTCGACTGTTTTCATGATGGCCTTGTTCTTTCGATTTACGTCCAACAATGGTCTGAAACGGTCTTTAACCCTTTCTAAATATCAACTTGGCACGAGTTTGACGCCACCGCCAACACACAAAGCACCAAAGGTGCGAAAAACGCACCTGCGCCCTGCCGCGAGCGAGCCTGACGGCCTGCTGCAGCTGTACATATGATTTTGGACTTACGTTGTTAAAAATTGAAACTGTGGTCGGTACCAGCAAGGTGTCGTTTCTTGTTCCCTCGACCACCTTTTTCGCCTCTGTTGTTCGTAAGGACGGGTAGCAAGGGCGATGTTTTACTGCCTTCAGCGATCAGTCTTTTGAAGCTTTAAGCGCCTGTTTCAGTATTGCCCGATCACCGATGTGATTGGCCATAACGGGAATAAGAAGAACGTTCAGGGCTTTGCTTGCCTCACTCGACAAGCCTCATGCGCGGTATCTCCGGCGAAGAGGATGTGCCCATGGCGAAACTTGTTCATGCAGCGGCACTGGAAGGTGTAGATCGACGATTTGACTATTTCATATTCTACGTCGTCGCCCAGCATCGCATCCGGCGTTTGCTCACATTTTTTCCTTCAGCTCTTACTTGCGGTCCACATCCCAGCCAGTCTGGAAGTCCACACGCCACATGTCGTCGGGTCTTTGTGCATCAGTTTCGACGCGTCGGAATGCCTTGCTGGCCCAGATCCAGCGCAGTGGCCAAACCGATGGGCTCCCGCCCACAATGACGACCGGGTGACGCACCGCATCGGGCGCTTCCTGATCGACGGACTTAAAACTTGAAGACGAGGGAATATCAGTTCTGGAGCACCGGATTACCTAACTTGCGAAGTTCGGCTGAGATGGGTGGGGATCAGCCTTGCAGCTGTTCCCACATTTCCAGATCCCGTTTGTCGGTCCAGATGCGCGGATGGGCGATCCCGCGCGCCTCGTCATAGGCGCGGCTGACGTTGAACGGCAGGCAGTGCTCGTAGATCGCGTAGTCCTTGAACTTGGGATCGCAGGAGTCGCGCACCGCGTCCCAGGCGTCCTTGAGCGATCCGCCCTTCATTGCAACGCGCTTGGCCGGGCCGTAGGTTGAGTTTACGAAGTCGCGAGTGCTTTCGATGGCGCGCTCGACTGCGTCCTTTCCAACCAGCGCAGCGCCGCGGCCCGGAGCAATGGCGTCGACGTCATAGGCCTTGATCGCGTCCAGCGTTCCTCCCCAGTCCTCGAAATGGCCGTCGCCGCAATAGCACGCCGAATGGTCCTCGACGATGTCGCCGGTGAACATCACGTTCTGATCGGGTACATGGATCACTGCATCGCCAGCCGTATGGGCGCGACCGATCTGTTTGATGTCTACGCGGCGGTTGCCCAGATAGACGGTCATGCTGTCGCTAAAAGTGGTGGTGGGCCAGGTCAGGCCGGGGATGCTTTCATGCCCTTCGAACAGGCGCGGGAAACGCTGGAATTCGCTGTCCCAATCCTCTTGCCCGCGCTCCACGACCATCGAACGGGCCACATCGGACATGATCACCTGCTGTGCGTTGAAGGCGCTGGCCCCCAGCACACGCACGGCGTGATAGTGAGTAAGGACTACATGAGTGATCGGCTTGTCGGTCACTGATCGGACGCATTCGATTACCTTATTGGCCAGGCGCGGGGTCGCCTGTGCTTCGACAATCATGACGCTGTCGTCGCCAATGATGATACCAGAGTTTGGATCGCCCTCGGCGGTAAAGGCGTAAAGCCCGTCGCCGATCTCATCAAACGTGATCTTCTTTTCTGTCAGGTCGCCTTGTGATGCGAATGCTTTAGCCATCGGTTTCCTCCGGTGCCCTTGTGGGCGTCTTCGTGTTTCAGTTACGTTTGTAAGGACTGTCGAGCGCCGCCAGAACTTGCCCTGTGCAATCTCCGAAGCCAATGGTGTAGCCCTCGCCTTTGGCCGCGCCGCGCAGTGTCAGCGTGTCGCCGTCCTCGATGAAGCTGCGGGACTCGCCGGTCTCCAAAGTCAACGGTTCCTTGCCGCCCCAGCTGAGTTCCAGCAGCGAGCCGCGCTCGGGTTTGGTTGGGCCGGAGATGGTGCCCGATCCCAGCAGATCACCGGTGTTCATCGGGCAGCCGGATGTGGAATGGTGCGCCAGTTGCTGTGCTGCCGAATAATACAGCTCTTTGTAGTTCGTCCGCGCGATGATCGTGGCGTCCTTGCCTTCCGGGGCCAGCGTGACCGACAGGTCAATGTCATAGAGCATCGGCCCGCAGTCTTTCAGGTGATCCAACAGCTCGAACTCCCGCTCAGGCGTATCGCAGCGGAACGGCTCCAGCGCCGCTTTGGTGATGATCCACGGGCTGATCGAAGTTGCGGTGGCCTTGGCTTGAAACGGACCCAAGGGCTGGTATTCCCAGGCTTGAATGTCGCGTGCGGACCAGTCGTTCAGCAGGACATAGCCAAAGATGTTGTCGTCCGCCTCCTGCACCGAGATCGGCCCGTCAGAGGGCGTGCCGACGATGGCGCCCA
>NZ_JAKRGB010000013.1 GCF_022347725.1 Ruegeria sp. Ofav3-42
GCGTTGGGCAACCTAACGCCAATGGAATTTGCAGAGAAAATGAACATGGACAAACTGGCCGCGTAAGGCCATCAAACCGAACCCAAGGACTCTCCGAAGGTTGGAGGAAACTTGGGGCTCAGGTCAGTCGGAAATCGCTACCATCCGCGTTATCCACCGCGAACTGATAAAACGCGGACAAAGTTTCCGTTCGCCACGAGCAAACCAATGACTACTGTCGCGCCTAAAGTGCCAAGTCGAACTTGTGCTGTTCCAAAACAAATAGCGATTGATACTGGAGCACATTTCCGTCTTCGGCGAAAAGCCTCTGGCTCAAGTCCTGAAACTCTTCCATGTCAGCCAAGTTCATCATGACAACGGTGTCCGTTTCGCCTGAGACTGAATAGATTTGAGAGATCGCTGCTTCCGTTTTCATGTCGGCCAGCCATTGCTTTCGTGCGGTAACACCGTGATCAGCCAGTTTGACAGTGACAATCGCCTTGAGAGGTCGATCCATTTTCTTGGGATCAGTGAGAGCGATCACACCTGTGATGACACCCTTTTCCTTGAGTTGACGAACACGCCGAAGACAGCTTGACGGTGCCAGACCAACGAGATCGGCAAGATCGTTGTTCGCGATAGATGCGTCCTTCTGGAGCTGGCTAAGTATCTTGCGGTCTATACGATCCATGGTCGCTTGCTCATTTATTGCATGCAATTGCAATCAGATTGCAAAACTTCGCAAACTTCAATCACCTATTTCATAGGCTATCGGGCAGTTTGAGTTCAAATCAACAAAGGCCCTGACGATATGAAACAGAAACTCGAACTAGATTTTAGAAGCGATACAGTCACCAAACCCTGCTTGCGAATGCGCGATGCCATGGCCAAAGCCGAGGTGGGAGATGACTACTACCATGATGATCCGACGGTTCAGGAACTGGAATGTTTCGCCGCAGATCTCTTTGGAAAAGAAGCAGCACTTTTGACGCCTTCCGGTACTCAATCCAACCTGATTGCAGTCATGTCTCACTGCCAGCGCGGAGAGGCCTATATCGTGGGGCATCTCTCTCATTCCTATCTGCGCGAGTTGGGAGGTGCGGCCATGATTGCCGGGGTGCAGCCGCAGGTCGTCCAGAACCAAGGTGATGGCACATTGAAGCTGGAAGACATCAAAGCTTCTCTTTTCCCAGCCTCTATCCTGTTTGCGCCAGTTCGGCTGATTGCGGTCGAAAACACTATAGACGGCAAGGTTCTACCGCTGGATTATTTGCGCAGTGTTTTGCAGTTAGCGGCAGAACACGATCTGAGAATCCATATGGACGGCGCCCGCATTTTCAATGCAGCCGCCACGCTAGGCTGTCTAGTTTCGAAAATTGCCAGCTACTGCGACACACTCAGTTTTTGCCTCTCCAAAGGGCTTGGCGCACCAATTGGCTCAGTCCTTGTCGGGTCTGCGGAGGTGATCGAGAAAGCGCGCAGGCATCGGCAAATGCTGGGCGGCGGAATGCGGCAAGCCGGGATCATTGCCGCAGCGGGCCTATATGCGATGCAGAACAATGTCTCACGATTAAAGTCTGATCATGCGCGGGCCGCAGAGCTTGCCGCTGCCCTGTCACGTGTTCCCGGCCTTACCGTTGAAGCGCCGCAAACCAACATGTTGTTCTGCGATGTGGATGCGTCTGTTCAGAGCAAGTTTTCAGGATTTCTGAAAGAAACCGGGATACGTATCTCCGGCAATTCAAAACGGCAACGTTGGGTCACGCATCTTGGAATTGATGACACGGCTTTGGCCTCCACTGTGAAACTCCTCGCCCAAATGCAGGATGTATGCGATGCAAGCTGAATCACTGGATCATATCCAAGTTAGCGCATGTCGATTGGAGCCGGTCTGGGTAATCCATGTGGAGCTTGGACCGGAAGATGACGATTGTATCCGGCAGGCTCTATGCGACGAGGTACGCCTAACCTACGGGGATTATGACCATGTGTCCCTTGAAACTGCCATCGGGACACAGTTCTTTCGAGGCGCAGAAAGCACCGCCAGCGGGCCTATGGAGTCCGCGACGAGCAGACAAGCCCGAGTGCTGTCATTTTCAATTACGAAGGACAGTGACTTGTTGGATGCTGCAATGAGCGTCATTCATCGTCTTCACTCTTATGAAGAACCGGTGATCTACGTCCAGGATGCATTTGCAAGCCGTTCCCTACCTGAGAAACGAGAAAACGAAAACAAATGGTGGATGAATACCAAAGGAGCGGCCATTCGTTGACTGCGCAGCATCTGGTAAAGAGGGCTCGCAGTCAGATTTCGCCGTCGGCAGCATGAACGATGGCTCCTGTTCCGCCAATGACCGCGGGTTCAACGAAATTGCAAAAGATTAATGGCTTAGCCATGCCCGCTATGACCGGTTCCGCGATGCCTGAGCCGCGTCTCTTGCTGCGTGAGCATCAAACCACGAAGAGCCCAAATTGCTGATTTTGCATCTGCGGCGTTGGTGTTAATCAACAGCATGGATTCAAATTTTCACACATTAGAAAGCCTCGTTTCTGATCTCGTTTCGCTTGGTGTTCAAAAAGGCGACGGGCTCTTTGTACACGGTTCAATGAAGGCGGTTGGTCCGGTCGTAGGTGGCCCAAGAACAGTCATTGAAGCGCTTCTGCGAGCGGTCGGTGAAACCGGACTGGTCGGAATGCCTGGCTTTTCCGGAGATGCATACTTTCCGGCTGAAATGGACCGGTCTACACTGAGGCCAGATGAGATCGCCCAAATCGAAGATTCAGTGCTTGGGTTCGACAGCGTGAAGTCGCCGACGTCGGGCATGGGGGTTATTGCGGAGACATTCATAACTTGGCCAGGAACAAAGCGCAGCGGCCATCCGGCAGTTTCGATCTGTCTTAACGGTCGGGAAGCAAATAATTTTCTTGAAGAACACAGTCTAGAATGGGCGACAGGAGAGCAAACCCCTCTTGGAAAGCTCAGAGATCGCGAGTCGATGAAAATCTTGCTCATAGGAGTAGGCTGGAACCGATGCTCGGCCCTTCATACTGCTGAGACACTTGCGACACACAGGCGGATCAAGACCCGGCGGTTCAAGAAGGGCTCCATAGATGGGTCGTGGATTGAAACACCTGATGTGGCTGATGACATGAATCGGCTATTTCCAGCAGTGGGTGCGGCGTTGGAAACGCGGGCACTGTTTCATCCAAAGTTTTTGGCAACGCCCAATGCAAAATCTGCGACTATCGGGCTCTCGTCGAGTTTGCCTCGGTCTGGATCGACCGTGCAAACGCACAGAGCGGTGAACTAAGTTAACTGAGTTATCGAGGGAACGTGCGCTCGATCCGTGACCTGTAATTTACCCCAAGATCTTCGCTGCGCTGATCCTCAACGACTGGTTTTCCTGCTGCGCGACAGCGTCCCGACTAGTGCGACTGCAGCGACTTTCATGCGGCGAGCGTGCGCAGCACAAATTCGAGATGGCCGGGTTGGGCTCAAGACAGTCATCCGCTGCGCCAATTTTAAGCAGGCGGTTTGAGCCCAATCCGGACCTTAATGGTACGTTGAGGCTTCGCTCGTGCAGCAAGTCGCAAACGGCCCATTTCGGACGTTCAGTTCCTGGTGGCGAATAGCAGTAGAGCGCAAGCAGCGGCCTTTCACGAGCTTTCTGCATATGTCTGGCTTGGCCGTAGCAAGACAAAAAAACCGTGGCACGTAGTCACTTCGGGTGACAACATCATATTCTCATATCTGCCAAAATCTCAGGTACTGCGATGATAGACCGGAGTGCTATGTATGGACCCCTTACTAGTTAAGGTAGCGTCAGATGTGTTTTCCAAGAAGGCACCAACTGAAGATGAGTTCTATTGCAGACATTCCTGTACCTGGCTGCAATTCTTCCGCATTTGGAGGCGGCGAAGGTTGGCAACCACAACCGCATTTAGACTATGCTCCACAAAATATGAAAAAGCGGATTGACGGCTAGAAACCTATGACAGAAGCCATTGAATTGTCAGACCAGAATGCCGCTGTAATGAGTGTTATCACACGCGAAACCGCAGCGTTCCTGCGGCAGGATTTTAATGATTGGGCCGCGTGTTGGGTTCACGACGAGCGTACCCGAGAGGTCTGTGTATCATCGTCCTTCGGTGCAACGGTTCACGAAGGATGGGATAAGCTCAGTTCTTACATGCGTGAAGTAATTGAAGGTGGTTCAGTCTGTAACATTTCAAACGTTCAGCGTTCCAACGTCGCTATTACCATTAGCGGTGATTTAGCTCACGTCGTTTTTGATGAAACATCCAAGAACGCCTATGGGAGGATCGAAAATACGTTTGAAACTCGTGTATTAGAGCGAACTGAAGGCACATGGCGCATCTTATACGCCTCGTTTGTGTTGCGCGGGCATCAATACGTCGACGCAAGTAGGCTGGCCGTTGATGCCAAGGGGCAAATTCTGGGAGCACCAACGGAGGCACGATCACATCTTGAGAGGCATCCAGGACTTCAAATCTCAAACAACAGGTTGCGTGGCTCAAAACCTGCGTGGGACAAAATCCTCCAAACTGGCTTGAAACAAGCGGCCGAACAGCACGGGTACTTCCAGCATTACAAGTATATGACTGAAAGCGGACGGAATTTTCGACTTCCAATCGTTTTCGGGGAAACTGATGAAGGCGGCGTAGCAGTCTGCGTATTGTTTGTGAGAGACGGGCTGACTTTCGTTGAAACGCAAAACGACGATGATATCGATGAACGATTGAGCATTGCAAAATCTGTCTTTGGACTTTCGGAAGGACAAATGCTTCTGGCGCATCGCATTGTAAGTGGTGACAGCTTAACAACTGCTTCGGATACGCTCGGGATCAGCGTGAATACAGCCAGAACACATCTCTCCCGTATCTACACAAAGACGGGGGTGAACACGCAAACCGCATTGGTTCGAACCTTGCTCAGCGTCGGATGAAGAATTCACTTTACGGACATTCGCCGCGACGCAGATGCCGGTAGATGGCTCGTGCCGTCATACTCTGCGGTGTGTTCCGACTGACACATCGAGCCCTTACCGGACCTTGATCACACCTCGGTCTTTCGCTCATGCGGCAAGTCGCGAACCGCTGCAGAAACGGCACGACCAGGTGGCGATACGTTGCAGGAGTAACAATGGTGTCGGAATGGACCCGTGTTAGACTAAGAACTCAGGTTTCGCGTTTGTGAGATTGCAGATGATAGTCAAAATTTGGGTCAACTGCCCATCCGAGAAAGTCGCTGACCAGATCGCGGACAGGCTTCTTGAAGAGCGTTTGGTTTCCTCATCGAACCGCTACACTGCAACTAGCAGTAAATACCTCTGGAAGGGAAAAATCGTAACCGCGCGGGAGGTCCCACTTCTGCTGAAGACCCGAAAAGAGCTTTTTGGCGTAGTCGTTGAAGCGATCCGCAGGATGCACCCTTATGAGACGCCCGGTATTCTCTCGATTGATGTTGACCAAGCCAACGGTGAATATCTTGAGTGGATGATTGAAAGCACGCGCGAGATCTAACCAAAGCTCAAACATAACGGCCTATAACCGCTGTATCTTTGGGCTCACTACCGACTTTCTCTGCGGCGAGCTCGGGCAAGCAGATGAGCCCCAAGCCGCCGTCGCTCCCTAAATTGGCTGCTGCGGGTGCATTAGGCCGCCTACAACACATTGCAGACCTTGGACCCCAAGTGTCCGTCAATTGTCTGAGTGAAATGATCGGTTGTCTGCAATGAGCCCAAAGTTACCTTGCTGCCGACTACTCGGACACGCTATGGCGTAGCCATGAAAAAATATGGCCGAACATTCCATTTGCCAATCTCACCCGGAACAACAAGTGACGACAAAGTCATGTCTTCACTTGATGGTCTTATGGTCGATGATCTCATCATCACAGAAAAAATGGACGGCGAAAACACGACGATCCATAGCTCTGGAACCCATGCCCGCAGCCCCGACAGTCGCTACCATCCCTCGCGTGACTGGATCAAAGCGTTCGCAGCGGGTATTTCTCCGCAACTCAAGAATGGAGAGCGCATAGTAGGTGAAAACCTTTATGCAAAACACTCAGTGGCTTACGGTGCGCTGCCGTCCTACTTCATGGGATTTTCTTGGATCCTTGATGAGCACATCCAACCGTGGGATGACACCCTCCAAAGGTTCGAAGAATTGGGGATTACACCGGTTACGGAAATCTATCGCGGCCCATATGCTGAACGGCTTTTCGAAGGCGTCGCCAAGCAATTGGACTTGTCGAAACAAGAAGGTTTTGTTGTTCGCGACGTTTTGGGTTTCAATGAAAACGAGATGCCACGTCGTATGGGGAAATATGTGCGTGCCGATCATGTTCAAAGCGAAACACATTGGATGAAATCTGAACTGGTGCGAAACCGATTGGCAAAAAGCTAACGTCGGCTATGTCCGCATAACAGGCCTTCAAACCGTCTGAACCGACCCGATGACCTACTGAAACCGCCAGATGACCGGTTCGAGCCCTTAACAGACCTTCGCTATCCTCTGTTGCTTCGCTCGCGCAGCAAATCGCGAACCGATCAATGCTGCCGCTCGATATGGAGCGGGGCTGGTTCGTGATATGATTGCTCGCACCTGACATACATTGAGGTAAAAGGTTGCCAGATCAGATTTTGGATTTCTAAATGAGTACTTAATAGCGTTCAGGAGAGTTTATTTATGGATCGAAGGGTGTTCATTAAGGCGATGTGTTTAGGCGTCGTGGGTATTGCCGGTCAGTTTCCATCTTCGGCATTTGCTCAAGAAATCCGCCAAAAACTAAAACGAGCAAGCAACTCTGTTGGCAAAAGCCGCCGTGTTCGAATTGAGGGCGAAAAAGCTTGGCAATTCACGTTACCCCCAGATGGTCGAGAAAGTGAAATTGCCGCGGAATCTTCTGGTCGCCAACGCGAAGAGCTCAGAGATTACTCAAGTAGTGCACGCGGAACTGTAATTTATCGACTCCAATTCATGCTTCCTAACATTGATGATCCAGATGGGCGGCTGGAAGCCAAGTTTATATTTTTTCAACTTAAGCCACGTGATAAGCGAGGAGTTGGGTTTAACCCCTATCTGACTGTCGAGGTGCCAAAAAATTATCGGAGTAAAGGTCCTAAAGTAGATTTCGAATTTCGCAATGGAAGAGTTCGTGAGGTTCGCTCAGGCAAACCAGTGATTCCGAACAGATGGCACACTCTTGAAGTGATCGTAAAGTGGAGTACCCAGCGTGACGGTTTTGCCGACGTCAAGTTGGATGGCAGATCCATTGCTCGTCATGATGGGTTCACTGGTCCAGATATCGGCGACCCACTGCCCAACTTTGGCATCTATCGGTCGCATCTGAACAACGTCAATCCGTCACGATTAGAAACTATCAACTTATGTATTCGTAGATATAAAGTGGAGCGTATAGCTAGTTAATCCCTTCGGTGGTTCTAGTTAATCCCTTCGGTGGTTCTAGACGACAGAGGCTAAAATGAGCCCTTACCGGCCGTTAGTCGTGCTTTGTGACTTTGCCTATACAGCAAGACGCGAACCGCAGGTTCCGGACCTAAAATTCATCGTCACGAACCAAGTTTGTGCACGACCATCCGGTCATTTCTTTTACGATTTGTGTGTATATTGTAGGAGGTCCATGCCGGATCAGTAGCACTGGAGAGGGGGAGTCAGGATGAGCGGTTTTCTGGCATAGGTTGCGCCTAGTTGTTTCGGTCGCTACCATAGCTCAGCTGAGCAATGGATAAGCGTGACACCAGTGCAAGAGTCAGAAATCTTAGAGAAAATCTCAAATCGAACACCAACGGAGTTTGAAAACCTAGTGTTCGACGTTGTCCGTTCCTTGGGCTTTCAGAATATCGTCTGGCGAACGCCTGGAGCGGACGGTGGACGCGACATTGAGGCATACCTAAACACCTCTGATCCAACTGGGTTTAAGAGTGTCCAAAAATGGCACGTCGAGTGCAAAAGATACGAAAAAGCGATCAATTGGACCACAGTTTGGGAAAAAATTTCTCATGCGGACGGCCTTGGTGCCGACGTGCTTTTTCTCGTGACCAACTCAACACCGTCACCTCAGTGTGAAGACCGAATTTCCGACTGGAATAATCAAAGGCGTCGACCTGCAATACGAGTTTGGAGGGGCTATAATTTTCCGAGCATATTGCGGTCCAACCGCGACATAGCAGTTGCCCACGGCATCCTTGATTCAGACGGAGAGGCCAACGGTCTAGGGGCGGCATTCGCCTCAGAGCTGGCAAAGCTAGTTCAAAGCGCTCACGGCGCAATTGAATTCGGCAGCACATCCAAAACAGCTATAGAAGCAGCTTCTGCCTTGGCAGAACTCCTCGAGCACCGGCTCCGCGACTTAAATCAGCACGGAAAATTTCAAAAAGGCCCTTTACTGCCTCGAAACAGCATTCCAGCCTGGTTGAAGATAAGCGGATCTTATGCTGACCCTGAGGACGTGAGTTTTCGTGCACTCACGGCGTTAATGCGTCACTTCAGGCAGTGCAAAATCGTACATGCGGAATTCAACGGGCAAGATTGGTTGTTCTCCTTCGAGGAAATGCGCGTTGGTGCGACGAATGACTTGCAGAAAAACTTGAAGAACTCTTCCCATTGGCTTCGATGCGATGACATCGTTGAGGAACCTGATGGCCGTGTACGTGTTCGAATCAGGGACTAACGATATGGACAAAGACCAAAACGCGACAAAATCAGAAGATGATGAAATAGATCTCACCTTGCTGGCAAATTTCACTCACCAAATTATTAACCCGTTGAACGGGGTTGTAGGCACTCTTGACAACCTTATCGACGGAACAATTGGACCGGAGCGAAGAGAACAAAGAACCGCGGCTGCGCGCGCGCAATTAGAAAACTGCATTACTTTGGTCCGGAACCTTGCATACCTAGCCTCGGGACAAAGCGCATTCAGCTCCACAGTTGAAAGGAAGATAGTGGTTCCTCAAGTGATTATCGAGGCCGCAATGTTCTATCAGGAGGAGGGCAAAAGGAGAAAAGTTTCGATTGACCTTGAGAATCGAGAGGTCCAGAACAAGGTAATTGGTCACCCCGAAACACTTAAGCAAGTTTTAATGAATTTGTTTGATAACTGCATCAAATACAGTCGCTTTGGATCGCAAGTTTTGGTGCGCCAGTGGATCCAAAATGGAACTAGTGAGGCAGTAATAACCGTACGCTCTTTCCCAGAACATGAAGTCTCAAATGAGGACTTGAAAAGTATTTTCGAACTTGGTTTTCGAGGATCAAACGCGAAGCAGATGGTGGCGTCTGGAACAGGCCTAGGCCTGCACATTTGCAACCACCTCCTCAAGACTAAACACAACGGTTCAATATCTGTTCAAAGAGATGGCGATGCGCTACTCTTCACACTCAAACTTCCCGGTGCTTGGAGGGACTAGTTTTGGCGAAAACAACTGATACCAAAACGATAGTTGTTCTAGATGACGAGCTGTTCAACATCGAATGGCTGATCGACTACTTAGATGCAAAAGGATACAATCCACTTCCTTCATCTAGTGCAGACGAAGCAATTCAAATGATTTCGGCTGAAGTATACCGCGCGCTGATACTTGATTTGAATGTTCCAATGCCAACAGAATTGTCTGCTGCAGCTGGAAAGCTTGGTGCCGTTTATCAGAGGTATCCCGGGCTTTTTGTGGCCTATAAAGCGCGAAACATGGGCTACCGAGATCGCCAGGTGATCATATATTCGGTACATCGAGACTCCGAAGTTTCGGCTGAGGCTGAGAAAATTGGTTGCACCTACATTCTGAAGGGGCGCCCAGCAGAGTTGAAGAGCGAACTCGAGCAGGTTCTGAGCTTTGACCCCACTGACAGAGATTAAAAGCAACAACAGCCATGAGCGAGCTGCGGCTCGCGATTTGCGTCCAATCTGGAAATACCTTAACCAGTCTGCGCATTCCCCAAAACCTCAACTCCGCAAAGCAATCTCTGCGCAAAGCGGACATGCGATGCTGGCTAGGCTGCGCGTGCGGCGAAAGTCGGCTCCGTGGCCTTTTTTGCCTTTGGGGCGCTCACCGGTCGCATCAATTATTGTTCAGTTGGGTTATCTATTGGAACTGACACCGAGTCTGGATGATCGCCGCGCGGTAAATGATTGGCCGGTTCTTGCGCCGCGCGACAGCATAGCGGTTTTCGCTCGCGCCGCATTTTTCGTGCCGCATGCGCGCAGTGAGAAAACCCAAGAAACAGGTAGGGCTCTCCCGGCACCTTCGCCGCGAGATCCATGAACGACTGTTCTGGGCTGGACCGCCTTTTGCCGTTCGGTGCACGAACTGGTTAGACGCGGAAAAAGCTGTCATTCACCAATTATAGTGGTAGTTGGGATTGATGTCGGACGCGATCAAAATATCCCCCTTGAATCCAAGTTCAGATCAACTCGAACGGCTAGCCATTGAGGCGGCGGAGCAAGGCTATTCGTTTTTTAACCGCCTCATCAATGATGCTAAATCTGGCGCTAACAATTTCAGCAGAACAGGCGAGTGCTTTCTTGGCGTATACAGCGGTAAGGTGCTGGTGGGATGTGGTGGGATTAACTTTGATCCATTTACAGACCGAAAAGTTGGACGTCTCCGGCATGTTTATGTCCTTGACTCTTACAGAAGAAAAGGGATCGCCAGTAACCTGGTGAAAAAACTCCTGGAGCATAGCAAAGCCACGTTTAGCACCATCAGGCTTCGCACGCCTGATCAAAATGCAAACGAGTTCTATGAGGCTATTGGGTTTTCCCGGATCAACAATGAACACGCAACTCATGCAATTGAGATTTAACCGTGTGAACCGCATCGGTGCTAAGGGCTCGAAGCGGTCGTTCTCTGCGGATCGCAGGGACTGGTCAAAAGAGCCCAAAACCGCCGTCGGCAAGGCTTCAGCCCATTGTTCGTGCGGCGCGTCGCGAACCGCACGGTCCGGTCGTTCAGCACCACTTAGCAATCGGCTGGAGGGCGCAAAGGAACTGGCATGGCCTTCTGAAAAATGACTGCTTTTTTTTTGGCTCACTGTTCCAACAGGCAACTATCGTTGTCGCCAAAAGGCAATGTGTTTTGACGCTTCCTGCACTGGGTCAAAGGTCGGCAGTAGCCTGATTTGTTCCATCGATCAGTCATTCAATGATGGGATTGAAGTTCGTAAACATCTTGCTTGTCGAAAGGCCTGCCCAGAACAGTCTTGTAGGCCGACAACTGAGACGCTGGCATAACCAATATTTCATATCCAAGAACATTCCGGCGCACTGAAGATTCATAGTCAATTGGCAGTTCGACCCATTCTCCAGTGCTTCTATTTTGAATACGGGTTTTCGTCCCAGAGTCCGCAATTTCGAGTTTCTGCCCACGAAAATTGGCTTTGAGATATGTTAGATCCCAACCGAGTTCCTTGATCGCTTCGGGACCCCAAGTGATGGTTTCTCGGATTTCCTCAAAAAATGCGTCACTCGCTTGGGAAAAATCGATGTATACGTCGATATCGTTCAGTGGACGCGTCCCGCCATAGGCGAGAACGGCGAGCCCTCCCACGACCTGATAAGAGATAAGATGCTTCTCGAATAGCCCGACTATCCAGCCAAGAGCGGCGCTTTGGCGAGAAATATGATCATTCATCAATTCCCTCCAAATAACATTGGCCAAACACAACTCACGATGGGCTTGCTTCGAGCAATTGTGTTTCCTGGTCGGTCTTCATTCCGCACTTAAGCGGGACATGCCTCCTCGCTCGATCCCATGATAGCAAGGGTAGTATTGTCTCCCGCAACGGTCGGCAGGTTAGTCCCGCCAATTTCGCCTTTTCAGTCCCAATGGATAGAAAGCACCGAAACTCTGGTAACGACGGTGCCATAAGTGGAATGTCCGACCATGGGGCAATGTCGGCCGCCATGATGGAACTTTCCTCGACCCACACAATCTCTGCTTCGGAATTGCTCACCTCCGCAATTTGGGACAGGACCTCTGCCATTGGGATGGGCTCGCCAGTCACATTCCAAACTCCGGTCAGTGCTTCGTTCCCGCATCGTACGGCAAACTGTGCAACATCTTTGACATCTATCATTTGCACGAAACGGTCTTTGGGCGCAGGTGCTGGCACGCGTTGGCGTACGTCGTGTGCTTGATCCAACCTGCGTACCCACCATGTCAACCGATCAGAGTAGTCACCTGCACCAACTAAAAGCCCAACTCGTAAAGAGGTTGCGCGCTCACCTAACATCTCATCGGCCTTGCGTTCGCAGGCACGTTTGAGAGGGCCATAGGAAGCTCCATAGGCAAACGCGGATGCACGATCTTCAGAGGATAGGCTCGCAGCGGTTTCAAAATCTGATGGCTTGGCGTCCGGGACGGTCGCAGTTTCATCTTGACCATCTTCGATGAACGTCCCGTAGGCGGATACTGACGAAATCAGAACGTACCTTGTGATCGCCGGATCGATCGCTTTCAGCAACCGTTCTACGGCCTCAGGGGTAAAGGCACAGGTATCGAAGACCCAATCAAATGGCTTGTTTTCCAGCGGTGTCAGGTCTTCATATCGGTCGGCCTGGATCACTTCGACGCCCGGTATACTCGAAGCCTTTGTTATCCCGCGTGAGAGGATCGAGACCAAATGGCCACCCTCCACCAACGCATCAACAATTGCGCCACCCAAAAAGCCCGTTCCACCGACAACAAGACAGCGCATGCAATTTCCTTTTGAACCAATCACGGGAAACCTATCAAACACCCAAAGAATGTAAAATGAGCGCACAACCAGAGTTGTAGGGAGCAGCAAATCCGGCATTCGACAGACCAGCCTCAATATCGGCCAATCTAATCGAAATCATGTTCGGCCGGCTCAAGGATTGGAGGCGTGTGGCCACCCGATACGACAGATGCCCCAAAATCTTCCTCTCGGCCATCGCCCGCGCGGTAACCGTCATCTATGGCTAAGAATCCCAACCGGTCGTTGACATACAAGTTGGGTGCGGCGGCTACATTCGACAGCTTTTCGTCGAATGCAGACCTAGCCTTCAGAGACGTGACTGCGAGCGGTGCTCCAAAACCGCCAATGGGATCACAGCGCGCCACACCCGCGCAATACAATTCCCGCCCGCTCATCAACCGATGTGCGCGGCAACACTTCCATGTCGTATCCAAAGGCATCCAAAGCGTCTGTAATTCGACGATGTTCCTAAACCGCGGTTTCAAAGTCATGGCGGCGCTCGGCGTCTTCAACAAAAATCTCCTTCCAGGGCGGGACCACGAACACGCGCTTCGCGTAGGCGCGGTTTTCGCCGAGCGTCTCTCGTACAGATTGGCCGCCTGAGTGCTCAAGAGCGACAGCCGCATCGATCAGACCCCTGTCAAAAAAGATGGGCCCTTCCACGCGCTGAGCTTCTTTCAGGTCGGATTTCGCCATTTCGACGGCGCGCAGAGCGAACGCCTTCATGTCCACCCAAGGAAGCGCCTTGCCGTCCCCGGCGACTTCGTTCGCGACTATGCGCCGACCAGGTTCCGGGACGGTTGCGAAGCCAAGCGCACCAAGCGCCTTCAGCAGTATTGATTTTCCGCCGCCCGAACAACCCGTCAGAAGGATGAATCTATCCGCCAATGCCACACCCTCCCAATGTTTAAAAAGAGTTTGTATAAGCTAATGCGTTGACACCGAAAGATGCTGAGCGGTTTCATCTGGTTTGTCCGAAACGATCAGATTTTCCAGCGGTTGCCATCCTGACCGCGGCTTTGAGCCCGGGCCTTCAAACTCAAAGAAACACCCGCCGCCACCGGGCCCTTGATCGAATTGGCGGCTGATCGGTAAGCCGGAAAGATAACAAAACAAGAGCGTTCCGACACCGCCATGACCGACAAATAGAACGTCACCTGTCTCACACGCCCTTAAGCACTTTTGAACCTCTGACACTATTCGGGTTTGCGCCGCTTTTGCAGATTCCCAACCCCTCACACTTTTTTCCGGGTTGGCAAAGAACTGATCAGCAACAGTTTCAAACTCTTCAGAAGGGAGGAACCCCGTTGCACTGCGGTCATTCTCGTGCATGGCCTCACGAAATTCAAACCGGCACCCGAGCGCGTTCGCCAGTGGCGACGCGGTTTCAATTGCCTTGGTTTCGGCACTGCTGATGACATGTTTTGTCCCAACCAGCGCACCTGATGCGGCAAGCGCCGCAACACGTTTCATACCTTGATCGTTCAGTGACCAGTTCGGAATGGGGTTGGCAGGGTCAATCAAGACCTGCGGATGGGAAAGATATCGAATAATTTGGCGCAAAACTACACTCTGTCAGATGGTCAATTAATCTAAAAACTCTACGTTCGGAGATTTCAACATCTTCACTCCGTTGTCGAGCACAAGAGAGCCAAAAGCACATGTGATCACACACTCTAGCCCGAGCTTTTTATCGGTACCGGCACTAAGCAGTAATTATTTGAGACATTCTATCTGTGGATAGAATGAGCCCATTCCGGAATGACAGTGAGGGTCAAAGGAGCGCAGCGGGTGGACAACGATGTGTTGGCGACCGGAGCCTCACTCGCTAAGCTCCGCATCGCAGAGGCGCAGAAGCGAGGCATGAATGCGGAAGATCATCGTCACAGGTGCAAATGGTGTCGGAAAAAGCCGCTTCGCGTCAGAGTTGGCTTCAGCCCGTCCAGAAGTTCCCGTGGTTTCCTTTGACGCCATCAAACTACGGACAGGGTGGCAGCAACGCCCACGGCCAGAGATAGATGCAGCTCTGGCCATGGAGCTAGAAAGGGAAGCATGGATACTTGAAGGTGGGCCGAGTCTATTGTTTCAAGCAGTTGGGAAAGCTGATGCGCTGGTCTGGCTGGACCCACCTGAACTTGTCAGGGCATGGCAGCTTGCAACGCGCCCGTGGAAATTTCTTGGAAAGACCAGACCAGAATTGCCGCCTGGCAATGTCGATTGGCCTTGGCAACAATACCAATTCGCTGTTCGCAGTCTCCGAAACGCATCAAAGTTTCGCAGGAGCATCTCAGAAGTATTTGGAAGTGCAGATGCTATTCAAAAGTGGCGGTGCCGAGACGAAAAAGACCGTGTCGCGGTCATCAGTAAGTGGGCAAAGCCACAGACAGAGCGAAGAATTGGGCTTACTTAAGCCAATCTCTGTGGCGCGCTTCGACTGATGCTTAGAGCCGAGGGTGTGTGAAAACTCCGGCCCACGAGCCCTCTCGTCGCGCTCGTTTTCGGCACCTGTGCAAAAGCTCTCTCAGAATTGCGAGGGAGCGCACATAGAGGCTGTTTTCAGCATATTTCGCCGGACAGTCAGAGTTTTCACACAGCCTCAGCCCATTGCCGACATTGCTGCTCACCGTAGGCGCGGCGGATGCATTCGGCAGCTTTAGGTCGATTGCAGACCATGTTCCTCAGGGTGATGAAAACGAACACTGCGGGATAATGCTGACTCAGCAGGAATTTACACCAGCCAAAGGTCAGATAAATCCGTCGAATTCAGCATCACAAGAGGAATGGGATGCTGCACAGATCGATGCCAAGACCGCACCGCGTGCTGTTCGGGAATATCTGGAAACCCTGGATGAGGCCGCGTTTGGTGCTGCCTCGCCAGTCAAGCCTAAGTTCACATCATATTCTGACCCTGCCAGCCAATGGACAGCGGCGCACAAGGCGCCCGCATTTTTTGCGTATTACTGGCCAGCAATTGTGTGGCCTTCACGTGCTTACGGCGACGGAGGAAATTGATTGCGGCGTTATGCGCCAATCGGGCCATTTCGTTGACTTGCTTCACGCCCGCTACCGAACGCGGCACGACGCCCATTCGCATGGAGATTTCCGTCTCACCTTCAAGACCGAACACCGCTTCGTTTGCGAGGTATTTTTCCCGCAAAATTTGCTCGTTGCCCAAATGTTCCGCATCCGGGTTTTTGAGCATTTCGATTGCGAGGGCAGGGACAAACACACAGACGACTTCTGCCACCATTTCCGTGGCGACACGTCCCGCGATTTTGTCCAGTTCAAACGACACCGTTTGCCGGGTCAATCCGCCTTCGGATTGCAAGAACGGCACACAGCCGACCGGGACCAGTTTGCCCCCTCTGAAGCGACCCCCAAGGGTCATCGATTCGACACGACGATTGGTCGCGTCCATGTACATGGAACGCATTTTCATTGCTTTTCCTTCTCTGTGGTTGGTTAGGTTAAAGTCCGTTCAGAACACGACGCCGCATCCGATACGCGTCAATTTCTGAGCGCGTCGGTGCGAGTGAACGCCCTGCGTGGTTGTACCGTCTTTTTGTTTGATAGCCTTTTTGAGCGCGTGCCGCGCTACGCACGACGTTGTTATACCGTCGATTGTCTAGGAAGTTGCCGATTTTTTGGCCAGCCCAATAGGCTGCGTTAAACGGCACCGCAGCCGCTGCCGTTATTACTTCGTCTATTCCCCACGGCTCGCCATCCGCACCCGGAACGACCATCGTTCCAAGTCTGTTGGAAATTTCTGTGAATCCCGGCCCGCTCGAATATTTCGTCTTTTCGACTTCGCGTCCCGGCGCTATGCCGTGAGTAGAACCGATATCGCTATTATCACCGCTGCCACCGCCAGCAGAACCATTAGCGCTGTGAATAGGTCCAGTATCAGATCGAGCATTTCTATCCCCGTAAATCCCCGGAACACGTGGTCTAGTTGTAAGCTTGCGAACTCGTTCGCGCAACTTTTGATTTTCCTGCTGCACGCGCGAGTGTTGCGCCACGTATTGCGTCACCTCGCTAAATGCATCGCCCCAGCCGGTGAAGGCTTGTTCGCGGTGCCGCCCGAGCGTGGCCATTCGACCTTGACCACCGGGCAGGGCAGGGGTCCCGGCTATTGCCGGTGTCGCCACAAATCCCCCCGAGCCATCGGACCCGGATAACGGGTTTATTACCGCCGCTTCCAAACGCGCCCGGACAGCCGCCGGGTCGTTATAGGCCCGGTGGTCCGCTCGATCCGCAAGCGTCTGCAATCGCGCCCGGTGCGCGTCCTCTGTCGCAAATCTGCGCGCCAGTGCTTGTGCCCGGTGCGCTTCGCGTATACTCACGCCTTCCGCGCGCCGCGCCTCATCAATATTCATTCGATTGATGCGCTCTTGCGATGCGATGTTGCGCTTGTTTGCGCGGCTTTGTGAGCGCGCCCCAAATATCGATCCGATTAGCGAGAATACCATTAGTTCGACCTTCCTTTGTACCAGTCGATTGCGGCATCGAAGTAGAACAGAATGATTGCGATCAGAGCCGCGCCAAGCGCATGTTGCTGATCTGCCGTCAGCATGACTTGCGCGCCTATCCAGCCGACAGCGACCGTCGCCAGTCGCTGCGCAAAGTACATGACCACTTGTCGCATTAGATGCGCTCCAGCTTCTTCACCAAGCGCAGAATGCTGTCCTTTGCATTCAGCAGGGCAATCATTTCGTTTGCGTTGTCGGTTTCGTTAGCGGCGGGGATGCACTTTCCCGCTACTACGTTCAGCATCTCACAGATGCTCCGCTTGTCCGCGTTCCGGTTGCTTACTTCCTTCGGCTGTTGTTTGTTGTCCATTAAACGGTCCCTTCAACCTTAAGGTATTGTTACGCGCATAAGAGATGTTATGTAAAAAATACTGTGCGATTGGGACTTTTCTCTAATCGCCAATGCCTTACGATGCATTCCTAAACGCCTGAATGGAGTTTTGGATGAAGTTGAATGGTAAGACTGTGGTCGTAACCGGCGCGGCCAACGGCATTGGCAAAGGCCTCGCGACCCGGTTATCGCATGAAGGCGCAACCGTCGTATGCGCGGATATCAATGCGGATGCCGCCCTTTCTGTGGCGAAGGAAATCGGCTGCACACGACCAGCACCCATCATTCCTCGGTACATAGGCCCGTTCGTTCATGCAGATATGCGGCAAAATCTTTGCGACTCGCTAAGTCACCGCGGCCGCGCGACGTTGCACAGGGTTCATATGATTTTTCTGAACGTCGAAGCTTTGCTGAACCTCATGCAGTCGATCGGCGAGATTCTGGCCGTGCCCCTTCGACTCTATTTTGGCCTCAAGAGCCATGCAGCTCGGGACAAGGCCAAGAGGCTGTCAGAAGCCCTGCGGCTTCCCGAGCGCTATCTCGATCGTTTTACCCGTCAGCTATCGGGTGGCTAGAAAGAACGTGTCGGAGAGGCATGCGCTTTTGCCGACAATCCCGTAGCTGCGCGTTGCGATGAAGTGACGAGAGCGTTGAACGTGTCGGCCGGGCGGCGATGCTGGCTTTGCTGACCCGACTGCAAAAGGGAATCGGCCGTTCTTCCTTTTTTGTTAGTCGCGATCTGCTGTCGTGCGCGTAGTATCCGACCGGGTGGCTGTCCTGTATCAAGGCTGTATCTGCGCGATCGGCTCCTCGGCGCAAGTTTAAGCGCCTCCTTACCCCCCCCATACGAGGAGATTGATGGGGGCAATTCTGGAGCAGAGCGGGGCGCAGCCGCTGGCAGCATTTGTCGCATGACCCCTTCTGATGTTTCCTGGGTCGCGGTCAAGCCATGTGATCTCAACACATCTAGGTTTGGGGCCAAGCACGAGCACGGGTTAAATCTTGGAATGTCGTGAATAAAGGTGCCCCGCTGATTCACCCTGTCGCCAGACAAGCTTGGTGGACCCGAGTACATCGCGCAGGGCCAACGCCCCTACCCAACCGGCGCAAGGCTCGAGATGAAACAACGACCAGCGGGACGGATCGTCGCCTTCGATCCGGGTCACCTGGGGCGAAACGTCCGGCGAAAGTGTCACGTCAAAGGAATCAAGTGGCATGTGAAGACCATGTCCGAGCATTTTCAGAACAGCTTCCTTTCTGGTCCAGCACCGAAAGAAACCCTGAAGCCATTCCGAGTTCGGCAAGGCCGACAACTTGGCGTACTCAGCAGGAGAGAAGTGATGCCTCGCAACGGCGTTTTCAATTGGTCGGATCTTTTCGATATCAAGCCCCGGATCGGTTTGCTCGCACACTGCCAGAACGGCCCGTCCCCCGGAATGGCTAAGATTGAAGCCAGGGCCGTCTTTTAAAAGAGGTTTGCCGTAGGTTCCGTAGGTAAACTCAATCGAATTTGCATCGCGACCCAGATATCGACCCAAAATCCTGCGCAACTGAGTGCGGCCCGCGATATACATGCACCTGTCGCGCGGCTTAACAAATCGGTTCGCGCGTTGCATTTCTTCAATCGACAAAGACTCGCTGATTTGGTGCAGATGCTCCTCAGGGACGTCCAGAGACCATTGCCAAAGATCAACCTGGGGCACGCACAAACTCCTCTGCTCTGGATCCGAGCTTACTCATTTAGGCCCAGCCAAGTCGATAGGAGGACTTGATGAAGCGCAAGTTTATCATGTGGATTCCAGCCTGATCGCAATGGGCTGCACGATCAGGGCTGGTCAAAGCCACGGACAAGCTGTTGGGAAAGAACAGTTCCTATCGAATGTCGTGGTGTCGATGCCGGACGGCGGTCGCCCTGCCACAGTTACTTTCTTGCCAAGGACGCTGGCTCACGACCAACTCTGCATTGACCCGCCTGCCTTACGGAAAACAAAGCTATGCCGTGGTCCGGTATTGGGTCGAGAACCTGACACACCGCAACATTGGCTTAGTCGCACAGGACATGCGGAGGATGATTTTGCGCCCTATACCGACGCCGGCCCAAACGGCGTGGCCACGCTGTATTGGATCATCGCACAACCCCGGTCAAATGGGGCCATCGCAATGAGGCGTCTTTGACCCGCAGATACTGAATGAAGGAATTCCTCCCAACATTTGTTTCGACCAAGCCGCTGATCGAAGCATTTGCCTTTCTCGAGCGCGCTCGTTGCTTTCACCGGCGCATGAACAACCGTCAAAATTCAAGTCAAAGCTTCGGCAATCATTCCGCCTGCCAATTCAAAAAACCGGATCACACCGCATAACCGCAACGTGGCGACAGCGTACCGTTTGCCGCCGACGTCACAGGCATTACGAGCGTTGACCGTCGGCACCGGTCCAGTCCGCGCCGCAGGCTCCTGTCAAAAACCCATCACTCAGACGGATGTTCGCGTCGCCGGATTGCACTTCACGTGCCAGCTCTCCTTGTGCGAGGTTCTGATCGATACGCTGGCGATACAGCCCACAAAGCTGCGTAAAGCCGCGTGATTGCGGCGACAGGCGCAGGGCACCGACCCCGGCAGCTCGCAGTTTTTCAATCTGATGATCGGTACACGCATAGGTATCAGACAGTGTCTGCACGCCATTCATCGCCAAAAAGGGCCTTCCATCGCGGGTTTGCACGTCCAACCCATCCGGGTCATCTTCGCAGGCAAACTGGCAGTTGTCCTTGGTGCGACCGTGCAACCGAGCGTGATAACAGCGCCCGGAAATCGCCAAGGGTAGCCGCCCATGACCCCAAACCTCTACCGCCAGATCCAATTCGGCAGAAACTTTCGCCAGAGCCTCGACCGAAGCAATGGGCAATTCCGGGGGCAAGCAAACGCGCTGCGCGCCGCAAGAGGCCAGCCACCGCAGCGTGCCTTCATTGTAGACATTCACAAGCGGCCCAACGGAAAACTTGGTGTTCTTAGGCAGATACGCCAGCGTCGTCAGGTCGTTGATTTCAATCGTGACGCCCATCTCGATCAGTTCCGCAGTCAGCTTGCGTTCACGTTTTAGGGTCACCAAAGCGAGGCTTGTAAGGGCAACGTCCTTCCCGGCATCTGCAAGTCTGGAAAGCGCTTCTGGAATTCGGTCCTGATAGAACGGCAATCGTTTGGAACAGACGAGTTCACCTACCACAACGCGGTCTACGGGCGCTTGTGTCAGGTCAGTGTAAAATTCGCTCCAGGTTTCAGCGGACCAAAAGAATTGAGCGGGTCCGACGGTCAGTTCCATAGGGCTATCTCCACGTCTTTTTGTAAGCGCCAGTCGTCATGGCTTGCCCTTCGGACAACCGCGCGAGCATACCTTCGGGCAACGGACGTCCTGCATCCAATGCGTCTACAGCTGCACGGAAATTGCGGACCACCTGCGCGACGTAAGACTTCGACCGCTGCCGCCCCTCGATTTTCAGAGCCGTCACACCAGCCTTTTGCAATTGCGGGATCAGCTTTTCAGCATTGAGGCTGACCGGGTCTTCGAACAGATGCCCAGTCTTCTCTCCCGCGGAAAAACACCCTTTACACAGCGTCGGATATGGCGCTGGCTCACCCTTGTCGACACGGTGAATGAGATACCCACCCAGGCGGGCGTCCAATACGCCATGATCTTCGGTGTAATCCACATGGCTGGCGGGCGAGCAGACGCCATTCATGTTCGGGGATAGTCCAGTGGCGTAAGACGATAGCGAACAACGCCCCTCGGCCATGACGCATAGCCCGCCAAAGACAAAAACTTCGGTCTCAACATCGGTTTCAGTATTGATCGCAGCAATCTCGGGCACAGACAGGACGCGCGGCAGGACCACCCGTTTGACACCAAACGTCTCGGCATAGAAATTTATGACATCGGCATTGGCAGCCGCTGCTTGCACTGAAAGGTGTCGCCGCAGTGCCGGGTGATTACGGGACGCATGATCCAGCAAACCGAGATCTGCCAGAATGACCGCATCTGCGCCGCAGATCTCGGCATCGTTGATCGCGCGGTGCCAGATCCCTTCGTCGCCTGCACGTGGGAACGTGTTGATGGCAACCAGTACTTTTGCGCCGTGCTGATGCGCAAAGTTCACCCCATCGCGCAATTCCGTCCGATTGAAATTCAAACCGGGAAAGTTGCGCGCATTGGTTTCATCGTTAAACCCGCAATAGACTGTATGCGCCCCCGCTTTAACGGCGGCGCGCAAAGCAGCGGGGGTGCCTGCCGGGCAGACGATTTCCATTACCATATCGCTGAATCCTCTGGCCGCGTCAGGCAAAGGCCCGTCCGGTTTTCCGCAAACGCAATCAGATTTTGTACGGGACGCGCAAAAGGTCCTGACAGCGAGGCCGCCTCTGCAGCCAAATCCAGCTCCGCATCGTCTATGGCGTTGCGCAAAGCCAGCACTGCACCCGTATCGCCCTCGACCACCAGGTCACGTGAAAAGAACAGGGCATCTCCGTCAAATGCGCCGTGCACCAACCCGAGCAGCGCCGCCAGTGGGCCGGATATCCGGGCGGACGCAACCGTGTGTCGCCTGGTCAGTTTTACTTTCGGCTGCCCGCCATTTGGATTGAGGCGTAGGACAATCGGCAGATCGACCGGATCAAGAACGAACTCCGTCCGGTCATATTCGCCAAGGCGGTTGAACAGGCCGGGATTGCTCTTTGCGATTTTGCGCGCAAACACCGTCAGCGAAAGCGACAACGGTGCAAGCGGCAATGCGCGCAGGCCCGCCGCCAACACGGCAGGACAATACGGCATCGGAATTTGAGGATCGGACAAACAGACCTCCTGCTGCCTCAACAAAGCTGACTATGGCTGCCTTCCTACGGTGCGCGCTGTTTGGGGGAATTGACTGTTGTCAATTCTGCCCCGCGATCTTGTTGCTAGGAGGGCGGGAGTTTTACGGAGCTTTCTCATTCGCACTCTGCCGCCATACCCCGCGCTTCGCCATTTCCTGAGCTGGTGCGAAACAACGGATCAGTTCCGCACAATTCCCGATCCGGTTTCGGTGCGCCATCAGATGACCGCAGTGCATCGGGCCGTGTTAGAAGCGCAAGGGCCGGTTTTGCAGTTTGATCACCCGCTGATCAATCAAGACGTACGATCCGACATCCCCGTCGTTGTGAACATTTTCGGAACAACCGCACGTGTTGCGGCCGGACTTGGTGTAAATTTGGACGGGCTGGACGGGTTGGGACAGTTCTTGGCCGCGCTTCGGGCCCCTACCCCACCTGATGGGCTACGCGATGCTTTTTCGCGTTGGCCAATGCTGAAAGCAGCGCTCGCGACCCGGCCCAAAATCATCAAATTGGCCCCCGTTCAAAGCGTAGTGCACATTGATAGCGACGTTGATTTATCGATGGTTCCGGTTCAGACGCATTGGCCGGGCGATGCAGGGCCGCTTATTACATGGCCGGTGGTGATTACCCGCCCCTATGCTGGCGCAGCGGATAACGTTAGCGGTTACAATGCGGGCATCTACCGTGTGCAGGTACTTGACCAAAACCGCCTGATCATGCGCTGGCTGCCACATCGCGGCGGGGCCGCGCATCATCGCAGCTGGGCAACGCACAACGAAAAGATGCCGGTCGCAATCGTTCTGGGCGCGAATCCGGCGACGCTGCTCTCGGCGGCGCTGCCGCTTCCGGAAAACGTATCGGAAATGACCTTTGCAGGCGCATTGAACGGCTCACGCCCACGGATGGTGCCCGCCAAGACCGTGCCGCTTCTGGTCCCGGCGGACGCTGAAATCGTTCTGGAAGGTTGGGTGGCACCAACCGAGACCGCCCCCGAAGGCCCATTCGGCGATCACACCGGCTATTACAATCCCGCAGAGCCATTTCCGGTGATGCATGTCAGCGCAATATCCCACCGTGAAGCGCCCTTGTATTTATCCACCTATACCGGCCGCCCACCGGACGAGCCCGCGATCATCGGAGAGGTGTTTAACCGCCTCGCCCTGCCCACCATCCGCGCCCAAATCCCGGAGATACACGACCTCTGGCTGCCGCCGGCTGCATGTTCCTATCGCATAGCGGTTGTGAGTATCGACAAGCGTTATCCGGGACAGGCGCGGCGGGTGATGATGGCGCTTTGGGGAATGCTGCCGCAGTTCAGCTACACCAAATTGATTGTGGCAGTGGACACCGACATCGACCCCAGAAACTGGGACGACATTGCCTGGGCGCTGGCGACGCGCATGGACCCGTCCCGGGACGTGATGTTACTGGAGAGTACCCCCATGGACTATCTCGATTTCGCCTCCCCCCAGCCTGGACTGGCGGGCAAGATGGGCATAGATGCCACCACAAAAATCGGCAGCGAAACGAGTAGGGATTGGGGGCAGGTCATGCACACCTCGGATGCGGATTTCGCGTTTGCCGAAACGCTGATCGAACGCGTTCTGCCAGAGTTGCGCCAATGACCTCGTCGCGCATCGTATTGGGGGTTTCCGGAGCATCGGGAGCCGTCCTTGGTCTGGCAGTGGCGCGATTGCTGTTGGCGCAGAATGTCGAAACGGATCTGGTTGTCAGTCCGGCCGCAAAACTCACACTGGCGCAGGAATGCAGCGCTGATGCTTTTGACGAACTTTGCATGTTGGCGACCCGCTGCCATGCCAATCAAAATGTCGGCGCGAGCATCGCATCAGGCTCGGTCCCTGTGTCCGGGATGATTGTCGCGCCCTGTTCCATGCGATCTCTGGCCGCGATCGCGCATGGTCTGGACGACAACCTGTTGACGCGCGCGGCCAGTGTGCAACTTAAAGAACGCCGGCCTCTGGTTTTGTTGACCCGCGAAGCGCCATTGACGCTCGCGCACCTACGAAACATGACCCTCGCTGCGGAAATGGGCGCAGTTATTATGCCCCCGGTTCCTCCGTTTTATCTGGGACTGCGCGATATATCCGGTATCGTCGATCAAATAGCAGCCCGCGCCGTCGATCAACTTCGTGTTTGCGAACCGGCGGCTGAGCGGTGGCAGCCTTCGGAAGGACAAGCATGATAGCCAAATCCGACCGCTTCTAAATCCAATCACAGTGTTTGCCCTGGCAGAACGTCACAGGAAGAACTCCGCCCGCTCGACCACCCAGATCATCGCGATCAGGCTGGCGACGGTGGCGACGACGGCGCGGGAACCGGTCCAGATAGGCCCCGGCTGCTTGCGCAAGAACAGAACCAACGGCCAGACCAGCAGCACGATCAACAACTGCCCGACTTCGACACCGACATTGAAGGCCAGCAGGCTGTGCCAGACATTTGGTGCATCCACGCGCAGGATCTGGTGCAGCATGAAGGAAAAACCGAACCCGTGCAGCAATCCGATACCCGAGGTGATGGCAAAGGCCCTCAGATCTCCGTGCCCCTGCTCTGGCGGTCGGACGGCCATAACGGCGGCATAGATGATCGACAGGGCAATCAAAAGTTCAACCGTTGGTATGAACCAGGCACCACTGGGCGCAATGCCAAAGAAGCCAAGGATCAAGGTCACCGTATGACCAAGAGTGAAGCCGGTGACCCGCGCCAACAGACTGTGCAGGTTCATCGCACCGATGATCATACACAGCACAAACAGCACATGGTCGGGGCCTTCGAGGATGTGGCGGGTGCCTTCAACCAAAAAGGTCGAGGCCGCAGCAGCGGCTGAACCTGACACAACAACCGGGTCATGCATCAGGCCCGTGGCGCGATATGTCCGTGTTTGATCTCCGTCGTAATCCAATATCAGGTTCGCCGTATCCTCCTGCCCCGGCAGACCGGGATTTGAGGTATAGGCCAGGCTGTAGGTACTGACCGGCCCGGTGGAATAGCGCAGATGCAGGTCCACCATTACATCGCCCACATAGGTTTCATCCGCAGCGGCGAATACATCCCCATTGCCCAGTGCGCTCTGCGCCTCTGCCAAAGTTGCAAAACCCGGCTCCGATCCCAGAGGATGCAATCTCAATGTCAGTATCGAAGCGGCCCGTGCCTGCCCGTCTACCGTAAGCGTAAGCGTGCCTTCGGCGAGCGCCGCCAACCCGTTCGGATCGTTCTGCACTGCTGCCTGATCCACGTAGTGCATCAGCACGCCGTTTTCGATCTGATTATGTGTGTAGGGCGCAGGTGCGGGCTGCCCGTCCGGACCTTCTGGCCCGACCAACTCGGCGGCGACATAGGACATCGGCAGGCGCAGAAAGACATCCAACCCCTCGTCAGTATGTACAACATGATGCACCCGCACGTTCTGGTTCAGCTTGAAATGCGCAAAAGCGGCGTTGCCGGCCGACAGAAAGGCCATTGCAATCAGGAAAACAAACGGTCTCATGAATTGCCTCCTTGCAGAAAAGCCTGATTTTTCATTCGGGCCTCAAGGATCGTCAGCCCTGAAAGGAACCACGCGCCTTCAATTTGCTCGACGTCCAGAACGGCCCGGTACGAAACAACTCGCTGGTGCATGTGCCCCCAGTGACCGCCACTGACCAATGCGTCCCATCGGGCTAATATCTGATCGCCGCCGTTCGCTGACGGCTTCACATCCTCAACGACAATGTTGCCAAAGTCTTTGGCCCGAGCATTCGCACCGGACGGCAACGCGACTGTCAGGCCTCGGTTCAATTCCACTTTGATTTCTTGCGTGTGCTGAGAAGCAACAAAGCTGCTCAGGGCGTGCGAAACTTTCGAATCTTCTGTTTCAAGGCGTGCGGCGGCCAGATTTGAAACGATGGCTTCGGTGATTTGTGACGCCGTTGCGCCATCGGGAATAACTTTGACCGGGAGGCTGAATTCGACCGTGCTCGACCTCAAGACACCAGAAATTATGGCGGTTGTTAGCAGGACCGCAGCGCAGCCTTTCCAATGATGAGGGTACTTTCTTAGCGCGACTGCGGTGGCTAGCAACGCGAGCGCAAAAAGGCTTAATGAGAGCAGTGGAACATCGATTGACTGCGATATGGGAATTACAATTGGTTGCGTACCGGGATCGCTCCAATTGAGGATGTAGTTCGTCCAAGAGATTTCTGGCGCGCCTGTGGTTACTTGGCCGGGTACAGCGCCTGCCGGATCGGAAATCTGGACGGGTACGGTATCTGAATCTTCCGTGAACAAATTCCACGCCATCGACAGGTTTTGAGGCAACGCATCGCGGGGATACGAAAGTATGATGCCAAGAATAGCGGTTGCGCGGTCCGTTTGCGCCGGTTGATCTAGGACCTTCAATCCGTCGACACCGACAGACAGTTGCTCAACCCGGGCCGAGGCCGGCCGAGCGGCTTGACCCTCAATGATCAGCGGATTGCTTTTTGAAAACAGACCAATAGCCAGTTTTTTGATGTGCTCCATCGTGGTGGCGTTCAGTGAGGTCGCATCTCCAAGTTCCACGTCAGTCCAGGCCTCCAAATCGCGAAGGCGAAAGATGACCTCGTGCCGGACTTCACGCGGCTCGACCGTAACAAAGGACATAAGCGCGGATTTGTGGTGCCGGGTCAGGTTCGGGTTCTCGAACTTGCTGTACCAGGGGTCTTTCCAGTTTGGGTAAAAAACCTCTGATCGGGACAGGTAGCGATAGTCTGTGACAGCCACACCAAGATGATCGAAAATGACGCCTATCGCCGCAGTCGGCACACCTTTGTCCGTAAGTGGCGGTGTGAAGGTGATCGTCCGTGGTTTTTGCTCAAACCCGTACTCCAGGACGACATAGACGACCTGGGGTGAGCGTTGATCTTGTGGCGACAGCCCGTAGCTTGGCCTGAAGGCTACGACACGCTCTTTCCTTGGCCGGACTTCGACCAACCGGGTTTCTGGAACAAGTGCCGTTCCGTCGGCAAACACTTTGAATGCCTTACCCGACCGTTCCGACAGATTGTCCGCCGGGCCCGTACCCTGCTCTGCCCGCGCCAGGAACAAAGGCATGTCATCAAAATCGATTTCCAGCGCGATGCGTACCCTGTCTTCGAGTACCGAGATTTCGGCAAAGTTTGCAGCCGTCTCTGCGCCATTTGCCGGCAAAAGGTCGGCTTGAGACGTCTGTGGCAGCAAGATCGTCACAACAGCCAATACAGCCCATCGCATGAGATACTTCATTCGGACACACTCCTGAACAGAGTTGCTCTGTGCTTCCCGCTCCGAACCCGAGGGTGTGTTTGTAACAAGAAGCACAGAGACCGGTGCCGGATCGGCGTGCCATCAGGCACCGGTTAGCTGACTTGGGATCATTTGGGTTCCGACTTTTCCGGGTATGGAAATTCCTGACCTACGGCTTCGCTGGCCTCTTCGTAAATCGGCCGCAATACGTCGTCGACATCCAGCACGCCACCCGCAACAAAGTCGCTGAAGTCGAGCGTTTCCACACCAAGACTTTCAGCCATCTCCGTCTTGTCTTCTGCCTTTGGGGCCTCTGCCGGTGCCGCCAGCGGTGGTGCCCATGTCCGTTCCTCAGTCGCAGCCATCCGCACGCGGATGTCATCTTTGGTCACGTTCCAAACCATGAAGTCTTCGGACAGACTTAGAGGACCGTCATAGGTAGACCGAATGCGTTCATACACACCGTTGACGGTGTCGAAGTCGTTGAAGAAGTGATAGGCAACCGCCATTCGGGGTTTGATCTCGCTCATGACTTTTCCGAACGCCTCTGGCGCGGTGTGAACTTGAGTTCCCACTTGCAGAGCCGATTCCGGTGTAAATTTCATCTTGCTGACCAGTTCAGGCACCGCGATGAAACATTCATGGATCACCAAATCGGCATCCTTGGCGTATTCGACGAACCATTTATTAGGGTAAGTGTCCGAACTGAAAACAAACTTCAGGTCGTTCCATTCCAGCGCGTAGCTTACTGAGCCATCGATCGAGTGGATGGCCGGAAACGTCCGAATGACAACGCCATTATCCTCGTAAATGGGTTCGTTCTCAAGTTTGTAGTCAAACTCGGTCACATCCATGACGTACCCACGGAAATCGACGTTTCCGGCCCGACCTGCCAGGTCCCAAGTCAGCATCTCTTGCATGCGGTCCAGAGCGTAGGCCGTCCCCAGTTCCGGGACAGCGCCACTTGGCCCCCAGACACGCAAAGGTACATTTCGCCCCATCAAAGCTCCACCGATGAACAGGTCATGCAATGCCCCGAAATGATCGGTGTGCAAATGACCGATGAACACCTTGTCCAGGTAGTTATACGGAATCTGAAGCGAGGAGATCCGTTCGGCTGACCCCGATCCAATGTCGAACAGAAACTTGTCGCCGTTTCCAAGTTCGACAAGGAAACAAGCCGCGGCCTGCGCCGCACGTGTGGTCGGCATGCCCGTCCCGCAAGCAATCACCCGCATTTCGTCGGGCTGAAGGTCTTCACTGTTTGGGTAATACGTATCTCTCTCCCTCGCCTTGACCGGGGACACTTCGGGAGTCGCCTCCTGAGCCAAGGCCATAGAAGGGCCAAAGGTTTCGCCAAGGATTTTTATCCCCCCATTCGGGGCGGCCAACCAGATGCCAAAGGTTATCCCGGCCGCCAGGTAAGCTGAGTATTTCAATAGCTGATTTCGCCTTTTCATTTCTTGCTCTCCCATTTCGCCAAAGTCGCCGGAATGCTCGAAAGTGAATTATTGTGATGGCGACCGCACATCCATTGCGATGCAAAGCCAGTGTTCCGCATTTCTTATGCGCCGGTAACGGATTCACCGTGACACAGGGGTGACTCACGATAGAATTCAGTGCATCATGATACGTGCATGTGTTCGTAGTGCCTTAAAAATACAGGTTTTTCATGGAAACCGGCATTCAGGAAGCTGACAAAGTAAAGGCGTTGCAATCTGTTTGCGACAGTGAGCTTTTTTCCCATTTGGACCGGCTTTGCGCCTTCCTGACATATGTAGTGACCGAAGAACTGGCCGGTCGCGGCGACCTCATCATGGGCAAGACAATTGCCCAGGATGTGTATGGCCGCGATCCGTCTGAGGCAGGCGACACCGACAATGTCGTCAGGGTGGACGCGCGCAGGCTGAGGCAAAACCTTGACCACTATTACGACACGGCAGGTTCCGCCGACCCTGTCAGGATTTTTGTTGATACAGGAGGGTACCGACCACGCTTCGAAAGGGCTGAGGCGCCTCAACGCAAGAGCCAAGGTTCATCTAAACGCACTATTGGTTTCGCGGCGTTGGCTTTTGTGATCGGCACCGCTATTGGTGTCGCTGTTGGGTTTGGCCCTCTGACAAGCCTGACCAAAGACCGCGCTCAGGATTTGTCGTCGACACCGTCGCATGACTCATTGAAACGTCAGGCCCTGCGGGAACAGTCAGCGACGTCGCTGCAAGCCGTCAATCTGGCGGAGCAAGCCAGAAGTATGATTTTCCCCATTTTTGACCGCCCCCGGCAAAAGCTGGTAACGGAAATATTCCGTCATGCGATTGAGCTTGGTCCGGATTATTTTGGCGGATACGCAGGCGCTGCCCAGACCCTTGCAACGCTTGCAATCATGACGCCTCCGGGCCCGGAGAAAAACGCATTGGTTGGTGAGGCACAGGCCATGGCTGAAAACGCGCTGCGTCTGGCACCCACGGACCCGTGGGCGCAGTCCGCTCAGGCTTGGGTCAAGTTTTCGAACCGAGAATATGATGAAGCTGTCAGAATATCGAACCGGGCGGTGACTTTTGCACCCGACGACGAAAACGTCCTGGATGTTCACGGGTCGATCGCCTTGTTTTCGGGCAATTTCGCCGAAGCCGCCAGCGTTGCCGAAAAAGCCATGAACACTGGCGGCAGCAACAAGCGCTTAGCCAACCGAAATATTTATGGTGCTGCGAACTTCCATCTGGGAAACTACAAGGTATCTCTGGAGTCCCTATTGGCAGCCGCAGACTCCGGGGACCCGATAAGCGCGCCGTCCTTCGTGTATCAGACGGCCGCCCTTTTTGAGCTTGGGCGCATCGAAGACGCCGCGCGCAAACATGCCGAGTTGAAGAAATCCTGGCCCGATGTGGACGTTGAAAGAATGCTGACCGGAATCTTTCGAAGCCCCGCGCATGTCGAGAAAGTGATGAAGAGCATCAGAATGTTAGAGCAAGAAACGAACTAGAAGACCGATGAAATTTGCGCTTGCACTTCGTGATTAAGTCACAACCGGTCCGGCAATCACCAAAGACTGCGCGTCAAAGTATGCATCCACCAGAAAATGGGTCATCAGATTTTGTCGTGTCAGAACGTCTGAGGGCTTGCCCCGGTCAACGATTTTACCACCGCTCATCAGGTGAATATGATCGCAGTACCGTGCAACGAGGTTGAGATCGTGAAGTGTCATCAAAACTGTTCGGCCACGCCGTTTGACTTCGTTCAAAAGCACCAGTTGGTAGTGCAAATCAAGATGGTTGGTCGGCTCATCGAGAATGTAGATTTCCGGATCACTGGCCAATAGCTGGGCGAAGTAACACCGTTGCAATTCGCCACCTGACAAACGGTCGGCAGGTTGGCCTCGCTTTTCACTTAGCCCAACCAGTGCAAGCGCTTCGTCTCTGCGTCGGGCCAGGTCAGCCCCGCTTAATCCCAGAACAGAAAGACCGATTTCAACGATATCCTCGGGCGTCAGCCCGGCCAGCAGTCCCGAACTCTGCACCAAAGCCCCGGCTTTCTGCGCCCACTCGTGATGGCTGCATTCGTCTATACCCCGGCCATCTGCGACGATCGTGCCAGCACTTGGGCGCAAGGCACGATAGATCGTCCGCAAGACAGTCGTTTTACCGGAGCCGTTCGGACCCAGCAAACAATGTATTTCACCTTTTGGAATGGCCAGAGAAACGTCGCGGACATAGGGCCGCCCACCAACTTCGACCGAAAGATCACGGATATTCAACGCAAAATCAGCTTGCACGGCGCAACCCTCGCAAAATGATGATGAATGGTGGGGCTGCGAACAATGCAAGCAAAACGCCAAGAGGTAACTCCTGCGGAGCCAGTAGTGTGCGGCACAACAGATCGACAGCCATCAGAACAATCGCACCCAGAACCATCGACAAAGGCAACAAAACCTTGTGACGTGCACCCACCAGCAGCCGCGCCATATGCGGCACGATCAGGCCTATAAAACCCACAATGCCAGCAATAGAAACGGCAAGACCTGTCAGAACAACGGTCGCCACAAAGATCATCACGCGAAGACGTCCAGTACGAATACCCAGCGCCTGCGCGTGCTCTTCCCCCAGCAATGTTGCGTCCAAGGCATCGGAACGCAGCAACGAGAGGCTGGCGATTACTGCAAGCGACAGCGCCAAAAGCGGCAGCTCTCTCCACTCGGTTCCCGCGGCGGTACCCATCAGCCAACCCAACGCGTTACGGGTAACATGCGGATCCCCGATATAAAGAAAAAAGGCCGTCACCGACTGGAACATCAAAGACACCGCAACGCCCGCCAGAATAACGACCAGCGGATCAATCTGGTGCCCGCGTTGTTGGGACAGGCCTAGCGTCATCAGGAACGCCACTGCGGCTCCGGTGAAGGCGATCACGGGAACACCCAACACTTCGGTCACCGAAGCCGGCAACCAGATGATCGCGGCCACAGCTGCGGCGGACGCTCCGGAAGACAGTCCCATCAGGTATGGGTCCGCCATAGGGTTACGCAATGCCGTCTGCATCAGCGCGCCCGCCAAGGCAAGCCCGGCCCCGATCAGTCCAACCGCCAGCACACGGGGAATGCGCCATTGCCAAACGATCAGCGAAAGTCCGCGCGGGGCGTCTTCGGCACGTATCAGAATGGCAAAGCGATCCGACCAGCTTATATCTGCGGTGCCCCACAGAACACCCGCGATGGCGACCAACAACATTGCGACCATCGCTGTGGGAAAGAGGACCAGAAACCGGGATTGCATTTACTTGAGGTCTGCCAGCTGCGCGTTCAGGTTTTCCACACCGTCAGCAAAGCGCATTCCCAGCAATGTCTCAGAAAACGGCACCGTTACGAACCGCCCTTCCCTGACAGCAGTCAGTTCGGACAGAACCGGGTCGTTTTCCATATACGCACGCTTATCCGCCGCCGAGGACCATCCCGCTTCGATCAGCAGGATCACATCGGGGTCTGCCTCGACCACGCGTTCCCAGGCAAGATCGACCCATGTGCCCTCGACGTCAGCGCTGATGCTGTTCAAACCTGCGGTTTTCGCAACCAGTGCCGGTCCGCTGCAACACCCGATCGAATAAGGCGTTTCGTCGCCGCTATCGTAGATGAACGCCGATCGGCCCGCACCAGCCGGATCTGCCTGAACCGCATCAATACGTGCCTTCGTTTCTGAGATCAGCTTTTCAGCGCGATCATTAACATCAAAAACCTTCCCGATTGCCTTGATATCATTAAGAATTGGCTCGATGGTCAGCGGTACATTCTTGGGATGGGCTTCACCGCACGACGCGTCGACCAGGTAGGTGCCGATACCCAGATCATGCCATTTCTGCGCCGCCCCCAGATTGTCCTCGGAAAACGCAGAGCCAAAACCTGCAAACAGAAAATCCGGCTCGTTGGATAGTACAACCTCGGCTGCGGGGTATTTCTCGGCGAGGACCGGGACCGAAACGAATGCTTCTTGCCACTGTGCCGGGATTTCATCGTCCAGATAGGCGGTGCCGACCATCGATTCCTGCAACCCAAGCGCCAGCATCACCTCGGTCGCCTGTTGGTTCAAAGTGATCGCCCGCGCCGGAGCTTTCTCGAAGGTGAATTCGGTACCGCAACTTTGCACGGTCACAGGAGCGGCCTGAGCAGTTGCGGCGACGAACCCCAGGGGCACAAGATATTTAAGCAGGTTCATGGATGTCTCCTGTTTGATGAATGAGAAGAGTGTCGGGAATGGTTCCAGCGCACAAAGCTTGCGAAACAAAGGTTCGAATCTCGCTCAGGCTTTCCACCCGGTACCAATTGCCATGGGGGTAGTGCACAATCACCGGTCCCGCGTTGCAGGGAAACAGGCAGCCGGTGGTGGTGACCAGACAGTCAGAGCTCTGTCCCGCTCGGCCAAGCTCGTTTTTCAGCGCATCGACCAAGTTGGGTGCGTCTTTCAGATGGCATCTTGGCCCGGCGCAGACGAGCAAATGATGGCGAAACGCAGGTGGGCTGTCCCACCCATTACCAATTTCGCCGAAAGGCTTCGGCGACAGTGGCTTCAAGGCGACTTTGGCCGTCGCTGCAGCCTGAATGACGCTATGATCGGTCTGCAAGGGATGTGCAAAATACAGTGCGGGCGCAGTCGTGCCCTGTCGGGCCAACCAACTGGACGCGGCGTTCGGCAGCCATTTTTCAAGGCTCTGCGAGAATGGCAATCCAATTGGTCGTAACTCGATCCGGGTGGCGCCTGCTGTCTTCAGGTCGTCCAGCGCATGCCAAAGCCCGTCCCCTGCCCCGTCCAGTCTGACGGCGCGCGACTCGACAGGTGCCGCATCCAGCAAAGCGCAAGACAGCTCTCGGAACCGTTTCTGACTGACGTAACTTGCTGAAATCAGATAGATATATGCGTCCATCTCTGCCTCTGTGCAGGAGGCAGGTTGGCGCGGCGCGCAAGCCCGAAGATATCCACCATCTCATCCTCCTCGGGCCCTCCGCCCGGTTGGTTACAACTCAACGATGGCAGGTCTCCTGACTCGCGGATCAAAGCGTGCCGTCCCTTCCCGGATCGATTGAGATCCAGTGGCGTTGACGGATTGCTCACCGCTTACAGTTGCGGGGGCAGTTTCGGATTTGAACAAATGTCCGCACCGAATTCCCTTTTCATCCCCTTGGCCCAATGGCGTGGGGAACCATCGCTTTCTGTCTGCTTAAATCCTGCCGGCCCGTCAAGAAGGTTCTGGTCGGGGGACGCCGGATTTCTGATCGTTGCTGACTTTTTCGCTGGCTTGGCCTTTGCGACGTGAGCCCGCTTTCGATCACCATCAGAGCTGGCCGACCCAGTGAAGCCAATTCACTTTTGGTGGCACATCGGATGGCCATCAAAAAACTTGGCACAGCAGTAAATACAACTGAGTAATGTGAAAGTTGGACCCACGGGCCAATGACCAACCTGGTGCGGGTAACGAAACGTCGGTCGAACTTGATACGGCCTTATCAGCAGAGCTATTTTACAGGGCTCTAGTCTACACCAAGCATAATCGGGAAAGCGGGTCCAAACGAGGCTTGGGAACCGTCCGTCGTTACAGAAGCTTCACTTGTCGGCATCCAAACGGGCAATTAGGAATAACCGCACGATGTATTTGATACTTAAGACTTTTTTGCCGATCGAATAGCCTCGGCATGCACCGCGCCGGGTGAACTTCTCGCTGCCCGGCGTCGCGAGGCCTGGAACTGCGTCGCCCAACAATATCAATCGCGGCTCTACTCCGATTTCCGCCTCGCTATTTGATTAGCGCGAGTGGTTTCGGGCCGCCTTATTTCCAAGATATCACGTCATGGAACGCCCCTTTCTGTTTGATCCAACCCGCGATCTTTGGCTTCAACTTGCGGAGTACAGGATCGCACCTATCTTCTTGTGCTTGAGGAGCGTTGTACGCGTGCCTACACCGAAGCCCTGTGGGGGCGGTTGTAGGCACAGGACATCAATGGTTTCGATCCCAAGAAACATGAGATCAACGATTATTGCACGGCAAGCACAGTTTGTCTGGCGATAGACTGCACAGACGAGCCGTGTAGATCGACAGCCTTAACATCAAGCCTGCCCTACAGAATATGGGTATCGACGGGCACATTTCGCCAACCTGCCTACCGTTGCCAACCGCATCACTCTGACCTGAGATAGCATTCAATTGCTGCCCGACTGCCCTGTTGCCAAATCATCGGCAACCAGTTCGTAAACTCCGTGGCAAAGCTAGCGACCTGACCGGTGTCGCCGTACAGGTTTGCAGCCGAGATCCACAGTTCGGGGTTCTCGCGGGCTGCAAGAGCCGTAACTTGCAATTCGGCCCAGATGGGATCGTTCGGCGCAATTTCAGTACCGTCTTCACGCGTTCCGGCACACATCCGGCACCAGAGTGCCTCAACCAGTGCCAAACCTTCTAGGGACGCGCCGGATGACAACGCATCGCGAAGCGAAGGAAGCAAGAAACCGGGATGCCGGGCAGAGCCATCAAAGGCCACACGACGCGTCGTGTCATGGATCGCAGAGTTCGAAAATCTGCGCTCCACAAGGTCCAGGTACTCACCAGGCGTTGTTTCAGGAACTCCGTTGACATGAGGCAAAATTTCTTCGGCTTGGACCTTTCGAAAGAACTTTGAGATTTCCGGATCCTGCATGCAATCAGAAATTGTCGGGACGTTCAAAATTTCACCGACATTCGCCAAAATCTGGTGCCCACCATTCAGAATCCGCAACTTAAGAGTTTCATAGGCATGAACGTTGTTCGTTATCGCCACACCGACTTTTTCCAAGGGTGGGCGCCCGGCACAGAACTTGTCTTCGACCACCCATTGCCGAAAATTTTCATGCGAGACTGGTGCGAGGTCCTCAATTCCCAATGCGCGGCACTGTGCCCGGACCTGATCCGTGGTCGCGGGAACTATGCAATCCACCATCGAGTTCGGGAAAGCACCATTGCAATCTATCCAATCCGCCAGATCAGGATCGGACAGGCGCGCCAGTTCGACAACGCAGCTTTGCAAAATGGTCCCGTTGCCCTGTAGGTTATCGCAGCTCAGCGCAGTAAACGGTCGGAGCCCGGCAGCACGTCGATGTTTTAACGCGGCCACCAAGGCACCGAACACCGTGATGGGCCGTTCTGGGTTTTGCGCATCGTGGCGGATTTCTTCGTGATCAACATCAAAATCACCGGTCTTGGCATCAAGGAAGTACCCGCCTTCAGTAACGGTGAGGGAAACAATTCGAATTGCCGGATCAGACATCTTTCTGATCAAAGATGCATTACCCGGCTCGATTGGCAGGTAGTCGATCATCGGCCCGATGATCTCGGCTGTGATGCTGGACGGGTCGAGTTCAACCAAAGTGGTCAAACAGTCCTGTCGGATCAGTTTCTCCCGCATTTCGGAGTCATATATCCGCACACCGGCCCCGATGATGGCCCAGTCGTGCGCCAACCCAGACTGCATCAGTTGATGGATGTACCATGCCTGATGTGCGCGATGAAAATTGCCAAGACCTATGTGAACTATACCCGGCGATAAGATCTCGCGTCCGTAAAGGGGTGTTTTTACGCTCGCTGGAATGCCTGCAAGGCGGTCAAGCCGCAACTCCACTGGTGTATGTGCGCTTGCCAACGGATCCATCAGCTCATCCAGTTTCCGCCGTCGACGTTGTAGGTTTGCGCAACGATGTATTTTGCATCGTCCGAAGCCAGGAAAACCGCCATGCCAGTGAGATCTTCTGCGCGTCCCATACGGCCATAAGGGACCGCAGCTGCGACCTCACGTTTTTTCTGGCCAGGTTCCTTGCCTTCGTGTTTTGCAAAGAATGCGTCAACGCCGTCCCAATGCTCTCCATCCACCACACCTGGTGCGATGGCGTTCACGTTAATTCCTTGGGCGATCAGGTTTAGTCCCGCTGACTGTGTCAGTGAGATAACAGCCGCCTTGCTGGCACAATAAACGGCGACCAAGGGTTCCCCACGACGCCCAGCCTGCGAGGCCATATTGATAATCCGACCTTTGACCTGATGCTCGATCATATGCCGCGCGACGGCTTGTAGCGTGAACAAGGTGCCAGCAACGTTGATATCAAAAACACGCTGATAGTCAGATCGGTCGATTTCAGTGATCGGAGCCGCCGTGAAAATAGCGGCATTGTTGATCAACACGTCGATGGATCCGAACCGAGAGGCGGTGCGCGCAATTGCTTCGTCTATGCTTTGCTGATCCGTCACGTTCATTTCAACCGCCATGGCCGAGGTGCCGATTTCCAAGGCCGCGTCCTGTGCCCGGGCAATATCGATATCGGCAAGGGCCACGCGCGCACCTTCGGCGACATAGGCTTTGGCGAAGGCCAGGCCGATCCCTCGTGCGGCACCGGTGATAAGTGCCGTTTTGCCCTCCAACCTGTTCATTCGATCCGCAGCCCCTGTGCGTCAAAGCGGTGAATCACATCCGAGCGTGGCGTCAGGTGAATGCGGTCGCCATGTCGGAACCCAACTTCGCCATCAGCTCTGACCGTTATCGTTTCGGCCAGTCCAGTTTCATGAATGTGAAAAAACGTATCGGACCCAAGATGTTCGGACACACCGACGACGCCCGACCACGTCCCCTCGCTTTCAGAAACCGCGATATGTTCGGGGCGCACACCGATAGTATGCGCGCCTTGTTTTGCTGCCTCATCACCCTCGATGAAATTCATTTTCGGAGAACCAATGAACCCCGCGACGAACAGGTTGCGCGGCGTCCGGTAAAGCTCCAGAGGGCTACCGACCTGCTCTATCACACCGGCCTGTAGAACAACGATCTTGTCGGCCATAGTCATGGCCTCGACCTGATCATGAGTTACGTAGATCATCGTTGTGGCGAGGCGTTCGTGCAACTCGCTGATCTCAAGCCGCATCCCGACGCGTAATGCTGCATCGAGGTTCGAAAGCGGTTCGTCGAACAGGAATGCTGCCGGCTCGCGGACAATCGCACGGCCAATCGCAACCCTTTGCCGCTGACCGCCAGACAATTGACCGGGGCGACGATCAAGATAATCCGTCAGGTTTAGAACCTGCGCAGCTCCTTCGACGCGACGATCAATCTCGGCTTGATCCAGCTTGGCCATGCGCAGTGGAAAGGCGATATTCTTGCGCACCGTCATATGCGGGTAGAGAGCGTAGGACTGAAACACCATGGCTAGCCCGCGCTTGGCCGGGGGTACATCGGTGGCATCCTCGCCGTCGATCTCGACGGATCCGGAGGTGATATCCTCCAGCCCAGCGATCAAGCGCAGCAGGGTAGATTTACCGCAACCGGACGGGCCGACGAAGACAGTGAATTCGCCATCTTGAATTGTCAGGTCCAGTGGGGGGATAACCTCGACATCACCGAAGCTTTTAGTCACGGACTTGAGTTGAATGCGTCCCATGAAGTGTCTTCCTTATTTCACAGCGCCAAAGGTCAGGCCGCGGACAAGTTGTTTCTGGCTGAACCAGCCGAGGATCAGGATCGGTGCAATCGCCATGGTTGAGGCCGCGCTAAGCTTTGCAAAGAACAAGCCCTCGGGGCTGGAATAGCTCGCGATAAAGGCGGTCAGCGGGGCTGCGTCGACGGCGGTCAGGTTGAGTGTCCAGAACGCTTCGTTCCAGGCCAGAATGAAGTTCAGCAATATGGTCGAAGCGATCCCGGGAACGGCCATAGGCGTTAGAACGTAAAGGATTTCCTCTTTCAAAGTCGCCCCGTCCATCCGGGCTGCTTCCAGAATCTCTCCGGGAATTTCGCGGAAATAGGTGTAGAGCATCCAGACGATGATCGGCAGGTTGATCAGCATCAGCACCACGACCAGCCCCCCGCGTGTGTCCAGCAGGCCCAGCCGAATGAACAAAAGGTAGATCGGGTACAACACACCAACCGCAGGCAGCATCTTGGTGGACAGCATCCACAGCAGAATATCTTTGGTGCGCTTGGATGGGACGAAGGCCATTGCCCAAGCGGCAGGCACCGCGATGATGACACCAAGAATGGTTGATCCGCCCGCGATGATAACGGAATTCCAAAGGAACCGCATGTAATCCGAACGTTCCTGCACGATCGCGTAGTTCTCCAGCGTCCAGTCGAAGTTCAGAAACAGCGGCGGGCTGGCGATCGCCTGAGCCTCGGTTTTGAAGCTGGTCAGGATGGTCCAGAGGATCGGGAAAAAGATCAGCAGACCAACTGCCCAGGCAAGGATGGTGTTCAATGACTTGCGGCGGGTTGTGACGGCGCGGGCCATGGTCGTTCCTCCTCACGCGTCCAGGTTTTTGCCGACGATGCGCATTAGGAAGATCGCAACGATATTGGCAAGGATGATTGCGTAAACACCTCCGGCTGATCCAAGACCGACATTCTGGCTTTCCAATACACGCTGGAAGATCAGATAGGTGAGAGTGCGGGTGCCGAATGCGCCGCCGGTGGTCACGAAGATCTCGGCGAAGATCGACAGCAGGAAGATCGTCTGGATCAGGATCACGATGGTGATCGCGCGGCTCAGATGCGGAAGAACGATATGGTAGAAACGTTTCAGCACAGGTGCGCCGTCCATTTCGGCCGCTTCCAGCTGTTCGCTGTCCAGCGATTGGATCGCGGTCAGCAGGATTAGCGTTGCAAAGGGCAGCCACTGCCACGAGACAATCATGATGATCGACGTCATCGAAGCTTCAGACAACCATGAGATCGGTTCGGCTCCAAAGAAACGCCATAAATGGGCCAGCAAGCCATTCACCGGATCCATGAACATGTTCTTCCAGACCAGCGCTGAAACGGTGGGCATTACGAAGAATGGTGCGATGACCAAAATGCGGACGACACCTTGCCCCCACATCGGCTGATCCAGCAGCATCGCCAGTAGTATGCCCAAGATGACAGTGATCACCAGAACTCCGCCCACGATCATCAGGGTTGCCTGAACCGCAGGCCAGAAGGAACTGGATGAGACGAACCGGACGTAGTTGTCGAACCCGACCCAGCCCAGATCACCGCCACGCAGGGGCAGATATTTCTTGAAGGAAAAATACAGCGTCATCGTCAGCGGCACGAGCATCCAGCCAAGCAGCAAGATCACTGCGGGTGCCATCATCAGGCGTGCGACGGATCGGGAATGTTGAGTTGCCATTGCGCAAACCCTCTCTGTTCAGGCGTGTCCCAGCCTGCGAGAAAAACGCGAGTTGTGGAAGGGTTAGAGCGGGGGGCAGACCTCTGCCCGCCCGCGAGGAGATGCCTTCAATACCCTGCGGCTTCCATCTCTTCAGCGGTGAAGGCCTGCGCTTTCTCCAGAGCCTCTTCTACCGATTGCTGACCAGCATAGACTGCCGAGAATTCCTGGCTCACCTGTGTGGCGATACCCGCGAACTCCGGGATCGCTGCAAACTGGATGCCAACGTAAGGCACCGGCTTTACGGTCGGGTTGTTCGGATCAGCCGACAGGATCGAGTCCAGCGTCATCTTGGCAAAAGGCACTTTCTGATACTCAGGGTTCTCATATAGCGAGGTGCGCGCGCCCGGCGGGACGTTGGCCCAGCCTTCGTTTTCCGCGACTAACTCAATGTAGTCCTTGGATGTAGCCCATTCGATGAACTGCTTCGCGGCATCTTCCTGCTGAGTACCCGCCGGGATGGCCAGCGCCCATGCCCAGAGCCAGTTGGATCGTTTGTCGACGCCGTCCGAGTTCGGAGCCAGCGCAAACCCGACCTTGTCCGCGACCGTCGAGTCGTCGGGATTGGTCACAAATGATGCCGCAACGGTGGCGTCGATCCACATACCACATTTACCTTGCTGAAATAGCGAGAGATTCTCGTTAAAGCCGTTTGTCGCATAGCCTGCAGGTCCGGATTCCGCCATCATGTCGACGAAGAAGGTCAACGCCTCGTTCCATTCGGGTTGATCGAACTGAGGTTTCCAGTCTTCGTCAAACCAGCGGGCACCAAACGAATTGCCTGTTACGGTGATGAACGCGCCACCTTCTCCCCATCCGGCTTTGCCGCGCAGGCAAATGCCGTTGATATCATTGTCGCGGTCAGTCATCGCTGCCGCCGCTTCGCGGATGAATTGCCAGGTCGGTGCGTCTGGCATTTCCAAGCCAGCTTTTTCCATAAGGTCTGTGCGGTACATAACCATCGAGCTCTCGCCGTAGAACGGAGCTGCAAAAAGTGTGCCTTCATGGCTCAGCCCGTTGCGCATAGCGGGCAGAATATCTTCGACATCATATTCTGCGGACATGCCTTCCAGTGGCACCAGCCAGCCATTCGCTCCCCAGATGGGCGTTTCGTACATGCCGATGGTCATGATGTCGAACTGACCGCCCTTGGTCGTGATGTCAGTGGTCACGCGCTGACGCAGCACGTTTTCTTCCAATGTCACCCACTCGACGTCAACGCCGGTCGCTTCGGTGAATTTATCGGTGTAGCCCTGCATCCGGATCATGTCGCCGTTGTTCACAGTCGCGATCGTGATGGATTGCGCATGGGCTGCTGCGGTGGCGACGAATGTCAGTGCAGTCGCCGCACGAAGTGCGTGTTTCAGATACATCCCTGTCCTCCCTGAGCTTGGATGCTGTGCAGAGAGCCTAGTTCAGAAGTTATCGCGCCGTCAATAAAAACTTTACGCGCGTTAAATTTAAGCTTCAGGCAGATTCCCTTAGTACAAGCCTGGCCGGGAATAGGGTTTCCGTCCGAGTTTTAAATTTCCCACCACTTTCAATAAGTTCGAAAAGTGTTTCCACACTGCGTCCAGCCACATTGTCGTAGTCATGTGCGGCTGTTGTCAGCGAAGGGCAGGTAAATTTGGCAAAGGGATGATCGTCGTTGGACGCGACGCGAAGGGAGCAATCGTCCTTTCGACCAACCCGAATCCCCTGTTCGTAACAGGCCGCAAGAAACCCGATCGCAAGGCGGTCGTTGCTGCACAGAACCGAGTCCGTCCGGAGTGTGCCCTCTTCTATAGCTTTCAAAGCCCCCTGATGGCCGATCTCTTCGAAAGCCCAACCCTGACCATCGATTTTGATGACATGAGGCTCGAACCCAAGGCGCTCCATCACTTCGACATAGGCTTTCCTTCGCTTGTTGGCATTGGGATTTGCCGGAGTACGCATCTCGAAGAAGGACGGCGGTTCGCCTGTCCGGGTCATGTATTCCACGGTTTGGGACACAAAACTAAAATTGTCCGAACCAACAAAAGCTGCACCCAGACCATCTAGGTTACTGTCGAACAGAACGGTGGGTACATTGGCACAGAACTTTTCGATCTGAGCTCGATCCGACGCACGTCCCAAAGGGGCAAGCAATACGCCCGCCGGTTTCAGAGAACGCAAACTGTCGAGTATTTCGTTCTCAAGCTTTTGTTCACCATGTGAGCTGAAAAGCGAAGGTCGGTATCCGGCGGCAATACAGCTTTGCTCCAGGTACCTAGCGATCTCGGCAAAAAATGGATCAGCGAGGTATGGGACCACGATGCCGATATTCTTGGTCAGCTTTCGGTTTTGATTTATCGCGTAGATATTGGGACGATAGTCAAACCGTTCCAGTGCTTCTTCGATGCGGGCCCGGGTTGTGGGCCGAACGCTATCCGGGTCGTGGAAGTACTTGGAAACCGTCGGCCTCGAGATTCCACTCAGGGCTGCGAATTCTTCCATGTTCTTTATTTTGGTCATGCCTTCCCGCTTGCGGAGTCCTGCCGCCTTGATCTTACCATCGCTTTTCATATTCTTTACGCGCGATAAAAAATCAATAGCCAGACACCTACCGCCCAACTGGCCAGAAGCAATGAGTGTTCAATGTATCTTGGGATCGATATCGGAACGTCAGCTGTCAAGGTCGTCTGTACAGATGTGGACCAGATCCTTGCGTCAGCTTCCGTCAATCTGGAAACGTCCTCACCTCAACCAGGCTGGTCAGAACAGAACCCAGAAATTTGGTGGCGGGCCACATGCGAGGCTCTCCAGAAGTTGAACTCAGCGATCTCGCTGAAAGATGTGAAGGCCATCGGGTTGTCAGGTCAAATGCATGGCGCTGTCCTGCTTGATGCAAAACTGCGCCCGATCAGACCGGCGATCCTCTGGAATGACAGCCGTGCGACACATGAGTGTGAGGATTTGCGTGAAACTCTTCCAAAGATTGGCCTCATCGCAGGCGTTCTTCCCCTTCCCGGGTTCACGGCACCAAAGATCGCATGGCTCAGGCGACATGAGCCTGAAAACCATGCCCGTATCGCTCATGTTCTATTGCCGAAGGACTACATCGGCCTCCGCCTTCACGGAGAAGTGGCCACAGACACTTCAGATGCTGCTGGCACCTTGTGGTTGGATCAAGCCGCACGCGATTGGAGCCTTCAGGTGGCTAAAGCCACCCACGTACGACCCAATTGGCTTCCTCCTATATTCGACGGACACCAGATTGTCGGAACCGTGATGTCACAAGCCGCGTCGGAAACCGGGCTGCAAGCTGGGACGCACGTCGTAGCAGGGGGCGGCGACGCAGCAACGGGTGCGATTTCCCTCGGCGCGACAGAACCCGGCCGAGGCTTCATTTCACTGGGCACATCGGGGCAACTGTTTGTCTCAGACCACGACTACAAACCCAATCCTGAACGCTACGTGCACGCCTTTGCGCACACGTTACCGGACCGCTGGTACCAAATGGCTGCGATGCTGAACGGTGCCCGCCCAATTTCCTGGATCGGAGGGTTGCTCGGCTTGTCACCTGCCGAAGTTGTCGCGCTGGCAGAAACGGCCAAAGGCGACCGAACCCCGATTTTCCTGCCATACCTGACCGGCGAGCGAAGCCCGCACGGGAACCCCCATGTTCGGGCCGGTTTTTTTGGGATGGAAGACGCAACGACACGTGCGGAGGTCTGCCGCGCTGTTGTCGAGTCGATCTCTTTCTGCTTTGCTGATGCAGCCGAGAGCTTTGGCGATACCATCAAAAACCTGCCCGATTTAACCGCAATAGGCGGAGGCAGCAGGTCCAATCTTTTGCTGAAACTGATCGCGGCCGCGACCGATAAACCGATCACCCGAGCCGCCGGGTCGGATTCCGGTCCAGCATTCGGCGCGGCGAGGTTGGCGGCTTGCGGCCAAGGCGCACTGAGCATCCGTGATCTCGCCGTGCAGCCAGCTCAGGTCGACAGATTTGTGCCCGAAGCCACCCCAATGCTGTTGGACCGCTTAAGCAGGTTTCGATCACTATACACGTCGGTCAGCACAATGACTTAGGTTCCGGAACAACTGTTTCCCGCTGCGATCCAGGCAATCGAGTTACCTCGCTGAATCTTGACAAAAAAACTTTGAAAACATACGCAACAGACAGAGCGTGAAATACACGTGAAGAAGCAAGACCTTGTCGCCCGTTCAGCGACGATCCGTCCAGCCAGAAAATGAAGGGCAGCGAGCCCACCCACAGGTGAAAACACCCAGGTTATTCGGTGTGTTCTTTTGGGGCATTGCGCGCTGGCAGGACCCGCTGGCACTTGGAGACGGAAAAAGCCGATGCGGCATAAGGATCTGGCAACAACATCACTTTTGCGAAAAGCAGGCGAGGTTGCCCAGCCTGTGGATACGCAAAGCGCATCGCAAGAGGTCCCGCCGAAGCCGGTTACATTCGAGGGCGACGCGACCATTTCAAGCGACAACGTTAAGGATCGTTCGGTAGAGGCAGCAGTCGCGCGACGCGCGAAAAAAACCTACGGTCTATGCAACAGCACCTCATGCGAACAACATGATCATTTCCAAACCGATCACCGATTGGCGCGCGGCAACGATAGAAGAGGCGATCATTGACAGCGTCTGTGCTCTGCCCTGCAACATTACCGCCGGTCCGGTTCACGGCCCACCCTGTGTCTTTCCGGCCTGAGAGGAGTTTCACATGACCATCCGGCCCGATTTTTCACTGATCGCGGAAACGCACATTCCGGAGCTGGACTACAACGTTATAAGGCAGCTAATGCTACATGAAGCGAAAGAACACGCTTTGCCAGTTCTCGAAAACGAGGACACGCGGGTTTCACTGGAAACTCCGTTTGGTTGTTACAGTTTCGAGGCCGCCCAATCTGGCGTTACCGTCAAGGTGACTGCTGCCAAACAGGATTGGCTGTTCATGCTCAAGGAGCAATTGATCGAGCATCTGGTTCATTTCCTGCCAGACGCCGTCGGAAAAATGCGCTGGTCCGATGCAGGAGAGACCGGCAGCTTGCCGCCCAATTTCCAATTCGCCACGGTTCAGAAGGTGACCCCCGTTGGCACATCGTTTGTTCGGGTCAGGGTGAAAGCGTGCGGGTTGTCCAGTTTTCAGGATGACGCCATCCATTTCCGCATCGTTTTGCCTCCCAAAGGCACAGAGGATGCCGAATGGCCTCATGTGTCTGAGAACGGCTCGACGGTATGGCCAAATGGCGACAATGCTCTGCATCGGCCCGCCTACACGACTCGTTGGATTGACCATGCAATGGGGTTGATGGATTTCGATGTATTCGTCCACGAAGGTGGGCGCGTGACGGAGTGGGTCCAGAGCGTTGAACTTGGTTCGCAAGTCGCAATCGTAGGACCGGGTGGTGGCGGGATTCCCGACACCAATCGCATCTTGATGTACGCCGATGAGACTGCGTTGCCTGCTTTGGCTCGCATACTCGAGGCTCTGCCTGCAGACACATTGGGACACGTAACGGCGCTTACGGAAAACGGGGCCAACTGCGCCTACCCGCTGACCGCGCCACCGGGTGTGTCTGTCATGTGGCTGGATCGCAACGACGGGCACAGTCTGGCGGAACTTGCCCTTAGGGCACTTGAAGAATTCCAAGATCATTTTCTGTGGTTCGCTTGCGATAAAGCGGATGCTCAGCGGGTGCGCGCGGCATACAAGGCCAAAAGTGGCGACCCTGCCCGTGCTTATATCGCGGCTTATTGGAGCAAATCCGGCGTCGCAGACTGACCCTCCCGAACAGACAGAGTTTGCATGAACTTGTAGGGCTTACCAATGTTGACAAAATCGCACAGGAATTTTACGGCAGTGTAGAAACGGGTTTCCAAGCCCTGAGCCAGATTGCGCCTTTTCGCATCGCGATTCAGCCACTTCACAAAAACCCAATTAATGCCGTGCGGGATTTTTTGTTCCGCACTCACTTGCGCTGTCATCCGGGGTAACTCTGCCGGTCCTAAGTGACTTTGCCGCCCTGAAATACACTTCGGCCTTATGGAGCCGCCTATGGAAACGAACTCTATAATTCTGGCAGTTTTTCTGACCATTCCTGTGGCCGGTTTTGCCCAGAATGCGACGCCTCCAACAGCACCGGAATTTCCCGAGTCTCCGCAACCTGCGCCGGCCCTTGAGGCGGATCCGCAAACTCCAGCTGAGGGTGTTGCGCCGGACTTCACCACGGATGCACCGACAGCCGATCCCTTGGCTCCGGCCTCAACACTTGAATTCGAGGGTGCAGAACCAACAGCACTTGCCCACAGCGCAGAGCTGGCCAAACCGCAGGAGGCCGATCTGTGGCTGACGGCTCAGAATGCATCCGGCAAGGCAACCGAGTTCCTGAAGAATGGTGGACCTTCGATTTGGGCCATTGCTGCTCTTTCAGTAATTACCTTGGCCTTGATCTTGTGGAAGATCTGGCGACTTGCACTGATCGGCGCATGGTCGCGGGGAAAGGCGGGGCAAGCTATCGCCAAATTCGAAGCTGGCGACGCAGAGGCGGCATTATCAACCGTCAACGGCCGCAAAGGTATCCGTTCCAAAGTGGTGGCCCATGCGATCCGCTCGATCCGGCACATGCCAGAGGAACGTTCCCGCGAGGAAACAGCGCGGGTCGCCAAGCGCGAAATTGCGCAAGCCAGCACCGGGCTGCGTGCTCTTGAACTGATCGCAACCATCGCTCCCTTGTTGGGCCTGCTGGGAACAGTACTAGGTATGATCGCAGCGTTTCAAGCTTTGCAGCAGGCAGGCAATCGCGCCGATCCGGCCCTGTTGGCTGGCGGGATCTGGGAAGCGCTGTTAACCACCGCTGCGGGTATGGCAGTTGCCATTCCTGCGTCGGCCGCCCTCACCTGGTTCGAGGCGGTGATTGACCGCATTCGCCAGGATGTCGAGGACGGCGCTACGAGGTTGTTTGTAGCGCCGCAACCGGAAGAAATCAGGCTGGTAGCGGAGTAGGTCGATGCAATTCGCCCCGCCACCAAGACCCCGGCGAAAACCAAGCCTGACACCCATGATCGACGTAGTGTTTTTGTTACTCGTGTTTTTCATGCTTGCATCCCGCTTTGGGGCGGATGCCATACTGCCGCTGCCCTTGGCTGGCTCAGGAGGCGAATACAACGGTCCGCCGCGCCTCATCGACATCTATCCGGACCGGGTGTTCCTGAATCGTGTCGCGACCGCCGACCTGCCGCAGGCGTTGGTACCGTTGGTGCAGTCCCCATCGGACATGCTGGTGCTTCGCGGCAAGGATGGGGCGACTCTGCAACGCATCGTCACGATAACCGAGAGCCTGCGGCAAGCCGGATTTGTTTCAGTGGTGTTGGTCGAGTGACATGATGGATTTCTCACCTCCTCCAGCCAGGCAGCGATCTGAATCCATTGTTCCGATGATCAACGTTGTGTTCCTGCTGCTTATCTTTTTCCTGATGACCTCGAACCTGGCCACACCCGAACCGTTCGATGTCACGCCGCCCCAGGCAAGCTCAGAAGCTGAACCGGAAGTGGAACGCACCCTGTACGTGGACAAAACCGGCAGAACCGCATTCGACGGGGTCGAAGGAGAGGCCGCTCTGAGGGCCATTGCTGCCGTCAGCGAGACGGATTCCGTAATTCAACTTCGCGCAGATGCCGAATTGGAAGCGAGCGTTTTGGCCAAGTTACTGAAGGACCTGACCGCCGCTGGCTTCAGCCGGGTCGAGTTGATTGTGGCAACGCAATGAAACGGGCGTTGGAGATATTCGTCTTTGTCACCCTCTCACTGGGGGTACATGTTCTGGTCTTTGCTCAAAAGCCGGAGTCGGGGCTGCAATCCGGCGGCAGCGGCGGTGACGCGATTGTGTCCATACAGGCAGCGGCCGCCACTGTAGCTGAGATGGTCGAAACCTGGGAACGGCCTCCGGTCACGGTGCCAGAAGTTCAACCGGCACTGGCCACGCCAGAGGTCCCAATTTCTATGGCGATGACAGTTCCGCAGATTGATTTGAATCCAGCATCGCGGCCGGAAATGCGTTTGGCCATGTCCCAACCAGAAGCTCTAGACGAGTTCAAAATAGACGCGGTTCAGCCGCCTCCGCCTCCGCCTCCGCCTGAACCGGAACCTGAAATCAGTGTGTCATCGAATGCGCGGCCAAAGCCCCGACCACCAGAGCCACAACCAGAAAAGGCCCAGAAGGCCAAACAGACGACGGCGGGTCGCAAGAAAGAGGTTGCGGCAGGCTCGGGCGGTGCGACGCAGGCCGGCCTCGGACATGCCGAGGCAACAACAGGCAATCCGGGACAAAACGCCAAGTTGCAGGCCGTTTGGGGCGCAAAAATCCGGGCGCGCATTGACCGAAGCAAACGCTTTCCGCGCGGCGTCAAAGATAGCGGAGGTGTTACAGTGGAACTGCACGTGTCACGCGACGGAAAGCTATTGAGGTACCGCATCCGAAAGTCTTCCGGCATCGCTGCGCTGGACGAAGCTGCCATGAAAGCGGTAGCCCGCGCTGGTCGATTCCCGAAGGCGCCGAAAAAGCTGCCGGGCAACAAGTTTGGATTTTCCGTTTTGATCAGGCTGGCGCCACGCTGACGACAGGACACGCTCATTGAAACCGGAATGGGGCTGAACGGCCCCCATCCGGCCGTCGGTCAGCGAACGACGCGCAGTTTGGCGCCTGACTGAGTTGCGATCTGCGATGACGCTCCGGCAGGAAACCGGTTTGCAAAGGTTAAACCTGACCGAATGACATCCGGGTCAAGACGGCCTTTGGTCAAGCTTTCGACCGCGTCGCGGGCGGCTGAAGTGTCGTCGCGGCGCATGAAGTGCAGCGCGTTTAAAAGGGTAGCCTCATCTACAGTCACCAGACCCCGGCTGTGCTCGCAAAACGGGTCGTTATAGTCGAAACCGTCATTTCGGCATTGCATGACATATTTGACAAATCGCGCCAACAAATGCGCGGCGGGCAAACCGATACTGTCGCCCCATCGCTCGGCGGCGATGGAATATGCCAGATGCCAGGCTTGCGTTTCAGGGCACCGCAACGCGTCCAGATGATGCCGCGCGACGACCAGCAATCCGGTTTCGAACGTATCAAACGGATAGCTGCCAATGGCCTGCATACAGTCTTGTGGTTCGGCAAGGTTTGTTACGCTCATGCTGTGAACCTCTGTTTGTTTTTTGCTGATACGCCAATCCGTACAACGTTCTCTGGCAATTCACCGAGTGTCCGTTCCTCTTGCGGAATGGGCGACGCCGCATGCGCCGGAAACCGAAGATCAGCCTCAATCGCTGCGCGCAGTTCGGGTTTCAGCTTGCATCCGTATTGCCGTGCCAGCTTGTCCGTTGCCAGCAGATTGCTCATGAGGTTTTTCATTGCCTTTTTACCCCGGTGCCTGTGTCGTGACGCCAGCCGTGTCGGGCTGGCCAAAAAGGTTCGATTGCCGGAAAGGCCGGGCGTGATTCCACAGAATCTGACTAGGCCATCAGGTACATGACAAATTTACTCAGGAATTACAAGCTGGAACCGAGCGCACAATTACGGACCGCGGCGCCAAGCAACGGTCCGTCTTTGGTTTCGGGTTTCAGATCAAAACGTAACCGAATAACCGGCCCAGAATCTGCGCCCTTCGGCCGCAACCGGGATGTCCTGCCGGGTCAGCGGGTTCGTTCGAACCGAGCTGGCTGTGGGGTTCAACTGATCGGCGTCAAACAGGTTGTCGACCGCAAAGCTGAATTCACCCAAACCAATCTGTTTGGCCACACGCGCATTGACCGTGGTTGTGTCCTGGACAACGGTATAGCCTTTGTTGTCGCGGGAACCGGTGTAGACGACCTCGCCTGCCAACCGCAAACCGTTGTCAAAGACGTAATCGCCATACAGCGTCGCCTTGACCGGAGCACCAATCCGGTTGTTAGGCAACCAGCTGTCAACTTTCCCGTCATTGTCGCTGTCAAAACGTCCTTCGGTGAAGGATGCCGACAGGCCAAGGTTGAAAGCAGTGTTCACCTGATAATCCACGATGATCTCACCGCCCCAGGTTTCTTCTTTCTGTTGCGTGATGGCGTTTGTAGCCGAATTGAACACGGTTCCTTCATCCGAGGTCGCAAAGAAAGCCGACGCTTCAATTCTGAACGCCCCGCTGGTGTGACGCGCGCCGATCTCATAGGTGTCGACGATTTGCGCCTCGGGTCCTATTGCTGCGAAAGAAACGGTTTGGCCGGGCAAAGTGGGGCTCGGTGCCATCGCGCGCCGCGTAAAAGCGCCAACATCCGGCAATGAGAAGCCCTGCGAGAAGCCAGCAAAAATCTCGGTGCTTTGGGTCAGGTGATAGACGCCACCAAAGTTGAAGACTGTCGCGTCATAATCAAAATCACCACCGGTGACGTTCACGGCCGGCAATGGCAGCAGGCCTGTTGGACGCAGCTGAACAACGTCAGGGCGCATATAGTTCTTCACTGAAAGGTCGAACCGCTCATAGCGAACGCCGCCCGAAAAATCGAATTTCTCACCAATTGGAAGGTCAAGCTGAGCAAAGGCGGCCACGCTGCGTTGGCCCATCGGTGCAATCACTTCGGTTCCATCCAATAGCGCCTGACTAACGTCGTCCTTACCGACATCAACACCCCAGGTCAGTTTCGCGCCAGCCGCAAGTTGGCTAAGGTCGCTGCGCACCGTTGTGCGAACACCGTAGGTGGTAGTGTCCAGACGCGTTTGAGCCTCCGGGTTCTGCCTCGGGTTGGTCGGGGAAGTCGGATAGTACAACGGGTTCGCGATCCCGGCCGGAACAAAAGCTGCGGTTCGCTTGTTGTCTGTGTAGTAGCCCTGAACTTCCAGCTCACCGATGGCCAGATCCGAGTTCAGATACCGCAATGTCAGCGCCTTTGTCTCATCTTCGACCGGTTGACCGGTGTAAGGCTGCGTCGGGTCGACGCTGACGGGATCAGTCAGATAGTTGGTGAAAAAGTCCGGGGTTTGTTTGAACCGGTTGGCATCAAACCGCAGATCGAACCGATGTGACCCTTCTTCGTAGTCGGCAGCCAGACCCAGCGAGTAGATATCGCTGTTGTCGCCGCCGCCCTGCCCGACCAGCGGATCGGACGGAAGCTGGCGTCCTGCACCGTCATAGCGGTCGCCGATGCTCTCGGCGCTCAATTCCAGCCGCAGGCCGAAGTTTTCAACGCGCCGATCATGCGATGCGAAAACTTCCCAGCCCAATGTGTCTGAAACACTTTCACCTTGCGCGGACAGACGGGTAAAGACAGTGGATTGCGTAACATCACCTGCCCGCTTGGTCACGATGTTGATCGTACCGCCGGTAGCCCCGTTGCCGTATTGTGCGTTCGAACCTTTGACGATTTCGACCCGTTCCACGGAATTCACGTCGAATAACGCCAATTCCCTGTCGAATCCGCGTAGTTCACTGGTGCGCGCAACACCGTTGATCAGAATCTGGATATTGCGCCCGCGCAGCGTCTGGCTGGCCCCCGAAACCGTACCGTTCGACACGCTTAGGCCCGGCACGAAATCCGACAGGATTTGTTCCAGAAACTCTCCCTGCAGAATGCGCTGCTCGATATCGGTCGATGTGATCACCTGCACGGTCCCTGGGATCGTCGAGGCATCGGCGTTGCTGCGATAGGCCGAAATCGTAATCGGTTCCAGCGTCAGAAGGTCTTCTTCTGTTACGTTGTCTTGCGCCATGGCTGTCTCAGCACAGAGCATAGCTGTCAGTGCGGTGCTGGCGCGCAGCACGCGTTTTTGTCCCATCGGATTGTTCCTTTTTGTGTGTGAGCTATTCAGCTTGTTGTGGGCACCTGAGCGGTATTTGGATCTTCGGTGGGTGCGACCTGCCCGATCTGTGATTTTGCAAGAAGGACAAGGGCAATGGCCCCTGTGACGATTGACAACGCGCAAGCCAGCCAGAAGACAAAGGCATATCCCAGTGCTTGAGCTGCAATACCGGTCACCAATGATCCGACCATGTAGACCAGCAGATTGGCGCTTGAGAGAATTGTAAAATCGGTCCCCGCCTGCGACAGCGACGAAACGCGCATGAAGGCGGTGAACAGGCCCACAATCTCAATGTACCGACTAAAGGTGTTCAGCATGGACAGGCTGATCAGAGCTTCGTACGGCATACCGTACAGGGCGGCAGTTCCGTACAGCGCGAAGATCAGTGTACGCGCGACAATCAAGGCCGTGAAGAATTGGGCCAGCCCAAGGCGTTTGATCACGACCATACCGACATAGGCACCCATGAGACCAACGGCAGCGGCGGATCCGCCTGATATTAACCCGATCATGGACAGAGACAGCCCTGCATCAACCAGAAAGGACTGTTCCAATGCCTTGATCAGCCCCTCGGGCAGCCGGAAGATCAGAGCGAACGCAAAAATCGCCACGGCGCCGGGACGCGAGAAGAAATTGCGCAACCCGGGCTTCTGCTGTTCCCTTTCGGCCTCTCGTTTTCCCAGTGCCTCGGGAATGGCCAGAAAAACGGCTACAGCCGCGAACGACAAAACCCCTGCAGTCAGGACGGCGGTTTGCCATCCGACGATGTCATACAGAAACAAGGTGCCCGATCCGCCGATCAAAACGCCGGCGGCAACCGCGCCGCTTTGAATGGCGTTGCCGCCTGACTGGTATTGCGGTGGCAGATGCTCGACCGCATACCCGTCGGTTGCAATATCCTGCGTCGCGGAAGCAAACGCAGTGATCAGCAAAAGCGGAAAAAACAGACCTATGTCCGCGACCGGGTCAAGCTGCGACAGGGCGATGATCGTCAACAGAACAATTGACTGCGTTCCCAGGATAACACCCTTGCGGCCGACCCCGCGATGACACGACAGCCGATCAATCAGAGACGCTCAGAGCGGCTTGATGACCCAGGGGAGCATCAGGACCCCCAACCCTCCGATCAACGACAGATCCGCGCCGCGTGCCCTCAGAATAGGCGGCAGGGCGGCAGCAACCAGATAGATTGGAATGGCCTGCGCAACATAGAGGCCCACAAGCGCCATCCAAATCTGCTTATCCAACGGATACGACGCCCTTGGCGTGACCGCGCCGTTCGCTGAGGAGGCTGTATTGAACCTGGACATTTCTGACCGAACGCCTTGTTTGAACGTTAAAAACGCGGCGAAACTAGACAGAATTACTCAGGTTTACAAGAAAAATGAGCTTTGGCTCATATTATTGATTTAACCAATTGGTTTTACACCAATATTATACACTCACTTCCTGTCAAGCTCGGGAAAATCAAAGGCCAGCAATAACATTTTTTTGCACCAACCCAGAATTCGCGCTCGGTTTGCCGATTCATCAGTCATGGCCAGAACCTGCAAACACGCGATGGTTACCTGGTTTTGCAGTAATGCCAGTTCCTGTCCGAGCTCAGCAGGTGGCTGACTGCTGATTTTTGCATGCAGCCCAATTATGCGTTGCAGGATCTGCTGCAGGTGTTGCGCCTCAAGTTCGGCCAATTCACGAGAGCTGCCCATGGCACGACGCAACTGCCAATGTCCACGCGAATTGATTTCGGGATGACCAGCCAAAGCTTCAAGAATTGCGTCGATACACTCTTCCTTGGACAGCCCATCCTCAAGCGCTTGTCCTGCTTCATCCAGCGCGTTCAACGTCTGAAACAACCAGCGTTTGAACAGTTCGTAAAAGATAGCCTCTTTGTTGGGAAAGAACTGATAGAGGCTGCCGATACTGATTTTGGCACGGGCGGCTATTGCATTTGTTGTTATCTGGTCAGCAGGACCCTCTGTTAGCATTGTCAGGGTCGTATCCAGAATGGTCTGAACCTTTTTCTGGGATCGCAATTGCTGTGCCGCCTTGCGCGGGGTCACGGAGGGAACTGGGGTGTCTGGCATGGTCTCAGCTAAAAAACGCTTATTGCTCAACTTTTTGTAACAGAGCGCTCCTGTTTCGGCCATCGCGAAGCAGCATTGTCGCGATGGTTATTTGCCCAAACTTGGTATGCTCTGCAATGCGCCTGGGCAATCTCCGCTAAACCATCTCTGTTGCGACAAACCCCCAATAGCTCCCTATTTCTTGACGAGATACGTCCAGGTCGGCCCGGCAGTTTCACCAGACCCGTCTGGCAAAGGAATGCGCATCAGTTTCTGCGCCAGAAATTTGATGTTGTACATGTTCGGGACCAAAGCCCGCAGGGCAGATTTGTCCTTGTTGAAGGCAATATGCAAACCGTCCAACAGACCGGTCCAGGCTTCGTTGAACTCAGCAGACAATGCGGCAAGTTCGGGTGCTTTCTCGTAGTTGCTTTCGCACGGATCGTCTTGCATCGGAGAGACCGCGCTCCAATCAACGATCAGGTCACCTCCGGTTGGCGGCTCATTCACACTGTCGTCGGGGTGATAGTAGCGGCTGTGCAGGATTTCGTTGAATTTGAAGTAATGCGCGACATCCTCGCGACCTTCGGGGCCGGGAATGATGTCTTTGTCCCCTGCCCTGTCTCCCATGTCGGCACCTTCGCCTTCCTCCATGATTTTTCTTATCGCTGCCATTGCCGCATCACGACGTTGCGTTGATGTCCCAATTACCTCGATCACCTCACCCCCGGCACCAAAATAATCATCGTTCGAGATTTGGCGCTTCGCGTCACCTGTGAATATCTTGTCGTCCCCGAATACATCGCAGGCTTCTTCCAGTTTGAGCATGATGAACGTGTAAAACCCACCGATCGTGCGATAATCTCCTTTCTTCGCAGGGCCTGTGTCCTTCGGCGCCGTTTCTATCAGACGAAAGCTTTTGATCTGTTCAGGGCAAAACCGGCGCAGATGCACGGTTGGTCCACGTCCTTTCAGCAGTGTTCCGGGGTAAGTGGGCAGCAGATCGGGGTTGTTCAGCTCGGGCTTGCCTCCGATTGCGTTCAGGACATTTGCCACCAATACCATGTGCAGCATTTCCTCGACCATGACCTGACGGATCACTTCGATCGGCTCGGCATTCACAATTGTCGGCTCGGACCGGTCGTATTGCCCCTGCTCCAGAATGGAATAGCAGGCCGTTGCATAGGGCGGGATGGTCGTCAGCTCCAGCATCAAGGCGTCCTGCAGCAATTCACACAGCTTCTTGCGTGTTTTGCGCAACTTTTCTTCTTTCGAAGTCATGCCGCACCTCCTTTCCGAACGGCCGTTTTGATGGCTCTTGCGGCTCGGTAGGCCATAGCTGACAATGTGAGCGTCGGGTTCGACGTGGCAATCGTTGGCATCGAGCCCGCGCCAACCAGCCACAGGTTTTCATGATCCCAGGCCCGCATCTTGTCGTTGGTTACCGAGTTATGCTTGTCCGTCCCGATCCGATGTGTGCCAACCAGATGGCCTGCGCCAAAGAACGTGTAGCCCCGGCCTTCGTAGGTGAAGTACCCCGCATCCGAGGGGTTGTAGGCCGTGTGGTTCCTGATACCCAATCGCTGGAATATTTGCGCGCATGTGTCATAAGATGCGGCCAGTCCGGCGCGCGAATAATCGTCGAGATCGTAGCTGATCACCGGACGAAACTCGCCCATCGGTGTGCGATAGGCAGGGTCGATGGTGACACGGTTCGTGGCACGCGGCAGCTGTTCAACCAGGGTGCCAATCCGGACCTGCCGTTGGACGTCATGGTAGAGCTTGTCTCGCAGGGCCTTGCCATAAAGGTTTTCCTGCTCAACCAGACGCTCAACATCCGAGTTCGGCGCACCCGCAGCGAACTTCCAGCCCCAATTGCCGATTTCCAGCCGGAACGCCGCCGTCTTGTCGCGAAAGGTTCCATCCCTGAAATTCGCATAACTGGATGTCGATCCCGGGCCACGGAACGGCCCCACAGGTTCAGGCGCCGAGCCCCAGGTCATCATGTAGGGATGATCCATCAGGTTGCGCCCCAACTCTCCACTGCTTCGGCAGATGTCAGACGCCAGCGCCAGCGTGACATTTTCAACAGCGCCACCGGCCAATACATATTGTTTACCTCTGGCACGGCGCAATTCGTACTGTGGAACTCCGGGAAAGGGGTACTTTTTGTAGACAATGCCAGAAACACGCCCATTGGCACCAAGCTCGACTTTCGACGCCACGGCCTGCGTGATTGTCTTCATTCGATGCTTGCCGGTGTACTTGGCATCTTCCAGCGTCTTCATTGCGTTGTATTTGGCCTGAATCGGGCAGATGGGGATGCAGCTTGAATTGCCTTCACAACGCTGACCCATAAAGGCAAACGGCCCGGTGGAACCGCGCGGGCGAAACTGCTCCTGCGGCTCACCGCCGACAAGGATTTTTCTGGCAGCTTTGGGCCTGCGCGGCGTTGAATTGCGGCCCTGCGGCGTGTGCGAGACTTTCAGATGCACGGTGTCGCCTGCATCCTCGCCAATTTCGATCGGCATCCCATCCGCGCGAGCAAAGAAATTGTCCACATAAGACGAAGGGATCGAGTGCATCGGGTAATCGTAATCCCTTGCAAAGTACCCTCTGTTGTCATTTGGGCCAGACGTCTTGATCCCCAACGCTTTGGGGGTTTGCTCTTCGGCATCCGCGGAAACTCCGATCTCCCACTCGGCACGCTCGTAATCGGATTTCAGGTCCTCATATTTAAAGGGCCAGTCGACCCCAAGGCCAAACCGGCTTTGCATCTCGAAATCCGCAGGCAACATCCGAAGACTGGTGCCCAGCCAATGCAGGGACGTTCCACCGTAAGCCATAAGGTAGTTGCTGCCGAACGGCAGCGGGCCACGTTGGACGAAATAGCCGTTCGTGTCAGGTTCGGTCCCATGAACAGCCGTGATGTCCAAAACCGAAGGCGATGGCAGAGTCGGAAGATTGGGATAAGGAGAATTCGGCGTCTTGGTCAGAGACAGGTAATACTGATCCAGATAGGACCGGTAGGTTTCCCATGTCTTGCCGTGATCTTCGCCCGCTTCGAGGATCAGAACGGAATGGCCGTCTGACACAAGCTCTTTCGCCAGAATCCCGCCGGCAAACCCGGCACCTACGATCACGACATCATAGGTTCTGTCGTCGTCGGTAACCGCGATCATTCACCTGCCCCCCGTTGTTTGGGAGGCTCCAAACTCCAGGCGCCGAAACCCTGTTGTTTGGCCCCTTGCGGATGGGCGCCGATGGCGTCCCAAACCAACCCTTCTTTATACGCGCGGGTCGATATGATCTTGACCACATCGAACCGTGAGGCCCCGTAATTTTCGCGCCATTCCTGCGGAAACGGCACCCACTGACCTGTGTACCAAAGCTGAATCAGCGAACGGGAAACCGGGCCCAGGCATCTGTCCGACAGATAGGACTGTCGAATGATCTTATCCTCGTGCTTCTTACCCAGCGCTGGCGCGAAGGACAGGAACTCTGTCAGAATTTCTTTGGGCAGGACCTGTCGGAACTGATGCCAGTATTCTTTTGCACAACCGGTCCCTTGAAGCTCGGCACTGTCGTAACCGGTCAGAGCAGCGCTTACGATCAAAAATCCCTGAAAATCGTGGGTTTCATCATGTATTGTCATGACGGTCCCCATCAATGGCGTCCACATAGAACCCACGAGGTTCGAAACAGGCTGGCGGGCTTTCGAAGACCTGCACGGCGACGGGCGTCATATCCGTGAACAACTTGCGCATGTCGCGAGTCATCGGAAAGTCGTTCTCGCCTAGCTTCAGCTCAAAGGTTTTGGCAACACGTTTACCCTCCTTGGTCGTCAGCATCGCCGTTTCGAAAAGACCCGAGATGGTCCACCTGGTCCAGACGGTCCGGCCCAGCCCGGTTGCAAATTCAGGGATCGGCGTACAATTCGTCTGGGTCCAATGATCGCCTTTCAATTTTCCAAGATCAGACTTCAGATCGTAGACGATCGTCTGCGGATCATCGGGATTAACCAGTTGAATCCACCACTTTTTGGGCGAAATCGGCGGGTCGCCCTTCATCTTGGCGTTCAAAGATGGGACCTTGTAGTTGAAATGACCCAAAAACTTGGGCTCACCAAAGGCCTGCCGTCCGGCTTTGACCGCAACCGCGTTGTCAGCAGCAACATGAACTCGCAAGTGGCCAATCGTCTTTGTCTGATCCCGCCCATACAGAAACTCGGCCAAGGGCATTTTCGGCACACCCGGCACCCGGTTCGAGGGGTAGGCCAGCAGATTGAACTCCACCTCGTTCACAAATCCCAACGAATTGTCGTAATGCGCCGTGTAGCGCTGAAAATTCAGCAGAATGACGGCTTTGCTCTTGCCTTTTTCATCGGGAAATTCGGCCACGCACAGACCGGTTCCTTTGACAAACGGTCTGGCCGCTTCGACGGACGTGTACCAGTACATCCATTGGCATTGCAGTGAGGCATAGTAGAAAGGGAAGGTATCAAATTGCTTTGGCAGTTTGGGCATCACACCGGTGACATCCGTTTGATGGCACCGATCAGTGTTGGCTGTTTCCTTTGTCATAATGGCTGTGTCCTCCCCACTGGCTTTGACAATGTTCAGATCTCAAATTTCGTCAGATGAAGTCTCCGTTTTTGCAGTCATAAATTTCTTCAAAATAGCGTCCGCCTGGACCAGAGCGGGAACGTCTTCTCTGGCTGCCCCGGATGCGGTTTTTACGGCCTTAGCCACCTCGAAAAGACAATCCGATGATGAATTGGCTTCGGCCAGTTCTCTGATGGCGTGCAGCAACGGCCCATAGTGCCCAAGATCCAGCGCCAACATGACGGCCTTATGGAAATGCCCGACAGCGACATCTTCTTCGCCATGAGCAAGCGCCAGCCTGCCCCGCAGGCACGTCAGCCCGACGATCCAGAAGCTTTCCCCACTATCAGCGGCGAACTGGTCAGCCTCGCCCAGAACTTCTTCGGCCAACTCGAGACGGCTATGCAGGATCGCGGCATCTGCATAAAGGCACAGGAAGTAACTCAGACCCAGCCGACACCCCGTCCCCCGCCATTCGCGCAGGCCCAAGTCGATATCCTCCAGAGACTTTTCGCCATCCGTGTTCCGGCGCGCCCATCCGTTCATGATCTGCGCCCATCCGCGCCAGAATTGAAACGAGTATTCCTCGGACAACGCAATCAAAGTGGCCGAACTGTCCTGTACCGACGCCTCGTCGCCGCGGAACTGGGAAATCCATCCCAAAAATGCATTGGCGAAGGATTGGCTGAAAGGATGCGCTGTCTCTTCGGCGTGGATGAGCGCGGTTTTGATCGCTTCCATCGCGCTGGCTTCGTCTCCTGACAGCCAGCTCGACAAAGCCCGATAGCCCTGAAGCGCGACGGACAGGTCAACGACATCGTAATCCAGCCCCATGAACCGGTGTTCAATCGACAGGTTGGCCTTTATGCCCTCATCCAGATGTTTCAACGCGTCCACAGGATGGCCCAAATAGGTATGAAGTGCCCCAAGCGACCGTTCTGCTGATACCAGGGCCAACGGGCTGGCCAGGTCCTGACGCAGTGTAACCAGCCTGTCCGCATTCTGTTTGGAAATGGTATATTTGCCACCCAGCATCGTTGACCGGAATTGGCCGTACACGACCTTGAACAGGCGTTCCGTTTCACCATACTCACGGCACAAAGCCTGCGCTCGGGAATAAGCCGACAGAACCGATTTGTGCGCATAGCCCCGCACAAAGGCCAGCGGCACGGCTATCATGATTTGCAAATCGATCTCACGCCGATCCCTTTCTTGCGAGGGCGGTAACTCGTGCAGGCATTCCAGCGCATGTTTCAAATGAGTGATCGCTTCGACATTGGCTGAATGGTCCAGTGCCTGACGTGCAGCGTTCATCAGCTTTTGCTCAGCAGCCGAAAAGTTGCCGGCGCGCCAATAGTGGTGGCCAAGAATTTCCGGTTCACGTTCAACCGTTTCCTTGTAGTTCCTTTCAAGAACGTCCGCGATCTGGCCATGCCATCTGGACGCCGTGGACCGCAACATGGACTGATAGGCCGCGTCCTGCACCAGTGCGTGGCGGAACCTGTACGCGTCTTCGACACCTCGCTGCCCAGCCGGAACAATCAGCTCGGTCTCCAGCAACTGCTCCAGCGCGTTGGTTATGTCCTTTTCGCTCCAGTTCAGAACCTGTGACAGTAACTCCCGTTCAAAATTCCGTCCGATTGCGGCAGCGACCTGCACGATCTCACGGCTGGCGGACAACCGATCCAGCCGGGCCATCAGCGAATCCTGCAGGGATTCAGGGATCGCCATGGACAATTCGGCCTCACTTTGATCCCGGCTGGCCAGCAAACCGGACTCCATAGCCATCTTGGTCAGTTCTTCGACAAATAGCGGTACGCCATCGGTGCGTTCGGCAAGCTGGTTCAGGACTTCCTCGGAGGGCCGGACGCCCGAAATGCTTTCAACCAACTTAAAGATGTCGCGGCGCACCAGGCGGTTCAATTCCAGGCTGGTGACATGCGACTGGCTCCGCCAGGGCGACTGGAACTCACTGCGCGCCGTCATCAGGATCAAGCATCGCCGGTTCGACAACTGCTCAACCCATGTGTTGACAAACTCCAGCGTCGAAGCATCGAACCAATGCACATCGTCAAGCAACAAAAGCAGAGGCCGCCTTTGTTCCAATCCGGCGCATAGCTTCAGCAACGCCTCGATCAAGGCACCCTTTTCACGTTCGGGGGCCATCGGCTCGACCAGAGACGTACCGTCCTCAAAGCCCATCAAACGCAAAATTGGCGCGACGCAATGCGCGACGTCCAAACCCAGATCCGTCAAAAAACCGGTGACCTTCGCCCTGTTGGCCTCGGGCGTCGCGTTTGGTGACAAACCAGTCAGCGTAGCCAGTGCGTTTTTGACCGGGAAAAAGACGCTGCTTTGATGCAACGGCGACCCGAACATAATGACCTGAGTGGAATCTTCGTCGGTTAGCTCGTCCCTGAGACCGAAGGCGATCTTCGACTTTCCGACACCTGCGTCGCCGGTCAGAAGCAGAACCTGCCCTTCCCCTTCCTGCGCGCCTTCCCATCGTGACCGGACCAGTGCGATTTCGGCAGCGCGCCCAATCGTTGGCGTCAAATCATGCGAAAAGTCTTTGCGGGCGGGTTCGAACCCCGAAACTCTGCGCCGAACCCGGTAGAGTTGCATCGGCGTGCTGACTCCGGCCAGTGGCGGACTACCGATCGAGGCAAATTCCAGTCGCTCTCCAATCAACCGGCGCGTCACTTCGGACACAACCACCGCGCCCACATCCGCGACGGACTGAATGCGCGCAGCCACGTTCGGCGTATCCCCGAACAACCATACTTTTTCGTCCATCGACGCACTCGTGGCGGTGCCAACAACAACCGGCCCCGTGTGGAGCCCGATACGGACGTTTGTTGAAACCGTTTGGCTCGAAAATCCGACCTCAATGTCTCGCGCTGTGTCGGCTATTTCTAGCGCGCTCAGCGCCGCAGAGTAGTGGCTCCCCTCTTGCGCAGTCGGATAGCCAAAGATCGCAACCACCCCGTCACCGGCGTAATTTGCAATCTCGCCACCATACTTGGCGACAGTACGCCCAACCAATTCCCGGTATTGAGTAATAAGTTCACGGTAATCTTCAGGATCGAACTTCTCGGACAAGGCGGTGGACCCGACCAGATCGCAAAACAACACGGTCAACTGGCGCCGTTCAGCTACGTTTTCGGGTGTTTGGTCCTGTGGCTCTTGTTTTTGGATTTGCGGAGCCTGTGGCGTTACGACGGACACGGGTGAGCCACAGGCCGTACAGAACCGTGCGTTCGCCAGGGCTGGTTCTCCGCAGGACTGACAGGCAATGGTCTGAGGACTTCCGCAGCTATGGCAGAATTTTGATCCGGCTGGATTGGCCGAACCACATTCCGGGCAATTGACATTGGGACCAACCAATCTGACCGCCTTTATACGCGAGTAAGCAAGAACGTATTTCTTCTGAAACAAAAAACTAAATTCAATGTCGTCTTTATCATATTATTGACAACTCGTCGCCAACAATTCTGGCTTATGTCCTTATACGCCCAAACTGGCCGATCTGAAGCGGCCGCCTGCGCAAGTAAAAACCCCGCTAACGCTTGGGTTGAAGTATGATCCGCGTTGGGTTTCAACCTTTCCGGGTCGGGCTCTGGGCACGTCAGCCTTTCCCGGAACCGGCCTCGGGCCGCAGGAAGCCTTGAATGCGATCGACATTCTGCACCTGCACAAAAGGGCTGTCACCTCCAGGTCCGGCTTGGAAAAGATCGCCATGGTCTTTCATGAATTTCGTAAAGACCGGGCCGTGTACATGGCCGATGAAAGCCTGTTCGTCCCTGTAGATTTCCACGAAGACGATAGTATCATCGCTACACGGCGGAGCAGAACCCGCAGCACCCGAGTGAATGAGGTATCCCCATGTGTCCGGCTCGTTTGCTTCGACATCAATGGCCAACTGCCGGAGCGCCGCAATTCCCTCAGACTGGCTCTCTGGTTTCAGATACCAGGTTGCGATCGTACTGAACATTTCGACTCTCCTTTCGAGGGTCACGCCGGAAAGGTAATTCTGAGCCCAGCGGTTGTACTGCCAAATCAGGGCGGCAGTCTCATGAATGAAACAATTTTGTGTTTGGGATCATACACATTTTTCCTGCAAACATCTACGTCGGTTGAACCAGCGCTTTTGCAGGTCTTGTTTCTGGCTGCGCTGTTTCACAGTCAGATCTGCCTGTAACAGCCAGACATCACCTTATTGTTTTCTATAGGTGTAACACCCTTGGAAATCGAACTTTGATTTTGTATTTTGGATACAAGAATACACCGACTGAGACCGCTCACATGCCCAGAACCCGCGCGATTGCACGCCAAAGCCTTCCAGATGTCATTACGAACGATCTGCGCGAGCGTATTTTGAGCGGCGAGATGGCCGAAGGCGAAACCATTCGTCAAGAGGCATTGGCCGAGGATTACGATGTCTCGCGAATGCCTATTCGCGAAGCGCTCAAGCGGCTTGACGCCGAGGGCCTTGTCCAGTTGACGAACAACCGTGGTGCATCGGTCACCTCGCATTCGCTTTCCGAAATCGGAGAGATTTTCGATTTGCGCGTCCTGTTGGAAGTCGATCTGTTCAAACGTGCTATACCTCAAATGATTGAAGCTGATTTCGCCGCATGCGAACAGCTGCTCGACGATATGGAGAGGTCCTACGAGGCTTACGATGTTGGTCGTTGGGGCAGCCTGAACTATGAATACCACAAGGCCCTTTATTCGGCAGCTGACCGGGGATTGACCAATGAAATTCTCCAAAGGGTCAATCTGCAATCGGATCGCTATGTCCGAATGCATCTGAGCGTTATGGAACAGCGTGAGCCAGCCAAGAAAGACCACCGCCAGCTACTATCACTGGCGCGCAAGGGGCAGGTCGAGGCCGCTTGCGACCTGCTGACCCAGCACATTCAACGAACCAAGGATCAACTGCTTGCGATGGTCATCACGACGCGGAAAGCCGAGACTGGCTGACAGTCGCTCTTGTTATTCCAAAGGATGCAGGCACGCCACCTGATGCGTGGTCCCGCTTAGCTCTGGCGGAGCTACCCGGCATTCTTCGGTCGCAAGCCAGCAGCGTTGTGCAAATGCACAGCCTTTTGGGATGTTCATGGGGGACGGAAGCTCACCTTCCAGCTTGATGCGATCTTTCCGCGCGTCTGGGTCTGCCCGTGGTGTCGTCGACAACAATGCCTTTGAATACGGGTGCCGCGGTGCTGCGAACAACTGTTCCTTCGGGGCCTTCTCAACCGCGCGCCCCAGATACATGACAATCACATCATCGGCGAAGTGCTTCACCACGGACAGGTCATGCGAGATGAACAGATACGCCAGATTCAGTCTTTCCTGCAGTTCGACCAGAAGATTCAGGATTTGTGACTGGATTGAAACGTCCAGCGCTGAAACGGGCTCGTCCAATACCAGAACCTTGGGATTGAGCATCAGGGCGCGCGCGATGGCGATGCGCTGACGCTGACCGCCCGAGAACATATGCGGATAGCGGTCGTAATGCTCGGGGCGCAAACCCACGAGGTCGATCATTTCGCGAGCGCGGTTTTCACGGTCCGCAGCCGACATTTCAGGACGGTTGATAATCAGCGGTTCCTGCAGGATCTGCCCGATCCGCTGCCGCGGATTGAGTGAGCCATAAGGGTCCTGAAACACGATCTGCACAGTTTCGCGCATCTCAGCCCATTTCGACGGGGTAATGTCGATACCGTCGATGGTCAGAGTACCCGACGTTGGTTCCTCGATCATTGTCACCACACGTGCCAGTGTCGATTTCCCGCAGCCGGATTCCCCCACGATTGCCAGCGTTTTTCCCGGCTTCAGGTCAAAATCCACACCGGATAGCGCCTTGACCGTTGCCGATTTCGACAGCAACCCGCCTTTTACAATGTAATGCCGGGCCAAGGCGTTCGCCTGAACGATAGGTGCGGTCATACCAGTTCTCCGGCGGTTATCTTCTCGACATGGTGGCAGCGGGCTTTACCGAACTCAACGCTGTGTGGGATTGGCGGGGTGCTCCGACACAACTCGTCCGCGTATTTGCATCTTGGGCTGAACAGGCACCCTTTGGGACGGTCGAACTGGCCCGGAACAACGCCGGGAATGGTCGGCAACATTTTTGAGGTAGCTCGTTCGGGCAGCGCACTTAGCAGTGCAGATGTATAGGGGTGGCGCGGAGTTCGGAACAAATCACGGACAGGCTGCTCCTCAACCTTTTGGCCTGCATATTGCACCTGAACGCGTTCAGCCGTTTCGGCGACGACGCCCATGTCATGCGTGATCAGGACCAGCCCCATGCCCTGCTCATCCCGTAGCCGCATCAGCAGGTCCAAAATCTGCGCCTGGATCGTCACGTCCAGGGCCGTTGTTGGTTCATCTGCAATCAACAGCTTGGGTTTGCAGGCGATCGCCATCGCGATCATCACGCGCTGGTTCATGCCGCCAGACATCTGGTGCGGAAAGGTGTTCAGTCGGCTTTCGGGCGCGGGAATGCCGACCTGATCGAACAGTTCAATCGCGCGCTGGTGCCGCTCTTTCCGGTTCAGGCCCAGATGAATGCGCAGCGCTTCCTTGATCTGGAAACCGACAGTGAAACAGGGGTTCAGCGAGGACATCGGCTCCTGAAAGATCATCGCGATGTCCTTGCCGATAATGTCGCGACGATCCCGCGCCGAAATCTGGGTCAGATCGATGCCTTCAAAGCGCAACTCGTCGGCTGTAATCGTCGCGGTCCACGGCAGCAGGCCCATCAGAGCCAGCATCGACACCGATTTGCCAGACCCGCTTTCGCCGACAATGGCCATCAACTCGCCTTTGTTGACCGAAAGGTCAACGCCATCCACGGCGCGGAACTTGCCCGAAGCGGTGGCGAATTCGACGGTGAGGTTTCGGATATCCAAAAGGCTCATATCGTCAGCTCCGCTTCAGTTTCGGGTCCAGCGCATCGCGCAGACCGTCGCCCATAAGATTGATCGCCAGCACTGTCACGAGGATGGCCAGCCCCGGGAAGGTCACCACCCACCAGGCACGCAGAATGAACTCGCGCGCTTCGGCCAGCATGGTGCCCCATTCGGGCGTGGGTGGTTGAGCCCCCATGCCCAGAAAACCAAGGGCGGCGGCGTCCAGAATGGCGGTCGAGAACGACAACGCCGCCTGCACGATGATAGGGGCCAGACAATTCGGCAGCACGGTCTTGAACATCAGCCGCGCTTTACCCGCACCGGCCACCCGGGCCGAGGTGACATAGTCCTTTTGCCGTTCCGCCAGAACAGATGCCCGGGTCAGGCGTACGTAATGTGGCTGAAACACGATGGCGATCGCGATCATCGCATTGGTCAGCGACGGGCCGAGGATTGCGACCAGAACCAGTGCCAGCAACAGCGAGGGGAAGGACAGAATAATGTCCATTATCCGCATGATTAGCGTGTCGACCCATTTGGGCGCAAATCCGGACAGTAGCCCAATAATCACACCGCCAGTTACCGCGACACAGACCACGACGATGCCGACGAAGAACGAGTAGCGAGAGCCCATGATAAGGCGCGACAGCATATCCCGGCCCAGCGGGTCGGTACCCAGAGGAAAGGTCCAGCTACCGCCCTCCTGCCAGGCGGGTGGCTGCAGAATGTGGTCGCGAAATTGCTCGGTCGGATCGTAAGGCGCCAGCAAAGGTGCAAAGGCCGCGCAGAACACGAAGGCGGAGAACACCCACAGCCCCATGACGGCGCCGCGGTTTTCGCTGAAGTAGAACCAGAACTCACGCAGCGCGCTGGGGCGGTCCTCGGTTTTGGGTTGGGTTGCGGACAGTTCAGCCATCACCGCCTCCGGATTTTGGGATTGATGACGCCGTAGAGGACATCGACCAGCAGATTCACCAGCATCACGATCACGGCAATCATCAGCAGGCCACCCTGTACAACCGGGTAGTCACGGCGGAAAATACTGTCGACCATCCATTTTCCGATACCGGGCCAGCTAAAGATCGTCTCGGTCAGGATTGCGCCCGCCAGCAGAGTGCCGACCGACAGACCAATTACCGTAACAACCGGGATCAGCGCATTGCGCAGTGCGTGTAGCCCATTGATCCGTGTCGGCGACAGGCCCTTGGCGCGGGCGGTTCGAATATAATCTTCGCCCAGAACTTCCAACATGGCCGACCGGGTTTGACGTGCGATCACGGCAAGCGGGATGGTCCCCAGCACGATCGTTGGCAGGATCAGGTGCCGCACGGCCGAGCCGAACGCCCCCGGCTGGCCCGAAAGCAGGCTGTCGATCAGCATAAAGCCGGTAACGCTGGGAAAGTAATACAACAGGTCTATCCGGCCCGAAACAGGCGTCCAGCCCAGATTGCCGGAGAACACGATAATCAGTAGCAGCGCCCACCAGAAGATCGGCATGGAATATCCAACCAGCGCGGACGACATCAGCGCCCGGTCAAAGAACTTGCCCCGGTTTACCGCCGCGATCACGCCGGCGGGCAGCCCAAGCGCCACAGCAAAGATCATCGCGCAAAGCGACAGCTCCAGTGTGGCAGGGAACAAGGCAAAGAATTCATCCCAAACGGGTTTCTTGGTGACAAAGCTCTCGCCCAGATCGCCGCGCAGAACGCCCACTAGGTAGTCCCAATACTGCTGCAGAACCGGTTTATCGAAGCCCAGTTTTTCGACCATCTCCTGATAGCGTTCTTCGGTCATGCCCCGTTCACCGGCCATGACGATAATGGGATCGCCCGGCAAAACCCGGATGAACATGAAAGAGATCAGGGTCACGCCCAAGAATGTCGGTATGAACATACCGAGGCGGGTAAGTAAGTAGCCAAACATCAGCGACCTATGATTGTTAGATCTTTGGGAAAGCTGGTCAGCGACCGGCAGCCATTTTCGGTTACCAATACATCATCTTCGATGCGAACGCCGAAATTGTCCAGATCATAAAGGCCCGGCTCGTTCGTCCAGACCATCCCTGCAAGGATTTCCTGATCATTGCCGCGCATGATGTATGGCGCCTCGTGTACGTCGCGACCCAGCCCGTGACCCGTTTTGGTACGAATACGATCAGCGTAGGGCGAGGCCTCAAGCACGCTGATTACTGCATCGTCGATGTCATGAGCAGCTACGCCCGGACGACAGGCCTCGAATCCTGCAAGATTTGCGCGTAGAACGGTGTCGTAGACCGCCCTACCCTCATCCGAGACCTCTTCGACAAAGAATGTGCGCGTGATATCGGCGGCAAATCCGTGCTTGCGGGCACCGAAATCGAACAATAGCGCATCGCCCGGTTTGATTTGATAATCCGCCCGCGCCTTGCCATGCGGGCGAGCCGAGTTATCCCCGGCGGCGACAATCGGTGAGAAGGCCAGCGAGGCCGCGCCTTCGGCAAATAAGGCCTGGATGAGTGCCTGTTCGATTTGCTTCTCGGTCTGACCGACGCGAACGTCCGCGATCACACGATCAAGCGCGCGTTCTGAGATATCGATGGCGGCTTGCAGCGCCGCGATATCTTCATCGGTTTTGATGATCCGCAGGCCGGAAATCTCTCGTTCGGCGTCGACGATACGCAGGTCTGGCAGCGCTCGGGTGAACGCCTTTGATACGAAAACCCGCATGACCTGACCTTCGACGGCCAGTGATCGCAACGGCATAAACTCGGCAAGTGCAGAAAAGGCGTCGTCATATCCGGTCTGATCGCGCCAATCAAAGACTGCGCCTTCGAAACCGACCAATTCCCATGACCCCAATTCCAGATTGGGCACAACTGCTGCCGGTGTCCCTTCGGCCGGGATCATGACCACAAAGGGCCGTTCGTGACTCATGAAGGGTTTTCCCAAAGCGCGGGTAAAATTCGGGCCGGGCACCAGTGCCACGGCATCTACTGACATGTCCTTTGCCAGTTGACGGTACTCGGACAAATCCGGCATTCAGGCCGACCTCCCATAAAAGAAGCCGGAGCCACCGGTTCGGCGGCTCCGGCCAGTGAGTGGTGATTTATTCGACGCTCACACCATAGAAGATGTGGCCGCCCAGCGGGTGCACCTTGTAGCCCTGAACCTTGTTGCTCATCGGCATGTAAACAACCGAGTGCGCGATGGTCGCCCACGGGGCCTGCTCTTTGAAGATAACCTGCGCCTCTTCGTACAGTTTGGTACGCTCAGCCTGATCGGTGGACTGCTTAGCCTTCAAGATCAGATCTTCGAACGGCTCGTGGCACCACTGTGCACGGTTCGACGCTTCGCGGCCGTCGCAGCCGAGCAGAACCGCCAGGAAGTTGTCTGGGTCGCCGTTGTCACCTGTCCAGCCCAACAGAACCGCACCATCCCGGTTCAGTTCTTTCGAACGCGACAGATACTCGCCCCATTCATAGGACACGATTTCAACGTCTACGCCGACCTTGGAAAAATCTTCCTGGATCAGTTCGGCCATACGACGTGCGTTTGGGTTGTACGGACGCTGCACCGGCATTGCCCAGACCTTCATCGACAGGTCAGAAACACCCTCGGCCTCCAGCATCGCTTTGGCCGCTTCAGGATCGTAGGCGTCGTCGGTTATAGCCTCGTTGTAGCTCCACATGGTCGGCGGAATCGGGTTCTTGGCAACCTGACCCGAGCCCTGGAACACAACGTCGATGATGGCGTTCTTGTCGATTGCCATGTTCAGCGCCTTACGAACGTTCGGGTTGTCGAACGGCGCCATGGTGGTGTTGTAGGCCAGATATCCGACGTTCAGACCTTCCTGCTCCATCATGTTGATGTCAGCGTCATCCTGCATCGCCTGTATGTCGGCGGGGTTCGGATAGGGCATGATGTGGCATTCGCCAGCCTTCAGCTTCTGATAGCGAACCGAGGCATCCGGAGTGATCGCGAAGATCAGGTTTTCGACATCCGCCGGGTCTTTCCAGTAGTCGGCATTCTGGGCATAGCGGATCACAGCGTCTTTTTGATAAGCCACGAACGAGAACGGGCCGGTGCCGATCGGCGCGGTGTTCAGTTTTTCCGGTGTTCCCGCTTCCATCATCGCATCCGCATACTCTGCGGACAGGATTGATGCGAAATCCATCGCCATGTTGGCGACAAACGGAGCCTCGGGCTTGGCCAGAGTGAACTTCACGGTGTAGTCGTCGATCTTTTCGATGGACTCGACCAGATCGGGCATACCCATACCTTTGAAGTATTCCCAGGTTCCGCCGGAAACTTGGTTATAGGGATGGCCGTCATCCTTCTGACGCATGAACGAAAAGATCACGTCGTCGGCGTTGAAATCACGGGTCGGCGTAAATTCGTCATTCGAATGGAACTTGACGCCCTGACGCAGCTTGAACGTGTATTCCAGACCGTCATCGCTAGCTTCGACACTCTCTGCCAGACCCGGGATCACGTTGGTCGTACCTGTTTCAAATTCAAGCAGGCGATTATAGATCGGGTGCGATGACGCATCAAAAGTGGTTCCGGCCGTAAACAGCGCCGGATCGAACCCTTCAGGTGAACCTTCTGAACAATAAACCAGCGTGTTTGCCTGCGCGGCCGCGCTGGACAGGGCAATTGCCGCTGTTGCAGCCAATAGTCTAAGTTTCATGATTGTCTCCCAGAAATATTTTCGTTCGGCCTTCGCGTTGCTTTTTTTTGCCAAGCAATCAAAGACGACTCTCATCGCCGCGAAATCTGTGCTCAATGTATCCAAAATACAAAATCCATTGTCAACTCACTTTGAGAGCCTGAACAATTCGCGGAATCAACGACGCGCGATGCGGCCTTTCGCATGTCCAATGCGGGAGCGACGGGCGAACGAAGCCGAGGCTGACGGGTCACTGGGAGAAGGTTGGCGTCACACCGACCGGAGGGTTGTCCTGAATATACGCGCCTATACGGTTCAGCAAGGGTCGCCTCGGGCATCCGGGGCGGGTGGCTGCACCAAGGTTGCGCAGGTGACCGGGGGCATCAAAAGGGATGAAGCATATCGGCCACTTGTCCCGTTTGAACTGTTCTGCTGCCAATGCCGAAACGATAGTACAATCGTCCGAGTGGCAAATATGCCGGCAGATCGTCTCAAATCTCAGTGCGCTCAGATCAAACCGCTTGCGGACCCGGATCGCCGGATCGGATTTGGGCAGGCGGTCTTCAAGCTCATAGCCAAAGCTGTGCGGCAGCCGGATGAAGTCATGCGGTGGCACGTCCTCGGGCGCGATGGACGGCAGAGTGCACAACGGGTGTCCTTCGCGCAGGGCCAGAAACAGCGGCTCAGTCCAGATCGACGTGAAGTCCAGCGCCGCATTGTGGTTGACCTTAGCCACTAAGGCCAGATCCAGCCGGTGGTCCTCGATCATTTCCAGCATGTTCTGTGGAAGGTCCTCGATCATCGTCACACGCATCCGCGGGAAGAGATCGCTGAACAGTTCAGCGAAATACTGCGTCAGATATGGCGCCAGGGTTGGGGTCATGCCGATCCGGAAAGGAACCGCCTCGGGATCGCGAAACTCGGTCGCTGTATCGCGAATTTTCTGAGCATCGGAAAGTATGCTGTCAGCGATCCTAAGAATACGCTGACCAAATGCGGTCGGCCGCACTTCGTTGTTGAGGCGCAGAAACAGTTCTACACCCAATTCCTGCTCAAGCTTCTTGATCTGGTTCGACAACGCGGGCTGCGAAACGTTGCAAGCCACCGCCGCCTGACTGAACTGGCCATGCTTTGCTATGGCGAGCACGTATTCCAAATCCCTGAAATTCATCCGCTCAATCTCTCTGCGGTCGTGCAAAAGTCGGCTCAAAGCCGCTCTCTTCATACCGCAAAGCAGCCGCTGCTGCAGGAAATCCCGATCAATTCCACTGACAAAACTGTCAACCGGCGCATGCGAATAGAATTTCGCGAAAGGCCATAACGCCGTAACGCGATGATTTTTGGGCATGTAAACATGTCAGTTCTCACGAAGATCGTGAGTATTCGCGTTGGTTATAACACCGATTTGCAGGATGAATTTCAGCAGACCCCGGGTGCCGTCTACCCCTTTGCTACGTGGAACGCCCAGACAATCGGGCGGGCTGCCAAACGTAACAATTACTGACGGAGTACCCCATGCTGTCCCAACTTCTGGCAAGCCTGCGCGCCCGTCTCTTGACCACGTCTACCCTGGCACAAGAGACAACCCGCGATGGCCAAACCCTATTTAACAACTTCTTTCAAAGTACGGTGGTTGATGACACCCCGGCCTTTGTTCTGGCAAACGATTTTTCCCGCCTGCTGAACTTTGGAGAGATCGTTACCAACAACGCCGTTGCAGCCGTTCAGGCGCAGGGCGAGGATGTCGATGTCTTTAACTTCCGCTCGGGCCGGATCGAGGCCAACAACGGACCCGATGCGCTGGCAACCGGCGTTCAGGTCACCGGCAGTGCGAGCGTGCGCAACTTTGGTGAGATCGTAGGCGAATTCAACGGTGTTCAGTTTGCCGGGGGCGGCAGCTCGGGCAGTCTGGATAATTTCCGTGGCGGCGTAATCAGTTCGGACAGCCGAGCGGTGGACATTCAAGGTCAGGGTATCGATGTACGCAACTTCGGCGACATCGTTGGTACCGGGGATCAGCGCAACGGTACGATCTACACCAACAGCACAGCCGAGGACGTTTCGATTTCGAACTTCTCGGGCGGCACGATTGATGCGGGCGAAGGCAATCAGGGTGCTGGCATCTCTCTGCAAATCGGTGATGAGATTGGTGACCGTGTTGAAACAGACGTTTTCAACGGTTTTGGCGCGACAATCCAGGGTCGTGGCCAAGCGGCGGCGAATACCGGTCTGGCTGGTGACGGTATCCGCATCGACGATGGCGCGGAAGGCACCATTCTGGAAACCGAGATCGTCAACAGTGGCCTGATCTCAACCGAAAGCAATCAGGGCACCGCCGCGGGCATCCGCATCGCTGATGGTGCAAACACTGAAGGTGAGATCCTGAACACCTCGACCGGTGTGATCGAAGGTCCACGCAATGGCCTGTACGTCGGCAATGGCGAACATGATCTGGACGTTTTGAACTTTGGAACCATCCAGTCCGGCAGCCGCGCGGTAAACATCGACGGTTCGGGCGTTGATCTGATCAACGGTGGCGACATTCTGGGCACCGGTGATCAGCGCAACGGCACCGTTTATGCCGATGACACCGCACGTGATTTCTCGATCAGCAACCTTGCGACAGGCTTGATCGACGCGGGTGAGCACAATGACGGTGCGGGTATCTCGCTGTCGCTGGCCGAAGATGGCAATGGCGAGGTCGAGGTCCAGAACGCCGGCACCATTTCGGGGCGCGGTAACGCAGGCGCCGGTCTGGGCACTGCCAGTGATGGTATCCGTCTGGAAGGCGCACGGCTGGAAGGCGGAGGATTTGGCTCTGCCCTGTTCGACGGCACGATCACGAATAGCGGCTCGGTCACGTCGGAAGGTGCAAATGGAACCGTTGGCGCATTCCGCGCAGTAAACAACGTCAATTTCCAGGGAGAGTTGATCAACGAAGCGACCGGCGTTTTCGCAGGTGTTCAGAACGGCGTTTACTTCGGCAACGGTGACCATACCGGCGGATCGTTTGTAAACCGAGGCACGGTGTCGTCAGACAGCCGCGCACTGAACATCGACGGCACCGGCTTGCAGGTTGAAAACGAAGGTTCCATTTTGGGGACTGGCGATCAGCGCAATGGAACGGCCTATGCCGACGGCACGGCGGATGACTTTGCGGTCTCCAATTCTGGCCGGATCGATGCTGGCGACTGGAACCAGGGCTCGGGCTTTGGCGCTGAAATCGGCGGGGCAGCGGACGGGGCGAACACCTTCACGCTCGACAACACGGGCATCATCCAGGGCCGCGGCAACGCGGGTGCAGCAACGTCACTGGCTGGAGATGGTGTGCGTATTGGCAATGTCGGCAATGTGGGCACGACCGATGCAACAATCACCAACACTGGTGAAATCGCGTCGGAAGGTGCCAACGGAACCGTGGCCGGGGTACGCGTGGTCAATGGTGTGAACTTCCAGGGCACACTCACCAACGCGGGTATCATTTCGGGCGTCCAAAACGGTGTCTACTTCGGCACTGGTGATCACGCAGGTGGTTCTTTCGTGAACGAAGGTCTCGTGTCTTCGGATAGCCGCGCGCTGAACATCGATGGCGATGGCCTCGAAGTTGAAAACTCGGGAACGATTTTTGGCACGGGTAACCAGCGCAATGGCACCGTCTATGCTGATGGCACTGCCGATAACTATACCTTTACCAACACCGGTCTGGTCGATGCAGGCGAAGGTAACAATGGTTCCGCTATCTCGCTGCAAACCGGTGATCTGTCTGGCGACATTGTTTCAGCTGCGATCCTGAATGATGGCGTCCTGCAGGGCCGTGGCGACGCGGTTGAAGGCAATCAGGTCGGCGACGGTCTGCGCCTGTTCACCAGCCAGGATGATGCGTCCTTTGCTGGCGTTGTCGTCAACGAAGGCCTGATCGCCGGGTCCGAAGGTTCGGGCGCCGCGGCAGGTATCCGCGTGGACGGTGGGTTGAACCTGTTGGGAGCGATCCTGAACGAGGGCGAAATCCGCGGCACGGTCAATGCGATCGATGCATCAGATGCCGGTGACGTGACCATCGTCAACGACGACGAAGGCGTGATCAACGGCAATGTCCTGCTGGGCGAAGGCAATGACATCTTTGTCGATCTGGGCACCACCAATGGTGACATCAACGGGGGCGCTGGCGATGACGTACTGATCGCAGGCAATGCAAATAACGTCCTGACCGGCGGTCTGGGCAACGACTTCATCGACGGAGGCGAAGGCACCGACACGGCCGACTTCTCGGATCTGGATGTCGCGGTTGAGGTTCGTCTTGACGCCAACGGCAACGGCACCGCCACGCGCGATACCGGTTTCAACGTCTCGATCGAGAATGCGGCTGTTGACGCACCCGATCAGTTTGGCGCGAACATCCCGGACGGCGGCTGGTTTGTGGAAGAGGCAGTTCAGGGCAACCTGTACTACAACATCCACACCACCGACTTCCCCGCCGGGGAAATTCGCGGGCAATTGCTGGTCGACAGCGATGTGACCCAGAATGGCATCCGCACAGTTTCGCTGAGCGGCGGTCTGGACGCAGCGCAAGAGCCTGGGCCGACATCGGACAGCGAGGCCACCGGCAACGCAACCGTTGTCATCACCCAAAACCTTGCAACAGGCGAAGTCGCCTATTCCAGCGAGCTGAGCGTCGTAGGCCTGAACGAAGCCGATCTGAACACGCCGACCCCCGGTGTTGTATCGGCCATCCATCTGCACAATGCACAGTCCGGTGTGAATGGCCCTGTTGTTCAGGACACGCTGCTGGATGCTGGCGCCACGCTGGATGTCGACGCGACCGGCGGAACCGGTGTCATCGGGCAGGACGTGATCGAGAACCAAGTCGAAACTGACGTTCTGTTTTCGATCGAAAACGTCATCGGCTCAAACGATGGTGACGTGATTGTCGGCAGCGATCAGCAGAATGTCCTGAATGGAGCGGATGGCGACGATCTGTTGAACGGTGAGGGTGGCAATGACGTCCTGATCGGTGGCGCAGGTGCAGATACCTTCCTATTCCAGGGCACCTTCGGTGACGACACTGTCACAGACTTCGAAACAGGTTCGGACAGAATTCAGATCGGCGATCTGGGTCCTGACTTCGACGGCGGTCCGAACACCGTTCAGGATGGTGAGGACACGGTGATCAGCTTCGGCGACGCCGGGTCTATCCGCCTTGCCGGCGTCGATGTCGCCGACCTGAACGAAAACGACTTCATCGTTTAACCGACCAATGGCGGGGCGGCCCAGGTCGCCCCGTTTGCCCAACCGGAAAGGGTTCCCCGATGTTCCAGAAAGCCAATCCCGTCAAAACCGCCTGGGGCTCGCTGCGCAAAGGATTTGTTGCGGTGGCCTTTTTCAGCCTGTTTCTGAACCTTCTGATGCTGGCCGGACCGCTCTACATGCTGCAGGTCTATGACCGTGTTCTAACCAGCCAGAATTTCGATACGCTGATCGCCTTGTCCTTATTGCTGGCCGGGGTGTTCATCGTGGTCGCATGCCTCGACCTGACACGCATGCGCATCCTTGGCCGTCTGGCCGCCCGCTTTGAACTCGGTGTCGGTGCTCCGGTCCTTGGCGCCGCCATGCGTCGCCGCGTACAAGGAGAGAGCGAAGCCGGAGAAAACCTTGTTGAAGATGTGAACGGTTTTCGCGAGTTCATTTCGGGCACCACTCTGACAGCATTTTTCGATGCGCCGTGGATTCCGCTATATCTTTTGGTTCTTTTTGTACTGCATCCTTATCTGGGCCTCCTTGGATTGGTCGGAGCGCTGACGCTGACAGTTATGGCGCTGATCAACAACGCCCGCGCCCGCTCACCCATGCAATTGGCGTCACAAGCGCGCGGACGTTCGGACGCTCTTTTCAGTACAAGTGACAAACACGCCGAATTGGTCCATGCGCTTGGCATGGAATCCGATCTGCGGCGACGCTGGACTTCGCTTCAGGCAGACGCCCATCAGCACAAAACCCGAGCTGCCGATCGGGTCGCCAGCTTTTCCGTGTTGTCCAAAACCGTTCGGATGGGCTTGCAATCGGCCATTCTGGGCCTTGGTGCAGCACTTGCCATCACCGGTGAAACCACCGCAGGCGTCATGATTGCCGCCACCATTGTTCTTGCCCGCGCCCTGGCACCGATCGACCAGTTGATCGGCCAGTGGCGCACATTTCTGGCTGCGCGCGGATCTTATTCCAAGCTAAAAAAACTGACTGAAGAGTTTGCTGAAACACCGCCCAACCTGCACCTGCCCCGGGCGTTCAAGTCTTTGGACGTCAGGATTGCACAGGCTGGACCACCGAGCGCTGTAAATGCCTCGCTCCGCGGGATCGACTTTAGTCTCGCGGCCGGGGACGTGCTGGCCATTATCGGACACAGCGGCTCGGGCAAGACCACGCTGGGTAAGATGCTCGCCGGGGTCTGGCACCCGCAAAGGGGTGAGATTTTGCTGGATGGCACCCCAATGTCCAAATGGAATCAAGAAGATCTGGGCAAGCAGATCGGCTACCTGCCCCAAGATGTCGAATTGTTTGACGGCACAATTCGTGAAAACATCGGGCGGTTTTCCATTGCGATCGACGACGCCGAAGTCCTGCGCGCTGCACGCGAAGCTGGGGTGCACGAGATGATCAGCAGCCTGCCGGACGGGTACGACACCCGTATCGGTCGCGGTTTCTTTTTGTCCGGTGGCCAACGTCAGCGGCTGGCGCTGGCTCGGGCACTTTACGGTGATCCGTTTGTACTGATCCTGGATGAACCGAACTCGGATTTGGATTCCGAAGGTGAACAGGCCCTGCGTGACGCGATTATTGCTGCTCAGGCACGCGGCGCGATCACAATTGTCATGACCCACCGTCCGGCAACTTTGCAGGCCGCTAACAAGGTCATGGTCCTGCGCAACGGTTCCCAGACGCAGTTCGGGGAAAAGGACGATATTCTCAAGGTCAATCGCCGAAATGTTCTGAACAATCCCGCGCAAACTGATGCGCAAGAACAAGCGTTTCGCCCGACCAAAGCAACCCCGATCACCGGAGCCGCCCAATGACACATTTGACTCGACGCTCTCACCCCCTCAACGCCGTCGCCGTGCACGACCCAGAATTCGTGGAATTTGCGGACGGTTCCTCGGGGATCAAACGCTATGTCCTGTTCGGGCTACTTACATTGGGGGCCTTTGTCGGAGGCAGCGCCTACTGGGCTTTCGCCTCAAAACTGGATGGGGCCGTAGTCGCGCCCGCTTCGTTCGTCGTCGAGGGTGACCGCAAAACGGTCGAGCATCTGGACGGGGGCATCATAGACTCGATCCTTGTCGCAGATGGTGAATTCATCAAAGCCGGTCAGCCCCTCGTGCGGCTTGACAGCACGGAAATTGACGTAGAGCTGAGCGTTCTGGGCAGTCAGTTGGGTGAATTGTCCGTACGCCGCGCACGTCTGTTGGCGCAGATGAGCGGGAACGAACTGTTCGACGAACCTACGGCTTTGGCAGGGTTCCGGGAGGGCATGGACCGCCTGCATTGGGTGTCCCCATACGTGACCCAGAAACAGCTGTTCGACGCCGAAGCCCGCGCCAGAAGGACAGAAGCGCAAATCAACGCGCAGCGCATTCAGGGCCTGCGCAACCAGATCGCCGGGCTGAATGAACAGCGCGGTGCCACTCAAAACCAGATCGATATCACCCAAGTCGAACTTTCCAACCTTCAATCCTTACTGGCCAAGGGGCTGGTCGCCGTCACGCGGGTCAGCGCGCGGCAGATTGAGCTGGAACGTCTGGGTGGAGTCGACGCGTCACTGCGCACCCAGATTGCTCAGTCCGAGGACCAGGTGCAGGAGTTGCAGCTGTCTCTGATCAGTCAGCAAAAGCTGCGCGATGAAGTGATTGCCGGAGAGCTGGCCGTGGTCGATGCTCAACTTGATCTGATCCGGTCACAGTTCATGGGCGTATCAGAGCGGCAGAAACGGACGCAGGTTCTGGCCCCAACCAGTGGACGTGTCGTCAATCTGGCCGTGTCCACGACTGGCGGCGTCATTCGGCCGGGCGAACCGATCATGGATATTGTGCCCGCCAATCAGGCGCTGATCGTCGAGGCGCGGATTAATACCGGAGACATAGACAAGTTGCAGATTGGCCAGACGACACGCGTACGTCTGTCAGCCTTCGCGCAAGCCGATGTACCCGAAGCCAGCGGCCGTATCTTTGACATTTCAGCCGACGCGCTGGAGGATGATCGCACCGGCGAGCCCTACTTCAAGGCGCGGGTGAAACTGGACGCCGATCAACCCATCGAAGTTGCCGCACTGGACCTGGTGCCGGGAATGCCTGCCGATCTGTTCGTGAATACCGGTGAGCGGGCGGTGATCAGTTACCTGTCGCAACCGATCCGCGACCGGCTGGCCAAAACCTTTATCGAGTGAACGGTCGAGCCCGTGGCCGGTTGCTGGTTACGGGCTCAATTGCTGACGTGTTTCCGTCAAAGCCTTGCGAAGTTTGAATGTTCAGACGCCGTATCGGGCCATGAACATATCGACGGCCTGCAATGCAATTTCGTCAATTTCCGCCTTGGAAAAGCTCTTTTGGACGCCGATCGCAGCGCGGGTCCAGATCCTGACCTTACACAATTCGCTGAACTGCTCGGCGGCCAACTGAAGATCGTCAATCGCCAGTTCGCCCTTGTTGACCGCTTTCTCCAGATACTCGACCATCTTGCGCTGGCCATTTTGCGGACCGGCTTCGTAGAAAGTCTGACCAAGCTCAGGAAATCTGCTGCGCTCGGCAATGCAAATGCGGAACATTTGTTGCGAGAAATCCGAGACCAGAAATGCGGTCAGCTCTGTTGCAGCGATCATCATGACTTCGCGCGCTGGTTTGCAGTCGTCGACCATGGCCACGACGTTTTCTGCCATCCGTTTGCACTCGACCTGTGCCACCTCCATGAACAAAAGGCGCTTGTCAGGGAAGTAGCTGTACAACGTGGCCTTCGAAACCCCGGCGGCGCGGGCAATATCATCGACACTTGCACCTTCGAAACCGTCCGCCATAAAAACCTCTCGGGCTCCGCGCAGTACCTGATCAAATTTTCGGCCTGTACGCAGGATGGCGGTTGCTTCGGTCATGTGCTCTCCTTGGGGTGTATGGGTGACAAATGTATAAACCGTTCAGTTCAGATACAACGATTCGCACGTGTTCAGAGTGTGCGATAACCTGAATGACGCAAGGTTCCCCTCTGAGAGACCCCGCGAAATCTCAAACCAAGACTTCAAAGCCAAGCAACCGGGCAGGCTAGACTTGCGGCCCGCAAAATCCGTGCTACCACTCTGGGCATGGTCGATATCTTCCTGCGCACACTGCCCTTTTTCGCGATCATCGGCCTGGGATACTGGGCCGGGCGCAGTCGGTTTTTCTCGGAAGAGGCCACCGCCTATCTGACCAAGTTCGTTTTCTACTTTGCCCTGTCGGCGATGTTGTTTCGCTTTTCGGCCACCCTGCCCTTTGCCGAGATTTTCAACGCCCGGTTGGTTGTGGGCTATCTGATCGGCACCGCTGCCGTGTACGCGCTGGCCACTCTTGTCGCCTGGATACGACGGCTCGACATTCCAACTGCTGCGGTCGAGGCGCAATGCGCCGCAATCGGCAACGTGGGCTTTCTGGGTCTGCCCATGCTGGCGCTGCTGTTTACCGAAGCGGCCATTGGCCCGGTGATGTTGGTTCTGACTGTCGATCTGGTGGTGTTTTCATCCCTGATCGTCATCCTGATCAACGGTGGGCGGGATGGTCGGTTGACGCCCGCAACCTTTCGTCTGATCGGCATCGGTCTGCTCAAAAACCCAATGATCGTGTCGATTTCTGCAGGCCTGCTCTGGTCTGCATTCCGGGTCCCTGTTCCGGCCCCCCTGAACGATTTTCTTACGATTTTGGGCGGCGCAGCCACGCCGGGTGCTCTGTTCGCGATCGGAGCGTCTCTGGCCAGCAAATCCGCCGAGCGCGTTCAGATCGCCGGATGGTTGAGTTTTTGCAAACTGGTCGTCCATCCCGTCTGCGTTGCTGTGGTTCTGCTCTGGCTTTTGCCGGTGGCCACCTTCCCAGCGTCCGTCGCCATCGCCGCCGCTGCATTGCCGGTGGCGGGCAATGTCTACATGCTGGCGGCGCACTACGGTGTCGCTCCGCACAGGGCATCTGCCGCCATCCTTTTGTCCACGGCGGCCAGTATTCTGACTGTGCCTCTAGTCATTGCCTGGGTTGGCACACCCTGATCGCCAGCTTGTGAAAAATAGCCACGGGCAAGGCACTCAGTCTTTACGTATTGGCCGTGTAAGGATAGCCATGGCGCAAACCCAACGTAAGGACAAAACCAAATGGAAACCCTTTCGGAAAATGCATGTTTTGGAGGCGTTCAGGGCGTCTACCGCCACGCCTCGACCGCGTGCAAGTGCGACATGACCTTTGGCCTGTTCCTACCGGCCGAGGCCACAGATGGTCCGGTGCCGGTCCTGTGGTACCTGTCCGGCCTGACCTGCACCCATGAAAACGCCATGACCAAGGCAGGTGCTCAGGCATGGGCGGCAGAACAAGGCATTGCCGTGGTGTTTCCTGACACGTCGCCGCGTGGTGAAGGGGTTGCTGATCACGAAGACTACGACCTGGGTCAGGGAGCAGGGTTCTATGTGAACGCGACGCAAGAGCCCTGGGCGCCGCATTTCAACATGTGGGACTACGTGGCCGAAGAGCTGCCTGCGCTACTGCTCGAGAACTTTGCCATCGACGGCGACCGTCAGGCCATCACCGGGCATTCCATGGGCGGTCACGGAGCGTTGACGCTGGCCATGAACCTACCGGGCCGGTTCCGGTCCGTGTCGGCCTTTGCACCGATTTCCAACCCAACCGGTGCGGATTGGGGTCGCAAGCAATTGAGCGCCTATCTGGGCGATGATCAGTCAGTATGGGACAATCATGACGCTTCGGTACTGATGAGAGAAAAAGGTTTTGATGGCCCGGTTCTGATCGACACCGGTGCCAATGATCAGTTCATTGACCTTCTGCGCCCTGAAACTTTAGCACAGGCGATCGCCGAACGGCGCCAGCAAGCGACATTCCGTCTGCAGCCGGGCTATGATCACTCATACTTCTTCGTGTCGACCTTCATGGAAGACCACATCACCTTTCACGCCGAGGCGCTGTACGGAGACTGAGGCATGAGCAAGTACGACTACGACCTGATCATCATCGGGTCTGGCCCTTCGGGGCGTTCGGCGGCGATTCAGGCAGGCAAACTGAAACGCCGTGTTTTGGTGATCGACCGCAAGGACAGGTTTGGCGGCGTGTCGGTGCATACCGGCACCATTCCGTCAAAGACCCTGCGCGAAACGGTGCTGAACCTGTCGGGCTGGCGCGAGCGCAGCTTTTATGGCCGTTCCTACCGGGTCAAGGATCAGATCCGGGCCGAGGACCTGAAGGCCCGTCTTCACATGACGCTGGACCACGAGGTTGATGTGCTGGAGCATCAGTTCAACCGCAACCACGTGGAAACTCTGAACGGGCTGGCCAGGTTCATAGGTCCGCACGAGGTCGAAGTTGCCACCGACGCAGGCGAAACCACACGCCTGACGGCTGCGAAGTTCCTGATTGCCACCGGCACCAAGACGTACCGCCCGGATTATGTACCGTTCAACGGCAAGACTGTTGTGGACGGGGATGATTTTCTGGAAATGGCGGAAATTCCACGCTCGCTGGTCGTGATCGGTGCCGGGGTGATTGGTGTGGAATATGCCACCATGTTCTCGGCGCTGGATGTGCGGGTGACGCTGATCGAACCACGGGACACCTTCCTCGACTTTATCGATAGCCGCTTAATCCACGATTTCACCCATCAGATCCGCGAAAACGGCGTGGATCTGCGGCTTGGATCGGCCGTGGAAAAGATCGAAGATGCAGGCAGCCACGTTGAGGTGACACTGGATAATGGCCGCCATGTCCGGGCCGAGATGTTGCTGTTCGCCGCCGGCCGCATGGGCGCGACGTCCGCATTGAATCTGGAAGCCGTCGGACTGGAAACAGACCATCGCAACCGGATCAACGTCGATCGCAAGACCTATCAAACCGCCGTACCGCACATCTATGCGACCGGCGATGTGATCGGACACCCATCTCTGGCTTCCACCTCGCTGCAACAGGGCCGAGTTGCTGCCTGCCATGCACTGGAAACCCCAACCCTGCCGGAAAGCCCCTGGTATCCGTATGGCATCTATTCGGTCCCTGAGATTTCCACCTGCGGCATGTCCGAGGAGGAGTTGCAGGAACGTGGCATTCCCTACGAGGTCGGCGTAGCCCGGTTTCGCGAAACCTCGCGTGGGCATATCATGGGGTTGGAGCACGGTATGCTGAAGATGCTGTTCTCGCTGAAAACCCGCCGGGTTCTGGGCGTGCAGATTGTCGGCGAAGGCGCGACCGAGTTGATCCACATTGCGCAGGCAGTTCTGAATCTGAAGGGCACCGTGGATTACTTCGTACAGAACACGTTCAACTATCCGACCTTGGCTGAAGCCTATAAAATCGCGGGTCTGGACGCGTTCAACCGGATGCCGATCCCTGAAGAGTTCAAGGTCCGAAAGAAGGCTTCCGAACCCGTCAAGAAAGAGGCGAAGAAAGCGTGACAACCCTTTACGTCGATGGTGATGCTTGCCCGGTGAAGGCCGAGGCCGAACGTGCTGCCACACGGCACAAGGTCCCGATGGCTCTGGTCTCGAACGGAGGGCTTCGGCCATCAGCAAACCCTCTGGTGCAGGTTGTGATTGTATCAGAGGGCGCGGATGAAGCGGACAAATGGATCGCTGAACGCTGCGGCCACGGGGACGTTGTAGTCACGTCAGACATCCCGCTGGCTGCAAAATGTGTTGAGGCCGGCGCGCGCGTCCTGCGCCCAAATGGCGAAACGTTCACGGCAGCAAACATCGGGCAACAGCTGGCGATGCGCGACCTGATGGCTGATCTGCGCGCCGCAAACCCGCTGGGCGTCGGAGGTGGCGGCAAACCGTTCGGCAAGGCGGATCGATCCCGATTTCTGGATGCGTTGGAACGGGAATTGAGGGCAGCGCAGCGCGGTTAGTGCTCCCGCCCGTCAGAGTCGCATCGAAGATGCGCCTTCTCCGGTTGGGCCAAGCAGCGCTGCGCGCTGCGGTCGGGCCTTGATTAATGCTGTTGAGATTGGTTCAGTCCGGTCAATCAGAGATTGAAGAAGCAGGTGCGCACATGTCGGTAGAGGCCGTGATTTTTGACATCGGGAACGTGCTGATCGAATGGCAGCCCGAGCGTTACTATGACCGGGTCATAGGGGAAGATCGTCGCCGCGCCATGTTCCGGGAAGTTGATCTGCACGGGATGAATGACCTGGTCGATCAGGGACATCACTTCACCGATACGATCTATAACTGGGCCGAGAACTACCCCGACTGGCGCGATGAAATCCGTATGTGGCACGACAAGTGGATCGAACTTGCCGCACCCGAAATTCCGCATTCGGTTCGACTGCAACGCGCGTTGCGGACCAAGGGCGTGCCGGTATTCGCGCTGACCAATTTCGGGGTGCAGAATTTCGACTATGCAACAACGGTTTATCCCTTCCTCAACGAATTCGACAAACAATACGTCTCAGGCCGGATGCAAACCGTAAAACCGCATGTTCCGATCTATGAAATGGTCGAGGCCGATTGCGGCCTGCCACCCGAGGCCCTTTTGTTTACTGATGACAGGATCGACAACATCGAAACAGCCCGCGCGCGTGGCTGGCAAACGCACCACTTCACCGGGCCTCAGGGATGGGCAGAACGCTTGGTGAAAGAAGGCCTTCTGGCACCAGAAGAAGCTGTCTAGTTCAGGCTGCGACTGTCTCTGTACGGTTCTCGCGAATGGGCAGATGAACGATCGCGCTGAATGCCCCAATAGCAACGCCGATCCACCAGACCATGGTGTAGTCTCCGTACTGATCATACATGCGCCCGCCCAGCCAGACACCAAGGAAACTGCCAATTTGGTGGCTAAGGAAGATGATCCCGTATAGCGTGCCCATGTAGCGTAATCCGTAAAGATGCGCGACCAGCCCCGATGTTAACGGCACAGTGGCCAGCCAGAGCGAGCCCATGACCAGCGAAAACACAATCACCGAGAGCGGTGTGATCGGGAACACGATGAAGGCCGCTGCTGCGAGTGTGCGCAATGTGTAAACCGTAGCCAACAGGTACTTCTTCGGGAAGTGGTTCCCGGCCCAACCTGCCAGCAGTGTTCCAGCTATGTTTGCCATCCCGATCAAAGAGATCGACACAGCCCCCAGCGCCGAAGTGGTCGTGATGCCAATCGAATGCAACATGCCACCGGGGTCGATGGGTCCGCACATCTCGGTTACGAATGCAGGAAAATGGGCCGTGATGAAGCCGAGTTGATAGCCGCAGCTGAAAAAGCCCAGAAAGATCAGCGTGTAAGAAGGGTCTCGGAAAGCCTTAGTAAGGATTTCTCCCATACTCTCTTCGATTTCCGCCTTGCTGGCCGCCTGCGGCGCACGCATGAACGGAAGCGTCAGAACCAATGCCAGAATTGCGATGGCGAACACGATGAACACCTGCTGCCAGGGCATGAAGCTCAGCATCCACTCGGCGGTTGGCGCGCCGAGGACCTGACCGAAACTGCCAGCCGCCGTGACAATCGCCAACGACATGGAGCGGTTCTCATCCGACGAGGCCCGCCCCACCACGGCAAGGACCACACCGAACCCTGTCCCGGCAATACCGAAACCAACCAGCCAGGCATACATCTGGTGCTCGAACGGGGTGACTGACCACGCCGACAGCACCATACCAGCCGCATAGGTCAGCGCCCCCAGAACAATCGCACGGCGGTCGCCGGCTTTTTCGGCAATCGCCCCGAAAATCGGCTGTCCTATCCCCCATGCAAGGTTCTGAATCGCGATCGCCATCGAGAAATCCGTGCGCAGCCAGCCAAACTCATCCGCGATAGGTATCTGGAATACGCCAAAAGAGGCGCGCACGGCAAAGCTGACCGTGATGATGATACACCCGACGATCAGAATGGGGTTAAGCAGACGTGTGTATTGCGGCATTGGGACCTCGGGTATTCGGAAACTGAAAACTACCCCGTTTCATGGGTGCGTCAATTCAGGAGTTTTGCGGTCACGGATAAGCAAAATTGATGCGTCCAGGAAATGGCCACTTTTCAACGGCCAAGCCGAACGCTATGCCTCGAAACATGACGGGATTGATTTCGCTATATGATACGCAGGTCGCCGAAGGCATCCTGACCAGAGACGACGCGCAAGAGGCCGTTCTTCCCCATTTTGAACGCATCCGGGCCGCTTTGGCGAAACCTGTGAAACGCGGGTTGTTCCGCAAGGCGCCGCCACCGCCCAAAGGCCTGTACCTATGGGGTGGCGTTGGACGTGGAAAATCCATGTTGATGGATCTGTTCGTCGACTCGCTGGGCGATATCCCGTCGCGACGTGTGCATTTTCACGCCTTCATGCAAGAAATTCACGCAGGTATGCACAAGGCGCGCAAGGATGGGGTCGAAGATGCCTTGGCGCCCGTTGCGGCCTCGGTTGTGAAGTCGGTCCGGGTGTTGGCGTTTGACGAGATGCAGATCACCGACATCACCGACGCGATGATCGTTGGTCGTCTGTTCGATCTGTTGCATGACGGCGGGGTCGTGGTGGTTACGACCTCAAATCGCCACCCGGACGATCTGTATAAGGACGGGCTGAACCGTCAGCTTTTCCTGCCGTTCATCGCGCATATCAAAGAACAGTTGGAAGTGTGGGAACTGATCTCCCCCACCGATTACCGACAGAACCGACTGGAAGGCGCGCCCGTTTATTTTACGCCGATCGGACCGGAAGCGCGGGAAAGCATCCGAAGCGTTTGGAACGATCTGGCAGGGGGCAAGGCCGAGCCGCTGATCCTGCAGGTCAACGGGCGCGCGGTAGAGCTGCCAGCCTTCCGCAACGGAGTGGCCCGTGCCAGCTTTTACGACCTCTGCGGGCGGATGCTGGGGCCGGCGGATTACCTAGCCGTCGCCGAAGAGGTCAAAGTATTGGTGCTGGAGGATATCCCACGCCTGTCCCGCAACAACTTCAATGAAGCCAAACGCTTCGTCACACTGATCGACGCACTGTATGAGGCGAAGGTCCGGTTGATCTGTTCAGCCGCTGCTGAGCCCGAGATGCTGTACGTCGAAGGCGAAGGGACATTTGAATTCGAACGTACAGCTTCGCGTCTGCGCGAGATGCAGGATCAGGATTGGGGCCAGTAAAGCCCCGCCCTACCCGTTTTCGCGCAGGATGTTTCCGGCCAGATACAATGAACCACAGATCAGAACCCGTGCCTGCGGATCATTTTCGGTTATGATTTTCAAAGCCTCGGAAACGTTGCCAGCCGTAGACGCTGTCAATCCGACCTGAGCAGCTGCATCAGCTGTATCTGCTGCTGTCAGTGTGTTCGCCTCGCCCGGAATCGACACCCCCGTTAGGCTTTTCGCCTGCGAAGCCAACGGCGCAAGATACCCGGTGACATCTTTTGTGTTCAGCATCCCGCAGATCATATGGGTCGGACGCTCGGGTAGCTTCGACAACAGGTCAGCCAAAGCCTCTCCTGCGGCCGCATTATGCCCACCATCCAGCCACAGCTCGGCCGTTGGGGCCTGTTCGACCAAGGGTCCGGTTTTCAGGCGCTGCATGCGGGCGGGCCACTCAGCTTTGGTCACAGCTGCCTCATAGGCATCGTCCCCAAGGTTCAGGTGGCGCAATACAGCCAGCGCCGCCCCTGCGTTCTGGATCTGATGTGCGCCCAGAAGGTTGGGCAGAGGCAGATCGCGCAGGCCGGTTTCGTCCTGATAGACCAATCGGCCATTTTCCTCGGTGACGTGCCAGTGCTGGCCGTGTACCAGCAACGGTGCACCCAGACGCGCTGCGGTGTATTCAATAACCTCCAGCGCTTCGTCCTGCTGTGGCCCAACGATGCATGGTACGCCGGGTTTTATAATCCCGGCCTTTTCCGCTGCGATCTTGCCCAACGTATCGCCGAGGAACTGTTCGTGGTCGATGGAGACCGGAGTGATAACCGTTACCGCCGGTTCGTGAATGACATTGGTTGCGTCCAGCCGACCGCCCAATCCGACCTCAAGTAAGGTGTAATCTGCCTTCGACCGCGCGAATGCCAGCAAGGCGGCGCAGGTCGTAATCTCGAAATATGTGATGTTCTCACCACCATTGGCGGCGTAGCATTCATCCAGCACCGCCGTCAGATCGGGTTCAGAAATCAGCTCACCCGCCAAGCGAATACGTTCATGAAACCGCGCCAGATGCGGCGAGGTATAGGCATGAGCGGAAAGCCCTGCCCCTTCCAGGCCCGCACGGATCATCGCCTGTGTCGAGCCTTTGCCGTTGGTCCCGGCGATATGGATAACCGGGGGTAGCTTGTCCTGCGGGTTATCCAAGGCGGCCAGCAAACGCCAAACGCGGTCCAAGGTCAGGTCAATGATCTTGGGGTGCAGCGCCATCATCCGATCCAGGATGACGTCTGATGTCTGGGCGGTCATTTCTCTTCCGCGTCTGCCGGAGCTTCGGCTTTTGCATCCTCGTGCTCTGGGGCAGGCAGATCGCCTTTGACGGCCGGAGGCTGGTTCATCAGCATACGCGTGATGGTGATCAGTTCGTCGCGCATTTCCGTCCGCTTGGTAACCCGGTCCAGCATACCATGATCCAGCAGGTATTCCGCGCGCTGGAACCCTTCGGGCAGTTTCTCTCGGATGGTTTGCTCGATTACGCGCGGACCGGCAAAGCAGATCAGGGCGTTGGGTTCCGAGATATGGACATCACCCAACATCGCATATGAGGCCGTCACACCACCTGTGGTCGGGTGGGTCAGCACGACGATGTAAGGCAGGTTTGCCTCTTTCAGCATTTCTACCGCAACGGTCGTGCGCGGCATCTGCATCAGGCTCAGGATACCTTCCTGCATCCGCGCGCCACCTGCCGCCGAGAACAGGATCAGCGGGCGTTTCAGCTTCACCGCCTCTTGGGCGGCCGCGATGATGGCGTTGCCAACGTACATGCCCATCGATCCACCCATGAACGAAAAGTCCTGAGCGGCAGCGACGATCGGGGTGCGCCCGATTTCACCTTTGGCGACAAGCATTGCCTCTTTCTCGCCGGTCTTTTTCTGCGCTGCCTTCATTCGATCCGGATATTTCTTCTGATCACGGAACTGCAGAGGATCGTCCTTGGGTGCAGGCACGGACACTTCCGTGAAGATGCCACCGTCAAACAGGTGTTGGAACCGTTCGCGCGGCGTGATCGCCATGTGGTGCCCGCATTGGGTGCAGACATTCTGGTTTTCCGCCAGTTCGCGATGAAACAGCATCGTTCCGCATTCATCGCATTTGTGCCAAAGGTTTTCAGGCACTTCGCGGCGCGAGAAGATCGAGTTGATCCGGGGGCGGACGTAGTTTGTGATCCAGTTCATGTCGGAACCTTGCTAGTGCGGCTTTGACGTCAAATAAGACGCTACGGAAAGAAATGCAATCAACGCCTGAGCGCAACCCGCGCTGTCAGCCAACTGACAATCATCACAGCGAAATCCACATACAGCCATTGCCGCAGCGCGCCCGTGTCCGACATGTCGTTTGGCAACAGATATAGTGCCAGACCGCTCAGGCCATCAGGCAGTGAAATGAACAACAGCGCCACCATATTGTTGAATAGATGCAATGCAATAGCTGGCCCCAGCGTTCCCGATCTGGCCGTCAGATCTGCTGCCAAAAGGCCGAACATGCCGGACCACACAGCCACCAAAAAAGCGTTGTCTCCCGCAGAACCGGGGGCGAAATGGCCAGCGGCAAACAAGAACGACGGCAGCCCCATCCAGATGATCGGAGACCGGAACCGTGCGGCCAGGCTTTGCTGCATGTACCCGCGAAACAGCACTTCCTCGGCGCTGGTTTGAATCAGTACTGCCATCAGAGATAAAGGAAGAAACAAGAGCCAGGTCGACAGTGCCAGATTCTGCGTCAGTGTCGCCCCCATGTCGTATGGGGGAAGGATAGCCACGATGAGACCGACCACAACCAATGCCCTGAAAACGCGCAAAAATTGCGAGACACCTTCGCGTCGGGGCCCAAGGATCGAACGCAGCGACCGATGCTGCAGACGTCGTGCTGCGATGGAAACACCAAAGGTGACGAAGGCGAAACTGGTCAAAAGCACTAACATCGAAACGGGCGATGCACCGGTCAGCAGGTTTTCGGCCCATTCGAAGGACCCCAGACCAGAAACCAGAGCAAACAACACTAGGTTTAGCAAGGTGACGACAACACCAACAATGGCCAGCCCCACCAGCAGGCGCCACAGCTCGGGTCGCGCACGTCCGGGATTGACCAGACGCTTATGTGCCGCGTACGCGGCGGGTCGGAGATCAGACATTACTGGCCGTTTCCTTGCTCTGCTCGTCGTCCTCAAAGATCAGTGACGTTGCATTGGCGGCATTCAACCTCTGAGAAATCGTGGTCAGGTAACCGGCAACCGTTTGCAGAAGCTGCAATGCCACGCCCGCGTCACTTTCGATAACAGCGCGCAATTCTTCGGCCCCAATGCGCAGAAACGAGCAGTTCTTGACGGCAACCAGATCAAATTGCCGGATCTCACCCGTGATAATCGACAGATCTCCAATCAGGCGCCCCGGTTCGATGACCGAAATTGTTCGTGCTGTCCCATTCTCTTCAGTCCAGATAAGATCGGCTTCACCCGATACGCACAGATAGGCGGCATCTGGCGTCTGCCCCTCGGAAAAGATGATCTGGCCTGCTGCGGCCTCGTACCATTGCGCAGAGAATGCCAACAACCGTTGGTTTCGCCCGTCGATTCCAGAGAAAAGCTCGGTCGAAGAGATGATCTTGAGTTTGCGGCTCAGATCATCCGTGGTGCTGGCTTCTTCCTCGGTCCGGGTTCTCGAAACGCCATCTATGCGACCATCCTTGATCTCAACAAACAGATCATATGCCTCGGGGTGGGCAAAGTGATCTTCCATGAAGAGCATGATCGATTCCGGCAACAATTCACGCAGTTTCAGCCTTGTCCTCAACCGGCTCTCGGAATCATGGCTGGCCAGAGCTTTGTCCAGGATCAACACGTCCGGACGCTTGATGCCAGCGCGCGAGAACGCCGCACGTTCCTGGAACACCGTAGGTAAGTTGTTTCCACCCAACCCCGAAGGCAGGTCGTAGATAGTAGCGGCCGCCCGACGACGCAGGCCCGCTTCGTTCATGGCGTCGGCCACAACGTCTTCAATCTCATCCTTATGCGCCCCGGCCATCAGGGAAATGCGTCCAAACAGAGCGTTTTCCATAACCGTCATGCGTTCGATATAGGTTTCCGGCGTGACCGGGATAAACATACCGTTCATGGACGAGCGCAGCTTTTCAGCCTGTCCGCTTCGAATGGCCAAAATCTTGTCTTTGTACTCGTCCGGGAAATCCGGACCAATCTGTTCAGCTGTCAGCAGAAACGGAACAGTCAGTAACAAGGCCCTTTCGCGATCATTGATACCCGCCTCACCTCTGGCTTTGCGGCGATCCTCAATGTCTAGCAAACGGTGGTACATGTCCTTGGCCATGCCCAGCCGTAAGAACAACGGGTGATCCGCCCCGTCCCGGCCGAATGTCTGGTTCAGCGTCTCAAGCACTGCGCTTGAGATGCTCATGGCATCGTCGTCCAGATCATGGTGGCGCAGCATCCACATGAACCGATCATCGCCGGCCAGAATATCCGGAGAAATATCTCGTGACGGAGCCGCGTAAAGCAGATTACCACCCAATGGAACCGCTGGATTAAACCGTTCCGGGTCGAACCGGTAGACATACCGGGCCAGTCCCTTTTCCTCCAGCCTGCGCGCAACCGTTTCGCGCAAGTTCACAATATCCTTGGCCAATGCAGGATGCTGTTCCGGATCAAACTGGGTGCGCAGCGTTCGGCGGAACATGAACTCGTCGATGCCCATCGCTTCGACCAGTTGGAACCACCAGTTGCGGATATCCTCGATGTCTTCCAATCCGGCTAGCCCGGGATCAATCCATTCATCCGACAAGGAATCCGCTGGGTTCCCGGCACGCACAGCTTCAATCTGCCAGCGGCTTGGTGCCTTTTTCGCATCTGTTTCGTGTTGCGGATGCGTCCGCAATGGCATCAACAGGTTGTCACCCAGCGTTCCGTCAAAAAGATAAGGCCGTGAATAAGCGTACCCAATCCGTGCAGCAATGATTGACTGGTGCAGTTTTCGCAGATCATGACCCGCGATTGTGACGTCCCCCTGAACCGGCAAAAGCTCTCGGGTCAGCAATTGTGCCAAAGCGCCGCGCTCGGCCGCGCTTGCCGACTGGATGGCAACACGTGCGCCCTTGGGGATGGTCAGGTCGATGTCTTCGAGGATGGTTTTACCGTCATCATCCCGCACCGTGACATTGCGCAGTTCGATATCGCCCATGAGGTGGGGAATCGAGTCGGGCTCACCAACAAACAGTTCTTCTGGGATCATGTTGTCCGGAGCAAAGCGCTCCGTCACGACTTCCCATCGCAGCGACATGTCCTGAACCTGATTGTAATAGGTCAGCAGGTCCTTCCACGGGCCACTGAGATCTTTGTAAGCCCCAAGCGCCGCAACAAGGGCACCTACTGTTACCTCACCCTTGATCGCCAGATAACCACCGACCGAATAGAACAGGAACGGCGTCATCTGAGTGATCAGATTGTTGAGGAACTTCATAAAGAACTTCTTGTTGTATATCTTGAAACGGATCTCGAACAAAGTTCCCAACCGATGGCTGAACTGGGCCAGCCGGTACCGCCAACCGCCATTGGTGCGCAGGTCGCTGATCCCCGCGGCGCTTTCACCGATTTCCGAACTGAGGTGTCGCACCTCCTGGATTCGCTCTTTGTTCAGCAGGTTGATCTGGCGCTGCAGCTTTGGGATCAGCCACGCCTGTAAGGGGATCAGTGCAATACTCGCAAGTCCAAACCACACACTTTGCATGAACAGGAAGGTGACGATTGTCATCATCTGGCCGAACTGAAACACCGGCTGGGCAATTGCGTCGCCCATCAGACCTCCCATCGGTTCGGCCTCCGACGTGATCATCGAAACCAGCTCACCCTGGCTAGTGGTGGCAAAGTAGGACTTTGGAAAACGCATGGTGCGGTGAATCAGCGTGAACCGCAATCGGCGCAGCATACGTTCGGCCAACACACCTTTCATCGTGTTGATGCGCATTTTCATCAACCCGCTGGCAATTACAGTCGCCAAAAAGGCCACACAGAGGATCAGCAGGTATTGGACCTGCGTAAACGTGATGCCCAGAACCGTGACGCTATCACTTGGCGCACCAATTGCGTCGTTGATGATCTGCTTTGGCAGTTCGAGCGAGGCGTAAAGAAACGGAAATGACAGCACTGTCAGAGACAACAGCACAAGCTGTTGCTTTTTCGAGTACTTCCAAATGAATGCAAAAAGAGTGGGTTCCATGCCCCGGCCTTGCCTCAGAAATTGATAAGCGGTTTTTTCGGATGATCCACAGCAATCAGGTTCCGGACGGTACGCACAGTCCCGGTTGATTGCAAGAACGGCGGTCCCCCTAGCAGACGCGATCGGCGATGCCCAGTCACAAGCGCGTCAACAGATGGGCAGAATTATCCGGGAATTTGCGCATTGGGCCTTATCCTTGCCACCGTCTTTGACTAAAGAGGGTCAAGTTCAGACGATGGGACCATGGGCAGACTTCTGGATCGCTATTTACACCGCAAAACACTGGCGCGTTGGCGGCAGGTTGCGCAAGGCGCGGTCGGGGCCACAACCCCGCAATTGCGCCAACAGCGCGACGAGGCGCGCAAATTGCGGGTACAGTTGGACCGGTTGATACATGAGGCAAACACTCGACTGACGCGCCCCGTGATCGGATCGACCCAATTCCCGAAACCGCTGGGCACTGACTGGAGCTGGCGACCGGATTTATGGCGCAATCCGCTGCCCCAACTCGGCACTGCCTCGATCCCGCGCAGGGCCGAGCTGGATCGGCAGGTGGGGATCTTTCATGACTGTACCCTGTCCGAGATCGGCGTTCGGCAGTCGCGAAACACCGATGAAAAAGATCTGGCAGCTTTCGGGCTTAGCGTCGAGGTCTTTGGCTTCTCAGGCACTTTTCTGTCCTTGTCCCTGGATTTGCCGCCCGAGGCCGCCCAGGGGCTGACCCGGCAGCACCTTATTCGGGTCGATGCACTGATTAAAACCGAACGCCCATTGGAGATTATCGCGCGACTTAATATTCAGCACGGCCCCAATACCGATTCCGTACCGCGGGCGCTGGATTTGTCTGTCCCTTCAAACTCACTGGATTTCGATCTGGCCAAACTGCCTCTGAATGAGCGGCGTATCGACAAGATCTGGCTGGATCTGGTTCTGAGCTATCCGGCGATGAACCGCGTGGTTATCCGAGACCTGACCTTTTGCCGCCACCATCGTGCCGACTTGTGAGAACTTTGACCATGACACAACCGATCCTGACACCCACCCTGTTCGATAACGGCATCTGGCGCGGAATTCTGCAAACAGATACAGAGCCGAGCATCGAAGTCCGCTACCTGGATCAGGTGCTTGACGATGTCCGTGTGTCCGCAACCAACGGAGGATGGGAAATCACGGTGCCTGTGCCCCTTGCAGCGATTTCCGAAGGGGTTCATTGCTTTGTGATTGCGGACACAGCGACGTCGCAGAAGCTCGGGGACTTCACAATTATTGCCGGGGATCCCGCTGCCGACGATTTGCGATCCGAAGTGGCGTTGTTGCGCGCTGAGTTGGACATGCTGAAACGGGCGTTTCGACGTTCTCAGGCTTCGACGGACTGACCGTCGAGCCGGCCGGTGTGGGCACTTTCCCTATCTTTCCTGTGATTTCCGTGCATCATTAACGTCATCCGAAGCAATCCGGGTGCGCGTATGGACCGCAGCAGTATCGTCAAGGTCATTGCCCTGATGGTGACAGGGTTTGGTATAGGCATCGACTTTACCGGTGCGCTAATTCTGGTCCCTGCCATCGAAAACAGTTTTAATGCAGATATCACCAGCACCCAGTGGGTTCTGAACATCTACGCGTTGTTCTTCGCCATGACCATGGTTGCCGGAGGCCGGATGGGCGACATGTTCGGGCATCGCAAGATGATGATCATCGGCTTGTCGATTTTTCTGTTTTCCTCCATCATGTGCTTTGTTTCCCCCAGCCTCGACTTTCTGATCGGTGCCCGTGCCCTGCAGGGGATCGGAGCAGGCTGTGTCTGGCCCTGCACCCTTGCCTTCGGCGCGACCAAGGTCTCTCGCCCCGAGCATCGCGCCATGATCATGGGGATGATCCTTGCAGGCGTGACCTGTGGCAATGTTTTTGGCCCCCTGATCAGCGGCGCAGCGGTGAACTTCGGCGACTGGCGGCTGTTCTTCCTTGCCAATGTGGTGTTTTCGACCATTTCGATGATTACCGCCCTTGTCCTCATGGAGCGCGAGACCCACCACAAACAGGGCGAACACATCGACTTTGCCGGAATGGGCATACTGTCTTTCGCTGTTCTTCTGCTGCTTTATGGGCTGGACGTGGGTGCCGATTGGGGCTGGACCTCGGTCCCGTTGATGATGCTTTTCTTTGTCAGCGCGGTTCTGTTCTTCCTGTTCCCAAAGGTCGAAAAGCGCGTGAAAGAGCCGCTGTTGCTGCCACAGATGATGCAGAACCGCGAATTTCGCATCACGCTGGGACTGAATATGTTCAACGTTTCTGCCGCCTTTGTCGGACTGCTGTACTTTCCGCAATACATGCAGAAAGTTCTGGGCTGGTCTGTTTTTGAATCGGCGATTGGGCTGGCTCCGCTGACGATCCTTCTGGCTGTCGGTTCAATTGTCTCAGGTACGCTTTACAACGATTTCGGCCCGAAACGCTTGCTGTTCTGGGGATATATGATCGCAACAATCGGCGCGCTAAGCATCGTCGTGATGCCAAGCAATTGGGGGTACTTTCAGATTTTGCCGGGAATGGCGATGATCGGGTTAGGTGCCACTCTGACCGTAGGGCCATCGGGCACGGCCGCGGTGTGTGCAGTCAAACCCGAGCGCGCGGGTCTGGTCGGCGGGCTAAGCTTCATGACGCATCTGGTTTATGGCGCGATATCCGTCGCCTGCGCGACGGCGATCATGTATGTCACCAGCCTGTCCAGTCTTGGCAAGCAGCTGGCAGCGGATGGGATCGACATGTCAGAGGCCGATCAAAGGGCTATCAACGGTGGGACGCTTACGACCGACACGGCCCGCGCGGTCATGGAGAAACTGAGCTCGGACGAGGCTGAAAAAGTCAAATCCGCCATCGCCTCCGCATTCGACACCGGTATGAACACGGCGTTTGTGTTCGCAGCCATTTCGGTTTCGATGGGGGTGATTTTGGCCATGATGCTTGACGAAGAGAAACTGCATAAGGTCGAGAGCTAGCGCCTGCCCCTGCAAAAAGGGCCGCCGATATCGGCGGCCCCTATGATCGGTTTACTGGGACGGACCACCAGTAGGATTGAACGCCGACAGACCTTTGAGGATATCGATGGCATAAGCCAGCTGATAATCCTCTTCCCGCAACTCAGCCGTAGCTTCAGCCTTGGCGCGGTCTTCTTCGATCTGACGGACTTCGTCTTCGCTCAGACTGTCGTTGTTCAGGCTGCCGCGCAGATCCGCTTCAGACCGTGTGCGCGCGTCTGCTTCGTCTTCCTCGGCATCCGGTGTTGGGCGTGGCTGTTCGACGATGATGTCGGGGCTGACACCCAGCGCCTGAATCGAGCGGCCCGACGGCGTGTAGTACCGCGAGGTGGTCAGGCGCATTGCACCATCACCACGCAGCGGCATGACCGTTTGAACCGAACCTTTGCCAAAGCTTTTGGTGCCGACGACAATCGCACGACGGTGATCCTGTAGCGCACCGGCAACGATCTCGGAAGCCGAGGCCGATCCGCCATTGATCAGAACAACGATTGGCTTGCCTTCCGCCAAATCGCCTGGCGTCGCGTTGAACCGTTCACCATCGCTTGGGTCGCGACCGCGGGTGGAAACGATCTCACCTTCGTTCAGGAACGCATCCGAGACCTTGATGGCCTGCGTCAGCAATCCGCCGGGATTGTTTCTGAGGTCCAGAACGACGCCGTTGACCTTTTCGAGACCACCGGCCTCTTCGATCTGCTCATTCAAACCCTCTTGCAGGTTCGGAAACGTCTGGTCGTTGAATGTGGTCACGCGCAGAACTACGCTGGTGCCTTCGGTCCGGGCGCGAACTGCCGTCAGCTTGATGGTGTCGCGGATGATGGTGACATCGAAGGGCTCCTGCTCACCTTCCCGAACGACTGTGATGACGATTTCCGATCCGACAGGGCCGCGCATCAGATCAACGGCTTTGTCCAATGTCAAACCCAGAATGCTTTCGCCGTCGACATGAGTGATGAAGTCACCCGCTTCGATTCCGGCCTCATCCGCCGGAGTGTCATCAATTGGAGATACGACTTTGACAAAGCCTTCCTCCTGCGTGACTTCGATACCTAGGCCGCCGAACTCGCCTCGCGTCTGCACGCGCATTTGTTCAGCATCATCGGGCGAAAGGTAGCTGGAATGCGGGTCAAGCGATGTCAGCATGCCGTCAATGGCTGCTTCAATCAGTTCTTCGGGCTCAACCTCTTCGACATACTGGGCGCGGATACGTTCGAAAATATCGCCGAACAGATCAAGTTGTTCGTACACGCTGGCCTTGCGGTCGGCCTCTTGCGCCAGCAACGGACCAGCGATTTGTGTGGTTGCGATTACACCTGCCACGGTTCCAGCCAGGCCGGCCATCAGAAATTTCTTCATACTCGTTTATCCATCCTTGTCGGTCCGAAACCATGATTCCGGGTCCACGGGGGTATTATTCTGTCTTACCTCTATATAGAGCGTTTCTGACCGGTCAGTTCCAGTGCCATCACTGCTTGTTGACAAAATAGCGCCGATTTCGGGCGTTTCACCGGGCATCAGCCCAACCGGAGTCCCTTCGGGAATCACCTGACCGGTGTCGCCATAAACCTCCTGCAGGCCTGAAAACACGAACAACAAACCCGGTTGAGGCTCAAGGATCATCACATTCCCAAGCTCCAGCAATGGTCCCCGGTACCGGATTGTCGCTGCTGTCGGTGATGTAACAATTGCACGTGGTCGCGTGGCCAAAACCACTCCGGGGCGATTCACGCCCGCCGCATCGGTCTCATTTGCGCGGTGCAGAACGACCCCTTGGGTTGGTAAGGCGATCTGCCCCTTCCTGTTCGAAACATCCGCGTTTGTCTCGGCAATCTCACCTTCCGAGATTTCGGACAGACCGCTGGCAAAACCATCTAGTGTTTCGGTCGACGAGATCAGGATAGCAGTGCGCACCGGGTCTTCGACAAAACGGCGCGGCAGGTCGGTGCGGTCGGCTATGGCCTCACTGAGCCTGGTGCGCGCATTCTGAACGCCAGTCAGCCCTTCAACCAGAGTTTCCGAGGCGTTTTGCTGTAGTTGGCGCAGGGTTTGAACTTCTTGCAGATCGCGGGCCAGAGCCTGCGCGCGGGCGTTCAAACCAGGCGTGACCTCGGACAACATCATACCCGCCCGCGCTGACCCAAGAGGGCCAGATGGATGCAGCATCAGAACAGGGGGCGCGGTTGTTTCAATGGTCTGCAACACGCCCAACAGCTGCGCCACATCCTTTTCCCGCGCACGTAGTTCCGCCGTCAATTGCGCCTCGCGTGTGGCGGCCATGCGCAACCCGTCACGCATCGCCGACAACCCGGCCTCATAGGCTTGAATGGTCTCGGTAAGGGCACGAACGCGATCACGAGCCCCGTCCGCTTCGGTCAGGTTGATCGACGCCCGTTCCAGCATCCGGGCGGCATTCAGAGCCGCCGTAGACGGATCGTTCTGAGCGCTGGCGGACGAAGCCAAAAACAACGCCAGGATTAGCGCGCGCGCCCTCATGAAAGCAGGCTCTGACCCGTCATCTCTGGCGGTTGCTCAAGCCCCATCAAATCCAGCAATGTTGGAGCCAGGTCGGAAAGACGGCCATCGCGCAAAGTCGCACCCTCTGGTCCACCGACCAGCGCCACCGGCACCAGGTTCAGCGTATGTGCAGTATGCGGGCCGCCCGTTTTCGGATTGACCATGACTTCGCAGTTGCCGTGATCAGCGGTGACGATCATCGCGCCACCGACCTTGTTCAACGTGGCAACAACCTGCGACAAACCCAGATCGACAGCCTCGCAAGCCTTGAGGGCAGCCTGCAGATCACCTGTGTGACCGACCATATCCGGGTTGGCATAATTGGTGACGATCAGGTCATACCCCGCTTCGATCGCTTCAACGAATTTGGCGGTTACTTCAGGAGCCGACATTTCAGGCTGCATGTCATAAGTTGCAACTTTAGGCGATTTCGGCATGTAGCGGTCTTCGCCTTCCTCAGGTGTTTCCTTCCCACCATTGAGGAAGAAGGTGACATGAGGGTATTTCTCGGTCTCGGCCAAGCGGAACTGCCGCAAACCCTTCTTGGCAACCCATTCACCCAGGGTATTCACGATATCCCGTTTGGGAAACACGGTCGTCATGTAGGCATTGTGACCGTCTGAATACTCGACCATGCCAAGCAAAGCAGATAACTGCGGGCGCGGACCGGTTTCGAATTCGGCAAAGTCTGGCTCGCCAATGGCCCGCAGGATTTCGCGTGCGCGGTCGGCCCGGAAATTCAGGCAGAAGACACCGTCGCCATCTTTGATGCCGTCAAAGCCTGCAAGTACTGTGGGCACGATGAACTCATCCGTTTCCGACTGATTATAGGCGTGATCCACAGCCCCATGCGAAGTCGTCGCGGCACGGCCCTGGCCTTTGATCATTGCATCATATGCTTCACTGACGCGTTCCCAGCGATTGTCCCGGTCCATTGCAAAATACCGCCCGCTGACGGTGACGATACACGCGCCGTCGGGCAGCTGATCTTCAAGCTCTGCCAGATAGGTAAATGCGGATTTTGGTGCAACGTCTCGTCCATCCGTGATAGCGTGCAATGCCACTGGAACACCCGCGTCAGTGATTGCTTTGGCCGCCGCGACAATATGGTTCAGGTGACCGTGCACGCCACCGTCCGATACCAAGCCCATCAGGTGTGCCGTCCCGCCCGCGGCCTTCACCTTGGCAATGAATGCCTGCAAAGCTTCGTTTTCAAAGAAACTGCCATCCTCAATCGCCAGATCGATCTGCCCCAGGTCCATCGCAACAACGCGCCCCGCGCCGATATTTGTATGGCCCACCTCAGAGTTGCCCATCTGACCGCTGGGCAATCCGACATCCGGCCCATGTGTGATCAGCGTGGCGTGTGGCCCATTGGCCATGATCGCATCGAAAGTCGGAGTTTTCGCCAGATAAGGCGCGTTGGATTGCGTGTCATTGGACAGGCCCCAACCATCAAGGATGCACAGGACGACGGGTTTGGGGGCGGTCATTGAGGCTCTCCGGATTTCTGCTCTTGCTCGGTCTTGTATCTTCTGGCCTTTGGCAATTGAACCGTGTTTTACGCGGTGGCGGCCAGAATTAATGCCCCGACGGCTCATTCCCTGTTCGTAATATCCTGATATGGGCGCGCTTTGCGGCCGCGATACTTTACGGTCAGGTCCAACGGCGCATCGTTTTCGTCATAAACCCCTACGACGACCCCCCTACCCCGGCTTTTGGTCCGCATCTCGATCAACTGTTGTTCCGACCGGGTTGTGCGCTGCGATTGGCGGCGCGTCCAGGCAAACAGATGGTCGTACATCTCGGCGATAGCTTCGGCATGGTCCGCTCTGTCTCCGAGATCGGTGAGTTCCTCCGGATCGTTTTCGAGATCAAAGAGGATTGGCCGGTGCCCGCCTTCACAATGGATCAGCTTCCACTTCTTGTTGACCGCCATGAACATCACCGCATCTCTTACCGAGGCGTTAAGAACGTCCGCAATCGGCGACGCCGAGTAGTCGTATTCGCAAATCACCACATCGCGGGGCGTTTCGGTCTGTTGCCCATGCAGGATCGGCAACAAGGAATGCCCTTCCAGGATATGACCCGCAATATCTCCGCCCGCCACATCCACAAATGTCGGGGCAAGATCGATGGATTCGACCAGCGCATCGCTGACTGTGCCACGGGTCGCGTCAGCTTCGGGCGACGGGTCGTAGATGATCAACGGCACCTTGGTTGAGGCGTCGTGGAAGAACGTTTTCTCTCCCATCCAATGATCGCCCAAAAAGTCGCCGTGGTCCGAGGTCAACACGATCATCGTGTCCTCCATCCGGCCCGTTTTCTCCATCCATTCAAACAGGCGGCCCATCTGATCGTCAGCCTGCTTGATCAACCCCATATAAGCCGGGATCACCGCATCGCGCACGTCCTGGCGCGAGAATGTTTGGCCTATCTTGGTATCCATGAACGCCCGCAAAACCGGATGAGCATTCTGACGCTCGGCCTCGGACCGGACCACGGGCAACACATGCTCGGGACCAAACATCGAGGCGTAGGGTTCCGGCACGATGTAAGGCCAATGCGGTTTGATAAAACTCAGGTGACAGCACCACGGGCCATCATGCATTTCCATGAAATCGATGCCCCGACCTGTCAGATAGGGGGTTTCGCTGTCCTCTTCAGCAATATTCGCGGGCTCAGCCGAGTTTTTCAGAAACCAACCCGACAGGACGTTGCCATCCGCGTCCAGCCCGGAATTGGCAAAGTCGTGCCAGGGATTATCACTCTCATACCCTTTGGCGGTCAGGAACTTGCTGTATTCCTTCGCCCCATCCGGATCGTAGTAGCCGTCCGGTCCTTCCGGCAGCATTCCGTCGTCACGTTCAAAAACGTCGAACCCGCATTCCGCCACACGCGCGCCGATCAGACTGTCGGGTTCCAGACCCAACCGCGCCATCCCCTCGGCATCCGCCCGCATGTGGGTTTTGCCGACCAACCAGCAATCCATGCCGGCTTTGCGCAGATGATCACCCATGGTGACCTCACCAACTTTCAGAGGAATGCCATTCCACGAGGCACCGTGAGAATGCACATAGCGCCCAGTATAGGTAGACATGCGCGAGCTGCCGCAGATCGGAGATTGAATATATGCCCGATTAAAGCGCACGCCTTTCGCGGCCAACCTGTCAATGTTCGGGGTTTCCAGATACGGGTGACTATAACAGCTCAGGTAATCCCAGCGCAGCTGGTCGAACATGATGAACAGGATGTTTTTGGCTTTGGCCAAGTCAGCGTCCTCCCCGAATTTCTCCGGGGATTACTTAGCCAGTTTCACCCTCAGTGCGAAGCAGAAACTGCCGTCAGGCCTGGCGTTCCATCTGGTCCAGCATTTTCTTGGCGCGTTTGCACTGCAACTGATCGCGCAAAGGGCTGTTCGGGTCGACATCTTTCTTGCAGACCACGCATTTGTCCGCGCCCGAAATCGCGTTCAGACCGCCGCAACTGCCCTTGATGGTCTTGCCCATCAGCATGACACCAAGGGACATGCCAACCACGATGATCAGCAGCAGAAAGAAAGCTATGATAAAGGTGCTCATTCCGGTCCCTACCCGTCAGTTGGTGCCCAATGCGTCTTTGAACGCAGTGCTGTGTACCGTGATATAGGCATCTTCGCCACCTGTCACATCCCGCGAGATGAAATACACGGCAAGATTATGTTCCTCGGCCAGTTCCATGCCCTTTTCCTGACCCAAGGCCAACATCGCCGTCGCCCAGGCATCTGCCATCATCGCATTTTCAGCCAGAACAGTCACCGAAGTCGTGCGGTGCGTGATCGGGCGGCCCGTCGTCGGATCGATGATATGCGAATAGCGCACACCGTCCTGTTCGAAGAAGTTCTTGTAATCGCCCGAGGTCGCCATACCGAGGTTGTCCAATTCAACGATCAGTTGGATATTCTGAGCGCCTGCTTCGGGTTTCTCGATCCCGATCCGCCAAGCCTCGCCCTTGTCATTCTGACCCATGGTCACCAGATCGCCGCCGATTTCGACCATGTAGTTTTCGATCCCGGCGTCGCGCAGGGCACCGGCTACAGCATCAATGCCATACCCTTTGGCAATTGCGGACAGATTGATACCCACTCCGGCATCCGACTTGGCCAGAGTACCGTTTTCGCTGTTCAACGTCAGCAGACGCGCCTGACCGACGCTGTCGAGCGCTGTTTGAATGTCGGCATCCGATGGTACTGGATCTTCGGGTTTGCGCGGACCAAAGCCCCAAAGCTCGATCAGCGGGCCAAGGGTGACATCAAATGTACCGCCCGATTTTTCATGTACGTCGTTTGCCGCCGCGATGACAAATGCGAATTCGTCCGACACTTCGGTCGGAGCGGTGCTGGTCGATGCGGAAAACGTCGAAACTTCGGAATTGGGGTCCCAGTTGGACATCTTGGCGTTGACTTCGGCCAGAGTGCCTTCGACGGCCACGGCCAGCGCGTCCTCATCCACATCCGTGCCGATGGCGGTGACGTTGAAGGTGGTGCCCATAGTTTCACCTGACAGGCGCACCACTTCGGGTTCTTCGTCGAACAGACAACCGGACACAAGTGTTGCGACAGCCAAAACAGGCAAAAGGCGCATTGAGAGACCTCCTGAGGAAAACCGTGCCCGGCATATGCCAGCGGCCCCCCGCAGAGTCAAACCGCCATCAGAGCTTTAGCGGCAGGAACCCCAACACCAGCAATCCAACGCCTGCCGGGACACCGAACAACCAGGCCTTTTTCTGCCAGCCCGACGTCTGCTGTTTCCAGGCCATTCGAAAATTGTGCCCGCACACCACGACTACAAAGAAAATCAGCGCAGCGATGGGCGGGGTTAGGTAGAGCTCAGACAACGGGCCGGATATCCTTGTTTTACGGCAGTTTTCCCCGGTTGAGGCATTTGCACCCTATACAGACCGGTTGGCTGCGTTAAGGTGTAGATAAAGCCATCTCAAAAATAAGAGGAGATTGCCAATGGCCCCAACCTCATATCAGCCCCCCACCCGTGGCGACAAGGCCGATACAAGCACCCACAGTCAGTCGGTTGAATCCAACCTGTCGCATACCCAGACGACAGTGGCCAAATTGCTTGAGGGCAAAGGGGATGCTGTATTTTCGGTGCGCCCGAATGACACGATCCACTCGGTCGTGAACACTCTGAAGGAAAAACGGATCGGTGCCGTTGTCGTGACCGACCAGAACGGTGCACTGCAGGGCATTCTATCCGAACGCGACATCGTGCGGCGCATGGCCGATACACCTGGTCAGACTTTGCCGCAATCCGTTGAGGATCTGATGACGCGTGAGGTTAAGACATGCTCGCAGGATGATCTGCTGAATGATGTCCTGAAGACCATGACCGAAGGGCGTTTCCGTCACATGCCAGTTCTGAGTGACGGCAACCTGCGCGGTATCATCACAATCGGAGACGTGGTTCATTTCCGACTGAAGGAACTGGAATACGAAGCGCTGCGCATGAAGCAAATGATCGTCGGCTGACTGGTCCGGCAGAGTTTCCCTTTGACCTTGTGCGGCCGACAGTATCCTTGCTGCTGCAATTGAGTTGGCCATAGGTCGAGGGCGGAAAGAAGCGGGTTTTGGTTACTGGAACAGCGGGATTCATCGGCTTCCATCTGGCAAAGCTGCTGCGCTTCCCGAAGGATCTCGGGTGCACGGCTATGATGGGATGACGGACTATTACTACGTCGTACTGAAGAACCGCCGACACCAAATGTTGCTGCAGAACCCTGGGTTCTCGGCAACCGAGGACTTGCTGGAAAACGCCGAAAGGCTGTTGCAGGTTGCCGAGGATTGTCAACCAGAGGTGATCGTTCACCTCGCCGGTCAGGCCGGTGTGCGAATCGTCCTTAAAAGTCCTCGCAGCTATATCGACTCGAACATCGGCGGCACCTTCAACATGATGGAGGTGCAGACATAAGTTCGAGCACCTGTTGATGGCCTCTACGTCCTCGGTTTATGGCGCGAATGAAGTGATGCCGTTTACCGAGGTTGAAAAAGCCGACACGCCCCTGACCATCTACTCCGCCACCAAAAAAGCGAATGAGGCCATGGGCCACTCCTATGCGCATCTTTGGGGCGTGCCGACAACGATGTTTCGGTTCTTTACCGTTCACGGCACCTGGGGATGCCCTGATCTGGCACTCTATATATTCGTAGATGCCATATTAAATGAACGCCCGATCAATATCTACAATCACGGCGATATGTACCGGGATTTTACCTATGTGGATAACTTGGTCCGGGGGATCAGACTGCTGATTAATGTCCAGCATATTCGCCCCGCCAATGCAGAGGAAATCGCAGAAGGTGACAGCCTTTCGCCAGCGGCACCGTGGTGCGTGGTCTATATCGGCAATGCCCACAAAGTCAGGCTGATGGATTTTGTGGAGGCAACCGAAGACGTCATCGGAAAGAAAGCAATCCGAAACCACATGCCAATACAGATGGGGGATGTTCCTGCGGCCTGGGCCAACGCCGATCTGCTGCAACGATTGACGGGGTATCGTCCCCAGACCGTTTTTAAAACGGGATCGCCACGCTTCGTGGAATGGCTCCGCGATTACCACGGAAAATAATCTGAGAAGTCGAATGTTCGAAACTAACCCCAGTTCCCGCAAAATTGCCGCTATCGGGTTGGGCTATGTCGGCCTGCCTCTGGCCGTGGCTTTTGGTAAGACCGGACCATTCATCGGGTTCGATCTTAATGCTGAACGGATTGAGGCATTGCGCGCGGGTCAGGACAGTACACAGGAAGTCGAGCCTGAAGATCTGGCTGCGGCGACAGGTCTGACCTTTGCGACGAATCCTGCCGACTTGGCCGCATGTGATACACTTATTGTCACCGTTCCGACGCCCATCACAGCGGGCAAACAACCGGATTTATCCCCCTTGCTAAGCGCGTCCGAGACCGTCGGACAAACTCTGAAAAAGGGCAATTTGGCTATCTACGAAGCTACTATCTATCCGGGCGCAACCGGGGAAGACTGCGTACCAGTACTCGAACGCGTTTCCGGGTTGTTATTCAACACAGATTTCTTTGCCGGCTACAGCCCCGAACGTATCAATCCTGGGGACAAGACACACCGATTTCGGATATCTGTAAGGAGACTGCTGTCTCAACCCCGGAAGTAGCCGATCTGGTGGACGGGCTTTATGCCCGGATCACCGCAGCTGGAACCCATAAACCTGAAAGCATCCGCGTGGCCGAAGCCGCGAAGGTCATCGAAAACACGCAACGCGATCTGAACATCGCACTGGTCAACGAATTGGCCATGATCTTTGGGCGTCTGGGCATCGATACCGACGCCGTTCCACGCGCCGCTGGAACAAAGTGGAATTTCCCGCCCTTCCGCCCCGGGCTTGTCGGCGGGCACTGCATCGGCGTAGATCCCTATAATCTGATTCATAAGGCCGAGGCTTTTGGCCATTATCCGCAAATCATCCTGGCCGGCCGTCGCTTGAATGACAGTATGGGTAGCTTTGTGGTCTCACGACTTGTCAAACGGATGACACGCGTCGGTATCGATGTGGGGTCTGCACGTGTTTTGGTGATGGGCCTGACGTTCAAAGTAAACTGCCCGGACCTTCGCAACACGAGGGTTGTCGATATCATCGAAGAGCTTGAGGACGATGGAATAAGAGTTGACGTGCACGATCCGCACGCTGACCCAGACGCGGCACGAGCTGAAAATGGAATCTCACTTACCGCACCCCCCGAAAAGGGCGCATACGACGGTCTTGTGCCAGCTGTCGCGCATCAAGAGTTTCTCGCAACTGATCCCGCGCAATTTCGCGCTTTGGGTAAGGGCACAAGTGTGCTCTTTGACGTCAAATCATGTCTGCCCCTTGAGGTCAGCGACATACGCCTCTGAATCATTGCCCCCAAAAAAAAAGAAACCGGCGCTTTATGCCCCGGCTTTTTTGTTTCTTACCCGCCGAAATCGTCGAGCATGATGTCTTCGCGGTCCACGCCCAGATCCAGCAGCATGTTGATGACCGACTGGTTCATGATTGGCGGACCACACATGTAGAACTCGCAGTCCTCGGGTGCCGGGTGGTTCTTGAGGTATTCCTCGAACAGAACGTTGTGGATGAAGCCGGTATAGCCTTTCCAATCGTCCTCAGGCTGCGCATCCGACAGAGCAACATGCCATTCGAAATTCTCGAATTCTTCGGCCAGCGTGTCGAAATCCTCGACAAAGAACATCTCTTTCTTTGAACGCGCACCGTACCAGAAGCTGATCTTGCGGTTGCGGTTCTCAAGACGCTTGAGCTGGTCAAAGATGTGGCTACGCATCGGCGCCATACCAGCACCGCCACCGATGAACACCATCTCTTTCTCGGTCTCGCGGGCAAAGAACTCACCAAACGGACCCGAGATCGTGACCTTGTCACCCGGCTTCAGGTTGAAGATGTAGGACGACATCTGACCCGGAGGGATGCCTTCCGACCCCGGAGGCGGTGAGGCAACACGGACGTTCAGCATGATCATACCCTTTTCGTCCGGATAGTTGGCCATCGAATAAGCACGTTCGATCGGCTCGTTCACAACCGACTCGTACTGCCACAAATTGAAGCGGTCCCAGTCCTCGCGGTACTCTTCCTCAACGTCGAAATCAGTGTATTTCAACTGGTGCGCAGGGGCTTCGATCTGGATGTAGCCACCGGCGCGGAAATTCACATCCTCACCTTCGGGCAGGTCCAGCGTCAGCGCCTTGATGAAGGTCGCTACGTTCTCGTTCGAACGCACCGTGCATTCCCACTTTTTGACACCGAAGACCTCTTCCGGGACTTCAATGTCCATGTCCTGCTTGACCGCAACCTGACAGGACAGGCGATCGCCGCAGGCAGCTTCACGCTTGGTGATATGGCTCTCTTCGGTCGGCAGGATAGACCCACCACCCGAATGCACACGCACACGGCATTGCGCACAAGTACCACCGCCACCGCAGGCTGACGGGACGAACAGCTTTTCAGCCGCCAGCGTCTGCAGCAGTTTGCCGCCCGCAGGAACGGAGATGGTTTTCTCACCGTTGATGGTTATGTTCACATCACCGGTCGACACCAGCTTCGACCGCGCGGCCATGATGATAGCCACCAACGCAATAACGATCAGGGTAAAAAGGACGACGCCCAGGCCAAAAGTTTCCATCGACGCCTCCTTACAGCTTTACGCCCGAGAAGGACATGAAGGCCATGGCCATCAGTCCTGCGGTGATGAAGGTGATGCCAAGACCCTGCAGACCATCCGGAATATCCGAATACTTCAGCTTTTCACGAACGCCCGCCATCGCGGTGATCGCCAGCGCCCAGCCAAAGCCCGAAGACAGACCATAGGTTGCGGCTTCGGCGAAGTTATAGTCACGCTCAACCATGAACAGTGAGCCACCCAGGATGGCGCAGTTCACCGTGATCAGTGGCAGGAAGATCCCCAGCGCGTTGTAGAGAGGCGGGAAATACTTATCCAAGACCATCTCAAGGATCTGAACCATCGCCGCGATCACGCCGATATACGAGATCAGGCCGAGGAAGGTCAGGTCCACATCCGGGAACCCGGCCCAAGCCAGCGCGCCCGGCTTCAAGAGATAGCTGAGCAGCAGGTTGTTCGTCGGCACGGTGATCGCCTGAACGACCATCACCGAGATACCCAGTCCCAGCGCCGTCGAGATCTTCTTGGAAACGGCGATGAAGGTACACATGCCGAGGAAGAAGCTGAGCGCGAGATTTTCAACAAAGATGGCCTTTACGGCCAGTGAAATCAGACCTTCCATCAGTGGGCCTCTACCTGCTGAATTTTGTATTCACGTTCTTCGACCTGGTTCGGCTTCCATGTACGGAAGGCCCAGATGATCAGACCGATGATAAAGAACGCGGACGGCGGCAGCAGCAGCATGCCGTTTGGCACGTACCAGCCACCATTGTTGACGGTCTCCAGAATGGTGACGCCAAACAGCGATCCATTTCCGAACAGCTCACGAATGAAGCCGACCAGCAGCAGGATCAGACCGTATCCCATACCATTGCCCATGCCGTCGATGAAGGACGCGACCGGAGGGTTCTTCATCGCAAACGCCTCGGCGCGGCCCATCACGATACAGTTGGTGATGATCAGGCCAACGAAAACCGACAGGGTTTTTGAGATCTCGAAGGCATAGGCCTTGAGAACCTGATCCACCAGGATCACCAGCGAAGCGATGATCACCATCTGCACGATGATCCGGATCGAACCCGGGATCTGGTTGCGCAGGCACGAGATGAAGAAGGACGAGAACGAGGTCACGAAAGTAACCGCCAGCGCCATCACGAAGGAAACCTGCAATGACGAGGTCACCGCCAGCGCCGAACAAATGCCCAGCACCTGCAAGGTAATCGGGTTGTTGTCGACAAGCGGGTCGACCAGCATCTCTTTCTTGGTCTGAGACATCAGAACTCTCCTGCTTGCAGTTTGGCCAGGAACGGAGCGTAGCCCGCATCGCCCATCCAGAATTTCACCAGGTTATCGACACCAACCGAGGTCAGCGTGGCACCGGCCAGCGCGTCGACATAAAACTCAGGACCAGCGGCGGGTTGCGACTTGGCAACGGTGATCTGCAGATCGCCCGCGTCATCGCGCAGCCTTTTACCGTTCCACAACGCTCTCCAACGCGGGTTGTCCACCTCAGCTCCAAGGCCAGGTGTTTCACCGTGCTGATAAAACTGCAGGCCGAATATATCGTTGCCGTTATTCTCCAGGGCGATAAAGCCAAAGAGCGTAGACCACAGGCCATAGCCATGAATCGGCAGGATCACCTTGTCCAAATCACCCGCATCATCGCGCAGCAGATAGATCACGCGGTACTTCGACTTGCGCCCAATGCCCGCCGGGTCGTCATCCAGTGCGACACTCAACTCGGGGTCGCTGGCGGCGGCACTATCGTCAAAGGTCGCTGGATCAAACCGGTCATCAACGAATTCGCCTGTGGCCAGCTCAAGAACGTGGGGTTCAAATGCAGCGAAAGCCTCGCTCACGTTGATGCCCGGCTCGTAAACACCGGCCACTTGCAAAACGTTGACCTGCCTGTCCTTCAGGGCGTTTGCTTCCTGCACCGGGCGCAGGCTGACAGCTGCAGCCGAAACGACCATCGAAGCAACCAGACAGACGGCGACGGCAACAAAGATCGTCTTGCCAACCGAGTCCGGCGAAGCCGCCAGGAACCGGGCAATCGCTCCCTTGGGTTCTTGGGGTTGCGTATCAGACATGGCGACGCGCCCTCCGTTTGATGTTTGCCTGAACGACGAAGTAGTCGATCAGCGGTGCAAAGACGTTACCGAACAGGATTGCCAGCATCATGCCTTCGGGGAAAGCGGGGTTCACCACACGGATCAACACAACCATGACACCGATGAGCGCACCGTAGATGTAGCGACCCAGATTGGTGTGACTTGCCGAAACAGGTTCAGTCACCATGAAGGCCAGACCGAACGCGTAGCCGCCCAGCACAACGTGCCAGTACCACGGCATCGCGAACATCGGGTTGGTATTCGAACCGATCAAATTCAGCAGCCATGTGAACGCGATTGTTCCGGCCAGACAGCCCACAATCAGGCGATAGTTGGCGATCTTGGTCATCAGTAGGAAGGCCAGACCAATTATGCACGCCAATGTCGATGTCTCGCCAAAGCTGCCCTGAATGGATCCGAAGAAGGCGCTGGACCAGGTGATGCCCTCAGCCGCCAGTGCCTGAACGCCCTCAGCGGCGGTAACCCCCAGCGCGGTTGCGCCCGAGAACCCGTCGACCGGTGTCCAGACTGAATCGCCCGACATTTGAGCCGGATAAGCGAAGTACAGGAACGCGCGTCCCACGAGTGCTGGATTAAGAAAGTTCTTACCAGTGCCGCCAAACACCTCTTTACCGATCACAACACCGAAGATGATGCCCAAAGCCACCTGCCAGAGCGGCGTGCTCGCAGGCATTATCAGCGTGTAGAGCATTGAGGTTACAAGGAAGCCCTCATTCACTTCGTGGCCGCGCACGGTGGCGAAGATAACCTCGAAGATACCCCCTGCCACAAGCGTCACGATGTAGATCGGCAGGAAGTAAAGCAACCCGTGCATCACGTTGGCAAAGATGCTGGAAGGGTCCAGAGAAATGCCAAACATCTGCAACAGGGCAATCCGCCAGCCCGTGGCTGAGTCCGGCCCCAGCGCCGCAATCGCGGAATTCGCCTGATAGCCGGTGTTCCACATGCCCCACAAGATACAGGGGATTGTCGCGATCACGACGTAAGTCATGATCCGCTTCATATCCACATAAGACCGCGCATGGGGTGCGACGGTGGTTACAGTTTTCGGAGTGTAGATGAAGCTTTCGACCATCTCATAGATGGGGAAATACTTCTCGTACTTGCCGCCCTTAGTAAAGTTCGGCTCGATCCGGTCAAAGAAGTTGCGCAAACCCATTCGGATCAGCCCTCCTTTTCAATCTTGGTCAGGCAGTCGCGCAGCGCCAGCCCGTATTCATATTTCGCCGGACAGGCAAAGCCAACAAGGCCCAGATCCTCTTCGTCCAGCTCTAATGCACCCAGTGCCTGCGCAGAGTCTGTGTCCATAACCAACAGAGCCCGCAGCAGCTGTGTTGGCAGGTAGTCCTGCGGCATCAGCTCTTCGAACGTGCCGGTTGGCACCATTGCACGACGTCCGCCATTCAGGTTGGACGTGAGGGCAAACAGCTTCTTGGCAAAGGCCGAACCCAGAACGGGTTGAACAGCATATTTCGACGGCATCGGAAGAATCCAACCCAGCGTATTCTGGTCGTGATCCTCGCGGATGATGCTGATCTGGCGTGCGAAACGACCCAGATAGGCTTGCGGACCTTCGGCATGGCGCCCCGAAAGGATCGAGCCCGAGATCACGCGGGCCGTGCCGTCCACATTGATCTCGTCGCGCGTCAGATCGTCGGTCGACGCACCCATAACCGTGCGGATCAGACGTGGCTGGCGCGCACCGGGGCCGGACAAGGCAACCACAACGTTTGGATCAAGGTGACCCGTCTGCATCAGGCGGCCAATCGCGATGACATCCTGATAGCCAATCGTCCAAACCTGCTTTTCACCTGCCAGCGGTTCAAGAAAGTGAATGTGCGTTCCGGCCAGACCTGCAGGATGAGGTCCCGAGAACGCCGCGGCCTCAACACTCGCTACATCAGCGCCCGGAAGCGTGTCACCGTCTTTTTGGCACAGGTAGGTCTTGCCCTCGGTCAATTTGGCAACGGCACTTAACCCAACAGCAAAGGCGTCGGCCGCATCCTTGATAATAACCGCAGCGTCAGCAGCCAAAGGCTCGCTGTCCATCGCAGTCACGAAGATCGCTGCAGGCTTGGTGCCCGGCTCGGGCATCTTCGAGTAGGGCCGCGTCCGGAAAGCAGTCCACAACCCGGCTGCGCAAAGCCGCGCGGTCAAACCTTCGGCACTGTCGGCGTCACCCACACCCGAAAAGTCCAGACCCGTGTCATTGGCGTCAGATACCTCGATCACGACACTCTGCAGAACCCGGCGTGCGCCACGGTTGATGGCCACGACCTTGCCGCTGAGCGGGGCGACCATCATCGCCTCTGGCACGTCCTTGTGGCAGAACAGAGGTGTCCCCCGCTGAACCACTTCACCTTCCTGAACCAGCATGCGCGGTTTCAGGCCCAGGTAATCGGCCCCCAAAACCCCGACTGAACTGAATTCAGGCCCCGGTTGGATTGTTTGTTCAGGCGCACCCTGCACCGGCAACTCCAACCCTTTTTTCAGTTTGAAAGTTTGCATGTCGCTACGGTCTTCCAAGCCTCTTTCCTGCAACACATCGTTCCCACCACCGCATAGTGGCACAAAACGATCTGTATGTGGGAGCCTGCGAGCAAAAAAGGCGCATAGCACCTGTTTTCGTTCCAAGCTTCGTTGTGATCAGGGACCCTTTACGCGGGGACGGTGCCAAACGCAAACCCGTTACAGCCGAAATTACCGATAAAATGTCACTTTCCTTGGAAGCCCGGCATTTTCCCCGGCTGAAATTGCATGTCGCACCCGCATCACTTCCGGTGTAAGCACCGAAATATGGAACCAAACGACGATCTTGAAATCTTTCTGGTGGCCACGCCTGGCCTTGAAAGCCCATTGCGCGCCGAGGCGGCCGAACAGGGATTCGCGGGCGCAAAAATTGTACCGGGCGGCGTAACCTGCCGGGGAAACTGGCCCGAGGTATGGCGGGCCAACCTCTGTCTGCGTGGAGCGAACAAGGTTCTGGTACGGGTGGGCGGTTTTCCCGCAGTTCATTTGGCGCAGCTGGACAAGAGGGCGCGAAAATTTCCTTGGGCCGAGTTTTTGCGGCCTGATGTTCCGATCAAAGTCGAAGCGACGAGTCGCAAGTCCCGGATCTACCACGCCGGCGCTGCCCGGCAGCGTGTCGAAAAGGCGATCACCGAAACCCTCGGCGCACCGATTTCAAATGAAGCAGGCGTGCGTGTTCTTCTGCGCATTGAAAAGGACCTGTGCACTTTTTCCGTCGATAGCTCTGGTGATCCTTTACACAAGCGCGGCCACAAACCCGCAGTCGCCAAGGCCCCGATGCGCGAAACCATGGCAGCGATGTTTCTGCGCGAGTGCGGATTTGACGGGTCCGAGCCGATTTTGGACCCGATGTGTGGATCCGGCACATTCGTCATCGAAGCGGCCGAGATCGCGTTGGGGCTGCGCCCTGGCCGCTCGCGCAGCTTTGCCTTCGAGGATTTGGTCAGTTTCGACCCCGACCTTTGGTCGTCAATGCGCCAGCAACAGTCTCTTATCAAACCGGACGTTGTCTTTCATGGCTCAGACCGCAATACCGGAGCGATCGAAGCATCTACCAAAAACGCGGAACGCGCCGTAGTAGCAGAAGTCACAATGTTTCAGACGCGTTCGGTCAGCGACATTAGACCCCCGTCGGAGGCCGCGGGTCTCGTCATCGTCAATCCCCCCTATGGAACACGGATCGGAGATGAAAAGCGGCTGCGATCCGTTTACGGCAGCTTGGGAAAGTCTTTGCAGTCCCGGTTCAAAGGCTGGCGTGTCGGCATCGTGACCAGTAATGCATCCCTGGCCCGCTCAACGCGCCTGCCACTTCTGCCGCCCGGCCCAGTTGTGGACCATGGAGGAACAAAAATCCGACTGTACCAGACCGATGTTCTGACCTGACACGATACCGAGGTGAGAGCGGTCACGCGCAATTCAGGCTGGCGGCCAAAAATCCCTCTTGCACATCCAAATCCTCGGGTATAGATCACGCGCCACGGTCGGAGTGTAGCTCAGCCTGGTAGAGCACTGTCTTCGGGAGGCAGGGGTCGGAGGTTCGAATCCTCTCACTCCGACCAATTAAACCATATAGTTATATGATTTCTGCTGTGTGCGGGTTCAGTGTAATCCCACACCAACCCCACACCATCATCCTATTTTGACCGGTTTCAAGCATCAGATGGGCGTGCTTGCGCCTCCAGCGATGACAACACCCGACGCCGAGCCAACTCACCTGCAGCAACCTGATCGTCATTCGCGTGCATCTGCCGCCGCAACTCTTCCTCGCCAAGCACCGTGTAGTCTTCGATGATCAGTGGAGGGTTCATCGCCCGACGCATCGCCTCGGTACCTGCACGCTCCATCAGTTGGCCTCGCGCATCCAATTCCTCGAACGGGACAAGCAGGTCGTGGTTGAGGTACTGCAGCGTGTCCTCCTGCGCCATGTGGATCGCCCACTCGTGACGCACCTGAGCAGGGGTCATGGTGCCGCCGCTCCGGATAAACGTCGCAGCCAGCTTCAGAACACAACGCCACTGGCGCTCGGACACTGCACGCGGATCAATGTCGATATCATGACCACCTATACCGTAGACCGCGCGGTTGTAGGCCTCGGCCACCCGGTGGGTTTGACGGATGGTGTTGAGGCCTGTGCGGCGGCGCTGAAGGTCTGACTGTGTAAGAGCCTTCGCCAATGCGTCGTCCTGCTCAGCCTGTGCTGGATCGATGATCTGCTCCTCTCCGGAGCCCGCCATGTGAATGCTCATACTCGGTCTCCTTCAGTTTGAGCGTCCATCAGGGCACGCAGCAGTTCTTCCTCTGAAAGCTCGTCCGAGATCGGGGCGTCAGTGTCGTCTTCGATCTCATCAGGCAGTTCGCCTGCCCAGAGCCGATAGTAAGACGCGACAGTGTGGGTGGCGATTGCGTCAGGACAATCGAGAACGAAGCTTTCGCCGTCATGCACGCGCCAGATTTGATCCGAGTAGAATGCCGGATAGCCCATGTCTTGGGCAGCACCCACCTTCTCAGGCCGAACGATCAGGTCAGACCGAACCCATGTCTCGGGTTTGATGTTCTCGGGTTTAGCATGTGGGTCACGGTCTTGGCCCCACGGGGTTGGATCGGACCATCCAAGCACGGTGTTGATATCAGCCATTGCTGATCTCCTTCTTCGACTGAAGCGCATGCCGCAATGCGCGGAAACCACCGGCGGAGAACCGGTTGGTGGCCAGACGGGATTGCCCGGCACTCTTCATGCTTTGTGTTATGGAAACAGGGTTCCCTATCAGGGTCCTCTGTAAACTCAGTATGACAAAAAGTGCGCATTCCTAACTGTCACAGCCGAGGGCGAGACTGAGCCTAGAAACACGTTATCGCATCAAGGACCAAGCGGCTCGGGTCGGCCTCCACACAGCCTTCGATCAGATTTTCATTGCCGAGTGCCCGACGTACGGCAGGACACTGCTTTCCATCTGATATGGCGTAGAGCGAGGTCATTCTCGCATGTTTCCGTTTCGATAGGAATTCTCGTTTTCAGCTCTAATCATCCTCAAATGCCAAGCACTGTAGAAATATCTCGCCGTTTCTCAGCGGAGGTCAGAAGATTACCTGCCTCTGACGAAATTCGCTTAGCGACCTCATGAACGCCCTTGTCTAACGAATTGTCGAGTATAGTTTCAGCGGATCGAACGAGATCGGCAGCTTTACTGCGAATTAGATGAGTTTCGATGATTTCATCCTGAAGGCCAATCGAAGGAATAGGCAGCAACAGTTCTGCCAATTGTTCACTATCCATAGTCACATTCGTTGCACCGCACATAAGCGGCACAAGTGCTTGTTCTTTCGTCGCCTCCAAAAGAAGATGAATGTACCGAGGCCGCACTTTGTGTTTAGGGTCGACAAAAAGCGCGCACATCGTGTTGGCTAAAGCAAACTTCCCATTTTCATAATGCAGTCTTTTGATATCTGCCTTGCCATGTCCGGCGGATGAGACCAGCGGAACACAAACGGCTTCGCCTTCAAAATCCCAGTGGTCTGAGGATTTTCGGGCTTCCGCCGGTACGACAAGCACATATTCGCCGGGAGGCGTTGCCATGTTAGGAGACAACCCTTTTTTGATTGAACAAAAGTCGCCTAACTTCATGAGATCAATTCCGACTTTGTGGGTGATACGATTTGGCAAATCGTGCCAGCGCCCGAGCAAGTGGAAATTCCGCCCTCCAAGGAGCTCCTTTTTGTGTACACGGTACGCAGTTACTTCGTCACGAATATCCTGCCACTCTGTCCCCTTCAATAAACTCGAAAAATACCTTTTAAGCGCCGATTTTGCAGCTGGAAGTTGGGAGCCATCAACTCGTTCTCTAGTGTCAGTCTGTGAGAAGCCATCGTTCTCAATCTCCACAAACAACACATCGGAGGCATGCTTTGCGAGCGATCTATCGATGATCAAAATATGCGTCTTAACACTTGCGTAGGGCTTAAAAACACCGTGAGGAAGAGTTACATCCGCCACAAGGTAGCAATCTTGAATGAGTTTAGTACGTAGCTGCTTATAGGCACTTTGCCCAACAAAGCTGACCCCCTCAGGCACCACAACTGCGGCACGGCCATTCGGATTGAGATGCTCGATAATGTAGTCCAAAAAAAGTACTTCGCTACGTTTAGATTGTACCTGAAAACGCGTGTGAGGCTTAATCCCACCTTTTGGCGTCATGAATGGTGGATTAGCCAAGATCACATCGGCAGTGTCGTTCCACAATGCATCATTGGTGAGGGTATCGTATTCTTGCACTTTAGGGCTGGCAAAACCGTGAAGGTACAAGTTGACTAAGCTTAAGCGAACCATGTCCGGGGAAATATCGTAACCCGTAATGTTGTTGGCCAACGCGCGTCGATCCTCGGAAGACAGAAGGTCACCACTAAATCTTTGCGGATGCTCCAAACCAAGTTCAGTGACGTCATTAACCTCATCTATGTGTTCGTCTGGCCCAGCATCCGAGGAGTTCATTTTCAAGATGTGCTTGTAGGCCGAAATTAGGAAACCCGCCGTGCCGCAGGCTGGATCAAGGATCACCTCGTTTTTCTGTGGGTCAATGATCTCGACCATGAAATCGATGATATGGCGTGGAGTGCGAAACTGACCCGCATCGCCCTGACTTCCAAGGACGGAAAGGAGGTATTCAAAGGCGTCGCCCAAACGCTCACTATGATCGTAGATAAAGCCGTTGATCTCGCGCAGGAAGGACCTTAGCGTTTCGGGATCGCGGTAAGGCAGATAAGCGTTGCGGAAAATTTGCCTGAATAGCGCAGGAAGACCGTCATTCTCGACCATCTTGGTCAGCGCTTCGGAATAGGTGTTGAGCATATCCTGTCCGGTCACGCCGGGGGCGACCAGTTTGGACCAGCGGAACTTCTCATACTCGCCTGTGAAAAAGGTCGGGTTACCGCCCATCTCCTCGGCCTCAAGGTCCATATCGTCCATAAACTTGTAGATTAGCGCGACGGTGATCTGTTCTACTTGGCTTTTCGGATCGGGGACCTTGCCCACGAGGATGTCGCGGCAAGTATCAATTCTTCTTTTTGTTTCGGCGTCGAGCATTGGGTTCTTTCATCACATGAACGGGTTCAAGGACACATAGTCCTTGATGTATTCGGGTATGCGTTTGCGCCACTCTTTGGGGACGTCCTTGAGGTCGCGCGTCGTGAAAGTGGGATTTACATTGAGGTCCGCGAACTGGCCAGCGTCGATCTTGGCGCGAACATGGGCATCTCGGATGTATGCCTCGAAGAAATAGCGCATCTCGCGGATGTGGTCGCCTTCTTCAGGCTGTTGATCGATTAGGAAGTTTTGGAATTCATCCTCGACCAGCTCAGATTTACTCTTAAACTTGGGAATGAAGCCGAACGCCTTTTCGATCAACTCGCGAACAGAGATACGGCGATCTACACCTGCAGCACGGCGGAGTTTTTCAAGGTTGTAGAACTCGTTCGGTTTGTCGAAGATTTCTTCAATTACGTGGCGGGTCGCAGCCTCCCAATTCTGCGCTTCAACAAGCTGCGAAAGCGCGTCATCGCCACGCGCATGTTCTTCGAACTTTCGGAACAGTTCCCGGTCGATCCGCATCCCTTCCGTGCCGATCTGCGTTTCCACCTGTGAGACAATATCATCTGGTGCGAAGTGCTCATAGCTGCCGATCCCGCTATGGGTGGTGTTATTCTCACCGCCTTCGTACCCTGTCGTCAGCGGCATAGTGGGAGGCGGTGGAAGCGTCAATTCCTCATCGTATTGGAATTTTTCCTCGAAGTACTCGCAATTCGCGAAGAAGTCGAAGAGCCGGAAGGTGTCTTTTGGGGCATCGCCAAGGGCGGCTTTTTGGGCAGGGTCGAACATTTCCGCTACAAAGTTATGCTTACGCGTTCCCCGTCCTTTGATTTGAACGAAGTCTGAAGGCGAAAACACTGGCCGCATCAGGGCGAGGTTCAACAAGTCAGGGCAATCGTATCCTGTGGTCATCATGCCTACGGTGACGCAAACCCGAGCCTTGCAGGTGCGGTAGTTTTCCAAGAACCCGCTATGGCCACCAAGGTTGTTGTTGGCAAAGTTCACGGTCATGCGCTGGGCGTCGGTGACGTGGCTCGTTACCTGCATAGCAAAATCAGAGTTGTATCGTCCCGGCCAAAGCTGATCGGCCATTTCATTGAGGACTTGGGTGATTTTGGCGGCGTGGTTTTGGCTAACTGAGAAAGCGATGGTCTTGCCAAATTCACCTGAGATCGGATCACGCAACCCGTACTCCAAGAGTGTCTTGCAGAAAGCTAAATTGGTTGCCTCGGCGAAGAACTTCTTCTCGAAATCTCTCCCCGCGAACGCTTCCTTGACTTCGTTCCCATCTTTGTCGGTTGTCTCAATGACAAATCCTTCATCCGAAAGGAGCTGAGTAGTAACACCGGTGCGAGCATCAACGACATAGGGGTTGATGAGAAAACCATCTCGCACCCCGTCAATGAGCGAGTAGCGGAAGGTCGGATCACCTGAAGCACAACCAAATGTGCGGTAAGTGTCGAGCATCATGCGACGCTCAGTTTCGCGTGGGTCTCGAGTGGAACCGTCCTTCTTCCCGCCCTTTAGGTAGTCACGTGGAGTGGCGGTAAGCCCAAGCTTGTAACCAATGAAATACTCGAAGACTGCTCGTGCGTTGCCACCGATTGATCGATGGGCTTCATCGGAAATGACAAGATCAAAATCTGTCGGAGCAAATTTGTGCCTGAACTTATCGTTGAACAATAATGATTGAACCGTTGTGACGACGATGTCAGCCTTTCGCCAATCGTCCTTTTGCTCTTTGTAGATCACTGAAGTGAAATCGTTTTTCAAGTATTCCTTGAAAGCCTTGTCAGCCTGCACTTCCAATTCAAGGCGGTCAACGAGGAACAAAACGCGCTTTGCGTTTCTCGTTTTCAAAAACATTTTGATGAGCGCAGCAGAGGTAAGGGTCTTGCCAGTCCCCGTCGCCATCTCGAATAGGAAGCGCGTTGCACCGGTTTTTGCCGCCTCCTGAACGCTCCTGACGGCCCCGAGTTGGTAATTTCTCAAAAATCTTAGCTTGTTCTTTTCGACAAAGCCCACCCGCTCTGCTTCAGCTCGCCACGCGGCCTCCTGTGCATAACCGGGCATTTGAGTTAGTGCGATGTAGTCTTCCGCAACGTGCTCGCTCGCCAAGCGCTCCGCATCAGGCTCAAACTGATAGTGATGTCCGATTTCGTTTAGCGCTGGAAATGTTGTAATTACAGTAGGGTTTCCTTGCCTCAAGTCCCAGAGGTAGTGGATGTTCCCATTGCTGAGGATCACAAATCGAGCATCTTGTGACCGTGCGTAACGTCTGGCTTGCTCCTTTCCGACCAATGGGTTTTTGTCCTCGGACTTTGCCTCAAGAACTAACAGTGGCTTTCCATCACCATCCAAGAGCAAAAAATCAACAAATCCGTTAGTGGTTTTCTCTAAATCATCACCAAGGCGATCAAGATCATCCTGAGAGATTTTTATATTGGGCTCTAAAACAATGTTCGCCGTGCCGTTCTCGTCATCAAAAAACCGCCAACCTGCGCTCTCTAAAAGCCTATTTATCTTTATCCTGGCAGTGGCCTCCTTGTTCGCCAAACCAGCACTCCCTTCTAATATTTATTTATTAATTTCAATCTTTTAGACGAAATTTAATGTGATCGTCCAAAGAGTGATTTCATGAGAGACAACAATGATCACATCAATCAACAAAGTGCAATCGCCCTGACATACAGATGGTTAGGTATGGGATAATGTGACCCACCTCTGGCAAGTAAGAACGACGCCAAACTACGATGGCCAACAGGATGCGACCATCAATGCCGGGAGATTACATCGGAGCCGTGAACCTCACACTATCCACGGCGCTGCCTTTTCGACAAGGGTTGCCCCCCATTGGCGATTTGTTCCGTGATCCGTGGACTTGGGGGAGGTGCCGCCCGATTTCATACCAGTGGCTGGACGACCCTTCCTGCCTGACATGGACCCCTTCAAGGGTGTCAGAGGCAACTGACCATTCGCCCTTCGGATCGCGTTGGTCTTTGACAGAAAGTCTGGACCTGTTGATCTACGTCTCGGCATTTCGTTTCTCCCATCTCCGCTCCCTGATCTTACTCAGGCGCTGCTGATAGCTTCCCCAATCCCCGTTCTTTGTCACTCGCCTATGAAATCTGTGACTGCCCACACGACACCCGTCAGAGCAGAAGAAATGCGCCTCACGGGTCGGCTGGAAGAGTTGCAGGCAATACCGACACGGTCGCTCGTCCATTGGAATGTCCCGCATGTGAGGGAAAGATTTCTGGGTCGCGAGCACCCTGCGAACAAACTGCATCCGCCAATATCGACGCCGCTGCCGCGATGCCGGGTCGTCGCCCGGCTGGAATATCTTACTGCGCCAATAGCCTGTGGGGTCGAAACGCTCAGGCTCGGGACGGTATAGATCGAACCCAAACGAAGGGCCGGGACCACCCAGTGTCATCGCAATAAAACTTTGCCAGCCACACCCGCCCTTCTCCGCATTCGACGCGCTTTCTGGCCAGAACGTAGGGTACCCGGCGTAGGTCAGACGGTGCAGGTTCTTACCCTCGTGGTAGCCACCTGTTCGGTGATGCCGGTTGATCGACCGGGGCTGCTTTTCATCGTTCAGATAGGTCCAGCCACGGATGTATTGCGTCACACCGACCCCCCTTGAGTGAGGTTTTTGTCGTTGTCTTTTGCCTCTGCAATCAGGTCATCCGCACTGTCAGGGTACGCCCGGCGCAGGCGATTGATCGCACGCTTGTCACCCTTTGCGGCCAGCTTTGCCAGCACCCGAGTAGCCTTTGGTTCGAAGGCCCTCAACATCTTGTATGCGTCAGCCATCATCTTTCCCAATCACTCGCTGGCGGTGGCGCTTCAGGGTGTTGATCGCCTCGGCACGCCTGATCGGACCAAACGGATCATCTCCACCAGACGCGCTTCGATACCCCAATCGGCGGGCAGCAATATTTCGCTCCTTACTGATCAACTCATCGCGTATTCGGAGGGCAGGCGTAGCCTTGCTGATGATCGTCGCCGTTGCCACAGCAGCACCAACACGGGTCTGCGCATCTTGATTAGGATCGCGAGCAAAGGACGCAGTGATCTGGGCCATCTCTCCGATCATGTCCAAAACACCGTTGATGTCATGCGCCGGGTCAGGCTGGTCATCGACAACAGTGTTCAGCGCCTCAATCTTCTGGACTTGCGCCATCTTTCAACCTCCCCATCTGTTCTTTGGTCCACTCCGATCCACCCTTGGCAAACATCGGGTGAAGCTCTTCCCAACGCCATTGCATCTTGGTCATCGCGTCGGTTGCCTGACAACACGCATTGCAGGCGTCCAGCACATCGCCACCATCCAGCGCCATGGTGCCCGTTTCACCACTGGCCTGCAGGTTCTGCCCAATGTCGTAAAAACGCTGCAGCGCTTGGATTACGTTGTCGTACGCAGTGCCCAGATCAGCCAGTTTGTAGTGCCCCGGCTCAAGGTCAGGGCTCTCAGACATCTCGTGCACTTTCTGAGCGACAACTGTCTCGTACAGCTCATCTTCGTGACGCTGCAGTTTCACATCGTCTAAAAGCCGTTGCACGTCCGCCATGGTCAGAGTGTAATTCGTATCGTCAGCCATGGTCATCCAAATCCTCCAATAGAACAGTGGCACATGCCCTGCCTTCGATGATTGCAGCCACCACGCCCGGTGCTTTCGTTGGCGAGTGTAGCACGAAAGCAGAGGCGAGTTCGCGCACCACTTCAGCCAGTTCTCGGTGCTCTTGTCGCCGGAGACGATCCGCCAGTTCGGTGCGGGTTTGCACGTTCTCGGTCAGTTTTCCGACCATTCCGATCACCTCTGCCACGTCACCAGCGTCCGCAGCATCCCTGACAATATCTGCAAGGCCATCGCCCGATTGGCTCAGCGCGTCCAATATCGGACCCCAATCAACGGCACGGTGGCGGTGCAGCTTTTGACGCGCGATGTTGGCAGCTTCACATTTGGTCAGGTGCTCGAAGATAGCGGTCGTGCCTGCAGGGAATTGCTTAGCAAGCGCCCGGTAAGATGCGCCCTCAAGGTGCGCGTAGGGGGTAAGCGCTCCACACCCGGCCTCGTGCTGTCGGATGCGAACAAAACGCCTACATCGTATTTGTCCCGAGTTGCGGCCCGGAATTTCTGCTCCAGCATGACGGAACTTTGTCTCGATGTTGGTCTGGACCTGACATTGCTCTCTACCGGAAGCGCAGAATCGCTAAGCCAGGCGGCACAACTGACTGGTTTACAGTCCGGCTTTTTCGATCACACCGTGATCATCAAAACATCGTCGATGAAGTACTGCGTTGGCGGCGAATCCATGGACACGGAAACTCTGGCACGCGGGGACGTGAGGGTTTGCCCCAGATGCGTGGCAGACAAGTTGGCGAATGGCGGTGAGATTTGGGAGGTCATCCATCGTCATCATTGGCAGGTTCGCCAGATCCAAAGATGCCTGTCGCACGGTTGTTCCCTTTTGAAGTTGAAACCCGAGGTGCAAGGTAACATCCGATTGGATGCGACTTACCTCATCCGCCAGAACATTGATCAGATTTTGCACGCGGCCTCACAGTCTTCAACCGCAGAAAGAGCCGATGAAATCGATATCTATTTGTCTCGACGTGTTTACGGCCACAACAGCTCGCTATGGTGTGATACATTGCCGATCCCGGCTTTGTATCGAGCATCCGAAGCTTTGGGCACCTTGCTCTTGCACGATCGCCATGCTGAACGCCGTTTTCTTTCCAAAAGCGAACGTCGCAGAGCGTTTTTGCGCGGGTTCCAAGTTTTAGCCGACGGCCCTGAGCGGATCCGCGAAGCGTTGGAACAGTTCACAAGCCGCAACCAGCATAACTCAAATGGTCATTCGGCGCCGCAATATGGAGACTTTCATCTGTCTGTAATCCAAGCATTGGGTGCCTCTGTTGCATCGACGTTTGGCGTGGAAGACATTGACACCAGAAAAGTCAGGCTGTGTGCCTTCCAATGTCCGAGCGGTGAAGGAGGCCAGTTCTCCGAGGCTTTCGTGAGGTGCATTGCAGACTAAGTAACTACTGAGGATAGCTGCCGCCTTTTTTAGCGAGCGGCAGCTTCGTCCGCCCACCTGCCACACAACACTGGAACTTGAACGTCCGGAATGTGCGGTTTTCGACCTGCCGCACAAACGAAAGACCGAAGCTTGATAAACGGCGGGTGTGGGCTCTTGCCAACAGAAGATACCTACCGCAGAGAAGGCCTTCAGAGAGTCCGAGTGAGCTGATGCGGCACTCTTAATCAATGTCTGCAAGGGTTGACCTTTCCCGCGTTTCAATCATGGAGTGCGAAATCCGCCTGCAACATTTTAAGCGCTCGGAACTCTCGCTGAATTCTATTTGAAGGGTTTGATTAAATGAATGACGCATCGCTGGTGCCGACGATCGAAACCGAGCGCCTTCTTCTTCGTGGCCATCAAGTAAGTGACTTTCATGACAGCGCATCAATGTGGGCTGACAAAGAGGTTGTTGCTCACATATCCGGAGTGCCGTCGACACATGAGCAATCTTGGTCGCGGCTACTGCGCTATGCCGGTCACTGGCAACTCTTGGGCTTTGGGTATTGGGTCGTTCAATCCAAAGCCGACGGTGATTTCCTGGGCGAGGTTGGCCTTGCGGACTATCATCGTGATACGGAGCCAACATTGGACGGAAGACCAGAAGCTGGGTGGGTGCTCAGAACCTGCGCTCATGGAAAAGGCTACGCAACCGAAGCGGTTACCGCGATGATGCATTGGGCTGATACGACTCTATCCTGCACGCATACCTCGGCGATGTTCGATCCTGCATATTCGGCCTCAATCAATGTTGCAAAAAAGGTCGGTTTCGCGAATGAAGTTTTGGGCCGCTATGGAGATCAAGAAGCACTGTTTATGGAGAGATCTCGGCAATAGTTGGGTTCTGCGTTCATGTCGTGCTGCGCTAGCAAAATCAGTCGAGCTAGCGGAGGTCCGCAAAGGGCTCGGAAGTAACCGATGTCACGCGGACCACTACTCGTCAAAATTGAGCACATCGCATCGAATGGCGGTGTCGAGCCTAGTCTGTATATTGAACGAGCTTGTGAAATTCGCTATGCGGGGCGCTAAGTCTTTGATGTTGCGATACCCGCTTTAGGCAGCCAACGTAGCAAGTTACTCGTTGAAAGACTGATTTATCCATGCGTGTTTGAAAGAAGATAATGCAGCATTTCAACTCGATGACTTCGGCCAAATTGCAGGCATATGTGTACGCCTTAGCTGATCCCAGAACGAAGGGCTCTCTAAAAGAGCGCATCTTTTATGTGGGAAAGGGCAATGGAAGTCGCTGTTTCGATCACGCGGTAGCTGCGAGAGGACGACAGGACCAGCCCTTGAATGAGCAAGAACATAAGCTCAGCACAATTCAAGCTATCCAAAATGCTGGGCAAGAAGTTGAGGTTTTCATTGTTTCACATGGCATGACAGACGATGAATCCTTCGCTCTGGAAGCTGCCCTCATCCCTCTGGTCGGCGACACCAACGCGGTCGCGGGTCATGGTGACCGACTCATGTGGTTGAAGAAAAACCAAGTTGAAGAGCTTTATGACAAGCCCATCGAGCGAAGTGACGTTGAGTTGCTCCGAGGGAACATTCTTTTCGTGAGTTTGAATCAGCAAGACACTAACGCTTTGGTCAAGGCGGGCGCGGAGGAGCAATTGGCATATGTGACTCTGGGGGATTGGAACCTTGGCGAACCACGATCCAGATTAGTCGATTGCCTAATCGGGGTAAAACACGGCTTGATCATATCGATTTTCAAGATCGAAAAGACAAGTGAGGGCGTTGCAAAATTTGAGCGTATTCCGCCTCTGAAAGCAGGTGCACACGGTCGTTCGCGCTTTGTTGGTACACGCGTTCAAGAACTTGAAGAGAAGCTCGCCTCCCGAAGTGTGTTTGAAGGTGATGCTATGCTCTCTAAGATTCGCCCGGGTGCAGCTTGCCAGTTTTTCCCGGCAATGGATGAAACAACCGAACATAGCTGAATAACTAGCTCTATCAAATGACGCGAAAGGCTTAGAACGACCGAGGCTGCGGTCTCGACGGAGGTCTGCTTTCTGCGGTTCACGACTTGCTGCATATTCTCATAGGAATGCCGCAGTGTTTTCAATAGCATTGCCGCGCGTTCTTACTAATACTGCGCGGCATCGTTTTCCAACTTTGGTAGGAGTTGCATCCAATCGCTGAGAGATTGCGGCCTTTTATCCACATTACGGCAAAAGCTATGCCGTCAATCTCAACCACGCCCACGAAGAACTCCAAGATTTGCTCGAACGCATCACAATCGAACTGGAGCTCAGCAACGTCTCTAAAGAGTTGGATAGGTGAGTGCGATTACACATGTAGCCCACTCAAAAACGAAGAAAAATTCTTAGCTATCAGGCTCATATTTTGCATTCCCGCCACAGAGCCTTCGTCGACTTCATTTTCGTGATCCCAAAAGAACACCCGACCATAGTATTGGCCGCTGACTGCCATAACAATTTTGTTTCCACCAAAATCAGATGCAATCGGCAAAAAATCCGTAGGCATACGATCCTTATATACGTCTATATTTCTTAGCAGGTCGTCATCATCAGCATTTTTCCGAAGTCCATGAAAGTAGCGCACACTCGAACCACCAGAGCCATCTTCAAATTCAAAGGCATCCGGCACCGGCGAACCACCATTATAGTCCAGCAAAAACTTCGCGTAGTCTTTGGGTAACTTCTTGCCAATAAACCGTTGAAACAGTTCGATGGCATGCTGATTGGTAGGTTCCGCGTTTTGATTTATCTCAACCATATTGTCACCTGTATGGAGTTATGCCGGAAGTTGCGACACCACCAGTGTGGCGCACAGCTTCATGCAAATCAGTTGGCACTAGCTGCATATAGCCAGCATCTTGGTGATGGTGCCATGTCATATTTGGTGGCGTGCTATCCAAGCCAGCCGCTCTATTAGCTGCGGTAAAATCTGCACTTCGGCTACCTGTCAATTCAATTCTTACGTTAGCCTGTGAATAGCGAGAAAAATCAGGGTAACCAGCACCTGAAAATGGTACGCCATGTGGGTATCTTTGTCCCAATTCACCTGACAACTCAAAAGTGGTACCTGCATACTGCTGTGAATTGATAGGAACACGACCATTAACTGGGCGCACTCTGTCAGTGTTTACAACGCCAGCATTTGGATCACCTAAGTTCCGAATTCCGTCGATTTCAGCATCAAGATCATATCGATCCGGCAACGGTGCCCTATTTGTAGCAAAAAAATCAGCGCTAAAATCGAAGAGTACAACAACGGTTTCGTGCCCATGAGTGAAGACACCGTTGCCATGCGCAACAACAGCAGTGCCTGTACTCGCAACATTGATGGTGGTTATTGGTGGTGCGCGGGCTGCGAAGCCAACATAATTCGCTTGTGAAAGATGCAAAGTTTCGGCTTGGTGAAAATCGATGTCAGCTGCAGCTTGAGGCAGTACGAAGGCCAAACTGCTACCCAATACTGAGATCAGCAGCACAGTTATCAAGTGCAGGACATAACGAAGAAGCTTCATGTTTTCACTGCGTCCGCCACCCCTTGCAATTCCTTCAACAGAAATGAGGTGAACGGGCCTGCATCGATTGCGAACGGCTCCGAGTTGGCTTCAGAATAGAATCGGCAAATCGGGTCCGAGCCATCGAGGCAATCAAACCAAGCCGCCATGTAACCTTGATGAACGAAGAAACAAACACGTCTATCTGAAGTCGTTTCAGCTATGCCATTGTCTGATAAGAACTCATCAAGGAATTCGTTATTGAACACGATCTCATCGGCAAACCACTCACTGCCCCTGAGCGCTCCTTGCTTGTCGTTCCCCATCCAAAGCAAAAATTGACGATAGCTTTCAGGCAAAGCGAATCCAAGTTCGCGCTCCAACTCCTTCACTGCAGCTTCACTGATTCCCAATGGCACGTCAAATTGCGGCTGGAGCACTCTCGCATAAAAATTGCGGCATTCATTTAGGTAATCGATACTTGGCATCACTGGCTACCCGAACGAACGATCAGATTGATGTTAGGGAACATTTCTCTGAATTGTGTGATCACACCCTGACAAGATGCACAAACCGTTCTTTCACTAAGAAGTCTGATCGTACCAGTCGATTGTGGTGTCAAACGCTGCGCAAGATTTTCCAAAACAAATACCTCTGAGTCCAGATTTCGCGGATGACCAACCGTTGTGGTTGTGAAAATTGGGTTCTCAGGCATTTCAACACCTGGACCGCGTCTACCACTTACACCGATGATTTCACCGATATTGACACCATCCACATAGCCTTCACCGACTGCAACATTCCGCCTCAATTGGTTGTTACTCGTCAAGCCAAGATCATTTCGCAAGTTGGCAAATCGATCCAAATCCGCCTGATCAAGAATTTCGTCTGGGACTATCCTATTTGTAGCAACCTTATACCCACCCGCGCCATCTGCGGTTGCTTCCAGGAGATTGTCACCGACACGGAGGAATGTCTTGCCACCGAACTTGACGAGCGTGCCTGCGCCTGCGGTTCCGACTTCAAAGATAACACCCCCGATTGTGCGTGGAACAAAGAAGTCCTTGATGCCGTAGGCTAACAGTTCACCTCGAATTTTACTGCGTCGGTTCGAGTAACATGGTACGGGAGACCGCCCGCAAGGTACTTGAACCAATGGATCATTTTTGTCGTTCAAACGACCAAATTCGTCCATCAGCTGGCCTTGACGCTTCAGGTCATCAGCCTCCCCGAAAAGGCCAGTGAACCGTCCAGCCTGATTGAGCTTGTGCACGGTGTCGCGCAAATCGTCCAATGACGTAACCTGGGGCTTTTCTTCGATTGCCTGAATGATGCTCTGATCGAGACCAGCCTTGCCTTGCCCCAACAATCCGGGGTGGTAGAACTGCCCAATGTTGACATCGAACCGGTGACCGTTGGCGTCGGCCCATGCAATATAATTTCTGGCTTCGTTGACGTGCGCGGTACAGGCCGCCGAGGTTAGCGAGGATTTGCAAGCCTGTTCCAGATCCAATGTGTTAAGCGCAGATTCCAGTTCCAGCTCTGCCAGGCGCTTTTCGATGGCCTCGCATCTCGTCGCATCAATTTGACATTCCCCGCCCAGAAGCTCGTTTTTCTCAGCCAACAAGCGTTCTACTTCCGCTCGTTGAGCGCTGGTAAGATAGTTGTTTTGGAAGGCTGAGACAGCATAGCTTGAGGCCGAATTGACATTTTCAGCTTCTCCGCCGGAGAACACAAATCCCACGGCTGCACCGACAAGTTCGATACTCTGACTATGTTGATCTTTCCACGCCTGATATTCGTCGGTACCGATTTGCGGAATTGTACCACCGACAGCCGCCACATAAGCCTGTTCACTCAAGGCACCCGCAATACCTGAGGCGCAATCTGCTCCAGTTGCCTCTGCTTGCAGACAGCCGAGGAGCGAGTGGCCCAGGAGGTTTCCAGCTGAGCCCGCTTCGAACGTTCCTCCGATTACGTTCTGCGCGTCAGCAGTGGCCAAATTCACAAGCGTGGTGGCGAGACCTGCAGTGAAATTATCACTAAAGTCAGTTCCGTAGACTGCAGAACTGAGCCCAGAAGAAATTGCGCCGTCAATTGTTCCTTCAAGGACGCCTGCTATTGTCAAGTTACCATTGCCGAAATTCCCAAGCAGCGCATCATTGAGCGGGCTGCCTTCGGGAATTTTTCCAACGATATCATCCAAATTGATCCCAGCGGTCAGCCCTGCTGTAAGGCCCGAAAATGTCGCCGTTTCGAGGATTTCACCCAGGTCGAGATTACCGGAGACAACACCGTCCAGTGTCGAAACTGTTGCGCTGGAAATTGCCGCAGACAGTCCCTGACCAACTGCAGTCAGATGAATACCGCTCGCTGTCGTTGTCGCGGTTGTAATCCCCGCGATTGAAGTTGTAGTGGTTGTCGCGCCTGCTGCGGTAGTGGCCGTTACGGTCTGTCCGAGCCCTGCAACAATCCCAGGTACATAAGCCGCCACCACAATTGCCACCAACGCCTTGAATGCGGGCGAGAGTTGAGTTTTCTTGTCATAGAAATACTCATCCGCCAGTTCCTGACTGATCAGTTCCAGCCCATCGATGGCCAGAAGCTCTTCAGGGTAGAGATCTTGCGGGTTCGGCGCATCAACACCTGCGGTTTGATACACCACCAGCTCAGCGTTTCCGCCTATCTCGAAACTCATGCCTTGCCCGGCAAGCAATTCGGTCAACACGGCCGTTTCCGTAAAGCTGGTCTCAGTGATCGTGGTCATGGTGACCAGACCCATGTCGGTCTCGAAGAACTCTGAGCGGTGGCTGTCGATTGCGGCCCGTACCGAGAAATCACCCCCAGTTGTTATGTTCAGGTTCTGGCCAGCTGACAGCGTTGCACCGACCAAAGTAGTGTCTGAGCCGGACACGATGCTGAGATCGAGCGCTGCCAACGCATCTGTGCCAGTATTGATGTGATCGACCGTGTGCAACTGGCTGGATTTGCTCAGCAGCCCACCAAGGTAACTCTTCTCTTTGATATGCGTCTCTTCAAACACATCGGTGTAGGTTCCGACGAGAATGTTGCCCTCGGTCGCAGTGAGGTTGATGTCACCGGAGGCGCTGGCGAGCTCTGTCCCAGCAGTGGTCAGGTCACCTGTCTCGGCGATAATATCGATGTCATCACCTGCTGTGATCCCGACGCCGCGGTTGGTGACGGCAAGCGTAGATCGCGTCTCCTTCTTCTTCGACAGGAACCCTCTGCTGGTTTTGCGGATTTCCGATTTAGCTATGTCTTGCGCGGCAGCCAGAACTATATCGCCAGCCGCTGCCAGATGTACCTTTCCGCCCGCATCAATCTGTGTTCCGACCAGTACCGCGTCCCCGCCCGCATTGGCGATGAAGTCCCCACCTGTAGACAGTTGCGTAACCTGGGCGGTCAGGGTCAGGCGATCCGTCCCGTTCTTCGCATCGCCTTCGCTGTATTGGACGCCGGATTGCTCGGCGAGCAGGTAGAGGCCACCACCTGCCGTCAGCCGCGTGTCTCCTGTGACCTGGGCCTGAACACCGGCCAGTGTCATGTCAGCAGAGGAGATGATCGACAGGTCACCACCCACGTCAAAGCGCGAGGCAAGGTTCTCGGTGATCTTGGTGACACTTGTGTTGGTGTAATATTCTTCTGTTTGCGCCAGACCTTCGATAGTGACGTTGCCAGCAGCAAATATCGAAGTGTCAGAACGTGATTTGATCACCAGTGCTTTACCGGAGAAGTCCCCGCCAGCAATGATTTTGATCAGGTCCCCGCCGAGCCCGGTGTCTTCAAAAGAGATGTTGCCGAAGGATGTCAGCGACAGCGTGCCGTCTTCGGCAATCAGCAATCCACCCGAACCGGTGATGCTGCCGGCAGTAATCTTCAAATCACCACTTTCCGATTTATTGGCTTTATCCAGCGATGCCAACACCCCGCTTTCGGACAAGCCAAACCGGTCACCAAACCCGATGAACTCTGAATTTGGGATCTGGACAGCGCTGCCACCCTCAAAGCTTACGCCGTCGCTTTGATATCCGTTCCATTCGGTGGGTCGGTTGATGTTCTGGAACAGCTCATCCTGAATCTGCAAACGGTCCAGAAAATGATCGGAGGAGAGCAGATCATCGTAGGAAACCCGCATTGTACCAAAATTGGTGCGACCTTCACCAATCAAAGCATCCAGGTTTGCAAGCGTCTGAAGCTTGGGCTGAACCGGGTCAAGAGGCGGGAGGTTCACCACATCCGGTTGAACCGGCGCCAATGCAGGTAGGTCCAGAACATCCGGTTGCACTGGTGCCAGGGATGCGGCCGGGACGATCAGATCAGGCAGAGACGTCTGGGTTACGTTGGAGTTTTCCCGCGGAGGAACAACACTTGCGGTTCCGGCTTTGATATTGCCGTCGGCGTGAACGGTCGAACCGTTGATGCTAATTGCACCGCCAGCGAGGATCTCTCCCAACACAGAGCTTGCACCGCTGGATTCGACGCGTTCAACCGCCGAATAGTTGATGTACTCATAGGCCCTGATGCTGGCATCGCTGTTACCGTGATCAATGACTTCCGTTCGCCGTGTGTAGGTGGCCGAATGGGTGACGCGGTCATCTTCATAGGCGGTGTTTTCGAAGCGATTGCTCTGGATTGTGGTCCCGGCAGCAGAGGAGATCAAACCGGCATCGTTGCGGACGGTCTTGGCCTGAATTGCGATCCCGGCACCGGACAGGATTTCCGGACGTGCGCCGGTTGTCGTAACAGAGGTGCCGGAACTCCAGGTCACACCCCCGATATTGGACTGATCCGAAATCCCAAAATTATAGATCGTGGCGCAATTGTTTGATGTATAGGAGTTGGGGATGATGCCTTTGCTGCAACTGGCAAGTTTCAGATCAGCAGGATCGGTAGAGACTGTGCGACTTCGCGTCTTGTTATCAGGTGTGCCGGCAAATATCTCAACGCCTGACGTGGCAGTCTGGGTCGAAACGCTATCAAACCTGTTGATGAAAGTTTCGGCCTCGATAGCCAGACCGCCATCTGCTTCGATGCGGCCGGACTGGTTCAGCACCGTACCATCACGTGCGACCAGCTGCATTGTCTCGCCGGATTTCAACAAACCACCACGGTTGTTCAGATCAGACCCACTGCGCAGTTGAAGATCACCGCTCGCTTTGATCGTACCCCGGTTCTCCAGGTCACCATCGAGATCGAGCAAAAGATCCCCATCGAACTCAACCCGTTCTGATGCGGCGACAGTAAGTCCACCGGTTTCCAACGTGACCGCAAGACCATCGCCAGCGCGCAACTGATCGAAATGCGAGGCTCTAAGCCCTCCATTCAGCGACCCGGATTGCAGCTCCAGTACCGACTGCCCCACCGCCAGCGCCTCCGCACCCAGGTTGGTCTGTCCGGAGGCAGTAATATTGGTGTTGCGGGCGTTTATCTGCCCTTGAAGATCAAGGTCTCCAGCTTTCACGGAAAGATCGGCCCGTTGACCTGCGATCATGGTGCCGTCAATGACCGCCCGATCCGTTGCTGTTACCTGCAAATCTGCAATGGCCGCAATTTGCGAGCTATTTCCGGTTTGCACACGATCACCGGACAGGGTGACTGACCGTCCACGAGATCTGCCCGCATGCTCCAAAGTGCCATCACGAGCTTCGATGGAAACACTGTCCTGTGCTTCAGCTTGTCCGGCGATCAGAGCCGTGGTCCCGGAGAAAGCAATGGATCCGGCCACAATCTCGGATGCGTCTCCGGTTGTGAGTGAGGCTCCGGCCTTGAGTTCGGCTCGGTTCTGAACCGCAACACGTCCGTTTAGCGCGACGTGGGTCTGGGCGTCTACATTGAGCGCGTCCGCCACCATTTCAGTCCCATCTTCAATGGTGACTGATGCCCCGGTCGATGTGATTGCAAGCTCTGCCTCCGAGGCGAGTTCGCCATCGAGGAGGATCTGATCAGTTGCCGTCACAGTGAGGCCATCCACCGCAGCGATCTGCGACGTATCGCCAGTCTCAACAGTGTCGCCAATTATCGAGACGTTCTGCCCACGAGACACACCGCTATGCTCAACCGCGCCATCCGTTGCCTCAATCGTCAGCCTATCAACGGCTCGAAGTTCACCAGATAGCTGCGCAGTTTCCCCGGTGAGCGCCACGCTGTCGGCCAGCAACTCTGAATCCGCCCCTGTGGCCAGCTCGGTTCCCGCCGACACAGAAGCTGTCTCATGAGCGGCGGCCTTGCCATCAAAATCAATACGAGTCTGCGCCTCAACATTCAGGGATTCGGCCAGAATCTCGGCATTTGTTTCAACGGCTATCCCGGCTGCTGTGGATTTGAGCGTCAGCCCCTTCCCGGCGACTAGCTCTCCGCTGATCTTGGCTTGATCCGCAGCGGTTACGCTCAAATCAACCCGTTGTCGAGACCAAAGGTGCTGGTGCCTTTGATCCGGCCGGTGGATTCAAAACCGGAATTGTCGAATTGGAAATCCAAGTACCATGGGCGGCGGTCCTGCACGTCAACCTGTATGAAGGACCCGCCAGGTGTTTCTCCGGGTACCAACTGGAACTGTCCGCTGGCCGACCGGGGCGCGTTAATATTCTCTAAACCCTGTTCCAGATCGCGCAGGTTCAGAAGGTCACCACGTGCAGTCGGGAAGGCCGTATTCAGGCGTGCATCCGCCGGTTTGCCGGTTCCGTAGACATAGCCTTCGATCCGGCCCGGCACGATGGTGATCGCCAGAGACCCGTCTGCAATGTCCTGTTCCGGCACATAAGCGCGGGTCGTGATGAACCCCAGCTCCTGATAGAATGTATTGATCAGGTTTAGTGTTTGCGCGATGTCGGCCGCTGTCGCACAGGTGCCGATCAGATCAAGATAGCCTTCTGGCTCACGTTTGAAAGCCTCAAAACCTTCGAGATCAATACTGCGGATATCAAAACAAGGCCCGCCGGGAGGAGGAACATAGAGTTCCGCTCCGGCGGCTTCGTCCTGTACCACATCTTCACGTTCTTCGAATTCCCGGCGACGACGTTCCTGTTCTTCCGTCTGCTGAGTTTGCTGCTGAAGAATATCGTTGCCGATGCGCTGCAAATCACCGGGTGAGACGCCTTGCGCTGAAACAGCTGCTGCCATCAGCAAGATCGCGTTGAGACCGAGTGCTGTGGTCAGGAAGAGGGATCGCAAACCCATCAGTTGTTCCCCGCCGTTCTGAATTGATTGTATGCAGCGGTGAACCCGCGCAGCGACACCGGGAAATCAATGGCCTTGTCGCGCGCCGTCCAAACCCGCGCCCTGACTTCCAGCCCCTTCCGGAATGCCGCCAGGACATCGCCGTTCAGACGAAACCCCGCGTGGCAACCAAGCTGATCGCAGACCTCGTACAAGACTTTGAAGGGACGGCGCTTGTCCACGTGCAACTCGATGCCCGGAGCCAGATAGACGCCAACAGGAACCGTTATGACTGCATAGCTTTGCCCCGTGTCTTCATTGTCAGAAACGCTCAGCAGAAAGACTGGAGGGCCATCCTCTTCAGCAGAAACACTTTGCTGCATCTGGCAAACGAAGCCTTGCTCTTTCGCCTGACACGTCACGCGCCAGTCCGAAAACACCTCTTCCCTAGGCTGCGGTTCAGCCACTTGCGCCAAAGCCGTTACGTGAAAAAGAGCGAGGCCAATACAAGCGAACAACAGGCGAAGCGCATTGTTCTTCATGAACACTTAAACCTGTATGTCATGCGAACATGAGACGTGTTCACAGGGAAGCTCGCCGTCTGGACCAGTTGCCCGGCGGCGGCATTCCACGTCTTCTGTGTGTATGTGGTTTGTTTGTCGAACGGGGCGGAGACGGAACGGGACGTGATGGACGCTTGTCCCGCACAAATCTCGTTGAATGCGTTCTGGCTGAACATATCCTGCTGATCGGCATGGTTTGCGCGCACTTCTATGGAGGCCGTATAACCGCCGTCGCTCGACGGAGCGACAGCGTAGATCTCTTTCAGGCGCTCAGGCGACGTACTGGAACACCCACTCAGGAGACACAGAACAGATATCGTGAATAAAAGGGGGGTTTTCATAACAGCTAAACCAATCTGAACCAACGAGAACTCAAAGCCTGAAAGCGCGCTACTGCGCAGCCTGACCCAGCGGCGTTGCTTCCCATTCGCGGGCAAAGCTCTGTGCTGCCTCCAGATCATCACGATCCAGCTGTGCATTTAGTGTATCTCGGAGAGCGCGAGCCTCGTCCATGCCACGCGCAGACGCCAAATTGGCATAGCCATGCGCTTTGATGAGATTCTGATCCACGCCGTTGCCTGACTGATAGGCTTTGGCCAGTTCAAAGAGCCCCAAAGGATTGCCAGCTCCTCCGGTGCGCGAGAAATTCTCAAAAGCGGTCTCATAATTCTGCGTTGCACCTGTGCCATCGCGGTAGGCCTGACCCAGATAATTGATTGCGGCCACGTGGTTCTGCTCTGCGGCTTGCCGCCAGTAGCTCACCGCCTTGTCTGCGTCCTGGTCGACACCTTGCCCATCCGCGAATAGTAATCCGCAATTGAACGCGCTATTGGCATCGCCGGACTCCGCAGCTGCACAAATCAGATCTGCGGCGCGCCGATAATCCTGCAAGACCAACTCACCATTCAGGTACATCAAACCAAGCCGGTTCTGCGCCAGCGCACTACCCTGATCAGCGGCCGCGCTATAGAGTTCGACAGCGCGGCGCATGTCGCGCTCAGTTCCCAGACCCATCTCAAACAAGCGCCCGATGAAGAACGCACCATCTGCGTCACCGCCGTCAAAACCAGCCTGAAACTCCTCGACTGCGCCCGAAACATTACCAGCTTCAAGGGCGGCAATGCCCGCGGGAACGTCAGCAAATGCAGCACACGCGATAGATGCAAAAACTACTCCGCCAAAAGCGGTCTTCAAAATACGCATTCCGTAACCTTTTGTTTATTTTATTAGCTTCTCGCTAACAAAGGTCACAGCACACGTTAAGGGGGAAAATCAGATCAAACTTCACTAAAAAGTTATGCACCTTTAGTCTGTGGCCGCAATGTGGCAACTCGCGTCGATTGGAGAGGTGCCCGGCCTGTTTGGCGCCACATTTGCAGCCATGAAAACAAAATGTCTGAGCTATTCAACTAAGCCGATTGCGAAGCTATGCGCAAATCTCAGGCTCAATTCGAATCATCCTTTCTTGTTCGTATCCAGTTCAAACCATGATGCCCAAAACTGCGAGCGTCTGTTCACCGATGTTCTTTTCGATACCAAAGGTAGAATTTTGCGGCATCAATAACCTGAAAAGGTAGCAGCAAAGCCATTGTGCAAAAGGAAATGATGAGAGTCCAATCAATAGGTCCTGCGGATGTACCAAACGGAAAACCTAATTCGATGGCCCCAAATCGCAACAGGTAGACCATTTTGAAACAACGCGAAAGGATTAAACGGAAAACAATCGAAACCAGGCGCTTGCTTCACCGCAAGTCCGCCGCATAATCACAACAACCAGTTGAGCCAGATCCTATCTTCGATCAGGCGGCCATATGTCCCAAAATCCCTGACGACGGACAGAGTGCCTACAACAGGATACAGGGACGCAGCAACGCGCAAGTCTATATTCACACAGCGTCTGAATAGCTCACTTCTTGGAGGCGCAGTTTGGGCTCATCGCGGACAATCTCTGCAGTGGGTTCAAACAGGTGCTTTCGAGCCCTAAGCCACCATCGATCAAGCCGCGCGCCTATGCAGGCGCGGTACGTCGCGAACCACGCTCATCCGCTCTTTGCAATCTAGTTCTGAATGTCTGGAATGTGCATTTGACGGTATGTATTGGCTTATCATATGGACAGTTACGCCCGCTCGAACTTGGCGACACCAGAGTACATCCAAGGATTATCTAGGGCTTTGTTCACACTCGAGGACTCAGGCAAAGATGTTTGCCGCGGTATCCAACCATTCCTCGTTGCGATGGTTCTACCTACAAAAACCGAAATAGCCTGCAACAGGTGACTATATCGTATCTGTAGTGACCACTCATTCAGTGGAAGCCATCATAGCAAGCCGAAATCTACGAGCCATTTTACAAAAGCCATAACAGCCAAGGTGGATACTGACCCCAGCAACATTGGCAGTAGCGCCACACGCCAGGTGGGTACTTTCGCTTGCTCTATCGATTGAACCAGGATTTTACGAACCATAACGGAGAGCTCTGCGTCTGAAGGACCTTTGGATATCGTCATCAGTATCGTCTCCCGAACCCCTGTCGAACATTTAATATGTGTATTTCCAAGCTGTCAGCTGAGTCAATTTGAGAAGGTAAACCGCTGCCTTCTGACGGCAGATCTCAGCGAGATCTCATTGCTTAATTGCTTTTGATATCCGGCAGCCGTTTGACGCCGAAGTAAAGGCAAGTTTCCAGCGGTTTGAACGCAGAACTCGATGTTCGACTTCAAAGAAGGGTGAGCCTGTTCCCTGTGTCTAATCACAAAAAAGGAAACTTTTCTTGGCGGCGAAGGCAGGATTGCCGCGGCAGCCAAAACAATTGGTTGTAACTACAAAGAGTTAACACTCCGAAAAGGCAAAATATCTCTGCATCTGACACAAGGTGTCAAATGCAGAGATATTTTGCCTTTTGACCAACTAACTTACCTTTCCGCCAACTAAAGTTACCTCCGGCTGCCTGAAGTGTCGCTAGTTCAAGTCTTAATTTTGAACGAACGGCCCCGTCCGGACGTTGTCCCGGCATTCGCATGCTGCATCGCAGCTTTCGCATTGCGGCCATTGGGTCTTCTTGCCGCATTTCACTAGTCGGACACCCAATACTTGCCCCCAGGATCTGGTCGGGGCACTTATTGGGGAAAGAGTTCACTAACGAGACCTGCTCATGGCGCGCAAACTTGCCCTGACCACTGACAAGCTGAAAGACCTTGGTGCCGACAAGCTCGCGCAACTGGTTATGGAAGAAGCCGAGCGCAACGCTGGATTCCGGCGGCAGGTCAAGGCGGCGCTGGCCGGGAAATCCGGCCCCGACGCCATCGCTAAGCTGATCGACCGGCGGCTGTCCGGGCTGGCGCGGGCAAAGAGCTTCATCGAATGGGACAAGGCCCGCGCCTTTGCCGAGGATCTGCGTAGCCTGACCGATACGATCACGTCTGAGCTTGGCCCTGCCGCCCCGGCTTTGGCCATAGACCGGCTGCTGCGCTTCATCGCTACCCATGAACAGGTGTTCGAACGCGTCGACGATTCCTCGGGCCGCGTGCAGGACGTCTATTATCAAGCGATCCATGCGACCGGTGATCTGGCGCATTGCCTGACTGCACCCGAAGCGGATCTGCTGCCCGAGAAGATTATGATCGCCCTTGGCGAAAGCACGCATGGCTATCTCTCTGACGTGACCGAGGCTGTGGCGGCGCATCTGCCGCAAGACAGCTTGGCGCGATGGGACGGCGATCTGAAAGACACCATCGCCGAGCGGCAAGTAGAGGACGCGGCGCGCAATTCGGATGGCTGGTTCTACTCCATGACCTCGCAATGGGCTGCGATGCGTCAGACCCTCGCCTCGGCGCGGGGGGATCTCGATCTGCTCATCGCACTGGAGTTCAAGAAGCCGCCGCATATGCAGGATACGCTGGGGATCGCTGCACAGCTTCTGGAGATCGGTCGCAGCGCCGAGGCGCTGGAGTGGGCGCGCAAGCCCGGGCGGCGCACCTTTGGGGAAGCTGATGATGGCCTGTCGCCAGAACGGGTCAGTCTGGAGGCGCGCATCTTGGACGCCACCGGCGACAGGTCGGCCGCACAGGCCCTGCGTTGGCGCTGTTTCGAGGCGCGGTTGTCCGCCGACATTCTTCGGGAACACCTCAAACAGCTGCCGGACTTCGAGGATATCGAGGTCGAAGAACGCGCCCATGCCTTCGCGTTGGAAAAGGCAGACCCCGAAGTGGCACTGCGATTCTTCCTGGACTGGCCACGACTTGAGTTGGCGGCAAAACTGATCACGACGCACCCACACCGCTGGGATGGAGGTGACTGGCACACCCTGCCTAAAGTTGCGGGCCTTCTGGAACACGATCATCCGCTGGCGGCGACGATCCTCTACCGTGCCCTTCTGGACAACATCCTCGACCGCGCACGCTCCAAGGCCTATGGGCACGGCGCAAAATACCTCGGAAAACTCGGCCTGCTGGCGGGCGAAGCGGACGCAATCCGCCCAAGCGGAATGGTCAACCATGCAATCTATCTTGCTAAGCTCAAAACAGCACATCCCCGCAAATCAGGATTCTGGGCACGTGTCGGAGATGGTGAACCGAAAAAAACACAAGCAAGTGGGGCCCGTCGCCCTGTGTGGATCAAAGATGATGGGTAACGGCCCTTTCCTGCCGTTGACTGACACCCATCATTGCTGCGGCAGCAGCCCGCTTTGCGGCCATTCGCTGCAAGTGCGAGCTCCGGGCTTCGTCAAACTCACACATCGCGGACGAACCCGCCTGATGCTGGCGCAGAGAAAATAACCTTGATTGCTCGACCGTAGCTCGGCAATGCCGGCGGCGGCGCAGCACGATTTCCCGAAACCGGACATTCAAATCGTGAAAATGGCCAAAACCCAATCCGGCCGTTCGCTGCGCTTCCGTTCTATGTCTCACTTGCGGACCAAGTGGTAGTTCAATTGCTGTGAAAAAGTGATTGATATGTTTTTTTGCGTTGCCTAGGCGGCGACCTGTACCGCAGACAAGTTGAGCGCGCCCTTTCTTTAGCTTTCGCCGAGAAGCGGTTATTGGGTCAGGTAAGCGATAATCGCGTCATAAGCGTTGATATTGTACTCGTCATAGTAGTTTGTTGACGATTCCGGCTGAGAGCTCTGTTTGACAATTGCTACGTCTCGGTCAATGTCGATGTAGATCCACTGCCCGTTTACACCAATTGCGTTGAAAGACTCTTTGCCGGGCGTATGACGAACCCAAAACTGAGCGCGGTAGTTCCAATCGCCACCGCCCATCACGCCGCCTGCGTCTGGGCCATTCGAGAATTTCTCAGTATCCGCACCATTCGAAAGCTTCTGGATAACCTCTTTTGGTACGACTTGCTCGGCTCCAACCATGCCGTCGTTGAGCATCATTATTGCGAAGCGGGCAAGATTGCGTGGAGTTGCGTTCAGGCCGCCGCCAGCAAATAGCGTGCCGTTTTTGTCCAGAAGAACATAGGTTTCGCCTTCCGCTCCGATTTTCGACCAGAGGTTCGTTAATTCATCCTGGAAAGACCGTCCTGTGGCTCGATTTGTGACCCAGTTCACAACATCGGTTTTTGGCGTCTGATAGTGGAAAATGTCTCCCTGCTCATGGGCTTCGTCTTTTGGAAGTGTGGCCAGGTAAGTGTAGACGCTGTCAGCAGGAATCTCATCCGCTGGGGCTTCTCTCAACCCAAGGACTTTAGAGTACTGGGTGATGCCGGAATTGGGGTCAGCATAGTCTTCAGAAAAGTCAAGCGATGCCGTCATATCCTCAACCTGCCCAAAGGTCGCGTCTCCAAATGCACCTGAACTCTCCAATTCCGGCACAAACTTTGTAACCGGGTCGTCCTCGCTCAGGTACCCGTTGGCAACAGCCATCAGACCGAACATCCCGGCGAAGGATTTCGTCACTGGACCTGTCGCATTTTAGTGCCGCCCCCTGTGCTCGTTTAAGCGACTTTCCGTTCGAAGGCGACAGGGCTTTTCCAGCCCAATGCTGAATGCCTTCGTCGCGGATTGTAGAACCCGTTGATGTATTCGAAGATGGCCAGCTCGGCGGCCCGTCGCGTTGGCCAGGACTGCCGCCAGATCAGCTCAGCCTTGATGGTTTTGAAGAATGTTTCAACTGCGGCGTTGTCATAACAATTGCCTTTGCCGCTCATCGATACCTGGAACCCATGCTGTCGCAGGAGCTTTTGATAATCGTGAGAACAGTATTGGCTGCCGCGATCCGTGTGATGAATACATCCTTTGGGCGGTTGCCGCAGTGCCACGGCCATCTTCAATGCCCGGATTGCCAGATCACGCTTCATCCTGTTGCTGACCGCCCAGCCGATCACCCGGCGTGAATGTAGGTCAAGGATCACGGCGAGGTAGAGCCAGCCTTCGCGGGTCCAGACATAGCTGATATCGCCGACCCATTTCTGGTTGGGGCGATCTGCGCGGAAGTCCCGGTTCAACAGGTTGGGCGCAATATTGAAAGCGTGGTTGCTGTCGGTCGTCACCTTGTATCTCTTGGATCGTTCGACGCGGATGCCATTCTCTCGCATCAGCCGACCGACACGGCGGTGCCCAACATTCAGGCCCAGTTCTTTCAACTCTTCCGTCATTCTCGGCCGCCCATAGCTGCCCAGGCTGAGCCGGGATTGTTCCTTGATATGGGCCAGAACAACCATATCGCTTCTCTGCCTTTGGCTGGCAGGTCGGCTGCGATAGGCCCGCAGGCCGCGAGAACTGACATCCAAAACTGCGCACATCCGATGAGCGCAAAAAGCGTCACGATGTTCTTCGATGAACCTGAATCTCATGGCTTTTGGCTCGCGAAGAACTGTGTTGCCTATTTTAAGATCTCCCTCTCCTCCTTGAGAATGCGGTTCTCCAGTCGAAGCCGTTCATTCTCACGGACAAGATCAAGGTCCTTATCGGACACAACATCCGTGTCGCGATGCGCTAAAATCCACTTATTCAAAGTCGATAGGCCAACGCCCAAATCAGATGCCACCTGCTTGCGTGTAAGTCCACTCTTTAGCGCGATCCGCACCGCATCAGCACGGAATTCGTCTGTTCGTTTCAGTCCCATAGTTCGTCTCCTTTGCTGCAATAAATGCTATCAAAGGAGCGGCATCAAACCGCGACAGGTCCACCAAGATGGACAGCACCGTCCGGTATCTGGGCGTTGAGCTTGAAGATGCATTGGCGATCTCTGAAGCTGTTGAAATCTGAGAGAGCGGGCCGTCTTCGCGGGCGGCCCATACCGGAACTTGAGCGCTGGCAAGAACGCTGCACTGCAGCTTTCCTGAACCGGACATTCATTCTGTGTACGCATTTCGATTCGTCAGGTGACTGAATCGCAGAACTTTCCGACCTATACGAATTGGTATCTTCACATGCCTGACGCTACGATGAACAAAAACACAAATAAAACTACAAACAATAGACCAATATAACTGCAGACACGCATGAACTTGTCCCACGCAGTTAGTGACTTCCATGGCCTTTTTTTCGGTGTCGCGGAGGTTTGAGTTTCTGAATCAGACATTTTGTTTTGCAAGGTGTCCTTTGTTTCACGCGCGCGCTGCTTGGCCGAGGTAATTGCCTCGTTTGCACCAGACATTAGATGAGCCCATTTCTCGCCGAATTTCACTGCATTTGAAGTTTCAGGCGGTGGCTGCTTCGACTGCTTTCGCGGCGTAGAAGTTTTGCTTACACTCAACCGTTCCCATTCATCGAAAAACAATCCTGGTTTGAAATCGTCAATTAAATGAGCTTCTAAAAGTCGAAAACGGCGACGCTGCACCGGGTCCATTTGGTCGAGATTCAGTTTTAACAATCCGGTTATCCGGTCCGACTGACTCTCCGAAAGGAGGCCCTCATGCTGCAAGTCGTTGACCTGCTTTCGTAAACGCCGAGCGAGGTCTCGATGTGGTTGCAAACCGGTTTTACGTAGGGTGACGGCACCACTGCCTGAAAAGTTGAATTTTTGCGGGCGCTGAAGGTGTTCAACCTGCATCATCTCTTCGAGGTAATCAAAAAGCTCGCGAGTATCGACTGAACCATCACCATTTCTGTCAGCCTCACCCTTCAATCCATCCAAGAGGTACTTGGTGAACACGCCGTGTCGATAGCTTTTTGCTTCCCGAGCGACTTGTGTGCTGGTGGCCGAAGTCATCACCAACGTGCGGCTGTTCGCCCCAAGCTCCATTTTGAGTTGCTCGCTCAGCGCCGAACGAGAGGCATCCTCCCCAGCTGCACCCGCGTAGCAGCAATCGAGTATGACCAATCGGAAGCGCGCCGCTGCTTGCTCAACAACATCGAGCAGGTTGCCGTATTTCAAAGCTGTTGAATGGACGAGATCTGAGCGCGTGTTGGTAAATGCCAAGTGTAACTTCTGGTTTCGCACTAAACCGTGACCCGCGTAATAGATCAGTAATAGATCGCTGCGCTGTGTCTCGGTGGTTATCCGTTCAATCGTTGTCAGCGCATCGGAATGGTTTCCTTGGGTTATCAATTCGACATGATCAAATTGTTCGCCAGTCTCACCCTGCAGCAGGTTGTGAAGCGCTGTAGCGTCGTTACGTGCATAGCTCAGATCGTCCAATTCAGGGTCTTCGAAATTGTCCATTCCGACGACAATTGCAATCTTCCGCTTTGTTTGACTGTGTTCAGTTTGCTTCTGAGGGGGATCGAAAAGCTCGATTGTAACGTCTAATTGATCAGTTTCAGCAACAGATTGAGACGAAGTTTGCGAGGCATCCGGGGCAAGCTTTGATAGGACGTTGAATACCTGCTCCTCACTGAAGTTTTTAGCGTCAAATGCGATCTCTGCGCCGCCTTCTGTACGCAATGCGAATTTGACGGATTTTTCTCGAATAACGTAAGCTTTCAAAACTTGGATTAACGACGACACAGCGGCTGATTGTCCAACTTCAATCCAGAGCTGGGGATCAAGCAATAACTCAAAGGCGCGCTCTCCAGGTGCGGGTTTGCGCTTTGCGCGAGCAGACCTGACCCCGGCCGCGTTGTTCAATTCACGATCAAGCTGCGCTACAAATGTCGACAGCGCTTCATCGTCTAGATCAGACGATTGAATATCCAACCTAATAGCCATGATATCTTACCCGACACAGCAAAAAAATTGAATACGATTGCCGTAACAGACAAAGTAACGATAGCAGAAATCTTGTTAAGTGTCCAAATGGCGACTGCGTACAAAATTCCCGTCACAGCAAACAAGTTGGCAATGCCACTGGGGCAGTTGAAGCCCGTAGCAGACTTCCACCGCCATATTAAGCCTCGCTTACGCCTTTCTAAACCGGTGCCGATCGCCCTGAATTGTGTTACGAATTTTAGTATAGATTTCGGCAACGCAAGAGGTCGGACGTGTCTAACCGTCGAGTAAAACTGCGTTATTTTGCCATCGCGTTGCTGCCGGTGGGCGTTTTTGGAATTCATGAGCTGATCCTTGGCCATCTGATCGCTTCGGACCTGGATGTGCCGCTAGAGATACTGAATGATGACAACACCTGGCTTGAGGCGGTTGGCCGTTTCCGGTTTCTTGCGGCCTCCTGGTTCTTTGCCGCCCTTGCCTTGCTACCGGTGGCGTTGTTAATCCGCAACTTGGTGCAACCCACCGCGCGGGGTACCAGAATTGGCGCCTGCTTTACCGCGCTGATCATCTTCATGCTAGCGCTGACACCCACGATCCAGCAGGCTATGGCATCAACCAACCCCCGGATTTACCATCAGGTCGGCAAGGCTGTGTTTGAAACGGCCTTGTCACGGGGTTCCTTGCCGGGGTGTTTGGAACCTGATGGCTTGTGGCTGCTGGGCAGGTGCGGGGATATTCCAGTGTTTTCGATGTTCAGACGGGTTCTGGACATCATCAACGCGCTGGCCGGGCTTGCCGTTGGTGCGCTGATTGCGGGAATGATCCTGTGTCTGGCCTCCAAAGACAGTGACGACGTCGAAGAAAATGCCGAGGAACTGGCACGGAACATGCACCAGATGCGACAGCAACTGTACCTGTCCAGCGTCATTCTGACCTTCGGCATGTTTTTCGCTACAAGCTGGATGTACTGGCCTATGCCTCTGATTCTGGATTCCGCCAAGGCCACCTACAGCTCATTGATCACCGCCTCGGCGCTGTTCACCGGAACCTATTTTTGTCTGTTGATGCTCAGTTTTTACATTCCGGTCGCTCTGATCCTAGACAGCCGGATCAAACGGCTGGCCCGCTTGGCCGGGCAGAGCGGGGCGACCGAAGCCATCTTCGACGTCGAAGACTGGAAGAAATCCCACGGTCTGAAGGAAGGCGCAGGCGAGGTCCTGCGGGCAGGCATTGCTTTGGCGGCACCAATACTAGCGTCCTTTGCCGGTGGCATCACACCATTCACGCATTGAAGCTCGTTCTTTTTACCGATCATGTCCTCAGACTGAAGCCCTTTCGCCGGTGTTGGTCTGCCGCCCAGAATATTCCTTAGGATAAAGTTCAGTGCCAGGGTGCGAGATGCATCAATTGCATAACCAAATTATTTGAACTCCGCTAAACCCTATTGCTGAGACAGCGCTTCGGCGGGGCATGCGGAAAGATCAAACTCTTCTATCCATAGATTGGCTGAGCTACACATCTCTATTTTGGTTTGGATGCTTAGCGCAGCGGTGCCGCGGCAAGGTTGCACCAACAGCATCTCCGTCAGTTTTCCCAAATCTCCATTGAATGCTATCACATCTCTGCGGGAAGCTCGCCTAATGATGCCAAGTGCGGTACCGCCGTGCTGATCGTTGTAGCACCCAAGCTCTGCAAGGAACTTGCTCAATTCGTCTGGGTCTGGTCTTTGGTCAGCACGCGCATTCCAGAAACTGTTTGGATTGTCGGAATTTGTGATTGTGATGTATCTCTGGTCAAAATTTCTCGGCTTTTCCTCCGGGGGCAATACTTGGTCAATTTCCGCGCCACGCATGTCAACGCCTGACAGATCTGCTCCAGAGAAATCAACTCGTATAAGATGTGCATTGGTGAAGTCGGCACCTCGAATATCTGTAATGTCCTCTGGATAGCTGCCGTTTCTCAAGAAGGAAGTCTCAGCAAGCATTGATCCATGAAAGTTCGAGCCAGCTAAACGGGTTCCTACGAAATGCGCCTGACGAATCTCGACACCTTCGAAGTTCACGCCATTTGCCGTGACGTCGATAAAGCGGGTATCATTCAAGTGTGCTGACTTAAAACTGGCCCTGTTGAGCGAGCTTCCTCTAAACTCGGCGCCGGTAAGGTTAGAGCAGTGTTTTTTATTCTCATTATCCACGCAGTTAAATTGACTTTGGTCCAGTGTTGCGCTCCAGAAAACTGCCCCTTGGAGCTGCGCGCCTGAGAAGTCCACATTTTGGAGCTCCACGTTCCAAAATGCCGCCTTCCGCAGGTCGCGGCCGACAAGCCTCACCGTGGCGGGCTTGGAAGCAAAAGCCGCGCTCCCTTCAATTCTGAGATTCCGGGCGAATAAGAATGCACCAGTATTTGAATTAATGTCGCTGTTGAAAAAGTTCTGCGTTACCGTCCAAACACTATCACCGCGCTCTTGGGTCTGGAAGTCGAAGCGGCCTGTCGACCTCATCCAGTTTTCCAATACACCATTTGGGATTGTTACTACGAACATTGAGAAACCAACGAGAATTAAGCTAAAAACTATGGCCTAGGCAATTGACTGTATCGGTGTCGCGACATCACGTAGTCGGGAATACTCCGCCCACACCAAACGAAGCAATTCTAACAACGTCTTTTTGGGGGCCTGCAACTCTCGGGAGTATTGCCCGTAGAGTGCAGTGACCATCATTGATGACACCCTTTTAACCTCTACGAATGGAGAGAAAAATGCCGGAAAAAACTTACCGCTGGGATGCAGCGTAGCTGGCCATAGCAACCAAAGGAAGGCAACGTCAGCAAGTATCAAGGTGCGGTGCCACCAAGTCACCCACTGGCTGTGGTACGGTAAGAATTTAAGCTGGAATATGAGCAGGATTAGAGCGGGTGCCGCGATCACCGTTACCAAAACTGCCGCACTTAGAAGAAATCGCGGCACGACACTCGCTACGTCACCGGTGATCTGCTGAAGCACAATAAAGGGATCGAGTTTCGCTCGGACCCGCCTGCGATCCGCTTCTACTCGGTACTCTCTCGTCAGAGTATCTCTAAAAACTGACACACGCCTACTAAGGAGGTACAATACAACGAGAAAATAAATATGCAGTGTCAGAAATAGGGTTGGTGCGATAACGAAAAAAGAAAATAGCGGTAGGCTAACGTCCAATACCGGAAGCGCGATGGCTTTATCGAATAACAAGTCATGATGCGTAATTGAAGCCAAGGTAACCGCAAGGAATGTGCCTAGAGACAACAATACGAGCCACGCCGACCTGGCACGTGAGCTTGCTTCGTTGACAGCCGAAAGCGCACTCTCGGTACTCAAAAGATTAGACATTGGGCCTCAAAATTACTTTTGATACTTTATCGGATCAGACCGCCTGTAGGATTGCAATGGCATAGTTTTCCGGAGTGATTGCGCTGGCATAAATTGCGCCTTCCAAGAGGGATATCGCACTACAGATACAAATGAAGACTCACTTAATCGTTCGCACCGCGATAATGTGCTTCAATGCCAAGGTGTCGCAATACAACTTTCTTCAATTATGTCTTCGCGTCTTGAATACTGACGGGTCAGAAAGTCGATGTTTGTAAGCTTTTCGATGACATCAATAGAAACCCTATGTAGCTCAAGGTACTGGTTATTGTCCAGATCCTTCAGAGGCTTATCCTTGTGCGTCTCTCGATGGTCGTAGTTTCCCATTAAGAATGCAAACGCTTCATCTTGATCAATCTGGTAGACTATCTTGAACATACCTGCGGGGATCGTGACACCGGTCGGTGGAATGCATTCTTTTGCGACATTGTTGTCACTGTCATTTTCATCACAGATTTTGGCCTTGCCATGTTTCTGAAAGCCCGGCAGACGAATTTCGATTCCGCAGGCGTTCTGATTTTCGGTGACCACCGTCTCCTTGCCATCAGGCGGCATTGGAACGGGGCCTGTGATAACGATCATCTCGTGCCCATTCATCGCCAGATCTTGGATGTAATCTTCTAGGTATCGCCAGTAGCTGCCATTAAAGCCGTCCTGAATTTGCGGCACCGCATTGGAGAAATAGAAAGTGTCTTCCATATGTTCGAATTTTGCTTGAAAATCTGCTGATGCCGCCAGATGACCACGCGCAAATCCTGAGCTGGTGTACTCTGCATTCTGTGCCACACGATCCGTTTTTACTCGGTTTTCAACTTTCCAATTCTTCGGTCGATTATTATCCCCGCAGACGACGGATCGGTTCAACTTGGCCGCGACATAGATAGCGGACTTGGTCCTGGGGTCATGGTCCAGGCACAACCGGTCTGAGCACACGCGCTCGAACGTGCCTTCATCAAAAGGCGGATCTAGGTGAGACAGATCGGGGAAACCCACTGTTTGGTCAATTTCCTCTGCTATGTCGAATGTTTCTTGCGGAGGGCAGGGGCTATTATCTGTCTTAGCCGCCAATTGTGGCGCAAATGGTAAAGTACAGATGGCAAGGATTAGGGGGCGATAGGCTCCCAACAAACACTTGCGAGACCTCATCTCTTTAGACGAATGGGGTGCGACCTGATGCAATATCATTCCCCGTTTTTGACTGGCTCAATTAGGTCTTCGGCTTCAGCTTCCAACTCTTCCGCTTTGCGTCTGAGTTCCTTTGCTTCGGCCACTTTGCGTTTGGATGCATCTTCCGGCGTTTCAGGTTCCCGGATGGTGCTCGTGGCCTTGCCCACCAGGAAGCCCGTGCCGCTTAAACCAATCAAAACAAGCACACTGTCAGGAATTTTCACGAATTGTCCGGCCTCAATCGAAAGCATCAAGAAAAGACCGGCAACGACGAAGGTAAACACCAGAAACTGAAACCGCGACAGAGATGCTTTGGGATTTCCTTCTGCATCTGAAGGCCCCTCTCTGGGCTCAGAAATGATCCCGGAGAGGGAGATTTGCCCGGTGCCTATCTGGTAGAGCACGCCAGCGGCGAACAAAACAATGATGGTGCCGAAAATGATAAATCCTATCAGAGCGATATCGACCGCTCTTATGCCGGATAAAACTGCATAAGCTGCGAGCGCAAAGACGGCAAACATGACCAAAACGCTTACAATAATACCTCTTAGTCCAGTCATTACTGTCGTCCCCCATTTGGTTGAAATACGCGAAAGATCTTCCCCGTTATGAAACTGGCTTGGGCTCCAAAAAAAATATATAAAAATTCCTCCGGAACCTCGGGCATCCAATAGCCGTTGTCTGGGTGCTTCAGTTCCGATAGGGGCAAAGTTAAGGTCTGAATTGTGTAGTAAAACGCAAAACCAATTGTCACTAGAAATAGCGGGACACGTTCAGCATTGATAAAATCAGCGCCATTGCAGTAGAGCAGGCCCTTTCGAGGCGCGGTTGGTTTGAACAAACTTTTGGCGACCAAAAAGCTCAATAAACCAAGCCAGATGATCAAAAACCATTCGAACCAATGGACCACATAACCGATCATGGGAGTACAATTGATTAGCCAACGAATGGTGAGGATTCTAAGAAAACCCCTATCTCATTGCAAGACCCCGATCAAATCCCTCCAAGATTGCTCACACGCAGGATGCCATTTCACATTTATGGTTGGTGACCTGAGCCCCTGAATCTCCTCCAGTTTTGTGTAGAGTCCGCCCAACTTAAGGACGGACAAATGAAGACGAGATTCACCGACGAACAGATCATCCAGATGATCAAGGAACAGGAAGCAGGCGAG
>NZ_JAKRGB010000014.1 GCF_022347725.1 Ruegeria sp. Ofav3-42
TTCGAACTGCGCAACAACGACATCATCTTCATCGCCGAAAACCCCGTCACACGATGGGGCAGAACAATCAGCCAAATCACTCCATCGCTCATAACAACACCCATAAACGCTGCCGTAAACTAAACAACAACCCATAACGAACAGAGCAGCGGGGCCCATCCATTCCGACGAGCGGTGTGAAACAGTAATCGAAACCGAACGGACTTGGCGGATCTGAGTTGGCCGAGCGATGCGCAGTTGGCGCATCGCTCGCCCTGTTTTGCAGTTCCAGCTGAGTGGTATGCCGCCATTCCCCTGAGCGCCGAGCCAGGCTCGGGCTATCAGCGCGCGAAACCGTTGTAAGGTTTGTAAACTTTCGGGCTGATTGCCGAATGGCGATCTTGGATTTCCCGGGGAATGTCGCCCAAATAGACCATGCGCGTCGACGGGGCGGCATCCAGCCAACGCTCTGCAAAGTTGTCCCAGTTGGTAATGTGCGTGTGCGCTGACTCAATATTTGCGAAACGCTCGTACACAAGTACTGAACCGTCATCTGCTATATAGTACTGGTAGTTCAGTGTACCGCCTTCGGCCCGCGTGGCGGCGACGATTTCTTCAACGACCCCCTTGAAGTCGTTCTGCCGACCTTCTTTGACTTGAGCTTCAACGATCCAACCAAGGTTTTCAAACACCGCTTTTTCCTTCTTTAGGTGATGGTTTCGATGGCCTGATGACGATCACGCCAGGTCGTCTTTGCCTTCGATCACGAAGTGGTAGCTTTCTGAACCAGCGGTTCGAGCTTCCAGATGTGGTGTGTATTCAGGGTCATTCATGAAGTTCATGGCTGCTTCTTTCGACGGCCATTCCAGGATGATGCGCAGCGCGGCGGGGTGATCGGTGCCTTCGACCTGCTCGTGTGACGCGGTGCGTGCCAGGTATTTTCCGCCGTGCTTTGCCACCAGTTGGTTGGCTGTCGGCAAATAGTCCGGAATCCAATCTTCGCTGGAAGGTGTGACGGCGAGAACGGAGTAAAAAGCCATGAAGAATTCTCCTGTCGTTGGCATTTGTGTGCGGCATATATCATCTGTTGCAATTACAGAATAAACGGGTCCAAATATGGAATTAGAATTCCGAAATTGGATATAATATGGAAACCGATACACTTCGTCTGTTCGTTCTCGCTGCCGATAAGCTGAACATCAGCGCGGCAGGGCGCGAGCTTGGCCTGGCCCCCTCTGTCGCCAGCGCCTGGATGAACAAGTTGGAGAAGCGCATTGGTGCAGATCTGCTCCACCGTTCGACGCGGAAAGTTGCTCTCTCAACGGAGGGGTTGGAATTTCTGCCGTACGCAAGAGACATCGTAGCGCGTGAAGATGCAGCCCGCGCCGCGCTTGGACAAGGGCGTGCGCAGGTCTCCGGAACGCTGCGATTTACTGCACCAAGCACATTTGCGCAGTTATACATCGCGCCGATACTGCCAGACTTCATAGAAGTTCACCCTGAACTCAGCTTGGACCTGCGGCTTTCAGACAAGCAATTTGACCTTATCGACGGAAGCTTTGATTTGGCCCTGCGAAATGCAGCACTTGAGGATTCAACGCTTCGTGGTCGAAAACTCGCGGATGACACGCGCGTTCTCTGTGCATCCCCGGAATATCTAAAGAACCACGGGCATCCCAAATCGCCGGAAGAGCTTGGCCAGCACAGGTTGGTGGCTTTTGGAAACGATGCAACACTTCGGATGGTCAAAACCGATGGCACCTTCGCAGAGTTCAATCCAAATGCGGGGCGCTGCAATTTGGTAATCGATGATGGTCATAGCCACAAAATAGCAACTCTTGCCGGAGCCGGGATCTCGCCAAATTCGCTGTGGAGCATCCACAAGGAGTTATCTTCCGGAGACCTTGTTCGCGTGCTGCCAGAATATGAGTGCGTGGCGGACACCGCGCTTTGGCTGATCTATCCACAAGCCAACGTGCTTTCCGCTAAGGTGCGAATATTCATGGACTTTTTGCTCGAACGGATCGGGCGGAGTCCCGCATGGATCGAAAAAGTGTCTCAGTAGGAAAGCGCCAAATTCATCTGATCGAAGCTGTTGTTAAGGGGGGGGGCGCAGGAACACCTGACGTTGCGTTGAACGCCAACACTGCTGTGAGCGCATCACAACACGTGCAGTTGGCATGCTAGGCTTGCGCCCAGCGGAATAGGAGAGTTCTTCCGATGTTATTTATTACAAACAGATTCCCGACCCAAAGTATCCGCACCCGCAAGGGGCGCCGTTTTACCTTTGACCTTGATAACAATGCGCCGTCAAACTCGGTCTTTTACTGCGAAAAGGGCGAGGCAGAACATCACACCGAAATCACCAGCAAGGAGTTGCTGCGGCGCGTGCGTGACAGTCAGTGCCGTCAGGTCCTTCTTTATCTTCACGGTTTCAACAACCTGCCAGACGACGTGTTCGAAACGACGGCCGAACTTCAGCGCCTGTGCGATCAGACCAAGCCAGACGAAGTTCTGGTTTTGCCGCTAATCTGGCCCAGCGACAACAAGCAGGGGATCGTGCAGAAATACTGGGACGATCAAAAATCCGCAGATCAGAGCGGGTTTTCATTTGCCCGTGTGTTGGAACGGTTTCTGGAATGGCGCAATAGCGAGGATAACGAGCCCGAAACGGCGCCCTGCCTGAAGCGGATCAATCTGCTGGCACATTCAATGGGCAACAGGGTGCTGCGACAGACGCTGATCGAATGGGACAGATATGACCTGGCCTCAGGTGTACCGCTGTTGTTTCGCAACACCTTCATGGTCGCGGCCGATGTGGTCAATGAAAGCGTGCATGAACAGGAGCCCGGCGTTCTGATCAGCCACGCTTCGCGCAATGTGGTCGTGTACTTTGCATCCGACGATCTGGCCCTGCGGGCCAGCAAGGCCGCAAACCTCAAAAACAAGATCGCTTCGCGCCGTCTGGGCCACACCGGGCCGGAAAACATCGACCGAACACCACACAATGTGTTCCAGGTGGATTGTGACGACGTGAACACCCTGTATGACACGCCAACCGGACACAAATATTTCGGTCCAAAGTCACCCGGAGGTGAAGCCGGGCTGGTGTTCCGACACATCTTTCAGTGTGTGCAATCCGGGCGGGTGTTTCCGGATGATCCGCATCAACGTTCGGTCATTTTGGGCTGACGGCGGGATTACCCAAAAGCTTGTCCGCATGGGCTTACGGTCTGTCAAATTTGATCGGATTTTCGGTTAGTTCACAATCTGGTGTTGCAACTGCCAAAATGATCTGGATGATCAGCACCACCAAGACCGTTGAAACGGTCTGCCGTTCTACGAAACGGTGCTAACTAAAAACGGGGAGATTATAATGATCCTTAGAAACCTGATGATTGCTGCCAGTGCGACTGCATTGATGGCGGCAGGCGCATCGGCTGAAACGCTGCGTTGGGCACGTGCCGGGGACTCGCTGACGCTTGATCCGCACGCACAGAACGAAGGCCCGACCTCGGCGTTGGCCCACCAGATCATGGAAACGCTTGTCATGCGCGACCATTCCGGTGCTCTGGTGCCGTCGCTGGCCACCGAATGGGCACCTTCCGAAGAAAACCCGAATATCTGGGTGTTCAAGTTGCGCGAAGGCGTTACCTTCCATGACGGTGCCGAATTCGACAGCGAAGACGTCGTGTTCTCGCTGAACCGCGCGATGACACCGGATTCCGATTACAAGGAACTGCTGGCTTCGGTGAAAGAGGTGCGTGCGACGGACAAATACACCGTCGAGATCGAAACCGATGGTCCCAACCCGATCATGCCGAACAACCTGACCAACATGTTCATGATGGACAAGGGCTGGGCCGAGGCAAACAACGCCGTCAAGGTGCAGGACTATGAAGGCGGCGAAGACACTTTCGCGGCCAAGAACGCCAACGGCACCGGCCCCTACAAGCTGGTCAGCCGCGAGCCGGATGTGAAAACGGTTCTGGCAGCAAACGAGAACTATTGGGGCGCTGGCGAGTTCCCGATGCAAGTGACCGAGATCGTCTACACGCCGATCCAGAACGCAGCGACCCGCGTCGCGGCCCTGCTGTCGGGTGAGGTGGACTTTATCCAGGACGTTCCGGTGCAAGACCTTGAGCGCGTTGCCGGTACCGATGGTCTGGATGTGCGAACTGCACCGCAGAACCGCGTCATCTTCTTCGGCATGAACATGGGTGATGCGGATCTGACCTCGGACAACGTCGACGGCAAGAACCCTCTGTCCGACGTCCGTGTGCGTCAGGCGATGTCGATGGCGATCAACCGCGATGCGATCAAGCAGGTCGTTATGCGTGGCCAGTCCGAGCCTGCAGGCATGATCGCTCCGCCGTTTGTGAATGGCTGGGACGAAGCGATGGACAGCTCGTCCTCCACAGACATCGAAAAGGCAAAGGCATTGATGGCCGAAGCGGGTTATCCCGATGGCTTCTCGCTGACGCTGAACTGCCCGAACGACCGCTACATCAACGATGAAGCGATCTGTCAGGCGGCGGTCGGCATGCTGGCGCAAATCGGTGTGACGGTGAACCTTGATGCCAAACCCAAGGCGCAGCACTTCCCGCTGATCAACAACCTGGAAACCGACTTCTACATGCTGGGTTGGGGTGTTCCGACATATGACTCGGAATACATCTTCAACTTCCTGGCGCACACCAAGGGTGAGAAGTACGGCTCGTGGAACGGCACGCGTTACAGCAACCCGGACCTGGACGCGAAAATCCAGGGGCTGGCCTCCGAAACCAACCTGCCCGAGCGTGACAAGCAGATCGCGGAAATCTGGCAGGTTGTTCAGGATGAGCAGCTTTACATCCCGATCCACCACCAGGTTCTGAACTGGGGTATGAAGTCGAATGTCGGCACCGTGGTCGAGCCGGAAGATTCGCCGAAGATCAAATACTTCACTATGAACTAAAGCAATCACGATTGTGATTTGGCAGGGCGCGGTTTTCGCGCCCTGCTTTGTTTTGGGTGGCTATTCCTCAATCCGTAAGGCTAAAACCGGCGTTGACGGTTGCTGCCTGAGATTTCCTTGCGCCTGTGCCAAAAACCTAGAACACTCAGGCAATAAACAGGGAGATTTCACCATGATCCTCAGGAACAGCGCCATTGGCTTGGCGATGCTGGTTGCCGCCACCGCACACGCCGCAGAATTCAAATGGGCCTCGACCACCGACCCGCAAACTATGGACCCGCACGCGGTCAACTCGGCTCCGGTTTTGGGGTTCCTCAACAATGTCTACGAAGGTCTGGTTCGCCGCGACAAGGACATGAGCGTCCAACCTGCTTTGGCAGTCAGCTGGGAGCCGATTGGTGAGGGCGAAGGATGGCGGTTCAAGCTGCGCGAAGGCGTGACCTTTCACGATGGCGGCACCTTTGATGCGCAGGATGTCCTGTTCAGTTATCAGCGCGCCTCGGGTGAGGCCGCAGATACCCGTAGCTGGTTTGCGCCGGTCAGCGAAGTCATCGTGGTCGACGATTATACCGTCGATATCATGACGACCGCACCGAACCCACTGTTCCCGTCGTCTATTGCCAACTGGATGATCATGGATCAGGGCTGGACCGAGGCGAATGACGCTGTTGTGCCGGACAAAGAGGCAGGCAATTACGCGACGATAAACGCCAACGGTACCGGCGCGTTCAAAGTTACGGCGCGTGAGCCGGGTTTGAAAACCGTGCTGGAACCGCATGAAGGCTGGTGGGGTGATGTCGAGCACAACATAACCCGCGCCGAATTTAACCCGATTCAGAACCCGGCAACGGCTGTCGCGGCGTTGCTGTCTGGTGATGTGGACATGATCAACCCGGTGCCGATTCAGGACGTGGCGCGCCTGCAGGAAAACGGCGATGTCGAGGTCATTCAGGGAATCGAAGCACGCGTGATCATGCTGGGCTTTGACCATCAGGCCGAGACGTTGAAATACACCGACGATGAAGGCAAGCCGAACCCCTTCCGCGACCCGCGCGTCCGCAAGGCGGTGGCGCAGGCCGTGAATGTCGATGCCATTCTGGCCACGATCATGCGCGGCAATGCCGAAGCCGCGTCCCAGCTCGTCAGCCCCGCAATGAGCGGCTATTCCGAGGCCAATGCCGAACGCCCCGCCTTTGATGTCGAGGCTGCCAAGGCTCTGTTGGCTGAGGCCGGATATGCAGACGGGTTTTCGTTCGGGCTGAAGTGTCCCAACGACCGCTATCTGAATGACGAAGCTGTCTGTCAGGCTGTCGTCAGCATGCTGGCCCAGATCGGGATCACGGCGGAGCTGGAAGCGATGCCCGTGCGCAACTACTGGCCCGAGCTGCGCGAGGATAACTATGACATGTACCTGCTGGGTTGGAGCCCGGGTACCTTTGATGCCGAGCACCCCATTCGATTCCTCGTTGCAACTCCGAACGAAGAGAAAAAGCTGGGCAGCTGGAACTTCGGTGGCTTCTCGAATGCGCGCGTGGACGAATTGCTGCCCGCAATCCAGTCCGAATTGGACCAGACCAAGCGTCAGACCATGCTGGATGAGGTTGCGCAGATCATTCAGGACGAGCAGGTCTATGTGCCCATGTACGTGCAGCCTCTGGTTTGGGGCACACGCAGCAACATCGAGCTGACACAGCGCCCCGACAACTTCTTTTTGCTGCGTTGGGTGACGGTGAACTGAAGTCGCCTTAACATAGGATTGGCGCCGACCGGTTCGGCAGCGCCAATCTGCGCCGCACACTGTGTACAACCGACAACACAAGGAAAAAGGATCGCTATGATAGCATCCGTTAGCGATACCTTGACCATCTGGTCAACCCGTGCATAGAGAAGCGGATCAATGGGGAAAGTGAATGTTCGCATATATCGTCCGAAGAATGTTCCAATCCGTGATCGTACTATTGGTCGTGGGTCTGGTCGCATTTTCTATGTTCCGGTTTGTTGGCGATCCGATCGACAACATGCTGGGTCAGGAACGCACGCAAGCTGATATCGACCGGCTGCGCACTGAGCTGGGGTTGGATCAGCCGTTTCCGGTTCAGTACTACAAGTTCCTGAAAGGTGCCGTGCAAGGTAATTTTGGCGTGTCTTACCGTCAGGGACGACCGGTCTCGACCATTATCGCCGAACGCGCGCCGGCCACGCTGGAACTGGCCTTTGTCTCGGGTTTTCTGGCCATCACCATGGGCATCGCGCTGGGCGTGTTCACGGCTATCCGACGACAGGGGATCGCTGCGAATGTCATCATGACCGTATCCCTGATCGGGGTATCCCTGCCCACCTTCCTGATCGGGATATTACTAATCTACATATTCTCGGTTGAGTTAGACCTCTTACCCAGCTTCGGGAGGGGCGAAACCGTTATGATTGGCGGCTGGTCCACCGGCTTTCTGACGGCCTCGGGCCTCAAGGCCCTGATCCTGCCCGCGATTACGCTGGGCCTTTATCAAATGACGCTGATCATGCGGCTGGTCCGGTCGGAAATGCTTGAAGTCCTGCGCGCCGATTATGTTCGGTTCGCCCGCGCCCGCGGGTTATCGGATCGGGTAATCAACTTCCGACACGCGCTGAAGAACACTCTGGTTCCCGTGATCACCATCACCGGATTGCAACTGGGTTCGATCATCGCCTTTGCCATTATCACCGAGACGGTGTTCCAGTGGCCGGGCGTCGGACTGCTGTTCATCAACGCGATCCAGTTCGTCGATATCCCCGTCATGGCCGCTTATCTGATGCTGATTTCGGTCATGTTCGTCACGATCAACCTGATCGTGGATCTTCTCTACTATGCCATTGACCCGCGCCTGCGTGTCGACGCGAGGGCCACATGACCGATACTATCGAAACCCCCAAAGCCCCCGCCAAGTCGCGCTTTGCCAAATTCTGGGACAGCGACTTTGCCTGGTCCTTCCGGCATTCGCCGGTTGCCATGATCGCCTCACTGGTGGTGCTGATCCTTGTTCTGGCGGCGATTTTCGCCCCCGTTCTGGCGCCGTACAACCCGTTCGACCCCGGGTCGCTGAACCTGATGAACGGCTTTACCCCTCCGGGAACGCCCAACGCCTTTACGCAAGAGACCTTCCTGCTGGGTACGGACGATCAGGGGCGCGATGTGTTTTCGACCATCCTGTATGGCATGCGCATCTCGTTGTTCGTGGGCGTATCCGCCGTGCTTCTGGCGATGATCATCGGCGTGGTTCTGGGTCTGATCGCCGCCTATTTCGGTGGCTGGATCGAGACGCTGATCATGCGGATTGCGGATGTGCAGCTGACCTTCCCGGCCATTCTGGTGGCGATGCTGATCTTTGGTATCGCCAAGGGTGTGACACCCCCGGAATACCGGAACGAGATGGCGATCTATGTCCTGATCATTGCAATCGCGCTGTCCGATTGGGTGCAGTTCGCCCGGGTCGTGCGTGGTGCTGCGCTGGTGGAAAAGAACAAGGAATACGTTCAGGCCGCGCGCCTGATCGGGCGGGGGTCCTTCCCGATCATGTTCCGTCACATCCTGCCCAACGTTCTCAGCCCGGTTCTGGTGATCGCCACGATCTCGCTGGCACTGGCGATTATTGCCGAGGCGACGCTCAGCTTTCTGGGTGTGGGTGCGCCTCCGACGCAACCATCATTGGGTACTTTAATCCGCATCGGGCAGGGCTTCCTGTTCTCGGGTGAGTGGTGGATCCTGTTCTTCCCGGCCTGCACCCTTCTGGCGCTGGCCCTTTCAGTCAACTTGCTGGGCGACTGGCTGCGCGACGCGCTGAACCCCAAGCTGCGGTGATTTCATGAGCCTTCTGACAATCAACGACCTGACGGTCGAATTTCCGACGCGCCGCCAATTGTTCACGGCTGTGGACCACGTGGACCTGTCCGTTGAACCGGGTGAAATCCACGGTCTTGTAGGTGAATCCGGGGCAGGTAAATCCACCATCGGTGCGGCCATCATGGGTTTGCTGGACCGGCCCGGCCGGATTGCCAGCGGCACCATCAGGCTGAGCGGCGACCAGATCAGTGGTCTGGACGCCGACGCGATGCGCGGCTTGCGCGGCAAGAAGATCTCGATGATCTTTCAAGACCCGCTCACCTCGCTGAACCCGTTATTCACGGTGCGCGAGCAATTGGTTGAGACGATTCAGGCCCATCTGGGCGGAACCGATGCCGAAGCAAACCAACGTGCTCGTGATCTGATCGACCGGGTTGGTATTCCTGATCCGGACACGCGGCTGGATCAGTACCCGCACCAGTTCTCGGGCGGGATGCGGCAGCGCGTTGTGATTGCGCTGGCCTTGTGCACCGAGCCGGATGTGATCATCGCGGACGAACCGACCACGGCGCTGGACGTGTCGGTTCAAGCGCAGATTCTGGACCTGATCAAGGAACTGGCGCAGGAACGTCAGGTCGGCGTTATCCTGATCACCCACGACATGGGCGTGATCGCGGATACCACTGACAAGGTGACGGTCATGTACGCGGGCAAGGTGGTCGAAACCGGCCCGACTTCGCAGGTCATGGGCCAGCCTAGCCACGAGTATACAAAGTCGCTGATCGCCGCAGTTCCGCGCCCGACGCTGAAACTGCACCGCTTTCCGCAGATCAGCTATGGCGGGCGTGAGACCCGGTTCGCGATCGAAGACATGGCGCGCCATTGGCCCAAGGTGGACAATGACGCCAGTAAACCGGTGTTCGAAATCCGCAACCTGACCAAGAAATTCCTGCAACGCAAAGGTCTTCTGCCGTGGGATCGCACCTATTTCACCGCCGTTGACGAAGTGAGCTTCGACATCCGCGCAGGTGAAGTATTTGGTGTTGTAGGCGAGTCCGGCTCGGGCAAGTCGACCGTCGCGCGGATGATCGCAGGGCTGTACCCCGTGGATGGCGGTACGATCTCGTTCCAGGGGCAGGTGGTCAGCGATCTGACAAACAAGGCCGCACTGGATGCGTATCGCAAGAACATCCAGATGATCTTCCAGGACCCGTATTCGTCGCTGAACCCGCGTATGCGGGTGGACGACATCGTGGCCGAGCCGATCCGCCATCACAAACTGATGGACGGGGCTGATATCAAGCGCCGCGTTGACGAATTGCTGGATCAGGTCGGTCTGGGGTACGAGGCAGGTATGAAATACCCGCACGAGTTCTCGGGCGGCCAAAGGCAGCGGATTTCTATTGCCCGCGCACTGGCCACGCAGCCGCGGTTCCTGATCTGTGACGAACCGACCAGTGCGCTGGACGTTTCCATTCAGGCGCAAATCCTGAACATCCTGAAGGACCTGCAGGAGCATCTGGGCCTGACCTTGCTGTTCATCAGTCACGACCTGCCGGTGGTGCGCCAGATGTGCGATCGGGTGGCCGTGATGAAGCAAGGCAAGGTTGTCGAGTTGCAGGAGACCAACGCGCTGTTTGCCAACCCGCAAACCGAATATGCGGCGGAACTGCTGCGGCTGATGCCGAAACTGGACGATCTGTCGACCGACGGATTGGAGGCCGAGGCCTGAGCTTGTAAGCCCAATTGCCCGCCACTTGGGCAATTGGGTGTGCATAAACATTAAAATATTCAAACTTTGCAGACTCATGAGGGTCTGCTGTGCTAGGTCTGTTTCTGGAGTTGGGGACTTCAGAGGGGCGAAATGTCTCAGGACCTTAGGGACTGGCTAAGCGCACTTGGACTATCTGACTACGCGCAAGCCTTTTTGGATAACAAAATTGATTTCGCAATTTTACCCGACCTGACGGGTGAAGATCTGACCGAAATCGGAGTAACTGCCGTCGGCGACCGCCGGAGGTTGCTGCGCGCGATTGCCGAGCTTGAGACGGTTGAAACCGTTCAACCCTATGAACCGGACGCACCGCTGGAGCCTGCCCGGCGGCAGGTGACGGTCATGTTTGCTGACCTGACCGGGTTCACTCGTTTGACCAGCGAGTTGGATGCCGAGGACATGCACGCTCTGCTCAACGCCTTCTTCACCAAGGTGGACCACGTGGTCGAGAAATACGGCGGCCGGATCGACAAGCACATAGGCGATGCCGTCATGGCCGTTTTTGGCGCGCCCATTTCGCATACAAATGATACCGAGAGGGCCGCACGGGCAGCGCTGGAGATCCACGCAGTATTGCCCAGCCTGAGCCCTCCGCTGTCCTGCCATATCGGGATTGCCTCGGGGCAAGTTATCGCCAGCACGACGGGCAGTCAGGCGCATACCGAATATACCGTGACAGGTGATGGCGTGAATCTGGCCTCGCGCATTACCGATATGGCAGTGCCCGGGCAAACCTTGGTTTCCCATGACATTCAGCGTGCGTTAGGGCCGCTTTTTGTCGGCGAGTCCATGGGCGAAAAGGAAATCAAAGGTCTCAGCGACCCGGTCGAGCTATGGCGGCTGGACCGTATGGCGCGAAACATCCGGTCGCGCCGACATCGCTTTGTGGGCCGCGAACGCGAGCTGTCCTTGTTTTCGGCTACCTTCGACCGGTGCCAGCGGCATGGTAAGGGCGAAGTCCACATCGTTTTGGGCGAACCCGGCATCGGCAAGACCCACTTGTCCGAACAAGTTGCCGAGCTGGCCGACAGCCTGTCTTACTCCATCCACAATGGAGTTGTTATGGATTTCGGCGCACGCGAGGGGCACTCGGCCATCCAATCCGTGACGCGCAGTATCCTGGGACTGGAATCGTCGGATGACCCCTCAATGAGCGCGGCTGCAGCAGATGATGCGATCAGCAAGGGTTGGGTATCGCCAGCCAACGCGGCTCACCTTAAAGCGTTGCTGGAACTGGAACAAGATCCCGGCGTGGCTGAGGTCTATGCGGTGATGGACAATGCAACCCGCCTGCGGGGGCGGCGTCAAGCCCTCGACGAGCTGATCGCTGCGCGCAGTGAAGAGACCCCGCTGCTGATCCAGATCGAAGACATCCACTGGGCTGCACCCGAGATCCTGACGTCCTGCGCGCATATCGCGGCGATGACGCGTGATCTGCCTTGTGTTCTGATGATGACCAGCCGGGTGGAAGGCGACCCGATCAACCGCGAATGGCAATCGGCAACGGATGGGGCGCTGATTTCCAAACTGGAACTGGCCCCGATGGGCGATGAACAGGCCCGTAAGCTGGTCGAGGAATTCACCGGAATCGATCCCGAGTTGCTGGATACCTGCGTGAAACGCGCCGGGGGCAATCCGTTGTTTCTGGAGCAGTTGCTGCGCAATATCGACGTGCTGAAACAGGAATCAGTTCCGGGCAGCATTCAGGGCATTGTGCAGTCCCGTTTGGATTCATTGGATCGGGCCAGTCGGACGTCTATTCAGGCCGCGTCCGTGCTTGGGCAGAGGTTCTCGCCCGAGGTGCTGAATTTCCTTTTGGGTGAAGGGCATCTGGACACCTCGACGCTGATCCGGTCGGCCCTGATCCGCGAGGCTGAGGCCGATCTGATGTTTGCCCACGCACTGATCCGCGATGGGTCATATGCAACTCTGGTGAAATCTGAACGTGCGCGACTGCATCGTCAGGCAGCGAAATGGTTCGAAGACCGCGACGCGACCTTACGTGCGCAACATTTGGACCGTGCAGGCGCGACGAACGCGGCCCAAGCCTATCTGGAGGCTGCTGACAAATTGATCCTGGCCTTCCAATTTGACGATGCGAGTCCACTGATCGAACGGGCATTGGAACTGCCCGCGCCCGCTGGCGTGCGTTTCGATCTGCTCTGCGCCCGAGGTGAAACACACAGGTTGCAGGGCCTGTCGGACGATGCGTTGCGCGAATTCAAGGAAGCCGCTGAACTGGCGGATACGGATGAGCAAGTCTGCCGGGTGCAGATCGGTCTGGCGCAGGCCGCGCGGCAGGCCAGCCTGTACCAAGAAGCCCTGGAAAGCCTCGACATCGCCGAGGCTGCCGCCGAACGTTGCGGATCTGACCGAGACATCGCACAGATCAACTATGTGCGCGGCAATGTGTACTTCCCGTTGGGGCAGGTACAGAAAGCGCTTGAGAGCAATGAAAAGGCTCTAACACTGGCGAGAAAGCTGGAATCGGCACGCCTTGAGGTCGGCGCGTTGAGTGGGTTCGGCGATGCCAATTTCATGAATGCCACGATGCAGACGGCGACAGGGTTCTACACGCAAGCAGTCGAGCGGGCACGGGAAAAGGGTTTGGTTCGCGATCTGGCTGCGAATTTGCACAATCTGAGCGTGGCGCGCAGCTACACCGGTGATGTGGCGCAGGGCAAGCTGGATGCGCAGGAGGCCATTGAGGTGTCGCAGAAGTACTTTGCCTTTGTTCCGGAATGCGTGGCGCAGACCTGTCTGGGCGTTGCGCACACCTTTTTGGGAGAGCTGGATCAGGCGCTGGATGCCTTTACCCTTTCCGCTGAGATTGCAAACCGCGTTGGTGCGAAACGGCTCGAGGCGCAAGCGCTGGAGCATCTTGCCCGTACACAGGTTTATGCGGGGCAAATGGAGCAGGCCCGTGAAACCGGAAGGCGAGCCGTCGATATTGCCCTTGAACACGGCCGGAATTTTGTTGGGCCAAAAGCGTTGTCCGCGTTGGCGCTGGCCGAAGAGGACGCGGAGGCACAAGCTCAACATCTCAAGCTTGGCGAGCAGATCATCGCAGAAGGCTGCGTTGGCCACAGCCACTTGCATTTCTATACAGATGCCAGCGCCGTCATGCTGGCGCGGCAGGAATGGGATGAAGCCTCGCGTTATGCAGATGCGCTGGCGGCGTTTACCGCGGATGAGCCCCTTCCGATGGTCAAACTGTCCGTCCAACAGGCTCGAACGCTGGCCGAATGCGGGGCCTGGGGCATTCCTTTGGCGGCGCATGAGGGGTTCGAGGAGTTGAGCGCCCGGTTTCAGGACCTGGGCATCACGCAGTCGCTGGTCGGGCGGCTGGACTGGCAGGCGAGGGGCTGAATGAGCATCGAAAAGAAAGTCTGGTTGATATCGGGTGCCATCACACTGGGTCTGGCCATTCTTTTGATCAAGCTCTGGAGTGACCTGAACCATTTCGAAGAGGACCCGACGCAATTGCCGGATCAGGCGTCGGTCGATGCCTACCTGCAGGACCTTCCGCGTATGCCGGAGCATCAGATCAGAACGGGTATCTTCATAAAATCCTTTAGCTTTACCGGGGCCAGCGACGTCCACATCAGCGGCTATATATGGCAGCATTACGAGGAGGGTGTGCACGATTCAATCAAACCAGCCGAAGGCGAAGTCGGGTTCATCCTGCCGGAAGCCGCAGACGCCGCGAATGGCCTGATCAAAGAGGCTTATCGCATAAATCAGGGTGGATCAGAGCTAATCGGCTGGTACTTTGAACAGACCCTGCGTCAGTCTTTTGATTACACCAGCTACCCGTTCGATCACAAAACCGTCTGGGTTCGGTTCTGGCCGGGTCAGTTTGAGATTGATGTGGCTCTAATACCGGACTTTTCGGCCTATCCGGCCACTGGGCCCGATGACATTTTTGGCATCGACAACCGCATCGTCATGGGCACATGGGACCGTGAAAACACCTATTTCGACTATCGCTTGTCCGATCTGGATACCACGCTGGGCATCGGTCAGAACGAGTACCAGACCAACTTGCCCGAGCTGCACTATAACTTTGTCATCAAGCGGAACTTTGCGAATGCTTTCATCGTCCACATGATTCCATTGATCGTGGTGACTATGCTGCTGTTCGGGGCCGTCATGACCGTCACGCGCCGACCCAATCTGGTGGAACGGCACGATTTCAGCACCTCGACCGTCATCGGAACCTGCTCGGTCCTGTTCTTCGTGATCCTGTTGGCGCACGTACAGCTGCGCGAGGGGTTTGCCGGATCACCGGTGATCTACATGGAGTCGTTCTTTTTCCTGATGTACTTCCTGCTGCTGGCCGTGTCGGTGAATACATATTTCTTTGCCGCCGAGGCCGTGCCGTCCTTGTGGTTCATCCACTACAAGGACAACCTTATCCCCAAGGCCGCGTTCTGGCCTTTTGTCCTTTTGTGCATGGTAATCATCACGGCCTACAACCTCAGCCTCAAGGAAGAACCCGAGGATGAGGTTGTGATACAGCGTCACGACGAGGCAGGCGGCTGAAATCCGGGCTTGGGTGTGCCTTTTGCCATGTCCAGCGTGTATTCCGCGACAATCCCAGAGGTGCCCTGTTCCCATTGATCCAGGTATTTGGTGGGATGCGCGATCACATAGGCATAGGCGGGTTTTTTTACGCCATTGATCATCACATTGATCCGCTTGCGGACATAGACGTTCTCAGGCGATCCGGGACCATGATAGCCTTCCAGCTTGTCCAGCTCTTTCAACCCCGACGAATTCACCCGATACACCTCTCCACGGATCGGTTTGCCGCGCCCTTTCTGGTCGACCAGCGTTGCCATCCGGTGCAGGTAGCCACAGTTCGGATTGTCGCAAAACGGCTCATGCGGGACGATCAGGGGCATGCGCTGCCGGGTCACGGCTTCACCCACAAAGTCGTCCAGAAATTCGACATGGGCCTCATGGTTTGGGAAGCCTTTTTTCAGCGAGCCGTAGGTGAAGTAGAGATAGGTTCGTTCGCGGTCTTCGACCAGACAGGCTTCATCCTCTTCCTCCAGTTCGGTCAATGTGTGCGTGTTGGCCCAGTCTTCCAACATGGTCAGTATCTCTTCCGAAACATCGGCTTCTCTGACGTCCTTGGCGTTTTGGGGGTTCTGCAGGAAGTGGATGCATGCGCTTGCGTCGATCCCATCCGCGCCCAGCAGGGCTTTGACCATGTCGACCGAGTTGTTCATCACCGCCACATGCAGGCTGGTAAAGCCGTGATCATTGGTGGCGTTGACGTTGATACCGCGTTTTATCAGCTCATTTGCGGCCGCCAGATCGGGCTTTCCATGGTTTTTACCGTTCTCATGCACCTCGCCTTCACCGCCAGCCGCGTAGTGCAGCAGAGTGTCGCCGTTCTGGTCATCCACGATGTCGATCCCGGCCATTCCGTTATCAATGGCGTCGAACACGCGGCTCCATTGTGCGAACTCGTCCGACGCGGCGGCCTCTTGCGCCCATTTGCAGATATTGTGTTCCTGGTCGGCCAGTTCCTCGAACGCTTCGTCCAGAACGTCCATGATCTGATCCGGGGTCGCCATCATACCGATCCCCATCATGCCGTTTGACAGCCGCCCCTTGCGCGGACCCACAAGGTCAACGCCAAGGTCCCGCAACTTTTCAACATTCCTCTGGGTGGTGACGTTGTTCCACATGTTTGTGTTGCACGCCGGGCAGAGGATCGCGGGTTTGTTCCGGTACTGCCAGGCGACAAAGACCGAGGTCAGCAGGTTATCGGCGATACCGTTGGCGATCTTGCCCATCGTGTTGCAGGTCACCGGCGCCACGATCACGCAATCGGCCCAGTCACACAGGGCAAGATGCGAGGCACGCAGCGGCATTCCGAACTGGGTATAGCGGAAGTTCCATTCGTCATCGTCGCGGTAATAGTCGTTGTGCGAGATGTAATCCTCGACCTTCTCGGGCTCGTATCCCCTCTCGATCTCGACGCCCTTTTCAATCTCGATATCGCGAAAGAACTTCTCGGCCGAAACGGACGGGATGAGTTTTACGTTATGGCCGGCGGCGGTGATCTTCTTCACCAGTTGGGGCACCTTATCTGCGGCAGAAGACCCGCAGGCGCACAGAAGGACATTGCGCTTTTCGCAGGGCGCATCGGTCAGCCCGCCTTTGGGATAGCCGAAGATGTTCTTGTCCAGGCTGGGGGACTCGTGGCGCAGCAAGACCGGCAGTCCGGCCTCTTTTACGTCCTTTTGAAACTGACCTTTCAGGATCCTGTCGACGATGTCTTGTCTCCTGCCCAGGCACTCGCCCTGGAAAAACAGATAAGGGACGGATTCTTTACCGGTCATCGAGATAAGTTGCCGCCGCATTTTCATGACATTGGCCCCGTGCCCTTCGACATCGATCAACTTGATATCGGTAATGCCAATATTGGCGAGAATACTGCGCAGCATGTAGGACCACGGGTCTTCATCCGCATAGAACAACACGAGGGGATGTTTTTTGGTGATGCGGACCACGTCGCTGGGGTCTTCGGGTGGTTCCTGTTCTTCGATCACCAGCAGCGCCGGATCTTTCAGGTCGCGGAGACCGCGGAAGATATGGCTGCGCGGCGCCTGCCAGACCTGCGAGGTTGCCGGGCTCATGTCCACGACGGTCACCAGTTCAGTTTCGTCGTCATAGGCGATGCAAAGGCACCAGAATTCCTCAAGCAGGGCCGTTTCCCGATACGCATACGCCGGGGGGCGAATGACTTTGGACCCCAGAACCTTGTTGAAGTCGATGTTGATCATCAGGTGGCGGTCGTCATGTTCATTCAGGCTGTGCAACTGATTGCGAAACCAGTCTTCGGGCGCTTGGATACTTTTGTCAGGACGCTCGTCAAAGCTGCGGAAAGCGCTGCCCAGATCGACGTCCGGTTCCTGGATGAGGTACCGCTGGGCCATCGCGTGCATTTCCCTGGCTGTGGAGACGCGACTGAGTGCATCGGTCAGATCGACCTGCGTCGCCATCAGCAACTTGTCTTCGTCGACGTTGTCATCGCCAAGAATGGCAAGGCTTTCGGCAAGAACGCCCATCGAGTTCATATTTGGGCTGGCACGCCGGAACAGATTGCGCCGCTTTTTGGGGTCCTTGGCCAGATAGAGCGTGCTGTCGACATAGTTGCAGTCTTGTTGCAGCGTTTGCAGGTGGGTTTTGACCGCCTCCCGCGCCGAGAACCGCAGGATGCCCCGCGACCGCATCGAGGTTCCGTCGCGATCGGACATCCCGGCCCACAGGCGATCGATGGTGGTGACCCACAGCTTGCCGTATTTCTCAGGGTGGACATCCATCATATGCACCAGACCCGTGCTGGGATTGCACTTTGCGATGATCGCAAAATGGCCGCCTGGCATGTTGTCTTTGCCATGCGCCACGCCAACCTGGAAATTTGCGACGAGGATGTCGTTGTCCCCTCCCAGCCGGTTGGATTCGTCGATTGCCTCAAGCAGCAGATCAACTGAGGTCGTAGTCTCGTCCATGAAATAGGCCTGCACCTGAACGACATCGCGCAGGCCCTGCGAGTGGATGAAGGTGCAGGCGACATCAAAAAGCTCACCCAGCGAAATCCCGTCATTGACTACAAACGAGGTCGGCAAACCGCATTCGCGGAAGATGTCGTTGACCTCGCAACTGAAGCCAAGCGCCGACATGCTGAGCGCCGCCGCAGTCACGCTGCAGCAATTGATCGGTTGTTGAAAGTTTTGCAGGTGGACACTGACCAGATCGCCGAACAGCGTGTCGTAACAAGCTGCTCTGATCTTTTTCGGGATCTCCGACCACCGACTTCTCGACAGGTAAGCCAGTCGGGTTCCGGGCGTTGCAAGCGCTTCGAGGCTGACGGGAATGTCAGAGATTTCCAGATGTTCTTCGTAGAAATAGTCACCGGTATCTGCCGTCGCCAGAACAGATTGGCCCTGCCGCAACTGGACAACCCCGCCGAGAACCACAAACATGCCCTGCGACGGCAGTATCGTTTCTGCGGGGACTTCAAAAAACTCGAAATATGGCCTGATTGTCGAAGGGTCCTCTGAGGGTAGCACTTCGTTTATCAGTTTCAGGTCTTCCTGGGTTGGATCGAATGGAATTGAGCTTTCAATTGGATCTTTAGGCACGCCTTGTCCCCCCTCTGAGCTTCGCCGTGAAAGTCGTCAAAGAACCAACGCTGAAACTTGTTTCTGGTGTCAGGCGCCCACCGGTCAATCAGAATAACTAGACCGGCCCGACGTGAATTCATGCGTTGGGCGGGCCGATTGTCTGTAGGTATTTGTGCGAACAATACGGCCCAATTCACTGCACCGTATAATATTTGAATATAAAAATCACTGGCGTTGTTGATGTGGCCAACTGAGTTGCAACCAAGGGTTGGTCGGGTGTCTCGTCGATTTGTCAAATGCGACGTTTCGTGCGCAAGTTTGGCAAAATGTCGAATACGTCGTTAAAATGACAACCTCTCCCGCTGTTTCGTCAAGATTACCCCTGCATTTCGAACAGATGCGGCCTCATACTTTAAATAACCCGAAAGAGGAGGCGCGGTTTGAGCTGGAATATTTGTGTCATCGGAGCAGGCAAGATCGGTCAGATGATCGCCACCCTGCTGCAATCATCGTCCAACTATTCGGTCACAGTGGCCGATCGGGATTTGGCTGCGCTGTCAGCATTGAATAAGCAGGGGGTTTCGACCCGTCAAATCGATGTGGATGACGACACTAAGCTGGCCGAGGGGCTTACTGGTTTTGATGCTGTCATTTCGGCGGCCCCGTTCTTTCTGACGCCAAACATCGCCAAGGCGGCCAAGACTGCAGGTGCGCATTACTTTGACCTGACCGAGGATGTTGCGGCCACCAACGCCGTACGCGAACTGGCGAAAGACAGTGATACGGCGTTCATGCCGCAATGCGGGCTGGCTCCGGGCTTTGTCGGTATCGCTGGCGCTTCGCTGGCGGCAGAGTTCGATGAACTGGACAGTCTGCATATGCGGGTGGGCGCGCTGCCGCTCTATCCGACCAATGCGTTGAAATACAATCTGACCTGGTCAACCGATGGGTTGATCAACGAATACTGCAATCCCTGTGATGCCATTGTAAACGGTGAGCGCGTCAAGACCGCGCCGTTGGAAGATTACGAACTGCTGGGTCATGACGGTGTGGAGTATGAATGCTTCAATACCTCGGGCGGGCTGGGCACGCTGCCGGAAACGCTGGATGGTAGGGCGCGGGCGGTGTCCTACCGCTCGATCCGGTATCCGGGTCATTGCGACATCCTGAAACTGCTGCTCAAGGATCTGGGGCTGGAACACCGCCGCGATCTGCTGAAGGACATTTTTGAAACCGCGCTGCCCCGTACGGATCAGGATGTGGTTCTGGTCTATTGCACAGCCAAAGGCATGATCGACGGAACGCTGCGCGAGAAATCCCTGATCAACAAGAGCTTTGCCCGCACAATCAACGGACAGGTCTGGAGCGCCATTCAGGTCACAACTGCCGCAGGCGTTTTGGGCGTCGTCGATCTGATGCGGACAGGTGCGCTGCCTTCCAAAGGGTTTGTCCGGCAAGAGCAGGTGAAGCTTGCCGATTTCCTCAACACTGAATTTGGCCGGCTCTATCGCGCCGGTGATGTAACCGAACAGAACAAGGCGGCCTGAGCTATGAAAGACATCGTGATGAATGCGCAAACCACACTTGCAAATCTGGACCTGACAGAGGCCGAACTGACGGGCGGAACGCTCAAGGTGACTTCTCCGATTGACGGCAGTCTGTTGGCAGAGGTCCACGAGACACCTGTGTCAGAGATGGATGCCATTTTCGCCAACGCAAAGGCCGCGTTTAAGGCATGGCGCGTTGTCCCGGCCCCGCGTCGGGGCGAATTGATCCGCTTGTTGGGTGAGGAACTGCGCGCGGCCAAAGACGATCTGGGTGCTCTGGTCAGTTGGGAGGCGGGTAAGATCACGTCCGAAGGTTTGGGCGAAGTGCAGGAGATGATCGACATCTGCGACTTTGCCGTTGGTTTGTCGCGGCAGCTTTACGGTCTGACCATCGCATCCGAACGCCCCGGCCACCGGATGATGGAAACCTGGCATCCTGCAGGTCCAGTTGGCGTGATCTCGGCCTTTAACTTCCCCGTCGCGGTCTGGTCTTGGAACGCAGCGCTGGCGCTGGTTTGCGGTGATCCGGTGATCTGGAAACCGTCCGAGAAAACTCCGCTGACCGCAATGGCCTGCCAAAAGATTTTTGAACGCGCATTGGCCCGGTTCGGCGACGCACCCGAGGGTCTGCTGCAAACGCTGATCGGCGGTGCCGCGCTGGGCGAAGCGCTGGTTGCAAGCGAAGACGTTCCGGTGATTTCGGCCACCGGGTCCACCCGCATGGGCCGTGCTGTCGCGCCCATTGTGGCGCAACGCTTCGGCAAGTGCATTCTGGAGCTGGGCGGCAACAACGCGATGATCGTTGGCCCGTCGGCCGATCTGGAAATGGCCGTCCGCGCCATCGTATTTTCGGCCGTTGGTACTGCCGGGCAGCGTTGTACCACGCTGCGCCGCCTGATCGTGCACAATTCGATCCGCGAAGAACTGGTGAGCCGACTGAAAAAGGCCTACGCAGGTCTGCCCATCGGCAACCCGCTGGCCGACGATACTTTGGTCGGCCCGCTGGTGGATGAGGCGTCTGGCGCGGCAATGATCGCCGCGTTGGAGGCCGCGAAGGCCGAGGGTGGCACCGTGTTCGGTGGCGATCGTGTGACCGATGGCGTACCTGCAGGCGTCTATATGGAACCCGCCATTGTTGAGATGCCCGGCCAGCCGGATGTTGTGAAGACCGAGACTTTTGCGCCGATCCTCTACGTCATGGGCTACGACCGTTTCGACGACGCCCTTGAGCTGCAGAATGACGTGCCGCAGGGTCTGTCTTCCTGCGTGTTCACCCTGAACATGCGCGAGGCCGAACAGTTCCTGACCGCAGCCGGATCGGATTGCGGAATCGCCAACGTCAATATCGGGCCTTCAGGTGCCGAGATCGGTGGCGCATTCGGTGGCGAAAAGGAAACCGGCGGTGGTCGCGAAAGCGGATCGGATGCTTGGAAGGCCTATATGCGTCGCCAGACGAATACGGTGAATTACTCTGCCGAACTGCCCTTGGCGCAGGGCGTCAAGTTCGACATCTGAGTCAATGGTCCGGCGGTGCTGATGCGCCGCCGGATCAGTCCGCAAACAGGTAATCAAGGCGCATGACTGCTTGCGCCTTGTCCTGTGACACCCCAAGAAACTCGGCAATCGCCGCTTCGTTTTCTGCCCGCAAGTTGGATTCCCGGATACGCAGATATCCGTCGAATTCCGCTTCGCGGATCAGTTCGGATTCATGGACCAGAGAATTGCGCAGCGCCGGGACAAGACGGGCTACGGTCTCTCTTGGGCTGCTGTCACCGGCCAACCCCACGCGACGGGCGTGACCGATCAGATAGTCGTCGGAATACTCGCACTCGATTTCCAGAACATGGGTGCGGGCCTGAACCGAGCAAAAATCCTGAATGATATCGAGGCTGGAAGGGTCTACGCAAAAAATCAATTTGTCGGATTCGAAACTGTCAAACAGCATGCGCACCACAGCGCGCCGGTGACGCGAGCGCTTGGCCAGGGACGTTTCGATTCCGCCCAGATCAGGCAGGGTAGTATCTTCTTCATTGAACAGGTATTCCACGCAGGGGATATCTGTTTCCGAGACGATCTGGTCGACCAGACGCTTTGCCACGTGCCATTTTTTGCACACGACCAGATACACGTCACGCTCTGCACCCAGAGAATTGCTTGCCTCCCAGAACCGCTGGGTGTGGCGTCGCCCGACACGACCGCGCCCGGTCAAAAACCCATAAAGGTTGCGCCCTTCATTTGAGATATGAAACGTGCCGTCCTCGCTTGCGTACATCTGGCCCAGCCGATCCTTCAACTCATGCGCTTCGGGACTGATCTTGCGCGCAAACAGGTAGTCCTGAGCGAGCAGCATGTCGTAGTGATCATTATAGAAGGTCACCGGCATGCCATAATCCGAGAACATCAGGAAAGTGGGCGTTCGGTTTTCAATTTCGTTCTTCGGGATCAGGTGACGGACCAGGGTCTGAAAAAAGGTTTCGTCCGGAATCCAGGTGGTCGAGAAAAAACGGGTCACATCCGGGCGCTGCTGCAGGAAGTCCAGGATCATTTCAATGGTCCTGCGGCGCAACAACCACCACTGACTGCCGATCATGACCTGAACATCCGCCGGAATCTCACGCGTCAGGCCAAATCGTTTCTGCAGATTGTACGAGGAATAGAACAGTCGGCTTTGGGTACGTTCGTTGAAATAGTGCCGATAGATCAGCCGGTCCTCGACCATTCCGGTCTTGATCCAGTTGCTCACCAGAAAATCGTGGCTTTCGACAAAGTCCTTGTCGTTTTCCTCGAGAAAGCGATGGATATACTCAGCCGATTTGATCGGCATGCAATCCCCGGACACCATATAGAAATGGGTAGCGCGGGGAAATGCATCCACGGCTGCCATCACGGCATACAGCGTGGCCTGAACCAGCGACCACTCACCCCAACCACATTTGATACGCTTGGTTGCAAACGTGACGTTGGGGTTGTCCTTCAATGCCTCACGAATCCGCGTGTAAGCAACCGCGCTGGCCCGTGCGTCAAAGTGAATTGCCATGCAATCCCCGGCGGCGGTCAGTTGTTCCGCCTGCGCAATGATCGCATCCGGGTCTTTATGACACAGCAATATGTAGGCAATCCTCGCCATTTCAGCCCATTGTTTTCCGTTTCTGCCTGTTTCCAACCGTGATACTGAGGATGAACGATTGAATAAACAGAATATTTTTGGTTTTTTGGTTTCAAATGCTGGCGCGTCATTTTGAGACCAGATCGGCAAAGGAGGCACAGCATATGGGTTTTCCCGGTACATGGATGACCGAAAGCGAAAGCATGGTTTACCGTGTGGTGCCGAAATGCGCGTGCTCGACCATTGGTCAGATTATGTTTTATTCGGATCATGGGCATTTCTTTGACGGCGATATTCACGACGCGAAGGACGGGATGCACAAATGGGCATTCGGCCCTAGCCAGGCGCAAATCTCGGGCAATGTGCGGGATCACAAGTCCCTGGCCTTTACTTGCGTGCGCAATCCCTACACCCGGATCCTCAGCTCGTTCTTCGACAAGATCTGCGGCATCCAGCGTAACGGAAAGCGGTATCGCGGCAATCTGGTGCCCACACTGATCTACAACTACGGGATTGAGGTCGGCGGCGATGACGGCAAGGGTGAGTTCGATCAGATCGCCAGCTTCCGCCGATTCCTGCTATTCGCGCGCGATACGATCCGTTGGCGGCGCCCGATGGATCCTGACATTCACTGGTCGGCCATGTCAGGCCATGTCTCGACTTTCATCGTGAACGGCGGGCGGTATGATCAGATTTTCTGGACCGAGAAGTTCAACGACGGAATGCAGGGTGTATTGGATGAGTTGGAGACGCCGCACGCGGTGAACTTGTCCGAAATCCCGCGTTTCAATGAATCCGAAGGGCATGGGCCCAAGCGGCAGCATCCGGTCGAGGACTACTTTGATGATCTGTCGATGCACTTGGTCTATGAAATCTACAAACAGGATTTCGAGTTGTTCAAATACGACTTTGAAAACCCGGCCAATAAGATGCCCATTGGCGAGATCGATCTGGACGAAGTTCACGCTAAGCTGGGCGATTGAGCGAACGGTTCAGCGATTGACTAGACGTTCTTTCAGGCCTGTTGGGTAGAGTTCCGGACCGCCGATATCCAGCGTCTCGGGGTCGAACCATCGTGCTGTGCACCGCATCCCATTATCCTCGGCGAATAAGATTGGACCGTCAGGACGGGCCAGTAGCTCGGCGCTTGTCACCTCTGCCACAAAGATGACCTCATGCCCCTGATGGCCTTCGTGCTGGTACAGGTTCTCGATCACCATTGGTTGCCCACTGATCTCAACCGCTACATCAAGTTCTTCCCTGAACTCACGTTTCAGGGCGTTGTGCCATGTTTCGCCGAATTCGACCGATCCACCCAAAGGACGCACGCCCTTGATACGGCCGGTGTCATCCGGAACTTCAGCAGCGAGGAGTTTGTCCCCCCGCCAATGCAAGCCGATGGCTTTGACGCGGATACCTTTATGCGGGCGCCAGAATGTCATTTTTCTCACCGATTGTGCTGTGGGTAATATTGAATGCAAAAGAAAAAGGCCCCGCTAACCATATCAGCGGGGCCTTTGAAGCTATTGCAGTTTTAGTGGCTTGAAAACCACGTCGTCACACTTGGCGCACAGCACCTTTCGCAGCGCTTGTTGCCAGCTTGGCATAGGCTTTGAGTGCGGTAGACACTTTGCGCTTGCGCGGCGCGGCGGGCACCCAGCCCTTTTCGTCCTGCTCGTCGCGACGGGCCGCCAGTTCTTCGTCTGAAACGGCCAGATGGATCGTACGATTTGGAATGTCGATCTCGATCTTGTCGCCGTTCTTAACCAGTCCGATCTCACCACCTTCGGCGGCCTCAGGTGAAACATGGCCAATCGACAGGCCCGATGTACCGCCCGAGAAGCGACCGTCGGTCAGAAGCGCGCATGCTTTGCCCAGACCTTTGGATTTCAGGTACGAGGTCGGATACAGCATTTCCTGCATCCCCGGACCACCGCGCGGGCCTTCATAGCGGATCACCACCACGTCGCCCTCTTTGACCTTGCCCGTTAGGATGTCGTTAACCGCCTGATCCTGGCTTTCGCAGACATAGGCCGAGCCGGTGAACTGCAGGATATTTGCATCCACGCCCGCGGTTTTCACGATACAGCCGTCGCGCGCGATGTTGCCGAACAGAACCGCCAGACCGCCGTCTTGGCTGAACGCGTGCTCCTTGGACCGGATCACGCCGCCTTCGCGGTCGGTGTCCAGTTCTTTGTACCGGTTCGACTGACTGAAGGCCTGCGTTGTGCGCACGCCACCCGGCGCCGCTTTGAACAGGTCCTGCGCCGCCGGGTTGTTGGCAATCTTGATGTCCCAGTTGGCAATCGCCTCGCCCATCGTGGCCGAATGCACGGTGCTGCAGTGTTCATGCAGCAGACCGGCGCGGCTAAGCTCGCCGAGGATCGAGAAGATGCCACCGGCGCGGTGCACGTCCTCCATGTGAACGTTTTCGGTGTTGGGAGCGACCTTGCAGAGGCATGGCACCTGACGGCTAAGGCGGTCCATGTCGGACATGGTGAAATGCACCTCGCCCTCATGCGCAATGGCCAGCAGGTGCAGAACCGTGTTGGTCGAACCACCCATAGCGATATCCAGGCTCATCGCGTTTTCAAACGCGTCGAAGGTGGCGATTTCGCGGGGCAGGAAGCCTTTTTCGTCCAGATCGTAATGCCGCTTGGTGATCTCAACGATCCGACGACCGGCCTCTAGGAACAGGTTCTTACGGTCGGCATGCGTGGCAAGCGTCGAGCCGTTGCCCGGCAGCGCCAGACCCAGCGCTTCGGCCAAACAGTTCATCGAGTTTGCGGTGAACATACCGGAACATGACCCACAGGTCGGGCAAGCGTTTTCTTCGATATGCTGGACCTGTTCGTCGGTTAACTTGTCGTCCGCCGCGGCAACCATGGCATCGACCAGATCGATTTTCTTGACGTCCAGATCGGCGATGTCGATCTTGCCGGCCTCCATCGGACCGCCCGAGACAAAGATCGCCGGGATGTTCAGGCGCATGGCGGCCATCAGCATGCCCGGGGTGATCTTGTCGCAGTTCGAAATGCACACCATCGCATCGGCGCAGTGCGCATTCACCATGTATTCGACCGAATCCGCGATGACTTCGCGCGAGGGCAGCGAGTAAAGCATGCCGTCATGACCCATGGCGATACCGTCATCCACCGCAATGGTGTTGAACTCTTTCGCAACACCGCCTGCGGCCTCAACCTCGCGCGCAACCATCTGGCCCAGATCCTTCAGGTGCACGTGACCAGGCACAAACTGGGTGAATGAGTTGACGATGGCGATGATCGGTTTGCCGAAATCGTCATCGCCCATACCTGTGGCGCGCCACAGGCCACGGGCACCGGCCATATTGCGGCCATGGGTAGAGGTTCTGGATCGGTACATTGGCATGATGCTGTTTCCCTTTTGCCCCGGTTGCGATATTCGGGATGCGTACGTTATAGCGCACGTACCACATGTGCGCTATAACGCACAAGAGGATTCGAGAGACGAGACAATGGCACCGGACGAAATAACGCTGAAGCTACGGGATGTGCGGGCGGCCTCGGGGCTGAGCCTGTCCAAAGTCGCCGAGATGACCGGGGTCAGCAAAGCCATGTTGGGCCAGATCGAACGTGGCGAATCCAGCCCGACCATCGCAACGCTGTGGAAAATTGCCAAGGGGTTCCAGCTGCCGCTGAGTGCCCTGATCGGGTCCGGGGCGCTGCGCGACACGACCAGCAATGGCGTCTTCCGGACTGTGACCTTTCCCGGCAGCATCGAGGTCAAGATCGTCTTTCCCTTTGACCCCGCTTTGGGGGCCGAGACGTTTCACGTCGACCTTGCACCGAACCAAAGCCACGAGTCCCCAGCCCATGCCGCCGGCGTCACCGAAGAAGTCTTTGTGCTGAACGGCTCGCTGGAAATCTTGCGCGACGGAGACTGGGTTCCGTTGCAGGCGGGGCAGGGTTTGCGCTTTGCGGCGGATCTGCCGCACGGCTATCGCGCCGGGGCGGATGGCGCGGTATTTCTGAATATGCATCATTACGCGCAACCTGCGGATGCGGTGCCGAGTAGCTAATTTCAAGTGAGTTTGGTGTGACTTCGCTGAGTGCAGGCGACTAAGCCGAGCGTGGTCCTATGCCGAGGCAATGCACAGCGCCTAAACAGCGCTGTGCATGAGGGTTGGGGCCATTAGTTGGACGCAGCCAGGTTCTGGGCGCTGTATTCGGCCAGCGAACTGGAAACGATATCGTACCATTCGCCGGACTGGCGCATCTCATTCAGGCCGTTGTTCAGCATCGAGATGTACTGCAGCCCGTACGGGTTGGACTTGTGCGCCAGCAGACGGATGGTGGACAGGTGCGTGAAGTTCTCATTCTGAACAACTTCGTGCTCCATCCCCACCGCCGCAATCGCGCCGTTGGCTTGCTGGATGGCCATCCCCGTTGCATCCGCCGTACCATTCATGACCGCTTCGATGCACTCTTCAGGGGTGCGGGGGCGGACAAGAGTGATCTTGGGCTCAACCAGACCGGCTTCTTCCAGGTCGTTGGTGAAGAACCCTTCCATTCGGCAGAATACGGCGCCTTCCAGCTCTTCGATGGAGGTCGCGCTGGCGTATTTGCTGTCAGGCAAGGTGAAGTATCCCACCACGGATTCATACAGAGGTTGGGATGCATAAAACCCGTTGCAACGATAAAGACTGTCCTCGCCCATCGCATCGGGGTTTTTTGCACAGTCCGGAACGACCCATGCAACCGCGATATCATACGCCCCGGCGGGCAGCAGCGTATACAGATGCGAGTTAAAGTCGTTCACCCAGCCTTGATTGAATTCGCGTTTGTTGCCAGCACGATGAAGCGCAGTTGTCGTCAGTCGCATCAGGAATCCGCCGCCCGACAGGCCTTCGTCTGTATAAGGCGCCCAATCGTTGCCGGCCAAAAGACGGATCGGAGGCTCATATACGTTTCTGGGTTTGATCTTTGCGGCTTTTTCTTCTTCTCGTTCAACAACCTCATTGAACTGCGTTGTTGCAGTCAGACGACCGTCTGCACAAGGCAGATTCAGGACCGTCCCGGGTGTCAGATTGTTCGGATTTCCGGCAACGGCATTCCGGTTCGCGTTAAAAATGATCTGGTAATCCCTGGAGCCGTAGGCAGTTTCTGAAATGGTTGCCAGCGTATCCCCTACTTTTACTGTATACGGCTCACATGCGACCTGTGCCGAGGCACTGATTGGCGAGATTAAGGCGGCCAGGCCCAGGGCCATGAGGCTAAACTTAATTCCAGCGTTATTCATTTCGTTCTCCTGTTGGGTGAGTATTCTTTGGTTGCAAAAGGGCCCCGGGATTTTTTTGTTCTATTGCCCTGTTACGGTCGCCCATTATCCTTGCGGTTCTGGCTTGCTGGGAATGTAGCGACACACCAATTCCAAATTGGATGGGGATCCGAGAAACACGTATTTCCTATCTAACAAAATCTCTCGTATTCCCTGCGCAGAGTGCGGTGGTTGTGGTGGTGAAAACTGCAGACATCGCGCAGGCAGTATTGCAGATTCTCCAGGCCCAAGTGACGTTGGGAAAACCGGCTATTTTTAGGCAAAAAAGGCGCATTTTTACGCTCAACCTTCGGTGGAGCCACAGATATGTTGCTTGGGACTAACTGCAAGAATTGGCTTTGAACGGAGTGACCCGGCTACAGAATTTTCAGGCGTAATCATTTCTGACAATAAAATCAGATATGTATTGTAATCCGCCCTCTGAGCCAAACAGATTTGGCCTCTCAGACGGAATTCAGCCGTCAGGCCATTTTGCGAGGTTTACCAGAGCGTGGGAAACGATGTTTAAGAATCGACCTACGAGGAAATACGAGGAAAACGGCGCAAATTATCTCGCCTGAACTCGATCACGATGGCTCTTTCCCAACCGCTGCACGGTTTGCGTCCGTTCTGTTCTTTTTTGGTGTACGCCATGATGACCCTGAGCGGCTTGCGCCGTCATGTCCATCGCAGGATTATTCAGTTTTTCCACTCAGGACACGCCCGTTAGCGGTACAACATCCCATCCAGCCTTGAACCCTCATGCGCGCGCGTATAGGGACAAACCAAGCGCGTTTAGGGGAGGCTTTGATGCAGGACGATCCGAAAACCCTCGTTTCTACCGAATGGCTTGCCGCCCATCTCAAGGACCCGGATCTGCGGGTGCTGGACGGGTCGTGGTATTTGCCGCAGCAGGGACGCAACGCAAAGGCCGAATATGACACGGCCCACATCCCCGGTGCGCGGTTCTTTGATATCGACGAGATTTCCGATCACCGCTCGGACCTGCCTCACATGGCGCCGCCGGTCGAGAAATTCATGTCGCGCTTGCGGGCCATGGGCGTAGGCGACGGTCATCAGGTTGTTGTCTATGACGGCGCAGGTCTGATGTCGGCAGCCCGCGTTTGGTGGCTGTTCCGGCTAATGGGGCAGGAAAACATCGCCGTTCTGGATGGCGGTCTGCCCAAATGGCAGGCTGAAGGACGTGAGATCGAAGACCTGCCGCCCGTGATCCGCGACCGCCACATGACGGTTCGGGTCCAGAACCACCTTGTTCGCGATGTCACGCAGGTATCGGCCGCCGCCAAGTTGGCAGATCACGAGATCATTGACGCGCGTTCGGCCGACCGCTTTGCCGGAACCGGGACCGAACCGCGCGAGGGCCTGCGTTCGGGTCACATTCCGGGATCGCGCAACGTGCCTTTTGGGACGTTGCTGAACAAGAACGGCACGATGAAATCGCCCGACGATTGCCGTGCCGTGTTCGAGGCCGCTGGCGTCGACCTGTCGAAACCGGCGATCACTTCGTGCGGGTCGGGCGTAACTGCCGCGATCCTCAGCCTTGCGCTTGAACGCATAGGCAAGAAAGACCACTCGCTTTATGACGGCTCCTGGGCTGAATGGGGTGCCTTCCCGACCCTGCCCGTCGCAACCGGAGAGAACTGATGTTCGAAAACCTCAAACCGCAGCCTGCCGACAAGATTCTGGCGCTGATGCAGGCGTATCGCGAAGACCCGCGCGATCAGAAGATCGACCTGGGTGTTGGCGTCTACAAGAATGCCGAGGGCGTGACCCCGGTGATGCGTGCGGTGAAAGCGGCGGAAAAGCGTATCCTCGAAGAGCAGGAGTCCAAGGCTTATACCGGTCTGGCGGGTGATCCGGCCTATGCCGACGCGATGATTGGCCTGATCCTCGGCACTTCGGTCCCGCGCGGCAATATCGCCGCTGTTGCGACACCGGGCGGCACTGGCGCTTGTCGGCAAGCGTTCGAGATGATCCGCATGGCCAACCCTTCGGCGCGTGTGTTCGTATCGAACCCTACCTGGCCGAACCACCTGTCGATCCTGAACTACCTGGGCATGGAGACAGTCCAGTACCGGTACTTTGACGGTGAAACCCGTGGCGTCGATTTCGACGGCATGATCGAGGATCTGAAGACCGCGAAAGCAGGCGACGTGGTTCTGCTGCACGGCTGCTGTCACAACCCGACGGGCGCAAACCTGAACATGGTGCAGTGGCAGGAGGTCGTGAACCTCATCAACGAGCGCGGCCTCGTGGCAATGATCGATATTGCCTATCAGGGCTTTGGCGACGGTCTTGAAGAAGACGCACAGGCGACCCGCCTGGTGGCCTCGTCAGTCAAGCGCTGCCTGATCGCGGCATCGTGCTCGAAGAATTTCGGTGTCTATCGAGAGCGCACCGGCCTGTTGATGGCGATCAGCGATGATCCGGCGCAGACGGCCTTGAACCAGTCCACCCTGGCGTTTCTGAACCGTCAGAACTACTCGTTCCCGCCGGATCACGGCGCGCGGGTCGTGACGACGATCCTGAACGACGAAGCCTTGCGCGCTGACTGGGCGGCTGAACTGGAAGAGGTCCGCCTCTCGATGCTGGGCCTACGTCAGCAACTGGCCGACGAGCTGCAGCGCCTGAGCGGGTCCGACCGCTTTGGCTTTGTCGCACAGCACCGCGGCATGTTCTCGCGTCTGGGGGCGGCCCCGGAGTTGGTCGAAAAGCTGCGCGCTGATCACGGCATCTACATGGTCGGCGACAGCCGTTTGAACATTGCGGGCCTCAACGCCAACACCGTGCCGATCCTGGCCAAGGCGATTGTCGACGTCGGCGTCTGAGCGCTATCGATAATGATGACAGAGAGCTGCGCTACCCAGCGCGGCTCTTTTTTGGGGTTTGAACGGCAGGGCCGATCAGGTTTACTGCGGTCACCGGGTCCAAAGCTCTTTGTCGTCGATGATTGCGTCCGTCACGTCCTCGGCTCGTTTGCGAGAGCTTTTCCTCTCTCCCAAACCCATGTGCACAGTTTCGATTTGAACAAGGTAGTCGACAACTCTTCGGCGCTCTTCTCCCCTGCGCAGCATTCCCGCGGCCCTTTGCAGATATGTGTCGTATTCGTCAGCGAACGGCGCGCATTCTTCGTCCTGCCAATTGTCTTCAGGTCCCAGCAGACCAATAGGGTCCCATAGCTTCCAGCCGATGTCACGAAGGCGGGACAGCTGCAACCGTGGTGTGTCTGATGATTTGGTCAACTAAATACAAGGAGCTCGGGAGTTTTGGGTTGTGAAGATCAGACCCTAAACGGACGACTTTTTCCACAAGTTTAATAACCAAAAAACGAAAAAGCCGGGCGCGAACGCCCGGCCTTCGAGTGGTTAACTCTGGTTTTAACCCTTGGAGAACTCAGGATACGCTTCCATACCCAGCTCGCCCATATCCAGGCCGTTGATCTCCTCTTCTTCGCCAACCCGCAGGCCAACCGTAGCCTTGAGGATCGAGAAGAGGATGAAGCTGACCACGAAGACGAAGATACCGATGGCAGCGAAGCCGATGATCTGGGTCACGAAGGACGCGTCGCCGTTGGTCCAGGCAACGATGAAGGTGCCCCAGAAGCCTGCGATCAGGTGAACCGGGATGGCACCGACGACGTCGTCGATCTTCATGCGGTCCAGCATCGGAACGGTCAGGACAACGATCACGCCACCCACGGCACCGATGATCAGCGCCTGGAACAGCGACGGGGCCAGCGGTTCAGCGGTGATCGATACCAGACCGGCCAGCGCGCCGTTCAGGACCATGGTCAGGTCAACCTTGCCGTACATCACCTGCGTCAGGATCAGGGCAGCAACGGCACCCGCTGCAGCGGCCATGTTGGTGTTGGCGAAGATGCGGCTGATATCGGCGATGTCACCAATGGTGCCCATGGCCAGCTGCGAACCGCCGTTAAAGCCGAACCAACCCAGCCACAGGATGAACGTACCCAGAGTGGCAAGCGCCAGGTTCGAGCCGGGGATCGGAACAACCTTGCCCTCTTTGTTGTACTTGCCGATCCGCGGGCCCAGCACAATGGCACCGGCCAGTGCTGCGAATCCACCAGCTGCGTGCACCAGGGTCGAGCCTGCGAAGTCGCTGAAGCCCATCTCGGACAACCAGCCGCCGCCCCACTGCCAGGATGCTTCGATCGGGTAGATGATGCCTGTCAGGACGATCACGAAGGCGAAGAAGGGCCACAGTTTGATCCGCTCGGCCACGGTGCCCGAAACGATGGACGCGGTGGTCGCGCAGAACATCAGCTGAAAGAAGAAGTCCGAGCCAACTGTTGCGTAGGACAGGTCTGCATTCACACCGTCCAAACCAACTGCCTCAAGCGATGCAGGCGAGATCGCGCCCAGCACGCCGGGGATCATCCAGCCGTCGCCGGGGTACATGAGGCCGTAGCCGACCAGCCAGTACATAATGGCGGCAAATGAAAACAGGCCCATGTTCTTGATCAACTGCATGGCAACGTTTTTGGAGCGCACCAATCCGGCCTCGAGCATGGCAAAGCCCGCCGCCATCCAAAACACCAGGAAGCCGCCGACCAGAAACAGCAGCGACGTCAGGATGTATTGCGTGTGCTGCGCGGTTTCGCCAGCGGCGGCCTCTTGCGCGAGGCCCATCTGCGGCAGCGCGACGATCGCAGCGGCAGGGATGAGAGATTTCATCAGGTTCATGTGACTTCCTCGAATGTATGTGAGTGGCGGCGCTTACAGCGCCTCTTCGTTCGTTTCCCCGGTCCGCACGCGCAGGGCCTGCTCGACATCAAGGACGAAAATCTTGCCGTCACCGATCTTGCCGGTCTTGGCGGTTTTGGTGATGGTCTCGACGATCTGGTCGGCCATCGTGGCGGGCACCACGATTTCCAGTTTGATCTTGGGTACAAAGTTCACGGCGTATTCGGCGCCGCGATAGATTTCCGTGTGACCGGATTGCGAGCCGAAGCCCTTGATTTCGGTCACCATCATGCCGCGCACGCCCGCGTCGGTCAGTGCCTCGCGCACCTCCTCCAGCTTGAACGGCTTGATTGTCGCAATGATCAGTTTCACGTCTTTCCCCTCTGCTTCCCCGGTCTGCCCGGTTTGTTTGCACCTGCAGAAAAAGAGCGCGCCTGACCGTGTTAAGAAACGGCAAGGGCTGCGGGACGCAGGGGAAACAGGGCTTAGGTGCACAATTTTTGCACAAAAAAACGCTTCTGCCCAAAAAGAGGGCGAAGTATGGAGGGTGTTAAAGGGAAAATCATACCTCTACTTCATGGCTATGGCAGGGTATGGTGCGTCAAAATGATAACCGGGCAGAGTTTGAGCATGACTGAGTCCAGGCGCCGAAAGACACCGCTTGTTGCGGACAAAAGATACCCTTCGAAGGGGCGTAAACCCACGGCAACAAAACGTGCCGCAAAGCCCGCCGGTAAAAAGGCGACGGCTCGGAAAACGACAACGCGCAAGACCGCGCGAAAGAAAACACGCAAGACGTCTGGCGGCGGCGGTGGTTTCTTCCGCCGGCTGTTCCGTTGGGTCTGGCGGGTGATCTGGGGTGTGACCTGGCGCATGGGCGCAGTGGCCGCTTTGCTGTTGGCGCTGGCCGTGGGCGTCGTCTATTCCACCCTGCCAGATGTCGACGCATTATTGGACGGGCGCGCGCGCGGATCGGTGACTCTGCTGGATCGCGATGGCAAGGTCTTTGCCTGGCGCGGCGACCAGTTCGGCGGCGTCATCACGGCGGATACCGTCTCGCCCCACCTGAAGAACGCGGTGGTCGCGACCGAGGATAAGCGGTTCTACCGCCATTTCGGCGTCAGCCCGCGCGGTGTTGCCAGCGCCGTGCGCATCAACCTGAGCGAAGGGCGCGGCCCGCTGTCTGGCCATGGCGGGTCAACGATAACGCAGCAGACGGCCAAACTGTTGTGTCTGGGCGTGCCTTACGTACCCAGTGAATGGGAATCCGAGGCCGCGTATGAATCGGATTGCCGTCAGGGCTCATTGTGGCGCAAAGCCAAGGAAGCGGTCTATGCGATGGCGATGGAGGTGAAATACTCCAAGGACGAAATCCTGACCATCTATCTGAACCGGGCCTTCCTTGGCGCTGGCGCGCGTGGGTTCGAGGCGGCCAGCCAACGCTATTTCGGTATCTCGGCAGCCGAGGTGAGCCCGTCACAGGCCGCCATGCTGGCCGGTCTGCTGGTGGCCCCCACACGGTATGCCCCAACGAATAACCTCAAACGGTCTCAGGATCGGGCGCAATTGGTGATCGGGCTGATGGAGGCGCAAGGCTATCTGACAGCCTCGCAGGCCAGCAGTGCGCGCAGCAGACCTGCACAACTGTCCGAGGCCGCAGCTGCGCGGGCAGGGGGTTACTTCGCCGATTGGGTCATCACCGAGTTACCCAGTTTCTTTGGCTCGGATACAACGGATGATGTGGTGATCAAGACCACACTGGATCAACGCCTGCAGCAATCGGCGGAAGAGGCGCTGAAGTTCATCTTTCAGGAAAAGGTGCGCGAAGGATCCAAGGCACAGGCAGCAATTGTCGTAATGTCTGCGGACGGTGCCGTTCGCGCGATGGTCGGTGGGCGCAAGACGCGGGTGTCTGGCGCGTTCAACCGGGCGACGCAGGCTTTGCGGCAGACCGGGTCTTCGTTCAAGCCGTTTGTCTACGCAACGGCGCTGGAACTGGGCTATTCACCGCTGGACATTGTTGTGGATGAACCCACATGCTGGAACATTCCCGGCTCGGGTCAGTGGTGCCCAAAGAACTATACCAACAAGTACTACGGTCGGGTCACTCTGGCGGATGCGCTGAAAAACTCGCTGAACATTCCAGCCGTCAAAGTGGCCGAAATCGCCGGGTTGGATAATGTCCGCACCGTTGCCAGCGAGTTCGGAATTGAAAGTGATCTGGCCCAAGGTCCGGCGTTGGCGCTGGGCGCGTCGGAAAGCACGCTGATCGAGATGACGGGAGCTTATGCCGGTATCCTAAACGGGGGGTCGGCCGTTGAACCCTATGGTCTGTCCGAGCTGAAACTGCTGGGCGACGAAACGCCAATGATGGTGACCACAAGCGGTATCGGCGAGCGGGTCATCAACGATAGCGCGGCCAAGCAACTGACCTGGATGATGGAACGTGTGGTGTCTCAGGGCACCGGTGGGCGCGCGCAGCTGCCCGGTTGGCAGGTGGCCGGTAAGACCGGCACCACTCAGGCTGCCCGGGACGCCTGGTTCATTGGTTTTACGGCGGATTACGTAACAGGTGTCTGGATGGGGTATGATGACAACACCCCCTTGTCTGGTGTGACCGGGGGCGGGTTGCCGGCTGAAATCTGGAAAGAAACCATGCTGCGCGTGACCGAGGGTATGACGCCGACGCCGCTGCCAATGATGGCGCCTGAACCTCCGGTGCGCACGGCGCAGCCGCAGCAACAGCGCCGAAAGAAAGAAACCGGGTTGGATCGGGCCATCAATAACCTGCTGAACAACATCTTCGGCAATTGACTGGGCAAAGGAAAAGGCGGTGCAGTGGGCACCGCCTTTTCAAATAGTGAAGACCTGATCAGAGGCTTTCGTCGAGGGCTGCCAGAATGGCGTCACCCATCTCTGTAGTCGAAACGGGCGTGACGCCTTCATCGGCCAGCAGGTCGCCGGTGCGGACTCCGTCAGCGAGAACCTTCTCGATCGCGGCTTCCAGACGATCCGCCTCAGCGCCCTGATCAAAGCTGTAACGCAGTGCCATTGCAAAGCTGAGGATACAGGCGATCGGGTTGGCTTTGCCCTGACCAGAAATGTCGGGGGCCGAACCGTGGACCGGCTCGTACATCGCCTTGGGACGGCCATTGGCCATCGGGGCACCCAGCGACGCCGAAGGAAGCATGCCTAGCGACCCGGTTAGCATCGCGGCACAGTCGGACAGGATATCGCCGAACAGGTTGTCGGTCAGGATGACGTCAAACTGCTTGGGCGCGCGCACCAGCTGCATCGCGCCGTTATCAGCATACATATGGCTCAGTTCGACCTCGGGGTAATCCTTGGCGACACGGTCAACGACCTCGCGCCACAGGATGCCCGATTCCATCACGTTGGCTTTCTCCATCGAGCACAGCTTTTTGTTCCGGCGCATTGCCAGTTCAAAGGCCGAACGCGCGGCGCGTTCGATCTCGGATTCGGTATAGCGCTGGGTGTTGATGCCAACACGTTCGTTGCCTTCCTCGAAGATACCGCGAGGCTCACCGAAATAGACGCCCGAAGTCAGCTCGCGCACGATCATGATGTCGAGGCCGGCAACGATGTCTTTCTTCAGCGACGAGAAATCGGCCAGCGCGTCAAAGCACTGGGCAGGGCGCAGGTTGGAATACAGATCCATTTCCTTGCGCAGGCGCAGCAGGCCACGCTCGGGCTTGAGGCTAAAATCCAGATCGTCGTATTTCGGGCCGCCTACGGCACCCAGAAGAACCGCATCAACCTCTTGCGCCTTGGCCATGGTTTCGTCCGACAGGGGCTTGCCGTGCGCGTCGTAGGCCGCACCGCCCACTAGATCCTCGCTCACGTCGAATTCCAGGCCGCGTTTGGCACCGAACCAGTCGATGACTCTGCGCACTTCGGCCATGACTTCGGGGCCAATTCCGTCTCCGGGCAGGATGAGGAGCGAGGGGTTGGACATGAAGGATCTCCTTGCGTTTTACAGCACAGGCCCTAGCGCTTGCGCGGCATCGGGTCAATGAGACGAACCTGTCTGTTTGCGGGGAAATTTAAGTTTATGTCTCAGAGGCTCTGTTCCAGGGCTAAATATTGCGCAGCCCTGATTCTCTGGGCCATTTTGCAGCGCTCCGAAGCGTTAGTTCTTTGCCAGATCAACCCACACCAGCCGGTGGCGGCTGGCGGCCTCGGCGGCTTCGCGTTCTTTCGTGCTTGCCGCGGGCCAGTACACCCCGGCGTCCACCACCGTCCAATGGGCAGAGGGCAGAACGTAATCAACCCGCATCGGACCGACGCTTTTCCAAACTACGGTCGTCAACGCTCCCGCAGGGTCACCGGGTTGTGGATCTTGCAGGCGTTGATCGGCCAACAAGCCCAGGATTGCTTCTTTGCGCCCGTCTCCACGAAACGGGTCCAGATTGGCGTCCCCGGCGATTACGAACGGGCCGCCCGGCGTGTGCCCGAGTTTTCCATCCAACACCGCGGACCACAGACGAATTTCGTCTCTGTTTCTGAGGCCATTACGATCCTCTGGCCCGTCAAACACCGGCGGCGCGGCGTGAAAGGTCATCAGATCAAGTGGCCCGACCGGCGTGTTGATGGGTAGAATCCAATGCGCCACAGAAGACAACCGCTGAATGCTCTGCGCCTGTTCAGAAGGGTAGGGACCTGCGTCAGTCGCGGGTAGTTCTGCGCCAGGTAAATCCCGCCACAACACCGTCGAGAAATCCTGTGCTTCTTCCAAAGCGATGGGATAGCGCGACAACACGGCCAGTCCGCCCTGTCCGGTGAAACGGCCCCAACCCTGCGCGTCGCCTGGGCCGTGGGTGCGGCCGTCACCATCCAGATCCAGTTCAGTTTCCATGCCCGAGTTTGGCTGGATCGCAAATTGGTAAGGGTAATCGACGCCATTTTCCCGCAACCGGTCGGCTAGGGCCGAAAGTGCCAGACCATCCAAATCCCAGTCGATGCTCTGCAAAGCGACGATATCGGGATGAGCTTGAGCCAGAACATCGACAACTGCCATGACTTGGGTTTCACCGCGACGAATGTCGCGCAGCAGCAAGCCCGGCCCGTCGCGGCTGAGTTCGGTATTATAGGTGGCAACACGCACCGTCTCTGCCTGCGCCAGAACGGGCAACAGTAGCAGGATAAGGATGCGGATCATGCGGTCTGCGTGGACTCGGCTGTGGAATAGGCTCGCCGTTTTTCGACGATCAGGTTCGCAATCCGCAGGGTCGCGATACCGCGCATGATCATGCTGGCAGGCAGGAACGCCCATGCGCTCAGGGTCCAGATCAGGGTCTGAGGATTGCTTAGCGAAATCGGGTCCGCGTATTCCGTCAGCAATTTGATCAGGGCCGGGATCAGGAACGGCAGCAGAATTCCGATTGAAATGTTCAGGCGTCCGTCACGCTGAAGGCGCGTTACCACGTCTCCACCCTTGGTTGGGTCAAACAACGGCAGATTGGTCCAGACATTGAAGGCACCATTCCCCGTGGGCCAACCGCGCACTTTCACCGCATATACAAAGCTGCCAATGGTGACTAAGGCGGCGACGTAAGCGACGCTGGCGGAAATGCGAACGAGTTCGATCAAATGTGCGCTTGCGTCGGCGGGCAGCATAAGGATGATCAGCCGAACGGGCGAATACGGGAAATCGACCACATTGGCGACACCCAGTCCTACTGAATAGAATGTTGTTGTCAGAGTCGTCGGCGCATACGCGTTTTTGCAGATCAGCGTCAGGAACGTGATCATCGACATCAGCCCGACAAAACGCAAACGGTTCACAGGGGGCGCGTCGCGGAATTCGATAAAGCTGGGAAAGGCAGAGTTGTATTCCGCAAACGTCAGGAAGAACGCCAGAATGGCGAGAAAGACGACGATCTCGGTCCCATTCGTAGACGTTACAGGCAGGTACAACGCGGGTGTCAGCACCATTAGTGCAACCAATAGTCCCCGAATCGCCGCCCCTGTTGTGCGCGCAATCACTATCCAAACCCTTTCACACCGGATTGGCCGCTTCTTATTCTTTGACGGCTCTGTCCCATCTTGCATCCGACGCATTCTCCGCCGGAGACCTCTATTATCGCCAACACTGGCGATAAGCGGCAATCCGCTCAAGCCAAGGTGCAGAAAACATGTGATTTCGGGCAAAATGATGGCGAAACTGGTGCGCCTTTGCATCATTTGTGTCGCAAATTGGACGTGTATCAGCGACCGCTCACTACATGTTGTGGTTGCTGAAGCTAAAACCCCAAGAATGCGAACGGGGCCGCCGCAGCGACCCCGATAAGTTGAGTATCCACAGATTCGTTCTTGGAATCACACCCAGGGGCGGGCCTGGCTTGCGTGATCTTCGAATTTGTCGATGTGGTGGTCTTTCTCCATCGTCAGACCGATATCGTCCAGACCGTTCAGCAGGCAGTGCTTGCGGTGGGGGTCGATATCGAAGGCGATCACAACGCCATCCGATGTGGTGATCTGCTGATCTTCCAGATGCACGGTCATGCGGGCGTTTTCGCCCTTTTGCGCGTCTTCCATCAGAACGGCGTGGTGCTCTTCCTCAACCACGATGGGCAGGATGCCGTTCTTGAAGCAGTTGTTGAAGAAGATGTCGGCAAAGCTGGTCGAGATCACAACCTTGATGCCGAAATCCTTGATCGCCCACGGCGCGTGTTCCCGCGACGAGCCGCAGCCGAAATTGTCGCCCGCGACCAGAATCTCGGCCTCGCGATAGGCGGGTTTGTTCAGGATGAACTCTTCGTTCTCCTGACCGTCATCGTGATAGCGCATCTCGTCAAACAGCACGACGCCAAGGCCGGACCGTTTGATTGTTTTCAGGTGTACCTTTGGGATGATCATATCGGTGTCGATATTGATCAGCGGCATTGGGGCGGCCACCCCGTGGACTTTGTCAAACTTTTCCATGTCTACACTCCTGCGAGAGAGGGCCGCGCCCGTATCCCGCGTTTAAGCTTCTTTTGCTTCTGTCGTTTCGTTTGGCGCGTTTTTGACGAAAAGCGCCATGAAGACCAATCCGAACCCGTTGAACAACATCTCGATACCCAACAGAATGCCTAGCAGACGCAACAGAACTGACGGCTCTGCCGCTGCATAAGACCAGATGATACCTGCCAGTATGATCGACAAGATGCCTGAGATCAGCGTTGGCCAGAAAAACTGCGTTCCCCGCATTTGAAATGAGAGAAAGATCCGGGCGATTCCGCCCGCCATGAACAGGATCAGAACCACCGTGGCCAAGGTCAGCGTGCCCTCCAGCGGGTTGTCGAGAAACGACCACCCCAGAAACAGCATCACCGCCCCCATGATGAAAGACAGGATCTTGTTACCGGCCCCTTCGACCGAGAATCCGCTGACCACCTGCAGGGCGCCGGAGATCAGCAAAAGCACGGCCGTGACCACGGTGACGGCAATCGACGCCACATATGGCGCGCCCAGCACAAAGATGCCGAACGCGATAGATAGAAGCCCCAGCAGGAGCCATTTGACCCAGTCACTCATGTTTTCAATCCCTCAAATATCTAGATATGAGGGGACCTTACATCAATTCACGCACGTCTGTCAGCCGTCCTGTGATTGCCGCCGCGGCAGCCATTGCCGGGCTCAGCAAATGGGTGCGCCCGCCACGACCCTGACGGCCTTCGAAGTTGCGGTTCGAGGTTGCGGCACAGCGCTCGCCCGGCTGCAACTGATCCGGGTTCATCGCCAGACACATCGAGCATCCTGCCAGACGCCATTCGAATCCGGCCTCCTTAAAGATCTCAGCCAGGCCTTCTTCTTCGGCCTGCGCGCGGACAAGTCCAGAACCGGGAACGACCATGGCGCGCATGCCGTCTTTGATCTTTTTGCCCTTCAAAATCTCGGCTGCAGCACGCAGGTCTTCGATACGGCCGTTGGTGCACGAGCCGATGAAAACAGTGTCGATTTCCACATCGCTCAGCTTTTGACCGGCTTCCAGACCCATGTATTCGATCGAGCGACGGGCTGCTTCGACCTTGCCGCCTTCGAAGTCTTCGGGCTGCGGCACGGTTGCGGTGATTGGCAGAACATCCTCGGGGCTGGTGCCCCATGTGACGACCGGCGCAATGTCCTCGCCACGCAGGGTGATGACCTTGTCGAAATGCGCGTCCTCGTCGGTGAAAAGAGTTTTCCACCAGTTCAGAGCCGCTTCCCACTGGGCACCTTTCGGAGCATGCGGGCGGCCTTTGACATATTCAAAGGTGGTTTCATCCGGCGCGATCAGGCCAGCGCGGGCACCGCCTTCGATCGCCATGTTGCAGACGGTCATGCGGCCTTCCATCGACAGATCGCGGATCGCTTCACCGCAATATTCGATGACATAACCGGTACCGCCAGCTGTGCCGGTCTCACCAATCACGGCCAGAGTGATGTCCTTGGCGGTCACGCCCGGCTGCAATTTGCCGGTGATTTCGACCTTCATGTTCTTGGATTTCTTCTGGATCAGTGTCTGCGTGGCCAGAACATGCTCAACCTCGGACGTACCGATGCCGTGAGCCAGTGCACCGAACGCGCCATGGGTGGCGGTGTGGCTGTCGCCACAGACAACGGTCATGCCGGGCAGAGTCCAGCCCTGTTCCGGGCCGACGATATGCACAATCCCCTGACGGACGTCATTCACCGGATAATAGTGAATACCGAAATCCTTGGCATTTTTGTCCAGCGCTTCGACCTGAATGCGCGATTCGGGGTTTTCGATCCCATTCACCCGGTCGGGCGTGGTGGGAACGTTGTGATCCGGCACGGCGATGGTCTTTTCGGGTGCGCGCACTTTGCGGCCCGCCATGCGCAGGCCTTCGAACGCCTGCGGGCTTGTGACTTCGTGCACCAGATGGCGGTCAATATACAGCAGGCAGGTGCCATCATCGGCTTCGTGCGCGACATGGGCATCCCAGATCTTGTCATAGAGTGTTTTGGGGGACATTGGTCCTCTCCCGTATGTAATGAGAAATAGCTGGCGAGTGGCTGGACGCCGCTTATAGGCGTGCCAGAACCGTGCGGGCGGCCCCAAAGAACCGTTCACGCAGGCGCGTGCGGTCTTGCAACGTAGGTGCTGGGGTCAGATCGACTCTCATGCGCCTCAGATATATCGGGCTTACGCGTCAATCAAGGTTCAATCCTGCGTCCAGCTTGCATCGCGCGGCAACGCTGTCCAAGCTGGCCCGCAGGAGATGTTCATGAACCAAGACCTTATTCCCAGTTCTCTAGCAGATCTCTATGACAACATGGTTGCGGGGTTTTCCTCGCAATTGGGAAATCTGGTCGAACTGATCGTCACGCCGGGCTGGCGACAATACCAGCTGATCATCATTCTTTTTCTGTGGGCGCTGGCCTTCATCCTGAAGCTGATGACACAAGGGCGTTGGGACGCATGGGCGCGCGCACGAACAGGCTGGCCCAAGTGGCGTCTGCGCGTTCTGGTGCAGCTGATGCGGCGTCTGACGCTGGTCTATTTCGTAGTCATGTCCTGGTCGCTCTACCTGATCATGCAGCATGTCACGTGGCCGTCGCGCAGCTATATCATTGGCGTGATCGCAACTCTGGCGATTGCGTGGCTGGCGATTGCCCTGGTGGCGCGGCTGGTGCGGAATCGCACCCTGAGGCGCATCTTCAAATGGGCTATGTGGGTCTATGCAACGCTGATTGCGCTGAATCTCACCGATGACGTGGCCGGTTTCCTGGACGGTGTAGCGATTTCTATCGGTGATCTGCACATCTCGGCGCTGGGTATTCTCAAGGCCATTTTGCTGATCGGTGTCTTGTTGACGCTGGCCCGCCTGGGCACTCGTGCGGCCGAGCGCGGGCTGATGAACAATGACGACATCACCCCATCAATGCAGGTCCTGTTGGCCAAGGGCATTCAGGTTCTGCTGTATGGCGCGGTCTTTATGGTTGCCATCCGGACGCTTGGATTCGACCTGACCGGCATCGCGCTTCTGTCGGGTGCCATCGGCGTCGGGATCGGTTTTGGGTTGCAAAAGGTGGTGTCCAACCTGATCTCCGGGATCATCATTCTGATGGACCGGTCTATCAAACCCGGAGACGTGATCTCGCTGGGCGACACCTTCGGTTGGATCAATGCGCTGGGCGCGCGATACGTCTCGGTCGTGACACGGGACGGGCGGGAGTATCTGATCCCGAACGAAGATCTGATCACCAATCAGGTGGTGAACTGGTCGCATTCGGACAAATTCGTCCGGTTGGATCTGGATTTTGGAACCAGCTATGACGACGACCCGCACAAGGTGCGCGCAACGGCGATCCGGGCGGTGAAAGCAGTCAAGCGTGTCCTCAGCGGTGGCTCGCACGAACCGGTTTGCCATATCACCGGATTTGGCGACAGCAGCGTGGACTATGTTTTGCGGTTTTGGATCAGTGATCCGACCAAGGGGCTGACCAATATCCGGGGCAATGTCTATCTGGCATTGTGGGATGCGTTCAAAGCCGAAGAGATATCAATCCCCTTCCCGCAGCGCGAAGTTCGGCTGCTGTCCGACGACGCAGAGCAGCAACAGATCGCCAAAGAGTGACCGCCCGTGCGGCCCTGCCAGCGCCCTTTCATTGAAATGTTGCAATCCGCTTGTTACCTTATTAGTACCCCTGCGCCGGGGTTTGGCGGCGCGCAGCAAAGGAGGACTATGTCCTGTCTCTACATACCCAGGCGGGTTTGCCCGCCGATGACGGGGCCAGTGTAATGGCCCACTCTCAGTCAATCAGCGACAAGCTGCTTGAACGTATCCTTTCCTCACTTTCCGATGACAAGGCCGAAGACGTCGTGCAGATCAACCTGCAGGGCAAATCGTCTGTTGCGGATCACATGGTGATTGCCTCGGGTCGGTCGACCCGTCAGGTCTCGGCCATGGCGGAAAAGCTGACGGATCGCATCAAGCAGGAATTCGGTTTCACCTCGAAGGTCGAAGGCAAGGATGCCGGCGACTGGGTGCTGATCGATACGGGCGACGTGATCGTCCATATCTTCCGCCCCGAAGTGCGTGAATTCTATCAGCTGGAAAAGATGTGGCTGCCTCAGGGCGGCAGCGCCTCGGCGAACTGAGGCGCCATCCCGGCCTGCATTAACAGGCCGGAGGCGAGAGAAATATGCGTATAAGCATTTGTGCGGTCGGGCGATTGCGTGCCGGACCGGAGAAGACCCTGCTTGACGATTACCTGACCCGATTTGACCGGACCGGCCGCGCGCTGGGGCTTGGTCCCGCACGCGTGATCGAGGTTGAGGACAAGAAAAACGCAGGCATGGGCGCCGAGGCCGCTCTGTTGCGCAAGGCGCTGCCCAAGGGTGCGGTGATCTGCACGTTGGATGAACGGGGGCGGGTGATGTCCTCGCCGGATTTTGCACAAAAGCTGGGTGGTTGGCGCGATGCCGGGCGGCAGGATCTGGCGCTAATCATTGGCGGAGCCGACGGAATAGACCCTAATCTGCGGGCTGAGGCCGAATTTTCCCTCTCCTTCGGGTCGATGGTCTGGCCCCATATGCTGGTCCGTGTGATGCTGGCCGAACAACTTTATCGGGCCGCGACCATTCTGTCCGGCGGCCCTTATCACCGGGTCTGACATGGCGCAGCTGTTGATCGTCTACCATTCGCGCACTGGCGGCAGCCGCCAGATGGCCGAAGCCGCAGCAGAGGGCGCGCGTGAAGAAGCTGAGATCACCTTGAAACCTGCAGATCAAGCCTGCCCCGAAGACCTGCTGAATGCTGACGGCTATATCTTTTGTGCGCCCGAGAATTTGGCGGCGATCTCGGGGGTCATGAAGGATTTCTTTGATCGCAACTATTACCCGGTGCTGGGCAGAATTGAGGGGCGTCCTTACGCCCAGATGATCTGTGCGGGTTCAGACGGTGAAAACGCGGCCCGGCAAACCGCGCGCATCGCTACGGGTTGGCGATTGAAAGAGGTGCAACCCCCTTTGATCATCTGCACGCATGCTCAGACTCCCGAGGCTATTCTCGCTGAAAAGACCATTCCGCAGGATCAGCTGGACCAATGCCGAGATGTCGGTGCGGCGCTGGGCGCGGGCCTGACATTGGGTGTGTTCTGAAGGATCAGTTCAGGGTGACCAGCGTTTTCTCGTCACCCCAGCCGTCGACATTGCACCGCGCCTGAATCTGGACCTGCGCGGTACCATCTGGGATCACGACCCCTGCCAGCGACCGGGTGAAGGGCTGCTCATTCTCGTGCGGATGGTGCAGCACGCGCATTCCCAGTTCGTTGCCGTCCATGTCCAGAACGCGCCAGCCATCCGCGAAGTGATCCCATCCAGTATCGGGATGTCGGATCGTAACATCGAATCGCCATGTATCGCCGCTTTGACTTGCGGTCACATTTTCAATCATTGAAGGGTCGGCCACGGCCGGGCTGGCCAGAAGAAGGCTGAGAATCAAGTATCGCATGTGGCGACTGTAGGGTGTCACAGGCCGCATCGCGATCACGAATCTGTGTTACGCGGCTGAGACAGCAGGACCCGGCGGGAATGCGAGGCAAACTCGCGCCGATAGAGGACGCCAAATGTGACCATCGTTCCCAGTATCAGGGCCACGGGGCCAAGAATCCATGCAACGGACGCCAATGCGAAATAGGTCACGCGCAGACCACGATTAAAGCTGCGCGCGGCAGTGACGCAGATCTCGGCTGCCTGTGCGGCGCGGGGGTAAGCCAGCGAGTCTGACGAATCGTTGGGGACCGCTGCCATCAGAACGGCACAATAGCCAAATAACCGATGAGCCCAGACATATTTCAGGAACGCATTGGCCAGAAAAAGGATGACGATCAGGATCTTGACCTCCCAAACCATGGCCGGTGCGCGGCCGATGGCCAGATCGTTGGCCACACCAGCAAGGCGTTCGGTGTTGCCGAGCAAGGCCAGCCCGCCCCCGATCGCGATCATCATGGTCGAGGCGAAGAACGTACTGCCTTGCCGCATCGCTGCGACGACTTGCGCGTCGAACATCCGGGGCTGCCGGGTAACCATTTCCCGCATCCAGTCCCGGCGATAGTCATCCATCATCATCGTGACTGAGTTCTTGTTCGGCGACGGATTCTCGATCCGCCAGCCGATCCACAACCACGCGATCAGCAACACGGCGATGGCCGCATAATCTAGCGGCGAAAACAATTGTGCCCGGTCGATCCATGTCATGCCCGCGACATTAGGACCAGAGATCGGAACTTGCCAGACGCAGAAATTGGTAATATTATTTTACCAAATGGAGGATCAGCCATGGAAATGCCAACGCCAAATCCTGACGTTCTGCGCCGTAAGGCCGTGGTTCTTCAACGTTTGTTGCATGTCCTGCCCGAAGACGCAGTGATTCACGAGCCGTCTGAGACGCGCGCATATGAATGCGATGCGTTGACGGCGTACAAATGCCCTCCGATGCTGGCGGTTCTACCTTCCACCACGCAAGAGGTCTCGGACGTTTTGCGAATCTGCAATGAAGAAGGCGTGCCCGTTGTACCGCGTGGCTCAGGTACTTCGTTGGCGGGCGGCGCATTGCCAACGGCGGATTGCGTCATCCTGGGCATCGCCCGGATGAATGAGGTGCTGGAGGTCGACTATGACAACCGTTTCATCCGCGTACAGACTGGGCGTACCAATCTGAGCGTGACCGGGGCAGTCGAGGAGGATGACTTCTTTTATGCGCCCGATCCGTCGTCGCAATTGGCATGTGCCATTGCTGGCAACATCGCCATGAACTCTGGCGGCGCACATTGCCTGAAATATGGCGTGACCACCAACAACCTGCTGGGCGTGAAGATGGTCATGATGGACGGCAGCGTCGTCGACATCGGCGGTGCTCATCTGGATTCCGGCGGGCTGGACCTGTTGGGTGTCATCTGCGGGTCTGAGGGCCAGTTGGGTGTCGTGACCGAAGCCACGCTGCGCATTCTGCGCAAACCCGAAGGCGCGCGGCCCGTGCTGATGGGCTTTGATGACAACGAGGTCGCGGGGGAATGCGTTTCGGATATCATCAAATCCGGCATTCTGCCGGTGGCGATCGAGTTCATGGACACCTTGTGCATCCAGGCCTGCGAGAATTTCGCCCATGCGGGTTACCCTGACTGCACCGCATTGTTGATTGTCGAGGTTGAAGGGTCCGAGGCTGAAATTGACTTTCAACTGGCAAAGATCATCGAGATCGCCAAGCGCCACAACCCGGTCGAGCTGCGCGAAAGCCAGTCCGCCGAAGAAAGCGCGAAAATCTGGCTGGGGCGCAAATCGGCCTTTGGCGCGATGGGGCAGTTGAACGACTACATGTGTCTGGATGGTACGATCCCGGTGTCCTCATTGCCCGAAGTTCTGCGCCGGATCGGCGAGATGAGCAAGGAATACGGCCTGCCGGTCGGCAACGTGTTCCACGCAGGTGACGGCAACATGCACCCGCTGATCCTGTTCGACGCCAACAAACCGGGTGATCTTGAGAAATGCGAAGCCTTCGGTGCCGATATACTGAAGCTCTGCGTGGATGTTGGCGGTTGTCTGACAGGTGAGCACGGCGTCGGCATCGAAAAGCGCGATCTGATGTCTCATCAATACGCGCCTGTGGACCTTGAGGCGCAGATGGCCGTCAAGGATGTGTTCGATCCCAAATGGTTGCTGAACCCCGCCAAGGTATTCCCGCTGGATGCGTCCGAGGCTCGTCGTGAAGCGCGGATTGCTGCAGAATAATCGGCTCTAACAAAGAAGAATTGTGATGAAACCTGAGACAGAAGCCGAACTGGCCGACATGGTGGCCGGCCTGAATGAACCGGTGCGTGTTGCCGGCGGCGGCACACGGGGAATTGCTGGACCGGACGCTGTGATTGAGACCAGCGGGTTGAGCGGCATCACCCTTTATGAACCCGGTGCACTGACGCTTGTCGCGCAAGCGGGAACGCCGGTGGCCGAGATCGAAGCCGCACTGGCAGCGGAAGGTCAGCAATTGGCGTTTGAGCCGATGGACCACCGGGGTTTGTTGGGCACCAATGGTACGCCGACGATCGGAGGAGTCGTCGCAGCAAACATTTCGGGCCCGAGACGCATTCAGGCAGGTGCGTGCCGCGACTTCCTGCTAGGCGTGCGATACGTCGACGGAATGGGGAAAATCGTCAAGAATGGCGGCCGGGTGATGAAGAACGTAACCGGCTATGACTTGGTCAAGCTGATGGCGGGTTCATGGGGGACGCTGGGTGTTTTGACCGAAGTGTCGTTGAAGGTGCTGCCCAAACCGGAAGCCTCAGCAACATTGTCCATTGCGGTTCCTGACGTCGCTGTCGGAGTTCAGGCTCTCTCGGCCGCTCTGAAATCCCCGTTTGAAGTAAGCGCCGCCGCCTTTGATCCTGAAGAATGCCGCGCTTTGTTGCGTCTCGAAGGGTTCTCAGACTCGGTGGCTTACAGGTCAGAACAATTGAAGGGCGTGCTGTCGGGTCTCGGCGATGTTGCCGAGGTTGCGCAACCCGAAGCCCTTTGGTCGGCAATACGCGACGTGTCCGCCTTTCACGGGCAGGAAGGCGATGTCTGGCGGATTTCCATCAAACCTACTGATGCCCCTGAAATTGCCGCGCGCATCCAGGCTGACAGGACGTTGTTCGATTGGGGAGGGGGGCTGATCTGGGTTCTCATGCCGCATGGAACCGACGTGCGGGCGCGAATGGGTTCGTTTGATGGCCATGCCACGATTGTACGGGCCGACCCCGAGACCGTGACGCGCTTGGGGCGTTATCAACCGGAATCCGCTGGTATTGCGGCTCTAACTAAAGGACTTCGGCAAAGATTTGATCCGCGCGGTTTGTTCAATCCGGGACTGATGGGGTAGGCTGATGCAGACGACGTTCACCGAAAAACAGCTGCAAGACCCGGCGATCCAGCGGTCAAATGAGATCCTTCGAAACTGCGTCCATTGCGGGTTCTGTACAGCCACATGCCCAACCTATCAGGTTCTGGGAGATGAACTCGACAGCCCCAGGGGGCGCATCTACCTGATCAAGGATATGCTGGAGAATGAGCGTGTCCCCGATGAGAAAACGGTCAAGCATATCGACCGTTGCCTGTCCTGTCTGGCGTGCATGACCACATGCCCTTCGGGCGTGCATTATATGCATCTGGTCGATCACGCGCGGGAATACATCGAAGAAAACTACCAGCGCCCATTCACGGATCGCGCGCTGCGCTGGGTTTTGGCGCAGATCCTGCCCTATCCGACGCGATTCCGTTGGGCCTTGATCGGGGCGAAGCTGGGTCGCCCATTCCGTTTCCTGATGCCGGATGCGCGATTGCGCGCGATGTTAGATATGGCCCCGAAGCACATCCCGCCGGTCAGTCGAAATGACGACCCGCAGACCTTCGCTTCCAAAAGTCCGCGTATCAAACGTGTGGCGCTAATGACCGGATGTGCGCAAAAAGCGCTGAACACCGACATCAACGACGCTACAATCCGATTGCTGACGCGCTTGGGGTGCGAGGTCGTGGTGGCCGACGGGGCCGGGTGCTGTGGCGCACTGACCCATCACATGGGCAAAACCAGCGAAAGCCACAAAGCCGCGGAAGCCAATATCAGAGCCTGGACCGCAGAAATGGACGCTGACGGGCTGGACGCGATCGTCATCAATACGTCGGGCTGCGGTACTACGGTCAAGGATTACGGCCATATGTTCCGAAATGATTCTATGGCCAAGGACGCTGCTCGGGTCTCATCGATTGCGATGGATATCAGCGAGTTACTTGTGCAGCTGGATATGCCCGAAGGCAAAAACAAAGAAATGACCGTAGCATACCATGCGGCTTGTTCACTGCAGCACGGCCAGAAAATCAAAACGCATCCCAAAACCTTGCTGAAACAAGCCGGATTCACCGTGGTCGAACCTGCGGACAGCCATCTGTGTTGCGGTAGCGCCGGAACTTACAACCTGATGCAGCCTGAAATCTCGGGCAAGCTGAAACAGCGCAAGGTCAGAACGCTTGAGGCAAAGAACCCGGATGTGATCGCTGCGGGCAATATAGGGTGCATGATGCAGATCGGCTCGGGTACTGGCCTGCCCATTTTGCACACGGTCGAGTTGTTGGATTGGGCAACCGGTGGCCCTGTGCCTCGGGCGATGCAAGAACAAAGGCCCAATCCTGAGGTGCCAATCCTAAAGTAACGGCGGCTGATGCAGCCGCGCATCAGTCTCCGGGCGAACTCGGCCATGGCAAAACCGCCCTATTTTCGCCGCACGCTGGGCGTACGAAGATATGCCAACAGCAAAGCCGGAGAGCCATTTGCGAAACTGGATCATAGCATTGGCGCTGGCTTTGATGCCAATGGTCGCCGCAGCCCAGGATACTGGGCTGAAAAGTCTGGATACCACCGATGCTGGCCGTGCCTGGATGGCCGTCGGTCGGCTGGATATCAAGAACGGTGCGGGTTTTTGTACTGGAACGCTGATCTCTCCGACACTTGTTCTGACAGCCGCACATTGCCTTTTTGACAAGGCTACGGGTCAGCGCGTTGACCTGTCCGAGGTCGAGTTTCTTGCCGCCTGGCGCCTTGGGCGGGCATCGGCTTACCGTGCCGCGCGTCAGGCCGTTATCCACCCGGACTATGAATACAGCTCTGAGGCCACGGCCTCTCGCGTGTACAACGACATCGCACTGATCGAGCTGTGGCAACCGATCCGGAACACGACGGTGATCCCGTTCGAGACCGGAAAACGCCCCTCGCGCGGTGCTGAGGTTGGTGTTGTGTCTTACGCTCAGGATCGGGCCGAGGCGCCGTCGCTGCAGGAAGTGTGCTCGGTCATGACCCGAAGGTCCAACGTTCTGATTCTGTCCTGTGATGTCGAATTCGGGTCCTCGGGCGCCCCCGTGTTTTCCTTTGAAGGGGACCGGCCGCGCATCGTCTCGGTGGTTGCGGCCAAGGCTGAATACAACGGGCAGCGTGTCGCTGTCGGCACTGCGGTCGAGAACGCTTTGGAACTGTTGCAGGCAGAGCTGACCGCCGGTCGCGGATTTGGTGCGTCCACGTCGCAGGGCGGGACGAGACGGAACATAGGTGCAAGGTTCATCAAACCATGATGCGTTACATTCTGAACATTCTTTTATTTCTTTCGATATCTGCCTCAGCCTCATATGCCCAAAGCGTCAAGCGCAAGCTGACAGATCGCGACGATCTTTATGGGTGGGAGGCGGTCGGCCGTCTGGACATAGGCGAACAGGGGTTTTGCACCGGTACTCTGATTGCGCAGGACCTGGTTTTGACGGCAGCGCACTGTGCCATGGACAAGGCCACAGGCAAGCCATACCCGCCGGGGAAGGTGACATTCCGCGCTGGGCTGAGCAACGGCGACTCTCTGGCTGACCGCAAAGTCGTCCAGATTGCGGCCCACCCTGATTTTGTCGCGAACGGACCGGTGTCGGCCCCGCGCGTTCGTGTTGATGTGGCTCTGATGCGTCTGGAAGAGCCGATCCCCTATTCCATAGCCGATCCCTTTGCCCTGCACAGTGGCCGGGTCTCAGGCAATGAAATCAGCGTTGCGTCCTATGGGCGGGGGCGAGCCGAGGCGATTACGCGTCAACGGTCTTGCAGAATCCTGCAACGAGCACAGGGTATCATCAGCTTTAACTGCGATGTAACGTTCGGGTCGTCAGGGTCGGCCATTCTGACCAAAAACGGACCACGCTGGCAAATACTGTCCGTTGTCTCCGCCGTGGGATGGGATGGCCGCAGGAAAGTCGGATATGGGATGGAATTGGCTGAAATAGTGTCTGATCTCAAGGCAGATTTACGGCGTGATGCACCCCGACCACAGGCGACAATCCGCCGGTTGCAGGTCGGCTCGGGCAAGTCGAATACAGGTGCCAAATTCATCAGCTCCGGCGGGGGTTGAACTCAATCAAACCGCTACCCATGTGAACTGTACCGGGTCGCCACGAACGGGGCCTGGCACAACTCATCGCCCGTCCGAACGGAGGGCAAAACGTACATCGCTCTGATATGAGGATATGACACATGCGTACTTTTGATTTTGCACCGCTGCACCGCGCCACCGTTGGTTTCGACCAGATCGCCGACATTATGGATCGCGTTCTGACAAATGACGGGGCTCAGCCCAGCTATCCGCCGTACAATATCGAAAAGACCGATGCCGACACCTATCGTATCTCTGTGGCTGTCGCCGGTTTTTCGGAAAATGACCTGTCGGTCGAAGTAAAGGAAAACTCGCTGGTCGTCGCCGGCAAGAAAGCCGCCGAGGACAAAGAGCGCAGCTATCTGCACCGTGGCATCGCCACCCGCGCGTTCGAACGCCGCTTTGCGCTGGCCGATCACGTGCGCGTCACCGGCGCGAGCCACGAAAACGGTATGCTGAACATCGACCTGAAGCGTGAAGTGCCCGAAGCACTAAAAGCGCGCCGGATCGAGATCACTTCGGCCAAGGCCATCGAAAAAGACGTGGTCGACGCCAAAGCCGTGAACTAAGGCGGTTGATCACCACGCCGCGATAATCGTTCCTCTCTGGATTATCGCACCATACGCCCCGCGTTCCTCCAGACGCGGGGCGTTGTTTTTTTGTAGGACCGAGATGTTTGCTGTGTGGACGAAGCGAGCTTTCGCCGCGCGTGACCCAATGGCAGCTAACTATCCATCGCGACTATCGCGGCAAAATCTTCGAGTGGGGCGTCTGAGATCGCGGATTTCACTACCCGCGATCTCTTTGTCCAAATTGAACTTTGAAATTTGTGGATGCGAAGGTCCAATGTGGCCTTCCCTTCCCTGACATCCGTCAGTTTTCCTTTCCGACAAACTGCGACGCTTATTGATATGGGAAAACACGCTTCCAGTCGTTCTCCATATCAATGACAGTCCAGCTCTCCTTTTGAACCAAAGGCATGACCTTGTCGGTGTGGGCATCGTATTTGTCTTCTCGTTCGCCATCGGTGTGATGAACCAGCACGGACATACCACCATTCAAAGCGGTATACTGAAGCATGTGCTGGTCGCCGTTGGAGTTGCCTGCCGCAAAGATCGGTGGTTTCCCGAGAACCTGATTGATGAGACGGGGTTTGGCGTCCCAGTTGTCGATATAGTCCATGCGGTAGGTCCGCATCAGGTTGGCTTCGTCACCCTCAACGAGATACTCCAGCCGCACCGACGATCCATGCACCTGTTCGGTGGGCAGGCCATAGATTTCTTCTGCTGCCAGACGAAGGAATGCGGCTTCGTCCGCGGTGAAAATGTGGACCTGGAAGCCGTTGCTTTCCAGAAACAGGATCAGTTCGACCATCGGCTGATAAACCAGGTCCTGATACCCAACATTGTATTTCGGGTGCTTCCATCCCTTAAGCCAGCTGCGCCCCCAGGTATCGAACTCCTTGGTGGTCATACCACCGAACGGAACGGCCATGAGATCACCCACAAGTGTATCGAAGGCCATGTTTTCATTGAGATCGGTAAAATAGGCTTTGTCTTTCGTCGCCAGCGCCTTGTAGGGCTCGCGGTCCTTCAGGGTGGGGTCAGCGGCCATCTGTTCCTTCATGCGATCAACGATGGCGAAGAAATGGATGTAGAGTGGTTTTTCATTCCACAGGGTGCCGTCATTGTCGAACACGGCAATGCGGTCCTCTGGCCGGACGTACCCGTCCGAAGACATATCAGTGACCCGCTCGACGAAGGAGACAATAGCCTTCCTGCTTTCGGCGTCATTCCAGGATGGCAACGGATCGTCGGCGGCCAGAGCGGGATGGAATATCAGAGCGGCGGAAATCAGGGTAATCAACCCGAGAATTCGCATCATCGAGAAAGATCTGAATTGCTGTGTCATAGCATTTTCCGAGTTTTTGATTGGGGAACGGGCGCCCTGAGAAAGCGGGCGCCCGTTTTCGTTGCAGATCAGTTCTGAACGGCCGACGCTTTGGCGCCTTTGTGTCGCATTTCGGCGATCTTTGCCTTGACCTGGTCAAGGTTGAACGATGCCGGTGCCTGCTGTGGTGTAAAGTCGATGAATGTCTTCGCCAACTCGCCCACAACCTTTTGCGCCAGAACGAACCTCCAGAATTCATGCGCCCACCAGTTCATCATTGCCGCGGGGCAGTCATCGAAATCGATGCAGCGCTCGTAAGGGTCGAGGCGGAGGTTGACCATTTTTGGCCAGTCGAGCGTTACTTTCTCGCCGAACCAACCATCGGGCTGATCGATGAAGATGTATTTGAAGTCATCAACCCGCACGGCACCAAGATCGGCTTCACCGAAGTAGAACACCTCACGGCGTTTGGACTCTCCTTCGCCAGTCAACAGGTCCATCTGGTTGTAGCCGTCAAGATGCACCTTGTATTCCTTGCCGTTGATCGTGGCACCGTCTTTCAGGTCTGCCGCGATGTCTGCCGAACCGCCAGCCGCAGCGACCAGTGTCGGAAAGAAATCGAGCCCAGAGACGATGTCGTTGATAACCCGGCCCTCTTCGATCTTGCCCGGCCAGCGCAGAACCAGAGGCGAGCGGAAGCCGCCTTCGAGGATCATGCCCTTGGTTCCACGGAAAGGCGTCATCCCACCGTCCGGCCAACTGAAGACTTCGGCCCCGTTATCGCTGGTGACACCGATGATCGTGTTGTCGGCGATGTCGAGATCATCAAGTTTGGCAAGGATCGTGCCAACGACATCATCGAATTCGGCCATGCCGGCCTCTTGCAGGGTCCAGCCGTTTTCGGGCGTGATCCTGTCCAGATATTCATCGGCCAGATGGGTGTAGACGTGCATCCGCGCCGGGTTGACCCAGATAAAGAAAGGCTCGTCGCCCGCATGGGCCTTGTCGATAAACTCGGTCGTCCTGCGGGTGACCTCATCGTCAATCATTGTCATGTCGTATTTGAAATCATGCCCTTCGGTTGTCCAGGTGTCGCCGGACGTCCCCTTCGGCCCAGGAGGCATCGGGCCTTCATCGGTGATTTTCTGCTTTCCGACCCGGCCCCAGCGTTTGTCGTTGGTGAGATCGTCTGTATCTGTTGCGACACAACTCACCAGGTTACGGGGGCCAACTTCGTCGAGAAGTTCTTTCGGATAGGTTCGATTGAACGGGTCCTCCATCGCGTCGAGGTGATAGAGCCAGCCAAAATACTCATCGAATCCATGCACGCACGGCAGGTATTCGTTCTTGTCGCCAAGGTGGTTCTTACCGAACTGCGCGGTGGAATAGCCCTGATCCTTCAGAGCCGACGCAATCGTCGGCGAGGTATCAGGCATGCCGATTTCCTGACCGGCCTGTCCTACTGTCGTCAGACCAGTCCGAAGCGGCAGTTGGCCGGTGATGAAATTGGCCCGCCCCGCCGTACAACTGGCTTCGGCATAGTAATCGGTGAACATCGCGCCTTCGGTGGCGATGCGGTCGATGTTCGGTGTTTCCACCGACATCAGGCCGTTGTTGTAGACACCGAAATGCGACCAGCCGATGTCATCACCGGTGATGATGATGATGTTGGGCTTGTCCTGTTGGGCAAACGCACCTCCACCAGCAAGCAGTGACGCCGCTAGTGTGAGTGTTAATGGTCTGAGTTTCATGAGTTTCTTGCTCCCTGAACTGATCCGTTCCCGACGCCGGCAAATTCGAAACAGTGCCGAGGCGGGTCTTTCCTGAGGCAAGTATGCGGCGACCGGAGGAGCCCTTACATTCCCATTCCGGGGAGGGGAGTATCACTTTTGGGGGTATGTGGCCGGGATTCAGTCCAGCAATTCCAGACGTCTTGCGGCCTGGACTGCCTGAACGCGGTTTTTGACCCCGAGGCGGCGGAACAAAAGCTTGAGATGCTGCTTCACGGTTCCTTCCGTGATGCCAAGCGCCCGCGCGATCATCTTGTTGGGCATTCCATCCGCCAGCAGCGTCAAAATCTCTATTTGACGGTCGGTCAAATCGACCGATCCACACCCGAGGTGATGGCTGGAGGCACGTGATGACAGCATTGCTTCGGGGGCATAGGTTTTTCCATCCACGATCCTGCGCAGGGCGCTTAACAATTCCTCGGAACTGGCCAGTTTGGGAATGAACCCGCGCGCACCACCGTCCAGAACCACCTGAACGGTTCGTGCGTCGTTGGCGCCGGACAGCACCGCTATGGTCAGGTCCGGATGGGCCTGACGGATGGCAAAAAAACCTTCAAGCCCTGCCATGCCTGGCATCGACAGATCCAAGAGCAGCAGATCTACCGGCCCGCCAATTGCCAGTTGATCAAGCGTCGATTGATACGTGCTGGCCGTGGTCACAACAACCGACTCGTCGATCAGCCGCAGGAAAAAGAGGATCCCTTCCCTGAACATCGCGTGGTCATCGGCGTGCAGAACTCTCAGCGGCATCATGGCCCTCAGGTTACGTTGGCATAAGATCAGAATATAGGTTGGCGCGCGGTAGTCTATTCTCCTCATGGGCTGCCGACCCCCATTCTTTATCACTTTCGTAATACGGTGCTGTGGCCGGATTGACGATGTGGGAGAACAACAGGAGTTTCCCGAAGAACGCCCGCCTGGGAACAATCACAGTCCCGGATTCTCGAAAAGTTCCTGATCACATTCCCTGACATACTTAATCTGTTGTTTAGAATTTTGCGAATTGAATCAGGGCTGTTATGCAGGTGCAAGCAACCAAAACCTTGCCGGAAGGCGCGGGAAGGGAAAGATGCGTGACCATGCTCCGGATTAACGTTCTGAACGCCAGTGTCAGACATGCGGTTTTTGTTGTGGCAGCGGGATTGGGCGTTTTGGTGTCGGCTGTCTCAGCTTGGGCGCAATCGCCTGAACTCGATCTGACAGATCATGAACTGGAGTGGCTTGCCGAACATCCTACAATCCGTCTTGGTGTCGATCCCGGATTTCCGCCATGGGAATACATCGACGAGAATGGGGAATACAAAGGCGTCATGCCAGACTATGTGCGGGTCGTTGGCGAGCGCCTGGGTATCACATTCGAGCATGTCGTCGAACCGAAATTCAAGCAACTGACGGAACGCGCCAAGCACAAGACCCTCGATCTGCTGCCCGGCCTCCACATCACGCCTGAGCGCGAGGAGTTTCTGCTGTTTTCCGACGGATATTTCTCGGGATTTGGCGACGGGATTTTCACTCGGGTGGGATACGAGTCAATTCCAGACGTTGACGCGCTGAGCGGAAAGACCGTCGCGCTTGTCGAAGGTCACAATCTGGCTGAAAAGACGATGAAGGCGAACCCGCAGATCATCCCGGCTTATTTTAACGATGTCGCCAAAGCGCTTGAGGCCGTTGCCATCGGCGGAGCGGATGCCGCCGTCGTTGGCATAGCGACAGCTGCGCATGAAATTCGACGTCTGAAGATTGTCAATCTCAAGGTGGCAAGCAGTCAAATAGACAAGCCCTCGGATTGGCACATGGGAGTGCGGAATGACTGGCCGATATTCGTCGCCATTCTCAACAAGGCGCTGGATTCGATTACCGAGAAAGAGCATCTGGTAATCAGAAAGAAGTGGGTAAATCTCGATCAGCCACCGGAACAAAAGGCGATGCTTTCGCTGAGCGATGCAGAGGTCGCGTGGCTGGCCGAGAACCCAGTCGTTCACGTGGCCGCGCATGGGCAAATGGCACCGATAGGGTTTTCGGATGCAGAGGGGCAAGCACAGGGCGTCTCCATCGACATACTCAGGTGGATCGAGAAAGCTCTGCCTGTCACATTCGAGATCTCGACCTACCCAACGTCAACAGAGCTTCTTCGGCAGCTTGAAGACGGAATCGCCGACCTCGTCGCCGCGCTTGGCCGTGCGCCGAAACAAGAGGGAAACGCTTCGTTTACCGCGCCGTACATGACCCTTCCCGTCGCAATTTTCGCGGGCCCCGCGACACCTTACGTGTCCGACTTGCAGGAACTGAGCGGGAAAGCCGTCGCCGTTCTGACAGGCGATCCGGTTGCAGCGCAGATTTCGAATGAGTTTCCATCGATTGAACTTGTTGAATTCGGTAACTCGGCGGAAGCCGTTCGTGAGCTGTCATTGGGGAATGTCGATGCCTTTGTCGGCGATCTTCTGACAACCAGCTATTATCTGGGAGAAGTCGGTCTGACCCAGATCAAGGTTGTCGGCGAAACACCTTATTCCACACGTCTTGCGATGGCCACCCGCCCCGATCAAGCTACGTTGGCGTCAATCATGCAAAAAGCCATAAACGCCATACCTGAAAGCGATATCTCCGCGTTTCGGCAGCGTTGGATCGCGTTCCGCTACGAGCAGGGCTTCGACTACAGCTTGTTATGGCGCGTGCTGGTTCCGCTTCTCGTGGTAACGGCGCTGATTGTTTACTGGAACCGCCGGCTCTCTCGCGAAGTCAGCAGACGGGTGGCGGCAGAAACCAATCTTCAGAGTAAGAATACCCGGCTCAATGAAATGAACGCGGATCTGGAGGCTTATGCCCACACCATCGCACATGGGTTGAAATCACCCCTTGCCGCTGCGTCGCACTTCGTCGAGATCCTCAAGCAGTACCGCTCCGGGAACTTCGATCCGGAGCAGGACAAGCTGCTGGCACAAACCCTGGAAACCCTCAGGTCGAGCGGTGAAACGGTCGATGATCTGCTGTTGATGTCCATGGTTTCGACAAAGGATATCGACACCGAAGAAATCGACACGCAGTCAATCGTTGACCGATCCCTTCAGGTTCTGGAACCGATGTGGGAAGAGGCCGAAGCAGAAATTTCCCTGCCCGACACCTGGCCCGATGCCGTGGGTCATGCCCCGTGGGTCGAACAGATCTGGCTGAACTATCTCAGCAACGCGTTCAAATACGCTCAACGCCCGGCGCAGGTTGAACTTGGCGGCGAGTATTTGTCTCCAGACGTTGCCCGTTACTGGGTTACCAGCAACGGACCCACGCTAACGTCAGATGAGATAAGTCAGCTATTTGTTCCATTCGGTCGTCTGAACACCGATGGAGTGCAAGGGCATGGGTTGGGGTTAGTTATTGTACGACGCATCGCCGAGCGATTGGGCGGCACTGCCGGAGCCGCTGGGATGAAAGAAGGTGGAAACCGGTTCTATTTCACTCTGCCAGCTACAGAACAAAACCGTCAAAGTGACGACGTGGCGGTCACAAGCCCATCTGAAAGCAACTTATGACAGCACAAGCAGCGTCCCAAAGACTAATCTGGTGAAGCCTGAGACTAAACGCTGTTTGGGGTCGCCTTGTGCACCCGATGTCGGCGCTAATTGGTCTTTTTTGGATCAACGAGGCAAAGCTGAAACCTCTGGAAAGTGGCCAGCCTAAAAGCGGTTGAGCTCCAAAGCGTCCATAAAGGCCTAAATTCTCGTTGCATTTGCCTCGCCGACGAAAACGTCAACTTTGCGCGCTTAGCGCTAATTTGCACTTGATACAGCATCTGACACTTTGGGCTCAAAGCCGACCAAAGAAACAAAATGACCCCGCACAATTTCGTGCGGGGTCCCTCAACGTTTAGAAAGTAGCTTAATTCCCAGCCGTAACCGACCCAATTGACCAGAACATCGTCTCGCCCGAAGCATCGTCGACGCCGTCATTGTCGGTCATCACGAACGCCTCGCCCGATGGCAGGATGGCCAAACCTTCGATCTTGTCCAAAACGTAACCGCCGGTCGAGGCTAGATCGGGCAGCAGGTCGCGGACCTCTTGCTTGCTGACCACAGGCAGCGGGCTGCCCAGCGGGGTTGGGGTCATCTCGGACAGCGGGATGCGGTAGATCTTTTTGGTTACCGCGCGGTGGTCGTGCTGGTTGTCGCGTTCGATGACATAGACATGGTCACCAAAGGCCACGATTTCCGACAGGCCCACCCAGCCTTTTTCCGGGTCCGCCTTGGGATAGTGCACAGCACCCCATTCCTTGGTGTCCAGATTGTAGGCCACCAGTTTCACGTGGTGTTTCGGATCGTCCTTCCATTCACGCTGAACGGCCATCCACAGGGTGTCACCAACCTTTGTGATGCCCTCAAAGCCGAAACGCTTTTCCACAGCCATCAGCTCTGGTGGCAGGCCGATTTCGCCCTTGCGGTCCTTGATCTTGCCTTCGGCCGAGACGTGGTAGATCGCATGCGGGATGACACGGTCGGTACGGCCTTCGGAGGCGACGTAGAAGCCACCCTCGCCATCCAGCGTGATGCCCTCAAGGTCCAGCTTCTGCGCCGGGTTGCCGTCCTGACGGTGAATGCGGATCACGTCCACGATACGGGCCGGAGTCCGGCTGGGGTCGATCTTGAAGATCGACGGTTGGAAGCCGTAGAAGCTGTCATTGACCGCGTAGATCATGCCGTCTTCATCCGCGACCAGACCGGACAGAGCGCCCCATCCGATCAGCTCATCCGCGCCTTCCGAGGTCAGATGCGGATAGTTGGCGGGGGCGTCCTGATACTCAAAAATCGACACATGCGCACGCGGGCCGCCATCTTCGATCAGGTCTTTTTCGTTAGCGGACACCAGCAAGTTACGCTCGGGGATCGCTACATAGCCTTCCGGGCCGACGCCCGAGGGCAGTAGCTGTTTAAGCACCGGGTTCGCAGGATCGGTAGCGTCGTAAACACCCACGACCGAGGCGCGCTCGGCCCCGACAAAGATCATCGGCGTGCCGCCAAAGGTTGCAGCGGTCACGCTTTCCGGCTCAACGCCTTTGCTGTCCGAGCGTTTGTCCGGGTAGTGGCCGATCTGGATGATGGCTTTCTCGAAATCGGTGCCGTTTTCATAAACGACGGTGCCGTCCTTGTGGAAAATCGTCCAACCGCGCGAGCCGCCTTCGTAGTCGCCCTCGTTGGCGGTGGCGAAGTGGTTGTCGTCGATCCACTTCACCGCATCAGGCTCGCGCAGGCGACCCTTTTGGCTTTCGGTGAAGATCAGCGCGCCGCGCTCATCTGTAGCGTCGATGCCCTCCAGATCAACCGCGCCGGCCGAGAAATGGCTGATCACGTTGCCGTCCTTGTCGACGACAGCGATGTGGTTGTTCTCCTGCAGGGTGATGACGGTCTCACCCAGGCTGTTGATGTCGACAAACTCCGGCTCAGGATCGGTGGGGGCAACTTCGGCCAGACCGGTCAGCGAGGCCATCTTCATGCCGCCACAATCCAACACGCCGTCTTTCATTGGCACCAACACCAACGACCCGGCGGGCAGCTGAGGGATCACGCCGTCGTTCAGGTCTTCGTCACGCTCGTTTTCGATGGCAACGGCAACAAAGCTGCCATCAGGGGCGATGGCGACGCTGTCGGGCTGACCGCCCAGATCACAAGCTCCGGTTTCGGCCTTACCCGCGATATCGACCGAGATCAGTTTGCCGGACGGGGCAGTGTAGCTTTCCGAAGTGTTCACGCCCACAAAAGCCGTCTCGCCAATGATCCCAACCGAGGTCGGCTCACCACCCACTTCCATCGCACCCAGCGGCGCGGGATTCGCAGGATCTGTGATGTCGACCATGCCAATCACGCCCAACGGGCTGTCAGTATAGACCAGCGTCATACCATCCGCGGTCGCCGCGATGATCTCGGGTGAGGTCTCACGGGTGGTATCGGCCCCGTCGGCCATATTCTTGACGACGGGGAATGACGCAATTCGGTTGAAGTTCATTTCTGCCGCAGCCTGACCGGCGGTCAGGGCAAGGGCAGATGTCAGGCAGACAAAGCGCAATGACATCGGTTGGTATCCTCTCTCACTTGGATGAAAGGGGGATGAACGCGGGTCATTGCAGGAATGTGACGGTTTGTTTGCAGTTTTGTGACAAACCGAATGGCCCCGGCGCGCTTGCGCCAGGGCCTTGTTGGATCAGACCGACAGGCAGACGTATTTCATCTCAAGATAATCTTCCATGCCGTGGTGGCTGCCTTCGCGACCAAGGCCGGACTGCTTGACACCGCCAAACGGACCAAGCTCGGTCGAGATAATGCCCGTGTTCACACCGACGATGCCGTATTCCAGCGCCTCAGCCACTTTGTAGACGCGGCTGAGGTCCTTGGCGTAGAAGTAAGAGGCCAGACCAAAGATTGTGTCGTTGGCCATTGCGATTACGTCATCTTCGTCCTCGAACTTGAACAGCGGGGCCAGCGGGCCGAATGTCTCGTCCTGCGCAACCATCATGTCCTGCGTCACGCCGGTCACGATGGTCGGCTGGAAGAAGGTGCCACCCAGATCGTGCGGCAGACCGCCGGTCAGAACCGCGCCGCCCTTGTCGGTGACGTCCTTGATGTGTTCCTCGACCTTGGCGACTGCTTCTTCGTTGATCAGTGGGCCGGTGGTTGTGCCTTCGGCAAGGCCGTCGCCGATTTTCAACGCTTCGACCGCCGCTTTCAGTTTGGCCGCGAATTCGTCGTAAACGCCGGCCTGCACATAGATCCGGTTGGCGCAGACGCAGGTCTGGCCGTTATTGCGGAACTTGCACATCATCGCGCCTTCGACGGCCGCATCCAGATCGGCATCGTCAAACACAATGAACGGAGCGTTGCCGCCAAGTTCCATCGAGCATTTCATAACCTGATCTGCAGCCTGTTTCAGCAGGATGCGACCCACTTCGGTCGAGCCGGTAAAGGTCAGTTTGCGCACGCCGGGGTTTTCGCAGAATTCCTTGCCGATCTCGCTGGAACTGGAGGATGGCAGAACGTTGAACACACCCGCAGGGATGCCGGCCTGTTCAGCCAGAACGCCCATGACCAACGCAGACAGCGGGGTCTCTTTGGCTGGGCGGGCGACAAATGCACAACCGGCAGCCAACGCCGGGGCCGCCTTGCGGGTGATCATCGCATTCGGGAAGTTCCAGGGCGTGATCGAGGCCGCAACGCCGATCGGCTGTTTCAGCACCATGATCCGCTTGTCGCGCTGGTGGCCGGGGATCGTCTCACCATAAACACGCTTGGCCTCTTCGCCGAAGAATTCGATGAAGGACGCGCCATAGCCGATCTCACCAACGGCTTCAGCCAGAGGTTTGCCTTGCTCGGCGGTCAGGATTTTGCCCAGATCCTCGGCGTTTTCCATCATCAGGTCGTACCAGCGGCGCAGGATCACGGCGCGCTCTTTGCCGGTCAGCTTGGCCCATTCCTTTTGCGCCGCTTCGGCCTGCGCAATCGCACCGGCGACCTGTGCGCGGCTCAGATCCGCGACTTCGGCTACAACGTCACCGCGTGCCGGGTTTGTTACGGCAAAGGTGCCATTGTCGCCATCGACCCACTGACCGCCGATATAGGCTTTGGTCACCAGCAGATCGGGGTTTTTAAGAATGGATTTCAGGTCGGTTGTCGCGTCCAGCATAGGTCAGCCTCCGGCAGTAAAAATTTGTTAGCACTCAAACAGGTGCCCTCCGGATTGTCTATGGCCACCCGTGCGGTCAGATCAATCCAGTTTTCGTATGGTAAACGTGACGTTTTTTGCCTACCGCGCGCATTCATGCGATCTACGGCGTAAGTGTCAAGCCGCCTATCTTTTTTCTCCGGAGTTTGCCAAAGTCCTGCTGGTATTTGATGCCCAAGGGGATGTAAATCATCGTAACATTCCCTATCTTATTGGGTGCATAAGTAAAAAAAGGGATAGGACAGATGTCGAACCAGCAGTTTGACGCGTTGATTCAGGAAACGCAGCAAAAAGTGCGCGAAAGCCAGTCGCAGATTGAAGGTTTGACCTCGCGGATCGAGGCCGCGCGCGCCAAGATTGGCACGAATGAGGCGGATATCGACATCGAAAACGCAACGCTTGAGGATGTGCACGCCCATACCGAGGCGATGAACGCGAACATCGCCGAGTTGATCATGGGTCTGGACGACGTCACCAACGCGTTTTCCAAGGATTTCGACGAAATGCGCTCGAAAACCGGGTGGGAGTCGTTTGTGGGCATCTTCGCCAAGGCTAAATCCGAGTCGATGCGGCAGGAGCGGATGCGCACCGCCAATATCGACGACAAGCTGCAGGACCTGATTGCCAAGTCGGATGTGATCGTGAAGCTGCTGGAAGGCCAGCTGTCGGTGCTGGAAGAGCAGCGCGTGAAGGTCGAGGAGAACCTGACCGGCACGCTGGACGACCGCGAGGCCACCGTGGCCGAGTTGGAGGCGCTGCGCGCCGAGATTCAGGGTATGGACCCGACGATCATCACGCTGGAAAACAAGATCAGCGTCGAACAGGACGCCGCCGCGCGGACCCAGTTGGAGACGGAACTGGCCGAGCTGAATAAGCAATACAACGCCAAGGTTCAGGAAGAGCAGGTCAAACTGGCCAAGTCCCAGACGCTGGAGCGCTATATCGAAAAAGGCAAAACCTGGGTCGATTCACTGCAGAACCAGGCGGCGACGCAGATGGTGCTGATCAACAAGCTGCAGACAGATACGCAGCAGCGCGTGGTGCTGTATGACGCCCTGACCAAATCGCTGAAAACCGCGCAGCAGCAGGACGTGGCCCACCGCATCAACGAGATCGGTGTGCAGACCGACCAAGAGGCGCAGACGGCGATGGCCGCCATCGGCACCGCGACCAACCAGAAAATGGCCGACATGCTTGAGGCGCATGAGGACCACATGGTCTTTGCCCGCGACGTGCTGGAGAAAAAGGCCAAGGCGGATGAACGCTTTGCCCGGCGGTTTGCCTCGATTGTCGAGAAGCATGATAAGAATTTGTATGGGGGGTGAGGTAGAGGGTCGGAAGCCGATATGAAAACGACTACTCTATTGCTCGCAACGGTCTTGTCACTGACCGGACTAACCTGCTTGATTATTGGTTTCGCGACTTACCAATCTGCGGGAACAGTCAATTGGCAGCTCATTCAGATCGTATCTGCCATCGGGCTAGCAATGCCAATTTTAGCATGGCTTTGGGTTTGGATGTTCAATGTGTTCTTGCCATTGTTTCTGTGGGTTTTCTGGAAGTATCTAAGTCTGTTTGAGTGGATACTAGGGATCAAACTCGGAACTTGGTTCGGCAAACAAATCCTTGGCGATCCTATGGCTAAGCACAGCGAAAGAGGGAAATGGCCTTTTTTGCATCGTGAAGTAGCGCAAGCTTTGGAACGCGAAAGAGCTTATGACTGACCCCACCCAAGACCATGTCGGCCTGACCGACACTTTCGCCTCGCGCCGGTATTTCCGCAAATTCGAGGTGATCACCGTCCACCTCCTGCGCGTAGCCGCAACGATGGAGGCCGAAGGCGCGATCTCAAAACAAGAGGTGCGGATCGTGTCGCGTTACCTCTCGGGGCTGCTCTACACCTTCCGCGCGCTGTCCATGAAATACCTGCTGGTCGGGCGCGATACGGGGCGGTTCTTTGGCAGCCTCGCCATGGACAAGCGCGACAGCGGGTTTCCGGTGGCGGCCGAGTTGCTGACCATGGCCAATGACGCGCAGCAGGCGCAGGTGCATCTGGCGAACATGCCCTCCGAGGACGACCTGAAAACCGATATGGTGCGTACGATCATTGGTGATCAGGAAATCCCCACCAAGCTGCAGTTCGCACTGTCACAAAGGCTCTATTACGAGGAATTGCTGAAAGGCCAACTGTTCTGGGCCCGCAATGATCCCGAATGCCACTGGATCGGGAATGAGGGCGAGCGGCGCAAGTTCATGATCCACTGGGCAGTCTATGACAGCCAGATCAACCTGCCGGTCATCTACCTGATGCAGCTTGAGGACAGCGGCAAGACAGCCCTGCCCAAAGACCAGCGCCGCTGGCCCGAGGTGCAGGCGCATCTGATGGCGCAGTCTCTGGGCGGGCTGAAACTGGTGACGATTGCCAAGGGCTTCGATCAGGATTTTGACGATCTGCACCCCAAACACCTGCGCCGTATCCATGTGGGGCCGATGTATTCCTCGGCCTATACCGAACAGTCCGGCCCCCTGCGGCAGGTGCTGGAGGACGCGCAAGCGCCCGAAGGTCAGGACTGGGCCCTGGCCTGGACCACCGAAGAGCTGGAAAGCGAAGAAGTTATCGAAGAGCGCGCCGGGTGGTTTTCTACCGTTGAACGCGAGGTCTTCGCGCTCGACCCGTTCGGCGGGCAGGGGGCCGAAACCGGGGCCACGCGCACCCAACGGTCTATCATCCTGCCCCAGCGCCCGTTTCAGGTGCTGGCCGAGCGCAACCCGCCAGGTTTTGCCGATGTACGCAAGTTCGTCGTCAGCAAGACCGGACAGGTGTTGAGATATTGAAGACAGCAAAGGCGATTTTGAAATGAGTTTGACGTCAGATCAGATGGAATTGCGCGAAGACGACATTCGCAAGCATTATCCGGCGGCGACCGCCTTGCTGAACGGGTTCGAACACGCGCCGCGGATTGCCAAGGCGGTTGAGGCCGCCGTTGAACGGTCTCCGGGCGTGTCCACGGGCCGAAGGTTTCGGTCGACAACGCCGGGGTTGGTGACACGGCGCACGTTACGAGCAGATGGGGTGCATCTGGTCGAACGGATAGAAGCCTCGGATGATGGCGATGCGCTGGTGTCACCGCCGCAGGCCACCACGCAGCAGGCCATTCGCCGCGCCGTTGCCATCGCTCTGGCCGTGGCCGAGGCCTACGCGGAACAAACCCCGCTGGCTGATCTGAAACGCGCGAACCTGGCAGGCGACTTGCCCGCCGCCCGCAAGACCGAATTCTCGGAACTGCTGACGGCCGAGGCGCTGATCACGTCGCACACCTTCGGCAATGCGCTGGCCTATCTGATGTCCTCGCATCTGGGTGAAACCACCGCCGATATTGGTGAGATCGAAGAGGTCCTAACCGACAACGGCCAACTCGCCCTGCACGGCGCGCTGTGGGAGCTGGATCAGACGCTGGCCAAACACGCGCCCGACGATGCTCATCTGATCGCTGCGACCAGCGCCTATGCCGAACAACTGATGGAAAAGGCCGCGCTGCGCGCGCAGTCAGCAGGCCATCTGGCCCCGTTCCAGAACGCCGCATGGCACATCGAGGCTGATGATCTGACGATCCGGGGGTTCGAACCGGCCTCCAAGGCCAAATCCACCACCCTCACCATGACGTTCAAGAAACCGAACGAGGTTGTCGGCAACCATATCGCCAAGTATCAGGCGATGAAGCTGGCCAAGATGGTCATGGCCTATGACTTCGACCGCCGCCTGAACCCGTTTGCCGAACTCGGCGGGTTCATCTTTACCTTTATGGGGGATGGCAAACCGGGCACCGGCAAGACCACCCTGATCCAGATGATGGCCGGGCTGATCAACGACTATTGCCAGAACGCGGGCTATCCGTTCCGCTATCAGAACCTGAGCACCGACAATATTGACAGCTATCAGGGCAAATCCGGCCAGAACGCCAAAGCCTTTATCAACGCGATCATCGACCCCTCGGTCATCGGCTTCGGCACCATCGACGATATCGACCAACTGGCGGGCAAACGCGGCGACCGGCAGTCGTCGGCTGGACAGCTGGAAATCACTGCCGTTCTGATGGAGAGCTTTGCGGGTGCCAACACCGTCGTCCGCGGCAACTGCACGTTTGGCATGTTCTCGAACTACCCCGAGAATGTGGACGACGCCCTGCGCCAGCGGGCGGGCGCGCGGTTCCTGGTGGACGGGCCGCAGACGCGCGAGGATTACATCGACATCCTGCACCTGCTGATGGGCCGCAACCACGACATCCCGCTGGGCCAGCACGAAGCCTACGCCGCGCAGGAAATCAAAAAGGCCGTCGCCGCCAGTTTTGAAAGCCACTCCCGCCCGCACGAGGACGCTTTGCTGCAGGTCTATGACCGGGTCTCCGGCGAGATTGGCCAGATGGACACGATCGCCAAACTGGGCACCTACCTCAAGGCGATCCAGCAGGCGGATGAGCGGTTCACCGGCCGCGCGATCAAGAACATCACCGACGCGGTCAAGGTCCGCGCGATGGATTTCGAACTGCCCGACGAGTGGATGGAAAACCCCGACCTGTTCCTGTTCCGCGACTACGATACAAAGAAAGCGATGATCGAAGACCTGCGCCAGCCGATCACGGTCGAGATGGTGATGCAAGAGATCAATCGCTACGCCGACAGCGAGTTCCGCTATGCCGACAAGAGCGACGAGGTCGCCATCGAGAACGCGGTGCGTGAGATGGGCCGGATGGAAGAGGCCAAGCGGCGGTATCTGGAGGGGAAGAATGCGTAACGCAATAGCCGCCATTATTTCAGTGCTTTGTTTGCCCAGACCGTTCAAAAAATGGCCTCTGGAAACGAGATTCAAGTATTCTCAAAGACTATGGAGAAACCTCGATCCGACCGTTAGGTTTGCGATCTGGGTAACCGTCAGCTTTCTTGTTTTAATCTTTCTCTTTTCGTTCGCACCGGGTTGCGCTCAAGAAGCGACCTGTACCGGATCGAAATACACATATTTCTGGTCAGCTCGACCCAACGAAATTGGTGACACTTTGGCGGGTATTTCTGGGTCAATTGCCTTTTTTTGGTTGATTGTGACAGTAGTACTTCAAGGAAAACAACTCTCTGCTCAACGAAAGGAGCTTGTGCTAAACAGAATCGAAATGAGGGAGCAAAGTAAAGCTACTCAGGAAATGGCTGAATCGCAAAGCGCCCAAGTTCGCCTCTTAGTAGGTCAACAAGAAGTCGTAGATCAGGCAGCAGTACTACTAGGTGTGAAGCGTCGTCTTGAGCATTTAAACACTGAGACAATTACTTACTTCGCTCACCCGAAGGATTCTCCCCATGCCCATATAGAAGGCAGAATTGTTCCAAGGGGAAAGTATGAAACAGAACTAGAGTTTTTCTTAGACCTAAATGAGTGCCTCGAGGAAACGATTGCGCGTCTAAATGAAGATCGCTTGGATCTAGAACTCAGCATCCGAAAAGGTTTTTTCAACCAAAAGGCCGATTTGCAAGAAATACGCTATTACTTGGATGGCCTGCCGGAAAACTACGACAGGTTAACGCTGGCTGGGAAAATGTACCTGAGTGATTTGAAAATATACCGCTCAACGGCGCTATTAAGGGAGATAACAACGCGGGTTTACGAGGAAAGTAACGGTTAGTCATGATCCGCCTCATCGAAAAAGGCCTGATGTTCGGCAACCTCGTCCACATTTCCAGCCCGGCTCTGGTCGAGCGGTATAACCGCGCGCTGCAGCATCTGGCGGGCAAGACCACGGCGCTGACGGATTTCCATGTCGATATCTCGGGCTATTCGCCGGAGGTGGGGATTGAGCTGGAGGACGAACTTTATCTCAACCCCAACGGGGTCAACCGGCAGTTCATCCTGCTGACGACCGAGCAGAAACGCGCGCCTTTGCTGAACGTTAAGTTCTCGACCTCGCGCGATATCCTGCGCGAATTCATCGAGATGAACGAGGCGCAGCTGTTTGCCCTGACCGCCACTGATGCGGTGGCCGGAGAGCTGGTGAACTCGGTCATCAAACTCACCACGCCGCGCGACCTGCTGAACCTACGCAAGATCGAGATTGAGGCCGACACCGCGGGCGGCACCCTGCGCAAAGCTCAGCAACTTGCGAGCATGGTCGAACAGTTCAAAACCAAAGAGGACGCCTGGTTCGACGATGTGCTGATCGCCAGGATGATCGAAACAGCCAAAGAAACCGGCGACGTCACGCGCAACCCCGTCCGTCTTCGCCACACCGCATTCGAGCAGCGCAATTTCTGGACGGCGCATTTCGGCGGGCTGTACCTGTTCCCGGATCTGGATCACCCGGCAGCGATCTGTATGGGCGAAAAGCCAGGCGACATGCCCATCAAATACGTTTTTGATCCTTCCCAGCGGAACCAGATCGCAAAGTTCCTTGGGCTTAACGATTTGGTCGAAACGATCATCGAGGCGCGCGGTGTCAACTCCGCCGCGATTCTGCAACAGAAGATGGACTTCCTGACCATCGACGCTGCGGCGGATGCGGGCGTGGATCTGACAGGGCAGGATCGTGGCGACATGCGGCGGTTGGCCCGCAATCACGCGGATCGCCTGCCCGAAGCCTATCACGGGCTGGCGCAACTGTTGCGCTGGGCGAAGGATGGTGGCCCGTGGCCGCGCATCACCTCGGATCACCCGGCCTATTTCTATACCCTGCGGGCAACCAACACGCCGAACCGCGATCTGGTGAACATGTTGCTGGCCGAACTGGCGCCGCTGGACCCGCGTCAGATGTTCATTTGCCACAAGGAGCTGTTCTACCGCACCTATGCGACCTGGCCGGAAACCAAAAAAGCCTATGTTGCCGAGTTCCTTGCGCGAGAGTATCAGGTGGACAAGGCAGGCGCTCGGGCCGCGCTGTTCGGGCATGAGCCCGACATGAGCGGCAATGACCGGGTCAGCGATGAGGTTATCGCGCGCGTTGGTCCCTGGGGCGCAGTAGGGAGAAGTTAAATGTTGGTCGCACTCCGCTTTCTGATCCCGTTGCTGATCGTGCTGACGGTTTTGTATGTGGGCGTATCAATCTATTCCCGCTGGGTACGGCGCGGTAAACTGATCGCACATTGGGAGAAAAAGGGCATGACCGGCGACCGGGACGCCTTTGTTCAGCGCGGGCTGAAAAAATACGATGGATCGTTTCGCCGCAAACTGATCCTGGGGATTTATGTCGTGCCGCTGGGCCTGATTGCGATCCTGATTTATGTTTCGAATTTCATGTGAGGGTTGCGCTGATGCGTTACGTCAAATGGGCCATCATCATCTTGTTCTGGGGCACGATAGCGGCGGTGTTGAACTACACCTTGCCGCAACATGACGTGGTCCGGATCTCGGACACTTATGAAAAACGGATCGACCCCGGTGAGAACAGCATCTTCTGGTCGGTGCATGATGTCGGCAGCGATCCGACCACGCCAAACCGCGATGTGTTCTTCATTCAGACCCGCAAGACCAACGGCAAGGTCATGGTCTACCGGAACGAGGATACAGGTTGGGGCTGGCCGCCCTATTTCAAGCTGAACTCCTCAAACCTACAGGCCGAAGCGGCGGATCTGAAGTCCACGACAGAGGCGCCCCGCTGGGTGGTTGTACGCCACTACGGCTGGCGCAGCGAGTTCCTGTCGATCTTCCCGAATGCTGTGAAAATCTGGCAGGTGGACAGCCCGGATGTCCGTATCATCCCGTGGTTTAACATCATTTTCCTGACTATTTTCTTCGCTCTGGTTTGGGCCATTTGGGTGCGTTGGCGCCGATTTCGCGAGGCGCGTATCGATCCAATGATGGAGAATGTGGAGGACGGCCTCTATGCCGCCGGCGACGCCATCGAAGAGCAGGGTGGAAAGTTCAGGAAATGGCTGAACAGCTGGAAGTCAAAGTGACGAATGTTGGGACCCGCCTGTCCCAGCTATGACATTTGACCGCCAGATCACCTGACGACAAACTCGGCATGCAATGCCCCGGCGGCTTTGATGCTTTTCAGAATATCGATCATGTCGCGGGGGGACACGCCAAGTGCGTTCAGGCCAGCCACAACCTCGGACAGAGTTGTGGCTTCGGGGATTTCGGCAAGACCGGTGCCCTCTTCCTCTTCTATGCCCGCTATTGTTCTGGGCACGACAACGGTTTCCCCGCGTGCAAACGGGTTGGGCTGAACCGCAATCGGTGCTTCTTCGACCGTCAGGGTCAGGTTGCCTTGTGAAACCGCAACACGGGAAATCCGAACCTCCTGCCCCATGACGATTGTGCCAGAACGTTGATCAACCACGACGCGGGCCTTGGTTTCGGGTTCGACAAGAATGTTCTCTATCCGCCCCAGAGCGTGGGCTGTGGAAATCGCCTCGGTTGCAGCGATATTCAACTCCACCGTTCCGGAATCGCGCATGATGGCCACGGCGCGATTGAACTCAGAGTTGATTGCAGTCTCAATCCGGCCTGCGGTTGTGAAATCGGGCTCCCTCAGCGCCAAACGCATCTGGGTCAGAGTCGAAAGGTCAAAGTCAATCTCACGCTCGACGCGCGCGCCGGAGGGGATCACGCCGGAAGTTGGGACCCCCTGCACGACTGAGGCTGCCTCACCTTCTGCAACGGCGCCACCAGCCAGCACTGTGCCCTGAGCGACTGCATAAATCTGACCATCTGCGGCGTTCAGAGGCGTCATGATCAGTGTTCCACCCAGCAGGCTTTTGGAATCACCGATGGCCGAAACGGTGACGTCAATCTGGCCCCCGACCCGAGAAAACGGCGGCAGACTGGCTGTGACCAATACGGCTGCCACGTTTTTGGGGCGGAAATCCTCACCGTTTACGTTGACACCCAACCGTTCCAGGATGTTTGACATGATCTCTTCGGTAAAGGGCGAGTTTCTGAGCCCGTCACCCGTTCCGTTCAACCCGACGACAAGGCCATAACCGACCAGATCGTTGCCACGCACCCCGTCGAAATCCACCAGATCTTTCAACCGGATCGCACCGCCAGAGGCCAAGCCGGGAAGCAGCAAGAGCAGAAAAACAAGAACCCTCATCTCAGGAAGTTCACCAGCGAAAGGTTCGCGTTGCGAACGGTTACAGAGTACAGACTTTCCAGTTGGAACTGGACCGTTTTCAGCTGCGTGGCTGTTTCGTAGGGGTCTGCCGCGACCAGAGTATTCCGACTGCTTTGCAGACTTGTACGTGCTGCAGTGTTTCGCGTTTCAGCCTGCTCAATCCGCGCCTCGGTCGCGCCGACATCCGCCCTTAGCTTCACCAGTTGATCCTTTGCGTTGACCAGATCGACGCCGAGTTGTTTGAACAATGCCGTTCGCTGCTCGGTCGGGACATTCAGACCGCTGTCCGAGACGACCGCTGCGACCGCTATATCCCTCAGTGCGGCTTTGATGGCCGGATCGGTTGCGGTTACGGGAATCGAGACGCTTTCGTTCTCGGAAACCTGCATGGGCGCCAAAGTCGTGTCGGAACCCTGATAGATCACCGCATCAAATCCGGCGGGATCATTGAACCAGTCCTCGGCTCTTTGCCTGATATCCGCTACCGTGGTCGCCCCGGTCAGTTCCGTCTTGAGCGCGTTGATCAGGTCGTCTGAGGATGGCAGCGGCGAGACGTCGGTTGCGGTGCCGGAATACAGGCTGCGCCCACCGGCGCGGGTGTTCAGCGCCGACATGATCGAATCCAGTTCGTTTCTGGCCTGAACCGATGCGTTTTCGTGGGTCACGGCCTGGTTCGACGTTCCAAAGGACAGCAGCGACGAGGTGACATTCTCGACGGACCCGGCAACCGTGTTCAAGCTTAACTGCATTGCATCGGTGAACAGCCCGGCTTCGGCCGTTGACACTTTGAACGCATCCAATCTGGAAAGGCTGCGATCCAGATCCAGAAGGTGAGAGTAGTCGCCGTCCAGGTGACCGGACAGATCCTGAACCCTTCCCGACGACAATTCGTAAGAGAGCGTTTCGATCTGATTTTTGATTTCGGTCGACCGGGTGCGCAAGGTCAACCCTCGGGCCAGATCACCAATGGAAGTCAGATTCATCATTACAACCTCAGAAGAGTGTCCATCATCTCGTCCACTGTCGAGATGAGCCGTGCATTTGCGGCATAGGTTTTTTCGATCTGCATTAGGTTTTGCAGTTCGGTGTCTGTATCGACGCCGTGTTCGGCTTCGATCTTGGCCATTTCTAGTTGCGAGTTTTTCGCGAAAGTCATGCGCCCTTCGGCGGCGTGGGCATTTGCCCCTGCCTTTGACAACATCGCCTCGGCAATTTCTGCGGCGCGCATATTGCCGGTGCCATACAGGCCGCCTGATACAGGGCGCGCATCACTGAGCACCGATCCAAACGCCCCGAGCTGTGTCGCATCACCCGGATCTCCTGGTGTGGCCGCGCCCAAACCTGCACGCAGTTTCCAGCTGTTTCCACCGGCATCGGGATCGACCACCACATTCAGGCTGATGCGCGAAGCCAACCCGGTCACACTGGCCGCATTGAAACGATTGCCATCGTCAGTGAAGAGGCCAGGGTCAGTCACCGCTGTCGTCGGGTCCAGACCAGCGGTTTCGAACCGTTCGATCAGATCACGGGCGGCCGTATCCAAATGAACCTGTGCCTCAATCGCCAGCTCATCGCGAATTTCGAACTGAGCCGCCAGCGCACCGCCCCGGATTTGCGCCGTGTCGCCACTTGTGCGTACTGGTTGACCATTCATTTCCAGACCCGAAAGCAGGTTGTTCGCAACCGTCATGTGCGACTTGGTTTCGCCTGTCGTCGTGAAGTCGAACAGTGCGGCCGCCCTTTCCAGAAGGATCAGCCCACCATCGGAATACAGGGACACGCGATCATTATCCCGGGCCACAACGTTCACCGGGATCAGTTCGTTTACCTGGTCGATCAGAATCTGACGCTGATCCAGCAAGGCGTTGACGTCACCGCCTGAGTTTTTGATGCTGGGGATTTTGTTGTTCAGAACTTCGATATCCTGCAAACTCTGGTTTAGGCGGTTGACCTGATTGCCGATGCTCCTGTCGGCATCCGACCGGGCCTGACGCAATCCTTCGGACGCCGAGTTCAGACTATCCGCCAGATCGCGCGCGGCGCGCGCAGCCTGATCCAGCCGCACTTTCGAGTCGGGCAGACTTGCGGCCGTGGTCAGGCTGTTTTCAAAAGCAGTCAATCGCGCGGCAAACGACTTAGGATCGTCAACGGACCCCACAGCCTTTTCGAAACGGGTGTGGAAATCTGCTATCGCGTTTGCGCTTGCCAGATTTGCGTCGGAATCGCGTCGATTGGCGGTCAGAACCGGATCCTGATGGCGCGTGACACCGGCGGTGCGCACTCCGTTGCCAGAAATCGGGCTGGTCGCCAGTTCAAGCGAACGGCGCGCGTAGCCCGGCGTCAATGCGTTTGCAATGTTGCCCGAGACAACGGCGGCCCCGCGGCTTGCGGCGGTCAGACCACCTAACGCGTTGTTCAATGCTGTCGTCATGTTCATCGGACAGGTCCTTTCGTTAGCTCAAAGCCAGGATCAGCGTTTGATGTTTGTGGTTTCCTGCAGCATTTCATCAACTGTTTGGATCACTTTGGCGCTGGACGAAAAGGCGCGCTGCGTCTGGATCATCGAGGTTAGTTCGGTCGCCACATCGGTCGTGGATTCCTCGCGCGCAAAGGCGATCAGATCGCCGGTTGGTCCTTCGCCCGCGTTCCACAGAAAGAACGTGCCACTATCGCGCGAGGGTGCGTAGGTCTGGTTGTCCAGCGCCTTCAGACCGTTCGGGTTGGGAACATCGACAAGGGGAATCTGATACACGCGTCGGCTGACACCGCTGTCGTATTGCGCATAGACGTATCCTTTCTCATCCACCTTGACGCCGGTCATCGTTGCAACCGGCGCCCCGTCGCGCGTGATCGACACCGGAGCAAAGGTATCTGACAGTTGGGTAATCCCGGCCTTGTCGCCGATCTGGCCGATATTGATCTCCATCGGGCCGCCATCAACGTTCACGACAAAGCTGCCGTTTGCGGGATCGTAAGCCCCGCCTGAAATGGCAGTGACGCTGGCCAGAGTGCCACCGGCCGTACGGCTGTCAGTGAAGGTCAGCCGATATTCTCCGATCACGGCGCCGCCCGATGCGGAATCCCGTAGCGTCATGGTCCATTCATTGCTTGACCCGGTGGCCGGAACCGTTGGCACAAGCTCGATATTAACGGACTCGGATTTGCCGAGGTTGTCGAAATACTCGACCGACAGGGGCTGCGTGTCGCCCGGAGCGCCTGCATCCGTCGCCGTTGCAGGCAGGTTCATGCGCAGATTCATACTGGTGGTCGGCGATCCGGTCAGTTGATTCACGCTAAGCTTGACAGGCTCAAGCGCTGCGGGCGTATCCCTTGGTACGGTGGGGATCGACCCGTCCGGTCCCGCGGGCCAGCCCAGCAGGACGAGCCCTGATTGCGTGACCAGATGCCCCTGCTCATTGGTGCGGAACGAGCCGGTTGTGGTCAGCAACATCTCGTTCGAATTTGATGCAATCTGAGAACTGGGCCGTACCGGCAGCAGGCCGCGCCCGCGCACCGCAAGGTCGGTCGAGTTGCTTGTCGTCACCAACGACCCACGTTGATCGATCATGCGCTGGCTAGTGGTTCTGACGCCGCCCGCCGAGTAGCTGCCACCCTGACCGGATGTGACCATCGAATGAAAATCGGTCTCGACCCGCTTGTAGCCAAAGGTGGACGAATTGGCGATGTTGTCGGAGATGGTCGCCAGCCGGTTGGCATTGGCCTTCAACGCGGCCACACCAGCATTCAGCGAAGAGGAAATTGTCATTGGTACGCCCTTCTGTTGCGTCAAATCTTGATGCAACAGCTAACGTGCTTGCCCTTAACAGCACGCTAACAGGTAAAATGCGTTCTATCCATTTGGTCTCAGGGGTTTCGCAAGAAGATGATCTCGATCCGGTTGTTGCGAACCGCCATCGGGTTTTCGACAGACAGTTCCCGATCCGCATGCCCCGTGACCCGATCCAGCCTTTGGGCCGTTACACCCTTGTCCTGCAACATCTGGCGAATGGTCTGCGCGCGCGCTGTCGACAGGTCCCAGGCCGGGTTGTGGACCAAAACCACCGGCGACGCGCGGACATGGCCCTCAACCGCGATTGCGTTTTTCACCAGATCCGAAGACCGAGCGACCAGTAAAGTCAGGGCACGCATGATGTTTGTCGGATTGTCGGTGCCCGATTCGAAAAGAGGCTGATCTTCCGTGTCGAACAGCTCAACCACCAGGCCTTCGTCAGTGACGCGCGTGACGATGTGTTTCAGGACCTTGTCCGACACCATGCTTTCACCTGTGCGCCCTAGAAGTGCGGCTTCGAGCGTGGAGAAGTCTTCGGAACTCTCTTTCCCACCGCCGTCCATGTTCACACCGACCGAGCCGCGCGCTTCGCGGGCAACTGTTGGACTTTTCTGGCTGGCACCCGAACCGTCCATAACCATGGTCTTCTCCGAAAACATGTTGTTGCCACCAAAGGCTCCGTCGCCGCCACCCGATACCGGGTTCACGGGGATTGTTGGCGAGAAATAATCTGCCAGCCCTTTGCGTTGTTTTTCCGTCGTTGCATTCAGCAGCCACATCAACATGAAGAACGCCATCATGGCCGTGACAAAGTCGGCATATGCGACTTTCCACGCGCCACCGTGGTGACCATCGCCACCGGACACACGTTTCTTCTTGATGATGATTGGCGCCGCATTGGATTGCGCACCCATCTCCACCACCTTTTTATCACCCGCCACCGGGGTAGCAGTGCAGGTCTTAAGGTGGGCTTAACACTTAAAACTGTCCGGAATTCCCTAATGTGCCAGCGCGGTGCCCGCCCGCCGAAGAATCAATCGCAGGCGATTAAAGCTGTTCTTGACGCCATCCGTTTCGGGTTTCGCGAAAAAGGCGTCCAGCTCATCATGCACACGTACTGCCTGATCCAGAAGGGGATCAGCGCCCTCCGAGTAAAGCCCGGCCTTGATCATCACTTCGGACTGTTCATAGCTGCCAACCAACCTGCGGGCTTCCGAGATCATCTGATTTTCCTCTGGCGATGCCGCGCCGGGAAGGCTGCGCGAGACGGAACGGCTGAGGTCGATGGCCGGAAACCGGCCACGCTCGGCAATGTCGCGACTCAGCACGATGTGACCGTCCAATACACCGCGCAGGATATCCGCGATGGGCTCGTCCATATCGGACCCGGCGACCAGCACGCTAAATACAGCTGTGATGTCGCTCTGTTCCGCCGTTCCCGGGCCAGCCCGCTCGCACAGGCCGGCGATCAGGGGGGTGACCGAGGGCGGAAACCCCCGCAGCGAGGGTTGTTCGCCCATCGCAACGGCGATTTCACGGTGCGCTTCAGCAAAACGCGTTACCGAGTCGGCCAGAAACAGGACATTCAGCCCCTGATCACGCAGATATTCCGCCACGGACATCGCCGACCATGCGCAGCGCCTGCGAGCCAATGCGGATTGATCCGAAGTTGCGGCCACGACCACAGACCGCTTCATTCCTTCGGCCCCAAGCGCATGCTCGACAAACTCGTTCACTTCGCGCCCGCGTTCGCCCACTAACGCCACGACAACCGCGTCCGCTTGCATCGATTTCGCCAGCGTCGCCAGCAAAGTGGACTTGCCAACGCCGGAACCGGCAAACAGACCAACACGCTGACCCTGAACAACAGGCAGCATAGTGTTGAGCATCGCGAGCCCGGTTTCCATCCGCGCGCCCAGCGGCTTGCGCGCGACCGCGGAGGGCGGGGCTCGCATGATGTCCTGCTCCTGAGTGCCCGACAACAATGGCTTTCCGTCCAGCGGTTTGCCGAACGGGTCGACCACACGGCCGAGCCAGTGCATTCCAGGTGCAAAGGCGGGTGTCTGGTTCAGAATCACCCGGTCGCCCAGGCAAACACCATCCGGTGCCGCAGCAGGCAACATGTGAATCAGATCCGATTCGACATGCAAAACTTCGCCCGCCAGATCGGGCGCATTGCGTCGGCGCAAAGTCAGGTGGTCACCGATCCGGGCATGTTGTTGCAGGCCTTCGATTTCTATGACCCCGCGCGCGACGCTGACGACGCGCCCCATGTGGCGCACAGCAGACAACCGGCCGAATTCATGTTTCAGAAGTATCGGGTCGAGATCGGACATCGTGGGTTCTCCAACGGTTTCTGAAAACGGTTTCTAAAGGAATCGGGGTTAAGCCTTGATTGAAATTGATCGAGGGAGAAGCCCCGATGTTCTATGACCTGAACGTCTTTAAGACCGCGTACGCAATGGCAACCCACGCCGGGCAACGACAGGCAGTGATTGCGCGCAACATGGCCAATGCGGATACGCCGGGCTACCAGCCCAGCGATATTGAGGCCTTTCAGAGAGCATTCGAAAACTCTGGTCGTGAGGTCGAAATGACCTCGACGCGACAAGGTCATCTTCACGGCACTGGCGGCCACAAGCCTTGGGCCGAGTTCAAGGCTGCGCCGTCCGGTGATCCGAACGGCAATGGTGTCTCGGTCGAGGAAGAGATGCTCAAGGCTGTCGAGGTCAAGCGTCAGCATGACCGCGCCCTGGCGATTTACAAATCCTCCATGAACATCCTGCGCAGCAGTCTCGGTCGGGCATAAGGAGGTCGAAGAATGAGCGATTTTTCCCATTCCCTTACCGCGTCGGCCAGCGGGCTGCGTGCGCAGGCGGCGCGGTTGCGCCATGTGTCCGAGAACATCTCGAACGCGGACACGCCGGGTTATCGCCGCAAGACGGTCCCATTTGAGGCCATCAACAAGGATGGCAAAGAAATGGTGCAGGCCGGGCGGGTCAAGCTGGATCGACGCACGCTGTCGCGGATTTATGACCCGAGCCACCCGCTGGCCGATGGCACCGGTCATTACCGCGGCTCGAACGTCGATCTGATGATCGAGATTGCCGATGCCCGCGAGGCGCAGCGCAGCTACGAAGCCAACCTCAAAATGTTCGACCAAACACGACAGATGTCGTCGAGCCTGATGGACCTTCTCAGAAAATAAAGGACACCAGTATGGATATCCGAGCCCTCAATGCAGCCCAAAGTTATGCTGGCGCGCGCCCTGCAACGCAAGCTGATCCGGAACACTCCGGAATGGCACAAGGCTTGCGGGCGAGTTTTCAGGATTTTGCCGCGACTCTGAAACAGTCCGAACAAATGTCACAAGCCGCGATGACTGGCCAAGCTGATCCGCACGCTCTGGTACAGGCGCTGGCACAGACCGAACTGGCTGTGGAAACGGCGGTAATCGTACGCAACAAAGTCGTCGAGGCCTATCAGGAAATTCTGCGGATGCCGGTCTGACGCCATGTTCAGCGAAGGTCTCTTCTATGACACCGTGCGTCAGGCGCTGTGGGTCGCGGTGATCACCTCGGTCCCAATCCTCGCAGTGGCACTGGTTTCCGGCCTGATCGTTGGCCTGTTTCAGGCACTGACCTCGGTGCAGGAAATGACGCTGACCTTCGTGCCCAAACTGATCGCCATCGTCATCGTGTTCTGGATTTCGATGGGGTTCATGACCCAGACGCTGGTCACGTTTTTCACAGGAACACTCATCCCTTTGATCGCAGGAGGTCGCTGATGGATACCGCCTATGTCACCCTGTCCCGGCAGTCGGGTCTGATGAACGAAATGCGGCTGGTGGCGAACAATATTGCCAATGCCAACACCACCGGCTACCGCGCGCAGGGGCTGGTGTTTTCGGAATTCGTCCGGGACATGCCGGGCAACCCGTCCCTCTCCATGAGCCGGGCAGAGGTGCGCAATACCTCGCTGCAGCAAGGTGTTCTGACCGAAACTGGTGGACAGTTTGATTTTGCCATCGAGGGCGATGGGTTTTTCATGGTCGAAACCCCGGCGGGCAACCGCCTGACCCGGGCGGGAGCCTTCTCGCCCAGCGCGGATGGCGATCTGGTGACCATGGGCGGGCACCGTGTCCTTGATAGCAATGGTGCACCCGTCTTTATCCCACCGGACGCGGCGTCAATTGATGTTGGCAGCGACGGCACGCTGAGTGTCGACGGACAGTTGTTAGGCCAGATCGGTGTTTATCGCGTGGCCGATGCCAAAACACTGGTGCGTGAAGGCAGCACGCAGTTTCGGGCTGAGGGCGACATTGAACCTGTCGAAGAACCCGTGGTCGTTCACCGATTTCTCGAAGGGTCGAACGTGAATGCCATCGCGCAGGTTTCACGGCTGGTTGAGATCCAGCGCGCCTACGAGTTGGGTCAGAGCTTTCTGGATTCCGAACACGAACGCATGCGCGGCGCGCTCAAGGCGCTGGTGCGCTGATTTGCATAAGGAGATTTTGATATGCGGGCTTTGAAAATTGCGGCTACAGGCATGACGGCGCAGCAAATGCGGGTCGAGACGATCTCGAACAACCTGGCGAATATGAACACGACCGGGTTTAACGCGCGGCGGGCAGAGTTTGCGGATCTGCACTATCAGCAGGTGGCGCGCGCAGGGGCAGTGAACGCCAATGACGGAACGGTTCTGCCAACCGGTATCCAGCTTGGGCTGGGCGTCCGCCCGGCAGCGGTGACTGTGCAACTATCGCAGGGCGCGCTCTCGGCTACCGGCAGTGATCTGGACGTCGCGATCGAAGGGCGCGGGTATCTGGAAGTGACGCTGCCCAACGGCCAGTCCGGCTATACGCGCGACGGCAGCCTGAAGCGATCCGCCGAGGGGTTAATTGTAACCTCAGACGGGTTTGCCGTCGCCCCCGAGATCACCATTCCCGACGACGCGCGGTCGATTTCAATCAATGCCTCAGGTGAAGTTTACGCCTATTTCGATGACGCGCCGGAAGGCCAATTGTTGGGTGAGTTCACACTGGCCAGTTTTTCCAACGCCAAAGGGCTCGAAGCAATTGGCAGCAACCTGTTCAAGGAAACCGAGGCCTCGGGCGCCCCCGTGGTCGGCGCGCCGGGAGAGGACGGGATGGGCACACTGCGGCAGGGATATCTCGAGGACAGCTCGGTTGATGCCGTGCGCGAGGTAACCGAACTGATCGAGGCGCAGCGCGGGTATGAAATGAATGCCAAGGTCATATCAGCCGTCGATCAGATGATGGGCGCAACAACGCAGGTGCGCTGATGCGGGTTTTCTACGTCATTCTGGCCCTGACGGCACCTATATCCACTCAGGCTGAAATCGTTGTTTCGAAACGCACCATTCGGGCCAAAGAGATCATCTCGGCTGCGGATCTGCAAACCAAGGATCAGGTCGTGCCCTACGCGGTGTCCAATCCGGAATTCCTGATCGGGCAGGAAGCGCGCATAGCGCTGTATCCGGGGCGTCCCATTCGTGAGGGCGATGTCGGCCCGCCGGCAATTGTGGATCGCAACGACCTTGTCGTGTTGGTCTTTGACCGCAGCCCGTTGTCCATCACGGCAGAGGGTCGCGCGCTGGGGCGTGGCGCGGCCGGGGACCGCATCCGTGTCATGAATCTTTCGTCCCGCACGACCGTTACCGGTTTCATACGCTCCGACGGCCAGATCGAGGTAAAATGATGTCAGCACTTTCGAAATCTCTGTTGATTGCCGCCTTGGCCGTTTCGGGCTGTGGTCGGATGGATCATCTCGGAAAACCGCCAAGCTTTACGCCGAACGAGGAATCTCCGGAACATGTGGCGATGCTCTGGCCGGGGCTGCCGCTGCATACCCAGCCTCAGCGCAACGTCGACAGATCCTCGCTTTGGAGCGGCGGCCAACAGTCCTTGCTGGGCGATCAGCGGGCGATCAAGAAGGGTGATATCCTGACGGTCGTGATTGAGCTGGATGAAAAGGCCGAAATTTCAAACGACACCAACCGATCCCGCAGCGGATCAGAAAGCCTTGAGGTGCCAGGGCTATTTGGTTTGCCGCAGCGCGCGGCGGAGAAGTTGCCGGATGGTGCATCTCTGGACGAAGCCGTGTCGATTGATTCCGCATCGACCAGCAAGGGCAAGGGGTCGGTGAAGCGGAAAGAAAAGCTGACATTGCGGGTTGCCGCAACTGTGATTGATGTGCTGCCGAACGGTGTGCTTTCGATCTCGGGTTCGCAGGAACTGCGGGTCAATTTTGAACTCCGCGAGCTTTTGGTCGCTGGTTATGTGCGCCCACAGGATATCTCGCGCCAGAATGAGATCACCTACGACAAGATTGCTTCGGCGCGTGTGTCATACGGCGGCCGTGGGCAGATCACCGATGTTCAACAGCCCCGATATGGGCAGCAAATCCTGGATTCAGTTTTGCCGTTCTGAGGTGTAACCATGATAAAGAAACTGATCCCGTTTATCTTTCTGTTGCTGGGCCTTGGAGGTGGAATCGCGACGGGCCTCATCCTGGCCCCTTCCGCGAAAGAAGCAGAAGCTGGCGACAAAACGACCTCGGACCCCAAAGGAAAAAAATCCGAGGAAAAAGCCTCCAAATCTGAGCCCCTAAAAGCTGGTAAGGGGGATAAAAAGGAAGGATCGGGCGCGTATGAGTATCTGAAGCTGACAAAGCAATTCGTGATTCCGGTCGTGGAATCGGACCGAATTGCCGCCCTGGTCACCATGTCCCTCAGCCTTGAGGTCACACCGGGAATGACCGAGTCACTCTACGCCGTCGAGCCCAAGTTGCGGGACCGTTTTCTGCAGGTGTTGTTCGACCACGCCAATACTGGCGGGTTTGACGGCAACTTCACCCAATCCGATAATCTTGACGTACTCCGCAAGGCTCTGTTGGGCGAGGCCCGCAAGGACTTGGGCGACGACGTTTCAAAGGTTCTGATTATGAGTGTCAGCCGTCAGGATACCTGACGCATTGAACGGTTTGCTTCGCGCTGGTCTTGCTTAGATTTTTGGACCGTTACCAATCCCAGGTCGTCGCGCCGCTTTACTTTTTTCAACCAGGCTTGCCACGGCCTGCTTGCGCCCGAATGCGATGCGCAAATCTTCCAGGGCCGCCAGTTTTTGCGCCCGAAGGCGGGCGAGTTGGACGTTCAACTGCCGTCGGGCCGCAGATTCCCAACCGTTCCAGAGTACATCCGTGCCAGTGACACGATACCCTTCGGCGAGATCGATCTCTTGCCGAGACTGTTGCACCTGTGCGTCGAGACAGGCCAACTGGTGTTGAACACGCGCCTCGGCGTCCAGAACTGGGCACAGGGACTGGTATTCCCGCTGAAACGCGGCTTCGGTGACCTTTTCCAGATCCGATATCTGTTTGCACTTCATCAAATTTTCTCCTTCGCCCGTTTGCGCATCGCCTCTGCGAACCGGATCGCCGCTGCCACGGGGCGGTAATGCTCTTCTGAAATCTCCTGACCGATTTCTACAGTTGCGTGCAGCGCGCGCGCCGTCGGCGGGTCCGAGTGGATCGGAACCCCCGCCTGTCCTGCGGTCTCACGAATTGCCGCAGCAACTTCATCCACCCCCTTGGCGACGCAGACCGGCGCAGATCCGGCTGTTCTGGACCACTTCAAGGCGACGGCAAAATGGGTTGGATTTACTATGACCACGTCAGCCTGTGGCACATCCGTCATCATCTGATTGGTCGCAATTTCCTGTGCACGTTGGCGACGCTGCTGTTTCACATGCGGGTCGCCCTCGGCATCTTTTGTCTCATCCTGAATTTCTTTGCGCGACATGCGGTTCTTGCGCATGTGTTCGGCGTATTGCCAAACGTAATCGACCACGCCGATGGCCAGCGCGACCGCAATGACGATGAAAAAAAAGCGAAACAGAAGGTTCATCATCAGCATGACCGAAGACCGCGCCGGTGCGGCGCTGGCGGAGAGTATTTCGCTGAGGTTGGCGCGCAGGAACAGGCCAAGACAGGTACAGTAAATCACCAGCTTTGAGAAACTTTTCGCGAACTCAAACAAGCCGCTGCGCCCGAACTTGTTCTTGGCGTTGGACGGGATCGAAATGCGCGACAATTTGGGCTGCAGTTTGCTGGGCGCGAAAACAAGCGCGCGCTGCGCAATGAGGCTGAGCAGAACGGCTGCGGCGGGCAGAGCAAACAGGATGGAAGCAGACGTTAAGGCCGACCGGAGCATCCCGCCCACAGGGCCGGACGCCGGGCCAGTGGTTAGCAACCGGGCGAACTCATCCGACTGATCGATGAAAACGACAAACATGGACCCCATGCGCTGTACTGCGAACTGACCTGCTGCCAGCAGCGCGATCAGCAGCCCGACGTAAGCTGCGACAACCGAAAGGTCGTTTGACTTGGCGACCTCGCCTTTTTTCCGCGCTTTCTGAAGCTTTTGCGGCGTGGGCTCAAAAGACTTGTCACTGTCATCGTCCTGCCCGCTCATCTGGTGGCCTCAAGCGGATTCAGGAAGAAGGCGAACAATGCGTCGGACCACACCGACAGGATCAAAGGCGCACCGGCAAAAAGCAGAAACAGACCGGCGAAGGTGATCGCCGGGGCACCGACAAAGGCCACCATCAGCTGAGGCATCGCCCGGTTGATGACCCCAAGCGCAAGATTGTAGATCAGCGATGCGATGACGAAGGGCATGGCGAGGCCGAAGGCCAGACTGAAACTGCGCGCGATTTGGTGCGCGCCCCATTGCGACAAATCCGGTGCCTGCGCGGCAACGCCCATTGGAAACAAGGTGTAACTGTGGATCAGAAACTGGGCGACCCGGATGTGCAGGCCCAGCAAAACGGCAAGTGCAAGACCTGCAAGGGTCAACAAATACCCCATCGCCGGGACTGGGTCGGCCGCTGCGCCGCCGAGGATTTGCGACAGGGACGTTGACTGCGCTGCAATGGAACCCGCTGTTTGCAATGCCAGCACAAACAGGCGCAGCCCCATGCCAAGTGCGATTCCGACCAGAACCTCGGTTCCGATCATACGAACCAAGGCCAGAAACGCGGGATCAGAGTTGGGGGCCTGGACGGCGGGCGTGATCACGAGGGTGAACGCGACAGCAATTCCAAGTTTCACCCGGGCTGGAATGCTGCGTTCCCCGAATGCGGGCAATAGGGACACCATGGCCGACACGCGTAGGAAAACAGCAAAAACATGCCACAAACCGTCCCCGAGCTGCGGCAGCAAGGCGGGGGACAGGCCGATCACGCGGGCACCGTTCCAACCAGCGCGGGGCGTGCCTCTAACCCTATTTCCTCGAAGGACAGAACGGGGTTCGACACGCCCCGTGCCTGCATGATCGTGCGCAGCAGTCGGCGCCGGCGCGTCGACGTCACGACGGCTGGGAACAGCCCGTGATCGGCGGATTGGGTCACAGAGTCAACGACACCATCCGCAAGTTTGTTGAACAGGTTCGGCGGCAGCGCGACATCCAGACCAGCGCCGGGCGCGTCGATCTGATATGAGGCAAAGGTTTCCTCCCACTCGGGCGCAAGCTGGATCAAGGGGATGGACCCATCGCCGCGTTTCATATCGGCGACAAGCTGGAATCCCAGCTTTTGCCGGACCAGTTCGCAAATCCCCTCGGGTTGGGTTGTTGTCAGGCGCGCTTCGGCCACGCTTTCCAGGATCAGAGCCATGTTGCGGATCGAGACTTTTTCCTCGAGCAACAGGCGCAGCACGGAATGTAGAGTGTCGATCGGAACCTTGTCGGGGATCAACTCATCCAGCAGTTTGCGGTTGGCTTCGGCCCGGGCGGGATCGCTGAGTCGGGTCATCTCGGACAGCAGGCGGCGCAGAGATTTCAGCGTCAGAAGCCGGGCGAAGTTCTGCTTTATTATCTCCAGCAGATGCGTCGCCAATATCTCCGGCGGTGACACAATCGTTGCCCCGCTCAGCACCGCGGCCTCCTGATCCTTTGGCAGAATCCAACGGGCGGGCGCACCATAGACTGGTTCGGTCACGTCATTGCCTTCGGGCAGCAAATCATGGCCATCCTGAACCAGCGCAAGCACCAGATCGGGGTTCAGCACACCGCGCGCCTGTTCGACGCCCTGCACCTTAATCACATAGGTTCCCAGTGGCAGTTCCGCGCGGTCGGTCAGGCGTATGTCTGGCAGGATGAGACCAAAGCTTGAGGCCACATAGGTCCGCATATTCGCAATCCGCGCATCCAGCCCGGTGCCGGGGTTGAGGACCATGCTAACCAGGTCCGGGGCGAATTCCAGATGAACATCATCCAGATCCAGAATGTCTCCGATTGCCTGGGAAACAGGGGCTTCATTTTCGGGTGTTGAGGTCTGTTCAGCTTCGGTCTCGGCCTTTTGTTTCCGATGCACAGCGTAAGCCGAGTAACCCAGAACACCCGCACCAAGGATAAAAGGCAGAAATGGCAGACCGGGCACCAGTGCAAACAGCACCATCAATACCGCTACCGTTCCCAGAGCAGCCGGGTGCCGGCCCAGTTGGGAGAAAATTGCGTTGTCCGTTGCGCCCTGCGTCCCGCCTCGCGCCAACAAAAGCGCCGAGGCGATCGAGATGATCACGGCCGGAATCTGCGACACCAGCCCGTCGCCGACGGTCAGGATGGCATAGGTCTCAAAGGCCGAAGAAACGGGCATACCGTGCACGATCACGCCCATGATCAAGCCCATCACAAGGTTCAGCAGCGTGATCAGCAGCCCGGCAACCGCATCGCCTTTGACGAATTTCGACGCACCGTCGAGTGATCCGAAAAACGTCGTTTCCTGCTGTTCGCGTTCGCGCCGTTCCTTGGCCTGCTGGTGGTCGATGGCCCCGGCGGACATGTCGCTGTCGATGGCCAGCTGTTTGCCGGGCATGCCATCAAGCGCAAAGCGCGCGCCAACCTCGGCCATGCGCGCGGCGCCTTTGGTGATGACCATGAAGTTCACGATCAGCAAAACTCCAAACACGACCAGCCCTAGAAAGATGCTGCCGCCCATGACGAAATTCGCGAACCCTTCGATCACGTCGCCTGCGGCGTTGGGGCCGGTGTGTCCCTGACCGATGATCAGCTTTGTTGAGGACACGTTCAGAGACAGCCGCAACATCAGCGAGGCCAGCAGGATCGTCGGGAAGGACGAAAAATCGAGCGGACGTTCGATGAACAGGGTCAGCGTGAAGATCAGGATTGCCAGTGCGAATGAGGCCGACAAGCCAACATCCAGTACCCAGGCGGGCATCGGCAGGATCATCATCACGATGACCGTCATCAGGGCCAGCGCCAACAGCACGGTCGGAGAGAACAGGGAACGGGCGTCGATCTTTGGCACGCAAGGGGGCTCCTAGTTGAATGAGATAAAGGCGGTGGAGGGACCGGCCACTGGCACAAGAGAGCCCATCGCGCCGTTACTGCCGGGCGTTTGCGGCGGGATCAGCGGGCTTGCGGCACCAGTGAAAGGATCACGCCCGGCCAATGCGGTTGGGGTTTGGTGGTCCAGCCGCGCCAAAATGGTTTTAAACCGCCCCATATAGGCGTTTGCCAGAGCAGGCGTACGCGAGTGATACGCACCGGCGGCGGCGGGCCATGACCCCAATTCCGTATACAGCTTTTTCAGGAACCGCGCCGCGTATGTGGCATTTTCATCAGGGTTGAACATGGCGTCAATTGAACGGAACGCCTTGCCATGCCAGCGGTAATTGATCTGAAAACAGCCAACATCAAAGCTGCGTTTGCCTGCTTTGAAGATGTTGAACACATAGGACTTCGCTTCGAATTCCGAGGCGAACCAAAAGCCCTTGCCTTCGACATTGATCGTCCAGGGCCAGGGCTGCAGCGCACCGTCCACCGTGCGGCCTGTTTCAACACGGGTGATTGCTCGCATCACATCCAGCGGCACGCCTTCTGACCGGGCCGCGCGCTGGGCGGCTTGGTCGCACACGCTGGCTACTCGTGCATCGGACATGGCGAAACCCTGTTGCGCAATCAACAACGCTGCCAGGGTCAGTCCTAAGATCGTTCGATTTGGCATTCTGCCGGTCCGGGATTCTGATCAGTCCGGGCCAAGCTAGCCGCGCCAAGGTTTACAGAGGGTTATTGCCGGTTCAGTTTCGGTCGATCCGGCGGCCGAAGACGACGCTGGTATTTGTGCGCAGTACGCCGGGTATTTTGGCCAAATCGTCGACCAGAATGTCCAGATCCTCGATCCTCGGGGCTTCGGCGGACAAGAGCAGGTCGAACTCGCCATTGATGGACAGGCAAAGTTTGACCTCGGGGTAAGCCTCCAGCCGCTTGATGATGCGTGTCGTCTCTTTCTGTTGAACCTCCAGCAGGACAACGACCTGAACGCGTGGGGCATCTTCGGGGGCGTTCAGAATCACCGAATATCCGGCAATCGCGCCACGTTCTTCCATCCGTTGAATACGTTCATGCACGGTGGTCCGGGCCACGCCCAGCTTTGCCGCGATCTTGGTCGTGGACTCGCGGGCGTTATGTTGCAGGGCCGAAATGATGCGGCGGTCGAGCTGATCCATGAGGTCAAGGTGTAGTGCAAAGCCCTCGGGAAGCTCAAGGTTTGTCAGTGTGTTCGTCCGGCACGGTTTTCTGCGTAGAGCGCGGCCAAGTCAGGGGCGCAACGCCAATCCCCAAAAGGGCTGCGACAGTCATCCAGGTCAATGCCAGCTCGGTGCCCTGCGTCGTCATGAGCCACCCGGCCAGCGGGTACAGCACCAACCAGCAGGCATGGGACAGGGTAAATTGGGCTGCAAAAACCGCGGGTCGGTCCTCGGGGCGGGCTGTGCGCGTCAGCAAACGACCGGAAGGTGTCAGGGTGGCCGAATAACCGAACCCCGCGCCGGCCCATAATATTGCGAGCCCCCACAAGGTCATCGGGATAGTGGCGAACAACCCCGCCGCAAGTGCCATCGTAACCGTCCCGAACGTCGCGCCGGCCAGCATAACGCTTCGGTCTTCGAAACTGTTCAGAAGTGATGGCAAGGCAAAGGCCGCCAGCATCGACCCACCTCCGTACCCGGCCAGAGCAACAGCCACAGCGCTTTCCGACAATCCAAGATCGGCGCGAACGATGACGACGGTGTTGACGATAACCATCGAGCTGATCGCAGCAGCCGTCCAACTAAGGGCCAACAGTCCTCGAAGACGTTTTGTAACCAGATAAATTCGGATGCCGCGCGTTGTCCGGTCGTAGATTCCCCTTCGCTCTGTCGGCTTGGGTGATGGCAGGGCCACCGACACCACCAGAAGTGCCGACGCCGCAAAGCCTAGGCTCGTTCCCCAGAACAGGCTGTCAAAGCTTATAAACACCAGAAGCGCTGCAGCGAGAGCAGGGCTGATCAAGCTTTCCAGATCATAGGCCAGCCGCGACAGGGACAATGCTTTGGTGTAGTCCTGTTCATCCGTCAGAACATCCGGAATCGTTGCCTGAAAGGCCGGCGTGAAACCGGCAGAGGCCGATTGCAGAACGAAGATCAGCACATAAATCTGCCAGACTTCGGTCACGAATGGCAGGCAAACGGCAACCGCCGCCCGCACGAGGTCCAGAACGACCAGCATTTTGCGCCGATCCAACCGCTCGGCAAACGCCGCCGCCAGCGGGGCGATGACCACATAGGCCACCATCTTGATGGTCAGGGCCGTTCCCAGAACCATCCCCGCCGCGTCACCGGCCAGATCAAACGCAAGCAATCCCAATGCAACCGTAGCCAGCCCGGTTCCTGTAAGGGCAACGACTTGCGCTGCCAGCAAATGGCGATAGACGCGGTTCTTCAGGACGCTCAGCATCGGTCACAGGTACTTCGTGATGGCTTTGAAATCGTCCACGTCTGGCTCATTGTTGTCGTCCGCTGGCGACAGGCAGTGATCGATATGGTCATGTATCAAGACCCGTTTGGCGTTGGTGATCGCCTTTTCCACGGCGAAAAGCTGCTGCGCTGTGTCGGTGCAGGGTGCCTGGTCCTCAAGCATGGCGATGACCTTGGCCAGATGCCCGTGCGCTCTTTTGAGGCGCGCCGTGATCTGTGGGTGGGATGCATGTTTGTGTTGTGTCATGTCATATCCCTATCCCCCCCATGGGGATAAAATCAACGTGAATTGTATCGTCATGTCGCAAACGCATTGATGCCGTTGAGTTTGCGGGCCAAACCCCCTATCTCGAAGGCGATACCGACAAAGGACAAGCCTCGTGGCGAACCATCTCTATAAAAACGACCTGCCGGACGGGTTGGATCTGGGCCCTGTTGTGGCCATTGACTGTGAAACCATGGGTCTGAACCCGCATCGCGATCGGCTCTGCGTGATCCAGATGTCTGGCGGTGACGGTAACAGCCATATCGTTCAGGTGGAAAAAGGGCAGACCGAGGCTCCGAACCTGTGCGCCATGCTGGAAAACCCTGACGTGCTGAAGCTGTTCCACTTTGGCAGGTTCGACATTGCCGCGATGTATCATGCGTTTGGTGCGCTGGCCGCCCCGGTCTATTGCACCAAGATCGCAAGCCGCCTGGTGCGTACTTATACCGATCGCCACGGGCTGAAGAACCTGTGTCAGGAGCTGATCGGCGTCGATATCTCAAAGCAGCAACAGATGAGCGACTGGGGCGCAGAGACCCTGACCGACGCCCAACTGGATTACGCAGCCTCTGACGTTCTGTACCTGCACCAGCTACGGGATGCGCTGGACGGGCGTCTAGCCCGTGAAGGCCGCACCGAGATGGCGCAGGCCTGTTTTGACTTCCTGCCGATGCGTGCGAAACTGGATCTCGCCGGTTGGCCCGAAACGGATATCTTTGCGCACTCATGACCGATACCGAAGCATTCCTGAGAACCGCCCGACAGGTCGTCACCGATGAAGCCCGCGCGCTGGACGTTCTGGCCGAAAGCCTGGACGAACACTTTGCCGAGGCCGTTCAGTTGATCCTGCAGGCACCGGGCCGCATCATCATCAGTGGTATCGGCAAGTCTGGCCATATCGGCCACAAGATCGCGGCCACTCTGGCCAGTACCGGAACGCCTGCGTATTTCGTTCACCCGGCCGAGGCCAGTCACGGTGATCTGGGCATGGTGTCGAAGGGCGATGTGGTTCTGGCCATTTCCAATTCGGGCGAAGCGCCGGAGCTGGCCAATCTTCTGGCTTTCACCCGCAGGTTCAGCATTCCGCTGATCGGGCTGTCCAGCAAGCCGGAAAGCACGTTGATGAAACAGGCGGATGTTCACCTGCTGATCCCTTCGATGGGCGAGGCCTGTGGTTTTGGCATGGTACCGTCGATTTCTACTACCCTGACGCTGGCTATGGGCGATGCGCTGGCAATTGCGCTGATGAAGTACCGTGATTTCCAACCCGAGGACTTCCGCGCTTTCCATCCCGGCGGCAAGCTGGGTGCGCAGCTTTCCACGGTGCGTGATCTGATGCACTCCGATCTACCGCTGGTGCCCGTTGGAACCCCGATGAGCGAGGCGCTGCTGGTCATGAGCCGGAAAAGTTTTGGCGTCGTCGGTGTAACCGATGAAACCGGCCGTCTGGTGGGGATCGTAACGGACGGCGACTTGCGCCGGAACATGGATGGGCTTCTGGACAAAACGGCCAAGGAGGTCATGACCACCGACCCGCTGACCATTGCCCCGAACGCAATGGCGGAAGAGGCAGTGGCGATTATGAACGATCGCAAGATCACCTCGCTGTTCGTGGTCGATCCCGAGACGCAGGGCCCGGCCGAAGGGCTGTTGCACATCCACGACTGCCTGCGCGTCGGGCTGGGTTAGGCGGAGGGCGATCCTGTGGACAGTCACTCACGCATGGTGCAATTCTTCAAGGTGCTGCTGCCGCTGGTGGCCATCGCGATGCTGTCTACCGTGTTCCTTCTGTCGCGCAGTATCGAAACCAACGTGAGCGTTCCTTTTACGCAGAAGGACATCGATGAACGGCTGGCCGATCAGATCGTGACGCAGCCCGACTACCGCGGCACCACCCGAAAGGGCGAAGACGTTCAGATCGAAGCCACCAGGGCCACCCAGGGTACCGGGGGCGAAGCGCCCACCGCCGCCGAGTTTCGCGGCCGTCTGGGCCTGTTGAGCGGCGGCGTGATTACGCTGGATTCCAACTCGGGAATGATCCGTCCCGACAAGAATACGGCTACCTTTGTAGGTGATGTGGTTATAACAACAACGGACGGTATCGTCGTTACGACCGATCTGTTGAACACTGCGCTGGACGAAATTCGTGGTGACACGCCAGGTCAGGTCGACGGAACCGGTATTATCGGTGATTTTACTGCGGGCAAAATGACATTTGGAACGGAAAAAAAAGACGGTCCGGTCCATATTATTTTTACAGACGGCGTGAAGTTGGTGTATGAGCCACAAAAAGCAGAAAGATAACCTGTGTTCTATTTTCGTTTAGCCCTTGTAAGCTGTGCTCTGGTAACCGGTGCGATCTCTGCGTCCGCGCAAGAAACACAGGTCGCGTTCGGCTCAGCGAATGCTGATCCCAGCCTGCCGGTCGAGGTGACGTCGGAAAAGCTGAACGTAAATCAGGAAGATGGCTCGGCCGAGTTTCTGGGCAACGTGATCGTGATTCAGGGCGAAATGCGCCTGACCGCGGAACGCGTGCTTGTCATCTACAACGAAGAACGTTCGGGCATTGAGCGGATGGAAGCGACCGAGGACGTCGTCCTGGTTAGCCCTCCGGATGCGGCCGAAGGTGATTGGGCGGAATACACCATCGACTCGGGCGAGATCGTCATGAAGGGTAACGTTCTGCTGTTGCAGGGGCCAAGCACGATCGCTGGCGACCAGATGAACGCCAACCTGACCACGGGTAAAGCGACGATGACGGGCAACGTAAAGACCATCCTGCAACAGGGGGCCAACTGATGGCCCAGCCAGATCTGACTGTGGCTGAAGGCGCCTCCGGCCTCAAAATCGAAAAACTCCGCAAGTCTTATCGCAAAAAGACGGTGATCCGCGACGTGTCAATGACGCTGGACCGGTCTGAAGTGGTTGCGCTTTTGGGTCCGAACGGGTCCGGCAAAACCACCACCTTCTATTCCGTCGCAGGTCTGGTGTTCCCCGAGGCGGGCACTGTCACGATTGACGGGCAGACCGTCACGACATTGCCGATGTATCGCCGGGCGCGTTTGGGGATCGGGTATCTGCCGCAGGAGATGTCAATTTTTCGCGGCATGAGTGTCGAGGACAACATCGCCGCCGTTCTGGACATAACGGTCAGCCACGCCCATCGCAGGAAAGAGCGGCTCGAGGAACTGCTGTCCGATTTCTCGATCGAGCACCTGCGCCGCGCACCTGCGCTGGCTCTGTCGGGTGGTGAACGCCGTCGGGTCGAAATTGCGCGCTGTCTGGCGGCCGACCCGAAGTATTTGCTGCTGGATGAACCGTTTGCAGGGGTCGACCCGATCAGCGTTGGTGATATCCGCCATCTGGTCGCAGATCTGAAAAAGCGCGGAATCGGTGTTCTGATCACGGACCACAACGTCCGGGAAACGCTGGAAATTGTCGATCGCGCCTATATCCTGCACGACGGACAGGTCCTGATGTCCGGAACGCCTGACGAAGTGGTCGAAAACGAAAACGTTCGCCGCGTCTATCTGGGCGAAAATTTCCGTATTTCATAGGTTTGCGCAGATTTGCGCCGAGTGCATGGCGGAAATCACGTATATACACGCCTGTTTTGATTGACTCTTCCGTCGTCTCTTGCCTCAATTGGCACATGGCATTTCTTCGGTTCCCGTCTGGATCACGACGCCCCTTCCTGGAAGGGGAACCGGTGCGGCTACCGCAGGATATGCCGATATCCCCCACCCGATAAAAACAAGTGCGTCGCGTTACGTGACGTCAGAAATGGGTGTGAATTGTGAAGGAGATCACATGCGTTACCAAATCAGCGGAAAACAGATCGACATCGGTGCGGCACTGCAGACTCACGTGCAGACCGAACTGGGCGAGGTCGTGGGCAAATATGCCCAACGTCCTACGGATGCCAACGTCGTCTTTTCCCGTTCAGCGCATGAATATGTATGCGAAACAACAGTGCATCTTTCCACTGGCCTGACGGCTCAGGCCAAGGCACACGCAACCGAAATTTACGCGGCGTTTGAGGGATGCTGCGATAAGATGGAAACACAACTGCGCCGGTATAAACGTCGCCTGAAAGACCACCACAAGGATCGGTCTGAGCCTGTTGAACTCTTCGGGGCGTCGTCTTATATCCTCGCTTCTGACGAATCGGCAACGGCTGACGAACCCGACACGCTGCAGCCCATGATTGTGGCTGAGATGGAAACCAAGATCCCATCGCTGAGTGTTGGCGAAGCCGTAATGCAGATGGAACTTGCCGGCGCCCCGGTGCTGGTGTTCCGGAATGAGAACAAGGACGGATTGAATGTCGTGTACCGTCGCGAGGACGGGAATATTGGCTGGATCGATCCGTAACAGGCAAGAGTAGCAAGGCACGCCCCTGCTTTGGCGGGGGCATCGCCGTGGAGCGTGATCATGGAGCTTTCGAGCATTCTAAAGCCCGAAGCAGTACGTGTATTGTCCGCCGCTTCTAGTAAGAAGCGGCTGTTTCAGGAAATCGGCGATGTTGCGGCCGGTACCTTGGGTATGGATGCGCAGGCAATCGTCGATTGTTTGCTGGAACGTGAAAGCCTGGGTCCAACCGGCGTTGGGCATGGCGTGGCATTACCGCACGCCCGGCTGACTGATCTCGAGTCCGTTGCTGGTGTGTTTGTCATGCTCGAAAAGCCGATTGATTTTGGATCGGTAGACCGGCAGCCCGTTGATATTGCATTTGCGCTTTTCGCGCCGGAAGAGGCGGGCGTGGATCACCTCAAGGCCCTGGCGCTGGTATCCCGGACGCTGCGCGACACATCCGTGTGCACAAAGCTGCGTGCCAATCCCGATCCGGTCAAGCTCTATGCAATTCTGACTGAGGCGCAGTCCATGCAGGCTGCCTGACGTATCGAACACAACAAAAAAAGCCCCCGAGTTTCGGGGGCTTTTTTTGTTTGAAGTGGTCTGTAGTTAACCACCTGTGCCCATTTCCAGCGTCCACCAGATTTTCCCGCCGTTTTCCTGATGCCAGGCAAAGCCCATCTGTGAGGCTTTGGGGTCCAAGATTACGGCGCGGGGGCCGGGTTCCTGCATCCAGGCGGCCAAAGTCTCGGTTTCGGTCTCATAGGTTTCTGAAATCGCTTCGCCAAGGAAGGTCCCGTAGTAACCCACGCGCTGTGCGCGGTCCAATGGTGACGATCCGTCCGAGCCAAAATGCCAGGGGCGGTTTTGCCGTGCCATGTCCTTGGAGTGTGTTGCCGCGGCGGCGTTCAGTTGAGAATTCAATTGCACTGCCTGCAATCCCTGCGCCTGGCGCAGCGCATTTACGGAATCCAGCATGCGGAACTGCAGTTTTTCCGGGTTGCCACGAATCTTGTAGACCGTCGGCAGCGGACGGCCATCCGACCCGTATGTCGGAGTACTGCTTGGGGTACATGCAGCCAGCGCAACAAAGCAAAGGAGCAATAAAGAAAATATACGCGTCATGATCGACCTGATTATTGTGTCGACATACGGCATAGCGCGCGATGCAGGCTTGGGCAAACCTGCAATGGCTGATTCTCGCATGAATCTGCCGGTTTGATTTGCGATTGAAGCATTCTGGCAATAAAATGCATGAAAATTTCAAGACAGCTTTAGCAAAGGACCGCTCGTGATGGTCAAGAAAACCATTCCCTCGTCAAGTCGCCGCGGATTTCTGGCTGGTGCCTCTGCCTTGCTGGCGTCGCCAGCGATCGCACAGTACATCCCCGGAGACCCGCTGCGCCCCGCGCCCGAACCCGAGCCAGAGGTGCGCCGCAATGTGTCGGGGTTCAGAGCGCTCGACTGGCAGCCTTACTTTTCGAACACAAGAAATGGGGCCATTCTGGTCGATACGGTGTCGCGGGCGCTGCATTATTGGTCTGACGACCAATCGGTTTACAAACTCTATCCTTCTTCAGTTCCACTGACCGAAGAGTTGACACGCCGCGGCCGCACCAGCGTCATCCGCAAGGTCGAGGGCCCAAGCTGGTCCCCCACGCCGTCGATGAAGAAGCGAAATCCCGAATGGCCGGACTATATTCCGCCGGGTCCGGATAACCCATTGGGAACACACGCTTTGTACCTCAGCTGGAAATATTATCGCATTCACGGAACGCACGATACGCGCAAAATCGGGCGCCGTTCGTCAAATGGATGTATCGGTCTGTTTAACGAGGACATTGCCGAACTGTTCTCAATGGCGAAGGTCGGCACGCAAGTGTTGCTAATTTGACGACATTTCCGCGCACGAACCCGCTTGCGGTTTAAGTTCCAATTGCATTCCAGCCGGATAGCTGATTAGAAAAAACCACGAGGTAAGTCTTGAGTGTGCGGTTTCGCTATATGGAATCGTGCAAATTCTGGAGGTTAATATGAAGAAACTCGTTCTCGCCGCTGCACTGACTGCTGCTGCTTCGACCGCATATGCTGGCAACCTGGAAGAGCCGGTTGTTGAAGCACCGGTTGTTGTTGAGGAAACTCAGGGTACGTCGCAGGGCATCATCCTGCCGCTGATCCTGCTGGTCGTCGTTGCCGCAGCTGTTGCAGCAAGCTAATTTGACGAGCACTATCTAGAGAAAAGGCGGTGGATCGCTCCACCGCCTTTTTTCATGTCCGGATGATCGGACCGGTCAATCCAACCAGCCGCGCAGATTGTCCTGAATCACTTTGCCCAGCGCTGCGATGTGCGAATCATCGTCATTGAGGCAAGGGGTGTAGGTGAAGGTTTCGCCGCCCGCTCCCTCGAAGCTTTCCTTGATCTCTTCGTTGATCTCTTCCAGCGTTTCGATGCAATCGGCGGAAAACGCCGGTGCGATGACGGCGATGTTTTTCTTTCCCTGCCGCGCCAGATCAGCCACGTGATCGACCGTATACGGTTTCAGCCATTCCTCGGGCCCGAATCGCGACTGGAAGGTCGAGACCAGCTGCTCGTCTGACCACCCCAGCCGTTCTTTCAACAGCCGGGTCGTCTTTGCGCATTGGCAGTGATAAGGGTCGCCCTGCTGCAGGTACCGCTCAGGCATACCGTGATAGGAGCAGACCAGAATGTCCGGTTTGGTTTCCATCTCAGCATAGGCTTTTTCAACAGATCCCGCCAAAGCGTCGATATAGGCGGGTTCGTCGAAATAGGCGGGCACGGTGCGGGCGGCCGGTTGCCAGGCTTCCTCCATCAGCGCGCGAAAGAACTGATCGTTTGCCGTGGCGGTCGTTGCGCCCGCGTATTGTGGATAGAGCGGAAAGAATAGAATGCGGTCGCAGCCCGCAGCCACCATCTCGCGCACTTTGGATTTGGTCGATGGATTGCCGTAGCGCATGCAGAAATCAACCATCACCTGATCGCCATAGCGTTCCTTCATAGCGTCCCGCAGCTTTGCCGTCTGATCCTTGGTGATCGTCATCAGCGGGCTTTCGCCCTTGTCGTGGTTCCAGATCGATTTGTACGCCTCGCCTGAGCTGAACGGGCGTTTCGTCAGGATGATTCCCTGCAGGATCGGCTGCCATTTCCACTTGGGATAGTCGATCACGCGCTGATCCGACAGGAACTCGTTCAGGTAGCGGCGCATCGGCCAATAGCTGTAGTCATCCGGCGTGCCGAGATTGGCCAGCAGAATGCCGACGCGGCCCATTTTGACCTTGGGGTGGTCGGCGGGGGCATGATCGGGGCGAGTGGCGTCAAACATTTGATGCTTCCTGAGATTTCTCTGTTCCGGCTGAGATAACCGGAATTGTCCATTCGTCAATTGGACAGTTTGCCTTCTTTTGTCCCCAGCGCGTCGGCAAGACGCGCCTGAGCTGATCCGGGACGCAACGGTTTTTGCTGGCTGTCGTCCGGAGACCAACCCGTCAGGCAGATCAGTTCGAAAGTCGCTGCCAGACGCCCCTGAGGCGTCGTGAAATGGTCTGCGTATACTTGCTGTGCCCGGGCGAAGATTTGCCGCCGTGTGGGGTGCTTCATGCGTCCTGAGAGGCTATTGGTCTCTCCCATCGCACGCAAATCATGCATTAAGTGGATCAAATCGCGGTATTCCGCCGTCAGACGAGCGGAATCCGCCACTGGCAGGGCAAGACCCGCTCTTTGCAGCAATCCCCCCAGATCTCGCAGCTCGGCCATGGGAGCGATGCGGGGGCTGAGGCCGCCGGACACCTCGACTTCGGCTTGCCCCACGGCCGCGCGCAGCTCGTGCAGGGTTTCGCCGCCCAGACATACCGCCAGTAGCAAGCCATCGGGCCGCAGCGCACGGTGGCACTGAATCAGTTGCCCGACGGGATCGTTGGCCCAGTGTAGGGCCATGGCATGGATCACCAGATCATGCGCGCCCGGGGTCAGGGCCAGCACGTCGTCATCCGCGACGACCTCGGCATCGGGTAGCACATCGCGCCAGATATGCGCAAACGGGGTCACGATCGCAGGAGCCGTAAAGGTTTTGTTAACCATGGAGAGCCGATCCTCCACCTCGTCAACGGCGGCGCGGTGCAGGAACAGAGCGTCGTCCTGCGCGCGGGCGCGGTGCCGGGCAAGCGTCGGGCGATCAAACAATGAGGGTGCGTTGGACTCAGGCAGTTTCATAGGGCGCAACTATCGCATGTGGCAGCGAATTCAAACCGCTGTCGAGCTGATCTACCCGCCGCGCTGTCTGGGATGCGGGGATCTGACCGAATCGGATTTCGGTCTCTGCGGCAAGTGTTGGCGGGATACACCTTTTATTGGCGGGGTCGTCTGCGAAAGCTGCGGCGTGCCCTTGCCAGGAGCTGCGGACGGACATCGGATCGAGTGCGACGATTGCATGGCCGCGCCGCGCCCGTGGCGGGATGGACGGTCGGCCCTGTTGTACGACGGCAAGGCGCGGACGCTGATATTGGCGCTAAAACACGGTGACAGGCCCGAACTGGCCCGCCCCGCCGCGCGCTGGATGGCGCGGGCCGGACAAGAGTTGTTCCGGGAGGGCATGCTGATCGCGCCGGTGCCGCTGCACTGGTCCCGGTTGTTGAAACGCCGATACAACCAATCGGCCTTGCTGGCGCAGCATTTGGGGAAAGAGGCTGGGCTTGAGGTGTGCCCGGACCTTTTACTTCGCCTGGTGCGGACGCCGGTTCTGGACGGCAAGACCGCGGCTGAGCGGGTAGAGACTCTTGAGAATGCGATTGTCGCCCATCCAAAGCGGCGACATCGGATGCAGGGGCGGGATGTTCTTCTGGTCGACGACGTAATGACCTCAGGCGCGACTTTGGCGGCTTGTACGCGTGTCTGCCTTGCATCCGGGGCAAATCATATTTTCGTGTTGACCCTAGCGCGCGTTGCCAAGGATGCCTAATTCGCCCAAGATTATGCGAAACGCGAAGGTACGGAATATGAAACCGGTAGAAATCTACACCTCGCCGCTGTGCGGCTTTTGTCATGCGGCCAAACGACTGCTGAAGCAGAAGGGCGTCGAATTTCAGGAAGTGGACGTTCTGATGCACCCCAAGCGCAAGCCCGAGATGATCCAGCGCGCCGGTGGCAAACGAACCGTTCCACAGATCTTTATCGGCACGCAGCATGTGGGCGGCTGTGATGACCTGTATGAGCTGGAGCGCCAGGGCAAGCTGGACGGCCTGCTCGCGGCCTGATGAAAACCGCGCTGCTGCAGATCACCTCGTCGGACGATCCGGTCGAAAATCTGAACACGGTTCGGAGGATGATGGCCGAGGCCGCCTCGGAGGGTGCGCAGTTCATTCTGACGCCAGAGGTGACGAACTGCGTGTCCACCAGCACCACGCGGCAGCGCGAAGTCCTGCAGCACGAAGAAGACGACCAGACGTTGGCGGGCCTGCGGGATCAGTCCGCCGCGCTGGGCATATGGTTGCTGATCGGGTCGCTTGCGATCAAGACCCATGACGCGGATGGTCGCTTTGCCAACCGATCCTTCATGATCGATCCGCAGGGGCAGATCGTGGCGCGGTATGACAAGATCCACATGTTCGACGTGCAGGTCACCGAATCCGAGACCTTCCGCGAATCGAAAAACTATCGCTCCGGCGACAAGGCTGTGATTGCCGACACCGATTTCGGCAAAGTCGGCATGACGGTCTGCTATGACGTCAGGTTCCCGCACCTCTATTCTGCCTTGGCCCAAGCCGGAGCGCGCATCCTGACGGTCCCGTCAGCCTTTTCGCCGGTCACGGGTGCGGCGCATTGGGAATCCCTGCTGCGGTCGCGCGCGATTGAGAACGGCTGCTGGGTCCTGGCGCCGGCGCAAACCGGCGAACATCCAAAAACCCGAGGAAGAACACGCTATACCTACGGCCACAGCATGGTTGTGGCCCCGTGGGGGGAGGTCGTCATCGACGCAGGGACCGATCCGGGCATTCACTTTTTCGATTTGGATGATAGTTCTGTGACAGAGGCGCGCAGTCGCGTGCCCTCACTGACTCACGTGCGGCCCTTCGACGGGCCCTGACCCAGAACCGGACTATGACAGACGACACCAATGCCCTCGCGGTTACGCTGTTCAGCGAGATTTTGACCGCAGACCAGCTATTGCGCAACCGGCTGAGCCGGGTGCTGCCCAAGGGCATGGAAATATCGCACTTCTCGGTGCTGAACCATCTGGTGTTCGTCGGGGATGAACGCAGCCCGGCACAACTGGCCAATACGTTCCATGTGACCCGAGGCGCGATGACCAACACCCTGGCCAAGCTGGAATGGGCCGGATACATCCACATCCGCCCCGATTGGGACGACGCCCGCCGCAAAATGGTGGCGATCAGCCCGGCTGGCCGGAGGGCGCGGGATCAGGCGATCTCCTCCATCGCGCCGCTGATCAATCAGGTGGTCGGAGAGCTTGGGCTGGAGCGGGTCCGCAGCACCTTGCCCGTGCTGCGGGATTTGCGGTTGCAGTTGGAGGGGGAGTAGGACGTGACTGCGGGGCGCTTACACAGGAAATTGACATTAGATGACGGATGAAATTTGGATTTCCGACATAACCGTTGAACTTGACGTACAGAGGCCATTTCACGCGCTTGTTCCTGACGATTTTCCTGAAGAACCAAGTGAGCGATTCAAGGCCTTCAGGTGGCAGCCAGGATCAGGCTATCACTCCAATCTGGCGCGTTGGCAGGGGCTCGGCACACCGCTGGAGCAGCAGGATATCTTGCCGAATTTCTTTCAGAGTGTGGCGCCTGAGGATCATGATTTTGAACCATATTACGGTAAATATTCTCCTGTCATTGATCTGGCTGGTATTCTGGCGGTTCGATCAGATGTAGCCGATGTCCTCAAGAAATTCGACTTGGGGCAAGGAGGGCTTTATCCGGTCAACCTGTTTAAAAAAGACAAGATCACACCGATTGAACAGAACTACTCGATCCTTTGGATCGCAAATAAACCCGGCACGCTAAACATCGAAGAGTCAAAAGGTCTTCGACGAGCTCGGCCCGATCGGGATGATTTATTCCGGCTTCCTGAATGGAAGGATGCCAAGCCCGGGGATGTGGTCTGCAACGCGGATGCTGCTTCCGGGATCGACATTTGGCGTGACCCCAGTGTGCCACGTCGTGTTTTTCTGAATGAGCGTCTCAAACACGCGTTGGACGAAGCTGGTTTTGCATCAGCGTTTTACCTTCACCGTTTGGCTGTCAAATAGGCAATTTTATGATGGGTGCAGTTACCCATCACACCCCGGCTTCACACTCGCCGTCACATAATTCACGCTCAGGTCCCGGTCCGAGATCGACCAGTTCCACAGGATCGGGTTGAACACGAACCCCTTGCGGTCCACCGGGTTCAGCCCGGCGTGACGCAGCAGGTCAAACAGCTCATCCGGGGTGATGAACTTGTTCCATTCATGCGTGCCGCGCGGCAGCCAGCGCATGACGACTTCGGCCCCGAAGATGGCCATCGCATAGGATTTCGGGTTGCGGTTGATGGTGGAACAGATCAGCAAACCGCCCGGTTTCAGCAACTGCTGCGACGCTGTCAAGAAACCCAACGGATCGGCCACATGCTCGACCACTTCCATGTTCAGCACCACGTCGAACTGTTCGCCTGCGGCGGCCATGTCCTCGGCGGTGGTGTGGCGGTAGTCGATGTCCAGCCCCGATTGTTCGGCGTGGATGCGCGCGACGGGCAGGTTGCCCTCGGCGGCGTCGGCTCCGACCACTGTGGCCCCAAGGCGGGCCATCGGTTCGCTCAGCAGCCCGCCGCCGCAGCCGATATCCAACAGGCGCAGGCCTTCGAACGGCTTTGCGGCCTTCAAATCGCGATCAAATTCGCCCGCGATCTGCTGTGTGATATAATCCAGCCGACAGGGGTTGAGCATGTGCAGCGGTTTGAATTTTCCATGCGGGTCCCACCATTCCGCAGCCATCGCTTCGAATTTTGCGATCTCGGAAGGGTCAACCGTGTTCGGATGCGCTTGCATTCCTGTCTCCGTATGCTCTTTTACGCTTAAGGACTATATAGGGCCATAATGGACAAGTACCCGGACCAAAAGCGCGCAGTTCAATATCTGTACCCGCCGATCGACCCTTTCGATCAGCGCATGGTCGATGTGGGCGACGGACACCGTATTTATATGGAGCAATGCGGCAATCCCAACGGTGTTCCCGTGGTGATTCTGCACGGTGGGCCGGGCGGAGGCTGCAGCCCCGCTATGCGGCGTTATTTCGATCCGAACGTCTATCGCGTGATTCTGTTTGATCAGCGCGGATGTGGGCGATCGCGCCCGCATGCCTCGGTCACGGACAACACCACATGGCATCTGGTGGCCGATATCGAACGGCTGCGGACCCTGCTGGATATCGAAGACTGGACCGTTTTCGGCGGCAGTTGGGGCGCGACTCTGGCGTTGGTCTATGCTCAATCTCACCCGGACCGGGTGAACAGGTTGGTGCTGCGGGGCGTGTTTCTTGCGACGCAGGCCGAGCTGGACTGGTTCTACGGAGGTGGCGCAGGCAAGTTCTGGCCGGAACAGTGGGCCAAGTTCACCGCGCTGCTGTCCGAAAATGAGCTGGGTGATACCATCAGCGCTTACAATAAGCGTCTGTTCTCGGGTGATCGCGCCACGGAGATCCTGTATGCGCGGGCCTGGTCAAGCTGGGAGAACGCGCTGGCCTCGATCCATTCGCACGGCGCGACCGGTGAAAGTCCGGGTGAATATGCCCGCGCCTTTGCGCGACTTGAGAATCACTATTTCATCAACAAGGCGTTTCTGAAATGGGATGGCCAGATCCTGGATCAGATGGACAGGATTGCGCATATTCCCGGCCACATCGTGCAGGGGCGATATGACATGATCTGCCCGCCGCAGGCCGCATGGAGCCTGGCCGAGCGCTGGCCGAATGCCGAGTTGAAGATGGTCCGTCAGGCTGGCCATGCCCTGTCCGAACCCGGAATCAGCGCTGAACTTGTCCGCATCATGGACCGTGTGGTAGAGGGCGCATCATGACCCGGATCGACCGCCGAGCTTTGTTTGCATCTGGTGCCGCCGCTGCCCTGCTGGCCGCAACGGGCGCTTCGTTGGCGGATACGCCCAAGGTCGGCGGATCCCTGCGTCTGGCGGTGCCACGCGATGACAGCCTAGAGCAGGTCGCCCGCGGAGCCGTGTTCGATACACTCACCGAAATTGCGCCCGACGGAACCCTTCGGGGTGAGCTTGCAACCGGTTGGCAAACTGATGCGAAGGCCCGTGTCTGGACCTTTGATCTGCGCGAAAACGCTCTGTTCCACGACGGTGCCCCTCTGGATGTACTGGATGTAATGACGGTGCTGGGTGATGTCGGGCGGGTCGAAGCACTGGCTGACAACCGTGTGCGACTGGAGTTGGTCGAAGCCAATCCGGGTCTGCCGTTCCTGCTGGCCGACAGCCGATTTGTCATTACCCGCGACGGGCAGGGAGTGACGCCGTTGCAGCATGCTAATGGTACAGGATGCTATCGCGTCGAGCGCGCGGAAGACGATCGCCACTTCCTTGGGCGTCGGATCGCAGGTCACTACAAGGACGGTTCAGCAGGCTGGGCTGAAACGTTGGAGATCATCGTGATTCCCGACGCGCGCGTCCGCGCCGAAGCATTGCGTGAAGGTTACGTGGATATCGCGGCGCTGCCGCAGGGGCAGGAGCTGAGCAGTCAACGCGGATTGCGCTTTTTCCCAAGCGAAACGGACATGGCGCTGGCTGTTGCCGGGCATGTCGGCATGCCGCGTCAGGTCGGAACGAATCGACCCCTGGACGATGGGCGAATCGCTGAACGATGGTGGTTGATTTAACTGCCGACGACTCGCCTGACTTCTATTTTGTGCAAATATTTGCTATTGTCTATGCATCATTGGCTTAATTGTTTCGCGAATGGGAGAAGTCCCATGAAAGTCGAAGTCTTAAAGAACATAACAATTATCGTTTTATCGGGCGTTCTTGCCTATGTCGCTCTGTTTGCCTTGGAAACGGGCAAAGACGTGACGGTAAAAGTCAGCAAAGACGGCACAATCGTCTTCGACGCCCGCGATGGGCAGTCGCTGACCCAACTACTGGACATCGGGTTTGAAGCCGTCGAACCGACCCCGGATGACGATGCCGACAGTATCGCTCAAAAGACCTCGGATATGCGGGCTCTGACGCGAACTTTGCGGTCGCACGGCTACTATGCGTTGGACGATACGGCATTGGCAGACCAGATTCGCGTTCTCGACAAAGATCACCCTTTGTCGGTCCGGCTTCGCGACGTGCTTTATGATCTGGAAGGTCCGTTCTCTCTGCCCGGAACTTTGCGCGGGGCCGATTCCCGGATGTGGCAAGCCATTGCCGATCTGTATGACGGGCTAAAGGCCGAACCTCATGATGACAGTCAGCTGTTTGCGACGCTCTACACCAACTTCATCGAGCAAGAGACGGTATTCAGCCCGTTCAAGCACGAAGTGAAGGCCGAAGGCGTATTGCTGCCTCAGACGGATGGGAACGGCAAACCGATGGTTTTCACCTGTCCGGACAGTTTTTTGAAACAGGGGATCACTGTTCTGGTCAAATCGGCAGGTGGTTCATCCAACATCATGCGCCAGTTCCGGTTGAACCAAAACGCGGTCTTCCACTCCTGCGCCGCCCGGACTCCGTTTGAGTTTCTTTCGGGGTCGGAAATGAAGCTGGGGTTGAACCGCGCCGCCTTCGATCAGCTGTTTCCTCCCAGGTTGGCGCGGTCCGAGCAATTGTTGGGTCGGGGAACATTGTCCGTGATCATCTACCCGCGTAACACGCAACCGGCGCTTTTTGCGTCATCGGCGGAATAGGAGCTTGGAATGAAAGGATTCGTTGTTCTGGCCGCCGCCATCTCAGTGTTAACTGTCGCCCTGACCGGTGCCGCAACGGCCCAGAACAGGCAATGCATTTTTGATGGCGAAGTTTACGAAGACGGGGCTCGTGTTGGTCCGTATGTCTGTGACGATGGCGAGTGGATAATCTCGGAATGATATTGTGATTGCCAATGCGGGCGCTGTGGGCTTGCAATCTCGTATTGGCACGGCTATATGGCCGTTAACAGCGGCGTGTCGGGCTACGGTCCGGGGCACCACCGGAAAAGATCGACGGGCCGCGCGCCCGTTTTTTTGTGCCCGGTTGAAGGGTAGAGAACCAGATGACAAACGACCTGATAGCCAAAGCAGCCATTGATCGGCGACTGGCCGAGATCATCACCCCCGTGATCGAGGATCTGGGGTACGAACTCGTCCGCATCCGCCTGATGAGCGGCAAACTGACCACGCTGCAAATCATGGCTGACAAGCCCGATGGCGGCATCGAAGTGGATGATTGTGCCGAAATCTCGAACGCGGTCAGCGCCACGCTGGACGTCGAGGACCCGATCCTTGATGCCTATACGCTTGAGGTATCGAGCCCCGGTATCGACCGCCCCCTGACCCGCCTCAAGGACTTCGAGACCTTCGAGGGGTATGAGGCCAAGATCGAGACCGCTGAACTGATCGATGGCCGCCGCCGATTCAAAGGCGAACTGGCCGGGATCGAGGGTGATGAGGTTTTGATCAACATCCCTGAAGGGGATGAGACAATTACCATTGGCCTGCAATTCGACTGGCTGAGTGACGCCAAGCTGGTTCTGACCGACGACCTGATCAAGGAAATGCTGCGCCAACGCAAAGATGCGGGTGCTCTGAACGAAAACGCCTTCGACGAGATTGAGACCGAAGGGTCCGAAGAGGAGACGAACTGATGGCAATTACCTCAGCCAACCAGCTGGAGCTTTTGCAAACCGCCGAGGCCGTGGCCCGCGAAAAGATGATCGACCCCGGTCTGGTCGTCGAAGCGATGGAGGAATCGCTCGCCCGTGCTGCCAAGAGCCGCTATGGCGCCGAGATGGACATCCGTGTTTCGATCGACCGCAAGACCGGCAAGGCGACCTTTACCCGCGTCCGCACCGTGGTCGAGGATGAAGAGCTGGAAAACTACCAGGCTGAGATGACCGTCGAGCAGGCGAAGCAATACATGGAATCGCCCGAAGTTGGTGATGTCTTCGTGGAAGAAGTTCCGCCGGTTGAAATGGGCCGTATCGCGGCACAGTCGGCCAAACAGGTGATTCTGCAGAAGGTCCGTGAGGCAGAGCGTGATCGTCAGTACGAGGAATTCAAGGATCGCGCAGGCACTATCATCAATGGTGCTGTTAAGCGCGAGGAATTCGGCAACGTCATCATCGATCTGGGTGGGGCTGAGGCCGTTCTGCGCCGCAATGACAAGATCGGCCGCGAAAGCTATCGCCCGAATGACCGCGTGCGTGCTTACATCAAGGAAGTCCGCCGCGAAGTACGTGGCCACCAGATATTCCTGTCGCGCACCGCACCGGAATTCATGGCTGAGCTGTTCAAGATGGAAGTGCCGGAAATTTATGATGGCATCATCGAAGTCAAAGCCGTCGCCCGTGACCCCGGTTCGCGCGCCAAAATTGCCGTGATCTCGTATGATGGTTCGATCGACCCCGTGGGTGCCTGCGTTGGTATGCGCGGCAGCCGCGTACAGGCCGTTGTGAACGAACTGCAGGGCGAAAAGATCGATATCATCCCGTGGAACGAAGATCAGCCGACCTTCCTGGTGAACGCGCTGCAGCCCGCCGAGGTTTCCAAGGTGGTTCTGGACGAAGAAGCCGGCAAGATCGAAGTTGTGGTTCCGGAAGAGCAACTTTCACTGGCCATCGGCCGCCGCGGTCAGAACGTGCGTCTGGCCAGCCAGCTGACCGGTCTGGACATCGACATCATGACCGAAGCCGAAGAATCGGCGCGTCGTCAGAAGGAATTCGAAGCTCGCACCAAACTGTTCATGGACAGCCTGGATCTGGACGAATTCTTCGCGCAGTTGCTGGTCGCGGAAGGGTTCACTAACCTCGAAGAGGTTGCCTATGTCGAGATCGACGAACTTCTGGTCATCGACGGTGTAGACGAAGGCACCGCGCAAGAACTGCAAACTCGTGCGCGCGAGTTCCTGGAAGCGCAAGCCAAGGCTGCGCTGGAAAGCGCCCGCGCGCTGGGTGCCGAGGACAGCCTTATTGAATTTGAAGGTCTGACACCCCAGATGGTTGAGGCACTGGCCAAGGATGATGTGAAGACTCTGGAAGACTTCGCCACCTGCGCCGACTGGGAACTGGCCGGTGGTTGGACCACGGTCGACGGCCAGCGAATCAAGGATGACGGTGTACTCGAACCATTCGGCGTTTCGCTGGAAGAAGCGCAGGATCTTGTCATGACCGCCCGTGTCATGCTGGGCTGGGTCGATCCGGCTGAGCTGGAACAGGCCGAAGAAGACGTTGACGGCGAAGTAACTGAAGAGGAGGCCGAGGCCTGAACTCAGGCCTCGGGTGTCGCGAATGGGTCGCGGTGGCGTCCATAAGGATCGGTCCGAAGGACCTGAACGCAAGTGCATCGCCACGGGCGAGGTTCAACCTAAATTTGGGTTGATCCGCTTTGTGACGGGACCGGACGGTCAGGTCTTTCCGGATGTCGCGGCGAAACTGCCGGGACGTGGTGTCTATGTTGCTGCGGATCGCAGCGCCTTGGACAAGGCCGTTGGTAAGAAGCTGTTTGCGCGTGGTTTTAAGGCGCAAGTGAGCGTGCCAAAGGATCTGGCGGATGAAGTGGAACGTCAGGTTGCGCGCCGTGTGATCGAGTTGCTGAGCCTTGCGCGCAAGTCCGGTGACGCGGTCGCAGGATATGAAAAGGTCAAGACGTGGCTGGACCGGGAAGAGGCCCAGGTGCTGATTCAGGCCATCGATGGATCGGGGCGCGGCAAGTCGAAACTCAGCACGCCGCACTTCGGAAAATACATCGGTTGGCTGACTGCGGACGAGTTAGGACAGGCATTTGGGCGCCAAACCGTGATTCATGCGGCGCTGGCCTCTGGCGGACTCGCCAAACGTGTTGTAGAGGAAGCGCAGCGCCTGCGTGGCTTGCGCGAAACGGATGACGGCGGCAGGGGCCGCACGGAAGGGTAAAAAGCTTTATGAGCGATAATGACGGCAAAAAGACATTGGGTCTTCGTGGCGGGGCACGCCCCGGAAATGTGAAACAGAGTTTCAGCCACGGACGCACCAAGAATGTCGTGGTGGAAACCAAACGCAAACGCGTGGTGGTTCCCAAGCCGGGCGCCGGCAAACCGGGTGGCGGTGCTACGCCCTCGGGTGATCCGTCGCGTCGCCCTGCGGGTATCTCTGACGCCGAAATGGCGCGCCGGATGAAAGCGTTGCAGGCCGCCAAGGCCCGCGAGGCCGAAGAGGCTGCCGCACGCGAAGCTGCGGAAAAGGCGCGTGAAGAAGAACGCGCCCGCCGCCGTGCAGAGCAAGAGGCCAAGGAGCGCGAACAGCGTGAGGCCGAAGAACGTGCGCGTGCCAAGGCCGAAGAGGAAGAGCGCAAGCGCAAAGAGGCGGAAGAAGCCGCCAAACGCGCTGCTGCAGCGCCTGCACCGGAAGAGCCCAAAGCGGCCCGCACCCCGGCGAGCAAACCTGCACCTGCTGCGGCCCCGCGCAAGCAGGATCGTGAACGCGAACAGCGTGGTCGTGGCAAAGGTCGTGACGACAACCGTCGTTCGGGCAAGCTGACACTGGGTCAGGCCACCGGTGGCGAAGGCAACCGTCAGCGCTCGATGGCGTCGATGAAGCGCAAGCAGGAACGCGCGCGTCAAAAAGCCATGGGCGGCCCGGTCGAGCGGGAAAAGGTGATCCGCGACGTTCAGTTGCCCGAAGCTATCATGGTTTCGGAACTGGCCAACCGTATGGCCGAGCGTGTTGCTGACGTTGTGAAATCGCTGATGCAGATGGGCATGATGGTTACGCAAAACCAGACCATTGACGCAGACACCGCCGAGCTGATCATCGAAGAATTTGGCCACAAGGTGACACGCGTCTCTGATTCGGACGTCGAAGATGTCATCAATGAAGCCGAAGACAAAGAAGAAGACCTGAAACCGCGCCCGCCGGTCATCACCATCATGGGTCACGTTGACCACGGTAAGACCTCGCTGCTGGATGCGATCCGCGATGCGCGTGTTGTGGCAGGTGAGGCTGGGGGCATCACCCAGCATATCGGCGCCTATCAGGTGAAAACCGATGGCGGTACCACGCTGACCTTCCTGGACACGCCGGGCCACGCGGCCTTTACGTCTATGCGTTCGCGCGGTGCTCAGGTCACGGATATCGTGGTTCTGGTTGTTGCAGCGGATGACGCTGTGATGCCGCAGACGATCGAGGCGATCAACCACGCGAAAGCGGCCGAAGTGCCGATGATTGTGGCGATCAACAAGGTCGACAAGCCTGATGCGAACCCGGACAAGGTGCGCACCGATCTGCTGCAGCACGAAGTGATTGTCGAGAAAATGTCGGGTGAGGTTCAGGACGTCGAAGTGTCTGCCATCACCGGTCAGGGTTTGGACGAGTTGCTGGAAGCCATTGCGCTGCAGGCCGAGATTCTGGAACTGAAGGCAAACCCGAACCGTGCGGCGCAAGGTGCCGTGATCGAAGCGCAGTTGGACGTGGGCCGTGGTCCTGTGGCTACCGTTCTGGTTCAGAACGGCACGCTGCATCAGGGCGACATCTTCGTTGTGGGTGAGCAGTACGGTAAGGTTCGTGCGCTGATCAACGACAAGGGTGAACGCGTCAAGGAAGCTGGCCCCTCGGTTCCTGTCGAGGTTCTGGGTCTGAACGGCACGCCCGAAGCGGGCGATGTTCTGAACGTGACCGAGACCGAAGCGCAGGCCCGCGAGATCGCGGAATACCGCGAGCAGGCCGCCAAGGACAAACGCGCCGCCGCTGGCGCCGCTACCACCCTTGAGCAGCTGATGCAGAAGGCCAAGGAAGACGAAAACGTCACCGAGTTGCCGATTCTGATGAAAGCGGACGTACAGGGTTCGGCCGAAGCCATCGTTCAGGCGATGGAAAAGATCGGCAACGACGAAGTGCGCGTACGCGTTCTGCACTCGGGCGTTGGCGCGATTACCGAGACGGATGTCGGCCTGGCCGAAGCCTCGGGCGCACCGATCTTTGGCTTTAACGTTCGTGCCAATGCCTCGGCGCGGAATACGGCGAACCAGAAGGGTGTTGAGATCCGCTATTACTCGGTGATCTATGACCTCGTGGACGACGTGAAAGCGGCTGCTTCCGGCCTGCTGAGCGCCGAGATCCGCGAGAAGTTCATCGGTTACGCCGAGATCCGCGAAGTCTTCAAGGTCACCGGTGTTGGCAAGGTTGCCGGCTGTCTGGTCACCGAAGGTGTTGCCCGCCGCTCCGCAGGCGTCCGCCTGCTGCGCGACAACGTGGTGATCCACGAAGGCACGCTGAAAACGCTGAAACGCTTCAAGGACGAAGTGTCCGAGGTTCAGTCGGGTCAGGAATGCGGTATGGCGTTCGAGAACTACGACGATATCCGCGCAGGCGACGTGATCGAAATCTTCGAGCGCGAAGAAGTCACCCGCACGCTGGACTGATCTGGTTCTGCACAGAAATAGAAAACAGCGGCTCACTTTGGCCGCTGTTTTTTTTGGGAAGGTCGCAAGGCTTTGATCGTATGTGTGAGATTTTTTGTCTCCAGTCAGAACCGCGCGACTTACAATCCTGTCCCAAAAACGAGATGAGTCTGGCTTGATGTCGGCTATACGGACAAAGCAGCCAACGCTTTGGCTATCCAATGGAAGCTCAATTTGGAGATTGGAAGGGTAATTACTGTAGTCTCGAAAGGAACGCGACGATAGCCCACCGAGTATCGCGGTCTTCTACCCTTATGTCATCCCCACTCTTTGCCATGGTATTTCCAGGTATTGCCATTCTGGGATCGGCAATGAAAGCATCCAGCCTCGCGATGTCCCAATCACCATCAACCGATTTCATTGCCTTTGAATAGGTGAACCCTTCGATTCTCGCGACTGGGCCGCCCAGCACACCCCATAGCGGCGGACCATGGTGCACTTCACCCTGCTTCAGGGAATGGCAAAGCGTACACTGTTCGACAGCTTCACGGGCAACGTCATCGCCTATGACTGCAAGATCTGTTTCGGTCGGGGGGTAGGGCGGTGTCCAATTCGATGCGTCCCGAAGCACGTTTGCAGTTTCGATGTGCTCACGCTTGACCGCCAGATGTAATGCGGGTTCACCGTATTTCGTACGAACATCCGGATCCGCGCCGTGGTCAATCAGGATAAGCACGATATCCGTAGCGCCAGCATGGGCCGCCGCGTGCATTGGAGCGTGTTTCTCTTTTCCACCGGCGAGCTCTAAGTCGGCGCCGTTGTTCAGCAATAATTCGACTATTTCCGCGTGTTTTCTACCTGCAGCAATTATCAGTGGGGTGCCAAGAAGAGAGGAAGCATTCGGATCAGCACCGCGTTCCAGCAAAACACGCACCGCGTCAATTTGGCCAGCCATGCAGGCAAAATGAATTGGCTGTATAGCCCCGTCTCCGCTCACGGGTGCTCCATCCTCTAAAAGCGAAATAAGCCGGTCAATGTCACCGGATCGGGCCGCATCAGCTACTTCGTCTGCGGACACCTGACTACTCGGAAAGATAAGAAAAGCCAAAAGCGCCAGAGAACAAACAAGAGGTTTCATCAAACTTTCCCTCCTTGTGTCGGGTCTTGCCGGATCTACTATATCACAGGCGTAACCTTTTTAGGTGTCCGCTAATGGGATGAACCGGCTGCTCCCTCGGTTGGGTTAATCTGAAATGATTTACCCGTAGCAGAAGGAGAAATGGCGATGAGTGTGAAAAAGGTAGAAGACCTGCCCAGACTGGTAGTTATCGGCGTCGACATCGGCAAGGATGTCTTTCATTTGTTGGGTTTCGATGATGACGGCCATTTGGTGCTGCGCCAGAAGATCAAGCGATTTGCGTTGGTGGAGATCTATGACGCGCTGTGCGGTCGGGATGGAAGCCTGCCTCAGCGCGCACTTTGTGAGCCGAACACTACGCAGCTTGGGGTTTGAGCCATGGATCTTCCCGGCGATTTACGTGAGGCTCTTCATCAAAGGTCAGAAGAACGACTTTAATGATGCAGAAGCGATTGCTGAGGCGGCGCTTCGCCCGAACCTGAAGACCGTTGCGGAGAAGAGCCAGGATCAATTGGACCGGCAGGCGCTACACCGGGTGCGGTCGCGCCTGATGTCCCGTCGCACGGCAACGATCAATCAGATCCGGGCCTTTCTGATCGAACAGGGCATTACGGTGCGCAATGGGCTGAACGCTTTGAAGAGCTCGTTTCCGACGAACCTTGAAGAGCGTCAGGATGAGATGTCGTCTCGCATGCGTGTCTTGTTGAACGGTCTGTACGGCGACTGGCTGTGGCTGGACGAACGGATCGACACCATCTCAAGGGAGATCGAAGAAATCAGCCGAACAGAAGAGAACTGCGCCAACGCCATGACCATTCCCGGTATTGGCCTGCTGATCTCGACAGCCATGGTTGCAGCAATCGGTCAGGGCGAGGCGTTCGACAGAGGACGCGATTTCACCACCTGGATCGGCCTTATCCCCCGGCAATATTGCACCGGCGGGCGAACGGTGCTTGGACGCATCTCAAAGCGGGGCAGCCGATACTTGCGCATGTTGTTTGTTCAGGCCGCCAACGTGGTTCTGATGCGCCCCCATCACTGGCCTAGCTTCAGTTTCGGCGACTGGCTGGCGCAGGCTGCGACACGGATGCATCGAAGCAAGCTGGCTATCGCTCTGGCCATTAAACTTGCACGCATCGCTTGGAGCGTGCTGAGGCACGGGAGGCTATTCGATGTATCAAGAGATGAGGTCATGGCCGGCATTTAGACACCGCTTATGACCCGAAGGAGTTTGCGAACGAGAAACAGCATGGAACGGAAACCACACGCCCCCAGAGTCTGAGAGCCCTGATGGCCATCACGGCCTGTCCGCTAATGAGACCAAGGTGCGCGCGTAACCCCAAAATGGCCACGGCCATCGCGCCGACCCAAAGGCCGAATACATACCAGCGACTTCCGAGAACGCGCAAAACCTCACTTGCGAACAGCAGCCGGTTCATACATCTGGGCTCGAACCGGTCATTCGAGGTTCGGCCTTAAAAGTGCTGTCTGAAATTGTTGTTTTGGTTTGCGAAGTAAAGGCCAAACCTGCCTAACGCCCAATACCTCTGACTACCGAGATACGGGCAGAAACGTTCCGGAATGCATGATGATATCGAAATGATGCATACCCCGTTTCAGATCGAAACTGACCGAATGACCACCCTTGCGCAGCAACTCGGCATAATCCCGGCTTTGACGAACGAATTCTGGCGTGTCCCGCTTGGCCACTGTCACGTGATAGCGTGGGCCAGGGGCGGGCAGGTGCAGGATCGGGGACAGATCGTGCACTTCGACCGGGGTCAGTTGGAGCGGGTCGTTTACCGAGGTCAGGCTGATCGGTTCCAGATCGTAAATACCGCTTATCAGGATCACATCGCGCACGCGTAAACCTGCGCGGGCCAGAGCGTCGGCCGAGGTCGCCATGACCATCGCCGCCAAATGGGCCCCGGCGCTGTGTCCTGACAGTGTGACGCGGGACGGGTCGAAGCCCAGATCCGGCGCGTGCGCCGCCAACCACAGCAAGGCGTCGCGACATTCCTCGATCATGTCACTAATCCGCGCCTCCGGCGCCAGCGTGTAATTGAGGGTCGCAAAGGACTGTTCGGCCTCAATCAGTGCCGGGGCCATCATCGCCGATTCACGCTGACTTAGAGCCTGCCAATAGCCGCCGTGAATAAAAACATGCAGCGGCGCGCCTGTACCTTTTGCGGGAAAGAAATCCAGCACCTGAGCCGTACCGTCACCGTAGGAGACGTTCCCGATCACCTCCATCTGCGCCCGATGTTGCGCGCTGAGCGCAGCGTAGCTGTCAAGATAGGGCGTCAGGTCGCCGCCGATCATAGAACTGGGCGCGTATTCCTGTTCCAGCTCGTCCTGAGAAAATCCACGATACAACATCATCTACTCCTGCCCGGAATACATCAATTCGGTACGTACATCGTAAAGATCATGGAAGAACCGCAGATCCAGGGCTTTGCGCAGAAAGGACACGCCGCTGGAGCCGCCCGTACCGGGTTGATTCCCGATCACCCGTTCCACCGCCGTGACGTGGTCGAAACGCCACCGCTGGAACAGTGATTCCACATCCATCAATTTTTCGGCCAATGCGTATAGATCCCAGTATTTTTCAGTGTTGCAAAATACCTGAACCCAGATTCTCACGACACGCGGGTCGCCTGAATAGGGCTGCGCATAATCCCGGTCCAAAAGATCCTGCGGTACGTCAAACCCCTGCCGCGCCAGCATGTGGAGAACCTCGTCATACAACGAGGGCTTGGTCAGTGCGGCGTTCAGCATCTCCATGACCTCTGGGTCATGTTCGTGCACTTTCAGGGTCGAGGCGTCCTTGTTGCCCAGAATGAACTCGATCTGCCGGTAACCATAGCTTTGAAAGCCAGAGGAACTGCCCAAGGCCTGCCGGAAGGTCATGTAATCGGCAGGGGTCATGGTCAGCAAAGTCTCCCACGCCGTGATCAACTGTCGCTGAATTGCCTTGATCCGGTCGAGGTTTTTCATCGCCGGGCCAAACTCATCCTGTTGCAGGAAACGGCGCACTTCGACCAGTTGGTGGTGCATCAGTTTCAACCACAGCTCGCTGACCTGATGGATGATGATGAACAGCATCTCATCCGGTTGAGCCGGGTCCTGAAAGGTCTTTTGCAGGTTCAGCAGGGTCTTGAGCTGAAGGAAATCGCCATAGCTGTTGCGATGGGCTTCTGCGAAATCGGTAACCAGCGAGTCCTCGATCCCGCGCTTCAGAAACCGGTCTTCTTTTTTGTCACCCATGTGCTCCTCCAACGCCTGAGTTCACCCCTGTTTAGGGGCTGAACTCGCGTAGTTCCAGAGCGTCAGGTCCAGTCCAGGACGACCTTGCCGGATTGGCCCGATTTCATCGCAGAAAACCCGTCGGCGAAATCATCGACACCAAACCGGTGCGTGATCACGCGACTGACATCCAGACCGTTCTGCAGCATGGCGATCATCTTGTACCAGGTCTCAAACATCTCACGCCCGTAAACGCCCTTGATGGTGATGGCCTTGAACACGATGCGGGACCAATCGACCGGAGATTTTCCCGGTGGGATGCCCAACAGGGCTATCTTTCCACCCATCACCAGGGCCTCGACCATCTGGTCCAGCGCGATTTGCGAGCCGGACATCTCAAGGCCAACGTCAAAGCCTTCTTTCATGCCCAGTTCCGCGATCACGTCCTGCAGATCTTCTTTGCTGACATCGACCGTTCGTACCGTTGGCACCACATGTTCGGCCAGTGTCAGGCGGTCGGGATTGATATCCGTGATCACCACGTGCCGCGCCCCTGCATGGCGCGCAACTGCGGCGGCCATGATCCCGATAGGGCCTGCGCCGGTGATCAGAACGTCTTCGCCCAGCAGATCAAAGCTGAGCGCGGTGTGAACGGCGTTGCCCAACGGGTCGAGGATCGCGCCGATCTCATCAGGTACATCCTCCGGCAGGGGTACCACGTTGAAGGCGGGCAGCTTCAGATATTGGGCAAAGGCCCCCTGTTCATTCACGCCAATCCCGCGGGTGCCCGGATCGAGGTGGAACTTCCCGGCCCGGCTCTGGCGGCTATCGGTTGTGATCAGGTGCCCTTCGCCAGAACAGCGCTGGCCGATCTCAAGACCGCTCACGTTGCGGCCGATCTCTACAATCTCACCCGCGAACTCGTGGCCGGTGATCATTGGGATCGGCACCGTGGCTGCGGCCCAGTCATCCCAGTTCCAGATATGAATATCCGTCCCGCAGATGCCGGTTTTGTTGACGCGGATCAGAACCTCGTCCGCGTTGATTTCAGGCACTGGGGCCTGAACCATCCACAGACCTTCCTCGGGCTTGGACTTTTCCAGGGCTTTCATTGTGTTGGGTCGCATCAGATTACTCCCAATTCCTTGCCGACCTTACCAAAGGCCGCCAGTGCACGGTCCAATTCATCCTTTGTTAGAGCCGCATTCATCTGCGTTCTGATCCGTGCTTGCCCGCGCGGGACGACCGGGAAAAAGAAGCCAGACACATAGACGCCGTCGTCAAACAACCGCGATGCCATCTCTTGGGCCAGCGTTGCTTCTCCCAGCATGACCGGGATGATCGGATGCTCGCCGGGCAGCAGATCGAAGCCCAGCTTCTCAAGCCCCGCGCGCCAGTATTTGGCGTTGCCGAACAGTTGGGCGCGCAGCATGTCGCCCTCTTCGACTAGGCGGATCGCCTCCAAACCGGCTGCGACGATGGACGGTGGCAGCGAATTTGAGAACAGATAGGGCCGCGCCCGCTGCCGTAGCAGATCAATCACTGGCTGCGGCCCAGCGATGTAACCGCCGATTGCCCCGCCAAGTGCTTTGCCCAAGGTTCCTGTCAGAATGTCCACGTCGACGCCGAAATGATCCGGCGTGCCCGCACCCTTAGGCCCCATAAAGCCAGTGGCGTGGCAGTCATCGACCATGACGATGGCATCGTACTTGTCGGCCAGCTCGCGGATTTTCGGCAAGTTCGCCAGGTAGCCATCCATCGAGAAAACTCCGTCTGTGGCGATCATGATGTGCCGCGCGCCATCCTCGCGCGCCTGCTTCAGCCAGGCTTCGAGGTCACTCATGTCATTATTCAGATAGCGATAGCGCTTGGCCTTGCACAATCGCACGCCGTCGATGATCGAGGCGTGGTTCAGGCTGTCCGAGATGATGGCGTCTTCAGGCCCTAATAAAGGCTCAAACAGCCCTCCATTGGCATCAAAGCACGCTGCAAACAGGATCGAGTCGTCCTTGTTCAGGAACTTTGCCAGCTTCTGCTCAAGCTCACGGTGAATGTCCTGCGTGCCGCAGATGAACCGGACCGAGGCCATACCGAACCCCTTGGGATCCATCGCGCCTTTGGCGGCGTCGATCAGCGCAGGGTGATCAGCAAGACCCAGATAGTTGTTGGCGCACAGGTTGATCACCTGTTTGTCGCCCACCGTAATCTCACCGCCCTGAGGCGAGGTGATCATTCGTTCGCGTTTATACAGACCCTCGGATTCGATCTGCGCGAGGGTGTCCGTGATGTGGGACAGGAATGCATCAGCCATGGCGGTCTCCGTTTGTCTGAGTCGCATATCTAACATAACGGACATAATTCCCAAATGGGGGAATTACAATATACGAGAAAAAAATCCGTGAAGGCGGATTCTTGCCGGGATCAGGCGTTTTTGACGATCAGGAAGACCCGCGCAGGTCCATTGGCGACGATCGAATGCGCGACATCCGCCGCATAGCGTGCGGTGTCACCCTTCTGCAGATCACTGCTGGCCGAGCCCGAGGTCACGCGAACAGCGCCTTCCAGCACAGTCAGTTGCTCCCTTGCTCCACGCGCATGGGGCTGGCTGTTCAGGGCACCATCGTTGTCAAACTCGATGTCGTAGACTTCGTGACCCCCCGCCTCTTCGGGTGGTGACAGAATGCGAATCCGGCAGTTCTGGCCCATGTTGTCGATGCTGGGCACTTCGGATTTCCTGAGGACTTCGATCTGGTCCGCGCTGTTCGCTTCTTCCAGCAGGCCTGCGAAATCCACCTGCAAGGCACGGGTCAGGTTCCACAGGGTCGAAATCGTCGGGCTGCTTTCGCCTCGTTCGATTTGGCTGACCATGGATCGGGACACACCGCTGAGATTTGCCACGGCTTCAAGCGACAGGCCCTTGGCCCGACGTGCCTCTTTCAGGCGAGCGGGCAGGCGGGTCAGGATATCGTCTGGATTTTCCGTCATGACGGAATCTCATGCGCTTTTGACCTGCGGATGTCAATTCTGCTTGTGACGGTACGTTCCATGGGACAGCCTGATGCCGCAGATGCATAGTTCCGCCAAATCCCAGAGGAGTAGAGACATGAAAGACATCGTGATTCTTGATGGTGCCCGCACCGCGATTGGTACTTTTGGCGGGGCGTTAGCCTCAACCGCACCGATTGATCTTGCAACCGTCGTGACCGAGGCGGCGATGGAGAAGTCCGGGGTCGAGGCGGCCCAGATAGGGAACGTGGTGTTCGGACATGTCATCAACACCGAACCGCGCGATATGTATCTGTCGCGTGCCGCCGCAAAGCAGGCGGGCATTCCGAACGAAACTCCTGCCATGAACGTGAACCGCCTGTGCGGGTCGGGGGCGCAGGCGATTGTATCCGCGGTGCAGTCGTTGATGCTGGGCGATGCAGAGTTCGCTGTGGCTGGCGGTGCGGAAAGCATGTCGCGCAGCCCCTACATAGTCCCTCAGGCGCGCTGGGGTGCCAAAATGGGCGATGTCACGTCGCTGGACATGATGCTGGGCGCGCTGAACTGCCCCTTTGGCACCGGCCATATGGGGGTGACGGCTGAAAACGTGGCGGACGAACACCAGGTCACCCGCGAACAGATGGACGAGTTTGCCTTGACCAGCCAGACCCGCGCGGCGGCGGCTATCGAGTCGGGCTATTTCGAAAGCCAGATCGCTCCGGTGCAGGTCAAGGTAAAGCGCGACATGGTCGATTTCATGGTCGACGAGCATCCCAAACAGACCTCGGTTGAGGCGCTGGCCGGATTGCGCCCCGCGTTCAAGAAGGACGGGCGCGTGACTGCCGGTAATGCATCAGGCATCAACGACGGTGCCGCTGCTATGGTTCTGGCCACTGAAGAAGCTGCTGAGAAAGCGGGTCTGAAACCCAAGGCGCGTATTCTGGGTTATGGCCACGCAGGTGTCCGCCCCGAGGTCATGGGAATCGGACCGGTGCCTGCCGTGCAAAACCTGATGGCGCGCACTGGCTTGTCGGTAGACGACTTTGACGTGATTGAAAGCAACGAAGCTTTCGCGTCGCAGGCGCTGGCTGTGAACAAAGAATTGGGTCTGGATGCTGCCAAGGTGAACCCGAACGGTGGCGCGATCGCTTTGGGTCATCCGGTCGGAGCGACGGGCGCGATCATTACGCTGAAGGCGCTGTATGAACTTGAGCGTATCGGCGGATCCAAAGGTCTGGTCACCATGTGCATCGGTGGTGGACAGGGTATTGCCATCGCGTTCGAGCGTCTTTGATCCCAACCGGAGCGGGGGGCTGTCTGCCCCCCATCACGCCTTAGGCGCGATTCCCCCCGAAGGTATTTTTGGCCAGATGAAGCAAGCAGGCGCGTGTCAGCTGAGCGCGGTAATCAGGATGACCAGCGCGGCGCCAGCGGCTGCACCGATGGCTGCAGGTACAAGTTTCGATGAAAGACCTGCGTTTTGGGATGCGTTGGATTGCGTTTGGGCGATCAATGCGTTCTCGACCAAAGTCGGCAAGCGGGGGCCAAAGCGCGCCAATACCATGGCCGTTTTGCCAAAGTCTCGCAAAGCTGCGCGGGGGCCGATGGATTGCTTAATGTAATCCTCGACAACCGGACGGGCGACTTCCCAGATATTGATGTGCGAATCCAGTGACCGCGCGACACCTTCGACAACCACCATCGTGCGCTGTAGCAGGATCAGCTCGGTCCGGGTTTCCATGCCAAACCGTTCCGTTACTTCGAACAGGTAGTTCAGCAGGCGGCCCATCGAGATGTGTGTGGCATCCATACCGAAGATCGGCTCTCCGACCGCGCGCAGGGCGCGGGCGAACTCATCGACGTCCTGATTTGCTGGAACGTAGCCAGCTTCGAAATGGACCTCGGCCACGCGTTTATAGTCACGGCGGATAAAGCCAAAGAGGATCTCGGCATAGACCCGGCGGGTGTATTCATCGATATGGCCCATGATGCCATAGTCGTAGGCGATGATGTCACCATTGGCTGCGACCTTCAGGTTGCCCTGATGCATGTCAGCGTGAAAGAAGCCGTCGCGCAGGGCGTGCAGCAGGAACAGGCGCAACACGCGTTCCGCGAGATCGCGGCGGTCGTGCCCGGCGGCGTCCAGAGCCTCGTTTTCGCCCAGCGGAATACCATCGGCCCAGCTGAGCGTCATCACGCGGCGAGCCGAAAGGGACCAGACTACGGGCGGAAGCCAGAACCCGGCATCGTCCTTGGTGTTGGCCGCATATTCCGAAGCGGCGGCGCTTTCCAGGCGCAGATCCAACTCTCCGCGCACGACCCCGTCAAAATGCTCGATCACTTCCATCGGTCGCAGGCGGCGTGCACCGGGGGCGAACAATTGCACGATGCGGGCGGCGAAATAGAACGCGTCCACATCCTTGCGAAAGGCGCGCTCGATTCCCGGGCGCAGGACCTTGACGGCCACGTCCTCGCCGGTGCTGACCAGCTTGGCTTTGTGGACCTGAGCAATCGAGGCCGCAGCGATGGGGTCACTGAACTCGCTGAACATCTCGGTAACCGGCTGGCCCAGTTCCTTTTCCACCTCTGCCATGGCCTCAGCCCGAGAGAAGGGCGGCAGCTTGTCCTGCAACACGCGCAGCTGTTCGGCCAGTTCATTGCCGACCACATCGGGACGGGTTGAGAGCACCTGACCAAACTTGATATAGGCAGGCCCCAGCGCCGTCAGTGCCCGTGTGGCGGGCGGCATGTCGGGATCGCCTTTGTAACCAAGCCATTGGAACGGCTTGCCCAAGGCATGTGCCAGGAAACGTATCGCGCGCGGGGCCTCGAACGCGTCCAGCACCACGTTCATGGCGCCTGTGCGCTCGAGAGTGGCGCCTGTCCGGACCAGGCGGATGATGTTGTGTGGGCCGCGCATCAGATCTTCCAGCCGGAATGCAGCGCAGCGATGCCCATGCTCAGGTTGCGGTACTTGGCGTTTTCAAAACCTGCGGCCCGCACCATTCCCAAGAAGGTTTCCTGATCCGGGAACTTACGGATCGATTCGACAAGATACTGATAGCTGTCATAGTCATTGGCGATCAGCTTGCCCATGCGCGGGATGACGTTGAAGCTGTAAAGGTCATAGAGCTTTTGCAGCCCGTCATTGGGCAGCTGGCTGAATTCCAGCACCATCAGGCGGCCGCCGGGTTTCAGGACTCGGAATGCCTCATTCAGCGCCTCTTGCGGGCGGGTCACGTTCCGGATGCCGAATGAGATCGTGTAGACGTCAAAGGTGTTGTCGTCGAAGGGCAGCGACATGGCATCACCCACCACCCAGTTCAGGCTGTCGGCCATCTGGTCGGCCTCGGCGCGTTGGCGACCTTCGACCAGCATGGGTTCGGTCAGATCCAGCACGGTGGCATGGCCATAGCCCGCGCGCTTCAGGAACCGGAACGAGATATCGCCAGTGCCACCCGCGACATCCAGCAGGCGCTGGCCGGGACGGGGTGCAAGCCAGTCCATCATCGCGTCTTTCCAGACCCGGTGGATGCCCATCGACATGACATCGTTCATCACGTCGTATTTCGAGGCGACCGAGTTGAATACGCCCTGCACGCGCCCGGCCTTTTCAGCCTCGCGGACGGTTTCAAACCCGAAATGAGTGGTCTTGTCGCTGTTGTCGGACATTTGCCTTGCCGTTTGTCGAATTTCGCCTCTGTTATAGGGCTCTGGAACCGGGGCACAATGCGGCCCTTTGAATTAGGAGCCCTCTAATGCCCGAATTGCCCGAGGTCGAGACAGTAAGACGCGGCCTGAGCCCAGCGATGGAAGGCGTGGTGATCGAGCGCGCGGATGTGAACCGGCCCGATTTGAGGTGGCCGTTCCCCGAGCGGATGGCTGAAAGGCTCACAGGGCAGACGGTACAGCGCTTGCGTCGGCGGTCGAAGTACATTCTTGCCGATCTCAGCAGCGGTGAGACATTGCTGATACACCTCGGAATGTCCGGCCGGATGACTGTGTCCGGCGACCCACTGGGGCAATTCGTGCACGAACATCCGATGCCTGAGAAGCACGACCACGTGGTGTTTCACATGGCAAATGGCGCGCGGGTCACTTTCAATGACCCGCGGCGGTTCGGTGCGATGGACTTGTTGCAGACAGCAACTGCAGAAGATCACAAACTGTTGTCCGTTCTTGGGCCAGAGCCTTTGGGCAATGATTTTCACGAGCAACACCTGATCGATGCGTTTCGCGGAAAAAACACTCCGGTCAAATCTGCACTGTTGGATCAGGGAATCGTTGCCGGTTTGGGCAATATCTACGTCTGCGAGGCGCTTTATCGCGGCCGAGTGTCGCCACGTCGCAAAGCTGGGCAGATTTCTTCGACACGGGTTGCTGCGCTTGTTCCGATCATCCGGAGGGTGTTGCAAGACGCCATCGAAGCGGGCGGGTCTTCGCTGCGCGATTTCCGCCAAGCCGATGGAGAACTTGGATATTTTCAACACATCTTTGACGTCTATGGCCGCGAGAACGAACCCTGCAGAACCGAAGGCTGTGGTGCTCTGATCAAAAGAATCACCCAGTCCGGTCGCTCATCCTTCTATTGTGCGCAATGCCAAAGATAACTTGATCCAGCGAATTCGCGTGATAAGGAATCGTACCTGAACGGAACAACCGGAAGCTTTCACCTCATGGCTTTTGAGACGATCATCGTCGAAATCGAAGACCACGTCGCACTTATCAAGCTCGACAGACCCGATGCGCTGAATGCGCTGAACTCACAGCTGGCTCAGGAACTGTGCACCGCATTAGAAGATGCGGATAGCAATGACAAAGTGCGCTGCATTGTCATTACCGGTTCGGACAAGGCGTTCGCGGCAGGTGCGGACATCAAGGAAATGTCCGAAATGAGCTTTGTGGATGTCTACAGCTCGAACCTCTTTGGCTCTCTGAACGACCGTGTCTGCGCGATCCGGAAGCCGATCATCGCGGCTGTTGCAGGCTATGCGCTGGGCGGTGGCTGCGAATTGGCCATGCTGTGCGACTTCATCATTGCTGCGGATACCGCCAAGTTCGGCCAGCCCGAGATCAACCTTGGGGTTATTGCGGGGCTGGGCGGCAGCCAGCGTTTGACGCGGTTTGTCGGAAAGTCCAAATCCATGGACATGAACCTGACCGGTCGCTTCATGGATGCCGAAGAGGCGGAGCGCGCAGGGCTGGTCAGCCGGGTCGTTCCCGCCAAGAAGCTGATGGATGAGGCGATGGGTGCGGCCCAGAAGATCGCCGAGAAATCCCAGTTGACTGCCATGGCGGCGAAAGAGGCGGTGAACCGCAGTTATGAACTGCCGCTGAGCGAAGGTATGTTGTTCGAGCGCCGCGTCTTCCACTCGATGTTCGCGACCGAGGACCAGAAGGAAGGCATGGCCGCGTTCCTGGAAAAACGCGCGGCGCAATTTCGCGACAAGTAATCGGCGCCCTAAACAAATCGGAACAGGCGGGTCTTTGCCCGCCTTTTTCATACCTGCCATGCGCATCTGAAGAATCAGCTTGGCAAACCCCGCCAACTTGGATAGTAAGCGCCGCTATACATGCGCGTGCGGCCCGCTTGGCCCGACTCACACTCGTGATTTCTGATCCGGTGCGGATATTCCGTGGCGCGCAACCCTTGATAACGTACCGAACCAAAGGTCAGAGACACAGATGGCAAATTCGCCCCAGGCTAAAAAACGCGCTCGTCAGAACGAGAAGCGCTTCGCAATCAACAAAGCACGTCGTTCGCGCATCCGCACCTACCTGCGTAAAGTAGAAGAAGCGATCGCATCCGGCGACAAAGATGCTGCAACCGCAGCTCTGCGCGCAGCTCAGCCAGAACTGATGCGCGGCGTCACCAAAGGCGTTTTCCACAAGAACACTGCGTCGCGCAAAATGTCGCGTCTGTCGGCTCGTGTGAAAGCACTGGGCTAAGGCCCCAAGTTGACCATAGGTCAACTATCCATAGCTCTATTGTCATAAAAGCGTCACAATTCGTGGCGCTTTTTTTTTGCTGTTGCCTGAATGCCGCGCCTTCACAAATCTGAGAGATTCTTTCGGCCAAAGACCCGAGTCAACATCAGAGTTTCATTGCCGGGAACCGCAGCCTCTTGTTACCACTGATACAGCGATTCACTCGCTTGGGGGGACAGGCTGTTCCAGCGACCGAACTGACGGGCATCAGGAAGGTCAGGGACGAATGTTGGCAACTGGACGAATTTAGTTTGCTGATCTGCTATGGTCTTTGGGCAACCAAGGAACCAAGCCCTGTCGAAAATGAGATGCGACGCGCAACCCTGGTTCAGGGGCGTTCCTGATATGGAATGCCGACGATCTTGGCAGTGCGGGCATTCGATAACAAACCCGCCAAACTTTTGCGGTTTGGCGATGGATATCCCTATGCATGTGACTGCTCAAACCGGGGGACCGGAACATAGTAATAAGGCCGACAGGCCAATAAAGAATGGGATGCGTGAGGCGCTTAATGACACAAGAGAAATGGGGACTACTACGTAACAAGTTGCTCAAGGCGATCGGCAAGAATAACTACACCACCTGGATCGAACCTCTTGAGTTTCAAGAGTTGCAGGATGGCGTAGCTGTCTTCTCGGTGCCAACCAATTTCATGGGCAACTATGTTAGTCAGAACTTTGCGGATCTCATCCTGTACGAGATGAACACCGCAGGGGAATCGGTGCAGCGCTTGGCCTTTCGCGTCGCCGCCAACTCACCGGCGCGCCCGAAGGCCGAAGCCGCGCCCGAGCCAACAGTGACGCCAGAAGCACCCGCCGCTCCGCAGGTCGATTCTGCCAATGATGCGCTGGAATCCCTGCAAGCGGCACCGTTGGACGCACGCTTCACCTTTGACAGCTTTGTTGTCGGCAAGCCCAACGAACTTGCCCATGCCGCTGCGCGTCGCGTATCGGAAGGTGGTCCTGTGACCTTCAACCCGCTGGTCCTATACGGCGGTGTTGGTCTGGGTAAAACGCACCTGATGCATGCGATCGCCTGGGAGTTGAAAACCAAGCGCCCTGAACTGAACGTGCTTTACCTGTCGGCGGAACAGTTCATGTACCGTTTCGTGCAAGCCCTGCGCGAACGTCGGATGATGGATTTCAAACACCTGTTCCGCTCGGTCGATGTTCTGATGGTCGATGACGTGCAGTTCATCGCAGGCAAGGATTCGACTCAGGAAGAGTTCTTCCACACGTTCAATGCGCTGGTAGACCAGAACAAGCAGATCATCATCTCGGCCGACCGCGCGCCCGGTGAGATCAAGGACCTGGAAGATCGCGTGAAGTCGCGCCTGCAGTGCGGTCTGGTCGTTGACCTGCATCCGACCGACTACGAACTGCGTTTGGGCATCCTGCAGAACAAGGTTCAGCAGTACAGCAACACATATCCCGACCTGACGATTGCCGACGGTGTTCTGGAATTCCTGGCGCATCGCATCTCGACCAACGTGCGTGTCCTTGAAGGCGCATTGACCCGACTGTTCGCGTTTGCCTCGCTGGTTGGCCGCGAGATCGACATGGAATTGACGCAGGATTGTCTGGCCGATGTGCTGCGTGCCTCCGAACGCAAGATCACGGTCGAAGAGATTCAGCGCAAGGTTTCGGACTACTACAACATCCGCCTGTCGGACATCATCGGCCCCAAGCGTCTGCGGTCGTATGCCCGCCCACGTCAGGTGGCGATGTATCTGTGCAAACAGCTGACCAGCCGGTCTTTGCCTGAGATCGGCCGTCGTTTTGGCGGGCGTGACCACACCACCGTCATGCACGGCGTCAAGCGTATCGAAGAGCTGAAGACTACTGATGGTCAGATCGCCGAAGACGTAGAGATGCTGCGTCGGTCGCTGGAAGCCTGACTTCCTTCCCCTAACGCTCAGAAAACGCCCCGGACCCTCACGCCCGGGGCGTTTTCTTGTGCGCAATTGTCCACGGTTGGAAGTGAACTGTGCCCACGTGGCCACGTACCCCTTGACCCTTTGGGCATTCCGACCCAGAAAACCATAAAAAATCCTTGTGCCTCAGGGCGGAACCGCTAACGTGCCAGTCCCCGCCCATTTCGGCACGCAAGTCAGAGGAATTAAGGGTATGAAGATCAGCATCGAACGCGGCACCCTTCTCAAGGCCGTTTCCCAGGCCCAATCTGTTGTCGAACGTCGCAACACTATTCCCATACTTGCCAACGTGTTGATTGAAGCCGAAGGCGATCAGGCGATGTTCCGGGCGACCGATCTCGATATCGAGGTTGTCGACAAGGCGCCAGCTCAAGTCGAAAAGGCAGGTGCAACTACTGTTGCTGCGACGACGTTGCATGAAATCGTACGTAAGCTGCCCGATGGAGCGTTGGTGACACTGACTGCCGACAGCGCAGCAGGTCGTCTGACAGTTGAAGCAGGCCGGTCGAATTTTTCTCTGGCGACCCTGCCAAAAGAAGATTTCCCGGTCATGGCGTCCTCGGAGTATCAGTCGAATTTCACCGCTTCGGCAGCGCTGCTGCGCCGGTTGTTCGACAAGTCGAAGTTTGCCATTTCGACCGAGGAAACACGTTATTACCTGAATGGCGTCTACATGCACGTTGCGGACGGTTCCGAAGGTGGCAAAGTGTTGCGCTGCGTGGCCACCGATGGTCACCGTCTGGCCCGCATCGATGCGGATCTGCCGGAGGGTGCCGCAGACATGCCGGGCGTAATCGTGCCGCGCAAAACCGTAGGCGAACTGCGTAAGCTGCTGGACGATGACGAGATGGATATCGCCGTTTCAGTCAGTGAAACCAAAATCCGCTTTGCAACGCCTGATATTACGCTGACCTCGAAAGTCATCGACGGCACCTTCCCCGACTACACACGCGTCATCCCGCAGGGCAACACACGCCAGCTGGAAGTGGACGCTGCGGAATTCGCGCAGGCGGTTGATCGCGTTGCGACAGTTTCTTCCGAGCGGTCGCGCGCCGTGAAACTGCAGCTGGATGCCGACAAGCTGGTGCTTTCGGTGAATGCGCCTGACAGCGGCGCGGCTGAGGAAGAACTGGCTGTAGCGTATAACGACGAGCGGCTGGAGATCGGCTTCAACGCCAAGTATCTGCTGGAGATCGCCTCGCAGGTGGATCGCGAAAACGCGGTATTCCTGTTCAATTCTGCCGGTGATCCGACCCTGATGCGTGAAGGTAACGATCAGAGCGCGGTTTACGTTGTCATGCCGATGCGCGTCTGATCGCGCTGACGCGCGATGCCTCCGGCAGGAGTATTTTTGAAAAGATGAAGGGAGGGGTCATGGCTTTGACCCTGACCGAACTGACGGTCTCGCATTTCCGGTCCCACAAGCTAGCGCGGTTGTCATTGGACGGTCGCCCGGTGTCCATTCATGGTCCGAACGGGGCGGGCAAGACCAATATTCTTGAAGCTGTATCATTGTTTTCCCCCGGTCGCGGGATGCGGCGGGCGAGCGCCGCCGAGATGACGCGGCGGCCGGAGGGCTTGGGATGGAAACTGTCCGGGCTATTGCAGGCGCAGGACAAGCATTACGAGATCCAAACCTGGTCCGAGGGTGGCGCGGCCCGTCAGGTACGCATCGATAACAAGACGTCCAGCCAGATTGAGCTTGGGAAGCTGGCGCGGGTTGTCTGGTTAATTCCGTCCATGGATCGGTTGTGGATCGAAGGTGCCGAAGGACGCCGGCGGTTTCTTGATCGGATTGCACTGAGTTTTGATCCTACGCATGCCGAGGCTTCGCTGACCTATGAAAAATCGATGCGCGAACGGAATCGACTGCTGAAAGAGCAGGTGCGCGATGCCCACTGGTATGCGGCTCTGGAAGGGCAGATGGCGGATATGGGTCATCGGATTCATTCGGCCCGTCTGGCGGCGCTGGAACATCTGCGAAGCGCACAGGATCAGGCCGAAACCGCCTTTCCATCGGCGGATCTGGAACTGATTCAGACCGAAGGTGCAATGCCGGAAACTGCGGACGATCTACGAGAAGCGCTGAATGAAAGCCGCTTTCGCGATCTGGCGGCGGGCAGAACTTTGGTTGGTCCGCATCGGTCGGATCTGTATGGGGTGTTTGCGGCCAAAGGCGTTCCGGCAAAAGATTGTTCGACCGGTGAGCAGAAAGCGCTGCTGGTTTCGCTGATCCTCTCCAACGCGCGGGCGTTGGCGGGGATGGTGGGTGCGCCGCCAATTGTGCTGCTGGATGAGGTGGCCGCGCATCTGGACGCCGGTCGGCGTGCGGCGCTGTATGACGAGATTTGTGCGTTGGGTGCTCAGGCCTGGATGACGGGCACCGGGCCTGAACTGTTTACGGAACTGGGTGACCGAGCCCAGACGCTGATCGTTTCCGAAGGCGACGAGGGCTCAGTCGTAAGCTCTTAGGCAGGCTCGCTGACTTTGCGTTCCCACAGGAAGCCGCGCATGACTTCGTCGACCGGGGTTTTGGCCATGTGGTTGACGTAGTTCGACATGGTCTTCTGCGCGAGGCCCAGAACCACATCCAGAACGGCGCGGGGCGAATAACCTGCGTCAAAGAACGCCTGCAGCTGCTCTTCGGTCGGGTTGCCGCGAGAGTTCATGACTTGAAGAGTAAAGGTGCGCAGCGCTTCCAGTTTTGCGTTGGGCAGCGGCGTTTCGTTGCGCAGGGCTTCGGTAATGTCGTCGGAAACCTTCATCATCTTGGCGATGCCCGTATGGGCAGGGACGCAGTAGTGGCATTCGTTTTCCACGTTAATGGTCTGCCAGACGACGGTTTTCTCGTCATTGTCGAAATCGGTCTGCATGAAGAGACCGTGGAGAACCTGATAGCCTTCCAGATGCTGGGGGCTTTCCGCCATCACCTTGTGCAGGCCCGGCAGACGACCAAATGCGGCCTGCGATTTTTCCAGCAGTGGTTTGGACCCCTCAGGGGCGGTTTCGAGGTTGTGGGACGGGAAGTTAGCCATGTCGGAACTCCTTTTCTGGCGAATTGAGGCAGAAATAGTCTTTCTTGAGTGGTCACTCAAGTATATATTTGAGCAATCATTCAAGAATTGGTGATGACAATGCCGCGCAAACCCGAATATGACCGTGATGCTCTGATCGCTCAGGCCAGGGATATCTTTTGGCGTCAGGGGTGGGCGGGGACATCGTTGAAGGACCTTGAGCGTGAGCTAAAACTGAAACCCGGCAGCTTTTACGCAGCTTTCGGGTCCAAGGACGCGTTGTACGGATTGGCTTTGGAACGCTATGCGCGAGAAGGGGTTGCGCGGCTGAGGGCGCTTGCAGACCAAATGGGCCCGCTTGAGGCTTTGAAGGCGCAGCCACGTCTGGTCATTGAAGCCAGCGATGCCCCGGCAAAAGCCTGCATGCTGGCCAAAACATATGCTGAACTGCAGGCTAAAGATCACGCACTGGCCGAAAAGGCCGGCGTGTACATGGCCCAGATGAGGGCCTGTTTTGCCGACCTGTTTCAACGGGCGCAAGATGCCGGTGACATAGCTTCCGATCACGACCCGAACCGGCTGGCAGCACGCTACCAATCCGATCTTCTGGGGCTGAGATTGTCTGCGGAACGCAGCGACGTAAACGCGCAGGAGATTGCGGCGGATATAGCGGCTGATCTCGACCGGTTGTGAGGTTTCGGCAGTCAGCTGCCGAGCCACGTAAAAACGCGCATCCGCAACACAAAATGTTGGGGGAGCGCGTGACATTCCCCCCCAGAAAACGTATAAGTTACCAAAATAATATAGGTACTAACGGCATGTCCGAAGACGCACAGGCACCACAAGAATACGGCGCAGATTCCATTAAAGTTCTCAAGGGCTTGGAGGCTGTTCGCAAGCGCCCCGGTATGTATATCGGTGACACCGACGATGGCTCGGGTCTGCACCACATGGTGTACGAGGTAGTCGACAACGGAATTGACGAGGCTCTGGCCGGTCACGCCGACCATGTGACGGTCAAAATCCATGCCGATTCCAGCGTCTCGGTCAGCGATAACGGGCGCGGGATTCCGGTGGATATTCACCCCGAAGAGGGTGTCTCGGCCGCCGAGGTTATCATGACCCAGCTGCATGCCGGTGGTAAGTTCGACAGCAATTCCTATAAGGTGTCGGGCGGTCTGCACGGCGTGGGCGTTTCGGTGGTGAACGCCCTGTCGAACTGGCTGGAATTGCGCGTCTGGCGCAACGGCAAGGAACACGTTGCAAGGTTTGAAGGTGGCGAAACGACCGAGCACTTGAAAGTCGTTGCTGAATGCGGCGACCGGACAGGAACCGAGGTGCGGTTCCTGGCTTCGACCGATACATTCTCGAACCTGGAATACTCGTTTGAGACGCTTGAAAAGCGCCTGCGCGAACTGGCTTTCCTGAACTCAGGCGTGCGCATCATTTTGATCGACGAACGCCCGGCTGAACGGCTTGAAACCGAGCTGTTCTATGAAGGCGGCGTCAAGGAGTTCGTCAAATACCTTGACCGGTCCAAGACTCCGGCCATGCCAGATCCGATCTATATCAGGGGCGAGCGGGATGATATCGGCGTCGAAATCGCCATGTGGTGGAATGACAGCTATCACGAGACGGTTCTGCCTTTTACCAATAACATCCCGCAGCGGGATGGCGGTACGCACGTGGCGGGTTTCCGCGGTGCGCTGACCCGGACGATTAACAACTATGCGCAGTCCAGCGGTATCGCGAAAAAGGAAAAGGTCAGCTTTACTGGTGACGATGCGCGCGAAGGTCTGACCTGCGTGTTGTCGGTCAAAGTGCCCGACCCGAAATTCTCATCCCAGACCAAGGACAAGCTGGTCAGTTCCGAAGTGCGTCCGGCGGTTGAGGGTCTAATGAACGAAAAACTGGCCGAATGGTTCGAAGAGAACCCAAATGAGGCCAAGACCATCGTCGGTAAGATCATCGAAGCGGCGTTGGCTCGGGAAGCTGCCCGCAAGGCCCGCGAGTTGACGCGGCGCAAAACCGCGATGGATGTGAACTTCCTGGCCGGCAAGCTAAAGGACTGTTCGGAAAAAGACCCGACAAAAACCGAGGTCTTTCTGGTCGAGGGGGACTCCGCCGGCGGTTCCGCACAAACTGGCCGCGATCGGCAAACGCAGGCAATCTTGCCCCTCAAGGGCAAAATTCTGAATGTTGAGCGCGCGCGTTTTGACCGGATGCTGTCTTCGCAGGAAATCGGCAACCTCGTCATGGCACTGGGCACCGGTATTGGGCGTGATGAATTCAACATCGAAAAGCTGCGCTACCATAAGATCGTCATCATGACGGACGCGGACGTCGACGGTGCGCATATCCGTACTCTGCTGCTGACCTTCTTCTACCGGCAGATGCCGGAATTGATCGAAGGCGGATACCTCTACATCGCGCAACCGCCGCTTTACAAAGTATCGCGTGGCAAGTCCGAAGTGTATCTGAAGGATCAGGCGGCGATGGATGAATACCTGGTCAATCAGGGCGTCGAAGGGGCGGTTCTGAAGCTTGGTTCCGGCGAGGAAATCATCGGCCAGGATCTGACCCGCGTTGTGGATGAAGCGCGGCAGTTGAAACGTGTTCTGGATGCCTTCCCGACGCATTATCCGCGCCACATTCTGGAACAGGCTGCCGTCGCCGGAGCCTTTGTTCCTGGTGCGGTCGATGCCGACCTGCAGGGCGTGGCCGACAAGGTCGCAGCCCGTCTGGACCTGATCGCGCTGGAATACGAACGCGGATGGCAGGGCCGGATCACGCAGGACCACGGCATTCGTCTGGCCCGTATCCTGCGCGGCGTCGAAGAGGTTCGTACGCTGGACGGCCCGATGCTACGCTCGGGCGAGGCGCGCAAGACCGGTAGCTTCACGCAAAGCTTGCAAGAGGTTTACAACACTCCGGCCACTTTGATCCGACGCGACCGCTCGCAAGTCATCCACGGTCCTCTAGACCTGTTGCGCGCCATTCTGGAAGAGGGCGAAAAAGGCCTGTCCCTCCAGCGTTACAAGGGTCTGGGCGAAATGAACCCCGATCAGCTTTGGGAAACTACACTGGATCCGGATGCGCGTACGCTGTTGCAGGTTCGCGTGGACGATATGGTCGAAGCGGATGATCTGTTTACCAAACTTATGGGCGACGTGGTCGAGCCCCGCCGAGAGTTCATCCAGCAGAACGCACTGAGTGTCGAGAATCTGGACTTTTAGGTGTTTGTAGGGGTCCCCATAGCACTGCGGACTACCCATAGTTTTCGGATTCCGCCCATAGTTCTGCGGGGGGCTTGCTGGCCTATTTTTCGTAGTTGAGCATATAAGGCGGCAAAGAAGAAATTTTCAGAACTCAGCGAGGCTCCGGATGATCAAGTGGCTACTTTCCGCAACTGTAGTGCTTCTGCCCGGGTTTGTTCATGCAGCCGGGATGGAAAAGTGGGGAGAAGCTGGCGACTGGGCAATCCTCATCGATCCGGAAAAAGGCAACGGTTGTCTTGCGTGGAGAGCCTTTGAAGACGACATGACAGTAGAAATTGGCGCTGCACCCAACCGGGCTGGCGGCTTTTTTGCCGCCTACAATCCGGCCTGGGTTCAAGTCGAGGACGGTGCGACAGGCATAGTAAGATTTGATTTTGGTGATGCGCAGTTCGAAGGTGAGGCTGTAGGTGTTTACAAAAATGGCGTGCCCGGTGGCTACGCCTTTTTCGACAACCCGGCGTTTGTAACCGAGTTTGGAAAACGCCAAAGCGTTACTATCATTGGCGAAAGCGGAACCGAAGTCGAACTCGATTTGAGCGGATCCGCAAAAGCCATTGAGGCCGTTCTGGAGTGCCAGGCCGAACAGCCAGAACCGCTGAAGAATTAGGTTGCGACCGACTACTGCAATTGGTTGATGTCTGGCACGCAAGGTTGCCTGTTTACCGGCATTGCATCGGTGCCCTCCGGAGCCTTGTTCCTAGAACCGCCCACATCCAGCTTAAACTTCGGTGATGAAAGCTGACCTGTCACATCAAACGGCCAAGCACTTCGGGATAGAGGTTTGCCGACACGTCGTGGCTCTGCTCGTATCGATATTGTATCGTTCACCCAATCGACCTGCCCGCGGGCCACCAATTGAACCGAACCTGTCTCAATTACGATGGAGTTTGTGCTTACCCGCCCGGCTTCAATGTTAACAGGGGCCACGACGCAAGTGATGTCGGTGTAACCTTGCCGCAGCTCTTCAGAGAACAACCAAGGGAAAATACCAAGCCCCGCCAACTCCAGCAAACTGGTGCTGATGTAGCCTTGAGACATCGACAAAGACGCATTGCCACGCATGGAGTTGATGAAGGCCCTGCCAGAAGCGGTACTGCCCGAAACGTTGAATTCACCGCTCAAACGCCCATAGGCATCAATTCCAATCCCTAACTCATCAAGGATCTCGCCGAACTCCCATCCTGATGTCGATCCCGACAATGAAAGCCAATCAGGTGAGTCAATCAGATCCATGACCGCCCGCAGGCTGAAGTTTCCGCCGCCATAAGCCATCTGGAGAGGACCGAAATCCACGGTTCCTTCCTTTGCAGACAATTGGCTTGAGACAGATGTTACACCCTGTTGACCCACAATCTCTTTGAAGTCGATTTGCACCTCGACGTCAGCCTCTTTCAGTACACGCTGCACATCCAGAAGATCGGCGGGTTTCCCTTTCTCCTTTGGCAACACCAAGGGCTGGACATCAGTCTCCTTCGGCAAAACCAAAGGCTGAACTTCGGCTTCGAGTTCTTTTGAGGCCTCCCCTACCAAGCTCTTTAGCTGGTCCAGCGTGGCAGTCAGGTTTTTCAGGTCGTTGAGATCGAGCCTCTCGCTTGTAATATTGCCGCGAACAACAGAAGAGCCATCCGGAAATTTTGCATCCAAAGCCGCTAGAAGCTGCGAAGAGCCAGCTTCGAACTCGATTGCTGCATTAAAGTCCTCACCCTGCTTTGAGGTTTCAGCATCAATGGCGAGTGCGCCAATTTCGATAGGTTTCAGGTTGAGCGCGGTCAGAAACTGCGCACCATCGCCCACATCCAGGTTCACGTCGAAATCAAGCCCGGCCAGCCCTTTGAGCTCATTGACCGACAACGCAAGGTCGAGCGCCCAAAGATCGGTGTCATAGCTGGTCGCGTTGAACCGATTTAGTGATACCGGGCCTCCCGCATTGGATATGCTGAAGTCCGCCTTAATGCCGCCAAACTGGTCGACAAAACCTTCGTCGAGGTCCGGTAAAATCAATTTGGCGGGCCCGTTTAGCGAGCCATCGAAACTCACGTCCTGAAGCTGAAGCAGGTCGAGTATTTCACCCTCGGCTTTTAGAACCGGCTCCTCGATTGGGCCGGCTTGCAAGTTAATGCCCAACATCGCGAGGCGGCCATCCGGCATGCGGCGAATGCTCTCGATAGAGGCTGGACCGATCACATCCAGCCCTTGGTCAAAGGCGTTGGTTTCGAACAGTAGTTTCTCGAATTCGAAGGAGGCGAGGGATCCAACCATATGCATTTCAAAGCCCGTAAACTTGAGCTCTTGAATACTCTTTGCCGATTGTGGCGGTTGTCCCTCTGGGTGAAGTCGCGCATTGAAAAGCAGATCGACACCTTGAGCTGTATAGAGATCATCAATCGAACCTTCAGCTTCGAGTTTTTGTCCGTCTTCAAGGCTTACGGTTGTTGTAAATGCTTCGATCTTCAGCGCGTCCTGAGAAACGAGTTCAGCCTGCAACTGGCCATTACCTTCCAGAACTCGTTCCAACCCCATGACATCGAGAAAGTCACCGAATTCACCAGTATCCATCTCCAGGACAGCCCGGTAACCGCCACCTTCCTCTTCCGCGAATGGCTCGCCATCGTAGCGGACAGTCATTTCTCCAAAACTGGCCCGCGTCGTAAACGGCGCGTCATGGGGATAGTCGCCCTCGATTTCGAACCCTTGACCGTTGACGGAGCCTGTCCCCGAGACCATTGTCCTTTGTTCATCAGCTGCTTGTTCGAGGGCGAGCGACTGAAGATCAAACACAAACGAAAAGCCTGAAACCTGGTCGTCAACGTTCAAACCGATGGATGTGAAGCTGACGTTCTTGTCGCTGAGAAAGGTAAGAATCCCACTGCTTTCTTTGCCACCATCTTCGGACGTCTCGATTTCGGCCTCAGCATCCTGATTGCCCTCTGCCAGCGACCCGTTGGTTTGAGGCGCTGGCATTGGTCGGCGTTTTCGCCAGCTTGTTGTGCCATCAGAGGCTGTAAGAAAGTTTGCCTGGAGACCGTCCACCAAAAGGTTGTCAAAGTGTAGACGTCCGTTGGCCAGCGCGGCAACGTCCAGTTCCAACTCAAGGAGCTTTAATTCTGCAAGAGATGTATCTGGCAGCGTCTCGCTGGGGATTACAACGCCACCGACATAGATGTGGGTAATGCGACCAAGTGCGACGCTCACATCGTCGTTGATCAGAAGCGGCTGCCCAATTTGTTCCGAAAGAACCATTTCCGCAAGGTTGCGTCGCATATCTGAGAACAACGGCGCAGCAAGTAGCAACCAAGCAAAAGCGATTGCTGCAAAAGCGAGAAGCGCAACGAGTCCAATTATCCTAAACAGCCAAGTTCTCATGCGTTCCCCTGTTTTGGCTTTCAAATTTTAGTCTATCCGCAAATCTGAAATCACCAATCCCTCTGACCACAATAGACAAAACGAAACCAGCCGCGCGTCGAGCGCGGAAGGTTCTGATTGAAGACGGTTTAGGATTGGAACTTTTGAATGCCGAAAGAATTTGAAGGTCGAACAATCGACATGTGTCCGGGAAAAGGCAGCCCATATCGACTTCTGGAAATGGCTGGGGACCAGGTTCAGAGATAAGCAACCAAACCTCGAATTCTGAGGAGAATTTTCGCAAGTATCTCAAATGGTCCGGCTTCAGGACTGTAGACTGTGGCTGAGCCAACCATGCCAAGGTTTGCCGCATGTGCCGGTAGATCAACCGGCCACTCCAGAATTACCAGGACTTCAGAGCTTGATCCTATGGAAGCGGCAGAGAGTAGATCTGAACTCACCGGTATTTGCCCGCCTGACGTGCCCGGAGAGATCAGCGAAACGCTGGAGGACAGGATCTTTCCAGGAGCCGCGTCCAGAACAAGTTCCGCTGGCATGCCTGCTGTCAACGCACCTGATCCGTTTTGTTTAAACACGCCAACCAAGCGTAAAGAGTCTGCTTCGATGAAGGGCATGACTGACGCCGTGGATCTAACCTGATTGCCCGGCGACAGGTTCACGGCCGTAACGATCCCGTCCTGCGGTGCAAGTATTGTGGTGTCTTCCAAGTCAATCTGTGCCGAGCGTATCCGCGCGGCGTTATCCGCATTCATGAGGGTGCTTGGTACGGGCCAGTCGACGCAACACCCGGTGCCCTCGATACGTATGGTGACCCCAACACAGTCACATTGGATGTAGGGGCTTCAAAACTGTCACAAGCGACTTCAGCCAATACCTGTATTGTTGAGATGGAGAAGTTTGAAGGAGAAGTTCCACCAGTGACCGCTTTTGGTGGGCCGATTTCTGTATGAAAGATGTTTCTCCAGAACTGATGCACTTTCTGTCGACTGCGTTTGCCCAAGAACTTGACGCGGCAACCATCGCCGCGTGCCGCCGTGGTGTCGCAGATGAACTATTGCGTGACCTACCCCAAGCGGACCGACTGATAGAAGAAATGAGGACGTGGTCCGACACGCAGCAAACGCAAAAAACGCTCGCAACGAGCTATGGAAGTGTCTTTCTCTCTGGTGGAAGGGAGGCCGCTCCGCTCTATGCTTCCGCGTGGCAAGGGAACGGGACACTCATGTCCGCCCCTCATTGGAGAATGCAGTTGTTGCTAAAGCAAGCTGGTAAAGAAGTAGCCACTGGTTTTTCGGAGCCTGCTGATCACCTCGCCGTAATGCTAGAGTATCTCGCGATGTGTTTGGAAAGGCATCATGGGACAATCGACGCCGCGCAATTTGCCTCCGAGGATTTGTTGCCTTGGTACCGTGCCTTCGCGACAAAGGTGCACGGGCATATTTGGTCCGCTCCGTTTTACCAGTCACTTGTATCGTTAACAGAATCCATAGTGGAACAATGCATGTTGGTTCCAGAAGAAAATAAATAGATCTCAACCTGTTAACTGGGACAGTTTCGCGAAATCCAATCAACGGAAAGAAGAACCCAATTGCAGCCATGCAAACTTATGGGCAAATACCGCGCAAGATTACGGGCGAGCACACTCGAATTTCCTAGGGTCAGGATCTGTAATTTGTGGAGCTCGGCGGTGTTTCCCTTGAGGGTTTCAAGGATCTGTCCGCACTGATTGCTGTGAGGCGACCGTGCTGTATCGGGTTTCACAAGGCCGAACGTTGCATTG
>NZ_JAKRGB010000015.1 GCF_022347725.1 Ruegeria sp. Ofav3-42
TCAAAACAAACGCTTTCTGCGCGTCCGTAAATCTCGCTGCTTTCATCGCTTCCGTTCCTTTTCCCAGCAAAGGATTCGTCCCGGAAAACTCTAATCACAAATGGCAGGAAAATCGGGTTTCAGAGCACAACTCTTGCAAGGGTGCCCAATGAAGCGCTTATGTAAATAATGAATTCGCCACGCAAGCCATTTGTACCCTGGAAGCAGATAGCCCAATTGGTGGCGCTTGGAACGCCGGTTCTTGTGTTATCTGTTTTGCTCAAACTGCCGCACGCAGTGGGGATGATTGGTTTTGCTGCAGGGCTACTCGCCGTTGTTTTCGGCGACAAAAAAAATGGGGTTTGATTTCGGTCGCATCGACCGCGGTGGCTTTCCCAATTACGGCTTTCATAGGAAGCACAGGTGTTTTTGTTGTTGGCGCTCTTCTGGCGATCGGAAGTATGCTGGCGTTGCGTCATGCCGGAGCCAGAGCTATCGGGTACGCTGTGTTTGGCTGGTCTTATCTGGTTTTCTCCGACGCCACACAGCTGGATGCAATAACCATAGGGTACTATGTCATTGGGGCGCTATGGGGTGTGATTTCTGCTCAGTTTGTGGGCATAAATTCAATGATGAAGCCCAAGGGGCCAGACTTAGTGCCCCCACCTTTCGCTGTAAGTGCTGCGATAGTAGTTGGCTTCTCGGCTTCGTTGGTGCTGGCGATGTTTCTGCCGATACAGCGTCCCTATTGGGTTCCCTTCGTCTATTTGAGCGTACTCATCACCAACGGTCCGAACGGGTTGAGAATGTCGCTTTCTAGGATGGCAGGCGTTGTTTTGGGTGTCGCAAGTGTGCTGGTACTCTCTTGGTTCGAGCCTCCACGCTGGTTAGAGTTCGGACTTGCGGTGTTTGGTTTCATTGCTGCGATAAGGGTTATTTTGGCGTTTCCAGTTTTAAGCCGCGGCTGTTTGACCGCAGCAATTATCTTAATGCTCATATCCGTTGAACCAGATGCCACCTCCTCTAGACTTTTAGCTGAGGTTATCAGTGTTGTGCTTCTGTTGCTGCTTTCCGCCGCAATAGGTTTCCTTTCTCCCAAGAGCGAAAAGGCGGACCAACCCTAAACCCGCCCGACAGGAATTGAAACAGCGAGACGCTCTTCCATCAAGACAGAGTTTTTCAACGGATTATGGCCCTTGGGTGCTTGATTTGGACACGCCAATGGGTGACTCCCCCGGCGGTCGCGAAACTCTGTCGGCGTTAGGTTTGGATTGCGTGCTGAACGATGCGATCCAAGTAAGCACACGATCGGGCGGGCTTCACGTATACTTCAAGCACGGCCCCGACAAGGGATATGGGAACACAGCGGGCGCCCGGGGTAAGGCGCTAGGCGACGGGATCGACACACGATCAGAATGCGGTTACGTCATTGCTCCCGGTTCCGCCGGTTACGAATTCGCGAACCCCGATGCGACAATCGACCTTTTTTGCCAAGCGCGCGCAATTCCTTCTCAGCTTGTCACCGCGCTTGACGCTGCTCGGGATCGTAAGAAAGAGCCGAACAAACGCCCTTACTGGACTTTATTCACGCACTCCCCTGCTATGGCACAGAGCTCACAAGAACCAGCCGATGATTAAAGTCGCAGCTGGGAAAAAATAGCTCACTTTTTGGCTGTCGTCGCAGACGCTGGTCACTCGTTTAGGAGAACCGATAGCTCATCCGCCCCTTTTTGCAGTATTCCCAGAAACGACATTAGGCTTTTGACATCGTGACGTTGTGTTGGGGCGTGCACTGAAAGCGTGGCCACCAACCTGCCCTGCCCATCCAGAACGGGCACAGCAACAGCTGTCATTCCGGCCATGAATTCCTCATCATCGGTGGAAAAACGGCTCTCGGCGATGTTTTGTATTTCCGCTCGCAAAACCTTGGGATCAGTCAGAGATCGTTCGGTCTGCGGTTGCAGATTTCCTGCTGCAAGAAATCCGTCTAGCGTTTTTTGCCGCAGTGTCGAGAGATACATCTTGCCACTGGCCGTGCAATGAAAAGGTACCTGCGTCCCGACCGGCAGTTGAATTCGCAGCGGCCACTTCGTTTCCACCCGGTCAAGATAGATCATCCCCTCTCGGTCCGGGATGGCGAGATTGCAGGTCTCACCGACGTCTTCTGCTACGCTGCGCAAGATTGCCAAACGCGCGGTGCGCAGGTGCTCAGACGACATCGTATTAACAGAAAGCAGCCGTAGCCTGTGTCCGGGGCCATACGAGCGTCCATCAAGGTCGCGCTGCAGGAAACCTTCGGCTTCTGCGGTTTGCAGTAGGCGGTGCACGGTCGGCTTGGCCAGACCCAGTGTTTCGACAAGATCTGATGGTTTGACGGCAATTCCTCGTCGCGCCACCTCCTCAAGGATGAGAAGAAGGCGCAAATTTGTCGGAATCTGAGTTTCTTTGTCCTGTGTATCCGTCTCAACCATAACGTAACAGTCTAGTTATTTGGCAGCAGGATCAAGGCCAGATCGGGTACCAGCGATACCAAGATCCAGACAGACAACAGGGCCACCAGATAAGGCACCGTATAGCGCAGCAGCCGGAAATAAGGCACGCCTGTCACGCCTGACGCCACGTAGAGGTTCAACCCATAAGGCGGAGTAATAAACCCGATGGACGCCCCCACAAGGAAAATCACCGAGAAATGGATCGGGTCAATGCCCACCGAGGCCGCAATCGGCGCCAGGATTGGGGCCAGAATGATCGTGACCGGAAGGCTTTCCAGCACCATGCCCGAGAAGAAGACGATCACCATCGAGGTGAACAGAACTGCATGGTAGCCGCCCATCGAGGTCACAAAGTTCCCAATGGTTTCTTGCGCGCCAAGCAGCGACAGGATTTGCTGCATCACCACTGAAATTGCAATCAGGGGCGCGAGGATGCCGGTGATCTGTGCCGAACGGATCACAATTGACGGGATTTCCGGGATTGTGAAGCCTTCGACCACGAACATCTCTGCGAAGGTTTTCTCGGTTGGCGGAATATCATTCCGTGCGCCCATGATCCGGTTGATCGGATAGCTGACCAAGCCGGCGATCACGCAGAATCCGACCGTCACGCCCGCCGCCTCGGTCGGAGAAAACTTGCCTGTATAGATGCCCCAAAGCACCAGTCCGATTGCAAAGAAACCCAACCACGCTCCGAAGGCGGTTTTGAGCACCCGATTTAGTTGCAACGGGATCAGGTGGCCCCAGCCGTTCATACGGCAGATGATCCAGCAGGCGAACTGCATGCCAAACACCATCAACGCGCCCGGTAGAATTCCAGCTACAAACAGCTCGGAAATCGGCAGGTTCATCAGGAAGCCGTAGACGATGAAGATAATCGACGGAGGAATGATGATCCCCACCGTACCGCCCGCCGCCGCGGTGGCAGCGCTGAAACGTTCGTCATATCCACCTTTGACCATCTCGGGGTGCAGCATCGAACCAATCGTGGCCGTCGTCGCCGAGTTGGACCCCGAGATTGCAGCGAATAATCCGCAAGCGCCAAGCGATGCCATGGCCAGCCCGCCGCGTATCCAGCCCAGACAGGCGTAGGCGAAATCGCTGAGCCGCCTCGCAATGCCCGATTTGTTGATCAGGTCTCCGGTCAGGATGAACAGCGGCATAGCCAGCAGGGCAAAGCCCTTGTTGAACACGTTCAGCAACTCGGCACCCATGTTGTCCAACGTCAAGCCAAGGACAAAGGAACAACCGATGACCCAATAGCCGATGACCAGCAGGACGGGTACGCCCAACATGAATAGAAAAGTGACCCCAAGCGAGATCAGTGTGACCATGGTTCCGTCTGTCATCAGTCTGCTCCGATCACGGCCTGCTTGATCAGCGGCTCGCCTGTTTTCCAGTTGTGCAAATCGTCGGCGAGGTTCTGAAACACCCGCCCGACCATCAGAAAGAAAGACAGAGGCGCAGCCAGAAGGAACCACCACTGCATGATATTGTCGGTGCCCAGAACGATCTGAAAGTTAGACGCTGACAGCGCCACCAACCGGGTCGTAGTTACGATGACGATCACCGCAAAGATGAACCACAGAACCGCGTCGAGGATCAGGCAAGCCAATTGCCCGCCGCGCGGCATGGCCGTGCGAAACTCGCTAAAGCTCAAATGTGTGCGCAGGCGGACGTTGTAGGACGCTCCGAACCAAGCCATGACCATGAACAGAAGGGGCGGAATGGTGGTTGACCACGGCTCCTGGTCGTTGAATACGAACCGGTCGATCACGCCCCAAAAGATGATTAAAGCAATCGCGAGGTATGAATACACCATCACCGACCGCTCCAGTTGGCGCTCGACAAAGGGCACAGCCCGATAGATCAGCATGATCACGAACCCGCCGAGGGCCGACACAACCGCGCCCCAAACCCACGTGGCACCGGATTCCAATGCGGATTGAATCTCGAACGAATCCTGGCTGAGAAAGGCGCTGAAGATCGCACCTGTATCTGCCCAAAACGACATGAACCCCGTCCTCCCAGTCGGTATTTTGTTGAACTGGCCCGGTCCCGGGCCAGTCCCTTGAGTTTATCAGGCCTGGCCCATCCACCAACGGCGCGGCTCGACATTCTCTGGCAGCGTGTCCGCTGGAATCTCGCGCGCGATGTCGTAGATTTCCTGATAGGTATCGATACCGCCGGCCCATTTGTTCAGGCGTTCGCGCCACTGCGCCCACGGTTCAGGGTTGTAGTTCGGGGCGCACATTTCTTCCGCCAATTTGATCTGATCGTCCGCCAGGAATGCGGGACGCACTCCGTTTTCGGCAAAGATCGTGTTGGGCAACTGCGGGTCCGAGAAGCCGACGGTGTTCAGCAGCGCCGCCTCATTCGCGCCTTGAATCAAGGCTTGCGTGAAATAAGAGGACTCCATCACCGCATCCTGCAGCTCTCCGCCCAGACCGTCAAAAACTTTGGCCGACATAGACGTGTGTTCAGTGCCGCAGAAGAATTTCAAGTTGACCGACTGCGAAACCACAGGTGCCATATTGGCGTAAGCCACGGCCGACGCCCAGGTTTCCGCCCCATCGATCAGGCCAGTCTTGAGTGCATCCAGCGTTTCTTCCCAGGCCACGGGCACCGGGTTCAGGTTCAACAACTGCATTGCAATCCGGCCCAACTGCGTCCCCGTAACACGGTTTTTGGTGCCGAACAGCTCTTCCAGTTTGGTGACAGTTGGCTTGTCAGCAAAGGTCGACCCCATTTGCAAGCCGCGCAACTCACAATGGGTGAACAAGAACTTCAGCCCGTGCCGTTTTTCCAGCGGTTCGCGCAGGATACGCTGGCTCGCGGGGCTGTAGAAAAAGTGATACTGCGCCGCTCGGCTCGGGAACATATAGGCATAGTCCAGCACGTTCAGATAAGGCGCGCCACCGGCCGAGTTCTGCGTTGAGGCCGCATAAATATCGACAATCCCCTGCTGGGTTTTCTCAACGCAGCTCAGCTGACCGCAGATCTGGTTATCGCCAATGAATTCGATTCGAATCTCACCGTCCGTGCGTTCTTCCAGATCCCGCGCAAACTCGATAGCGCCCGCGCGTTCGATCAGAAGGTTGCGGGTATTGAATCCTGATGCGCCAAATTTCAGCGTGTGCTTCGGTTCTTTCGAAAAGCGTTTTTCATAGGTTGATTCGGCTGCCTGCGCCAGATTCGCCAGGCTCATCGCACCGCCGAACCCGCCTGCTGCCAATAACGTCGAGCTCATGCCGTAACGGCCTGCCACGCGGAAGAAATCCCGCCGTGAAATACCACTTAGTTTCCGTCCGATCTCCATTGCTTACCTCCCTGTTCGCAAAAAATGAGACGTTTTGTATCAAAAAATGCTAGTATATTTCTCGGCACTTGGCTAGAACTTTTTGCAACCGGTTTCAGGGAGGTGATCATGGAAGTAGACTATGCAGTTGTTGGGGCCGGGTCTTCGGGCTGTGTCATTGCCAACCGCCTGAGCGCCGACCCCAACGTGACTGTCGCACTGCTTGAGGCCGGTGGTCGGGATACCAATCCATGGATTCACATCCCCGTGGGTTATTTCAAAACCATGCATAACCCTTCGGTCGATTGGTGTTACCGCACCGAGCCCGATCCAGGGCTGAACGGGCGTTCCATAGACTGGCCCCGCGGCAAGGTGCTGGGTGGCTCATCCTCGTTGAACGGGTTGCTTTATGTGCGCGGACAGAAAGAGGATTATGACCGCTGGCGGCAAATGGGCAATGAGGGTTGGGGCTGGGACGATGTCCTGCCCCTGTTCAAGCGCTGTGAAGATCAGGAACGCGGCGAAGACGAATATCACGGGGTCGGCGGACCTTTGTCTGTGTCCAATATGCGCATTCAGCGACCCATCTGTGACGCCTGGGTGGCCGCAGCGCAGGCCGCCGGTTATCCATTCAACCCGGATTACAATGGTGCAGAACAAGAGGGCGTGGGTTACTTCCAACTGACCACCCGCAACGGTCGCCGTTGCAGCGCTGCCGTCGCCTATCTCAAGCCCATCCGGGGTCGTCAGAACCTGAACATCATCACCGACGCACTGGTGACGCGCGTTGTCCTGGACGGGAAAAAGGCAACTGGTCTGGTTTACCGGGATCGCACAGGGGCCGAACAAACCCTTAAAGTTCGGAGAGAGATCATTCTTTCCGGCGGGGCAATCAACTCCCCTCAAATCCTGATGCTGTCGGGAATCGGTGACCCGGATCATCTAAAGGAAAATGGTATCGAACCCCAGCATGCCTTGCCTGGAGTCGGCAAGGGTTTGCAGGACCACTTGCAGGCGCGGCTGGTGTTCAAATGCAATGAGCCGACGCTGAATGATGAAGTCCGCAGCCTGTTCAATCAAGCGCGCATCGCCTTGAAATACGCACTGTTTCGCGCGGGTCCGATGACCATGGCCGCCAGCCTTGCCACGGGCTTCATGAAAACCCGGCCCGACGTTGAAACTCCAGACATTCAGTTCCACGTGCAGCCCTGGTCTGCCGACAGCCCCGGTGAAGGCGTGCATCCGTTTTCGGCATTCACGATGTCGGTCTGTCAGCTGCGCCCGGAAAGCCGAGGCGAACTGCGCCTGAACGGTCCGGATCCGTCCAAGCATGTCAAAATCATTCCAAACTACCTTTCCACGGAAAAGGATTGCCGAACCATCGTCGACGGTGTGAACATCGCGCGCAAAATTGCCAAACAGAACCCTCTAGCCTCAAAGATTTCAGAGGAGTTTCGACCAACGGCAGAGCTAAGTCACGACGATTTTGAAGGCACGCTGGATTGGGCAAAATCCAACTCCACATCAATCTATCACCCAACCGGCACGTGCGCGATGGGAAGCAGTAAGATGTCTGTTGTTGACGCAAAACTAAAGGTTCACGGCATATCGAACCTGCGGGTGGCAGATTGCTCGATCATGCCGGAAATCGTCAGTGGCAACACCAACGCTCCAGCGATCATGATCGGCGAAAAGGCGAGCGATTTGGTAAAGGCGGATGCCTGACACACGCTAGGTGGCCTGATCAACAAGTAGAACTCCTGAAACCCTTGCCTCCCACTGTTTAACGGTGCGCTTATAGCGCAGGGTCCGAGTTGGTCCGTCTACGGAGACTGAGCTTCCCCAACTTGTCCGTCGTCAGGGATTTTGGGACAGATGGCGGCCTGAGCTAAGAGAGGGTTTGGCGCATCTGGTTGAGTTTATTATGCGGCGGTTTGGGTATGACCGAAGCAACGCGCCAGCCATAAAACCCCAATGGCGTCAGCGCCACCGCATAAGGCACGCCTTCGATGACGACACGTTTCGTCAACGTCCCCGAGGCATTCGCTTGGAGGTCTGCCAACAACCTTTTGTCTGAAATCCTGGCAACTTCAAAAGTTTCCCTTCGCCCATGCGCGCCGGGGTAATCTCATCCGCTATCAGGTACCGCAATAAATTTGCCGTCAGCATTCAGTATAAAGGCCGCACCGAATTCGCCGGGCGCAAGCGTGGCGAGAAATCGTGACAAACGATCCGTTTCGATTGCAACGGCCAGATCACCTTGCTGCGTCCGGTGGACGTCTATCGGACCGGCAAAAGCGTAAACGGCTTTGTCACTACCTGGAAGGTCACGCGCTTCGATCCACCCCGCAGAGCTGAGCCCCATGAAATTTTTCTAACCAGGCATGTTCGCGCGGATCATAGAATGTTTCGGTAAAGGTCAGCTCCTCGAACTGAATGTCACCGGGGATAAAGATGTAGCGGTCCTTCAGCAGCATTCGGTCCGGGATTCTCTTGTCGATTTCAATCATCTCAAGCCCGCCGTTGCCTAGACGGTGCGCCGCGAAAAAAAGCCATCGGGCCTGCCAAGGAACATCCAGGAGATATTCGGCTGCGCCGGCAACTGTGAAAGAAAAACAAACTCGCGCTTACCATAGATTGCGTCGCGAGCATCGTGACTGACTCAGGTCGCTTTTTTTCCGGCACGCACTTTTTCTGTGCTCTTGGCGAGCAACTGGAAGTTGGGGTCGATCAGAAGCATTTCTTCAATAGTATCTAGTATCAAGATAGATTGTAATTAAACACATCGCTCTCACACCTGTAGAAGCGTCGCCGAAACAGGAGAAATCACTATGACGAAAAAGATCACCATTATCGGCGCCACCGGACATCTGGGCCATCGCGTAACCACCAAGCTCGTCGAGAAAGGTGCGGAAGTGACCGCTATCGTGCGGGACCCGATTGTGGCAAAACCCAAGCTTCCCGCGCAGGTTCGGCTTGTGCAGGGAGATGTATCCGACACGGCCAGCCTATATTCAGCCTTGCAAGGAACTGAGACGCTTTACATCACACTGAACACCGAGTCGCTGGACACCACCCTGCCCTTCCACACCGAACGCGAAGGCGTGATCAATATCGTCGCCGCAGCAAAAGAAACCGGCGTTCAGCACATCATGCAAATTGCCGGGGTCGACACCGCATATCCCGAGTTTTCTGCCGAGGGTATGGCCTATGGAACCAATGCAATCCGTCAGGGCGGGATCGATGCCATCAAGGCATCCGGCATTCCTTATACATTCTTCTATTGCTCGTTCTTTCTGGATTCACTGCCAAAGTTCTTGATGGACAACCAGCTTGCCGTAATCGGAAATTACGTTCATCCAATCTGGTTCACCAATTCCAGCGATTTGGCTGAACTGGTTTTCAATGCCATTGGCAATGACGCAGCCAAAAACAAAGAGTTCGCCGTTCAAGGCCAGCAGGCCAAGACCTATACCGAGGGGGCGACCGAATTCCTGGACACCTACGCCCCCGAGGCAGAAATTTCTCAGCTGCCAACGGAGGCGATTGGCCAGATGGGGCTACCGGACGAGCAGGCGGTCTTTATGGAACATTTGCTCACCTTCGTGCAGCAACTGCGGGAAGAAATGGTCGCCGGCGAAACATGGGAGATCCTTGGAAAGCCAAAGCACACCATTGCCTCTTTCGCCAAGGAACTTCGCGACGAAGCTTAAGCCGAAGCAGAGTTCTGAATAATGGCGGATTTTGCCAGTTTCTCTAACAGATTGGCGGTTGCCTGCCCCATCGGTCTTTCGAATGACCAGACCATATCCACCGCGCGTTCGGCATAGGGTTTGGTCTCGAATTGCAGGGGCAAGATTTTAAGCGCGCCAGTTTGAACAAAGGCATCCACCGCATGCAGGGGCAGCGCCGACCACCCCAGGTCGGCCTGCACAAGCTCGATGGCCTCGGCTGCAGTGCTGACCTGCCAGATCGATGGCGAGGCCCTAAGGATCGCGCTGTTGGCATTATCGGCTTCCTTCAACAATATCTGACGATGCAGACGCAACTCCCCCCAGGAAACCGACGGCGTGTGCGCCAGCGGGCTTTCCGGATGACTGACGCAAACCAGTCTTAGTGTTCCTAACGAGCGGAAGTCGAGTGCCTCCGGGATGCCCTCTGGCTCCAGAATAACGCCCAGATCCACCGCACCCTGAACGACCAGCCGTTGAATCTCTCCGGCGGTAAACGATTGGATTTCCACGTCAACCGACGGGAATTCAACGCTAAACGCACGGATGATCTCTCCCAGGTTGGCTAGCTTGATATGCGGCGCCATCGCAAGCGTGATGCGGTTCTCTACGGTCATCGACAAGGCATCGGCAACAGCCAGAAACCGGCTGCGGCGCTCCAACAGAATTTCAGCCTGCGAGATCAACGCCTCACCCGCCCTGGTAAGGGTCGGGTACCTTCGGCTACGATCGAAAAGCGTGAGATCCAAATCGACCTCAAGATTGGCAACCAATGTGCTGATGACCGATTGCGCTTTGTTACATTTTCGGGCTGCTGCGGAAAATGACCCCTCGCTGTGGGTGGCGACGAATGCCTCTAATTGCTCAAACGATGCGCGCATAGCGGAGCCCTGCCATCTATCTACTTACCATATGGTATCCACCTTTATTGATCTCTCCACCCAAGTACAACCGTTACAAAGACATGAATTCAGGAGAACACACATGAGCTTTGGCGGTCGGATTTTACACGCAGTGCTGTTCGAGGTCTTCGCGCTTTTGAGCATTGCGCTTTTGCTGCCGATGATCTCGCATGTTGATGTCCACAAATCACTGATCCTGGGCGTATTCTTTTCTTTGGCCGCAATGCTGTGGAACGTGGTTTTCAACACTGGGTTCGACTGGTACCTCAAGAACATCCGAAGAAACATGCGCAAGTCTGCGGCGGTGCGGGGTGTTCATGCCTTGCTGTTTGAGGGTTCGTTTGTAGCGCTGACCCTGCCTGTTCTCGCTTGGGCCCTGGGCCTGACATTATGGGGCGCAATGAAACTGGAAGCAGCGCTGATAGTATTTATTCTCGTCTATACATTTTGCTTCAATATTGTGTTTGATTGGTGTCGCGTGAAACTCACCAACCCGACGGTGTCTTGACCGGGCAGAATGAAACCTCTCGTTGCCGACGCAATGTGAAGTCGACCTTTCGCTGAATACGAGCTTTGATGACATCCGACCTGTTTGATCGAATGTTCGATACAAAGCCCGTCGATCCCTGTTCGAGGCCCTATTCGCATCTGTCGCCTGCCGAAGGATCCCAGAATGCGCTCGGGAACAATCGGCTCAAGTCCCAACCGTTTCCACACCGGCAAGATCTGCCTCAAGCAGCGATTTCAGTTTTGGGCGCCAGACGTCTGCCAGAGCATCTTCTCGTGTCACCAAGGAGATGTTCCGGAACAACGGCCGAGGCTCACACGGCAAGACAAGAACCTGATCTGCGCCATAACGAATGACATCCGCTTTTGGCAAAAGCGCGTATCCGATCCCGTGTTTGACGCAGTTCACAATCGTTTCGATGCTATCAAGGATGATCACGTCATCGGACTTCAATTGCATCTGGTCGCAATATTGGGCGATCAGTTTTCCAATGCCTGACGATGGGATGAAATGCAGAAACGGAAACGATTGAGACAGCTCGGCGAGCCCGCCAGCCTTGCTGTTCAATGGCGCTGTCACCACCATCTCTTCGCGGATAAGCGTTTCGCAGCAAAGCTCGTTGGTGGCCTCCGAAATTTCCGTCACAACCGCCGCGTCCAGTTGACCGTTTCGAACCTGCTCACACAATGCCTCGGACAGTCCTGTGCTTGTGCGAAACACTGCTTTTGGAGCCATCTGCGCGGCGCTCGTGAGAAATCTGGGCAGAATCCGAGCGCCAGCAGAAGGGACAAACCCGATCCGGTAGGACCCTGTTAGCTCGTGCGTTGACACACAGCGCGATTTCAAGACCGAGAAGGCATCGACAATGGTCTTGGCGTCCTGGGCAACCCGAATTCCCAACGGGGTTAGCTTGGGCGGGCGATATCTGCGATCGAACAGTTGCGCCCCAAGTTCGTCTTCCAAAGACTTCATCTGCATGCTGACTGCCGACAACGTCATATTTCGGATTTCCGCAGTTCGGGTGAAGGAGCTTTGCTGCGCGATAGCAACCAGAGTTTCAAAGGCTGAAATTTGCATAACTTCAACAAACCTTAATTTAATCACAAAGTAAATTCGATTGAAAAAAATATATCATACCTCACATACTCGTGAGCAGAGAGGATGACCCAATGCTCGATCAAGGAACAAATTCGTATCAGGAAATTGCTCGTGAACTGGCCGCCGGTTTTGCAGAACGAGCGGGCCATTGGGACGAAACCCGCACGTACTGTTGGGAAAATGTGCGCGAACTTACCGAAGCCGGGCTTATGGGGATGACCATTCCTACAAAGTTCGGGGGGCTGGGGGCCTCGTACTTTGACGTGGTTCTGGCGGTAGAAGAAATCGCCAAGTCCTGCGCGCTGAGCGCTCGGATCGTGGTCGAGGCCAATATGGGCGGCATCAGCGCAATCATGGCGTACGGCACAGATGAACAACGCGCCTTTGTAGCCCCGCATGTCCTTTCAGGGGATAAGCCCGCAATCTGCATAACAGAGCCAAACGCGGGCAGCGCCGCGACCGAGATGCAAACGACCGCCCGGCGTGTTGGCGGCAAGTATCTGATAAACGGAACAAAGCACTGGATCACAGGCGGCGGAGTATCCAAGCTCTACCTCATTTTTGCGCGCGTTCTGAATGAAGATGGCGACGACCAGGGAATAACCGGTTTTCTGGTTCACTATGATCCTGAAAACGGCATCGCCCCCAGAGGGTTCGATGTGGTCGGGCACGAGCGGACCATGGGTCTTTGCGGGATGCCCGAAGCAGAGCTGCGCTTTACCGATCTGGAAGTTGATGAGCGTTTCGCATTGATAACGCCGTCGGGGATCCGGCGCGGCTTTGCGGATCTGATGACCGCTTATAACAGCCAGCGCGTCGGGGCTGGAACGGTCGCCATGGGCATCGCATCAGGTGCGCTGGAACACGCGAAAAGATACCTGCGCGAACGTCACCAGTTTGGCCGTCCCTTGCAGGAGTTCCAGGGCCTGCAGTGGATATTTGCAGATATGGACACAGCGGTTCATGCGTCTCGCCTGATGATGCACGAGGCTGCGCAAACACTGGGGCCGGCAGGATTTCCTGACATGATGATGGCGGCCCGGGCAAAAGCATTTGCCTCCGAACAGTCGGTGAAAGTCGTCAATGACGCACTGCAAATTTTCGGTGCCCGTGGATATGGTGCCCAAGAGCCTATAGAGAGAATGTATCGCGACGTCCGAATGTTCACCATTGGTGGCGGCACCGCACAGATTCTGAAGACACAAGTCGCGGGCTCATTACTGGGCATCAAGACACCGCAAACAAGAGATGGATACGCAAAGCTGGCGGATCGATCCTCATTGACGAACTAGCCTGACAATCGGCTCTCGTTTTAAGCTGTTCGAGCTTGACCGGTTCATCGACACCCATAGCGTGCGATGGGCGAGGCACTCAGAAGTGCCGTTACACATATAATTTGACGTGCTATTGGCAAAACGGACATGCCTCACAAGAGGCGTATCAAATGGTTTCTTAAATCAGTTCGGCAATCAGAGATTGGCCGCTTGGGGAAAGGTCCTAAAACCAAGTTGCCATCCGAGCCCCTTTGGAGGCTGGATGGCAACTCAATAGAAACTGTGCGATTTCTGTGCGGGGTGACCAGTCAAGCTATGACCGAATTTCGTCGGCGCTTGTTTTGAAGCAGAACCTAACTGGTCTAGTCTTTATCTGATGTGCTTTCTCCTTTTGTAGCGCTAGTTGCGTTGGTGATTTTGCATTAGTCCTGATTGCTCCAGTGATCGCCATCCTTGTAGTCATCGCGACGCTCTTCCGCGCGGTCCTGGGCGTCTTCGAAGTTATCTTTCTGAATTGCACCGCCAACGGCTCCAACTGCAGCGCCAGCGGCAGCACCACCTACGATGCTCTCGCCGGCGATACCGGCGACGGTGGCACCGGCAACCGCGCCCTTGATGGCTTTGTCAGTGACGTAGTCCGCCTGAGCTGTGGCCGCCATGGTGATCAGAATTGCTCCGGAAACCGGGGCGATAAAGAGTTTCTTCATTGGATTCATCCTTGTTCTGGTCAGCAACCATTGCGGCTGCCGTATGCCCATGAACTAGGTGGCGCGATGGCCGGCATTCTTTTGAAGACGGGACAAGGTTTTGTGGATCCTGGACAACTTCAGGTTCTCAGGGGTTCGAGGGACAAAAGAACCTATCGGCCGGCCTTTCGGAACCTGGCGGGGGTCTCACCTGTCCACCGCTTGAACGCCACCGAAAAAGCTGCCTGATCTGCAAAACCCAACATGAATGCGACGCGCGCCACGCCCTCGCCACTGCGCAGCATTCGTTTCGAAAGATCACACAGCACGCCTTCCAACAGCAACTTGAAGCTTGTTCCTTCGGCTGACAGGTGACGTGTCATTGTACGCCGGGTCAGCCCAAGCTCGGTGGCTATTTCGTCCCCATTCGGGATTGGCCCGGGAAGGCGTTCACCAAGCATGTCCACGATGCGGTCAGCGAGGCTCTTGACGACATCGGGCTGGGCTTTCAATTGCTCTTCTCCGTGCCTGCGTAGGTGCCCCAACAAAGTAGGGTCAGCGGTCGGGATCCGAAAACTCATGCCGTTGGACGGTAAGCACAGCGCATAACCCGCTTTGTAGCCTTCAACGGCGCACCCCGCCATATCGGCCAGCAATCGACAATGCCCGGCGTCGTCCGTTTCAAGCTCAATCGAGATGGGCCCTAGCCCACCAGACGTGATCTGTTGCACGCGTCTATAGAGACCAAACAGCAGCATCTCGCGATGCCGTGGATACTGATGAGCCGGGATCACGCTACTTTCCAAAGTAATCTTTGGGGAATCCGGTGCTCCGACCACGTCCAGTCGCAGATCCGGGTCCTGCATCGCGTAAAACCGCTGGGTCATAGCCAATGCGTCTTCAACCGTTTCGGCAGCCCTTACTATATACGCAAGCAGCGTTCCGGGACCTTGCGCTGATAATCCAACGTGGGCGGCAAAAGTCTTGTCCTCCAGCACTCGGCACGCGGTCTCAACTGCACCCGCTTCGTGCAGTAACTCGACAGTCGCATCGGGCCCTTCGATCACGTCCGAAGGCACCCCCGCCATCTCAAGGATTTCAGGAAACGGAATGCGCGCACTGGGCTGCTGCGCATAGAGACGCCCGACATGTTGCAATCTGTACGCGCTGATGCGTGGCACCTGTGCTTCCCCCGTGACAATTCCGGCAATTGTCCAGAAGCCAACAACAAATGTCCAGAACCCTAAGGATCGCCAGCGCGACGGTGGTTAGTTCGCGGTCATCAAAAAGGAAAAGACCATGATCTACTTCGCAAGGTACTACCGCGTTTTCAAGGCGATCCAAACGTCCGCAAAAAATGAGTGGTCCAGTGCAAATGTTCACGGGCGTCAAACAGGGGCACTTGGCGAGAAAACGCCAAGGGGGCCTCGTTGGGACCCTCCTTACGCCCCACCACAACAACCCACCGAACCGACACGACACCCAAACGGAAACTGACCTTCCAACCATTCGACACACTACATCCGCAGCACGACTGCGTCAGCAAAAGGACCCAAAACATGAAACCACCCGCGTTCCTGATGGCCGCCGCACTCGGCGTCATTTCAACCCCCGCCTTCGCCGCTGGCGGCGACCCCCGTTGGTGGGTCGCTCCCGGCCAGACCGACAGCTATGCCTGGGTCGGCCTGAGCGTTTTCTTCCTTGCGATCCTATTGGTCGTCCACCTCTATGCGCGCTTTGAACGCTATACCGAGCGAAAATCAATCGGCACGCCGCTGCGCACAACAATTCCAGTAATGCTGAGCGTCGCTCTGGCCTACGAGCTGATGCCGGCCTTGAGCCATTTCAGCAATCTGTTGCCGGCTGCTCTGATCCTGACCGCAATCGCCCGCGATTTCATGCTGTGGTGGCGCCCATCCGATGAGGAGGCAGTAAAATGATCGAACTTCTCGTTACATCCTTCCCGTTCGTTCTGCGCGTGATTTACCTGAAATGGCGCGGGATGCCCGTCACTCTGTACAACGTGCACCGTGCGATCTTTTTGTGGTTCGTGCTGGCCCTGATCGTTTTCTTCGCCGTGTTCTATTACTACCCCAAGTCCTACACCGGCCTTGTGCCGTTCAGAACCGTTCCGGTCGTGGCCGAGAATGGCGGAACAGTCACGGAAGTCCATGTAAAAGGTGGCGATCACGTAGAGCCGGGCGATCCGTTGTTTGCAGTCGAGAATTCTTCCGAAAAAGCTGCCTTGGATTTCGCGACGCGCAAAGTCGAGGAAATCCAAAGCGCGAAACTCGCGGCGGAACTTCAGGTCGAAACTGCTCAGGCTGTGTTGGATGCCGCAGTGACTGCAAGAGAACAGGCAGAGCTTGTTCTGATGGATCACCGCGCGCTTCAGGCCAAAGGCTCTGCGGCCTTCCAAGTGAGTCAGTTGGAACGGGCACAGGCATCGCTGGAAACTCGGGAAGCTGAGGTCGAGGCCGCCACAACTCAGTTAGGAGTGGCTCAGGTCCAGGCAACAGCCGTATTGCCGGCACAGCTTGCGTCTGCGCGTGCTTCGCTGAAACAGGCCGAGGTGGAACTGGCTAAAACACTTACGCTCAGCTCTATCGATGGAGTTGTTGAGCAGGTCACGCTCAACGTCGGATCACGCGCAGCCCAGGCAGCGATGAGCCCCGCCATGCTGATCGTACCCGACCGGAAAGATATTGAGCGCGGACGTATCGTTGCTGGATTCTCGCAGGTTTCGCACACCGAGTTGTACGAAGGCATGGCAGCTGAAGTGGCCTGCGAAAGCAACTTCAACATTTCGATGCGCAACACCATCTTGCCTGCTCGGATCGTGCGTATTCAGGACTCGATCTCTTCTGGCCAACTTGCACCCAGCGGCCGTCTGATCGAGCCCAGTGAAAAGGCAAAACGTGGCCAGATCGTCGTGCATCTTGACCTCGTACATCCAGAACACCGTGATCTTTTGGTTCCGGGCAGCGGTTGCATTGTGCAGTCTTACACGACCAGTCTGGAAGGCGAAATGGAAGGAACGACTGTCGCACACGCAATCCAGGCCATGGGGATTATCAAGGCAGTTGGTCTGCGGATCAAAGCGTGGTTTGGTCTGACTTCTGGCATCGGTCTGATCGGCGGCGGACACGCTTGATCTTAAGCCCGCGGCTCCCAACATTTGTTGGGAGTCGTGTTTATTGGAGCGGTTCGTGATCTTCTGCGTGAACAACACGGTAGTAACCGGTCATTTCTGAACTGGGTCCGCCACCGCAGTCTGTGGGGCCGGAAAACCACGGTGACCGACAAGAATTATCAAATCCTAAGCCCAGACCGAGCTAAGAAAGCACACCTTTAGCCGCCAACGTAAACGCCATCCTTTGGGCGGTAGAAGATCTTTTGATCGTGGAGCCGACCAAGAAGATCTTGAATGCGATGAAGGGCGTCCTCCCTTTCCGCTTTATCGTCTTCATTTTCGTCAGCGGCCTCATTCGACAATGAATTCAAGGCCCGCCGCAGAGAGACTTCTATAAGATCAATGTCCTCAACAGACAGTTCGAACATATCGTTGTATTGGGGCATCATGAGACTCCGACTAGGCGCATGTCTCCAGAGTGCCTTACGTTCGTTTCGTTTTCCAGCTTTCCTCGTCAATCGTTCAATTCCGCCCCGACAAAGGGTGTTTCCACAATCTTTTTCTGTTGGTTGACTGCAATGCTCGCCGTGATCAACTTCGGCAAGCGGGTTCAGCATCGCTTGGGTTTCACAACATTGTTGCAACGCACGCTGAAACCCTCTTTCCACAACTTCAGCCCGCAGGCCGTTATTGCGCGTCCGCAAGCAACTTGGCTTTTTCGTATTCGTCTAGCAATGGCTGCATCATTGTCGGGTCGTAAATCACCCTTTCCAGCCACCACCTGAGCGGGAATGACTCGCCCTCGGCCATCATGGCCGACAGGCTATTGAGGATTTTTTCCTCCTCGTCGAATTGCCCAAGCGCCGCGTTGTTTGCGGCTTGATAGACCATCATGTGTGGACCAAAAGGCCCGCCCAGATCCAGGTTCTCCTGTAATGTGTCCAGGCTCTCTTGAAACTGGCCGGCATGATAGAGCGAAACACCTAGAATGTTCCTGTAGGGCCGCCGGATGTTGAGTGGATCCAGACTCAACGACCGCTTTAACGGCGTGATCGCCTGTTCCGGTTTGCCCGCGTACAGAAGGAACATTCCCAAATAGGCCTGGGCCAGACTGGAACTCGGCTCATGCTCGACCGCACGTTCACCGAACTCGATTGCCGGCTTCGGATTGCCCTTCAGGATTTCGAGGATGCCCAACGTCAACAGCGCCCGGACGCTGGCTGGATCCATTTCCAGCGCGCTGTCTGCGTGATGTTTGATCAGGTCGCGCGTTTCATCCGTGTTGGGTGCCAACCCGAACCACGTACGGTGAGATTCTGCAAACGCCAGCCCCGCGTGTCCGTGCGGCGCATCCGGTTCCAGCCGCACAACCCGCTGCAGCAAGGCTTGTGCGGCGTCAAACCTTGACGGGTCGCTTGGTGGATGAATGATATCCAGCGCCTGTTGGTACAAGATCCTGGCATCTCGTCGCGTCCAGCGCGCGTCTTCAATTCTCGATGTGAGTTCGGGAAACAACTCGATCGAGAATGTGGAGCTAATCTCGCGTGAAATCTCAGTCTGAGTATCGAACCGCTCGGCCGTCTTGTAATCAAACCGTTTGGCCCAGATTTCGCTGCGACTGCCCACATCGACGAGACCGATGTTAAGTCGATAGCCATCCGTCATAGTCTGCAGGCTGCCGCGCAACACATGTGTCGCGCCCAGCTTTCGCCCCTCGCCTATCAGATCAATGGACTCGTCTGACAACCCAGCGGTCGACGCGTAAGAGATCACGCGCAGCCCCTGCACGCGCGCAAGATCGGTCGTGATATCTTCGGCAATCCCTCGGGCCGCAACGGATGTTACCGCGCTGCTCCCCAGCGGATTAAAAGGCATTACGGCAACGATCGGCAAATCGCCCCACAGATCGTTGTCCGTTGTGGCGTGATCCACCGGCTGGTCCTGCGTCTTGAAGCTTTCCAATACCAAGAACCCACTTACGCCGATGAGCAGCGCCAGCAGCAGCAGAACGAGCCAGTTCGGAGCCTGCCAGCCAGACTTCTCAAACGTGTTTTCCCCGACCTTACCACCGGGTGGTGTCGATGACACCTCTCGGAATTCGAACGACGGCACATAGGAACCTTTTGGAATTGTTATTACCAAAGCGTCTTTGCTGCCGTCCGTCAGATAATAGTGTTCCAGTTCACGTCGCAACCGACGGGCTTCCAAACGCACGACGGGATCTGATGTCGCATCGAAATCTTCCGAGCGGCCCAGGACGGACACACCAATCGAATACCCTTTCAACCGGTCGGCCCGTCCGGCCAGTGTTTCTTCGACGATATAATTGAGGAACGCGCGCCGACGTTCGTTTGCGCCAAACTGGGAACTCTTGAACATGCGGGCGATTTGATTGCCAATCGCTTCCTGCTCCTGAGTCGGCATTGATTTCCGCTCGGGAATTTCACTTTCCATCGAAGTGTCTGTTGGCCGTTTTTGTTCCATCCACTTTGTTCAAATTGTATCCGGCTAGGTCGGGTCGCGTCCAGTATTACATTCAAACAACAGCATTTTTAATGTTTCTAACACGTTCCGAACATGTTCTGTACCGTGTCCCGCCGATCCGGGCTGCTACTCTGTTCTTTATTGGCGGTGTCCTCAAAAGGGGTGCTGCCAGAGAGATTTCTCACTGACAGCCAACGGCTATTGCAGGGGGGAAGCACGTGAAAAACCACCTCGCTGCCGGATGTTTCGAGCTGGTGAGACAGTCGCCCGGTGACGAATTCACAATCGTGTCTTTGTCGCGAAGCGATCCAAAGTTCCAGGCCATTTGCCGCGATTTCGGCGAGGCATTGGCTGCGCTCCGCAGTTTTCAGGAGCAAGGTGAACGCGGACGGGCGAGAGTTTCTGAGTTTCAACGGATCTACGAAGATCTGCAGCTCGAACTGATGGAATACGTTAACCACGCCAAAGCCCGCGCCAAAGCGCAGGGCGGTCAATGAAACAACCGGATGGTTGCCAGTACCGGCACCGGCCCGACAGCACGGACCGAATACGTGCACACAAGGAGACGGGAATGTTAAAACGAGCCTGCAAATCGCTTCTGGTTTCCATTCCAATTCTGTTTGGCATCGCGACCATCGTCCTCGCACAGGACAGTGACTCTGACGAGTGCAAGGCATTGTTCGTCCACAATGCCGGTTCGGTGTCGATGAACGGTGACACTATAACCATGGAAGATGTCAGCCCGATCGTCACATTCTTCTGTGACCGGCCGGTTCGGTACGCCGGTGTGCTGAGCATCCAGGGCTTTCTGGACATTGTATCCGAAGGCGATGACAGTTTTGCGGCGAACCCGCCCAACGCCTTGCTGACCATCGTTTCGGACAGCGAACAGCCCGTCGACGTCGTCGTGGAATTGCCGCAACGCCCGACGAGCGGCGCGGACTCAATGACCTACCCTGGCGTCAAAGTCATCAAGGGCGAAATCCCGCAATCGACAGGTCCAGGCTCATTGTTCATAGACCATTTCGGGCATCCTATGTCACCGGGCTCGGTAGCTGGCGTGCACCGGCGGCATGAGCGTCGACACGTCCGTAACTGTGCCGCCGACAATCTCGATAATCCGAACGATCTTTGCAATTGCGGACCGGGCCTTGCCTGCAACTGAGACAGATATCCGGGCGACCGGCCAAATCCCTGCGGGACGACATGACGGCCACTTTGTGAACAGAATAAACGATGGAGGAGATTATGGTTTTTAAGATTGGTAGAATATGTCGGCCATTGGCATTGGCCATTTCAGCAACAGCCCTGTCCTTCGGTACACCTGCTGTTCACGCTGAAAACCTGCCAACCGGGCGAACCGCCACACAAATCAGCGATGAAACCTATCCGGCCAGCTATTTCCCGAATACGGAAATCCTGGGAACCGATGAAATGCGGGTCACTGCATTGGGCACTGGGATGCCAAACCAAACAAAGGCTGCGGTTTCCATCTCGTTCCTTGTCGAACTTGGCAATGGCGATGCCTTCCTGTTCGATATCGGCATGGGCTCAATGAGTAACCTGTTCTCACTTCGACCGGATTTCTCGAAGATCGACAAAGTTTTCATCAGTCACCTACATGTCGACCACGTCGGCGACCTGATGGGGCTGCACATCGGCAGTTGGCTGTCCGGCCGCTATACGCCGTTGCGGATATTCGGCCCAACCGGATCGACGCAGGAAATGGGCACGAAGGCTTTCGTCGAAGCCAGTAAAGCCGCGTACGCGTGGGATCTGGAAGGCCGTACCGGCGCACTGCCAGATGATGGCGCCAAGCTTGAGGTGACGGAATTCGATTACATGCAGGAAAACGAGGTGGTCTACCAGGAAAACGGTGTGACGATCCGGTCCTGGCCAGCGATTCACAGTCTGGATGGGTCGGTAAGCTATTCGCTGGAATGGAACGGATTGAAATACGTGTTCGGCGGCGACACCTACCCGAACAAGTGGTACGTGAAATACGCTAAAGGTGCCGACCTGGCCACACATGAGGCATTCCTGCCCCCGAAAGCACTGGCACCCTATTTCGGCTGGAGCCTTGGGCAAGCCACATATGTCGCAACGCGGGTCCATACCGAACCGGCAGCCTTTGGCAAAGTCATGGCCGAGGTAAAACCGCGCCATGCGATGGGATATCACTCTGTTTTGTCTCCGGAAAACTATCAGGCGATCCTAGAGGGTATTCGCACCACCTATGACGGCGAACTGACACTGGCCCGCGACCTGACAGTCATCAACGTTACAAAGGACAAAATCATCGTCCGAGAAGCATCGGTGGACGAATATGCGCTGCCGCCGTCCGTATCGCAGGCCTACATCGACGCGCCGCGCTCCAAAGAAAAGGAACCGTCCGATAAAGTTCTGGCCGGAAAGTGGAAAGGATACACCCCGCCCAAAATGCCGGATGACAAGTAACTCGATTGAGAAAGGCGCGACCCGACAGGGCGCGCCTATTGATTGGCCGCCGTTGTGCAGCGGTAGGTGACCAAAACCCGAATCGGCAAATTACCACTTGTTTGAGGCATTGGATAAACTGCCCTGACACGAATGCTGCGCGCCGTCACAAGTGAGATGAAGTTTCGTTTCGATGCTATAAGGGAAGAAGATTTGATGAGGACTCTTTCCAAATTCCGAAAATCCGCCTCAGCCTGTCTGCGCAAGTTGGTGCCAGCCCCCCTTTTCGTCGCACTCTCGGCCACCGTTTTGGCGGCAGATGACGCAGATCTGGCAAAGCAATTGTCGAACCCATTGGCGTCGCTGATTTCCGTTCCGTTCCAGTTCAACTACGACAGCGGTTATGGCAGCGCCGACGGCAACCAGACGACCCTGAACATTCAACCTGTCATACCGTTTTCCCTAAGTGACAATCTGAACCTGATCACCCGAACGATCATCCCCTACAAGTGGCAGAACGATGTTTCCGGCCTGTCCGGGCGAAACCAGGGTTTCGGCGATACGACAGTCAGCCTTTGGCTCAGCCCGACCAGATCGTCATTTACCTGGGGTGCAGGGCCGATCTTCTATTTACCGACATCCAGTGACCGGGACCTTGGCGTCGGCGAGTGGGGCGGTGGTATTACCGGCGTTGTTCTGGTGCAAGAGGGCCCCTGGACAATTGGGGGCCTCGCCAACCACATCTGGTCCTTCGAAAGCAGCGACATCAACTCGACCTACGTGCAACCCTTCCTTGCGTACACCACCCCCAATGCCTGGACTTACACGGTGAACTCTGAATCCACCTACGATTGGAACGCGGAAGAGTGGACTGCTCCGGTGAATCTCATGGTTTCAAAGCTGGTCAAGTTTGGTGAGCAGCGCGTGTCTCTCCAAGGCGGCGCGCGCTACTATTTGGCGTCGCCTGAAACCGGCCCAGACGGTTGGGGAGCCCGCCTGTCCATGACGTTCGTGTTTCCGAGGTAGCTGAAAGGAGAACGTGACAGCGTTTGTACGGCCAATGACGAAACTGTCGATACAGATCAGATGCCTTTTGGTGGCAATAGCGGTTTCCGTTTTGGCAACGGTCGCTAGGGGTGATGTGACCCCGTTCAGCGGAGCGGAGGTTGCGAACAACATCGCTGTGTTCCGAATAGAAGATGAGGGCATTCGCCTCGAATTGGAAATCTTCCCACGGGATCTGCCAGTTTTTGAGCGGCTTTTTCCATCTGAACCTATTTCTGATCTGCAGTCGGTCCAGGCCGCTTTTGGTCAGGCCCCCGGCCGGAACGCGAAAGGACTAATGATAAAACGCGCAGACGGTAGGCCCCTGCCGTTCCAGCTCCTGCACGCGGAACGCCGGCAAAGAACGGACCGCGCGTCTCCGCTGGCCGGAATGCCAGACCCTATCACCGGCGGTAGAATCCCGGCCCCGCCAGAAGACCCGGACGTTATCTATATTAACGCTTTCTATAGTTTTGAGGGGGCGCGGCCTGAGCGCCTGATTTTTCACCCTCCTCAAGACGAAGATGGTTTGCCCGCCGTTTCAATTGGGTTCATGGTAATTGACCGATCGGTCCCGGTCACACGGTTCAGTTTTCTGAAAACCGACACTCGGCTTGCAATCAATTGGACCGATCCCTGGTTTACCGCGTTCAGCAACCCAAACCTCAATCGCTCGGCACGAAGCGGCACTACATCTTTCCTGTATGTCGAGCCGCGCGAACTGCGACACGAAGTGCTTATTCGGGTTCGGGAACTTGCGCCTTGGATAGGCCAGAATCTGACGACAGGTGCCCGGCTTGAACCAGCGCATCAATCGCAAATTCTGACTGCCGCCTTGGAGAATTTTGCGCACCGTAATCCTGTCAGCATCGCGGGAATGCCAAGCAAACCTGCGCTTGTTCGCGGGTCGTTTCTGACGCTCGGAGAACGGGGGTTTGAGATCGTCGAAGATGCTCCGATGCTCATTGCCGACACCACATTTGTTGGCGTGATACTTACCTATCCGATTTCGGAACTGCCAGTGTCCGCGTCGATTACCTGGGACATGTTCGACGATACCATCCAGGAAGTCCCGGTAACGCTGACCGATATTGCCGGCCCGTTTCTTGACTGGGGATCGTCCGAAGACCCCAAGATCACCTGGACCAATCACCTGAAGCAATATGTGGACCCCAAAGTCACACCGGTTGAGGCCTCGGGAATAGTTTTTGTACCGTTACTGGCTCTGCTGGCCTTTGTTCTTTCAATTACCGCGGGCTTTGTCGCGTTCCGCGTGTCCGAGAAGCCGCTGAGCCTTGTCTTTGTGGTGCTTTCAACAGGGTTCCTGATCACCGGGCTCTCTTACTCGGGCGAAAAAACCGTCCCGTTTCTGAGCCCCGTTTCTGACATATCCAAAACCCAGATTGCGACGGATGCTTTTACCCGGCTTCTGGCCAATACCTATGTGGCCGCCCTCGAAGTTTTTCCCGAGGAACGAAAAGAGGCTCTTGAACCAATTGTTTTCGACGCAGCGAAAGCCGACATAACCGCCGAGCTGGAAACGAGTTTGACAATCCAGGTACCCGGCGGTGGGCGAGCGCAAATCGTAGAAATCACGGATGTCGTCATCGTCCAAGGTGAAATGGACCGCAGAGGCGAATTTGAAGGTGTCGCGCAGTGGCGCGTCGAAGCGCGTGCCGGACATTGGGGTCATGATCATCGCCGGCGTGTTGACTATCGTGCCCGGGTGGCCTTCCGGCCTGACAAGGGAAACTGGGCTCTGTCGGCAATTACAGTGTTGGAGGCACGTTCACCAGATGTCTAATCGTATACGAACAGTGTTGTTGGTTTGGATAAGCGCCTGCCTGATCGTTTCGGCAGTCGCCAGTCAGGCGCATTTCCTGCTGAATCTCAATGTGCGCGTGTTCCATGTTGAACATACAAGCGACGGGCTCCGCATCTTTCTTCGCATCCCAATGCCTTATCTGGTGGCGGACAAGACCGGTGAACCGGGTGAAGACGGCCTTCCGTCTGCGGCGCCATTCACAACAAATGCCTTCGAAGACGGCCGCGTGGTTCATTTTGTCGACCCCGCGGCAATAGCCACCGACCCGCTTGGTCTCGGCCGTATCGCCGAAACCAGCACGGTCGTAAAGGCCGAGGGAACTCGCGTACCTGGCGCAGTTGAATCGGTTTCGATCCATCGGATGGGCAACGAACCCGGATTTGCGACCCTGAATGAGGCCAAGCAGGCCGTGTCGACGGGATCGACCCTGCAAAATGACCCGCTGGTCTATGTTGGTGACGCGGTAGTGGACATTACGCTGTTCTATGAGTTCGGGCACAGTCCTGCGTCCTATGCCCTTTCAAGCTTGTTGGATCCCGGCTTACCGGATCAGGACATGACGGCCAACCTCATCCTGGACTACGGCCCGGGCGATCCGCTTGTCTTTCGAACCCGCGGTCTGATGAATGATCCGGTCGAGGTCTCGCACTCCAGATTAGCGGGCATCGCAACCTTCGTCTGGGAAGGCGTGCGCCATATTCTGGAAGGCATCGACCATGTGTTGTTCGTTGTTTGCCTCGTCATCGGCGCGCACGGGTTACACGCGCTTCTCTGGCGGGTCACCGGCTTCACGGTCGGCCACAGCGTAACCCTGTCGCTCGGGTTTTTCGGCTATGTGCCAAGCGGAGCGTGGTTTGTCCCATTCGTTGAGACAGGCATCGCACTGTCAATCATCTATGCGGCATTTCTGGCTATCATCGGAGGAAGTACCGGAGCTTCCTCCAACAGAAAAATCTTTATCGTGACAGTCCTGATGGGCCTTCTCCATGGGCTGGGGTTCAGCTTTGTTCTGCATGAGATCCTGCAAGTGACCTCGCCGAATATCTGGCAAAGTTTACTGGCCTTCAACGTAGGTGTTGAAGTCGGACAGCTTGCAATTGTGTTGGTCACCTGGCCGATAATGACCTATTTCACAAGGCTCGGCCCAACCCCCGAGATGTCACTGAGGGTGTCGCTTGCGCTCGGGTGCGCTGCAATTTCCAGTTGGTGGACATTTGAACGCGGCAGAACTTTTTTGGAGATGCTTTAAGTTAACCGCAAACACTCAAGCCCCGTCCCGGAGCCGGATTTACACCGCGCACAATGCGTGATCTGTCGCTGCCAAAATTGGTAACGCTAATGAACTTGAACATCAGCGAATATCGGATGCAGCCGGGCTTTTGTCATCAAAAAGCCAGACAGCCTTTTTGGGTCCGGAGTCCGACACGACCTCGCAGGGTTCAGGTGTCGCGCGCCGTCCAATAGACTTGAATATATGCCTCTGCTGGATCACCTTGGCGCGCCTTGTATTCCGTACGGACGCGGAGAACCTGGGCTTTTTCGCTGGCAAACCAAAAGAAATGATCAGGCTGTTTCGCCTGCTCTGCCAACGCGACTTCGGCAAGTTCATCTTTGCCCCTGGAAAGACGCCTGAGCGCGATCCCCGGCGGCGTAGCAAACGGATAGGGATTTTGGTCGGCAGCGTCCGACAAAGCCAGAACCTGCCCGCTCGTGTTTTCCGGCAGATTGTCCAGAATACGTGCAATAGCAGGAAATGCAGTCTCATCTCCGCACAAAAGAACTTTCTGGTTTTCCAAAACGCCCCCACCTATCGGTCCAAGCAGAGCAAATCGCGCACCTGTATCTAGGCCGCGCACCCAATCCGTCACGCGGCCGCCGTCGTGGATAAACACGTCGAAATCGATGTATCCAGCGGATCGATCAAGGTGCTGAACCGTGTAAACAGGCTTGTGGAGTGCTTTCTCTCCATGAGGCCAGCAGGTCGAGCCGTTTTCGGCAAGAACGGGCCATTCCGGTGCCACCATCCCGATTGGAGGCAGTAGCAGGCGAAAATGAATCGAATCGTCGCCGAAACCAGACAAATCGCCAATCTCCGCCCGAACGCGTAGAAAGCTTGCAGCGGGTGAAGATACGTCAAGAACCGTGGCAAAATGAAAGTTGGGCGGGTGCCCTCCGGCATTCACCAATTCGGATTGATCCACGCCCGACCACCTGAGCCCGCCGACTTGTTCCGGGATCAACTCGGTCAGTCGGGCCAACAGACGTTCCCGAATGACATGCAGCTTTTCCGGGCGCGTGGCATGCAAACCGGCCAGCGTACCGGAAGGCTGTTGCTCGAAGCTGCACACGCCATATGCTAGTTGAACAACAAGTGCCTGTGCATCGTCCTGCTTTACAGGCAGATCCCACCTTTCGGCATCACCCAGCATGAGATCACGAACGGCCGCAAATTCCAGGCCGGGCACAAATGTTTGCGTATTCAGCAGATAGTCTGGTCGATTCAGCATTTGAAACCTTAATGCTTAGGCCAGATTACCGTTAAATAATCGATGGTTCGCCCGCTCTTGGCGATACATCGTCGAACATCTGTCCGGCCTGATTTTCTGTTATAGCTGCCCGGATCATGTGGCTTCGGATCCGATATTGGCTGAAGGGTACGCGCGGTGCCCGAATACCGCATCGGTAGAACTGACATCCGCCCGCGTCAACCTTCGTCGCGGACCCTCGGATCAGTGCTGGGCGATAAGCCAGTCTTCGACCGCCCTCAGTGTGTGTTCGGCACTGGCGACTGTGGGGCTGGTGACCTGTGCGGGATCAAGATAAAGGATGCGCCCTTCCCGAGCGGGCATCATGAACCGATCCCAACCCGGCGCAATGCGATCCAGACGGGCGTGTACAGCAACTTCGCCCTGTTCAGGGTCCATATAGCTGTTCATCAGCACCAGCAGGGCAGGGTTAAGTTGCATGAACGTTTCCGCACTGATCGGTGCCGCGAAATTCGAACCCGGCGCATTGGATACACTGCCCTCAATGTCTTCTCGCACCAGCCCCAGATCCTCGAGCGCCTGAACCATACCTGAGGTGTTTCCCACCAGATTGATCTGATCGTGTACGATCACGGCCAGAAAGCTGTCACCGGGCAGAATATCTGCCACCCCCTTCCGGAGCTTACCGATTTGCGTGTCATAGGGGGCCTTCCGAGCTTCAAACACCTCTTCGCGCCGCAAAAGTCCGGCAAGGTCGGCTTCGACCTCGAACCCCCGCACTCGTCCTGTGCCTGTGTTCTGTAGATAGACGGGAGCGATGGCCGACAAGAGATCGGCCTGAGCGGCATCATATTCGGTACCGATGATAAGGTCCGGCTCCAGCGTCCTCAACCGCTCAATATTGATATTGCCAAATGGGCCGATCCCGTGCGGCGGGGTGGTTTGGGCGCGATCTCCCAAGGTCGCGGTGGTGAAATCGACAGCGCTCTGCAACTCGCCGGCATCACCGCGTCCATAGGCACCGATGATCTCAACACCAAGATCCATCAACGGGATACCCAGCAGCGGCTCATGCAGTACAATGATCCGCTCCGGCTCGTCCGGAATATCCACGGATCGTCCGGTATCGTCAGTGACGGGACCGGCAAACGCTGGCAACGTCGCGCTTAGGATCAAACAAAGGGGTAACATACGAGGAAAGCGCATCATGTCTATCTCAGGATTGGAAAAGCGTTCGCAGCGCCCGCAAACGCAGTGTGATGATAAACAGGGGGACACCCAGCAGGGTCAGGGCGAGCCCCAGCGAAATAGTGGTTTGTGACGCGCCCGTGCGCACAATCAGATCGGCCAGCAAGACCAGCCATCCGCCCATAAGGCCGGACAAGATCAATCGTGCACGACCGGTCGCCGCCGACAGAAACTGAGCGAGATGCGGTGCCATGACCCCCAGAAACACGATTGGTCCCACCGCAGATACAGCCATTGAAGTCAACACTACAGCCGCCAGCAGCAACACGGGCTTGACGCGGGCCGGGTTCAACCCGATAGCCGCGGCCCGGTCATCACCCAAATCCAACGGGCGCAGAAATGGGGCTCCGAACAAAAGGATTGGCAGGCTCAGCGCAGCCCAGGGCAGAAGACCGGACACCTGTGACCAACTGGACAGGTACAGCGACCCCGCCAACCAGGTCGACACGGCCAGAGAAATTTCGGTCGGAGTATAAAGAACCAGCAGCGCGGTTATCGCGCTCAGACTTGTATCCAATGCGATCCCCATCAACAGGATGGCCAAGCCATCGCCAACACTTCCGCGCAGAAGCAGCCTTAGCACCAACAGCAAAATCAATCCGCCGACCAGACCCGCCAGCGGGATCAGGGCCGGAGGGGCGGATGGCAGGTACAGCAGCAGGATCATGATCGTGATCATTGATCCCTGGCTCAGACCCAACAGCCCCGGGTCGGCCAGCGGGTTCTGCGTCAGTGATTGCAGCATCGCCCCGGAAATGGCGAGGCACCAACCCGCCATAACACCAAGCAACAGGCGCGGCAGGCGAACATACATAAGGGCGAACTGTTGCTCCTCGTTCAGTTCACCAGACATCAGCTCGCTTAGCCCTATCGCCGTATCACCCGAGGTCAGCGACCAAAGCGCCGTGCCCAAAATCGCTAGTGTCAGGCCAAACCCAGCGGCCAGATTGCCCAGGCGCAGGTCCAATCCACCCTCAAATCGAAGGACCGATCGGGTATCCAGAGCACGGGTCAGCCTCATGCCAGCTGCCCCGCCCGGCCGCTCAGGTAGTGCCGCCTGATGATTGCGACAAAAAACGCACCGCCCAGTAAATCCATGACCACGCCGGTATGCAGCGTGTAGGGTTGGAATGCCATTCGCGCTGCCAAATCAGCTATCAGGCACAACCCTGCCCCCATCAGCGCCGAACCCAGCAACAGCGGCCCCACCGCCGCACCCAGCAGAGGGCGGGCTATGTGCGGTACGACAAGTCCGATGAAACCCACCGGCCCACATACGGCAACCGCCGATGCGGCGGCGAAAACTGAAGCCAGCATCGCAACCCGCGACACCAGCGGCACATTCACCCCAGTTGAGCCCGCCTTGTCTGACCCAAGAAGGATCAGGTTCAAATGTCGCGACAAAGCCAAAAGCGTCCCGCAACAAATCACCCCGATCCACCAGAAGACGGCCAGCCGGTCGGCATAGACATGGTTGATACTCCCCGAGGCCCAGCCCAAAAGATCGCTGCGGCGCTGTGGATCCGACAGCAGGATAGCCTGCGTCACGCCACTGAGAAGCATGGCGACCAGTGCGCCAGCCAGGATCAGGGAAAACCCGCGCGGGTCCTGCGCCAGACCGGCAAGTCGCGCAACGGTCAGCGCCAGCACAGCGCCAAACACACCACCCGCCAATGCGGTCATACCCTGTGCTACCAGAAACCCGGGGGTCAAAAGCTGAGGCCAGAGCGCCGCACCCAAAACCACAAACAAGGTCGCCCCGGAGTTGACACCCAATGTCGCCGGAGACGTCAGGGGATTACGCATCAGAGATTGCAATACGACCCCCGCGCAAGCCATCATCGCACCGGTGTAAACGGCGATCAGAGCGCGCGGTATCCGCTGGTACCACAGCAAGAAATGATCCAGTTCATCCGGATCGAACTCAATCAGGGCACCGATCATTTCGACCGGAGCAATCCACCGTGTACCCACACACAGATTCAGACCCAGCGCCAGCAAAAGCCCCCCTGCCCCCAACAGTAGTCCTGAACGCCGCTGCGGCAGACCGTTCTTATAGCGCCTCATGCTGAAAATTCTGTCGCATGGGGGAGACAAACAAGACGTCCGTTGCGATCGAATATCTCGGCCTCCATGCCGAATGTCCGCGTTACATTGTCGGCGGTGACCGTTTCGCGCACGGGCCCAGCAGCCTCGATCCGGCCATCGCGCATCAGAACGACTTCATCCGCAAAGCTCGCCGTTAGGTTGAGGTCGTGCAGAACGCAAATCACGGTTTTGCCCCTTTGCCGCGTAAGCCGTGCGACCAGATTGAGAACCGAGTACTGATACGCGACATCCAGATGATTTACCGGCTCATCCATAAGGATCAAATCGGCATCCTGCGCCAGAACCATCGCGATCCAGGCGCGTTGGCGTTGTCCGCCTGACAAGGTGTTCAACGGACGATGCGCCATGTCCAACAGACCCACGGTCTGAAGCGCATCCCTAAACAGGGCCTGGTCTGATGCGCTGGGGCCACGCATCAAACGGCTACGCGAAAAGGCCGACAGCTCGATCAGTTCGCCAAGGGTAATGTAGTCAGGGCAATGATTGTCCTGCGGCAGATAAGCAACCCGACGGGCTAAGCTGCGCCGACCCATGGCGTGGACGGGTTGGTCATCCAGCCGGGCTTCTCCCTGCTGCATCGGCAAAAGACCCATAAGGGCACGCAATAGGGTTGATTTTCCGCATCCGTTTGGCCCCACAAGCGCTGTGAACCGACCATTGGCAAAGCGGTGCGACACTTTGCGCACGCATAAGTTTTTGCCATAGGATACTGAAACATTAGACAGCTCCAACACCGTGCGGTCCTCGCTCTTTGGTTGCGCTCCTCTTATTCCATAGTAAAAGAGTCGGCAATTAGAAAACCGGCTTTGAATTCGAAGGTTACGCGGTATGGGCATGTTGCATATCGGAATGTCACTGGCACCAACCTGGCTGAGTGGAGAGGCATGGCGCCGACCCGATAGCAGCATAGAAAACTTCCACGATCCGGGCTTTGCCGCGGATATCGCAAAGCGGGCCGAGGCAGCGAAATTGGATTTCGTTTTCCTGCCTGACACCCTGTACCTGGACCCGCAGGTTCTGGAAATGGGACCAGGGTTCTCCAGCATGGACCCGACCATGATGATGGCGGCCATCGCCCACGAAACGCAGCGGATCGGTTTGTTGACCACTGTATCAACAACGTTCCTGCCGCCATACGTGGTGGCGCGCCAGTTGCAGACGTTGAACCGGATCAGCCGGGGTCGGGCAGGCTGGAATGTAGTTACGGCGCTTGGCGGGCACGAAAACTTCGGCCTCGACGCTATGCCCCCTGCGGAAGAGCGTTACGCACACGCGACCGAGTTCGTGCAAGTCGTGCGTAGTTTGTGGAACAGCTATCCCGGCTCAGCGATCCTCAATGACCGTAATGCGGGGCGATATGCAGATGCATCCGTTGTGCGGCCGATTGATCATGTCGGAGAGCATTTTCTGGTACAGGGGCCACTGAACCTTCCGGCCTGGCCGGGAGACCGGATCCCGCTGGTTCAGGCCGGGGCCTCTGACGCAGGACAAGACTTCGCTGCCGCTATTGCAGATGCGGTCTTTGCCTCGACCCCTGACCGTGAAGCTGCCGCAACGCTTCGTCAGTCATTGTGTGCGCGGGCTGAACGGCAGGGGCGCGCTGCACATGAAATACGCCTTTTGCCGGGGCTAAGCCTGTATCTTGCCGATAGCAAGGCTGAGGCCCGCGACTTGTATCAGGCCACGCATGCCCGGGCCGACCAGGCACGCGCAATCGCTCGGATCAAGGCGATGATCGGGTTGGATTTGACCGATTGGCCGGACGACCGCCCAATCACAGCGGAACACCTGCCGCCGCTGCCTGCTCCGTGCCCCAGTCGCACCCATGCCGAGTTGTTGCAAAGGATCATCCGGCGCGACTCGCCCCGGCTTCGGGACCTCTTGACGTGCCCCGAAGTGATGGGCTCCGGGCACTGGCAGATTGTCGGAACGGTGCAGGATGCCGCTGACGACGTGGCCCAATGGGCGCAAGCTGGTGCCATTGACGGTTTCATTTGCGTTCCGGGCGGATCGGTAGACTCAATGCATCTAGCCCTCGACGAACTGATTCCCGCTTTGGTTGATCGCGGATTGTTCAGATCAAATTACACGACGAGCAGTTTCCTTGGACATCTTTCCGGATAGATTAAAAATATTTTCCTAAATATTTGACAAGAAAGCCTTCAAAAATCACTGAACCCCGCAGAAAAAAATACACGCATAGAGGTCTTTACATTTCACATCCAATAACCCAATAAATAACCAACTAAAAGAGTCGCCTATTTGCGCTCGGCGGGCAAATGACCTGAATTGAACCTTGAAAATCGGTGTTTCGATGGAGTGATCCAAGCCTTCAACCAAACTACTGCCGGGTAATTGCGACCCCTGCGAGACTAACGCCCCAATGCCGTAAATCACCAAACTCCGCAGGCACAAGTCACCGAGACTTTCCCACCGGATCCGACACACCCTGGGAAATCTGACATGACCGTTTCTGCACCCGACTGGCAATCACTTTGCCCCTTCTGGCCCGATGATGTTGCACAGCGATATCGGGCAGAAGGCGTTTGGCAAGACGAGACCTTTTTTGGACTGCTGACCGCTGGCAAGGCCCAGTTCGGCGCAAAAAAGGCGCTAATCGACGGCGATAGCACCTACCGCTACGACGACCTCCATGACGGCGCTCTGAAACTTGCATGTGGGCTCTATGACCTCGGCTTGCGGCGCGGTGACCGGGTTGTGTTGCAATTGCCGAACTCGATCGCCTTTGTCGAGCTGATGTTCGCGCTGTTCCGTTTGGGCGTTGTCCCAGTATTGGCGCTGCCTGCCCATCGTGACCGCGAAATCGGCCAATTCGCGGACTTTGTTCAGGCGCGGGCCTGCATTGTGCCCGAACACGCGGGCGGGAATGACATGGTCGCTATGGCCGAGCGGGTCAAAGCCATAACGCCTTCGGTCGAACACATCATTGTCCTGGGCGACGCGCGAGACCATGTCAGCCTTTATGATCTGCGAAACCGGGATGGGAATCCGGTTGCAGAGTCCGGCCCCTGGCCGATGCCAGACGCCGAGGATGTTGCCTGTTTTCAGATTTCGGGAGGCACAACCGGCGTGCCGAAACTGATCCCCCGGCGGCACATGGAATACCTGCACAACATTCGCTGTGCCACCAAAGCCAGTGGTATGGACCAATCCAGCAGATATCTTTGCGTGCTGCCGATCGCGCATAACTTCCCGCTTGCCTGCCCCGGCGTTCTTGGCACACTTTCCGTCGGCGGCACGGCCGTCATGGCCCCAGACCCAGGGGCTGAGACCTGTTTCGCGTTGATCGACAAGCACCGTATCAACATCACGTCGCTTGTCCCGCCGCTGGCGATCATGTGGATCGAAGCCGCGTTTTCACGCGGGCCACTGTACTCGCTGCGGGTCTTGCAGGTCGGCGGGGCCAAGCTCAATCCATCCAACGCGCGGCAGGTGGCCCCAAGGTTGGGCTGCAAGCTTCAGCAAGTGCTCGGAATGGCCGAAGGGCTTATCTGCTATACGGCTCTGGACGACGATGCCGAACGCATACACACGACCCAAGGCGCCCCGATGTCCGAATGGGATGAGGTGCGCGTCGTCCGGGGAGACGGAACCGAGGCCAAACCCGGCGAAACCGGGGAACTTCAGGCACGTGGCCCTTACACTATTCGCGGCTATTACAGCATGCCCGAACATAACGCCCGGGCGTTTTCTGCGGATGGGTTTTATTGCACCGGTGACATCGTTGCGCGTGATCCACACGGGTACATTTCTGTTGAAGGGCGCAAAAAAGATCAGGTCAATCGCGGCGGCGAGATGATCGGTGTCGACGAGATCGAAGATCTATTGGTCGGTCACCCCGGCGTACTGGACGCAGCTGTGGTCGGAAGACCCGATGAACGTGTTGGTGAGCGCCTGTGCGCATTTGTTATCGCATCCCCTGGGCGAAAGCTAAAAAGTCACGAACTTCGGCGCGAACTGGGAAGCGCCGGAATTGCCGGATTCAAAATCCCCGATGAATTTATCTTTGTCGATGCCTTTCCGCAGACAGGTGTTGGCAAGATCAACAAGCGCAGTCTGCGCGACTTGCTCAAAGCCCAGCATTTCGGAGAACCACAAGCTTCCAAACTTGAGGAGCTGGCAGGATGACTTCGAACAGTTCAGAGAACTTACACCCTGCCGCACGCGCTGCGGCAAGCGCCCCATTGGAAGCAGACATCCCAGAACCCGAACAGGTCAACGGACTGGAGGACGTGCGGCAGGCCATTGACACCATCGACGCGCAAATCATCGGATTGCTCAGCAAACGGCTCGACTATGTCAAGGCCGCAGCAGACTTCAAACCAGACCTTCAAGCCGTGCCTGCGCCGGAAAGGGTTCGTGAGATGTTGAACGACCGAAGCGACTGGGCCAGTGCATTGGGTTTGAACCCTGATTTCATTGCACCTTGGTTCGCACAGATCAGCGAGTGGTTCATTCGTCAGCAGATTGCGCATTGGCCAAACCGAAATCACCGCCCGCGCTAATACCTGATCGTGCAACGCGACTTTTAGAACACGGCCAAGGCACTCAGAGGACGTGCCCGCGCCAATTGCCAGCACAAGCCAGCATTATTCCAAACCTCATTTGCGCGGCCCCTGGCCAGACGCATAACGAAAAAGGGGCAATATCAATGTTGTCTGTATCAGAACGGTCCCGCAGTTCCATTTCCGGCGATACGCCTGCTTGTTTCACCTTTCGCGGGGCAGGCCGTGTTGTCACCGCTCAGGCCGCATGCTCAGCAGTAGACCAAGGGACGGTGGACACGCTTGAGGCCAGATTGAGCAAAGCCTTTTCTGCACTGCCCGCAGATATCGTGATCGGTGGCGCACTGCCCTTCGACAAACGCCGCACAGATTGTCTGTGGGCTGCGCCTCAAACAACCCACTCCGCGGGATCTCACAACACCGGCGGTGATCAAGAGAAGCCGTTGTTGGCGCCGCGTGCCGAACCACCTGTTCCGGTATTTGCCGACGCTGTTGCCGAAGCTATTCGCATAATGGAGCATGAGGAAGGGTCGCCGGACGCCTTGCGCAAAATCGTACTGGCCCGCACTTTGACACTGGAATCCAAACACCCTTTCCAGTCCGAGGCAATCCTTTCCCGGCTGATGAACGACCCTGCGGTAACGACCTATCAGATTAGGTTGCCTCAGCATGAAAGTGATCCACACGGCCGGTACCTGATCGGCGCAACGCCTGAATTGCTGGTTGGCAAACAAGGGCTTCGCGTTTCGTCTTACCCATTGGCAGGATCGGCCCGGCGTCACGAAGACCCAGTGACCGACTCGGAAGCCGCCGGTTCGCTTGCCCGTTCCGAAAAAGACAAACGGGAACATGCAATGGTGGTCGAATACATCCTAGACATTCTGGCACCGTACTGCCGCCAACTGACGCGGCCAGATGGGCCGGGCCTGACCTCGACGCGCAGTATGTGGCATCTTGGCACGCGCATCGAAGGCGAGCTGAAGCAAGCCGAAGTTTCCTCGGCTGTTCTGGCGGCCAAGCTGCATCCAACGCCGGCCGTGTGCGGGGTGCCCCTGAACCGCGCGGCCCAGCTTATCAAGCAGCTCGAACCCGTCGATCGCAACTTCTATGCCGGTGCTGCGGGTTGGTGTGATCAGAGTGGGGATGGCGCGTGGTATGTGGCAATTCGCTGTGCCGAAATCTGCGGTCGGCACGCCCGGCTTTTTGCCGGTGCCGGTATCGTTCCTGGCTCGGACCCTATAAGCGAAAGCGCCGAGACCGGTGCAAAGTTCGGCGCCATGCTGGCGGCGTTGGGTCTGCCACCACTAGCTGGCCTGAGCGGCACGGGCCAGGCCTGATAAGAGGAGAACCCGGATGGCACTGCCGAAAATCGCCTCCTATGATTTGCCGACTGATCAGGAACTTCCCGCCGTGCGTGGCCCCTGGGTTCCTCAGCGGCACCGCGTCGCTTTGCTGGTGCATGACATGCAGCGCTATTTTTGTGCCCCATACCCGGCGGAACAAGCTCCGCTTCCGGACGTGGTGCGCAATATCGGGCAGTTGACCCAAGCTGCTCGCCGCGCGGGAATACCGGTGTTTTACACAGCACAAGAGGGTGATCAATTCCGCCCGGACCGCGGCTTGCAGGCGGATCTTTGGGGCCCCGGCATGCGGGACGCTCCCGAGCACTGCGAGATCATTGATGACTTGGCTCCGCAAGCCGATGACGTCGTTTTGGTCAAGCACCGTTATAGCGCGTTCCAACGCTCAAACCTGGAGCATCTTCTGCGCGCACGCGGACGCGACCAGCTTCTGATAACAGGGATTTACGCCCATATTGGATGCCTCGCGACGGCCGCGGAAGCCTTTCAACGCGATTTCGAAAACTTTGCCGTGGCAGACGCACAAGCCGATTTTGATCGCGCACACCACGACATGGCGATGAGTTGGGTCGGATCGACCTGCGGCGGGCTCAGTACAACCGACCAGATATTGCGATTGATGCAGGACGGATAAGATGCAGCTTACCGGATTTGAAGGCCGCCATGCGTTTGTAACTGGTGCAGCTGGCGGCGTTGGCCAAGCCATCGTCGATACCTTGGGCGGCGCAGGTGCTCTGGTCACGGCCACGGATACAGCGCAATCACTGGCTGCCCTCGCCCCTCAGGACGGTGCCCGGACAAGATGGCAGGAACTGGATGTCACCGTAGAAAAGGACATCGTGAACTGTATTGCCGATGCGGAAAACCATTTTGGGCCCGTTCAACTTGGGGCGCACGCCGCCGGGGTTCTGAACACCGAGTCCCTGATGGACATGTCATCACAAAACTGGCGTACACTGTTTTCGGTCAATGCAGAAGGTGCATTTCTGGTCGGTCGCACTTTGGGGCGGGTCATAACGCAGAATGGCGGCGGCGCAATCGTAATGATTGGCTCTAACGCGGCAGGAATTCCCCGGATGAACATGGGTGCATACGCGGCATCAAAAGCTGCAATGACAATGATGGCCCGTTGCCTGGGATTGGAACTCGCCAGCCGGAATGTGCGCTGCAATGTCGTGGCACCAGGATCGACATTGACACCTATGCTGCAGGGCATGTGGGCAGACGAAAATGGTGCCGACATGGTCATCGCGGGAAATCCGCAGCAGTTCCGAACCGGCATTCCATTGGGCAAACTGGCCCAGCCTGAGGACATCGCACAAGCCGCGATCTATCTGCTGTCGGATCAGGCCGGTCATGTGACGATGGCCGATCTATATGTGGATGGGGGCGCGACCCTCAGGGCTTAAGGCCCGGAACCGTTTTTGTCGCTTTGGTACAACCGCTGGCCTCGAAGAATCTGATCGGGGCCAGCAATTTGAATTCGGAAAGAATCAGGCCGCGTTTTGGCGTGTCGAGATCAAACCCCACCAAGCGTTTATCGTTGGATTGCTGGCCAGCTCTTCGAATGTGACGGCTATCCCCTGCTCTTTCAATTCGGTTGCAAACTCCATCACTCGGATCGAGTCGAGCCCAAAATAGATAAGGCTTTCATCCGGAGTGATATCTTCTTCATCCTCAATCAGGCTCCGCACGCGTGTTTCAAGCCAGTTTCGGTCCAGCATTTTCTTGTCCTTTTCTTTCGACAGCTGATTTCAAAGTGTTTCGGGGGTCGGCGTTTTGTCTGCTTTGATCGTCGCCGATCCGTAAGACAGATTTCTGCGCAGGGCGCGCTTGTCGGTTTTTCCGACTGCGGTCAGGGGCAGCGCATCGATGAATTGTACGCGATCGGGCAGCTTGTAATCAGCAACACCCAGTTCGACCAAGTGTCGCCGCAACGCGACTGGACGCAAAGCGCCTTGGGCCACAATGAAGGCACAGCTTTTTTCACCCAACAGGACGTCTTCGACAGCAACCAAAGCAGCCTGAATGACCTGAGGGTGACGCAGCAGTAGCGTTTCGATCTCCTCCGCAGCGATCTTTTCACCGCCGCGATTGATCAGGTCCTTCACCCGTCCGACAACCCGCAAGTGTCCTGACGGCAGCCGTTGCACCAGATCGCCGCTAAAGTAAAAACCCTGATCATCAAAAGACTTTGCATTCGCCTCAGGACTGCGGAAATAGCCCCGGAATGTGTAAGGACCGCGTGTGGCCAACATACCTGTCTGGCCATCCGGAACGTCCTGGCCATATTCGTCAATGACCCGCACTTCATCATCGGCACTGATCGGGCGACCCTGCGTGGTGAAAACGATTTCTGGATCATCGTCCAGCCGCGTATAGTTCACCAGACCTTCCGCCATGCCAAACACTTGTTGCAACGCGCACCCCAAAACCTTGGGTACGCGGCGGGCATCGCTTTCGGCAACGGAAGCGCCTCCGACCTGAACCAACTCAAGAGTGCTGAGGTCGTGGTTTTCCGAAGCAGGATCGGACTGTGCCTGCTCTACCGACCGCAACCACATCGATACCGCCGATGGAACCAGCGCCGCCATCGTGACCTTGTGGCGACTAATGATCGGAAAGCAGGTCTGCGGGTCAGGATTGGCGGCCAGCACCACAGTGCCGCCGGCATGAAACACGCCCAGTGCCCCTGGAGAGCTTAACAGGAAATTGTGCGGAGCGGGCAAGGCACACAAAAACCGGGTATCTTGTGACAACCCGCAAATCTCGGCGCTCGCCCGAATGCTATAGTCGTAATCATTGTGCGTTCGCGGGACAAGTTTGGGCGTGCCAGTGCTGCCGCCGGACAGTTGAAAGAAGGCGATCTGATCGGGGTCTGTCGGGCCATTTTCAATCACACTTTCCGAAATGTCCTGCAGACCATCAAGGCTAGGGTCGATCCAGTTTTCGAGATCATCTTCCCCGCTGCCCCCGCGGAACAACGCCGTACTCAGATTATCGGTCCGAGCCTTCAGCAATTCGACGTAGTGATCATCCTTGAACAGAGGCTGACTGCGATCAGCAATCAGCAAACTGGGATGAATTTGGTCCGCATACGTGTTAAGTTCATTCTGCTTGTGGTTGAACAGCGCATTCACTGGGGCGATGCCAGCCTGAAGCAGAGCCAAGAAGGTCAGATAGAATTCAGCGCAGTTTGGCAGCTGCACCAAAGCGGTATCTCCACGACCTAATCCGGCGGCTGAAAATCGCCGTGCAAGCGCGAGAAAACGCTGCTCGACCTCGGCGTAACTCATGCTTCGGGATCCGCAGATTATGGCAACCGCATCCGGCTGGACGCGAGCCTTTTGGCGTATCCCGCGCGTCAGCGGCTGGTCAATCCAATACCCTTCTGACCGGTACTTTCGGGCAAGGTTTTCGGGCCATGGCGTAAGGTCAATATTTTGTTTAATCATAATATTTTCGTATTCTATATCTGTTAAAAGCCTTGCCGTGCTGGGTGGCACTCGAACGTTTGAACCGAACCTTTACTTTTCCCAATCCCCTGCGGCACTACCACCGGATTATCGGTTGTGCGTATTGACGAGCAATAATACTTGAGTATTTTTGTCGTGAAATGTCAACCGCCTTAGAGGACCTCATTTTGGACCTGACTTCGATGCAAGCTGCCTATTGGACAGGCGGCCATTCGGCTGCGAACTCGGATGGAGTTGTTGCACACCTATACAGCGAGTTCGACGGCCCATTGATGGACCTCGACATACTAAAGGCGAGTGTGCGATTACTTTTTGAACGCCATCCCATGCTGCGGCTGGCAGTCGCGGCAAACGGGGTCGCTCGGATCGCGCCAGTTGATACAGGGCACGCGCTCGGCCTATTCGATCTGCGCCATTTGAACGGCATTGAACTGGACAGGGAACTGCACCGAATTCGCGATGAAAAATCCCACCAGCGCCTGCCTCTGGAAACCGGCCACGGCGTTGAATTTCACCTCAGCATTCTGCCCGGTAACAGGCAGAGACTGCATGTGGACATAGACATGATTTCAGCCGACCCGTCCTGCTTTGGGATTTTGTTGGACGATCTTGCCAAAACCTATTCTGACGGTGGGGTTGATCGGCTACCTCCTGCGCCGGATTATGCCGCCTACCGCAAAGATACCGTAGCTCGGCCGGAAGCTCTTCGTGCGGATCGGGCGTGGTGGACGACCCGGTTCGATGCGCTGCCCCCTGCCCCTAAACTTCCGCGTTCCGAAGACCGAACAGGTGGGCCACTCAGCACGCGTCTATCAAAGTGGATAGCAGCTGAAGATCGCGCGGCGCTGCAAGCAATCGCGAACTCTGGAGGTGTGACACTCTCCAGCCTGATGTTGGCATTGTTCACAGCCAATCTGTCGCGCGCATTGAAGGCAGAAAGCCTTTGCCTCAACCTGCCACGATTTCATCGCACGGCCGAGGCCACTGGAATGGTAGGGGATTTCTCGGATCTGGGTTTGTTCGCTGCCGAACTGCGTGGAGATGACAGCCTGAAATCACTGGCCGTGCGCTGCTGGTCCGATATCCAGCGGCAGCTTTCACACACTGCCTATCCAGGTCCTGCTCTGTTACGGGATTTGTCCCGTCATCGCGGCGCCGTGCAACGTGCGCCTGTGGTGTTCACGGCTGGGTTGGCAACTGGCAGCACGCCAATTCTGTCGGACGCAGCCAGCAACGTATTTGGCGATCTCGTATGGGTGATATCTCAGGGCCCTCAGGTGGCGCTGGATGTTCAGGTTGCGCGGATGGGGGATCGGATTCTTGTCAACTGGGACATCCGTGAAGACATGACCGACATGAGTTGGATCAGGCAGGTTTTTGATACATTCTGCGACGCGATCAACCGCTTGGCCCGCAACCCCGGTATTTTTGAACAACCACTTAAAAGCTGGATACTGGCGTCCGAAGCCGCAAATGCGCAATCCTCCGGTACGCCCCTAAAACCACTACAAAAGGCCTATTTGCTTGGGCGCGGGACGCAGCTGCCATTGGGCGGGATTGCAATGCAGGACTTTCAAATGTTTCGCGGAACGATTCCGCTGGACGTACTGCGCGCGCGACTGGCGGCGGCCGTGCAGGCCAACCCGGCACTGCGCACTTATATAGATCCGCAGACTTTGACTCAGACTGTGCGATCAGAGCCGGTTTTGAACCTTGAGACCCTGGATTACTCCGCGCTGAGCAAACCCGAGGCCGAGCAGCGGCTCGCAGCTTTACAATTCCATTGGTCGCACGAGGTTTTTTCTTCTGATCAGTCGCCTTGGGGCTTGATTGCCATCACCTTGCCAGACGGTGACCTAGCCGTGATGACCCGATTTGACGCGTTGATTCTGGATGCGCACTCGATTGCGGAATTGATGCGATTCATCTTTGCGCCAGAAGGCAGTGACGTCGTCCCACCGCAGCCAGTTCCGGCAAACGAAGCGCCCACAGATTCAAACCAGCGGTCAACTGACGCCGAATACTGGCAGCACAAACTGCAAGCGGTCTCTGGCCCTCCGCGACTGCCATACAAACAAGACCCCGAACAGATCACTCAATCGCGCTACAATCGCCAGAGTTTGGTGGTTCCGCATGCGCAAATCAAAGCCCTCTGGCGCAGGGGCGCAAAGGAAGGGTTGTTCCAGAATACAACGCTGACCGCCCTCATACTTGAGGTTCTGGCCCGCTGGACCAGCGATCTGAAACCATGCGTGGCCGTTCCGGTGTCACCAAGTGGGGGAGGTTCATCCGCCAGCAATGCGTCGTCCTTTGTCGCCCTGGCATATGATGTGCTCACGGGTAACTTTGCGGACCGTGCCAAACAGGTGCAACGGGATATTCTGGAAGGACTGCAACACACCGCGTTCTCTGGGGTGGATCTGAACCGGATGCTTCTGAACAAGAACGGCGGAACCCTTGCTCTGCCGGTGGTTATCACAAGCGGATTAAGCTGGCCTGCACAGCACCCCGACAGTCCGATGCAATATTGTGACGGCCTGACCCCGACTCCACAGACGGCTTTGGACATTCGCCTGACCTTGGACAGCGAAAAGAACCTGGTTCTTTCTTTCGACTACGCGCAGAAGGCGCTGTCAGACCAGGTCGTTTCGGATCTGCTGGCCGCCATATACCGCGCGATTCTGACGGTTTCGTCCAGCGATAGCCTGAAACTGGATGCCGCAGATTTTGTGGATCTGACACATTACCGAAAAAACGACCCGACAGAACCGTTCGAGTGTTCAAGGTTTCTCGAGAGAATTCGCGCGAATCTGTTCGATGGAGACGCCAGCGGAACGGCCCTGATCTGTGCCCGGGGGAAGACCAGCTATCACGAATTTGGGCGTTCCGTGCTGGCTGCGATTGCCGGGCTGCGGTCAAAGGACATGACCGAGGGTGATCTAGTCGCCGTCTGTCTGCCACGCAGTCCTGATCATATCGCCCTGCAGGTTGCATGCGCGTTGGAGGGTATTCGATGGGTGCCGATCGACGCCAGTTCACCAGCCGCACGTCTGCACTATTTGCTGGACGCGTGTTCACCCGATCTTGTGGTTACACGACAATCGATTGACGGACATAACTGCATCACTCCGAAGAACTTATTGTCTTACTCAATCAACGGAGTCACCCCGCCCGAAACGGCCGCATTGCTGAGCCGCAGCAGTTCGGCGGAGCCTGCTTACTACCTGTTCACCTCTGGAACGACCGGCAAACCGAAATGCGTCGCAGTCAGCAATCGCGGCACATCGAACACATTGGGTCGAACACTGGATCACTGGCAGGTAGATGACAGGGATGTTCTGATTTCCGTAACCCCCCTGCATCACGACATGTCAGTGTTTGATGTTTTCGGTGCATTGACCGCTGGGGCGACCCTGTTGCTGCCTGCGGAAGGAGAGGAAAAAGACGCCATACGCTGGGCGCAATTGGTCCGGGATCACGCCGTGTCGATCTGGACCTCTGTACCGGCCATCCTCGAGATGTTGATGGCCTGCAGCCGCTGCGATGATCTGCGCTCACTAAGGCTGATTGCCCAAGGCGGCGACTATATAAAACCCACGACAATCGCATCACTGCGTCAGGATCTACCCAAGGCAAGGCTGATCTCGCTGGGCGGCCCGACTGAGACAACTATCTGGAGCATCTGGCACGACATCGAGCCTGATGACGTGCAAGTCATTCCTTACGGTCACCCGCTGCAAGGGTGTCGATATTTTGTCTGCAACGAATTGGGCGAGCATTGCCCGACGGGTGTAACGGGGCGGATTCACACAACCGGCGTCAACCTTTCGCCAGGCTATATGGTCGATGGGACCCTTACACAGACTGATTTTGTGACCCTGACAGATGATCAAAACCGTAATCAGCGTGCCTTTAAAACCGGCGATCAGGGGTTTTATCGCCCCGACGGGACGTTGATTTTTGCCGCCCGCATCAACGGTTACGTCAAAATCCGGGGCGTGCGTGTATCGCTTGCCGATGTCGAGAACGAGCTGAGCGCGCATAAGGGCCTCAACCATGTCGCGGTGGTCGATCTGCCCGAGGCCGAAGGTCGCGAGGCGACCCTGTTGGCGATATGTGTGGCGAATGTGGCGGACGCGCCAAAAATATCCGAATTGCGCGCTTTTGCACGCAGGTGCTTGCCGGAAACCCATGTTCCCAGCCGTTTTGTGATGGTCGATGCCCTTCCGCTGAGCGCCAATGGTAAGCTGGACCGCAAGCGCGCACGCGAACTGGCACAGCAGCAGCGCAACTCTGCAACCGATGATGCTAGCGCCGGGCGGGTTCCAACAGCAGCAGATCTCGTACTGGAAATCTATCTTGCCGTTCTGGACCGCAGTGCACCAACGGACCTGCAAGAAGACAGCCCGCTGATCGCGCTGGGCCTCAGACCATCTCATCTGGCCGAAGTTGCCCGCAGGCTGAATTCAAGCTTCGGCGCATCTGTCACCCCCGGTGCCTTAGTCGGATGCAAGACGGCGCGACAGGTGTCAGATCTCGTGGCGCGTGCTGCATGATCCGCTCTGCGTTCACGGCAAAGACAATATTCCCAAGGAAACAATATGTCTGATTTCACTGACCCCAATCGTATGATGCCGCTGACGTTGGCACAAAAGGACTTTTGGGAAGAATTCACCTTTCACCCCGACCTGCCGGTTTCGACAGTAGCGCACTACATCGAAATGAACGGCCAGATGGATGGTGATGCGCTGAATTGGGCCATTCAAAAAACCTGCGACGAAGCGGAAACGCTAAGCGTGAGGTTTCATGACGTGCCCGACGCTCCCTTCCCTGTGCAAAGCTGTGACCCGGACTACCGCCCGGTTTTGCGGCAAGTAGACTTACGGGGCGAACACAACCCACGACAAGAGGCGCTGCGCCTGATGCATCAGGACATGGAGAAAGTGATTGATTTGCGATCACAACCCGTGTCCCAGCAATGGCTGCTGCAACTGGGAGATGACCACTGGATGTGGTACAACCGCGGCCACCACATTGTTCTGGACGGCTATAGCATGCTGCTATTGGAACAGCGGGTGGCGCAGCTGTACCTGCACAAACTGGGCAAATCTGAAAGGGGTACCAGCTTCCGTCCGTATTCCGATTTCATCGACGAAGATCTCACCTATTCCGGTAGCACACGCTTCGCCTCAGACCGGGCCTATTGGAAAGATCGCCTGTCTGGGTCGGAACGTCTGGGAGTCCTTGAGAAGGGCGGAGAGGATTACGGCGTAGAAGGTCTGTGGGGCGAATGCCCAATTTCCGCGAAGACCGAACAGGGACTGCTTTCGCTTGCCAAAGAAGTCGGCCTGAGCTGGCCGGATATGCTGGTGCTCGTTTCGGGCGCTTACTTGCTGCATTGCCTTCCCGAGGCTGCTTCGGACGCTGGATCGGATCGGGTCCTGCCGGTCTGGTTGCCTTTCATGAGCCGGATGGGAAGTGTAAATGCGCTGATCCCGTCGCTTGGGGTAAACATTCTGCCCTTCTATCTGAAAACCGGGGATGCCGGAGAAGACTTGAACGGCTTCCTCAGGCGCTCAGCGCGCGAGTTACGTCAGATGCGCCGCCATGGCCGGTACCGGGTCGAGCAAATTGCTGCAGATCACGGGATTGGGTCGGGAAAGCGGTTCTTCTTTTCGCCCCTGATCAATGTGATGCCATTCGAAGAGCCGGACATTCACGGGTGTGACAGCAAGCGGGTCGTTCTCTCGAACGGGCCGGCAGATGGGTTCAATCTGACCTTCCGCGCTGACAGTCAGGGGCGCGGGATGAACTTACGGCTGGATGCGGACCCAGCCCTGACTAGCCAGGCTGAATTTGACATGCACCTGCGCGCGTTACGTGAGTATATGAACCGCGCCGTACGCCCGGGAAACCTGTCGCATCCGGTCGAACGGATTGTGCAGCGTGCCTGCGAAACAACACCGGCCTGAGAACAATGAGGTGCCCACGGGGCGCCTCTGGCCGGGTTGCTGCCGGATGGGACTCAACCCGCAGCGATGGATCATATGAAACAAGTGGAACAAACAAACCTCCTTCAAGTTAGTTTGACACCTTATTGTTCGACCTTTTCCACTGGTCCAGATGGGCACGCTTCGCCGCTGCAACTTCCCCATCGGTCATGGTTGATCGGTTCCACTCAAGGAAAAGCTCAGCGCTTCCACTTGGCTGGACGTTTTGATCATCGATAGGCGTCAGGTTGTCAGACCTCACGTTCAGTATGGAAAGTGCCTTTATGAGCGGCAGATAGCGATCGTCGGTTTCTGAAACGTTGATCGAGTAAATCTCAGCCCGGGATGAGATTTCTTTTTTCACGCGACTAACGACCGCTTCAAGATCCGCGCCTTGCCGTAACGCCTTACTGTACTCCGAAAGACTCTCGCGAATTCTGTTTGAACGAAGGTTTTGCCAGTACGCGCTTCTGATCCAGTCGTCGGCATTTCGGGTCGTGTACAAAAATACAATGCGACTGTGGTCGCCGGTAAACCCTACGATCTCATCCAATAAAGCCTTTGCAAGAACATGGGTTTGCGAATAGGACCACACGCCTTTGCGCCCCGGGATCAGGCCCGAGAACTCTTCATTGCTGATCAGAAGGGGCTTTTCCTTTTCGCTTTCAAAAGATCCGAGCGCGCCCCGAAGCCTCGCTGCAAAATTCTGTAACGTGCGATCTTTGGGTGCAATCGAGTATCGCCGCGCCGCTAAACTGGCATCTTGCAGGTCTTGCGGCAAAAGAATGTTCACGCGATTTTTCAGGAGCTTTCGGTTCCCGAAAAGCGTCCTTTGCAACGTTGTTGTCCCAGTTTTATGGAAACCCTGATGAATAACGACCTTCAAAACGTTACTTCTAATTCGTCTTTTGCCAAACCTTGGCGGCAACCTAACATGGTAGCGATTGAGTAGGCCACACCTTCGCGGCGTGTATCTGCCACGTCACCGCATTCTGGCAGAACAAATCCACAGAAACAGGTCGGTTTCCCGGGTGCACACTCCCGTTAACAAGGGCACCAAAGCGGACATTCGACCAACAACAGTCCGATGCATTCTATTGGTCTCGATCATCCTCGGCATGGTGCTCTGCCTTGGGAACACCTGGCTTTTGGTTCGTTTCCAGATGCCGTGAGCGAGCTCGCGATCAAAAAAGTTTTGCCTGATCAATGGGTTTCATTGTCTAATGCCACACTAAACGGCACAAAAACCGCGCCATATATTTGTTCTTATGTATTTTTTTTCGGTCCCTTTAAGCAATGGCAGCGTGGGACTTAGCAGGGGTGATAAGACGATGGTCAACAAAGTCGACGTGAAATCCCAAAATGCAAAACCAAATTTGGAGAAAGCTGATCTCGCTTCGGTTCTGAGCGATTTGGATACCTCAAACGACGGATTGGCCTCGAAGGAAGCACATACGCGCCTTGAAAAGTATGGCCGCAACGAACTGGCGGACAAGAAGATCAGCAACTTTGAGCGGCTGTTCAAATACCTCTGGGGTCCGATTCCATGGATGATCGAAATCGCGGCCATCTTGTCGGCGCTGATCGGTCACTGGTCTGATTTCTGCATCATCCTTGTTCTGCTTATCTACAATGCTGTCTCGGGGTTTTGGCAGGAACGTAAAGCCGCGGACGCTCTTGCCGCGCTGAAGGCCGGTATGGCACCGAAAGCAGTCGTCAAACGCGACGGTAAGTTTGCACAGATTGACGCGTCGGAAATTGTTCCGGGTGACATCGTACGCATTAAGCTAGGCGACGTCGTCCCGGCAGACGTTCGGTTCACCGACGGAGAATACGCTAGCATCGATCAAGCGGCGTTGACGGGTGAGTCTCTGCCAGTGGCTAAAAAAGTCGGCGACGTCGGCTATTCCGGGAGCATTGCCAAGAAGGGTGAGATGACCGCCGTTGTCATTGCGACCGGGAACGACACTTTCTTTGGCCGAACGGCCAGCCTTGTTGCGGATGCTGGTACAGGGGCGTCGCATTCCCAAAAGGCCGTTTCGCATATCGGTGACTTTCTCATTATCCTGTCGCTGATCCTCGCGTTCATTCTGGTTGGCGCGGAACTGTATCGCGACATCGTGGTCGAGCATTCGTGGCAATGGGCTGCCGCCGCCGACATCCTGCGAACAGTTTTGGCGCTGCTGATTGCGTCTATTCCGGTGGCAATGCCCACGGTAATGACCGTCACAAACGCACTGGGCGCGATGAACTTATCCAAGAAAAAGGCGATTGTGTCCCGTCTGGAGGCAATCGAAGAATTGGCGGGCGTCGATGTTTTGTGTTCTGACAAAACCGGAACGCTGACCAAAAACCAGCTAAGCCTCGGTGATCCCGTTCTTTTTGCAGCCAAAGACGCCAAGGAACTGGTTCTTGCGGGCTCATTGGCCTCGCTTTTCGACGGAGACGATCCGATTGATGCCGCTGTTGTTGCAGGCCTCAAAAACCATGATGAACTGGCAAGTTTCACGCAAACAAAATTCGTTCCCTTCGACCCGATTTCAAAACGGACCGAAGCCCTGATCACTGATGGCCAAGGGCACGAGATTTCGTACACAAAAGGCGCACCGCAAGTTATTCTGGACCTGAGCGACATCGATGAGAATTCGAAGTCGAAAGCGCAAAAGGCGGTTGATGATCTTGCATCCAAGGGGATGCGTGCGCTTGGGGTAGCGCGATCAGAGGACAAGGGGAAAACCTGGCAGTTTCTGGGGATTTTGTCCCTGTATGACCCGCCACGCGACGACTCCAAAGAGACCATTCAGCGAGCCATGGCGCACGGGTTGCAGGTCAAAATGGTGACAGGGGACGATGTCGCAATCGGGAACGAGATCGCTGGCCAGCTTGGCATGGGCTCACACCTTCAGGCGGCGTCGGAACTGTTTAAGGACGGGATGGACCTGAGCCATCTGCCAGAACCTGTGACCGCCTGCGTGGAAAAGGCGGACGGGTTTGCCCGTGTGTTTCCCGAGCACAAATACGCCATTGTCAAAGCGCTGCAGGATCGTGGCCATGTCGTTGCAATGACAGGGGACGGAGTGAATGACGCCCCGGCCCTCAAACAGGCGGATTGTGGTGTCGCTGTAAGCGGTGCAACAGATGCAGCCAGAGCAGCTGCAGCGCTGATCCTGACAGCCCCAGGCCTATCCACGATCATTGATGCGATCGAGCAGGCTCGGCAGATATTTGAGCGCATTGTCAATTACATCGTGTACCGCGTGGCAATGACCCTGGACATTATGTTCGTAGTGGTTCTGGCTACAGTCTTGTTCGGTTTCTCGCCGCTGACCCCGATCATGATCATCATGCTCGCGCTGCTCGATGACGTGCCAATCATGACAATTGCCTATGACAATACGAACCTGCCCAAGGCACCGGTACGGTGGAACATGAGGCGTATTCTGTTTGGCGCCAGTCTGATGGGCGTTCTCTCGGTCGTTCAGACTTTCGGGCTTCTTCTGGTCGGCATGGAATGGATAGACGATCAAGGCCTGCAAGCCTGGATTCCGCTGACACAAGCCCAGCTTCAGACCGTCTTGTTCCTGCAACTCGCGGCAGGTGGACATCTGCTGCTGCTCGTCATTCGGTCGCGCGGCGCGTTCTACACGCGTCCCTGGCCGGCTCGCCCGCTGCTTATTGCGGTGATCGGCACGCAGATATTGGCGGTTTTGCTGTGTGGCTTTGGTATATTCGTCGAACAAATCCCGTGGATGATCATTTTGATGGTCTGGGCCTACATGCTCGTATGGATATTCATTTTGGATCAGGTGAAGCTTGCCATGTATCGCAGGCTGCAACGACCACACCATCATTCCCAGCCTAGACGAACCTGAGGCTTAGCGAAATTCGTAACGGAAAGGAGTTGAAATGCACTATTTCAATAAGTTCCGCGTCAAACCCGGAAGCTCAGTCGACCTGAACAGTATCGACCCTAATTTTAAAGACAAACACGAAAGCCACGAACACGCGTTGCCTGAAATTCAGGCCTATTCGCAAAAGCTGAGCGAACTTCAATACTTGATGTATGCCGAAAAGAAGCGCTCTTTGCTGATCTGCCTGCAGGGGCGGGATGCTGCGGGCAAGGACGGCACCATCAACCACGTTCTGGCGGCGATGAACCCCCAAGGCTGCAAGGTGAGCGGGTTCAAAGTCCCAACGCCCGAAGAGGCCGCCCACGATTTCCTTTGGCGCTGTCACAAGGAAACACCTCAGAAAGGTCAAGTTTCGATCTTCAATCGTTCGCATTATGAGGACGTTCTGGTCGTTCGGGTTCATAACCTTGTTCCCAAGGAGATCTGGAAAAAACGATACGATCACATCAACGCGTTCGAAGCTCTACTTCATGACAGCGATACACATGTGTTGAAATTCTATCTGCACATCAGCCCCGAGGAGGAACTGAGCCGGTTCAAAGAAAGGATCGATGATCCGGCGCGCCACTGGAAAATCAGCGAAGGCGACTATGCCGAGCGGCCCTTTTGGGATGAGTATACAAAGGCCTTCGAGGCAGCCCTGAGCAAGTGTAGCACCGAACATGCCCCGTGGTTTGTGATCCCTGCAAACCACAAGTGGTTCCGTAATTTGGCGGTTTCACGAATTGTGGCTGAATACCTTGAATCGCTCGACATGCAGTTTCCGCCGCCGACCGTGGACATTGACGACATTCGAAAGAAGTACCATGCAGCTGAGAAATCTCAGGTCGGCAAAGAGTAAGAAGCGCGAATGTCGCCGGTGCTGGCCTGTTCCAACAAAGATCTGTAAATGAAAATAGTCTGCCTGAACGGATGGGGCGGGAAGCTGCACGAAAAGCTGCTGCCATACCTGGAAGAGTGCTCACCTGAAATCCTGTGTCTGCAAGAGGTTGTCCATACTCCCACGTCAGACAGAGACTGGCTAACCTATCGTGATGGGGATCACATTCTCCCTCAACGGGCGAATTTCTTTCGTGACGTATCCCGAGCATTGCCCGATCACGTAGCCATATTCTGCCCGGCGGCGCGGGGCGTCCTTTGGGACGACCAAAGGACATTTCCGTCGCAATGGGGCCTCGCAACATTTGTACACAAATCGCTTCCGATCATTGGCCAGGTTCAGGGCTTTGTCCATAAAAGCTATTCACCTGATGGGTACGGCGAACATCCTCGATCACGCAGCGCCCACGGCGTTCGTGTCTATGATCATGGCTTGAACCGATCAATCAGTGTCACGCATATGCACGGGCTGCGCGATCTGAATGGAAAAATGGATACGCCAGAACGGGCGGAGCAAGCGAAAAGGTTGCTGAAACTGTCAGAACAGGTCTCGGAACCCGGTGACTTGGCCGTTGTTTGCGGAGACTTCAACGTCGAACCTGAAAGCGAAACGCTTCGGGTGTTGGCAGAATCCGGTCTAACCGAACTGGTGACAGGACGGGGGTTCAGTGGCACCAGAGCGTCTCACTACAAAAAGCCCGGAAGGTATGCCGACTACATGCTCATCAATGACGCAAACTCGGTTCTGTGCTTTGATGTGGTTTTTGATCCGGAGGTTTCCGATCACTGCCCTTTGGTTCTTTGCTTGTGAGGTGACGCGCGAATTCAGGCGCTCAATTGCCGCGAACTGACCTCCTGAGGCGAAGGGCATGCCATTAGGCTATTGCCGACGCGTTTCCAATCGCGTGATCCAGTCGGCACCCGCGTAAGTGATTGTAAGCACGTGGATCTCTTGCGCGTCCTCATCAATCGTAAAGGCAATGACCGCACGACGGGCGGCTGGAATGGCACGCAGGCCGGGCAAAACATGATCCCGGCGTGTGCCAATATGCGGCAAGGACTGTAAGCCCTGTGCTACGCGCGCGATCTCGTCCAGCTTGCGGCGGGCGACCTGGGGACCTGCGTAGTCCGAGATCATCTCCGCAATCATTCTCAGATCATCGACGACTGCCGGGTGGTAACGCAGGCGGTAGGTCAATCAGTGGAATCCAGCCCGCGCAGTGCCGCTGCGAACACGGTGTCATGATCAACAAATGTTTCGCGCGGGGTGGCTGCGCGGCGTCGGATTTCATCCGCCATTGCCTCAAGCGCGGTTTCGCGGGCTTGCTCATCCTCGATCATCCTCTCGACTGCGGCAGCCACTGCGGCAGAGGCCGAGGCATAGACCCCCTCGCCCACCTTGTCCTTCAGAAACTGGTGGTGCCGATCGGTAAAGCTGAGCGTGGTTTTGACGGTCATCGAGACATCCTTTCGTGGTAATACTTGGTCATACCCAATCGCAAGTCAAGTGGTGGGACGTCGTGTTCGGGAACTGTAGGGCTTTAGCGGGGAATGAACTTTTGGATTGAACGAAGTAATCGACCCGCAGTCATTACGACAAAATAGAGTAAAAGTGATGTGCGGACAAAGTTGCAACGCGGTGAGTTTGTCTCTACCTCGTCACGCCGCAAATATGGTCGCTGCTCCCAACCAAACCCGGCAGCAATCTTAAATTAGCGTTCCAGATGTTGCATTTGTGCAATCGGCAAGGCGAATCCACAAAAGAGCGAACATAAAAAAGTTAATCTCCTTTTACTTGCGCATATCCTGAACGAGATGTTGATGGGGTTAGGTCGAAAAATAAGTTGTCGCTTTTCAAGAGCGCAGCTTATGCCCGTCGATTTTGGCAAAGTCGGTTGCGGAGTTCACGGGTGAAAACAAAATCAAGCTTCCTAATTTCCGTTTCATTTATTGCTTTGATTTCAACACAGTCGTTGGCAGCCCCAACATCTTCTTCAATAGTTGGCGATACCGTTACCAACCCTGTAACCGGCTTGGATACCACCGTCAGCGCACTGATCGTGGACCCGGCGTCGACTCCGACCGCCGGCACAACGGCCTTTGTGGAAACGGCCGATGGCTACGTTTTTCTGGTGAAAGACGCGGGCGACACAATCTACAACTCCGACAATCCTCCGGTCGCATTCGACATTGTTTCCATAACTGGAACGACAGCTCAAATCAGCAATTCAGGTGCCTCGGGCACGGCCAGTTTATCCACCCAGTTGACCGTTTCGCAGTACAACAGCAGCTTTAACAGTTCCGGCACTCCGGGCAGCGTGACTGCGCCCGTGGACGTCTCGGGACCAAATGGCGTGGACCAGGTTGTCTACGGTCAGGACGGAAGCAACGGCCGCGATGGTGCATTGTTTGTGCCGCCAAGCTCAGGCGGCAACGGTGATCCTGGTCCCCAACAGACAAAAACCCTTAGCGAAGATGTCAACGCGACCAGCAACATTGGATGGCAGATAGGCAGCGTCGGAGGCGACGGCGGGAACGGCGGCGACTCGTATCTGAGCTTTTGGGACGGGCGTGATGGTGGCGACGGCGGCAAGGGCGGCACAGTCGAGGCGACCCAGGCGAGCGACAGCACCATTCAAACTTCAGGTTCAGGCAACAAGGGTATTTTCGCATTCAGCCGCAGCGGTGAGGCCGGAAACGGCGGCAGCGGTTTCGCAGCCCCGGGTGGCGGCACCGGCGGACACTCGGCAGACGGGGGTAACGTCACCGTCATTCAAGAGGGTACGATTTCGACAACCGGAGATTCGGCCGACGGCATCTACGCGCTTAGCGTTTCGAACAACGGCGGCAACGGCGGCTCTCAGTGGGGGTTGGTCGGGTCCTCTGGTGACGGCGGATATGGAGGCAACGGCGGAACTGTAACTGTCGACACCGAGACTGGCGCCAGCATATTGACGACTGGGGATTACGCGAACGGTATCTACGCCCAGTCCGTCGGCGGGTCGGGCGGGTCCGCGGGCACAAGCGGGAACCTTTTGGTGTCGCTTATTGGCGGCGCGGACAATGGCGGCAATGGCGGTGAGGTGAATGTCTCGCACGCTGGTGCAATTGAAACCAGAGGCGATTTCTCGCGTGGGATCGTTGCGCAGTCTGTTGGCGGCGGCGGCGGTTCGGGCGGAACCGCAGGCGGATTGGTTTCGTTGTCGCTTGGCGGCGTCGGTTCGAACGGCGGCAGCGGCGACGATGTCAGCGTCAAAGTCGAGGGGACCGGCACTATTCTGACGTCGGGAACCGGCGCAGACGGCGTCATGGCGCAATCCATCGGCGGCAGCGGTGGGACCGGTGCAAACTCATACGGACTTGTCGCAATCGGCGGGACCGGGTCCAGAGGCGGATCAGGCGCCGCAGTCAGTGTCAGCAATTTTGGAAGCATCGTGACAGGCGGCGACGGTGCACGCGGGATAATTGCGCAATCCATCGGCGGAGGCGGCGGTGACGGCGGATCGTCCGGCGGTATGGTGTCTGTTGGGGGCAACGGCAGTGGCGGCGGCGCCGGTTCGGATGTGACCATCGTGAATGACGGGATCATCACCACAACCGGAGACGATGCGATGGGCATTCTGGCCCAGTCCATCGGCGGCGGTGGCGGCAATGGCGGATCGTCCGGGGCTGTTGGCGCATTCGTTGGTGTAGCAATCGGCGGTGACGGTGGTAGCGGCGGCGCAGGTGGTAACGTCAACGTAACGTTGTCCAACACCGACAGCACGCAACCGTCATCCATCCAAACGTCGGGTGATCGCTCGACGGGTGTTTTTGCCCAATCAGTCGGCGGCGGTGGCGGCAATGGCGGTGGTGCCGTTTCAGTCGCCGTCGGCGCATTTGGGGCGGCGTCGATTTCGGTTGGTGGCTCCGCTGGTGATGGCGGGAATGGCGGAGAAGTCACTCTGACCGGCAGCAATACCGCATCTGTACAAACTGGCGGGGATGACTCCGTTGGGATCTTGCTTCAATCCGTCGGCGGTGGCGGCGGTAATGGCGGATATGCCGTTTCAGTCGCAGTATCTGGCGGTCCGGTTTCCGGATCACTGGCCGTTGGGGTTGGCGGAGACGGCGGCACGGGCGGCATAGGCGGGCCTGTTACCGTTGGCCAATTCAACAGCAGCGGTGTTGGCACGGCTGCGGGTTTCGAAGGCACAGTCGTCACTACCGGCAACCGCTCGACCGGTATGTTGTTCCAGTCCGTCGGCGGCGGCGGCGGAAACGGTGGCTTGGCAGTGGCCGCAACCGGAGGTGCCTCAGCGCTGTTTTCCGGAAATGTCTCTGTTGGTCTCGGCGGTCAGGCCGGCAGCGCCGGGGACGGTGGTCTCGTACGGGTCTATACCGATGCGGATATAACGACGACGGGCACGAACTCCAGCGGGATGATCGCGCAATCGGTCGGAGGCGGCGGCGGAAACGGCGGTGGCAGTATCGCCGCCGGGATCAGCGCAAGCGCAGGCGCTGCGGTAGGAATTAACGTAGGCGTCGGCGGTGACGGCGGCGGCGCAGGAATTGGCGGTGACGTCACCCTGATTGCTGGCGGCAATACAATTGAAACCAGTGGAGCATTCTCCAGCGGTGTCGTCGCACAGTCCGTTGGCGGCGGTGGCGGCAATGGCGGTTACAGCGTCGGGGCCAGCGCTGATTTCGGCGGTGCGGCGGCGGGATCTGTTAGCGTAGGTCTTGGCGGAAAAGCAGGCGGCGGCGGCGCGGGCGGCGCGGTGACCGCACAGGTTGACGCAAATGTCACAACGCGTGGCGACGATTCCGGTGCTGTGATCGTGCAATCCATCGGCGGCGGTGGCGGCAACGGCGGGTTCAGCGTTGCGGCTGGCCTGGCTGCGGGTGGTGCAGGTGCCGGGACTGTTGATGTCGGTCTTGGTGGTGACGGTGGCAGCGGCGGCATCGGCGGGACTGTAACAGGTGTTCGTGTCAACGGCGATGTTCGCACCGAAGGGCTGCGCTCGACCGGGGTGGTGATCCAATCCATCGGCGGTGGCGGCGGCAATGGCGGGTTCAATGTCACTGCAGGTGTCGCAGCTGCGGGCGCTGGAGCTGGTTCGATCGGAGTCGGTTTGGGCGGCGACGGTGACATAGGCGGCAACGGTGGAATTGTCGAAGGCCAGGTCGCAGGAAATGTCACAACGCTTTCCGACGCCTCGAGCGGCGTCGTGTTCCAGTCCATCGGCGGCGGCGGCGGCAATGGCGGCTTCAATGTCACGGCCGGGATCGCAGGCGCGGGTGCTGGCGGCGGTGCCGTCACGGTGGGCCTTGGCGGCGACGGATCAGGTGGCGGGATCGGCCAATCGGTAACCGGGCGTGTCACAGGGACAGTCACCACTGGTGGTGTAGATTCCACGGCCGTGTTGGCGCAATCCGTCGGTGGCGGCGGCGGCAATGGCGGTTTTAACGTCAGCGCCTCACTGGCTGGCGCAGGTGTGGCCAGCGGCGCGGTTTCGGTTGGGCTTGGCGGCGATGCTGGCAGCGGAGCGGTCGGTGGATCGGTCGATCTGACGACAACAAAAGATATCAACACCACCGGGGACCGGTCGTCCGGCGTGGTCGCCCAATCCATCGGCGGCGGCGGCGGTAATGGGGGCTTTAACATTTCAGGCACCGGCAGCGGTGCGGGTGTTGGCTCAGGTGCAGTCAGCGTCGGTTTGGGCGGCACTGGTGCGGGTGGCGGCAATGGCGGCACTGTCTCACTAACTTCGAACGGGATGATCGAAACTCAGGGTAACTCGGCCACAGCATTTCTGGCCCAATCTGTCGGCGGCGGCGGCGGTAACGGCGGCTTCAACGTCAGTGCCTCAGTCCAAGGATCGGGCACCGGGGGCGGCGCTGTCTCCGTTGGTCTGGGCGGCTCGGGTGCAGGCGGAGGTGATGGCAACACAGTTGTCGCCACGTCCAACAACACAGTAAGAACCCAAGGCGATCAATCGTCTGGCGTCGTGGCGCAGTCCATCGGCGGCGGCGGCGGAAATGGCGGTTTCAACGTTGCTCCGGTCTTGTCCGGTGCGGGTGTCGGCAGCGGCGCGGTAAGCGTCGGGCTTGGCGGTTCGGGCGATACGGGCGGCGACGGCGGCAATGTTACGTTAACGTCAAACGGAAGCATAGAAACCAATGGATTTGCCTCAAGCGGCTTTGTAGCGCAGTCGCTCGGAGGCGGTGGCGGCAATGGCGGATTTAACGTGTCTACGACCGTATCCGGTGCGGGTGTCGGAGCGGGTTCGGTATCGGTTGGCCTGGGCGGTTCGGGTGACGGAGGTGGCGACGGCAACCAGGTCACGGCCAGCGCTACGGCAGATGTGTGGACCAAAGGTGATGCATCGGTCGGTATTCTGGCTCAATCCGTCGGCGGCGGCGGCGGAAACGGTGGCTTTAACGTCTCGCCTGCTCTTGCAGGTGCAGGCACGGGCTCGGGCGCAATCAGCGTCGGTCTGGGTGGTTCGGGCGGCGGCGGCGGCAATGGCGACATCGTAGGCCTGACGGTTGCAAACAATGTTCAGACCGAAGGTGCGCAGTCGAGCGCGATCGTCGCGCAGTCGATTGGTGGCGGCGGCGGCAATGGCGGACTCAATGTCTCTGCTTCCGTCGGCGGAGCGGGTACCGGCTCTGGTTCAGCAGCCGTCGGCCTGGGCGGTCGCGGCACAGGCGGCGGTGATGCGTCTGCGGTCACTGCGAATGTCACCGGGAATATCGTGACATTGGGAGAAACTTCGACCGGTTTGTTGGCGCAGTCTGTCGGCGGCGGCGGCGGCAATGGCGGTATGAACATCTCAGTCGCCGTTGCGGCTGCAGGAACCGGATCGGGCGGCGCATCGGTTGGCCTTGGCGGCGCATCGGGTACAGGCGGCGATGGCGGAACTGCCGAAGCGACTTTGACCGGGAACGTTTCGACTCAGGGCGGTGACTCCGGCGGCGTCATCGTTCAAAGCCTTGGTGGCGGTGGCGGAAACGGCGGCATGAATGTCTCGGCCACCGTCACGGTGGCTGGCACCGGCAGCGGCGGCGCATCTGTTGGACTTGGCGGCAGCGGCGGCAGCGGCGGTAATTCAGATACGGCCAAAGGTACGGTGGTTGGCAACGTCACAACGGCTGGAGACAACTCTGGCGGTGTTCTGGTGCAATCTGCTGCAGGCGGCGGCGGCAATGGCGGGCTGAATGTCTCGGCAGCCGTGAACCTGTCGGGCACCGGCGGCGGAGCAGTCGGGGTCGGCATAGGTGGCTCTGGTGGGGATGGCGGCAATGCCAGCTCGGCCACGGGTTCGGTTACCGGAGATGTTACGACGGCTGGCGAGAATGCAACCGGCGTTCTGGTTCAATCCGTTGGCGGCGGTGGCGGCAATGGCGGTCTCAACATCTCGGGCGCGGTTAGCATTGCCCGCACCGGATCTGGCGCAGCTGGTATCGGTGTCGGCGGGTTCGGCGGCAGCGGTGGCACAAGCGGCGTGGTCGACAACACCTACGCGGGCAATGTCAGCACCACCGGTACGCGCTCTGCCGGCATTGTTGCACAAAGCCTCGGCGGCGGCGGCGGCAATGGTGCTACCAACATTTCTGGCGCAATTTCCGTCGCCAGCAATTTCTCGGGCGGCCTTGGCATCGGTGTTGGTGGATTTGGCGGCGATGGTGGCGCTGCGGCCAGTGTTACGCAACAAGTCACCGGGAACGTCACGACAACGGGCGACGACTCGGTCGGCATGCTGACGCAGAGCCTTGGCGGCGGCGGCGGCAATGGTGGCACAAACATCTCGGCCGCCCTGTCCCTGTCTCGAACAACGAACGCAGCCGTGGGAATTGGCGTCGGCGGGTTTGGCGGCGGCGGCGCAAATGCCGGTACGCTGGTCCAATCGACGATCACAGGCGGCGTAAGAACCGAAGGCGACCGCAGTACAGGTATCCTGACGCAGAGCCTTGGCGGCGGCGGCGGCAATGGCGGCACAAACATCTCGGCATCGCTGGGGATCAGTCAGCAAAACGGGGGCTCAATCAGCCTGGGTGTTGGCGGCTTCGGCGGCGGGGCTGGCAATGGCGGCAATGTAACAAGCACGCTCCGGTCCAGCACTGGCACTAGCGGCACAACTTCGATTGTTACGACGGGTTCGGACAGCATCGGCGTCATGGCTCAGTCCGTTGGTGGCGGAGGCGGCAACGGCGGCCTCAACGTATCCGGCGCGGTCAGCCTGACTGGCAAGTCCGGTGCTGCGGTTGGTCTGGGCCTTGGCGGCTTTGGCGGCGGCGGCGGTGATGCCGGTACGGTCTCACTGGACGTAGAAAGCGATGTGGTAACCGCAGGTGACGGATCCCACGGCTTGTTCGCTCAAAGCCTTGGCGGCGGCGGTGGAACTGGCGGTGTGAACATCTCGGGCACTTTGTCTCTTACAAAACCATCCGGATCCGATACGATTTTCTCAGTCGCCGCCGGCGTCGGCGGGTTCGGTGGATCGGGCGGTGACGCAAGCTCGGTCGATCTGGACTACACCGGAAGCGTTCAGGCGGTTCCGATGGTCCAGCAAACAGATGGCTCTTTCGCAGTTGATGAAAGCAAAGGTGCCAGCGGCATCATCGCGCAGTCCCTAGGCGGCGGCGGTGGTAACGGTGGTACCAACGTGTCGGGCGGTCTGGCGATTAGCGGAAAACCCGGCGCGGGCCAGACAGACAGCAGTAAGTCCTATGCGGTCGTCGTTGGCGTTGGCGGTTTTGGCGGCGGCGGCGGTGATGCCGGAAACGTCGAAGTAGATATCGGCGCCGGAAGCACGATCAGGGCGCATGGCACCGGTCAATCCGGATTGCTGGCCCAATCCCTTGGCGGCGGCGGCGGCAATGGCGGGATGAACGTGTCCGGAGGGATCGTCTCGGACAGTTCGCTGATTGTTGGCGTTGGCGGATTTGCAGGGGATGGCGGCAAGGCAGGTGAAGTGAAGGTTACATCGCAGGCCGATATCACGGTGACGACCAATCCTGACGACATCTCGATCCCGGACGACACAACATTTGAAGACAAGCTGCGCGATTTCCTCGGGGACACAATCGTCGACGAGACCGAAGAACTGGCTTCGACCTTCGGGCTGGAGCGTTTGTTCATAGATATGGGTGTCTTCAACGAAGAAAAGCAGGATACCGATGGCTCGGCTGGTCTTATGGCGCAATCCATTGGCGGCGGCGGTGGTAACGGCGGCCTGAACGTTTCTGGGGGTATTGCGCTCAGCAAAGACGGCAAGATTCCCTCCGTGACCTTTGGTGTCGGCGGTTTTGGTGGCGACGGCAACGTTTCGGGCAATGTGACCGTGGACCATACCGGCAGCGTTTCGGTCGCAGGCAACTGGAAACACGGCGTTCTGGCGCAGTCTATCGCGGGCGGTGGCGGCAACGGTGCGTTGAACGTGACCGGACAGTTGAACTATGGCGATTCCAACAATTCAGACGGTAAGACCGATCTGAGTATCGTTGGCGGACTGGGCGGTCACGGTGGCACTGGCGCGGATGCGGGTGATGTATCGGTCACGCAAACCGGTGGTATTTCGACAAATGGCTACCATGCCCGCGGTGTCTTTGCGCAAAGCATTGGCGGCGGAGGCGGCACTGGTGGGATCAACGCAACCTTTGTCGGCACCAAGGACAGCTCGCCTATCGCTATGGGCATTGGCGGCTTTGGCGGCGGCGGCGGTGATGCCGGCGACGTAACCGTGGCACGCGGTACCTCGGGCGCGGCAGCCGGCACCATCCAGACTGACGGCGTCGGGTCGCACGGTATCGAGGCCTCAAGCATCGGCGGCGGCGGCGGTGATGCCGGGATCAATGCGGTGGTAGGCATCAGCAAAACCACCGGCAGCAAAAGCAACGGCGGCACCGGCGATTCAACCGACCGCAAAACGCCGACCAACACGGGCGTCGATGACTCTGTGATCGCGAATTACAACGCGGTTCTGGATGAGTTGGAAGGCAAAGTGAATCCCGCAGACTCATCCGGTAGTAAAACTGGTGTTTCGGCTGTAATCGCCATCGGCGGTGATGCCGGAACCGCAGGCGACGGCGGTACTGTAGATGTCGATCACTACGGCGATGTCATCACCCTGCAAGACAGCAGCCACGGGATATTCGGTCAGTCCATCGGTGGCGGCGGCGGTAACGCTGCCCTGAACCTTGGCATGACCTATGAACTTGCTTCGGATGCAACCAACAAAGGCTTTGGCCTGGCCATTGGCGGCGGAACCGGCGAAGGCGGCATTGGTGGCTCGGTTGATGTTCGCAACACTGGGGATATCACTACCAGCGGCGCTGACTCTCATGGTCTGTTCGCCCAGTCTGTTGGCGGCGGCGGCGGTAACGCGGGCTACAACTCTGCCTCGACTTCAGTAGATGGCGGCAACGTGAACATTCAGATCGGTCGGACAGGTGGCACCGGCGGAAGCGGTGGCAATGTCTATGCGAGTTCGAACGGCATCATTCGCACTTCAGGCGACCGCTCTTACGGCTTCTTCGCTCAGTCCATCGGCAACGGCGGCGGAAATTCATCGTCGACTTCTATCAGTATAGGCACGCCGAAGACTGGCGACAGCAAAGGCAACAAGGCCAGCCTGTCCGTTGGGCTTGAAGGCGGCATCGGAGGCGCATCGGGCGACGTTACGGCTGTGGTCGCGGGAACTGTAGCCACGGAAGGTTCGGATGCCCACGCCGTGTTTGCCCAGTCCGTTGGCGGCGGAGGTGGCAATGGCGGCAAGGCCAGCAACTCTGCCGGTAAGGGCACGTCCGTCGCGCTTTCCATTGGCGGCACTGGTGGCACCGGTGGTGTAGGCGGCAAAGTCGACGTTTCCAACACAGCACGGGTTGCGACCTCGGGGGACCGGTCGGTTGGTTTGATGGCGCAATCCATCGGTGGCGCGGGTGGCACCGGCGGTATGGTGCAGGCGGGCCAGTCGAACCTCGATACGATCAAGGCTGTGGTCAGCCCTTCGACGGTTGGCACAACCATATCGGTCAACATTGGTGGCACAGGTGGCGACGGAATGACGTCGGACACGGTGACTGTCGTCAGCGACGGTATCATCACGACTGAGGGCACGATGTCTCATGGAATTTACGCACAGTCAGTCGGTGGCGGCGGCGGTATGGGTGGTCTGGTCGAAAACCGGATTATCAGCCTGCGCAAAGACATCGGTAACACGGCGACGCTGTCCATCGGTGGCAATGGTGGGACCGGAGCAATGTCTGCAGCTGTTTCCGTCACCAACCGCAACGTAATCCAGACGGCAGGCGACAAGTCCATTGGCATCTACGCGCAGTCTGTCGGTGGCGGAGGCGGAGATGCGCAACAGGTGCGCAATATCATCCTGGGCCGGTCCTCGGACGGAGCTACGACAAACGCCATTCTGATCGGCGGCTCTGGTGGCACCGGCGGGTCCGGCAGCGCGGTGACCGTCGTCAACGAAGCAAATGCCGCCATTCGCACGACCGGAAAGGAAAGCCATGGCATCTTTGCGCAGTCCATCGGTGGCGGCGGAGGCAATGGTGGCTCAACGATCTCGGTCGACGGGCGTTATGGCGGGGCCGAGGCCAGCACGCGGCGGGCCTTGCAATTTGGCCTCGGTGGATCGGGTGGCACGGGCGGAACTGGCGGCATTGTGTCAGCAACCAATACCGGGACGATCGTGACAACAGGTGAAGGTGCTCACGGTATCTTTGCGCAATCCATCGGTGGCGGTGGTGGTAACGGAGGCAGCTCGATCACCGGGACGCTGCGCCTGAAGACGGGCGACAGCAGCTCTCCGACTGCGCAGCTGAACATCGGCGGCTCAGGCGGCACCGGCAATGTTGCAGGCAACGTGGTCGTCACGAACAGCGGCGACATCCGCATCGATGGTGCGGGTGCATATGGCATCATGGCACAGTCCGTTGGCGGTGGCGGAGGTAACGGCGGATTGGCCGTCGCTATGGATGTCAATGACATCAAGAACACCATGACCGGCAAGTCCTACTCGAAGATCGCCATTGGCGGATCCGGAGGGGATGGCGCCGATGGCGGCGATGTTACGGTCAACCACACCGGCTCCATTGTCGTGAACGCTGAAAACGGATTTGGCATCTATGCGCAATCCGTCGGCGGCGGCGGCGGCAATGCCGGGTATTCGGTGTCCTCCCCGCTGGTTTCGGCGCTGGACTACACGATCTCGCAGGCGTTGGGCGCGCGCGAAGGGTCGACCGGCACAGTGGGCACCGTAACTGTCAATTCGACCGGAGACATTCTGGTCACCGGTACAGGCAGCGAAGCCGTGTTTGGCCAGTCCGTGAACGGAGGCGGTGGCAATGTGAACACTTCTGTCGATTTCACCGGAACGACGGCTGGCGCAACCGGCACTGTGGTCCGCAGCGATATCGCACTGGGGGGCGATGACGTGTCAGGCATGGCCGGCAATCAGGTTACGCAGTCGCACAACGGCAACATCGCCACAACAAGCAAAATGTCGACGGCCCTGATGCTGCAGAGCGTCGGTGGCGGCGGCGGTAAGTCCGCGACCACAGTGAATATTCAGGACGGCGACGGTATAGACATCACCGCGCGTCTGGGTGCGATAAATACGAACGACGCGAGCGGAGGTAACGTGGATGGTGATCGGACAGGCGATGTGGGCACCGATGGCGCATTCTCGTCTGCAGGTACGACACAGTCCATTGGCGGCGGCGGCGGTAAGCTGGTTCTGAACAGCGAAAGTAACGGCGGCGCAAGTACCGACCAGAGCGCGTCAATCATTCTTGGTGCCGATCCCAGCTTCCGAAACAATGGCGGTGATATCAATCTGTCCCTGAACGGCAACATTTTCACCAGTGGTGATTACGCCTTTGGTCAAAGCGTCCAAAGCATCGGTGCTGGTGGTGGTGAAGCTGTTGTCTCTGGTTTGGGGCGCGTCGACGTAACGCTTGGCGCGCAGGATGACTCCACCGGTGACGGTGGAAGCATCGACACCGCCAATACTGGTGATGTCACCACCACCGGGAAAGGCTCGCACGGGTTTGTTCTGCAAAGCATCGGTGGTGGAGGCGGCCTTGTTTCCACCGACGTTGACCCCAGCCAGGTTTCAGTGAATCTGTCTGCAGCCAATGGTGGCGACGGCGGCGATATCAAGTTCGCTCAGAACGGCAACATCATGTCGACCGGAGAAAATTCGATTGGCGTCATTGCTCAATCTCTGGGTGGCGGTGGTGGCATCGTCGACTCGATTTTCCGCGGTTCGGCAGGTGGCGTCGGCTCGGGTGGTGCCATTGATCTGACTCTGGATGGAAACGTCCTTTCGGTTGGTGAAGGAGGTATCGCAGTCTTCGCACAATCGAAAGGGCGCGACGGGGCCGACACAATGGCACTTGGATTGGACGGCGTCGTCATGGGCGGCACCGGTCAGGCGGACTCGGTGGCTTCGATCATCTTGGACGGTGGCACCAACAATGTTCTGACTTTGTCTGAGAACTCTGTCCTGCTTTCGAGAAACGATCAGCTGTTGAATGCCAGCGAAGGCAACGATCAGGTCTCGCTTGCGGGCCAAGCGCTTGGGAACCTGAACCTTGGTGCGGGTACGAACGGACTGACGATCGAGGAAGGTGCAACATTCTACGCACTGGATACCGTCAATCTGGGTGCCGCCGGACAAATGCAGGTGAATGGCAACCTGGTTTTGGGGAGCAATTGGAGCCTTAACGGAAGTTTGTCCCCAACAGTTCAGTCAACGAACTTCACATTCAGTGAGAATGTCAGTCAGGTCACGAACGTCACTGGAAGTCTTGCATTTGGTGCGACGGCAACATCTGTTTTCGACGTGTACTTCCTGACCTCGGGAGCATCGGGCGGCCGTAGCGACCTGATCAATGTCTCAGGGGACGCCACGATGGGCGGGACTCTGACACCCCAGCTCAATACGCTTCAACGCGCCCTGCCCCTGGTCATTATCAATCCTGAAGGAACCGCTTCGGATGCCGGAACGACCATTCAGGACACGGTTGTTCTGGATTACTCGATTGGCCTGAACGGCTCGACTTCAGATGGCAGTTCGATAGACCTCGTGATTACACCGGACTACTCGACACCGGGCATGAACGCGAACCAGGCTGCGATCGGGGATTACATCAACCGGGTTCTGAACGGACAAGGATCGGCTGCGCAAGGTGAGTTGTTCGCGTTGATCGGCAACATGCAGACAGAGGCCGAAGTCATTAACGCAATCAACAGCTTCACAACTGCAGACTACGCTGCAGATGCGGTGGATGCGTATTACGGCACACGTGTTTTTGCCCTCACTCTGCACAATTGCGAACGTTACACTGAATACCAATCAGGAGACGATCCGCGTCGCTGCGTCTGGTTCGCGGGCGGAAGGTCCTTCTTTGACCGCGAGCAGACCGGAATTTATGACGAGTTGGACATCAACAATACCAACCTGTCCGCAGGCTTCCGCCTGCCGGTCGGGGATGACCTCTACGCCGGATTTGCTCTGGGCTATGATCAGATCAGTCTTCGCAACGGGACACAGTACAACGCCACAGGTGATCGCTATAGCCTCGGAGCGTCGCTCACCAAGTATATCGACTCTTGGGAACTCGCCGCGATGCTCTCTGGTGGGTGGTCCGATTATGATACCGTTCGTTCGGGCGGGATCAGTGGAACCCTGCCCAACGGAACGGTTGTCGACACAATCGGTGTCAGCTCGATCAAGCACAAGATGAACCACCAAAACCTGCGCCTCAGCCTTGCCTACGATTACAGGTTTGCTGGCGGCAAATCTTACCTGAAGCCGGAACTTGCGTTGGATGCAACTCGCCTGGCAACAGAAGGCAACAGTCAGGCAACCTTGTCCGGGGTGTCGCTTCAGGACAGCAGCGACATGATCTATTCGATGACACCGTCGCTTGAAATCGGGACGGAACAGTATCTCACGTCCACGCAGAAACTGCGCGCAAGTCTCCGTGCAGGTGCCATAATCTCGTCTCATGACACGGTTTCGGTCAGCGCAGGATTTTCGGGTGCAAGTTCTGCCGACGGCGGGTTTTCCAACACCAGTTATATTGGCAACAAGCAAGGTCTGGTGTCTGCGGAATTGGGCATCTACGCTATGGATGACAGCAGTTTCGTAAATCTCAATCTCGATCACATGTTCGGGGATTCCACCGAAAGCCTGCAAGTCAGCCTGGGGATCGGGATCAAATTCTAATCAATGAGGTACAGCAGCATGAGAATCTGGAAATGCGCCGCGGCGTTGTCGTTTGGATTGATACAACCCGTCCTCGCACAAGAGAATGCAACGCCCCCCTGGTCGATCAATTGCAGCAATCTGGGAACAGGCACGGAACTTGTCTGTGAAATGACACAGAGCATTGTTTTAAGTGAAAACAATCAGAGACTGGCCTCGATCGCGTTTGTGAAATCGGCGGGCAATGACGAAACCGAAGCAGTTCTTACCCTGCCCTTTGGTTTGCTTTTCAGCGATGGGTTAACCGCAAAGGTCGATACGTCCGAGGTGGCCAAACTGGAGTTCCTGACCTGCGAAGCGCAAGGCTGTTTTGCCCGTTCTGCGGTGTCATCGGAATGGATAGCATCAATGCGCGCCGGCAAGCAGTTGACGATTGAGGCCAGAAACACGAACGAGGAACCCATTACCTTTGGCTTTGACCTTACCGGGTTTACTCAGGTTTCGGATCTTCTGCCGTAAGGCGCTGACCATAGCATAAATCCTGACCACTCCCGCAGGCTGCCAAATGCCCGGCATTAGAATTGCAACTTCTGCCTAAAGCCTCGCTGCTCGAAACCGAGTGAACGCGCCACTAAATCAATTGGTGGGCACAGTGCGGGCTTAAGCCTCAAGCCCGCGCCATAGTCTTGCGATTGCCGCACAAGACTTTCGGTTTACAGACGCGCCGATCCGTTCTTACTATCAAATTGCTTTATTCCAATGTTTACAATCATGGGTGGCATTCGATGTCAGAGACTCTGAATTTACACAAGTTCGAAAACCTTAGTCCGTTTCAAATCAAAGATGAGCTTATTAAACTGGCAAAGAAAGAGTCGCGCGCCACGACGTTGCCTTATCTGAACGCCGGACGGGGTAATCCAAACTGGATTGCCACAAAAGCGCGAGAGGCGTTCTTCCTACTTGGCCAGTTCGCAATGACCGAGGCGCAACGTGACCGATATGAAGCTCAGGTGGGTTTGGCGGGCATGCCACAGGGTCCGGGGTGTTATGACCGGCTGAAGGCGTATTGCGCAGCTTCTGAAGAACAAACCACGCCCCCCGGGGCTGAAACGCTCATCGCTGCTGTAGATTTCGCCATACAGAAATTCAAATTCGACCCAGATGCCTTTGTGCTTGAACTTACTGACGGTATTGTCGGCGATCATTATCCGATGCCGGATCGCTGCCTCGTCCATAATGAAACGATTGTCCACGAATACCTGATGTGGGCGATGTGCGCAGGGAATCGACCAAAAGCAAAGTTTGACCTATTTCCCGTCGAGGGCGGGACAGCGGCAATGTGTTATATCTTCAAGTCACTAAAAAACCAAAGGCTGCTAAATGCCGGAGACACAATTGCATTGGGCACGCCGATCTTCACCCCTTATCTCGAGATGCCGGTGCTCGAAGACTATTCCCTGAACGTCGTGGATGTCTCTTCCAAAGAAGAAGAACACTTTCAACTGACGGACGAAGATCTGGAAACCCTTGCGGAGCCAAAAGTCAAAGCCCTGTTTCTGGTAAATCCTGGCAACCCGTCGGCGGTCGCCATCAGTCCGGAAGCGCTTAAAAGGCTGGTCGATTTTGTCAAAACACGCCGGCCGGATCTGATTATCCTCACGGATGATGTCTACGGAACTTTCGTCCCGAATTTCGAGTCTGTGATGGGCCACCTGCCAGAAAACACGATCGGGGTTTATTCCTACTCCAAATACTTCGGATGCACCGGATGGAGATTGGGAACGATCGTGATCGCCCAGAACAATATCTTCGACAAAATGATTGCCGAAGCACCTGCTGAAACCAAGGCCTTGGTCGAAGCTCGATATGAGACCCTGTCGCCAAATCCGGCAGAAATGAAATTCATCGACAGAATTGTGGCTGACAGCAGGGATGTTGCGCTCAACCACACTGCCGGCCTCTCATTGCCGCAGCAAGTCATGATGACCTTGTTTTCGTTGGTTGAGATGATGGATGAGGACAAGGCCTATCAAGCGTTCTGCCGCAGTATTCTGGATCATCGCTTTACCGAACTGGTCGAAGGATTGGGTATTGAGGTTCCCGACAATCCGTATTTCGACAAGTACTACGGGATCATCGATTTTGAGTTCTGGCTTAGAAAATACGTCGGCCAAGAGGTGGTGGAATGGATCAAGGAAAACGTCCACCCGCTCGACATCTCATTCAAGCTGGCTCAGGATCACGGGATTGTTTTGCTGAACGGCTCGGGGTTCGACGCGCCCAACTGGTCGGCACGAGTATCCTTTGCGAACCTGGATGACAGCGCATACAGACAAATCGGACGAGCAGTGCGGTCGGTTGCTATCGGTTACGTGCAAGCCTACCGCGCCTCAAAAGGTATGCCGATACACGGTTAGGACAGCGCGCTTAAACAGTAAGCTTGCATGAGTTTAGTCGGAATGGTTAACGGGCGCCTTCTGGCCGATATTTTGGACGGCCAGACAGGTGCGGAAGTGTCCGATGACTAAGCCTTTTTGGTTCTTGTCTTGTACGGATTTAGAAACTTAACGGTACAAAGGCGACTACCAGCGGCCCCCACAAAGTCAGGAAAATATTCGCGACGGCATAGGTCATTGTAAATGCCGGTGTCGGCGTCGAATTGCCTGCCTTTTCCAGCAATGTCGCAAATCCCGGATTGCCGGACCGAGATCCCGTCACAACCGCGCAAGCTTCGATCGGGTTGCGAATACGCAGTACGAAATAATTGATCGGAAACTGAACGATCATCGGCATCAGTGTCACCACCACGCCCAAAAGCAACAGAGTGATCCCGTATTCCTGAATTGCCTGTAGTGCAGGCTGACCGGCATTAAGTCCTACCACGCCAACAAAAACTGCCAAGCCGAAGCTTTGCAAGAAGTTCGCCGCGCCCCGGTTGATACCACCAATCTTTGGACGTCGTATACGCAGATAACCGATGATCAGGCCCGTAACTAGACAACCAAGGCCTGACCCAAGAGCCACCTTCGTTCCGGCGATTAAAAAGCTGATCTCACCGATCAGGTAGCCAACGGCGACTCCGATGCCCAATGCAATGAAATTCGTCACAGACGCCGAGGGCGGAACGTAACCGGCAGCTTTCGCGACGCGATCAAGGTCCTTTTTGTGCCCAACTATGCTGACTTCGTCCCCTGCGTGAATTTCGGTGTCGCGTAGCACGGGAACGTCGTGACCCATGCGGGTGATCTTGGTTATGTGAAACCCGCGTCTTTGATCCGGGGTAAGCGCAGCGCGCAACTCTGCCAGAGTTTTACCAGCCAGCTTATGATTGGTAATAACGACATTCCGCCGTTCTTCCACGATGATGAGTTCAGGTGGATATTCTCCGACCTCAGCGCCTGCAGCCTCTTCAAACCGGGTCAAAGCGGTGATGAGACCTGAAACCACGATCACGTCGCCTGCTTCAAGCGTTGTATCGGGCTTGGGATCAAAGGGCGCTCCGTCGCGTAAAATCCGCTCAACCAATACATCGCTGTCAAAGCCGACTTCGATTTCCTTCATAGACTGGCCCACGATTTTGGCCCCGTCCTGAATGTGATAGGCGCGCGCTTCGAAACGGCTCATGGGAATAAACTCGCCTTCGTCCAGCGTGTGATCACCTCCGCTCAGCTTTTGCGCGAGTTTGATCGCCTCTTGCCGCAAGTCCCAGCGCATCACAATAGGAATAACACTAACCGCCAAAATTGGTCCGATCGACCCGAAGATGTAAGTCACGGAATACCCTACGGCGATATTCGTCTTGAGCTTTTCTGCCTCTTCTGTCGCGAGCCCAAGAAGATCGATTGCATTGCCGGCGGTTCCAATGATTGCGGACTGTGTCAATCCGCCGGCTGCCAAACCCGCTGCCAACCCTTTGTCCAGCCCCGCCCATGTGGCAACGACAACGACGAAGAAAAGCCCCCAGAGCGTCATCATAAACGCCGCAAAAAGCTTTGTCAGAGCGGTACGGTTCAACGCCGCAAAAAACTGCGGTCCGCCATTGTAGCCAACCATAAAAATAAACAGTGAAAAGAATACATTCTGAACATCGGCACTTAGGTTTATTCCGCCTATCTGGCCCACAAGAACTGCAACGATCAGAGTTCCCGCTATCCCGCCCAGTTCAAATTTGCCAATTTTGAATTTGCCCACGCCGTATCCAAGGCCCAGACACAAAAAAAGCGCCATAATAGGAAACGAACGAAGCTGGTCCGCAAGTACTTCCATAGATACAACCTCAATCGTAGGCTCGATACTATCTTCAACCGACGGGGCAGATCAGATCGTTGCTGATATTCACCCATCTAAATTATTGCGCCGGGTCGAAAACAGGTAAACACCGACAATGGTTTCGGTCAATCTATTGCTTTCTTTGGGACTAATCTTTGATCTTAATGCCAGACTACTGACACCTTTTGTGGATGGTCGAGCCGAAAACTGGTCAAGGAAAGTTCCACATAAACCCTCGGTAGTTGATCTCTGCTCGCTCGGAAGTTTTAAATAGAGATTCTTCGTCATCTACAGAAGGAGCACTAACCGCCAGCCATGTAACCAAGGATAGCTGCTCTGTCGCGCAGAACTGAAGAGCGGGACCGACCCACAGATGCCTTTTACGCCAGTTCTTTCCGCATGTAGTCGTGAAAAAGCTGCGCGAACCGCTGTGTGGCGGTCGATCTGTACTGAGTTGGGGGGTAGACCGAATAGATCCCTCCGGACGGAAGTGACCAATCTGGCAGAAGCTGGATCAGTGATTTGTCCGCAAGTTCTTTGCGAACGTAGAAATCTGGCAGGATCGAGATACCGGCGCCCTCAAGCGTCATGGCTTTGATGGCTGGCGTCACATCGGCGGACAAGGCACGTGTCATCTCTATATCTGCTGTTTCGCCAGATGCCGCCGAAAAGCGCCAGCGGAGCGGATTGGACAAAGCCTGATGCTCTATAAACGGAAACTTCTCCAAGTCACTCGGCGATTTTGACTCTCCCATCTCCTCTGCCAACCTGACAGAGGCGACCACGATTTGCCGAAACCCGGCTATTTTACGCGCGATATTTGCTGAATCGGCCAGCCACCCAACCCGGTACGCTATGTCAAATCGGGCTTCGACCGGGTCCATGCGCGTATCACTCAGCATCAGATCTATTTTGACTGCCGGGTAAGCTCTCCGAAAACTCGCCACCACCGGAGCGACATACTCAGAGCCCAAATCAAGAGGTGCCGTGATGCGCAATGTCCCGGAAGGTTCCGCGCTGCCACGACGCACCATAGCATAAGCCTCCTCTGCCTGGGCCACGGACGCCTGTGCTGCCGAGTAGAACGAATGGCCGATTTCGGTCAGGTTCAGATGGCGCGAATTCCGAACAACCAGAGTTGCCCCCAACTCTTCTTCCAGTAGCTGCAATTGCTTGCTGACAACTGCCTTGCTCACACGCATGCGATCTGCTGCGGCCGTAATGGTTCCCGCCTCGGCTATGGCGACAAAGTACTCCAAACGGTTCAAATTTGATTTTTCCATCTATTGTCATCTTTTAGTTGACGCTATGTATTCATAATACGTATTTAGATGACATCTTCGACTCCTTATTTGTGGCTCACCAGGTAACCGCGACATCAGTGGAAGGTTGCCGCCTGACAAAGGAGATGAAGATGAAATCAATCCTGACCACGACCGCCGCCATGTTGCTTTCAACAGCTGCATTGGCTGCGGACCTGAACATCACCCATTTCACCCCCAACGAGGGCAGCCTGTTTCCGGTTTCTTCGAATGTGATCGAGGGGCCGAATGAGGTGCTGTTGGTAGACGCTCAGTTCGAAAAGGATGATGCCGAACAACTGGTGAAGATGATCCAGGCCACCGGCAAACCACTCACGACCGTTTTCATCAGCCACAAAGACCCCGATTTCTATTTCGGGCTGGACACGATCCGCGCGGCCTATCCGGATGTCAAAATACTCGCGACGCCCGAAACGGTGAAAGGAATCGAGAAAACGATCCAGCTCAAATTCGGCTTCTGGGGACCTATTCTGGAGGCCAATGCGCCCTCGGAGCTGATCGTGCCGGACGTGTTGGAGGGAGACAGCCTGACTGTGGATGGTGAAACCATTCAAGTGATCGGCCTGGATGGTCACGATCCTGCGCACACATTCCTTTGGGCCCCGTCCGAAAAAACCGTTCTTGGCGGCGTGGTTCTCTACGAAAACGTTCATGTCTGGCTTGCGGATAACCAGACACCCGAAAGTCGCGACAGCTGGCGTATGACGCTGGATCAGATCACCGCTCTCAACCCCGAGCGCATCATCCCCGGTCACGTCGCTGGTGAAAGTGCCGAGGATGCCAGCATCATCGATTTCACCAAGGAATATGTTGCGGCATTCGAGGCCGCTGCGGAAAAGGCGGAAAACTCGGCCGAACTGATTACTGCGATGCAGGAAGCCTATCCCGACTTCAAAAACGTTGGTGATCTGGAACTCAGCGCGCAGGTTATCACGGGCGAACGCTCCTGGCCCTAAAAACGAAGTTCTCGGCAGGGGACGCCTGTTGAACAACGGGAGTAGTAGGAGTGCCGGATTTTCACCCGGCACTCCATATATCCCAGACAACCGCGAAAACGCCCCGGATTTAAGTTAGTTTTCGCCACATTTTCAAAACAGCTTACCCAGCAGTTTCACCCGCGCCCGAAACTCGAAACAGAAAGAGCTGAGGCGGACCCAGATTCTTGAAGCCGCCCGGCAGGTTGTGAAGACCCTGGTTTTGGATGCCACGATCATGACGGACCTGGCGAAGGAAGCCGGTGTCGTTAAGTCGGCAATGTACCGATACTTCAAAAGCAAAGAGGAAACTCCGGCGTATCTGCCGATCCTGGAAGTAGATAAAATGACAAATGCCTTAAAAAAGGAACTGGCGGGGTGTGCCGATCTTCCGCAGGCCGCAAATTGCTTTGCCAAGGTGATCTCAAAACAGCCGCTGTTCTGTGCATTGTCCAGCGATTTTGCCCGTATTCTGGAACGGAACATCGCGCATGACCGGCTTGTAACGATCAAATATGAGTTTGTGTGCGTTCTTGGCGACTGGGCCGATGCCCTGCTCAAACCGGGTGTCGTTAAGGAAAAGCCCGTGGCCGTCCAATTCATCCGCAGCGCATATGTGGTTCTTGCGGGGCTGTGGCCAATGAAACAGGATCGTCCTGTCGTCCAAAGCGCTGCGAAAGAGGCTGGGCTGGCAGAGAACGCCAGTAGTTTCGAAGACGATTTCTGCGCGCTTCTCGGCTGTCTCGCCAATGGAATGACTGCCCAAAGACAGTTTGCCAAAAAACGTGTTCCTTTGTCGGGACCGTAGTAATGAGCACTTCTTCAAGGGCTTGCCGCCTGAAGCCGGCACACCGCCAGACATTGCCTGAAGCTCAGATTATCGAGCAACCACACACAGAACCAGCATTTGAACTGAAGGCTCCCTGACCAGTATGAGGCTTGATATGGAGGCTGGCCCCCTGCGGCGGTGACCAACCCCTGTGCTTGCTCGCAACTTTTACTCTTGAATCTCCTGAACCTTCATCACCAGCTCATTCCAGTTGCGCTGGTTTTGGATGTCATGCTGTAACCCATGTTCGTCTGCTATCGTGAAACGCTTGATGGCCGGGGTTTTACTTGTGGCCTGGTAAAGCCAATAAGCCTCGGCCTTGAGCGCCTCGTCGATGGGTTTGTCGATGGACTCGTAAACCATTTGTTTGCATGCGTTAATCGACTCCGCCGGGAATTGTGCGATGCGTTCTGCAAGCGCATTGACATATGGGCCGATTTCATCCGGTTCGAGCGCCTTGTTGATTGTACCAAATCGTTCCGCATCATCGGCGTCATAATCCTGCGCGCTCAGAATGATCTCCAGCGCACGACCGAGGCCGGTTTGACGCGCCATGCGTGAAGCTCCGCCGCCGCAGGGAAGGATCCCCATGCCCACTTCCATCTGCATGAATTTGTACTTGCCGCGCGCCGCAAAGCGCATATCCAAGGCCAGCGCCAGTTCGTGCCCGCCACCCCGCGCAAAGCCTTCCAGTTTGGCAATAGTTGCCTGTGGCACCTTGCTGATACGTTCGCAGACCGATTGCAGATCGAGCAACTGAGCGTCTTCGCGTGACACAGCCTCGACCGACATGTCCTTGAGCAATTTTGTGTCGTAGTGACAAACCCAAATCTCGGGATTGGCAGATTGGAAGATCACCACCTTTGTGTCGCGGTCACGCTCCAGCCGCATGGCAAGACTGTTGAGATCGGCCAACATCTGCTGGCCCTGCACATTTACCGAGCCAAAGTTGAAGATCACCGTTGCAATGGCGTTTTCGACTTTTACGTCGAATGTTTGGAAATTTTCGTATTTCATCAGGCAGTCCTTTCTTGGTCCCCTGCATCACGGATGAGGGGGCGGGTTAAAACGGTTCGATTGGGTAGACGCCGTTAGCTGTGCTGCCGCACAAAGGCTTTGATCGCATCCATGACTTCTGCCGCATGCGCAGCGTCCAACGCGGCGCCGTGCGGGTTTGCAAAGGCGCCGCTGTCATTGTCAAAGTAAGCACCGGATGCGTCCGCAAAGCGCGAACCAAGGGCAGCGTCGATCAGGATATCGGCACCGATGCTCAGGTCATTGCCAGCGACGCCAAATCCTTCCTTCACCATCTTCGATGCCAGCAGCGAACCAGGATTGACAGCGATCATCGCAGGCCCATTTCGCAATTCCATAGCCCATTCGCGGGTCCAGATGGTGATGGCGAGCTTGCTTTGCGCATAGGCGTCCATATCCGCCAGACGCGATTTTCCATTCAAGGCATCCAGTTTCACCGGCGCTTGCGCGGCCGAAGACAAGTTCACCACGCGACCGTCTTTGGGCATGATCGGTAACAGCAGCTCTGTCAGCAGAAATGGCGCAAGCGTGTTGACGACAAAACGAATGTCCATCCCGTTATCCAGCACGGTCTGGGGGGCTTTCAACACGCCCGCATTGTTGATCAGCACGTCCAGCCTGTCGTGCTTATTGAGGATCGCATCAGCCAAACCCTTTACGGCTTTCAAGTCGGACAAGTCCGCGATGTACCCCTCGACCGAACCGCCGATCTGTGCCTGGGCGGGGCCCACCTTGGCCGCGCTGCGACCATGGATCAGAACGCGGTGTCCGTCAGCGGCAAGTTTCCGGGCGGTGAGCAGGCCAATCCCGTCGGTGGAGCCAGTGATGAGAATAGTCTTGGTCATGTGATCCGTCCTTTAGACAAAGTCAGGCAGCAGATTGTCCGCAAGCCGTTTTAGCGTTTCGCCAACAGGCGCGTGATTGAATCGCAGATTGAGAGCTACGTGGTTGACGCCCAGCGCCTCGATCTCTTTTAGGTAGCGGCGCAGGAAGTCCCCGCCGGGCTGAAAGCCAAGATGTATGGGGCGCGCGGACGCGGTCGGTTCATCAAGAAGATCGATATACAACGACTGCAACACCGGCTTGTTGGCCTGCCCCGTCGCACTCAGCCGCGCACGGTAGTCCGCTATCACCCGACCTTGCGACGCGGCGTCGCGCGGATACATGATCCACCCGTCTCCGTTCTGGGCCACCCAATCTGGGGATTGCTGACTGTTGCCTGTAATCAGCAATGGCAGGCGTTTTCCGGCAGGCTTGGGCAACAAATCGATTTGCCCGTTCAATTGACCCTGTGCGCTTTCGTGGCGGGGGTAAGGCGAGCCAACCGCCCGAATGTAGTCAAAGCAATCGCGAAAACGCGCACCACGATCCGGATAGGTTTGGGCCATCGCCGGATATTCCTCGGGCCGGTCGCCGGAGGCCACGCCGAAAATCGTACGCCCGCCGGACAAGGCATCGGCAGTGGCCGCCGCTTTTGCGACATGGGCTGGGTGGCGCAAAGGCAAAATGATGCTGGCCGTGCCAAGCGCGATCCGATCCGTCACTGTCCCCAGCGTGCCGAGGTAAACGAAAGGATCAAACATCTGACCGGCATCACCAAAACTCGGGACATTAAAGGGCACGTCTCGCAGCCAAAGCGACGAAAAACCCAGTTGCTCGGCCAATTGTGCCATTTCGATATGGTTGCGCATCGTCGGTTCAGCCCCGACAGCATAGGCCTCAAGCGGCAACACCAGACCAACACTCAATCGACCGGGACGGAACACCCTATTGTAAGCTGTGTTGATGTGAGCAAAGGCGCTGCTCTCAGTCTTGTCCAACATCGTCTTACTCCTTCAGTACCGCACCAAAGTGCGGCTTTCGATGCTCTTGCGGATGGTTGTGACCTCCGGGTCTTCGACCATATCCAGTGCGCTATGCGCGATCGACGGCAGCCCTTGATTGTCGTAGATGTTGAAGAACGCCACCTCATCCGGCGTCATCTTGGACCGGTAGAGCCATTCATGGCTTGGGTTGCCCACAAGCCCCATGATTTGCCCCACGCGATCCGGATAGATCAGGTCAAGCAAGATCCAGTCAGCAGGATCAATGCTCGACGGCCGTACAAAGCCAAGGGGTGCGCTGTTGATCGGTTGAGCGATGGGTCGCCAGACATTGATAAATGCGTAGTGCCCCTTGCTCCATTCAGCCGCTTTTTCGACCCCCAGCAGATCGATCAGGCGCTGCTTTGCCCCATCTTCGCTATAGTCGCTGTGCACGTTGCGCGCTGGTTTACGAATTGCGTCCGGATCGTCCACGCGCACCGTGTGATCAAAGATCAGGACTTCTTGCGCACCCACCCTGCTTGTAAAAAGCTGCATCAACTCACGGTCATAGGCAGCGTGCCATTCATCACCCGCAAAATCCTGTACCGCGCTTGGTGCGTTAGCGAACTCTACGGCGTCCTGCTTAAAACACACCACGTCGGACACTGAACGCGTGTCCTTTAGCGCAACCTGCGTGGGTTCAAGATCGGGCGAAATCAGATTTCCAGCGATGCCGCCTGCATCAAGATGGAATGCTTGCCGTTCGTTCTTGTGGACGTGGTAATTGACTGTGGCGGTGCGTGCCATTTCAGCAATCTCCTGCGGTCTGTATCTTTTGTTGATCAAAGATATGTCTTATAGGGATTTGCGAATAAACAGTTCAATTCAGTATTCAAAATTCGGGAAATACAGATAATGAGCATGGACACTGACGGGTTACGACTGTTTGTTCTGGCCGCAGAGCTACTGAATATCAGCGCGGCCGGGCGGCAGTTGGGGATGGGACCAGCCGTATCCAGCGCAAAGCTGGCAAAGCTGGAGCACAGCATAGGCGCGGAACTTTTGCGCCGCACCACACGTAAAGTGTCCCTGTCTGTCGAAGGCGAAGACTTTCTGCCCTTCGCGCGCGAGATTCTTGCCCAGGAGGACGCAGCCATGGCAGCGCTTGGCAAGGGAAAGACCAACATCACGGGAACCTTGCGGTTTGCGGCCCCCAGCACCTTTGCGCAGCTCTACATCACGCCTATCCTTCCGGAATTCCTGAACCAACACCCGGATCTTACGCTGGATCTCCGCCTGTCCGATGTGCAGGTCGATCTGATCGAAGGCAGCTACGATCTGGCACTGCGCAACGCTCCGTTGCTGGATACCAGCCTCAAGGGGCGCAAGTTGGCGGATGACACGCGGCTCTTGTGTGCCGCGCCCGCCTACCTTGATGCAAATGGCATTCCCGAAACGCCTGCAGAACTGAACCGTCACAAGCTCATCGCTTTTCGCCATCTTGGTCCGCGGCCGCTCAAAAGTGCTAAAGGGGAATCTGTGACTTTCGATCCCGGCGCAGCGCAGAGCCAGCTGATCCTGGACGATGGGCTAAGTCAAAAACACGCGACTTTGGCCGGTCTGGGTATATCGCTAAATGCGCTGTGGAGTGTGCATGAAGAATTGGCTTCGGGACGACTTATCCGAGTCCTGCCAGATTACGAAGGTGCCGATGACAATGTTCTATGGCTCATCTACCCCAAGTCCAACGTGCTTTCACCCAAGGTACGAGTGTTCATGGACTTCTTACTCGCCGAGATCGGAAGAGTCCCACCTTGGCTGACCCAGATCATAGGCTGATCACGTTGTTGGAAACGGATGCGCCGTTTCAGTTTCTTCACGCCCGCGATCAATCAAGCTCGCCGTTTTCCGACATTAGAATGGCCAGCGGCCGAGTGGATTGAATTTGTGACAATATGATCATCACGACGGCCGTCAGAGGTATTGCGAGGATCGTACCGGCCAGACCCCACATGGCTGTCCAGATCGTCAGCGAGAACAACACCATGAACCCACTTAGATTGACCGAGTTTCCAACCAGCCGGGGTTCGAGGTAATTGCCGACAAAAAGCTGCGCCGCCATCAGCGCGATAAAGGCCACCCCCGCGTGCCAGAGACCGCTGAATTGTACGAGGCTCAGCATGACGGGGAACAGAACACCCATGATAGAGCCCAAATAGGGAATGTAGTTCAAAAGGCCGATCAATATGGCCCAAAACAGTGCAAACTCGATCCCCAAAAGCAGCATGATCGCGAATGAGATCGCCGCCAAAATGACATTGATCAACGTCTTTGCACTCAGATAGCTGCCGATTTTCTGATTGATCTGCGCGACGATTTGCAACGAGCGATCAGCAGATTCGGCATCACCCAACGCCTTTTGTAGCTTCGCTGGCATACCGTTTAAGTCGGTGAGGATGAACACAATGTATAGGATCGTCATCATCAGGACCGTGCCAAACCCCTGCACGGTCGAAAGAGTTCCTTGCAAAAAGCCAAGGACATCAAACTTACCGGAAAGCGTTTGTTCGATTGACGACCAGTCCGGCAGCTTTTTGACGCCCAACATGTTCATCACGGACTCGATCAGCGCATTCAGATTGGTTTGATAGCGAGGGATATTTGCAGCAACGGCTTGTGCATTTGACTCGATAAGCACGCCCATCAGAACCAAGAGCAGAAAAATCAAAAGGAGTGCAAGCAAACGCCGGGCTCGGCGCGGCATCCCTCGCAATCCCGGCACCCGCCCGATTGTCGAGGCAGTCGAGTCCAGAATATAGATCCCGATTATGCCCAAAAGCACGGGCAAAAGGATACTTTTGCCAAGCACCAACAACCAGCCGATGACGACCGCGACGATCAGGCCGGACGCCAGTTTTGTTACATTAAACTGAAGCATGTCTTCGTTTTCGGTCCGTTCTGTGACCTCTTTTCTGCCGGGATCATTCTTCATATTCAACTGTTAATCAGTCTTCCGCAGTACCTTCTGTCCGGTAGCGGCTGCCCGGTGCAGGGGGTTTTTCGCAACCGCCAGCAAAACACTGCGCGATTGACATCCACTCTCTGGCAATCGGTCCTTCCACCTTTAGTGATGTGTCCGCAATGTTGCGCGTCTGGGCCGAGACCTGTGCAAATTCCACGGCAGAGCCCGTGATACTGTTCTCGCCCGGGTCGCCGAATTCCCACGAAACCCCTGACGGAGCAGTCAACTCCAGTCGCGGCATGGCCTCGGGCACTGGTTTATCATTAACCTGATAAGCCCAACCAAAGGTGTTCACGCCCAGAACAACGATGTTTTTGACCCGGTCCTGTTCGACACGCTCTAGGCCTAATATGTCGAAGACCTCTTGCCCATGTGCCCAAGTCTCCATCTGGCGAGCTGTGATTGACGAGCGCACGGACATATCCGGCCCGGCCCATTTCACGCGATGCTTTGGATCAAGATCGACCCAACGGGTGCCAATATCCGTATAAAGTCCCCGCCACGCGTCGCGTAGCTCGCCCCCCCTCAGCGAAATCGCCGTGTTTTCCGCAGACCGCAGCCCTTCGGACTTGGCCTTGGCGAACAAGGCGGCGATCCGAGCGGTAAACGCGTCGGGGTCCTGAAGTGACAGATCCGCCATCTGGTTCCAGTAGTGCAGATGAACAAGCACGTCGTTCAGCGTCCACCTTTTGAACTGGGTCACGGTTTCCCATTGGTCGCCTGTGACATTCGCCAGTACGGCATGCAAAGCGTCGCTTTCTTCCAGAAAATCCGTTGCCTGTTGCACCGCTTAGCCCTCCAACGTTGCGTTCAGCCGTTCGATAGCGGCCAGATAGTCTTGCTTGAATTCCTGAACCACAGCCGTGGCCGAGCTTGCCTGGTTCATCAGACCAACCCCCTGCCCGACCCAATATGTCGAGAGTTTCTCAGCCCCTTCATGCCCGGACTGCGCCAGCTTTTCGACCTTGCGCAGTGCCGGTTCGGACACCAGCGATTGATAGGGCATCGCCAGCGGGTCTGGCCCATTGGCCTCCCACGCGTCGGTCCACGCGGACTTAAGCTGTCGGGAATGTTTGCCGGTGCGCGAACGGCTGCGGACAGTGTCCGACGATGCCGCCGCCAGCATCTTGTCCTTGATCTGTTGCGGCGGCTCGCCCTCGGCCGTGGTCAGCCAGACCGAGCCGCACCAGGCCCCTGCAGCCCCCATCGCCATACCCGCCGCCATTTGCGCGCCGTTTACGATGCCGCCCGCAGCCAAAACCGGTGTACCCTTCGCCACCGAAACGACCTCTGGCACCAGAACCATTGTCGACACCTCTCCGCAATGACCACCAGCTTCACCGCCAGCCGCCACAAGGATGTCCACACCTGCAGCCACCTGCAATGCTGCATGTTTCTTCGAACCGACCAGGGCCGCGGCGGGAACACCAGCGGCGCGAGCACGCTCCATCATGATGGGCGGAGGCGTGCCCAATGCGTTTGCGATCAGCTTGATTGGATAGGAAAACACGATGTCCAGCACGGTTTCGGCACCGGCTTCGTTCATGTTGTCGGAAAAGTGCATCATGTCGAGACGCGTGTCGTCCAACCCGTCGGCGTTAACGCCATGCTCGTCCAGCAAGTTGTTGGCAAACTGTGTGTGCGTTTCAGGAAGGGCGGCAAGCAGGTCCTGCCCACTGGGGGCAGGGCCAACCTGTTTCTGGATAGATGTTGGGACGATCAAGTCCACGCCGTATGGTTTCCCGTCACAATGGGTATCGATCCAATCCAGTTCGGCCCGCAGTTTATCCGGCGGCGTCATGACTGCTCCGAAGACGCCCATGCCGCCTGCGCGGGACACCGCCGCTACGACATCCCGGCAGTGGCTGAATGCAAACAAGGGAAACTCGATGCCAAGCTGGCGGCACAGATCCGAATTCATCTACGTCTCCTCAATCTCGATCATAACGTCGCCCGAGATCAGTTGCTGCCCTTCCTTGACATGAACAGCGGTGATCACACCGTTTACGGTTGCCGTTATCTGATGCTGCATCTTCATCGCTTCGAGTACCGCCAGACGGTCGCCCTTGGCAACGTTATGGCCGGGTTCGGCCGCCACTTCGATCAGAAGGCCAGGCATTGGGGCGATAATGCGACCGCTGGCGGCAGTTTCTTCATCCTGTGCGCCGGGACGCAGACGGCGGAACGTCAATCGTTCAGCACCGACGGCGATCTGAGCAACATCGCGTGTCAAATGTGCTACCGCATCCACGGTCTGATTGTTGATGCAGGCCCGAACGTTCCCATTGGCGTTGCTGGAGAACGTGATATCGAATGTGTCGTCCTCAATCCAAACGGTCCACCCATCAGGTCGCGCGAGGGCACGCGCTTGTATCTCCGTCTCGCCATAGGTCAGCGTTGCGCTGGACGGTAAAAGGGCGGCGCTGGACCAGCCGAGTTGGTCGGACGACACATACCCAGCCGATGCCTTGGCGCGCGCTTGATCGGCGTCGAGCATCAAAGCTAGCGCTAAAGCAACGTCACGGCCCGTGACCTGATATGCGGGGAACCCCTCGGGGTATGCCTGGTCGAGAAAAGTGATAGTTGCATCGCCCCGGACAAAAGCATCTTGCCCCAACACATCAGTCAGAAACACCGAGTTGGTCACCGTGCCCAGCACTACGGTTTCGTTCACCGCTTTGATCAGCCGTGCCCTTGCGATTTCGCGGGTTGGACCATGCGCAATGATCTTGGCGAGCATGGGGTCGTAGAACGGAGACACCTCCTGCCCGGGCTGAACACCCGCATCCACGCGCACTCCGGGGCTGGCCGCTGGTCTCCAGACATCAACGGGGCCGGTCGCGGGCAAGTATCCGTTCGACGGGTCTTCGGCATAAAGGCGCACCTCGATGGCATGGCCGTTTTGCGCTATGTCCTCTTGGGTGATTGGCAGCGCTTCGCCCTGCGCGACAGCAATCTGCAATGCGACAAGGTCAAGGCCCGTGATCATTTCGGTTACCGGATGTTCGACCTGAAGACGGGTGTTCATTTCAAGGAAGTAGAATGCCCCCGACGGTTCCAACAGAAACTCTACTGTTCCTGCCCCGCGATAGTTAACGGCGCGGGCGGCGTCGATTGCAACGGCACCCATCTTCGCGCGCAGTTCAGACGTCATTTCAGGGCACGGCGCCTCTTCGATAACTTTCTGATGCCTCCGTTGAACCGAGCAATCCCTCTCACCCAGATGGATCACATTGCCACGGTTGTCTGCAAAGACCTGTAATTCGACATGGCGGGCCTCGGTGATCGCTTTTTCAAGGATCAGCGCACCAGAGCCAAACGCGTTCTCTGCCTCGGATCGAGCCTGCGCGATTGCCTCGAGCAGAGCGCCAGCGTCCTGCACCAGACGCATACCGCGCCCGCCGCCGCCCGCCGCCGCCTTGACCATGATGGGAAAGCCAATCTTGGCCGCAGCCTCAGTCAATGCAGTTTCGGACTGATCGTCTCCCTCGTACCCCGGAACGCATGGTACACCCGCACCGACCATCAGACGCTTGGCATCAGCTTTATCGCCCATCAACCGGATCGCCTGGGCATCAGGCCCGATAAAGGTCAGACCCGCAGCCTCAACTTTTTTGGCAAATTCCGCATTTTCGGACAGGAACCCATATCCCGGATGGATCGCCCCTGCCCCGGTTTTCTGAGCAGCGGCAATGATCCTGTCACCGTTCAGATAGCTGTCGCCAACCGGTCCTTCACCGATCCAGACCGCCTCATCCGCCAGCGCTACATGCAGCGCACCGGCGTCCGCGGTCGTGTAAACGGCCACCGTCCGAAGCCCCAGCGCTTGGGCCGTACGAAGGATGCGCGCGGCGATTTCTCCGCGATTGGCGACCAGAAGTGTGTTGAATGCCATTGCTCAACCCCCCGCCCATTTGGGTATTCGTTTTTCAAAGAAGGCTGATATCCCCTCTTGCGCCTCTTCCGAGAGCATTCGTTCCGCAAAACTCACAGCCGCCATATGCCGCTGTTGTTCTCGTGTTTGGAATGGCATCCCGACCAATTGTCTTTTGATCGCAGCCATGGCTTGTGGAGCCGCTGCCTGAACCATGTCCTGAGTTTCGATCAGCGCTTTGCCCATGTTTTCATTGGCTACGATCTGATCCACCAACCCCAATTTCTCAGCCTCGCGGGCGTCAATCGTGGCGCCAGTCAACATCAATCGCCGAGCGGCAGGCATCCCAATCCGGGCGACCACGAAGGGTGCGATCTGAGCAGGAGTAAGGCCAATACGTGCTTCAGACAGGCTAAAACGTGTGTCATCAGCGGCGATGACCAAATCGCCTGTACAAGCCAACCCAAACCCGCCTGCCATTGCAGCACGTTCCACGGCCATAACTGTGAATTGCGGGAGCGCGGCCACCGCGTCAAACAGATCGGCCGCCCGCAGGCTCAGTTGGATGATGCGGTCGCGCGAAAGGTCACTCTGAAAACTGGCCCTGAAGGATTTCAAATCACCGCCGGCGCAAAAAACTCCCCCACGCCCGCGAAACGTTACGCCCTGAACAGGCGCAATTTGCAGGGCAGCACAAAGCTCTAGCAATGCATCTACCCGTTCGGTGGTCAAAGGGTTTCGCCGCCGGGGATCATTGAACCAGACCGTCAGCCACCTGTCGTTAAACTCCAGATCGAGATGAGGTGAGTGTGGCAGCATGATCAGAACCTGTGGACGCCGTACGAGCTGGGTTTGACTGACCGCGCCCGCCCTTCAAGGCAGGTTTCCAGACAGAAGCCCAGCACACGCCGCGTATCACGCGGATCGATGACGCCGTGGTCGATGCACCGGCCCGAGGTATAGAACGCGCTTTCTTGCTTGTTAAAATGCGCTGTGATTGCGGCCTTTTGCGCTGCCAACTTACCCTCGTCAGGCTCAATCCCTTTACGCTGGAAACCGGCTCGGGCAACCATTTCCATCGTTCCCGCCGCCTGCTCGCCGCCCATCACACCGGTCGCGGCGTTCGGCCATGCAAACAGGAAATCCGGGTCATAGGCATAGCCGCACATCCCATAGTTGCCCGCCCCGAAACTGGCGCCGATATAGAGCGTGATCTTGGGCACATCGACCGAGGTCACGGCCTGAATCATCTTGGCACCGTGCTTGATCATGCCGCCCTGTTCATATTGGGTCCCGACCATGAATCCGGTGATATTGTTTAAAAAGATCAGCGGAGTGTCTGCCTGACCACAAAGCTGGATAAATTGGGACGCCTTGTTGGCACCAGCCGGATCCAGAGGACCGTTGTTTCCAAGGATGCCCACGGCGATCCCGTTGATCGCCGCTTGTAAGCAAACGGTAGCCGGGCCGTATCCCGGCTTGAAATCTTCGAAATCCGAACCATCCACAATACGGGCCACAACTTCCCGAACATCGTAGGGAATTCGGTAGTCAATCGGAACGACACCCGCGATCTCTTCGGGATCGAATTTCGGCGGTTGCACCTCTTTGCTGCGGCGGTTGGGCAGGGATTTGTTCCAATCCAGCCGCGCCATCACACCCCGTGCCATTTCAATGCCATGCGCATCGTCCTCGGCAAGATACTCGACCAGTCCGGATGTTGTCGCGTGCATCTCGGACCCGCCAAGATCGCGATCATTGGCCTTTTCGCCCGTGGCCGCATGGACCAGAGCAGCACCGGCCAGGGCCGCCATCCCGTTTTGCTTAACACCCACCACGTAATCGGCGAGCCCCGGCATATACGCCCCACCTGCCGTCGAAGGCCCGTGCAACACAGCGACATTGGGCAGGCCGGCCGCCGAGTGTCGGGCCAGATTGCGGAACAGTTTGCCGCCATTGGCCCAGAATTCGACCTTGTACTCCATCAGATTTGCGCCAGCGCTTTCGACCAGATGCACGAATGGCAGGTTCTGTTTCAAAGCCATGTCCTGCGCACTCAAGAATGCCGCGCCGGACATCTCTACCAATGCGCCGGCCTTGATCCCCGCGTCATCGACGATGATCATGCAGCGTACGCCCGAGACAAAACCAATCCCGATGATTAGCGACGCGCCCGGAACTGACTTCTGAGGATCGTCGGTATCAACGCAAAAACCCGCTAATCCGTGCAGTTGCAAAAACGGCATGCCCGGGTCCAGAAGATGCGCAAGGCGATCTCGCGGCGTGATTTGTCCACGGGCTTCCATCCGTTCGCGACGTTGCTCGGAGAGTGCTGCGGGTCTGGCCTCAAGTGCGCGCATCTCATCGATGAGCGCCAGCATATCGGCCCGGTTCTTGGCATAGGTTTCAGAATCGCGGACGACCTGACTGACGAAACCCATCAGATATCTCCTTGCTCGAAATTTGCGATAAGCCGCGCCGGGATTCTGATTGGCGTGGCCAAAAGGATCTGGGCAAAGCTTTTGCCTTGTGCGTCATTGCGCAGAGAGGCGATGCCGCCTCCGCCCAGAACGTTGTGCAGAATGATGTTCATGGAGTGCGTACCGGGCAGGTAGAACCGCTCAACGCCCCCAGACAAGTAATCAGAGAAAACGTCGGCCACTTTGTCATTCGTCAACGCTGACCAGATAAAGGGCATGTAGGTCGCGTGCCGCGCAATAACACCGACATTCGCCTTGTCACCTTTGTCACCGGATCGCGCCCAAGCTAAATCCTCGAGGGGGCGGGGCACCCAGTCGGCCGCATCTTCAACGGTCGGGTCGGGAACGTCACGCTGGGCACCCACTGTTTCCTGCGGGGTCACATTTGGAGGATCGTAAGCAACCTCTTCCCCTCCCACCGTTAATCTATAGGTGAGCGTGTCGTTTGGCACCAAAAATGAAAACAGGGCAACTACCGGCGAAGGCTTTGGGCGCCCTCCCCCTGTGAAGATGTGAAGCCCCGGTGGCGCAGCCAATGCGGCTCCGGTCATTTCGCGCAGGAACAATCCAACCGCGCGGGCGTCGTCGTGCTTTACGGCTGCCTTAAAGGATATCTCTTCATAATCACTGTCGCCAGGTCGTCCCCCGAACGCCTCAAAGGAGACGTCGCGATAGTCCGGAGCCCCCGTTTGGCGCAGGACATTGCGGGCGCGATCCAGTGCTGCTTGGGCAAAGACTTCTGCCTTTTGTCGGGCATCACGCCCATTCATCAGAAACGTCATACCTGCACGATACCCGTCCGCCCATGTGGCTGACACCTTAAGTTGCCCGGTTGGTGCACGACCTTTAGCGCCCGCTACGTGCACGCAGTCTGGTGCGGCTTGTTCTATTGCGGCCTGTGAAAAATCGCAGATTACATCCGGCAATACATAAGCCTGCGGATCGCCGATCTCGTACAGCATTTGCTCGCAGACCGACGCAGGTGACACGCAGCCAGTCGTGCCTTCAGGTTTGGTTAAGACCATTGAGCCATCTGCGTTGATTTCGGCAATCGGATACCCGATCCGAGCAATGTCGCCCGCCAGCTCCCAGTCCGTGAAATTACCACCGGTCGCCTGAGGGCCGCATTCCAACAAATGGCCCGCCAACGACCCAGCCGCTAGCAGATCATAGTCAGCATGCTCCCACCCGAAGTGATGCATGCAGGCGGCCAATGTCAGCGCGCTGTCGACGCACCGTCCAGTGATGACAATGTCGGCCCCTGCCTGCAGCGCGGCTACAATAGGACCGGTGCCGATATAGGCATTTACGGACACAATTTTTTCTGCTGCAGGCATCGGCGCACCGGAAAACATCTCGGTTCGGTCGGCGAACTCGGCCACGCGCGGCAACAAATCGTCGCCTTCAACAACCGCCACCTTCAGGTCCAGACCGAGTTCTGCGATTTTTGCCCGCAAGGCTTCGGCGCACGCTGTTGGATTGACCCCACCCGCATTCGACAGGACTTTTACGCCTTGCTCAGCAATCAAAGGCAGGTTCCGCGCCATGACTTCCGAAACGAAGTCCACCGCATAGCCCGTTTGAGGATCTTTCAGACGCGCGCGCGCCATGATCGACATGGTTATTTCCGCCAGGTAGTCATAGACCAGAACATCCAACCCCGGGTCCCGCAACAATTGCTTTGTGGCATGAGGGGCGTCCCCCCAAAACCCGCTTGCTCCTCCGATCCGCAGAGATTGCATCACGCTACGTCTCTCCTCCCTGTCGGCTATCCGTACTTTACAGACCGACTGTTCTGTTTTTATGATTTGCCGATCACATCGGTCAACAGTGATCTGCCACTACGACGCCACGGAACATGACGGACACAGCAACAAAAAAGCCATCGGTACAAGACCGGCGATCACGGGACATGCAGGCCAGAATCTGCAACGCCGCGGTCGCTTGTTTGGATCAGCTTGGCTATGCAGAGACAACGTTCGCTAAGGTTCAGGCTAAGGCAAACATCTCACGCGGGGCCATCACGCATCATTTCCCCACCAAGCAGGCATTGGTCGCCGCGACCGCGATGCGCCTTCTGGGCAACGCGCAGAACCCGATATGGCAAGATACCACGACACCTCGGGTCTATGAACTGATCATGTCCTCATGGACCAGCATCGTAAACTCCTCGGGTGGGCGCGCCATCGTAGAGATCCTTGTCGCGTGCCGAACCGATGCGGAATTATTTGAGCTGCTCGAACAGAGCTTGCGGGAATGGGACAAATCCAACCTGAGCCTGATCTCCGGCCGCTATGTCAGCGTTACAGGTGACCGCGAAGACACCGAACTGCTTTGGAGCATCACCCGAAACTTCTTACGCGGCCTGCTATTGCACGAGAAATTCGTTTCTTCGCCCGAATACCTCACGCAGATGATGGATCGCTTTGCCCGCATGATGGAAAGCCAGCTTCAGGTTCTTCCCCACGAAAACGCCGAGATTGAGGAAGTCGAATGTCAATGCCCTCCCCTTTCATGACCCCGGAACGGGAAACTTTTAGGCGCGACTTCGGGCGCTTTGTCGATTCCGAAATCAAGCCACACATCGAACAATGGGAAGCTGATCGCGGGGTTCCATGGGAGTTGCATGCCGCAATCGCCGAGCTCGGAGTCTTTGGTTTTGGAATCGATGAAGAATACGGCGGCCTTGGCTTTGACAACGCGTTCATGCGCCATGATTACAGCGAAATTCTATTCGGATGTGGCGCGTCCGGGATCGGCGCAGCCGTTGGTGGGCGCACAATCTCAATCAGCCCGATCGCAAAATTTGCCTCTGAGGAATTCAAGAAAACGGTTCTGCCTGAAATCATTGCTGGGCGGATGATGTCGACCTTGGGCATCACCGAGCCCGGAGCGGGGTCGGATGTTGCCAACATCAAGACCCGAGCCGAGTTCAAGGGCGGGAAGTGGATTCTGAACGGTGAAAAAACCTATATCACCGGAGGAATGGATGCCGAATGGTTTGTGATCGGAGCCCGCACTGGCGGCCCCGGGCTGACCGGGATCTCGCTGTTTCTGGTTCCTTACGACGCGCCCGGGTTCAGCCGAACTCCGCTGGGCGGCAAAATGGGCTGGCATAGTTCGCAGCAGGCGACATTGCATTTTGACGAGTGCGAACTTGATGCGAGCGCGCTGCTTGGGCCTGAAAACAAAGGCTTTATCGCGATCATGAACAATTTCAATTTTGAACGGCTGGGGCTGACCTCTGCCTCTCTGGGCATGATGAAACTGTGTTACGACAGCGCGCTTGAGTGGGCGCGCGAACGCGAGACCTTTGGAAAACGGCTGATTGAGCACCAGGTTATCGGCCACAAATTTGCGGAAATGTCCGCGCGGATAGATATGAACGAGGCTTACATCGAACGGATCTGCTGGGCGATCGAACAGGGTTTGATGCCAGTGGCAGAGCTTGCCAAGGCCAAGGTGCAAGCCACCAAGTCGCTGGAGTTTGTCGCCTCTGAGGCGATGCAGGTTTTTGGCGGTGCGGCTTATATGCTGGGCAACCCCGTTGAGCGGGTTTGGCGCGAGATCAAAATCATGGCGATTGGCGGTGGCTCTGAAGAGATCATGCGCGATCTGGCCGTGCGCCAGATGGGCCTGACGGGCCAATAGCGTCAGGCCTTACAGATCCGAAGCACGGTACGCGCGGGGTGTCAGACCGGTCCACCCTCTGAATGCGCGAATGAAGGAACTGGCCTCGCTGAACCCGGACCGGGCCGCAATATCCTCGATGGACAGATCGGTTGTGGTCAGCAAACGCACGGCCAGATCCCGCCGAACTTGTTTGCGCAAGTCCGAGTAATCAACTCCCTCCCGCTTCAGGCTGCGTCGCAACCTGTGGCTGGGCATGTTCAGGCTGCGACCGACTTCGTCCATATCCGCGAGCCGCCCTTCCCGCGTCAGGACAGTGTCGATGGTCAGAGCAGCCTCAAGCGCGAGGCCGGTGGTTCCATCCATCGGCAGAAAGGCGTCCAGCGGAGTGCGACGGGCATAGGCCATGGCCTGCTCTTCCGTGCGTACAAGCGGCAATTTCATCAGGCTAAGCGGGATTGCCAGACCACTGCTGGACTGCTCGAACCGGATCGGTGCCTGCATGAACATCGCCCGATAGATCGGCGCATGGGCCGGGCTGGGATAATCGAACCAGGCCCTGTTAACGGCCCCTTTGTTTCCGGCCAGCCAGCTGAGCATACGATTGACCAGCACCATGATCATCTCAACCGCAAGTTCGTTGAGCACTACACGCCCGGGGATCCGCTCCATTTCGAATATGACGCTCTCGCCCTCTTCTCTGAACCGGTAGCGAAAGGAATTGTCTGCAACATCCATGAACTGAACCGTTCGGCGATATGCGTCCCCCAAGGTTTCGGCATGGCTGGCATGGGCGGCTAGTATGGCGGTGCTTCCAATCCGTTGGGGTCGCTCCTGTAAACCGCCCAGTTCATCGTCCAACGTCAGGGTCACTGTTCGAACCAGTTTGACGAAGTCCGGATGAGACATTGGGCGGGTGGCGCTCTCCAACCCGGCGTGCCGAAGCATGGACGCGGGATCGCCTCCGCGCCGTGTCACGCCCTGCAGAAGATTGACGGCAAAGACCGCCGGGATGAGAACCGCCATGAGTGTCAGATAATGTCTATTTTTTTGTTTCACCAGATCATTGTTGCGCATCAGCCGCCCTGTCACCCTGCGCCTCAAACCGACTTTGGAGGATCCAAATGGCGAACGCCGCCTATATCTACGATGCCATCCGTACCCCGCGCTCTCGGGGAAAGGCCAACGGAACGCTGCACGAAGTCAAACCTGTTCAACTGGCGGCCGGGCTTTTGCGCGAGATGCAAAGCCGCCACGATCTGGATACCGCACGCGTAGGCGATGTGGTGTTGGGATGTGTTTCCCCGGTTGGCGATCAGGGCAGTGATATCGCGAAAGGCGCTGTGCAGGCGGCGCATTGGGATGAGGCAGTGTCCGGCGTACAATTGGATCGGTTCTGCGGATCGGGGCTTGAGGCGGTCAACACCGCCGCTGCCAAGATCGTCGCCGGGCAAGAGGATCTGATGGTCGCAGGGGGCGTCGAGTCCATGAGCCGGGTGCCGATGGGATCATCCGGCGGTGCCATGTATCTGGACCCTGACATGATCATGGATCAACGAGCGGTGCCGCAGGGCATCGGCGCCGATCTGATCGCCACGATCGACGGATACACCCGCGAAGATGTGGACGCCTTCGCAATGGAAAGCCAGCGTCGCGCTGCTCACGCCCGCGACAGCGGCTGGTTCGACAAGTCCGTGGTGCCGGTCCGCGACGAAGGTGGCCTGACCATTCTGAAACGCGACGACTTCATCAAGCCCGACACCGACATGCAAAAGCTGGGCGCGTTGAACCCGTCCTTCGCAGCTATGGGCAGCTATGGCTTTGACGACATGGCCTTGTCGAAATACCTGGAGGTGGCGCGCATTAACCACGTGCACACGCCCGGCAACTCTTCGGGGATCGTGGACGGATCCGCCGCCGTTCTGATCGGATCGGAACAGGCGGGCAAGGATCTGGGCCTGACACCTCGCGGGCGCATCGTACAAGCGACGATGGTCTCGACCGATCCTGTCATCATGCTGGCCGGTCCCGGACCGGCCGCCAAGAAATGCCTGGAGAAGGCCGGCCTGACCGTGAACGACGTCGACCTCTGGGAAATCAACGAAGCCTTCGCCTCAGTCGCTATGCGCTACATGAAGGATCTGGGCATCGACCACGAGATCACCAATGTGAACGGCGGCTCAATCGCCATGGGGCACCCGCTGGGTGCGACCGGCGCGATGCTGGTTTCGACCATGCTGGACGAACTGGAACGACGCAACGCAAAGCGCGCCATGCTGTCGCTGTGTATCGGCGGCGGCATGGGCATCTCGACGCTGATCGAGCGCGTGTAAGGAAGGACCAGACCTATGGCATTTGCATATGAAAAAGACGCTAATGGAATCGTGTCCGTCACCATGGACATGGACGGTCCGGTGAATGCGATGAACGACGCCTTTTTGCCCCAGTTCCTTGAAGCCGTAGACAGGATCGAGGCCGAAGAGGATCTAAAAGGGGTCATCTGGACGTCAGCGAAAGAGACATTCTTTGCCGGCGGCGACCTGAACATGCTGAAATCCATCACGCCTGACGGTGTCGAGGCCCTGTTTGAAAGTGTCGAGGGCACCAAAGCTGTCATGCGGCGACTGGAGAAGTTGCCGGTTCCCATTGTCGCCGCCATAAACGGCGCGGCGCTTGGCGGGGGGTATGAAATCTGTCTGGCCTGCAATTACCGCATCGCTTCTGAAAACCCCAAAACAAAGATTGGTCTGCCCGAGGTGACACTGGGCCTGTTGCCCGGAGGCGGCGGCACAGTGCGCCTGACTTGGCTGTTGGGTCTTGAGGCCGCTATGCCCTTCCTTCTGGAAGGCCGTCAGGTCTCACCCTCCAAGGCATTGGCCACCGGACTGGTCCACGAGGTGGTGGCCCCTGACCAACTGTTGGAACGCGCGCGGGAATACATTTTGTCAGTTCAGGGGAACGAAACCGCCGCGGTGCAGCCCTGGGACACGAAAGGCTACAAGATCCCCGGCGGGCCTTCGAATTCGCCCAAAAACGCGCCGCGCATCGCGGGCGCAACGGCGATGCTGTTCAAAAAGACCAAGGGGCTGATGCCCGCGCCTACACGCATTCTGGACATCATGACCGAGGCCGCAGGACGCATCGATTTTGACACTGCGCAGCGCTATGAGAGCCGCCGCTTTGCGTCTCTGACGCCATTGGCACCCACTAAAAACATGATCGAAACGCTGTTCTTTGGCATGAACAAGGTTAATGGTGGTGCATCTCGCCCCAAAGATATCCCGCGCTCGAAAGTCCAACGCTTGGGTATTCTGGGCGCTGGCATGATGGGTCAGGGCATCACCTATTCTGCAGCTATGGCGGGTATTCCGGTTGTTCTCAAGGACACGACGCTGACGGCTGCGGAACGCGGTAAAGCCTACACCGAAAAGCTGTTAACCAAGCGTGTCGAAAAGGGCCGCATGACGACCGAGCAACGCGACGCCGTACTGGCATTGATCACCCCAACCAACAAAGCCGAAGACATCAAAGGCTGCGACCTGATTATCGAGGCGGTCTTTGAAAAGATCGACGTCAAGAACGCGGTTCTGTCTGAGCACGAGGAATTGCTGGCGGAAGGCGGTTTTTGGGGCTCGAACACCTCGACCCTGCCTATTACCCGACTGGCGGAGAAGTCTGCAAAGCCCGCAAACTTTGTCGGCCTGCACTTCTTCTCGCCGGTCGACAAGATGCCTCTGCTGGAGATCATCGCAGGCGATGAAACCTCGGACGAGACCCTGGCGCGGGCTTTTGACTTCGCCCGTCAGATCAAGAAGACGCCAATCATCGTTGGCGACAAAACCGGGTTTTACACCTCTCGCACAATAGGAACAAAGATGCTGGAAGCCGCGCAACTCGTGGCTGAAGGTCAGGACCCGCTGCGCGTCGACAACCTGTCACGTTTGACGGGGATGCCGACGGGGATGCTGTCATTATTGGATGAAGTGCAACTGAAACTCGTCGATGACATATACAACACTCAGGTGCAGATGGGACTGCAGGACCCTGCGGATGAGGCGACACCCGAAGCCCGCAAGTTGGTACACGATCTGATCACCGAGCATGACCGCCTTGGCCGGGCAACGGGCAAAGGCTTTTATGAGTACACCGCCGATGGAAAGGCCATCTGGTCCGGTCTGGCTGCCTGGCGCAAGGAAGGGTCTGACCTGCCCGATCAGGACATTCAGGACCGCATCATGTTCCGCGCCATTCTGGAAACTCTGCGCTGTCTTGAAGAGGGCGTTCTTCGCTCGGTCGCAGACGGCAACGTGGGCTCAATCCTGGGTATCGGTGCCCCTGTACACACCGGCGGTTACATCCAGTTCGTCAACACATACGGCCTGGACAGTTTTGTTTCCCGCTGTGACGAACTGGCCAAGTTGTATGGCGACCGCTTTGCACCACCTGAAATCCTCAAGAACCACGCGGCGGACCAAATTGCGTTCCGCTAAAGCCGGATCATGTAACGGCAAGAGCACGTCTGTGCTCTTGCCACTTGGCCTTGGGCCACGGATCTTGAAGAAACGCCTTTCCTTTCAGAAGATTCGATCTCCCGATCTTCGGATACCTGAGTTTTTCTTCGTTCAAGCGCGAAGAACTCTGAGTGAAATACCATCTCGAATTCCGATCGGTTGACTTAACGTCACCTAAATTGTCTTCATTGACAATAAAAGCTTGACCTCATACCTCCCTGTTCTCGCGACGCGATTAGACGTTGGGTGCCTAGATCCGGCACCCGAAGGAAAACGGAGACCCGAAAATGAAAAAAATGGCTTTGGTTTGCATGTTGGGCCTGTCGGCATGCGGCGGTTATTCATTCAACAAGCCGCTCGCCGTCGACGGCAGCCGTAATGCGAACTTTGCCCAGGATGAAACCGAGTGCCGGGCACTGGCTGCGAATTTCAACCCAGGCAAGCAAGCGGGAAGTATCGGCGCGGGAGCAGTTTCTGGTGCTCTGATCGGCAACCTGACCAGTTCGGCGGGACACGCGACCGAGGGCGGTTTCACCGGCGCGGCCATCGGGGGCGTTCTGGGCGCAGCGGAAGGGTACTATGAAGACGAGGAAGCCCGTCGTCAGGTCTTGGTCAACTGCATGTTGGGCCGCGGGCACAAGGTCATCGGCTGACGGCAGAAATATACAGGAGCGGCGAGTGATTTGGGAAAATGCGCGCCGCTCCCTTTTTACTTGGAATGTTCAATGCAAGCGCAGGGCCGCTTCAGGACTGGATCCGCATCGCGGTCGAAAGCCCGAAATGACCAATCTGGCGCATGGTTCGGGACATGCAGCGCCCAACGGAAAAGAACTTGCGGTTGAACTCATCCGCACCGCGTTCCAATTGCTCAGGGGTCATCTGTTTCGGCTGGAACACTGCGTGCGACCCGTCGTAATCACTCCAATTGTCCGACAACAGCCGTCCCTCGGCCTCAAGTTGCTTGAACATCCGGGAACCGGGGAACGGAATAGCTATGGCTGCAGCGGTGCTGTCTACCCCGATCTCATGGTAGAGGTCGGCCGTCCTTGCAAAAATATCTGGGCTGTGCTCATCGAACCCAAGGATTGCAGCACTGTCGACGATGATCCCTCTCTCGTGGATACGTGCAATCTGATCTTTCAGGTTCTCAGGTTTGATGAAGCCCTTGCCGGCCCGTTTCAACGCCGCCTTGTCGACAGTTTCGATCCCGATCAACAGGTACTTGCAACCTGACCGGGCTGCTGCGTCCAGCAATTCCTCATCGTCTGCGATGCGGATCGTCGTCTCGCCAACCCAATTGATGCCCAAGGGTTCAATGGCCCGGAACAGTTCAAGCGCATAGTCGCGGTCTTCGGTCAGGTGGTCGGCGTGCAGTTCGACCCAGTCCGTTTCCATCGCTTCAAGCTCGGCCACGATGTCAGGAATCGGACGGTACCGGGTTTTTCCCAACATCCCGGGGATCAGGCAGAAACTGCAATGATGTTTGCACCCCCTGCTTACCAGCACCGACCACTCCCAGCCGTAATCCTTGGCTTTGATCAGGTGTGTCGGATACGGGTTGAGTTTACTCAAATCTGCAGGCGTGCCGGTATACCTCGGTTTAAGCTGTCCCCGATCAGCGTCCGCCAGAAACTCTTGCCAAATGTTTTCGCACTCTCCGGTTATCACTGCGTCGGCATAGTCCTTGGCCTCTTCCGGCAAAAACGTCGCGTGCAATCCTCCGATGGCCACCTGGACGCCCTTGGCCCCCAAGACCCGGGCAATCTCGTACCCGCGATTTGCATCCGGGGTCGAGAAAAAGATAACCGCGACATCGGCATGGATACGCCGTGGGTCGCAATTTTTGAGTACTTCATCGAATAGCTGAACGTCCACCCAATCCGGCGTGGCCGCCGCTGCCGAGAAAATGCTCTGGGGCGGACCGCCCCTAACGGATTTATAGGCTTTGAAATCACTTTCGGCCGATGCTTTGATTAGACAGAGTTTCATGTGCTGCTCCTCAGAGTGGATGGCATCTTGCCGTTGGAAACATGGTGCCAAACAGTGTTCATCCGGCAAGAGTCTTGATTGTCATTTATGACAGTAAATACTGAGGCAGCGTGTTTCAATGAGGCCATCGAAAATTTTTCGTACGTGTACCGGCCAGAGTTTAATCTTATCAGGCTATGTCAACTTAGCGCCTTATCATTTATGACAAATTATCATCGAACGACTCACCAATTGAGGACATAATGGACATTTGGTTTTTCATCGGGCTCGGCTTGCTGTTGTGGGCCATCAGGGATCTGGTATTCGGCACCACCTACTTGTGGGAAAGGGTCACACGCGCGGAAAACCCGGGTACATACTGGATTTGCGTGCTGGTGTGGCTTGTGATCGCGTTGGCAATTCTGGCGACGTCTCCCACTTCATATTCGCTGCTCTACTGACATTGATTGCGGGCCACCGCGTTTTGTTTGGCTTTCGACGCGGGACTAAAATGCGCCATTTCAGTCCCGCGATTTGGCGGCAGTTCAGCTTGGCGCGGCTCGTGACATCAATGGTTAGCTGAAACAGGCAGTGTTTCCGGGTAAGCTAACGAACAAACGCCGACCTATTCGGGTCATACTAAAGCGCCCTTGCCCAAGACGTTTGTTGGACCGATGTGTGCCAACCACTCCCCTAACCAGATCCACGGCCTGCTTCTGGGGGGCTGTGACTAAGGGTCGCCCAGACTGTATCCACATGGCATGCAAGACGGAGGTGAATGGCGCATAACCCGTGAAATCGGGAAATTTCGATGTGTGGCGTCTTGAATCCGCTTTCAAGAATGTATACCGGTGTATACAAATCGCGATCGAGCCTGATGCCCGACGCTTGCCTACATCAGAAGACTCAGACAAAGCGGAAACAGCCATGAGCCAGTATTCAGATTACTTGGATGAAATTGAAACGCGCAAAGAACAAGGCCTTAGCCCCAAACCCATCGATGATGGTGCGCTAGTCAAGGAAATCATCGAACAAATCAAGGATGCTGATCATCCGCATCGTGCGGATTCGCTGCACTACCTCATTTACAACACACTGCCCGGCACAACCAGCGCTGCTGGTGAAAAGGCCCAGTTCCTGAAGGCCATCATTGTCGGTGACGTCGTCGTTGAAGAAATCACTCCAACCTTTGCGTTCGAACTGCTTTCGCATATGAAGGGCGGCCCATCGGTAGAAGTGCTGCTGGATGTCGCATTGGGGGAAGATCAGGATACTGCGGTTCAGGCAGGTGAAGTCCTGAAAACCCAGGTATTTCTGTATGAGGCCGATACCGAGCGCCTGAAAAAAGCTTACAATGCGGGCAACAAAGTCGCCGCCGAAATCCTTGAAAGCTATTCCAACGCCGAGTTTTTCACCAAGCTTCCTGATCTGGACGAAGAAATCAAGGTCGTCACCTATATCGCGGCCGAAGGCGATATCTCAACTGACCTTCTGTCGCCGGGCAATCAGGCGCACTCGCGTTCGGATCGTGAACTGCACGGTAAGTGCATGATCTCTGAGGCGGCGCAGAAAGAGATCGAAGCGCTCAAGATACAGCACCCCGACAAGCGAGTGATGTTGATCGCAGAAAAAGGCACCATGGGTGTTGGCTCGTCGCGGATGTCGGGTGTCAACAACGTGGCGCTTTGGACCGGTAAGCAAGCAAGTCCCTATGTACCGTTCGTCAATTTTGCACCTGTTGTCGCCGGCACAAACGGCATTTCGCCGATTTTCCTAACCACAGTAGGCGTTACGGGCGGGATCGGTGTTGACCTGAAAAACTGGATCAAGAAAGTGGACGAGGACGGCAACCCGATCCTCAACAACGATGGCAACCCGATCCTCGAACAGCGCTATTCGGTCGAAACCGGCACCGTGCTGACCATCAACACGAAAGAGAAAAAACTCTACAGCGCCGACGGCAGTGAAGAACTGGTCGACATGGCAGGCTCTTTCACGCCGCAGAAGATGGAATTTATGAAGGCCGGTGGTTCCTACGCCATCGTCTTTGGTAAGAAGCTGCAGACATTCGCGTGTGAAACACTGGGCGTCGAACTCAAATCGGCCTTCGCCCCATCGAAAGAAATCAGCCATGAAGATCAGGGCCTGACGGCTGTCGAAAAGATTTTCAACGCCAATGCGCGCGGCTCGACTCCGGGCAAAACTCTGCATGCGGGTTCCGACGCTCGGGTCAAGGTGAACATCGTGGGGTCGCAGGACACCACCGGTCTGATGACCAGCCAAGAGCTTGAGGCCATGGCAGCTACCGTTCTGTCGCCCAGCGTCGATGGCGCGTATCAGTCCGGCTGTCACACCGCTTCGGTCTGGGATCTCAAGGCGCAGGCCAATACTCCCCGCCTTATGGCGTTCATGCACAAGTTCGGCCTGATCACCGCGCGTGATCCCAAAGGCGTGTATCACTCGATGACGGACGTCATTCACAAGGTGCTTAATGACATCACCGTGGACGACTGGGCTATCATCATCGGCGGCGACAGCCACACACGTATGTCCAAGGGCGTGGCCTTTGGCGCGGACTCGGGCACGGTTGCGCTGGCACTGGCCACGGGTGAGGCGACAATGCCAATCCCGGAATCCGTCAAAGTGACCTTCAAGGGCGAAATGGCACCGCACATGGATTTCCGTGACGTGGTGCACGCGACGCAAGCACAGATGCTGGCGCAGCACGGCGACAACGTGTTCCAGGGCCGGATCATCGAAGTGCATATCGGCACGCTGCTGGCGGACCAGGCCTTTACCTTCACCGACTGGACGGCCGAGATGAAGGCCAAGGCCTCGATCTGTATCTCCAACGACGACACTTTGATTGAATCGCTGGAAATCGCCAAATCGCGCATCCAGATCATGATCGACAAAGGAATGGATAACGAAGTTCAGATGCTGAAAGGCCTGATCGACATTGCCGACAAGCGTATTGCCGAAATTCGCTCGGGTGAAAAACCGGCTCTGCGTCCTGATGATAACGCCGAATACTTCGCCGAAGTTGTCGTGGATCTGGACCAGATCGTCGAACCCATGATTGCCGACCCGGACGTCAACAACGCCGATGTCTCCAAGCGGTACACTCATGACACGATCCGCCCGATCTCTTACTACGGTGCCGAGAAGAAAGTGGACCTGGGCTTTGTCGGCTCGTGCATGGTGCACAAAGGCGACATCAAGATCGTGGCCCAGATGTTGCGCAACCTCGAAGAGGAATATGGCAAGGTCGAGTTCAAGGCCCCGCTTGTCGTCGCCGCGCCGACATACAATATCGTTGATGAGCTCAAAGAAGAAGGCGACTGGGCCATTCTGCAGAAGTACTCGGGATTTGAGTTCGATGACCTCTTCCCCAAGCAAAACGCTCGGACCGAGTACGAGAACATCCTCTATCTTGAACGTCCGGGTTGTAACCTCTGCATGGGTAACCAGGAAAAAGCCGCCAAAGGCGATACTGTTCTGGCCACGTCTACCCGCCTGTTCCAAGGCCGGGTTGTTGCTGACAGCGCGACGAAGAAGGGTGAATCCCTGCTGGGCTCAACCCCGGTTGTGGTCCTGTCGGCGATCCTGGGTCGTACGCCTACGATGGAAGAGTACAAGGTGGCCGTGGAAGGCATTGACCTGACCAAGTTCGCACCGCCGATGGAAGTTCCCGGCACGAGCCGCTCGGTCCACTTCTAGAACCTATACGAGCGCGGCAGTTGTTTGCCGCGCTCGTTTCACACGATACATCTGAGGTTGGGTGCCGCCGGGTCCGGTCATGAGACATCCGAACGAACCTGGCCCGTTTTTTTGACCCTTAATCCCTGATGGTTTCGTTAATTCTCGAATTTCGGCGTGTCGTCTTTGTTCAGCAGGTGCAAGGCTGCAAACGTGACTACGGCACCGGAAAGCAAATACAGACCCGCCGCCCAAAGACCAAACGCAGCGGTAAGCCCAATACCGACGAGCGGTGCAAAGGCGGCTCCAAAAATCCACGACAGATTCGTCGCCATCGCTGAGCCAGAATAGCGATACTGCGCCGGAAAGCGCTTGGGAACGATTGCGCTTGCCTGTCCATATGCAAGGCCCAGCACCATGAACCCTGAGATAATGAAGGCGTAGGGGTAATGGGCCAGTGTTCCGATCATCAGGCTCAGAATAACGATCAGGATTGAGCTGATCCGAATAACAGTCCGGCGATTGTAACGATCAGCCAGCACGCCCGACGCGATAACTGTCAGGATGGCCAAAGTTCCGCCAATAAGCTGTACGGTCAGAACTTCGGGGATTTCGTATCTTTCGTAAATGGCCGCAAACGCAAGCGGGAAGACGGTGACCATGTGGAACAGTGCATAGCTCGCCAGCGGCAAGAACGCGCAAAGGAGGATCGTTCGACCCTCATTTTGAACCAGTTCTTTGAGGGGCGCGGATTTGGTGACCTCCGGGTCCACGCCCAGATCGGAATTAAGCAAACGTACCCGGGCGTAGAGAGACACGACATTGACCGCCATAACGGCAAAGAACGCAAAGCGCCAACCCCACTTGAGGAACTCTTCGTCCGTCAGAAAGCCCTTGAGTACGAAAAAGATCGACGCGGCGACGACGAATCCGATTGGGCCGCCCAATTGAGGAACCATCGCATAAATACCCTTGCGATGCTCGGGCGCTGCGTTTTGCAGCTGCAGCGTCAATCCGTCCCAGGCCCCACCCAGTCCCAGACCCTGCAGGATGCGCAGAACCGCCAAAAACACCGGTGCCAGCCATCCGATTTTTTCGTAGCCGGGCAATAATCCGATCGCCACGGTCGACGTTCCCAACAGAAATAGTGCCAGCGTGACCTTGCCAACGCGGCCGATTTTGTACTGCAAAGTTCGCCCGGCAAGACTGGCGACAGGTCGCGCCAAAAACGCCAGTGAGAAGATGCCAAACGACGCCAAAGTTCCTGACAACGGATCAAGCATCGGAAAAAACAACTTGGGGAAAACCAGGGCAGATGCAATAGCGTAGACGAAAAATCCAAAAAAATCAGTAACTCGCGCCATAACGACGGTTGTGATCACTTCGTCAATCGTGGCTGTGTAACGCGGTGTGTTATCAACGCTGGTCATGATATACTCCTGTCTCGATTGTTCGGGTTACCCAACGTTCCCGGAGCTTCGAGCCAAAGGTAATTCTGTGGGTCATCATTTGTCGCATTGCACCACGAGACAGAAAACAGCACAAGGGGCCACGCAAGCAGAGGCCCATGAAATGTCTCGCCAGCTTAGCAACTCTTCAGTCCAGAACCGATCCAAGAGACGCAAAAAAATGAAGCGCGCATTTTCTGCGGCAGCATTGTTGCCGCTAATCGCACTGGCAGGGTGCGACATGGTTGTCCTCGATCCGTCCGGCGATGTCGCCGCCCAACAGGCAGACCTGATTTTGTATTCGACAGTCCTGATGCTGATCGTGATTATTCCGGTTATGGCACTGACCGTGTTCTTTGCCTGGAAATATCGCGAGTCAAACAAGGATGCGACTTACGAACCTGACTGGGACCATTCCACCAGCCTTGAGATTATCATCTGGTCTGTTCCTCTGGCGATTATCATCTGCCTTGCGGGCCTGACATATGTCGCCACTCACAGACTGGACCCGTTCGAGCCGTTGCGACGTGTTTCTGATGGGCAAGAGATCGATCCCAATGTCGATCCCATGGTGATTCAGGTCTCGGCAATGGATTGGAAATGGCTGTTCATCTACCCGGAAGAGGGCATCGCCACCGTCAACGAAGTTGTGGCAATCGTGGATCGGCCGATCAAGTTCGAAATCACCTCGACCACCGTGATGAACTCGTTTTTCGTGCCCGCTCTGGCTGGGCAGATTTATGCCATGTCCGGCATGCAGACCGAGCTGAACGCCGTGATCAACGAACCCGGTATCTATAACGGTTTCTCCGCAAATTACAGCGGCGAAGGGTTCTCGCAGATGCGTTTCAAGTTCCACGGCAAGGATCAGGCGGACTTTGATGCGTGGGTGGAACAAGTACGCGCGCAGGGCTCGGAATTGGATCGTGAGACGCTTGCCAGCCTGAACCAACCCAGCATTTCCCACCCCGTGACTTACTACAACTCAGTTGAAACCGGACTTTGGGACAAGATCGTCAACCTGTGTATTGAGGACGACTCGCTTTGCCTCAACGACATGATGATGGTCGATGCATTGGGCGGTGGCGGCCTAGAGGGGCTTTGGAACCGCGAGATGTTCCGTGGAATCTGCTCGGCCGATGACCCCGGAGCGCTGATGGCGATGATCCGTCCCGAAATGCGTATCCATGAAGACGAAATTATCACTGCGATGACGCTGGTTCCTCCGGCGCCCGCGAACTGACCTGAAACGAATAAGAACTGGAAAGATAACGCTATGTCGCTATCTCACGAAGCCGCTGACGGTATCGCCCATGTTTCGGGTGTTGATCCATTCTGGGGCAAACTGTCTTGGGGTGTGTTTCCCTTCTATGAACCGATCGTGCTGGTCACGTTCATCGTTGTTGTGCTTGGCGGCCTGGCCGTTGTCGGGGCGCTGACCTACTATCGCCTTTGGGGCTATCTCTGGAAGGAATGGTTCACCAGTATCGACCATAAGAAGATCGGGATCATGTACATGGTTCTGGGTCTGATTATGCTGCTGCGGGGTTTTGCAGACGCGCTGCTGATGCGGGGGCATCAGGCCATCGCGGCCAGCGGGGGCGAAGGCTATCTGAACGCACACCACTATGATCAGATTTTTACTGCCCACGGTGTGATCATGATCTTTTTCGTGGCGATGCCTTTTGTCACCGGTTTCATGAACTACGTCATGCCGCTGCAGATCGGCGCGCGGGATGTGGCGTTTCCGTTCCTCAACAACCTCAGCCTGTGGCTGACCATCTCGGGCGCGGTGCTGATTATGCTGTCGCTGTTTGTGGGCGAATTCTCGACTGCGGGCTGGCTGGCTTACGCGCCCTTCTCGGGTCTTGAATACAGTCCGAGCGTCGGCATGGACTATTACCTCTGGTCGCTGAACATTGCCGGAATCGGGACGACTCTGTCGGGCATCAACCTTGTGGTGACAATTATCAAGATGCGCGCGCCAGGCATGACGCTGATGAAAATGCCGGTGTTCGTCTGGACAACCCTATGCACCAACATCCTGATTGTTGTGACTTTCCCTGTATTGGCGGCCACATTGGCACTGCTGACAGCGGACCGCTATCTGGGCACCCATTTCTTCACCAATGATCTGGGCGGCAATCCGATGATGTATGTGAACCTCATCTGGATTTGGGGTCACCCCGAAGTTTACATTCTGATCCTGCCGATCTTTGGCATCTTCTCGGAAATCGTGCCGACTTTCACTGGCAAGCGGCTGTTTGGCTATACCTCGATGGTTTACGCGACCTGCGTTATCATGGTGCTCAGCTATATCGTCTGGCTGCACCATTTCTTCACCATGGGGGCCGGTGCCAACGTAAACGCCTTCTTTGGTATCACGACGATGATCATCTCAATCCCAACCGGGGCCAAGATCTTCAACTGGCTGTTCACCATGTACAAAGGCCGCATCCGGTTCGAGACTCCGATGCTGTGGGTCATGGGCTTCATGCTGACCTTCGTGATCGGCGGAATGACCGGCGTTCTGCTGGCGGTGCCGCCGGCGGACTACGTGCTGCACAACTCGCTGTTCCTGATCGCACATTTCCACAATGTGATCATCGGCGGCGTGGTGTTCGGTATCTTTGCAGGTATCATCTACTGGTGGCCCAAGGCGTTCGGCTTCAAGCTGGAGCCGTTCTGGGGCAATGTCAGTTTCTGGTGTTGGCTGATCGGGTTCTATCTGGCCTTTATGCCACTTTATGTTTTGGGTCTGATGGGCGTTACCCGTCGTATCAGCCAGTTTGAGACTACCTTCTACTCCGTCTACTTCGTTATCGCTCTGGTCGGCGCATTGTTCGTCGCTGCAGGTATCGCGGCATTCCTGGTGCAGATTTACGTCTCGATCCGTAATCGCGATGCCTTGCGCGATGTGACCGGCGATCCATGGAACGGGCGCACACTGGAATGGTCAACCTCTTCGCCGCCGCCTTACTACAACTTCGCCTTCACGCCGCGAGTCCATGAACTGGATGCATTCACCCAGATGAAACGCGAAGGGTTCGTGCGCCCCACTGAGGGCTTCGTACCGATCCACATGCCACGATATACAGCGACGGGCGTTGTGATGGCCGGGTTCATGACCGTTATGGGCTTTGCTCTGATCTGGCACATCTGGTGGCTGGCTGCTGTCAGTTTCGCCGCGACGCTGGTCTATGGTATCGGCCATACGTTCAACTACGACCGCGACTATTACGTCCCGGCTGATGAAGTGAAGGATATCGAGGATCAGCGGACGCAACTGCTGGCGGGGGCTGCGGAATAATGACGGATACAAGTACGGATCAGCCAAAAGAGTTCTTCGTCATCGAAGACCCGCACCACGGGGACGATCACGAAGAGCATCACGAGAACGGAACCATGCTGGGGTTCTGGATCTACCTGATGAGCGACTGCCTGATCTTTGGCATCCTCTTCGCAACCTACGCCGTTCTCGGTCGCAACTATGCGGCCGGTCCAGCCCCCGTCGACCTGTTCGATATCGAGATGATTTTGGTGGCGACCTTTGCGCTGCTTTTTTCTTCGATCACCTACGGGTTCGCTGTTCTGCGGATGGAGATGGATGACCTGCGCGGTACGGTGCTCTGGCTGATCGTCACCGGCCTGTTCGGAGCCGGGTTCCTTTACCTGGAACTTCTGGAATTCACCCACCTCTGGCACATCGGCGCGACACCGATGGCCAGTGCGTTCCTGTCGTCGTTCTTTATTCTGGTCGGCACGCACGGTTTGCACGTTCTGGGCGGCAGCATCTGGTTGATCGTCCTTCTCTCGCAGCTCGGGCTGCACGGTCTGACACCCGAGAACAGGCGAAGGGTCATGTGCCTGTCCCTCTTCTGGCACTTCCTCGATCTGATCTGGATCGGTGTCTTTTCCTTGGTCTACCTGACGGGGGTCCTGCTATGAGCGATCATGCGAAAGGGGCCGGCGGCACCTTCAAATCCTATGTCATCGGCTTCCTGCTTTCCGTCGTACTCACGCTGATCCCATTCTGGATCGTTCTGGGTGACGTGATGGACAGTGCGGGTTGGGCTGTTGCGATCATCTTCACGATGGGTGCGGCGCAAATGTTGGTTCACATCCACTATTTCCTGCACGTAACGCTGAAGGCCGAAGAAGGCTGGCAGGCAATGTCGCTTGGTCTGACCGTTCTGCTGCTGGTCATTGTGCTGGCCGGATCGATCTGGGTCATGTTCAACCTGGATGCCAACATGATGCCCGCCCACGAACAGATTGAGCGGGTTCGCAACCTGCCATGAGCGATCAACCCACCGTCCGGCGGCCCGGATGGGTTACGGCCCTGTTGCTGGCGCTGTCGGTGATGATGATTGTCGTGTTTCTTCTGTTGGGCAATTGGCAGATCAGGCGGCTGGCATGGAAGCAGGATCTGATTGCCGCCGTTGATGCACGAGCGTTTCAGGACCCGGTTGGTCTGCCAGACAGCTTTGACGCGGAGGAGCATGCCTATTTGCGCGTGTCGGTGGAAGCTGAGTATCAACAAGCCTCGGTTGTTCTGGTCAAAACCGTCACGGAAATCGGACCCGGCTATTGGGTCATGATGCCCCTGCACACGGATCAGGGCATTCTCTGGGTCAACCGGGGCTATGTGCCGCCAGATTTCAGCACATCAGAACATTGGGCCACACCAGCACCCCCCGTGATCGGATTGCTGCGTCCGACTGTCGAAGGCGGAACGCTGCTCGAGAGCAATGATCCGGCGATTGATCGCTGGGTGTCACGAGACACCCGCGAGATGTCGCGTGCCCGGAACCTCGGCAGCACCCTGCCCTTTTTCGTGGATGCAGACCATCAAGGCGCTCCAGGAGCCTGGCCGCGTGGCGGCCTGACGGTGATCCGCTTTAGCAACTCGCACCTGTACTATGCATTGACCTGGTACGCGATGGCCGCATTGTTCGCCGGCGCGCTTGTATATGTCATACGCAGCGCCCGGCACAAAAATCCTGACGTACCCTGACTCCGTTCGCGTCCTGACGTCACATTCGAAACAGATGCCCAGCGTCAGTAGGCTACCTTGCACCCACCCGGCGATCACCAATCCACGCCCGCTGATCCCATGCGCTGATCTGCTCGACCATCCATCTCATCACCAGACCTTCGACGGACGCATTGCTGGTTAGAAAATCGACAGGATAAAGGATCGAGTTTTGCGCAAATTCGTAGTTCAGCACCGCAAGCTCACCCCCCAGCACCTCACTTTGAACGGTATCCACCGGCAACTCTGCCCATCCCATGCCGTTCAGGACCAGTGTTTTCCTTGCCGCAGAATTGGCGGAGATCCAGATGTTCGGACTGAAATGACGGTCATTCGGCCCAACGATTTGACGATGGTGCGTCAAATCCATCCGGCTGAGTGAAGCCTGATTTGCCAATGGATGTGTCGAATTGCAAACAGGCACACACCTTTGAAACCCAATTCCTCGGCAGTGATAGTGCGGATCCGAGGCCTCGGCCTGCACCACAAACGCGGCGCCCGCCTCGCCGGTCTTCAACGCCTTCAATGCGGCTTTCTTCGACGTTTGTTCGATAGTCAGCTCAAGCCCCGAGAACGTCTCGGACAGATCGACGAACAGCTTGCAAACCCGTTCGACAAGCAGCCCTTCCTCAACAATCAGTGCGAAACTGGGTTCAACGGAGCCGCTGAATGCTTCGGCCTGTGCGCGAAACGCAGCCTCACTCTCAAGGACCGTTCTGGCATGTTTCAAGAGAGCTTTCGCTTGCTCGGTCGGGACAGGCCGGTATGCACTGCGATCAAAGAGGATCACATCTAGGTCGATTTCCAGGTTCGATATCGTGGTGCTGATCGCTGACTGCGCCTTACCCAATTTCCGCGCGGCCGCTGAAAAGGAACCGCATTCGACGGCTGCCACGAACGTTTTCAACTGATCGATATCCGGCACAAAACACCATCTGAAAAACTGATAGAGATTAACTTTCTATACCACCTGTTCCTCTGATTAAAGGGCGTCCAGTCAACCCGCACATCCCGGAGTGCCCGAATGAAAGCCTTTTCCCCTCTAGTGCTCGCTTTCGTAGTGAGTCCTATAGCTTCAAGTGCTGTGACCGCCCAGTCGGCGGCGTGCGACACGTCTCTTGCTATTGAGCTGCCCAGCCAATGTGATGAGCTGCCGGTTTCGCATCCTATTGAAGGTCTGGAAAATTTCAGACAACTGACAACGCCGGATGGCGGGATCAAGCCCGGCATCTTGTTTCGTTCGGATCAACTCTATGACCTGTCCGAGGCTGCGGTTGCCGAGCTGAACGCACTTGGCCTTGAAACAATTGTTGACCTCCGATCCCATGACGAGCTAGAGACGCACCCCAATTCGCGCATTGACTCGGTAGACTTCGACGTCAACCTGCCGATTGGCTCGGATCCCGCCGACATCGAAAAGATTATGCCACTCGAAGTTGCTGAGCAAATTCGCCCGATGTGGTTCGACGGTAAGTTCGAAGAAATCAACCAGCTGCTTGAGGACCATGGTGTCGATCTGCGCCAGACGAGGATCGACCGCTATCAGGACTTTGCGACAAAGTTCGACCCGCAGGTGTCCCGATTTCTGCATCTGCTGACCGACAGCAACAATTTTCCGCTGCTCTTTCACTGTGCCGGCGGCAAAGACCGGACCGGGTTTATGGCGGCCGTCACCCTTCTTACACTTGGCTATTCGAAAGAAGATGTCATGCCGGACTACCTTGCAACGAATGTTTACACATTCGGAGAACTCGAAAAACTTGTTGGCCAAGGCCCTCAGTCGCTGCGCCCAGCGTTTGGAGCGCATCCCGAACAGATCGAAGCTTCGCTGCAGATCATCACGGACAAATACGGCTCGTTTGAATTTTATAGGCGAGATATTCTTGGCATCAGCGATCACGAGGTCGATGCGATCAAGCAAAACCTGCTGATCCAGAACTAGGCATTACAAACTCGCCTTTTGAACACTCAATCAAGAAACCGATTGCAGAGTACCACTCTCGTCCGCGATCTGCCGGGACGCTTATCATGCAAGCGTCTCGGCAGGTCTTTTGGCGACCAATTGATTTAGCCGCGCAGCTCTTCAACCAAAAAGTCGAGAAAAACACGGACTTTTGAGTCGACATAACGCCGCGAGGGATAAACTGCATAAAGGGACGTTTCATTTGGCGTCCAGTCGTCGAGCGCCGTACAAAGCCGCCCCGAAGCCAAATCGTCTGCCACATACATGCGCGGGATGAGACTGAGCCCGAAACCCGCTCGCAAAGCATCACGAACTGCCAGGCTAGAGGAAACCTGATAGCGGCCTCTGACCGGAACCGCCACAGTCCGGTTTCCTATGCTGAAAGACCATTTCTTTGCATGCCCAGACAAGGTGAATTGGATGCAATTGTGTTGCTCCAGATCGCCGGGCTGTTGTGGAAACCCATGCCTTTCGAAATACAAGGGCGACGCGCAGAGTACATGCTCCATCGTGAGTAGTTTTCGGGCGATCAGGTTTGAATCTTCAAGGTTGTCACTACCGCGCAGGGCTATGTCGAACCCTTCTTCGATCAGGTTGACTCTGCGATCGTCAAGATTGAGGTCCAGTGACAGATCCGGATAGCGGTCCAGAAACCTTGGGATGACCTCAGACAGGCCGACAAGCGTCAAGGTCATCGGAGCACTGACGCGTAACAGCCCTGATGGATTGTTTTGATTAGCCTGGATCGAGCCGTCGGCGTCTTTCAAGTCGTCAAGAATCCGGACCACGCGTTCGAAATAAACCGCACCTGCTTCGGTCAGGTTCATGCGGCGTGTTGTGCGATTGATCAGCTGGGTGGACAGATGGGCTTCTAACTCGCTGACGTTTTTGCTGATCGCAGCCGGTGAAAGCCCCAGCTTACGCGACGCGGCTGCAAAGCTACCGTGCTCTACGACGGTACGGAAAACGGTCAATGCGGTCATTTGGTTCATCTTTATTTACTAACAGTGAATTATCTTTTCACCAATCCCCATATTCTCCACTCAAAGACATGAGCGTATCTCAAAGCCATGACACAAGCGTGGCGGCCCTTTGCCGCTCACGCTCCGAAAAAAACCGAAACCTACGGATTGGAGAGCTCGAAATGCAGCCCACCGCAAGAACCCCGGATCACCCGATTGAACCGCTTTTTCTGTCGCGCTGGTCTCCGCGCGCTTATGATGCATCGGCGATGCCAGCGTCCGATCTCCTGACGATTCTGGAGGCAGGACGTTGGGCGCCCTCCGCATACAACGTTCAGCCGTGGCGGTTTCTTTACGCCCGTCGCGACGACGTTCACTGGTCAGACTTCTGCTCTCTCCTCGATCCGTTCAATCAGCAATGGGCAATAGACGCATCCGCGCTGATTTTTCTGATTTCGGACACCGTAATGCCCGGCGATCAGGATCGGCCCGACGCGATGTCCGGCTATAACAGTTTCGATGCAGGCGCTGCGTGGATGCAGATTGCGTTGCAGGCCACTGCCCTTGGCTACGCCGCCCATGCAATGGCAGGCCTTGAGTTCAGCGCCGCGCCGCAGGTGTTGAATTTGCCCGATCGCTTTCGGCTGGAGATCGGGATCACCATCGGTCGCCAATCAGACATTACCCGCCTGCCGGACGCGTTGCGGGTTCGAGAGGCTCCAAGTGGCCGGATGCCACTGGATCAGATTTCCTTCTCAGGCGCGTTTCCAGATCGTTTCAACACAATAGCTGCGGAATAGGAGGCTGCGATGACCCTGCATCAGAATACATCGCGCCCAAACGTTGGTACCGGGTCCACGTTTCAAGTTCACGGGCTGATGCTGGTGGCCACTTGCCTCGTTGCGACTTCCTTTCCGGTCGTGGCGGCCATTACCGACGATCTCAACAGTGTTGTGCTGACCTTCGTTCGTTTTGCTCTGGCAACCTCGCTGTTCGCCCCGCTCGTTGCCTTGCGATACGGAATTGTACGGCCAAGTCTGCGCGATCTCGGACGCTATGGAATACTAAGCATCCTTTTGGTGACGTTCTTCTGGTGCATGTTTGCGTCGCTTCGGATGACCACGCCACTGAACACAGCCGCAATCTTTGCTCTGAGCCCGGTTATCACTGCGGTCTTCGCTGCGATCCTGCTCGGCGAGCGGTTGACTTTTTCGGCGCGGATCGCGCTTCCGATCGGCACATTAGGGGCGATCTGGGTCATTTTTCGTGGCAATCCAAAGGCACTGCTTACGCTTGAGATCGGCAACGGAGACCTTTTGTTTCTGGCGGGAACAATTGCGCTGGCCAGCTATAGTACTTTGATAAAGGTTCTGCATCGCGGCGAACCCATGGCACGTATGACCTTCTGGATTCTGGCCACTGGCGCGTTCTGGTTGTTCGTGTTGTCGCTCCCCAGCCTGGGCAACGTCCAGTGGACGTCCATTCCGGGCAATGTATTTGCCGGTATCGCTTATCTGGCAGTTTTCACCACAATCGTCACGTTCTTCGCGTTTCAATGGAGCACGACACAGATCGGACCAACGAAAGTTGTATCCTACACGTTCCTGAATCCTGCGCTGGTTCTTCTTATCGGCCTCGCGCTTGGAGAAGGCCTGCCGCCCGTGGCGACGTGGCCCGGCGCAATCCTAACAGTGGTAGCTACAATTGTGTTGCAACGGAACATTGCGCCCCGAAATCGAACGAAGCGTTCTAGCGACGTTTCCCTAGTGGCATCCTCGAACTAACCCAGTCACACTTCGAGAAACGACCCTGATGTCTTAACTGGCGTCATGGGTCTGATCGAATACTATTCGAAAAAGTGCACCTTGTTCGACAGGTTCCGAACGAATGCGCGCACCCACCTGATGCAGCACCGCAGCTATAATGGCCAATCCCATTCCGGTACCGCCGGCATCCCGACGTGTCGTAAAGAACGGCTCAACAATCCGTTCATGATTTCGGCTGGAAATCCCAGTCCCGTTGTCCTTGATCGTCAGACTGTGGGACTCGGTGTCGTAGGTGATGTCAATTCGCGTGGCCGAATGCTGATGCGCGTTTTGCAACAGGTGATGCAGTACGATCTGACTTTGATCTGCGGACAAAGGAAGGGTAACGCCATCGTCAGCATGCAGATTTATCGTAAGATCGGTGAATTCCGCTGCCGCACAGGCGACAATTTCCTCAAGCGGTGTCCGCGTCCGGTCGGTCTGGACAGAGGCCCTTGCCAATTCGCGCAAACGTTCCAGCAGCGCATTCATACGCAAGCCCTCTTCCTGAATGTTGCTCACCAGTTTCTGGTGTCGAACATCCGAAGCATCAGGGCTTGCATCAGCAAGCAGTTCTGCCGCGCCAAGGATCGCCGTTACCGGAGACTTCAACTCGTGCGTGACATGGTTGGTATAGGTTTCGATCGCGGCCGACCGATCCGACAGTGTCGAGGCCATCGATACCACGTTATGGCCCAGATCCGCCAATTCACGCACGCCGTAATGCCGCACCGGATCAGGCACAGTTTTGAGCCCGCTCGCCACATCGCGGCTCTGAATGCTGAGATCACGAATGGGTTTGGAGATCAGCCGCCACATCAGGAACCCGACAAGGGCTGCGGACAACACCATAAAAGCGGCGACCGACCCCAATGTATAACGCTCTTGAAACAGAAACTTGCGCAGGTCCATCGGTGTCCGCGAAAGGTAGACCGCACCGATAACCCGGTCGTTTACGATGACGGGATGTGCAACGAAGACACGATAAGACGTGTCGCGGCTGATAGAATTCAATAGATGCCGGTCTGTTTGGTCATCCCTGAACCGCAGCAATGTGACCGTTTCGCCCTCTAATGCTTGCGCCACTTCGGGGACGTGACCCACCGATCCGCGGATTGATCCACTGCTGGCAACGATCTGGCCGGAATGATCCACGAAGAGATAGCCCGACAACGTTGTCTTCTTGGCCGATGCAGCCAGTTGGGAAAGGGACTGGGAAATCGCTATGTAGGGCGGGTGGAGCGCTTCAGATGTCTCGATCGGATCGGGACGCGGGGGCGAAATCCAGCCGCGAAACAAGTCAAGTCGGGGCGGAATGGGATGATGGTCCAGCGCAAGACGCGCGATCTGTGCTTCCGAAAGGCTCTGACCAACTTCTGGCAATGGCTGGTGTTGGGCGAAAGCAGCCGCGTAAACCTCAGCAAAGATGGCGGCCTGGGCCAGCAGGCTGCGTTCGGTTTCGCGCGCGAACTGGTTGCTGGACAAGCGTGCACCCAAAACACCGATGATCGGCAAGGCCACGAGCCCGAAACAGACCAACGATATCACCAGTGCAAGAGAAGGCCGCCATTTCCTTGTGACCTTCAGCACTGACAAACACCCAGTTTCACGCCTATCCCGTGGACAGTCTGGATCAGGTCCGGGTAGCCCGCCGCACGGGCCTTTTGACGAATGTTTCGAATGTGGCTGTCCACCGTTCGACCCGAGAGATAGGTGTTTTGCCCATAGACCTGCTCAATCAGCTGAGACCGGGAAAACACCCTGTCCGGAGATTTGGCAAGCGTCGCCAAAACCGAAAACTCGATCCCGGTCAGCTGCAGTTCGACCTCAGAAAGGGTGCAGCGATGGGCGTTTTCGTCCAAACGCAAGTCCTGAACAACCGTTACATCATCCGCCGGCGCGGGCGAGGCCGAACGGGCAAGGATGGCGCGGATGCGCAGCACCAGCTCGCGCGGGCTGAAGGGCTTGGTGACATAGTCATCCCCACCCAGTTGAAAGCCCAGAATGCGGTCGATCTCTTCATCGCGCGCGGTCAGAAAGAGGATCGGCACGTTGGACTTCTGGCGAATTTCCCGACAGGCATCCAACCCATCCATGTCCGGCATGCCGATATCCAGTACGACGAGATCAGCAGGCGTTTCGCCAAACCGGTCCAAAGCCTCCAGACCTGTTGCCGCTTCGGTAATCTGGAAACCGGAGTCCTCCAGCGCAAAGCGCACCACGTCCCGAATACGGGCATCATCATCTGCAATCAGGATTTGGTTTGCCATTGTCTTCAGTCGCCGCCGTCGCGTAGGTGCTCCGATCACAGATCATACTGGCGTTGGCACGGTCAAGTGAGCCATTTGCCCTGTTGCGAACTTGAGGCCCGCGCCAGGTGATTTCGCCGTCAAGCCACCAAGCATCCGTGCGAAGTTTGTATGGAACAAAGCTCATGCCGATTTCCCCTTTGTTCGGGACAGGCGCAGGGCACCCAAAGCCAGCAGAGTGATAATCCCGAAAAGGGTTTGGGGTTCCGGTGTGGAAGACCCGCTGAAGCCACTGTTTGGGTAGGCTTGCGCGCTCACGCCAGCCACTTGCGGCAATGGAACGGCAGACTTTCTGGCAGGGACTTCGCCTTCGTTCACAATGGCGTTCGAAACCGCCACAAACGAGGTGTAACGGGTCTGCAAATTGAAGCCTATGCCGAGCTCTGCAATTTGTTTCTTCAATTGCCCTTCTTCGCCATCCTGAACGGCAATGGCCCGGTCCAGATCAGCGATTTTGCTGCGCGCCCAGGTCAGCGGGATCGAAGCGCTTGCGCTCTGCTCACCCTCTGGGTCCGGTGTCGCGGGTAAATTCAGGGACAGCGGCATATTGGCTTTGCGGCCCTGAACCAGCCCCTTAATCTGAACATCGGCCGGCCCGCCGCCTTCGTATCGCGCCAAAACACGAACCGAGCCGCCATCGAACAGATCCGGTATCCGCTGTGGAACGACGTCCGTGACATTCAACCCTCCCCAATCGATGGAGATATCGGTCAACACAGGAGACTTCAGGTCGCGCGCAAGCGTTTCCGCCACCTCTGAGACCTGTTCCGTCGGATCGACATAGCGGGCATAACCGCGTCCTTCATCTGCCATGGCATCAAGCAGGTAGCGGTTCACTGAGGTGCCCACTCCGAAAGCATAGATCCGGGCATCGCCGATCTGGCCGCGGATCGTTTTCAGCACGCGCGCCTCGTTGCCAATGTAGCCGTCACTCAGGAAAACGACGATGCGCAGAGTATTGGCGGGTTGCCGGGTTGCAAACGCATGGCGGATGGCATTGTCGATCTCGGTTCCGCCCCCTGCCCGCAAACTACGCACATAACGCTGGCCCGCTGCGATGTTGCCGCGTGTTGCAGGCATAGCACCGGTTGCGAATTCTGACGACGCCGAAGAGAACCGGATCACACGAAAGTAGTCCACGGGACGCAGACCCTTCAACGCCGCCTCCATGAAACGCTTGCTTGCGTCCAGAGGTTCACCGTTCATAGAGCCGGATGTGTCCAGCACAAACACCAGTTCTCGGGCCGCGATCTCATCCTCTTCGGGCATTTTCGGCGGCTCGATCATCAATGAGACAAAACCGCCCCGCGTATCGTAGTGCGACAGGACCCCGGTCGTTGTGTCCTCGCCCCCAAGTTCGTAGCGCAGAATTACGTCGCGATTGTCGATCACACGACCATTCGAAAAGGACGCATCGACCGAGCCCTCAGTCCAGGCAAGATCCAATTCATGTGTCGAGCTCTCCAGTTTGGAAATTGGAACAGCTGCATCCAAGGTCACATCAAGGGATACCCGTGCAGGATCAATAATTTCTGGAATCGTCAGGCCGGAAACAGGCGGATATGCGGGGAGCTTTGAGACATTCCAGCCACCAATGGGAACAGTTACTTCAGGCGTGCCTTCGTCAACCACATACTCTGCCAAAACAGGATCGCCCAGGTTCTCATCACTGTTGGCAGCCCCCTCGTAACGGGGGCCAACAACCAGTGGTAAAACCAACTCGTACGCACCGTCTATCTTTGGAACCGGCTGCACATAACTGAGAGTGACGGTAACGGGCTGACCCGGCATCAGGTTCGCAACGCTCTGTGTGAACATGTTGGGTCTATGCTGGGTCAGCAGGGCAGCCGCCTTGCCCTCTTGCTCGGCTTTTTTGAACGTCTGTTCCGCTTCGGCTTTACGTTGAATCTGCGCCCGAACCACTTCGTCGCCGACCTGCATCTGCATGGAAAAGACAGCCGCGTTCTGATTTAGCGGGAAAAGGTACTCAGCAGACATGGGGGAATCTGTGGGGTTGGCGAATACCTGACGGACCTGAACCGTTGCCATATCCCCCTGAATATCCACCTTGAGGTCCGATTTTAGCAACGGCATGTCGACCTCGCCCGCCGCGGTAGAGCCGACTACGCGACCGGCAACATCATCCACGGTCTGGGCGTATAGATCGGATACCCAAAATCCGGGCATCAGAATAAATGTCAAAGAAGCAATCTGTCGTATCATATGTCCGTTCCTTTGATGAATTGAATGTCGAGTGATGCAAGCGCCGCCGCGTCCAGTTCTGCGCCGAGCCGGGGATCCAACGTCCAGGGTGTGATCCGCTGAACGCTGCTCCAGGTGCCGCCCGATCCGGTCATCCAACGCCAGATCGCCTCACCCACGCTGGGCGTGACCTGGCCGGACTGGGAAACGTAGCTGACCGCAACCCGCCACTTGTCCCCATCGGGGCCAATCGCCTGGTAGTAAGCGCTGGGGGCGCCATCGTATCGCGTGCCAAGAAAGCGAACCTTGTATCCCAATCCGCGCAGACAGATTTCAGGTGCATGCAGATGACGCAATGGCGCGCGCGTACTGACCACATTCAGCCCCAGCGGCCCGAATTGCGCCTTTTGCGCTTCACCGCCATAGGTTTCAAAATAGGTGGCTTCCAGCGGTGTCAGAGGCATTTCCTGAGCCCTGATCCCATGGATTTGGGCTGGCATCTCCGGCCCATTGACCATGCCGGATACATCCACCGGATCAGGCTTCAGTGAGACAATTGCCAGACTCGCGAGCAGACAGATCAGACCGGCCGGCAAAGAAAGGCGCGTTGACGCGAAACGCCTCGAGGGGGCGTTGTCGGCAACACTGGTCTCGCGGGGTCGATAGAACAGGGCAAAGGGCAGAACAGTCAGGCCAAGCGTCACTAACCCTACCAGCGAATGCCAAGGTTCAGCCATCACATCCATATCGTTGACAAGACCAATAGCCAGCAATGAGATACGCAGGCTGTTTCCCAAGGCCGTACAACCGACCATCGCCAACAGGCTTGCTCCTGCTGTCAGCAACCGCGGCCGCATGATCGCGTTCTGAGTTACGACAAAGGCCAGCGAAAGCAACAGCCCCGAAGCGCCTGAACAAGGCAGGTCCACAAGAATATCGCGTTGTTCCAACGTGATACGCACACCGTCGCAAACAACGTCGGCAAACAACAGCCTTAGTATCTGACACGAAATATCGGCCGAGATCATTTGTAGCGGAAATCCCAGAGTGCGCTGCAACACCACTTCGGTCGGAAGGGAAAACAGAAACAGCACCGCCATCCAGAACGGTGAAAGAGCGAAGGGTCTTTGCTCCAGGCGCAACAGACGGACAAGGGCAAAGACATCTACCGCAAGCGCCAGAGCGCTGAGGATATTGATGGCCAGTACCTGACCCAATAACCGGATCAGGGCCGCCGTGATCAGAAGCGCCAGAACCGGGGCTTTCGCACTGCTTCCGTTGGCCCCACCGCTTAGCAGACTGGCGCAACCCAGACCGGTAATCAAAAGGACGTAGAGATATCCGAAAGACCCGTAAGCCGGACTTACCCAGCTTTTGACAAGCCAGTGCACGGGTTGCGCCGCGAGTATTGCCGAGGCTGCCGCCAATGCAGCCCATGTCAGAGGTTCGGTGATCGTTCGTTTCATACCGCCAGAATTGCGAACGAATGCGCACTTCCTCTGCCGAAGATGTGCAGAATTTCATGAGATCGGGTGCGTTAAGACGCGGCTGGCGCTTGGTACACCCTACGCATCACCATGGGGGTCAGGTACATTGGAATCTGATAGGCACCGATGAAGACCAGTATGGGTGCAGTGATTTCCGGTGGCAGAGCGAGAAAAAATATCGCGACATTTCGGTTTCCGGCGATCAAAGAGATTGCGATGGACTTTTCAGCCACCATCCGGTCGCGCGTCAGGAAAAGTGAAAACACCTGAGCACCGAAATTGGCCAGACACGCGAACAATATCCAGAAAACCGCAACCCCCGGATCAACCAGCGCGGTCGCAGTGACCGATGGCATCAAACCGATGACAAAGACGGCCAGCGTGATTGTAGCCAACCCCTCGATGTTCTTAAGGGCCGTCGGGGTGGGGTTGCGCAACAACAACCGACGCAGCGCAACCGCGGATAGCGTCGCAGCCGTAATTGTCAGGAACAGGCGCAGCACGGCGGTCAGGACAGACTGAATGTCGCCCAGTTCTGGCATCAGCAAGAAAATGGGAAACGCAGTCAGCGGTAAAACCGCGGTTCCGATCACCATCAGACGCAACGCATGTTCGGCCGGGTATCCCATCATAAGGCACATATTGGCGCTACCGGAAATCGAGGGCGCAGAGGCCATGACGAGCAGAGACAAAAACACTGACGTGCCCGTCCAACCGCCCAGAAAACCGATTGCCAGGACCGCCATTGGTATTCCCAACTGAAACACGGCGACCGTTTTCGCCACCTGATGCAGATCCGCCAATGACCCCAGCAGCGATGAGGGCTCCATCCGCAGCACAGTCAGGAACAACAACAATGCCACCAGCGGCGGTAGCAAAGCCCGCATCGGTTCAGCCAATCCCGGCAGCAACAGTCCGGCGGCCAGCCCTGCGACCAGGACGTAAGGCCCATGGCGGGCCGCCAGATGGAGAGGGTTCACTTCGCGCTACCCGCCGGGGCTCTGGCGCAGATTTTCCGGCAGCCAGGTGGCCAGTTCCGGGAACCAGATCAGAACGAACACCATCAGCACCATGATCAGGAACATCGGGATTGCGGCACGGGCGATATAGCTCATCTCGTGGTTTGTCATGCCCTGCATCACAAACAGGTTGAACCCGATCGGCGGCGTGATCTGCGCCATCTCAACGACGACGACAATGAATATCCCGAACCAGATCAGGTCGATACCGGCATCGCGGATCATCGGCTCGACTACGGCCATGGTCAGCACCACCGAGGAAATGCCATCAAGGAAACAGCCCAGAATGATGTAAAAGACCAACAAGACCATCAGCAGTTCGAACCGCGTTAGTTCCCACCCGGCGATCAGGTCGGCCAACCCCCGCGGAAGACCGGTGAATCCCATGGACAGGGACAGGAACGCAGCCCCCGCAAGGATCAGCGCGATCATCGCACTGGTGCGGGTCGCGCCCATCAGGCTTTCCGTGAACGTCTTCCAGTTGAGTGACCCCTGCCCTGCGGCCAGAAGTAGCCCTCCGATCACACCAAAAGCAGCCGCCTCGGTGGCGGTGGCATAGCCCAGATACATTGACCCAATGACAACCATGATCAGCAGGATGACAGGCAGCAAGAAGCGTGAGTTTTTCAGCTTTTGCGAGAAGCTCAGCTTGCCTTCGCTGTTCGGGTTCCAGTCTTTACCGAATTTCGAATAGATCGCGACATAGCCCATGAACATGGTCGCCAGCACCAGACCGGGCAGGATCCCCGCAAAGAACAGCTTTGTAATCGATTCATTGATGGTCACGCCATAAACGATCAGCGTCAGCGACGGAGGGATCATCAATCCCAGTGTCGCAGCGCCGGTAAGTGTACCGATGATCATCCGTTCAGGATAATTGCGCTTGCGCAGTTCGGGGATCGACATTTTGCCGACTGTGGTCAGCGTGGCGGCTGATGATCCGGACACCGCAGCAAAGACAGTACAGCCGACGATGTTGGTATGCACCAACCCACCGGGCAAGGGCGCCATCCACGGTGAAAGACCTTTGAACATATCTTCGGATAATCGCGTTCGATAGAGGATTTCCCCCATCCAGATGAACATCGGAAGCGCAGTCAGGGTCCACGACGAGGACGCCGACCAGATGGTCGTGATCATCACGTCGCCCACGGGCCGCGTGGTGAACAATTCCATCCCGACCCAAGCAACGCCCATCAATGCAAGGCCGACCCAGACGCCGGTGCCAAGCAAGGTGAAAAGGACAAACAGGAAGAGGATAATGACAGACAAGTTTTCCATACGCTCACTCCCCGTGGCTTTGATCGGCCAAATCGCGGACGATACGGTGATCGCCCCGGAACAGCACGTGGACAAGGTGATCGGTCAGCGCGATGGCAAAAATCACCGCCCCAATCAGCATGGTTGATTGCGGTATCCACAGGGCGGTTCTGTCCTGCCCTTGACTGATATCGTTGAACTTCCAGCTCCAGTAGACAAAGCGATAGGCGTACCAGCAGAAATACCACATCACGGCCGAGCCAATGGCAAAGCACCAGATTTCAAGGATACGGCGCGCGCCATCCGGAACCGCATTCAACAGTATCGAAACACGTATATGGCTACCCCGGTTGAGCGCATTGGCAAACGCAAGAAACGATGCGGCGGCCATGGCATAGCCGGCATAATCGGGTGCTCCGGGGAAGACCTCGCCGGTCCAGCGGGCCAGCATCTGCACCACGATCAGCAGAAGAATGGCAATCAAACTAAGTGCCGCCAGAACCCCTGCTGCCTGATAAATGAAATCCAATACGGACCGAAGCCCTCGTAACGCCACCATGCTATCCCCGCTTTGTTTATTTGATATGAAACGGGCGGCAGTATGCACCGCCGCCCGGAACGGGATGATTACTGAGACGCGTTGAAGGCATCGACGATGGCTTTGCCCTCGTCGCCCGCGGCCTCAAGCCATTCGTTGGTCATGGTGACGCCGATCTCTTTCAGCTCATTCGTCATTTGCTCGGACGCCGGACCAACGGTCATACCGCCATCGCGCAGCCCTTGCAGCGTAAAGCCTGTGTACTCCTTGGCTCGCCAGTTGCCCGCATACTCGGCCAGTTCGGCGCAGGCCTTGATAACGTTCTTGTTCGCGTCAGATACGCCAGCCCATATGTCCGAGTTAACCATGACGTAGTTACGCGGCAGCCAGGCATCCACTTCGTAGAAATAGTTCAGGCTTTCCCAGACTTTCCGATCATACCCGGTCGACCCTGACGACACCATCGAGTCAGCAACACCAGTCGCGAACGCCTGACTGATTTCCGCCGCTTCAATGGTCACTGGTAGCATGCCAGTGAGTTCCGCCAAGCGAGACGTGGCGTTGTTGTAGGACCGGAACTTGATGCCTTCCATATCGGCCACCGAATTCACCTCTTCCTTGAAATACAGGCCCTGCGGTGGCCACGGCACGGCATAAAGCAGGGTCAGGTTCTGTTCTGCCAACAATTTTTCAAGCGACGGCTTTGCAGCCTCCCAAAGCTTGGCACTGTCATCAAACGAAGTTGCCAGGAACGGAATGGAGTCGAACCCGAATAGTGCATTCTCATTCTGGTGACCCGACAGCAGGCGCTCACCAATCGGCGCTTGCCCTGTTTGAATTGCGCGTTTGATGTCGGCACCTTTGAAAAGGGAACCGGACGGATGGGTGACGATTTCAATCTCACCACCGGTTCCGGTGGTCACGCATTTCGCAAATTCCGCACCCGTGGCCGAATGAAAATTCGATGCCGAATAGGCCATGGGCATATCCCATTTTTCGGCCACCGCCGGAGCTGTAGCAGCGGCAGTCAATGCGGTTGCCGCCAGAAGGCTTGTCAATTTCTTCATCTTTTTCTCCCTGTCTATTTTAAAGTTGTCGGTGTTTTTCACCGGTAGTTCTCAAGTCGCGTAGCGTGACGGCGCATAGACGCTCATGTCAGTGTTTGGTTTCCGACCCGCGATCATCTGCGCCAACAGACGTCCTGTTTTTGGTCCGCCCGTCAGACCGATGTGATGGTGCCCAAAGCCCATGTATGCGCCCTTAACACCCGGAACCTCGCCGATAACGGGGATCGAGTCCGCCGGTGCGGGCCTGTGCCCCATCCATTCCACTTCCTCCTTCCATGTTACGCCTGGAAAGGCCGCCCGGGCGTTCTTGCGCATCAGTTCAAATGGCGCGCGCGAAGGCGCTGCTTCGAGCCCGCCAAATTCGACAATTCCCGCCAGCCGAATACGCCCCTCCATTGGCGTGGCTACGAACTTGCCCGAGGCCACCATAACTGGACTACGCGGCATGGCAGAAGGCTCTACCAATTCAAGATGATAACCACGTTCGCTTTCAAGAGGAACAGAAACACCCAATTGTTGGGCCAACGGGCCAGACCAGACTCCAGCCGTCACGATCGCCGTGTCGCAGGAAATCGTCTCTCCGTCGGCCCGCACGCCGGTAACCCGGCCATCTTCGCGAACGACATCTTCGACAGTGGCCCGGATAATCCTGCCACCATTTTCCTCGATATGCGCGGCAAGGTCTTTCACATATCGACCCGGGTCAGTGATATGGCCATGATCCGAAAGCTTTGCGGCGAAGCCGATATCCTGGCTGAAGACCGGGTCGTAGGCGTGAAAAGCCTGGCCCTCCAGCTCTTCCCATGTAAAACCGTGCCTGCGCCGGACATCCCAGCCAAAGGCATCTCCTTCAAAATGAGCGCGATTTTCATATAGAAACAAATAATCCGAAGGCACGATCCATTTCTCGGCCCCGGTGCCTTCGGCAAGTGCTTTGTGATCGTTCAGACTGTCGCCAACAATCGGTGTCAGCGCGGACGCAATCCGTTCCACATCATCAGAGTTCGCATGTTTCAGATAGCGCGTCAGCCACGGGACCAGCTTCGGCAAATACCCCCATTTCAAGAACAAAGGTTGAGAGGGGCTCAGCAACATTTTCGGCGCTTTCCGAAGCAATCCCGGAACAGTCACCGGAACAATCGAGCAGGACGCCAGCACCCCGCCATTGCCATGCGAGGTCCCCTCACCCGGCCCTGCTTTGTCGATCAGAATTACATCATGGCCATCCCGTTGCAGCCAGACGGCTGCCGAGACGCCAACAATACCAGCACCGATAATGGCTATGGTCTTCTGCTCGCTCATGCGGCCACGGCTTTCGACACTGCAAAGTGGTCGAGCTTGCTCAGATCAGGTCTTGCGCCCAAACCCGGTCCATCGGGAACAACAACCTCACCACGATTCACCTCGAAGGGTTGCTCCAAAATGTCCTCCGCCAGAAAATACGAGGCCTGATAGAATTCGCAGCCCAAGGTAATTTCCGGCGTCGCGGCGATCATGTGGGTGCCCGCCAGGTGCGCCAATCCGGCCTCAAACATATCTCCGCCATAAACGCTTAGCCCATGCGCGGCGGCGATACGAGCAACGGTTTGACCACGTGTCAGACCACCGGATTTCATGATTTTTACGGAAACACCGTCGCAAATATCTTCGCGGGCAGCGCGCTCCATGTCCTCGGGGCCAAAAACACTCTCGTCCGCCAGCAAGGGCACATCCGTCATTTGCCGCAGCTTTGCCATCATACCGTAGTGATGCGCACGCACGGGCTGTTCGATGAAGTCCGGCTTGAACTGGGCTACATCCCGCACCTGAACCGGTGCGTCTTCGATGCTGAGCCCCTGATTATAGTCGACACGTACAGAGAGCTCAGGGCAGTTCTGGGCCAAATACTCCAACCGCATGATGTCAAAAGCGTGGTCTTTGAACCCAGTCTTCAGCTTGACGATCCGAACCCCATCTTCCCGCAGACGCGCCAACAAATCGATGTCCTGCGAAAAATCGGGATTTGCGATAGAGCAGCTCAGCGGGATCGCATCCCGGCATTTTCCGCCCAACAGAGACCAGACGGGTACGGCGGAAATCCTGCCAGCAAGGTCAAGCAATGCAGTTTCCAGCGCTGCCTTGGCCTCAGTACAATGTGCCACCGCATATGCCGCCCGAGACATTATTGCGGCCCGGTCGGCGACCCTTGCGCCCATGACCAAGGGCCGCAGATAGCGATTGAGCGCGGCGTACGTCGCCTCAGGCGTACCGGTAAACACCGACCAAGGCGACGCCTCGCCGAAGCCCTGAGTGCCATCCTCGGACGTTAGCCGCACGACAACGACCTCGCAAACACCTTCGACGGACCCAATTCCGTGATCACGGCGAGATGTGACCGGCAGTTCCAGATGCCACAGGTCATACCCGATGATCTTTTGTGTCAGAGTGCTCATTCTTCCTCCCCGCGATGGGACGAAGCCTGCCTTGACCCTCATATCATTTCAAATACTATATTTTCGTAAGTCCATCATAAGAAATGATGAGGTAAGCTGTGTCGCTGCGCTTTCGTCAGTTGCAGGCGTTTCACGCCATTATGGAAACCGGAACCGTTACAGGGGCCGCGTCGGTGCTTGGAATATCGCAACCCGGCATCAGTAACCTGCTTGCGCAGTTGGAGCGAGAAGCGCGGCTGCCCCTTTTCGAGCGTAACAAGGGCCGACTGCTGCCGACCCCCGAAGCAGAGCTGTTATATCGTGAGGTCGATACCGTAGTGCGCGGTTTGGATCACGTTGCCCAAGCCGTGTCTGATTTACAGAACAAGCACCCCGGGCAGTTGCAAGTCGCAGCCCCTCATCTACTGTCGTTCGGCTTTATGCCGCGAGAGATTGCGCGGTTTGCCAAATCACGTCCCAACCTGTCCGTGAGCTTTCAATCTCAGTATTCCTCGAAAATTCAGGAATGGGTCATTTCTGGCCTGTTCGAGATCGGCATTGTCGAGATGCCAATTCTGCACGACACGCTAAACTATCAAGTCTTTCACTTCGAAACGATGGCGACTTTTCCGGAAGGCAGCCATTTGGCCGCTTATGAAGTGTTGTCGCCAGAGCTTCTGGAAAACGAACCTTTTATCGTGATGGGCCCTGAACATCAGACCCACCGCCGAACCCGCGACATCTTTCAGGCCGCGGGGCGATCATGGCAAACCCGGATTCACACGCACTTGTCCGAGAATCTGTTGAGTTTCGTCAAACAGGGTATGGGCGTCGCAATGATCGACCCCTTTACGGTCACGTTCGATGGCGAGAGCGGATATCAAACCCGCCCTTTCAGGCCGGCGGTAACGCTGGACCTTGCGATCATCACAGCCAAGGGGCGGCCGTTATCGACGATCGCGCAGGAGTTTTTGGCCCAGTTGACCCCGTCGATTGCGTCTTATGCCACCCATTCGGAAACCGGAGCCGCAGCTTCGTGAAGCTGCTGAGAATGGATATCAACCAGTGTTGGACCATCATGCTCAACGGCCTCTTTCAGGACTTTACGCAGGTCATCCGGGTCTTTCACCGTCCATGATTTGACACCAAAGGCCGAGGCGACTGCGGCATGATCGGTCCGATTGAAATCGACATTGTAATAGCGCTGACCAAAGCCCGAATCCTGACCCGCCTTGATCCATCCGAAGACCGAGTTTGAAAACACGATCGAGGTAATCGGCATGTTGTGCCGCACCATCGTTTCAAACTCACCGCAGGTGAAACCGAAGGAACCGTCTCCCATCACGGCCAGCGTCTTGACCGATGGCCGACCCACATGCGCCCCCATAGCAGCACCCAGCGAATACCCCAACGCACCATGCGCTCGATTTGTGATGAAGTGCCGGCCCGGTTTGCGCCAGCGATAATGTGCACTGAAATAGGGGCAAGGCGTTCCCGGGTCAGCGACAACAATCGCATCGTCATCAAGGATATCCATCAGCGATGCCATCACGGCCTCGGGCCGGATCGGAGTTTCCCGGCTGGCGGCAAGCGGGGCAAATGCTGCCATCTTTGCCTCCCACGCTGCACTTGCTTTGGCGGTACCGCCTAGGTTGGGCAGATCGTTCCGCGCCTCCAATGCGCTCGCCAATGCCTCAAGCGCCAGCCGAGCATCCGCGCATATCGCCACTTCTGTCTGATAGTTTGCACCGATCACCATAGGATCACTGTCGATATGAATGATCGTGGTGTCCCGCGCGGGGCTTCGCCAGCGTTCGGTCGTAACCGATCCCGCGCGACAACCGACAAAAACGACGACATCGGCCTGATCCACAACGGCACGAGTTGCCGGAATTCCTCCGTTAGAACCCACTACGCCCAGCGCAAGCGGATCGGTTTCGGCAATCGACCCCTGCCCGGAAACAGTCGTGGCAACGGGTATGTCCAACAGGCCCGCAACCCGGCGCAACGCATCAGTGGCCCCGGACAATACCGGCCCGCCACCGCACACGATGACTGCCGATTTTGACCTGGCAAGAATGTCGGCGGCGGCTTCGATTGCATCCAGATCAGGACCGGCCCGCTCAGCCGGATAGCTGCGGTGTCGGGGATCCGCCCAAATCTCGGCCTCGTCAACCTGCCCCTTTTGCGTGTCGAAGGGCAGCGCCAGATGGGTTGCGCCGGGTGTTCCGGTTGTCATCGCCCGAAACGCCGCGCGAACCATTGCTGGCAATCGTGTCGCGTCATCCAGCGACGAGTTCCATTTCGCCAGCGGCTTGAACAGTGCAGCCTGATCCAATTCGGTCAAAGGGTATTTCCCGCGGCTTGTCGTGGCGACATCGGAGGTGATTGCCAGAATGGGAACCGAGCTTTCATTGGCCTCTACCACACCCGGCAGGATATAAGTGGCTCCTCCTCCGGACGGGCCTTCACACACACCCGGCTTGCCGGTCACGCGGGCATAGCCGTCCGCCATGTAAGCCGCATGGCGTTCATCCCGCGTCAGGATGTGCTGAATGCCCTGATCCATCCGCGCCAACGCGTCATAGAAGGGCAATGTCGTATCGCCGCACAAGCCGAACATGTGCTTCACGCCATGTGCCTCAAGCATGCGCACCATCGCCTCAGCTCCGGTCAGATAATTCGTCCCTGTCATGGCTTGTGATTCCTTCATGTTCACCCTGCACACAGAGCTGTATACAGTTTTGTATATTGATTTCAAGCGCGGGCTGTGGCACCTGTGGGCCGAAGGCAAAAGGACGAGTTCATGGCGGGCCCACGCGTTGATGACATCTACGATCAGGTAAAGGCGATGGCCGTCTCGTTTCGCCTTCGCCCCGGCGACCGACTGAACGAAGTAGCGCTCTCAAAAGAGTTGGGCGTCAGCCGGACTCCCTTGCGCGAGGCGTTGAACCGGCTGGTCGCCGAACGACTATTCGATTTTCGCCCCGGTCAGGGGTTTTTCTGCCGCCCACTGGATGCGCAAAGCGTTTTTGACCTGTTCGAGCTGCGCCAGATCATCGAGGTCGCCGCTGCACGCGCCACCTGCGGAAAAGCGTCGGATGAAGACCTCAGGACACTGCATGATGAGCTTTATGCGACAGGCATTGAGATCACCGGCCTGACTGTCGAAGAAGCCGTCAGCAGGGACGAGGCGTTCCATCTGGGCATCGCCAACCTGTCCGGCAACAACGAACTGTTGCAGACCCTGATCCGGATTAATGAACGCATCCGCTATATCCGCTGGATTTCCATGAGTCTGGACCGGGTTCAGCGCTCGAAGGACGAACACAAACGAGTCATGCGGGCTCTTCTGAACCGCGACGCGGATGAGGCCGCACGTGTGCTAAGCGCGCACATCACAAAGCGCATGGATCAGGTGCAGGACGCTGTACGCCACGGGATTTCCAACATCTACATGAAAGGGTCCGAAGACATCTCGGCCCGCATCATCGAGGAGGCATCGTGATGATCGCCCAAGGCGGAAAATCCATATACGGCGCATCTGTCGGCATTCTCATGCTGGACGCCCAGTTTCCCCGAATCCCCGGCGATATGGGGAATGCGCTGACATGGCCGTTTCCGGTGCTGTATCGGATCGTGCGCGACGCCTCACCGGATCGTGTGGTCCGACACAGGGCTGAAGGTATGCTGGATGCATTCATCGACGCGGCCCGCGAACTGGTCAAAGATGGTGCAGATGGCATCACCACCAATTGCGGGTTCCTTTCCCTGTTCCAGCAAGAACTGTCAGAGGCGGTCCCGGTCCCGGTCGTGACATCCTCGCTGATGCAGGTCGACATGGTGAACCGCACTCTTCCGGCCGGGAAACGAGCTGGCATTCTGACGATATCAGCATCCACGCTGTCCAAAGATCACCTGCGCGGCGCCAAAGTGCCTGACGGCACACCCATCGGCACCACAGAAGGCGGCCGAGAATTCACCCGCGCGATTCTGGGAAACGAACTGACTTTGGACGTCGACAAAGCGCGCGCAGACAACGTTGACGCTGCGCTGACCTTGCAATCCGAAAATCCTGACCTTGGAGCCATCGTTTTGGAGTGCACGAATATGTGCCCCTACGCGGCAGATATCCGGCAAGCGACGGGATTACCGGTCTTTTCCATTGTGTCCTTGGTAAGCTGGTTTCAAGCTGGGCTTGTGCCACCGCGCTTCACTGAGGCCTGACCAAAACGCCCGCGTCATCAAACGCACCAAGACGTGCATTGCGCTTATCGCGAAAAGTCCTTATGCGTCCCGCCCGCCGGTCGCAGCCTACCCGGCTATCAAAACAAGGACTGAAAAAATGAAAACTACTTTGGTCTGCTCAGGCGGACTGGATTCCGTGTCGCTGGCACATGTGTTGGCGGCGGACGGGCATCTATCTCGGCTTGTGTCCTTCGACTATGGCCAGCGCCACACCAAGGAACTGTCATTCGCAGCGGCCTGCGCTGAACAGCTGAACGTACCCCATCACGTAATCGACTTGCGGTCGGTTGGGGCGTCCCTGACCGGCTCGGCGCTGACCGACGACGTGGATGTGCCGGATGGGCACTACGCAGAAGAAACGATGAAAGTGACCGTCGTCCCCAATCGCAACGCAATCATGCTGACAATCGCTTATGGCGTGGCGGCAGCTCAGGGAGACGACGCGGTTGCTGCTGCCGTGCACGGCGGCGATCACTTTATCTACCCTGATTGTCGCCCCACGTTTACTGACGCATTCGATACCATGCAGCGCGCCGCGCTGGACGGCTATGCGGATGTGGCGCTGCACGTGCCTTTCGTTCACCGCAGCAAGGCGGATATCGTTACCGAGGGCGCCCGTGTGGGCACTCCGTTCGATCAGACGTGGTCATGTTACAAGGGCGGCGACGTTCACTGCGGCCGTTGCGGCACCTGCGTTGAGCGGCGCGAGGCGTTTGATTTGGCTGGCGTACCGGACCCGACCGAGTACGAAGACGCCGAATTCTGGAAATCGGCCGTTGCAGAGGCGCAGATCTGATGTACCGGATCACCAAAGAATTCCACTTTTCCGCCTCGCACCAGCTGACTCACCTGCCCGATGATCACCAATGCGCCCGCATGCATGGGCACAACTATATTGTCGTCGTCGAACTGGCCGGAAAGGATCTGAATGCCGACGGGTTCGTGCGTGATTATCACGAGCTCAAACCGCTCAAGACCTATATCGATGACGAGTTTGATCACCGGCACCTGAATGAAGCGCTGAACGTGGTCTCGACTGCGGAAAACCTCGCGCGGCATTTCTTTGATTGGTGTTTTGCCCGGTGGCCTGAAACCGCTGCGGTAAGGGTGTCCGAAACACCCAAGACCTGGGCCGAGTATCGGCCATGACCTTACGGATTTCCGAAATCTTCGGCCCCACAGTACAGGGCGAGGGCGCGCTTATCGGCCAACCGACGGTCTTTGTACGCTCGGGCGGATGCGATTTTCGCTGCAGTTGGTGCGATAGCTTGCACGCGGTCGACAGCGCGCATCGCCACGACTGGGTTGCAATGGAAACCGAAGCCGTCTGGTCCGAAGTGCAATGCCTTTCCGGCGGGCAACCCCTGACCGTGTCGCTGTCTGGCGGCAACCCCGCCATTCAGGACTTTGGCCCGCTGATCAAGCACGGGGTTTCTCAAGGCTATGCTTTTGCATGTGAAACTCAGGGTTCGATCGCCAAACCGTGGTTTTCCAATCTTGCAATGCTGGTGCTCAGCCCGAAGCCGCCCAGCAGTGGCGAGGTGATGAACTGGGCCGCATTCGAAGCTTGCCTGGCCGTGCGTCCCGAACATACGGCTTTGAAAATCGTGATCTTTGACGACGCTGATTTCAACTGGGCCCGGGACGTGGCCGAACGTTATCCGGACCTGCCGCTGTATCTGCAGCCCGGCAACCCTGAAACCGACCCGTCCAGCCCTGTTGATCTGACCAATGCCACCAGCCGCCTGGAATGGCTGATCGACAAAACACTGAATGCCAGATGGTTCACACCACGCATTCTGCCTCAGCTTCACGTTCTGGTCTGGGGCAACAAACGCGGCGTCTGACCGTAGGAGAGATAAGATGACCGACAGTATCTACAGCAACCTCACCCAGCTGGGTGGAGAAACGAAAATGCCCGCCAGCCCGGAAGAAGCCGTGCTGGAGCGGGTACAGAACCCGCAGGCCGATGTTGATTACAACGTGCGTTTTACCGCACCGGAGTTCACCTCGCTTTGCCCGATGACGGGACAGCCGGACTTTGCCCATCTGGTGATCGATTACGTGCCCGCTCAGTGGTTGGTGGAAAGCAAGGCCCTCAAACTGTTTCTGGGCTCGTTCCGCAACCACGGAGCTTTCCACGAGGATTGCACGGTCTCGATCGCACGTCGCCTGCAAGAGTTCCTGGAGCCCCGGTGGCTGCGCATCGGCGGATACTGGTATCCCCGCGGCGGCATTCCGATCGACGTGTTCTGGCAAACCGGTCCGATGCCCGAAGGCGTCTGGATCCCGGATCAAGGGGTGCCCCCATACCGCGGGCGCGGTTGAGACGGTAAGAGCAGGGCAACGGGCGAATGCTGAAAGCCGGGAGTTCAGACCCTCGCTTTCTCGAACGCTGCCCAAGCCGCCTGAAACGTTTCGAACGTCAAATCCCGGCTGACTGGCCGCGTCCAGAACAATTCGCTCGGTTGTCAGCAGTTCCCGGATTGCCTCTTCAAGCTGTGTGACCGGTGTTGTCACGTTAACTGTCGTTCGGTTGCTCATGCACGCAGTTGGACGTAGGTGACTTCGATGAAGTCATCGTCGATCAGTTACAAGCGCCACCGGTTTCCACCTCAGATCATCGCGCACGCGGT
>NZ_JAKRGB010000016.1 GCF_022347725.1 Ruegeria sp. Ofav3-42
CGTGCACTATGTGTTGCGCCGTGAGGGTTGGCCGGTCAACGTCAAGAAAGTCTATAGGATTTACCGCGAGATGGGGCTGCAATTGCGGAACAAATCACCAAAACGGCGGGTGAAGGCCAAACTGAGAGAGGATCGTTCGGATGCCGTGAGGCCCAATGATGTGTGGGCCATGGACTTCGTTCATGATCAGCTTGCGACTGGCCGCAAACTGCGCGTTCTGACCGTGGTCGACACATTCTCGCGCGTCTCACCCGTCATTGACCCAAGGTTCAGTTACAAGGGCGAAGACGTTGTCGCCACGCTGGATCGGGTGTGTCGGCAGATTGGCTTCCCGGCGACGATACGGGTGGACAATGGCAGCGAGCTCATCTCACGGGATATGAACTTATGGGCCTACCATAACGGTGTAACGCTCGATTTCTCACGTCCCGGCAAACCGACCGACAATGCCTTCATCGAAGCGTTCAACTCAAAGTTCAGGGCAGAATGCCTGAACACGCATTGGTTCCTGTCGCTGTCGGACGCTTGCGAAAAGATGGAGGAATGGCGTAGATACTACAACGAAGAAAGACCGCACAGCGCCATCGGGAATATCCCTCCGGCAATGCTGGCAAACTCACATGACGATACCAGCCCGTCATGCTGAGAAAATGCGGAAAACTCTATGCCCAGGTGGCAGAAGGTTGGGTTTCAGAGCAAAACAGGAACGGATTCTAAATCCAAACGGCCCGGTTTAGGGGGCTGGGTCAGTTGGTTTTGGTTTCGCCAGGTCGTTTAGCAGAGTAAGCTAGGCGTCTGCTCCGCCGACAAACCAACCGACTTCTGTATGACCGAACAGGAACAGCAGTCGAATGACGCCTCAGGTAAAAAGTCGAACATCGGAGATCACCGAACTGGTTGCGTTCAAGTCAGGAAAGTCGGGACGGCGCAGGCCACACGCCACAACTATACGCGATAAACATGGCCCATAGCCTGGCATTTTACTAAGCTGACTGAACTGCCTTTGCTCGGGGAGGGTCGATCGTGCGGTGGATAAGATCACTGATTACTGGGATGTCCCTACCATGCATACTATTGGGTCTTCTGTTCTTCGCCGCCTCGCTAACCCCATCTCTCATTCCGCGCGGGCCTTTAGTTCAGGGAATTCTAGGCGGGATCTTGGTTGCCCTAGGATACCTTTTGGGACGGGTGATTGAACTGGTTTGGCTTGCTGCAGATCTGCCGCGCATGCTTGGGCGGCCGGCGCTTGGCGGGAAGGTTATCTTTGCAGCTTTGGTCGCCGGATTTGCGATCTGGGCACTAACTTTCAGCCTCGAATGGCAGAACGAGATTCGTGCAAAGATGGGGATGGAACTTGCCGACGCAAAACACTTGGTGCAGATACTTTTGGCTGGCGCGGGTACCTTCGCAGTCTTTTTCCTAATCGGCGCGTTAGTGGCGGCCTTGTTTCGATGGATCAGGGGCCGCTTCTATCGTTTTATGCCGCCGCGAAGGGCTAACGTTCTGGGCGTCGTGACAGTTGCCTTGATTATTTTTGTCGTCACCCGCGACGGTATTTTTGATCGAGTGGTTAGGGGGCTTGATGAAAGCTACGAGGCCGCTCAAATGCTCTTTGATGTCGCGCCCGCCTTACCCGAACGGCCGGATCAAGCGGGCTCTGAAGCATCCTTGATCGACTGGGCCGCGATGGGTCAGCCGGGCCGGGATTTCGTCCTGGATGGCCCGAACGCCAAAGCGATATCCGCGTTTACTGGCAAACCTGCTATGAACCCGATCCGTGTCTATGTCGGCCGAGCCAATGGCGAGACGCCAATGGAACGGGCTGAGCTGGCGCTGGCCGAGTTGCAGCGATTGAACGCCTTTGACAGGGAAGTTCTGATTGTCACAAGTCCCACCGGGACCGGGTGGATGGACCCCGGTTCACACGACCCGGTGGAATATATGCACAACGGCGACATCGCGACAGTTAGCGTCCAATACTCCTATCTGCAATCGCCTTTGGCCCTGGTTCTAGAAACCCGAACTGGCCTCGATCAAGCGACGGTGCTTCTCGAAGTAGTGCACAAATATTGGCGAACACTGCCGAAGGACCGCCGCCCAAGGCTGTACGCGCATGGTCTAAGTCTAGGCGCGTGGTCGTCGATGTATGCTACGAACCTTTTTCGCCTAGTTGATGACCCGATCGACGGGGCATTCTGGGCTGGCCCGCCATTTCCATCGCGGTTCTGGCAGCATGTACAGCACGCTCGCGAACCCGGTAGCCCCTGGGTACTCCCAACTATCGGAAGCGGATCGTTTGTCAGGTATTCATCCCATTTCTCGGATGCCTCGCAAGCCGGTTCGGATTGGGGCGACATGAGGATCGTATTTCTGCAGTATTCCAGCGACCCGATCGTCTTCTATGACCCGCTTTCGGTATGGCGCGCGCCACCTTGGATGAACGAGCCTCCTGCCGAGGATGTCTCAAAGCACCTCGTCTTTGTCCCAGTCGTAACGCACTTCCAACTGGCGCTCGACATGGCCTTGTCCTTTGGCGCACCACCGGGCCATGGACATGCTTATTTTGCACAGGATTACATCTCACCATGGGTCGAAGTCACGGCTCCAAAAAATTGGACTGTGGTGGATACCAAACGACTGAAAGCACATTGCAATGTCGGATTCCAATTTGGTTGTCGGAACCGACGAAAAGATGCAAACCAAGTCTGATCTGCTTTCCGCAATTGGCTCGAGCGACTGCCGGATTATGGGGTATACACCCATGCGCTTTGGAAGCGGCGCCAGAAACGAGTGTGCGATTTGGGCTTGATAGTGTTGAAAAAGTCCAGATTTAGTGGAACTAGATTAAAATTATTGCACGTACAGAGCTGGTCGGAATTTCCGGCTGAGGGGTCGGCCAAAACCTAACACCGGCTGCAAGGGAGCGCCTCATCGGCTGTCGGCGATGGCAGTGGAGGACTTTTTCGGGCGGTCGCGCGTTTGCAAATTTTCGGTCTTCTCGGATTTTCGAGTTTTTAAACACAATCGGCTCAGACCAGTCATCCGGCGGTTTCAGTAGGTCATCGGGTCGGTTCAGACCGGATCAAGGTCGGCTGAGCGGACAATGCTACCTTCTGGCGATCTACGACGAATGACTGCTTCTCGAAGAACCAAATCCTGGCGTGGCCGGGAATCATGGTTACATTTTCGGCTACTGGCGGCGTGCTCGTTCAAATCATTCATACCAAGGAAGACAATGGAACTTTCCGAAGCTTGGGGGGAGAATTGGTAAGTACGCCAAATTGATCAATGATCGCGATCTAGACATCGCCATCGATAAATTGGATCTGAGTCCGGCGCAGCCACCAAACGAGTAGGAATGTTGGTTCAAACGAGGCCAAACACCTACCAGACCTTGATAGTCACCTGACGCTTTGCTTGTACAGAAAGTCGCAAGCTGCGCTAACCTGAAATCCCCGTGGCAGAGAAAGCAGCCATTCATTCGTTGAAATCGAGTGGCGGCAAAGTCTGCCCCCCGCCCATTTAGCCTGGTAAACCCAACGTCCGGTTTCTGCGGTTCACGACGTGCTGCGCTAGCAATATCAGTGGCGCGAGCGGAGGTCCGGTTAGAGCTCTAAGGTCATTCGCTGCGACAATGTTAATCAGGCGGTTTGAGCCCTTTCCGGCCATTTAACGTGGTCCAGCCCTTCGCTTGTGCGGCAGGTCACAAATTGCGGAAACTGGACGTTGGGAATTCTGGCGAGTAAAGGCAAGTGAGCGGACAAAGCGGTCGCTAAAGTGCCCTAGGATTAGGAACTAAATCATCCATGCTAAATTGAAGAACTACTCGGCTTTTCGCGGTTTTTGACTGTTAATGCGAGATCGATCTCGGGGGCTATTCCAAGTGCTCAAGAATTGGTTTCAAGCTATGAAGATCGAAAATGTACGGCTTGCTGACGGCGAACATTGGCGTTTGCCGCCCTGCAATCAGTGATGGAGTTTGCCTGCCTTGAACGGGGCTAGGCTCTCTTGGAACTGCTCGATGAACTCTAGCGTCACCAATGACGGTTGCTTCAAAATCGGACGCACAAGGGAAAGCGTATGTGACAAGAGCGGTTTGAACGGTCGGTAGCTCAATCCGGCGTTTGCATACTGGACGGCGTCCAACTCGCTGACCACGGAAATCCCAACACCCTTTACAGCTAATTCACAAGCCGCCGTGAACTGCCTGACTTCGATGTGGGAATTGAGTTTGACATTGGCGCTTTGAAACGCTTTTGAAAGCTGTCCAAAAAAATCGCTGTCGCGCCGTGTGTGAATAATCTTGGCATTTGCAAGATCCGTTGGTGTCACCTCGGAGAGTTTTTCCAATTCATGCCCGGTAGGAAACACGCAAACTGTACGGACATCGATGTCTCTACTTTCGACGGCCGGATGCCCGTTAAAACTGTCTGTGATTCCGAAATCATATTGCTCACCAATCATCCACTCGAGAATACGTTCCGGCCTGTCAGGCTCGATCGTCATTGTTACACCTGGCCGATCTTGTAAAAACGTGGCGATTACCTTGGGAAGGTGACTGGTGGCGAACCCAGGCAAACATGCGATGCGGATGTGTCCCGCTTTGCGTTGCGTTATGTCCTGACTGACATCCGATATCTGCCTCATCAGTTCAAGAACACGCTCTACGCTGGGTTGCAGGTACCGCACCTCCTGTGTCGGCACTAACCGACCTTCGCGGCGATCAAAAAGTTGAAACCCAAGCGATTTTTCAAGATCGGAAAGCAGTCTGCTGACGGCCGGCTGACTGACTCCCAGATCAGAAGCGGCTCCCGTGACCGAGCCGTTGATGGTTACCGCCATGAGCGCTTCCAGTTGTCTGATCCTCAAGGTTCGGCTCATTGTGGGTCCTTCTTTTGGCTGACAGCCTCAAATATAATATGATGTTATGTTTTTTGCCAATAATAAGGTCTTGAATTATATTCAGCCCAATGTAACGTCGGTGGGATAATAATCTCACCAGATGCGCACTGCGCTTGGTGTTAGTGACCGCATCAGTTTGATGCATGGGAGGAATCATGAATAAGCAATTTCTCGGCGCTCTCGCCGTAACTACTGCGTTGTCCCCCGTGGCGGCGATGGCCCAAACTGAAGTTCAGTTCTGGCACGCCTTCACCGGCCGACTGGGTGAGCTTGTCAAAGCGCAGGTCGAAGAGTTCAACGCCAGCCAGGATGAGTTCGTCGTGGTCGAAAGCCACAAAGGCAATTACTCGGAAACTCTGAACGCAGGTATTGCGGCTTTCCGCGCCGGTGAGCAGCCCCACATTCTAATGGTTTTCGAAGTGGGCACTGCAACGATGATGTCGGCCGAAGGTGCAATCAAACCCGTCTATGAAGTGATGGCTGAAAGCGGTGCATCGTTTGATCCTGACGCGTACATTGGCGCTGTCAAAGGGTACTATACTACAACGGACGGAGAAATGCTCTCACTGCCTTTCAACTCGTCCACACCGGTTCTGTGGGTCAATCGCGATGCCTTCGAAGCGGCGGGTGTTGATCCGGACACAGATCTATCGACCTGGGAAAAGGTTGGCGACGTACTTGAGCAGCTGAAGGCTGGCGGCGAGGACTGCCCGCTGGTGACCGCATGGCAAAGCTGGATTCACCTCGAGAACCTGTCGGCCTATCACGACGTTCCGTTCGCATCGCAGGACAACGGTTTTGCCGGTCTGGATACCGAGCTGATGCTGAACGGTCCGGCGCAGGTCGCACACCTGACAGCAATGGGTGACTGGGCCAAGGATGGCAAGTTCATCTACACGGGGCGCAGAAACGAAGGTGGTGCAAACTTCCGAGCTGGCGAATGCGCATTGTTTACCGAAAGTTCGGCCGGTTACGCTGGCATCAGCTCCGAAGCTGAGTTCGAATTCGATGTGCGCCCGCTACCCTATTGGGAAGGCGTCACAAGCGAGCCGCAGAACACCATTATCGGCGGAGCGTCTCTTTGGGTGATGGAAGGTCATGACGCCGAGGAATACAAAGGCGTCGGCGAATTCCTCAGCTTCCTGTCGTCTTCGGACGTTCAGGCGGCGTGGCACCAGAACACCGGTTATCTTCCGATCACGGCCGAAGCTGGTGAAGCCACGCGTGCCGCAGGCTTTTACGACGAAAACCCGGGAACCGATATCGCTGTGATCCAGATGACGGCGAAAGAGCCCACCGCAAACTCGAAAGGTCTGCGTTTGGGATCGTTTGATCAGATTCGCGGCATCATCGACGAAGAGCTCGAGGCTGTTTGGTCCGGTGAAAAAACGGCTCAGGAAGCGATGGACAGCGCGAAAGAACGCGGTGACGCGCTGCTGCGCCGGTTCGAATCCGCCAATCAATAAGTTGTAATTTGATGCGGGCCTATTGAGGGCCCGCATTTTCTTTATTCGGTGGTTTATCGGGATGGAAAAACGCGTCACCTTTCGCGGCTGGCTATTGCCACTGGCGCTAATCGCCCCGCAGGTCATCATTTCTGCTGTATTCTTTTTCTATCCGGCGGGGCAGGCTGTTTGGCAATCTCTGTTTATACCTGACCCCTTTGGGCTGTCGTCCCAGTTCGTGGGTCTCGGTAACTTTGAATTCCTGCTGAGCGATAAATTCTACCGAGCCTCTTTCGTGACGACGGCGGTGTTTTCAACACTTGTCACCCTGTGCTCGATGATCCCGGCGTTGTTTCTGGCGGTCATCGCGGACCGCCTGATCAAAGGATCGGGCGTTTACCGGACGCTGCTGATCTGGCCCTACGCCGTTGCACCCGCTGTTGCAGGCGTGCTGTGGCTGTTCATGTTCAACACACGCGTCGGCGTCGTCTCGTGGTACCTTGGCCAACTCGGCTATGACTGGAACCATGTCCTAAACGGAACCGAGGCCATGGGGCTGGTTGTTGTCGCCTCGGCCTGGGGGCGCATCAGCTATAACTTCCTGTTTTTCTTCGCGGCATTGCAGTCAGTTCCAAGGTCCGTGATTGAGGCCGCCGCGATCGACGGTGCGCGCTTCTGGCGCCGGTTCTTCACGATCGTGCTGCCGCTTTTGTCACCTACCGCGTTCTTTCTGTTGGTGGTCAATGTCGTCTACGCCTTCTTTGAAACCTTTGGCGTTATCCACACGATCACCGGAGGCGGGCCGCAGCAGGCGACGACCATTCTGGTCTACAAGGTCTTCTCGGATGGGTTCGTGGGACAGGATCTAGGTTCGTCCTCGGCGCAGTCAGTCATTCTGCTGATCGTTGTCGGTCTGTTGACCGTTATCCAGTTCAAATACGTGGAAAAGAGGGTGCATTACTGATGGCGACCCAACAACACGGAATGGTCGAAAAGCGCGGGATGGGGATCTGGCTGACCCATGCCATGATGATCCTTGGAGTGCTTATCATCTTTTTCCCGATCTGGCTGGCGTTTGTCGCCTCGACTGTCACTCAGCCAGAGATCGTGACGCCTCCCATGCCGTTAGTGCCGGGTGACCAGTTCTGGGAAAACTACAAGGCCGCGCTGTTTTCTGGTGTGAACGTCCCTGTCGCCACGATGCTGTTCAACAGCCTCGTGATGGCGATTGGGATTGCGGTGGGCAAAATCGTGATCTCACTGCTTTCTGCCTTTGCGATTGTCTACTTTCGCTTTCCCGGGCGGACGACGTTCTTTTGGCTGATCTTCCTGACGCTTATGCTCCCGGTCGAGGTCCGTATCGTTCCGACGTTCGAAGTTGTCGCCGGGTTCGGTATGCTCAACAGCTATTACGGATTGATCTTCCCTCTGATCGCCTCGGCCACGGCAACGTTCCTGTTCCGGCAGTTCTTTCTGACGATCCCGGATGAATTGGCCGAAGCGGCTCGAGTCGACGGTGCCCGCCCGATGCGGTTCTTCATTGATATCGTCGTGCCCATGAGCCGGACCAACATCGCGGCGTTGTTCGTGATCCTGTTCATCTATGGGTGGAACCAATATCTCTGGCCGCTTTTGATCACCACCGACCCCGAAATGAACACCATCGTGATGGGTATCAAACAGATGTTCCCCTCCGGTGATGATGTGGCCGAATGGCCTGTCATTATGGCGACGTCCATTCTGGCAATGATCCCGCCGGTCATCGTGGTTGTGTCGATGCAAAAGCTCTTTGTCCGCGGCCTTGTCGATAGCGAGAAGTAAGAAATGGCAACAGTAACCCTTGAGAATGTCAAAAAGAGCTTCGGCCCAACCGACGTCATCCATGGCATCGACATAGATATCGCGGACGGTGAGTTCATCGTGATCGTTGGCCCTTCGGGCTGCGGGAAATCCACGCTACTCCGGATGGTTGCAGGTCTGGAAACCGTAACTGCGGGCGAAATCCGGATCGGAGAGGAAAGGGCTAACGACAAGGAACCGATGGATCGCGATATCGCGATGGTGTTCCAAAACTATGCGCTCTACCCACATATGTCCGTACGACAAAACATGGGATATGGCCTGAAAATCGCCAAGTTACCCAAGGCTGAGATCGATCAAAAAGTGACCGAAGCTGCCAAGCTGTTGCAGCTGGAACCCTTACTGGATCGCAAACCCAGACAGCTATCAGGTGGCCAGCGTCAGCGCGTAGCAATGGGTCGGGCTATTGTCCGTGAGCCAGCGGTCTTCCTGTTTGATGAGCCGCTCTCGAACCTTGATGCCAAGCTGCGGGTTCAGATGCGTCTGGAAATTCGCGAACTCCAGGAAAAGCTGGGGATCACGGCGCTCTATGTGACCCACGATCAGGTCGAGGCCATGACGATGGCCGACAGGATGATCGTCATGAATGGTGGCATTGCCGAGCAGATTGGAACGCCGTTGGAGGTTTATGAAGCGCCCAGAACTCTGTTCGCGGCACAGTTCATTGGCAGCCCCGCGATGAATGTGTTTGACGCCCGTCGTGAAAAAGGAACGATCAAGATCGGTGAAATTGCGGTCGGCCGATCTGTAGGTCCTGATAGCGCGTTGAAGCTGGGGATACGCCCAGAACATCTGTTGTTGGATGATAATGGTCCGCTGGAAGCGGCGATTCAGATGGCAGAACCGCTTGGGGCAAACACTTTGTTGCACGGTCAACTCGCGGGGGTCGGCGGTGCGATCACGATAAGTCTTCCGGGCGTCCATCCGATCGAAGGCCGGCATCCGAACATGCGGTTCTCGGTCGCCCCCGAGCACATGCATTTGTTTGACCAGTCAACCGGTGAAAGGCTGGAAGGCTAATGGTGTTTCCTCAAGTCGAAGCCTTCCGGGGTGGAGAAAACCTGATCCGGGTCGTGGGCCATCGAGGGGCACGAGGGGTTTTGCCCGAGAACAGCATGATTGGCTTTGACTTTTCGCTTTCCATCAATGTCCCACTTCTTGAGTTTGATGTTGTCCTGACGGCGGATGACGTTCCGGTCATAACCCACAATCATCGTCTGCACGCACCAAGCTTTCGCGGCGCAGATGGCCTGTTTCTGACCGGCGAGGAACCGAAGGTTTCGTCACTGACTTTCGAACAGATCCAGCAATTCGATATTGGACGGTTAGACGGGCTTTCTGCCTATGGCCAACGCTTTCCAGACCAGGCCCAATTGGATGGCGTTCGTGTCCCTAGGCTAATGGACTTGCTAGATTTGGTAAGTGAACCAAAATACGGCGACGCCTATCTGATGCTCGAACTGAAGTCGGATCCTGACGTGGTCCATGATCCGCTTCATAGAGGAAACTTTGTCGGGCGAGTTCTTCAGGAAGTTCGCGCCAAAGGTCTTTCGTCGCGCGCGGTACTGCACAGTTTTGACTGGAAACTTCTGGAGGAATGTCAGCGACAAGCTCCTGATATGCCGTCTTCCTACCTGACGCAGTTTCCGGATAACGCGGATGACGTCGGCGAGGATTCCTCGAAAGCGATTTGCCCTGACTTGCGTGGTCGTCGTGATGAAATTCCAAATTTGGTCAAGCAAGCTGGCGGTTCGCTTTGGTGCCCGTACTACGCGGATGTGACAGCTGAAAATGTGGCATATGCAAAAGAGCTGGGCCTTTGCGTCGCCGTTTGGACGGTCAATCAGCACGAAGAAATAGGCAGGATGATCGACCTGCGTGTGGACGCAATAGTATCTGACTACCCCGGGCGGGTTCAAAGGCATCTATCGGATTTGGGTATCAGTTGGCGTGCCGGAAACCAGTGAGTTCTGAGTCGCAAGAACCTGACGCTTTTCTTGTTTCTTCCTGTCATAATCGAAAGGATCAATCACATCACTTTAATCTGGTCAGCTAGGCGAAAAGCATAGTGGTTCAGCGTGCTAAGCAAGTTGCAGCGTTGCCGCTGCAGTTGTTCGGTGACCGCCTCAAGGTCCTCCTGATCACGTCGCGTGACACGGGGCGTTGGATCATGCCGAAGGGTTGGCCAATGGATGGCGAGAAAGACTGGCGTGCGGCAGAAATTGAAGCGCTCGAGGAGGCCGGGGTGGAAGGCACAATTTCCCGCAAACCCATCGGTGAGTTCGAATACGCCAAAGTAATTAATGACGGTACCAGTGTCCAAGTGAAAGCCACCGTCTACCCACTTTACGTCGATAAGGTAAAGCGCCGTTGGAAGGAAAGGCACCAAAGAAAGAGGCATTGGTTCTCGCCCAAGGGTGCTGCGAAAGCACTCAAACAGCCAGAGCTGGAAGATTTGCTCCTCGACCTAAAAAGCAATCCAAGAAAGAACAAATCGATCCGCGAATTGTTACCTTGAACAGAGGCAATGCCGTTCATACCGCTTCTGGCTCGGAGCGAGTTTAACCGGAATGAGACGATTTGATTTTTTTCTCCGCAAATAGTTTTCCAGCCTCGAAGCCCGCGAAACACCGGATTCTTGCTGCGAATGTTCAAACGCCAAGGCCCTAATGTTCAATCAAGGTTGAATGTCCGTCGCGCAACTTGATGAATCCGTCTTGAGGTTCATTCAATGCGAAAACCTCTTGTGGGGACAGGCCCAGATAGATCCCTCGAAACACGCGCGATGTTAAACCGTGGCCAACAATGATCACTGGCCCATCAAATGACTTGCCCAAATACCACTCAGAAACTCGCCTATGTACGTCAGCGTAGGATTCTCCGCCGGGTGCCGGACAGTTCCAACGGTCAGCGCAACGCGCCTCCCATTCCTGGGGAAATCGCCTTTTGATCTCGTTTTCTGTCAAGCCCTCCCATTGCCCGAAACTGCATTCCATCAAACTGGTTTCATACTCGATGGTTTCCGGGGGTAGGCCAAGTTCCTCGACGACTATGGAAGCTGTCTGTGCTGCTCGACCAAGTGGGCTTGAAATTGTCGTCAGAGAGTGACAGCTGGATATGCGGTGCCTTAGTCTTTTTGCACACGTCACTGCCTGAGCGACCCCTCGCTTGGTCAAGAGCGAGTTCCGCCGACCTTGACGTCGTTTTCGCGAATTCCATTCGGTTTCACCATGGCGAAGCAAGAAAATAGTAGGGCTGACTTTTTGGTTCAACACATATCGAAGCCTTCCTGTACTGACGGGGCAGTGATCGGGACCCGGTTCTGGGCCTCGCACGAGGCGCTTGTGCATCCGCGCATTCTGGACCGCGCATTGCGGGCCACTGGGGACGACACAATCCGCACTCAAGTGGTTGATGTGGTCCGCGGTTTTAATTGGCCCGGCCGCTACAACGGCCGTGTTCTGAACAACCCGTTCATTCAGAAATGGCATGGCTCAGAAGACGCATTGAAGTTGGAAGCGGGCGTTGAAGCGGCAAAATGGGCGGCAGCACAGGAAGGCGGGGATCCTGATGTCGCAACTGCCTTTGCAGGCGAGGGCATCGGTCTGATCCGCTCTGCGGCACCTGCCGGCGACATTCTGGCGAAGCTCATCGCGGACGGGCAACGGTGTCTGGCTGGGGCGGATGCATAGCGCGGTGATCCAGGAAGAGCCAGAAACACGTGTGCTGGAGTAGGCGGTGGCATGGTTACTGCCGCCTACGCCAGTCGGGGCGGGAAACAGGCAATCTCGCTGTTCTGACCCTGCCGTGACCTCTAATTACACGGATGCAGCGAACTTCGCCTTTGAAGGGCCGCGTCGCAGCATCTATTTTGATGACAAATGTCCGGATAGGGCCGTCCTCGAAATCCCGTGGCAGAGGGTTAGGCGGCTATCGAGATGGAGTGACCGAAACTCATCCCAAAGAGACAACTATCAGCGCTTCGAGTTATCTTCGGATTTGATCGGTGAAACCTATGAAGTTTATTTGCACGCTAGCACCGGGACCATCTAAGCGCTGGGTCGTCTTGCGCTGACAACCATAAAACCAGGCCCGGCAGTCCAGGCTTCGGGATTTCGAATAATTGAAAGCGCTTCGGTCAGCAGTGTTTCAGACATAAACCCTTGCCCGATCAACTGCGGAGCCAGAGTCGCCAGTGTCAAAGACCACGTTTCGGCTTCGGCGGACCCAGCAGTGTTACCGGAGTGGTTGAGAATGGGCTGAATGTGCCGCGCATCTGTTTCAGTAAAGCCGGTTCGGGCAAGAACGCGCGGCAACGTGCCGCCAAACCCAAGGTCCCATCCTTGAGACGCCGCAAATTCGAGATAAGCAGTCCAAAACGCCGCCCAAAACCGGTCTGGACCAGATGCGATGCGACTGAAATCCATTTCGGTTGCAATAAAAACACCACCGGGTTTGAGCGACCGAAATATACCGGACAGAACCTCGATACGACTGGGCAGAAAGCACAACACGGCACGGCAATGGACAAAATCGTACACGCCTGTGCCAAGGTCGTCGCGTCGCAGGTCGATTTTCTTCAAAGTCAGGTTCGGTAGAGTATTCTCCCTGACGGATGTCAGATCCAGATCGCTGGCAGTTACGTTGGCGGCTGGAAATGTCTCTGCCAGCCAGATTGCGACACTGCCACGCCCGGTCCCGATATCAAGACAGTTTGCATTTGCTGGTAGGTTCAGACGTTCGATGGTTGAGTAAGTGTCGGGGTCATGCGCATGCGCCATTCGGTCGAGTCGTTCAGCCTCGGTAGGCAGAGTGTGAGGCAAAAGTTCTTCATACATCCGGAGCCTCCGGGATTGTTCTGGGAGTGCAAAACTTCATTCAATTTTAGCACAAAGGCGCAAATTAGCATCTTGTGCTAAGGTCGGTGCAGCAAGCAATGGAGATGCGTATGTCCCATAGCGGACCAGCACTCGGCGAACCGGTGGCTCTATCCTCGCTATTGGAAACGGGACTTTCTGAGCGGCCGGATGAGCCTGCGCTAATTTCGATGCAAGCCAGTTGGACTTGGCGCGAACTGGACCGGGATGCCGACCGACTTGCCCGCAACCTGCTGTCTCTCGGGCTCAAACCCGGGGATCGTGTCGCATCTCTTTTGCCAAACCGCTGTATTTCAGAGGTTCTATATATCGCATGTATCCGGGCGGGGTTGGTCGCAACGCCGTTGAATTACCGCTATATGGCACCTGAAATCGATCACGCCCTGTCCGTCAGTAAGGCAGCGCTGATGGTTGCGCACACCGAGCGTCAGCAGGATTTGTTGCTGAGTGCCGAAGTGCCACAACTTCCCTCAGGTACGCTTTTCTATGGGCCAAGCAAGCAAGAGGTGAACTCACTCGAGGAGTTGATTTCGCAGGAACCGGAAGCAATTGGCTTGCCGGCCCCGGACCCGGCCGCACCGGCTTTCATCTTCTTTACCTCAGGCAGCACGGGTCCGCCAAAGGGGGTTACACATACTGCCGAAACGCTTGGCTGGATCGTAGCCAGTACAGCCGCAGGATTGCGGTTGGACACAGGTGACAGGTTCCTGACAGCGTCGTCACTTTCTCACGAAGGGGGTGTTGGGTTTTCATTCGCTGCGCTCGCCGCGGGGGCAACGGTTGCAATCGCCCGTCAATTCGATCCTGGAGAGTATCTGGCCTTGTTCAGGTCGGCTCGTCCAACGGTCATCTGGATCTTGCCAGCGGCGCTTACTCATCTTGTCGAAGACAAGGGTGCGTCGCATGAAGATTTTGCATCCCTCCGATATTGCGCGACCGGAGGCGACAAACTTCCGGCCGAACTGGAGCGGGAGTTTGAAGACAAGGCAGGTTTTGAAGTTCACGAAAGCTACGGCATGACCGAAATCGGCTGCGCAACCGGAAACCCGCCCAATGGGGTAAACAAGCGGGGCTCCATCGGGCCGCTGTTTCCCGGCTACGAAGGCGAAGTTCGGGACGAAGCCGGGCACCCGCTGCCGGATAATGTTAAGGGGCGGTTGTGGATACGTTCTCCTGCGAACATGACGGGCTACTGGGATCAGCCGGACGAGACAAGGAAGGCCATTGTGGGTGATTGGCTCGACACTGGTGACGTCATGTCGTTCGATGAAGACGGGTATCTTTGGTTTGCGGGCCGCAAGAAACAGATCATCGTGCATGATGGGTCAAATATATCACCGCAGGATGTCGAAGGCTCGCTGCTTGCGCATCCGTCCGTTGCCGCGGCCGGAGCGGTTGGAATCCATGATCTGGTGCATGGAGAGAATGTGCGGGCCTACGTCGTTTTGCACCCTGAGAAACCCGTACCGTCGCCGAGCGAGCTCGTCGCGTTCTCAAGAAAGAGCATTGGGTACAAAGCGCCCGAGGACATCGTGTTCCTCGATAAAATGCCACTCAGCCCAGCCGGAAAAACGGATCGGACGGCGCTGAAGAAGATGGCCGAGGAACAGATTAATGGTCTCTGTCACTGAACTGTCGGCCTGAACAATATTGCGTTCGGGGTCTATCGAACGAATTCGAAAGTGGCATCGATTGGTGTTAGGATCGGACTAATTCATGGTCGAGCGGTGACCCGGTTGACCCAAAAAAGGGATTGTCATGAACAGGCCGGTTGCACTCGACTATCTGCTGCTGGTTGGGATCAGCCTGATTTGGGGGTCGCAGTTTGTCCTGAACGAACTGGCAATCCACAGCTTTACGCCGTTGATTGTCGCCACCGGGCGGGTGCTGATTGGTTTTGTTACACTCACGCTCATTGCCGCTGTGATGTACGATCGTTCACCGCGCACTTTGACGAAACCCGATCGGCATCCATGGACATTGTATTGTGCAATCGCGGTTGCCGAAGCGATATTGCCTTGCTTTCTGATCCCTTGGGGGCAGCAGCATGTCGACAGTAGTATTGCCGCGATCCTGCTGGCAACCGTACCGATCTTTACGCTTATCCTGGCCCCGTTTTTTGTGAAAGACGAGCACTGGAGCCTGATTGCAGCCCTCAGCGTCATCGTCGGCTTTGTCGGGATTCTTGTGTTGATCGTTCCGGGTATAAAGGGCAGTTGGCTGCACAATATCATTGGCGAATTGGCAATTCTTGGCGGCGCACTGAGCTTCTCGTTGAGCCTGATTATGATGAAGCATCTGTCAAATATTCCCCCGGTTTTGGCGATGCGAAACGTCTTCATGATTGCGTCAGCCGTGCTCATAATCCTTGTGTTGGCGTTGAACACACAGTGGAATCTGCGGCCAAGCTGGCAAAGCACTACCGCCTTGTTGGGACTGGGGGTTTTTTGCGGTGGTATCGCCTATGTTCTATTCATCACCATGGTGGGGCGAACCGGTCCGACCTTTACTGCACTCACCGGATATCTGATTACCCTTGTCGGCGTATTCATCGGCATTGCCTTTTTGGGCGAACGGTTGCAGGCAAATGACATTTTCGCACTAGTACTGATCGTAGCCGCGTTGATTATCGGCAAGTTCAAGCCTTGAAAAATTCGCTCCGTTCAACATCACCCGGTCAGTTCGGAGCAATGAAAACATCCCGTTTCGGGAACTTTTCGATCACGTCCAGCTTCTGAATGAAATGCGCAGCCAGCAGGTAATTGGGGTTGCCTGCGATCCATTCAGAGACGTCAATGGCCAGATATTCGCCGGAGTTGAAAGCGATCAGGATACGAGCCACCTCATCCCCAACATTTTCAATCGAGTGACCGTAGCCCTGAGGGATATATCCCACATCGCCTTTGTTCAGTGTTTCTACGGCGAAACGACCATTTGCGCCAAACAGGGCAATACTGATATCGTCGCTCATCACATACTGCCACTCGTCGGCGTCCGGGTGCCAGTGAAACCCTCGCATACCGTTTGGTCCCAGCTCCAGCACGACACCAGTGATAGTCTTCGAAATAGGAAATTCCGCCTGGCTGACCAGCCACTCGCGGCCACCAGCAAATGAAGAGGTTGGCCCTTGATCAAGCAGCTTGTAGTGATGCGTCTTCGGCGGTGTCTCAAGATGCCCCTGATGTGGCATTGCCGGTGTTTCCGGGGGCGAGTCACCATGTACGAAATACACCTCGCTTTTGGGAAAAGTGTCAAACGCTGTCGCGGGTAGTCCCAAGCTCTTTGAAAGCAGATCCTTTGGTGCGTGGCCTATCCAGTCGGTTATGCTGAACGTACCAAACTCGGAAAAATACCCATTGTCGAAAATCAGGATGAAGTGGCTGGGTTGGTCGCCCAAGCATTGTATAGAATGCCAGTAACCCCTTGGAAAGTAACACACATCACCCGGTTCGAAGCCATTGGTCTCGGACTTTCCTGCCGGATTTAAGACAGTGGTCCGGCAGCGACCTTCGATAACATACGCCCATTCCGCTGCTGTCGCATGCCAATGCAATTCACGGGCTACGCCGGGCTCAAGTTTCATCGAAATACCCGCAATTCCGGTAGAAACTGGCAGTTGCTTTACCGTGGCTTTCTTGCCAAAACTGCCGCCGTCCTCGCGCCCTTTGGACTTATCCAATTCAAAACTGAAGTTTGGGAGTTCTTGCTTGGAAAGCTCCGGATCAGGAACATTGCTTCAAAACGGACCGGACGGATACTCTGCCGCCGATACGTGGGTGGCAGCAGCTCCGCCCAAACCTGCAGCAGCTGCCGTTTTGAAGAAATCTCGCCTGGTTGAACTCACCATGGTGGCCCCCAAACTCTAAAAAAACACCGCAAGAATAGCATGCCCTCACTTGTTCGAAAAATTCGGTTTTTAGAGGTATTGGAAGGTGGCCATCTGCTCCAGTAGGCAGTCCAAATGCAATCATATGATTAAACAGGGCCACGTATTGTTGCGATGCACTACACTTCAAATGATTGCAAATTAACTGCTACAACCCGCTTTGTTGCGCGATCTGTGAGTTCGGCGAACCTGAGATTTTGCGTTCGCAGCGAACGGCAGCAATGCGGGCGCAAACGCAGCATTCGAACATAGCGCTCAATGTCGTGTGTGGGTGGCGCCTGCATTGCAAGTGTTTTCTGCAGTGAATGCGGCGGTCCGTCAGTACCGTCGTGTGTTCGGCCTGTTCGCGCAGCCAGTTGTTGGCTGCTGGCCTTGATGAGTTTCGCAAGGAAGGTTCCTATCGGCTAAACGACCTCGATTGGGGCCGCGACATTGGTCGGAGTGCCCTGACTTTTGGTTGACTTAAGTCCGCATCATCACACCAAACGTCTTGCATTTCTGGCAGGTCGATCCGATCAGGCGACCGGCTGCCGGTATTCCTGCTGCCTCGTCAGTATCGCCCAGATGATCCGGGCGCTCCTGTTGGCCATCGCGACCTTCGCCAACCGAAACGGTTTCTCACTGAGGATTCTGGCGCTCCAGATATCTATGCGCTCCGGATGCTTCCTGCCCATCAGCGCACGGGACGTCATGCCGGTGATCAGGAGCTTTCGGATGTAACGGTCGCCCTTCTTGGTGGTCTTGCCGAGCTTTTCCTTTCCACCACTGGACTTGTTAAGTGGTGTCAGGCCTAGCCACGCCGCAAGATCGCGCCCAGTCCGAAATTGCTTAGCATCTCCGATGGTCGCCACGATGGCGGAGGCGGTAATCGGGCCGACCCCAGGCATGCGCATCAGGCGCCGGGCATTGGCATCAAGTTGCGCGTATTTTTCGATCATCTTCGAATAACCTTCAACGCGCTCGTGAACGCCAAGAAACTGGTAGCAGACCGTGCCGAGAATGCCGCTTGCCAGATCCGGCATATCGGGTCGTTCCCCTTCAAGGTGGTGTTTGGCGAAGGCGATCACAGCCTCGATCCCGCTCCGCAATACATGGCCGAATTCGCGCAGTAGACTTCGGATCATATTCGCCAGCTGCGTGCGCTGCCGGACCGCGAGATTCCGCGTGCGGTGCAGCGCCAGGATTGCTTGCTGGTCTTCGGATTTCACTTCGACGAACCGCGTTCTGCGCCTTTGAACGATCCCCAGGATCGTTCAATCCGCTAGCGCGGACCAGCTTAAACTTGGCCGACGGACGGCCTCGCAGATTGCCTCGGCATCAGCGGCGTCGGTCTTGCCGCGCTTTACATAGGGTTTGACATAGGCCGCTGGCATCAGGCGCACATCATGGCCCAACCTGCTGAGCTCACGGCCCCAATAGTGGGCGGAGCCGCAGGCTTCCATGCCGACAACACAGCGTGGAAGAGTCTCGAAGAACGTAAGCAGTTTCGCGCGTTTGACATTCTTATTGAAAATCTTGCGGCCGGTAGCCGAAATCCCGTGAACCTGGAAAACGTCCTTGGCCAGATCCAGTCCAACTGTTCTAACTGTCATTGGGTGGCTCCTTTCCTAGCAGTCCAAGACAACTGCAGTATGGCGCATTGCGACGCCGGTGGAGCAGGAGCCACCCACTCCATCCGGTAAGGGCTCATTCGGCCAGTTGGGCCATGTCGCAGAGGAAGGCGGCAGTGAGCCCAGAGGAACCGATGCTGCGTGATGTTTGAATGTCTGCTAAGTGCTATAGGCAGGGACAATCAACTTACCAATTTAGAAGTATCTGACGCTCATGCCATTGGAACCACAAACCTATCGACAATATGCCTACCTTGGAATTCAAGGCAAAGGCCCGTCCAATCAGATCACAAACGCTCTTGGCATCGAACCTGATGAGGAATGGTCTGAGGGTGATGATTGGCAGACGAAAGGGCCGCACAAGAAAAGGTGGTTCACGAACTGGAAACTGAACAGCGGGGTTCTGGAGACCGAAGACCTGAACACCCATGTGGACGCCATTTTGCGACGCCTTCGCACCCGTGAGCTGGCGTTACAAAGCTTGACTGGAGACTACGATGTCCGCATCGTTTTGGTGAGTTACAACCTCCAGTGCTTTAGTTTTGAGTTAGATTTTCAGCACCAAAGACGCCTCACCCAACTCGGCATCCGTACTTGGTTCGACGCCTATATTGACGAAGACGTCCACAAACTGATGTTTGATATACGCACCCAGTATGGACGCGACGCCTTCGACAACGAAGAAAGCTGACGAAGCGCTCTTTTGCTGCGTCTGTGCCAATGGCGGCTTACTCAACCAAGTGCACGCTTTCTCTGTGAGAACAGGCGCTCAGGTGGCAATAGAATAGCGCGCGGCGTGAACGGCCACTCTGGCGAAACCTGCTGTGGCCGCAAAATAGCCGTGCTGCACTAGCCCGGATTCAGCGTGAGATTTTGTGCTGCGTGAGTCGGCGCGCACAAAGAGTGGATCATCTAAGGCGTCACGCAAGCGGCCCAAAGCCAAGCCTCACGACGATCTCGCTTCAGAGTTCACGCGTGGGCTCGACCGCAATCGCGGGTACGATGGATTGATGAACTTGAAGGAGCCTTCGCCGCAAAGATCTGCAATACCAATCGCGACTTCGGCCGCGAACCGCTGCAGAAACGGCACGACCAGGTGGCGATACGTTGTAGGAGTAACAATGGCGTCGGAATGGTCCCGTGTTAGACTAAGAACCCAAGTTTAGCGTTTGTGAGATTGCAGATGATAGTCAAAATTTGGGCCAACTACCCATCCGAGAAAGTTGCTGACCAGATCGCGGACAGGCTTCTTGAAGAGCGTTTGATTTCCTCATCGAACCGCTACACTGCGACTAGCAGTAAATATCTCTGGAAGGGAAAAATCGTAACCGCGCGGGAGGTCCCACTTCTGCTGAAGACCCGAAAGGACCTTTTTGGCGTAGTCGTTGAAGCGATCCGCAGGATGCACCCTTATGAGACGCCCAGTATTCTCTCGATTGATGTTGACCAAGCCAACGGTGAATATCTTGAGTGGATGATTGAAAGCACGCGCGAGATCTAACCAAAGCTCAAAAAAACGGCCTATAGCCGCTGTATCTTTGGGCTCTCAGCGGTCTTTCTCTGCGGGGCGCCTCGACCGGCGGTAAGAGCCCCTTGCGGCCATTGCAGCTCAGCGTAGGCGCTGCGGATGCATTCGGCAGCTTTCGATCGTATTGCAGACCATGTTTCTCAAGGTGATGAAAACGAACACTGCGGGTCAAAACAAGCTTTCGCCGCGATTGCGCCAATGGCCGCTGTCGCGAAAACCTACGGCCAAAACAGCGGATATCGTCTGTTACAGAAACGTATGGATGCTCTCCTTAGTCGATCTTGGTGGAAGCTCCGTTCTCATCTTTTTCCACTGTCTCGCGCAGCCATTTTGACGCTTTCCTAGCATCTTGTAGGATCGGTATTAACAAGAACGCCGCGACGCCTCCCACCAGTACTGATTGAAGTATGCCCAAGTGTAGAGGCAGAACGCGCAGGGCGTAGTTCAGCAACGTTAGGATGATCCATGCAACGACGAAGTCGACAACAATCAGGAGCGGACCACTTAGCCTTGGGTCAGTGACAACACTGATGACATTTCTGTCACCCACGATTTCGATGCGCGTACCATCCTCGCTTGCGGAAGCATCGGTCGTTCCAAAGGACTGAAGTTCGCTTCTAAGTTTTTGCGCCTCTAGTTCGGTCTTGTTGATTGTTGCCCTGGTCTTTCGGATGTTCATCCACGCTACAGGAACACCGATCAACGCCACAACTAATGCGACGACGCCGGACAGAACGGCTAGCGTCAAATCCACCTGTTCTAGCAAGTGTCGATCTTCAAATGCTGTCTCTGCCTGAACTGGTCTGACCACCCAAAGTGCTAACACAATTCCCCAAAAGTTCTTCATCTCAAATACGCCCATTCGACAATCCTTGCTATAGAGTGGAGAAGGAACAGTGATATGTCGACTTGCTTGCTGAGTATGGCCAGAAACCTAGTGCTAGAACCTTTTGGTCAAAAATGGTCGTTTCCGCCGGTGAAAGAAACGGTTGAGTTTTGGCACATCCTGCGGTTCAGATTAGTTGTGTTACGATCTAATCCTCTTTGCGATTACCGAATATCCCATATGTAGCACATGAAATCGCCGCAACCTTGAACTCATGGCGAAACTCGTCTTTATCATTAGCCATCCCTTCGACTGTCGCGGTTAAGGCTTCTTGAGCGGATGAATCCGGATGCATCTCCTTCCATAGATCATAGGTTTTGACGGCTTTCCGGATTGTGAAAAGGCCAGAACGTGCTGCAAAACAAGCTCCAAATCGACCAGCTTCATAAAGAACGAATCCAACTTCAATTGGGTTCGAAATACTACCAGATACCTCCCAGACACTGTTAAAACTCAAATCGCTATCGACATCGGTGTGATCATCTAAGTCCGTTCGCACCCTAAACGTTGTTCTTTCCTCAAGAGCTAAAGGCATGTAAACTGATGAAATCAAGGAAAGCTTGCGGCCATCCTCCAACTCAATGTCTTCGTCAGCTAGGAAATATTGTTCTTCTGATGTGTCGACCATGGCGTAGAGCCCTTTGAGTGTTCAATGAAATGATGCGTGGACAAGTTAGCATATCGATTCGTGCTTGTAAGGTTTTCAAGGACATAGACGTAACGTTGGGAACGGCACGATTCCGGAACATCGGCTGTTTCCGCACATCGGACATAAACCCCTGACAGAACCTATGCTCCAAAAACGGTCGCTTTTGTCACGAGCCGCCTAGTCACCAAAACCAATGAAAATTCTTCCGACACAAACCATTGGCAGAACCTAGTTTGATTTTGTCACGTTTTTGGCCAGACCTAAGATAGCTGACATTCGTTCAAAGTGCAGCATCAGTCAAAGAGGGCTCGCAGCGGCCGTTCTCTGCGACAATCCCGAATTGGTCGAACCGAGCCCAAAGCCGCCTTTGATCACGCATCGGTCTGTCGCGAGTGCAGCAAGTCGCGAACCGCAGATTCCGGACGTCCATCGTCAGGTGGCAAAGACAGGTGAGCGGGACAGAGCGGGCCTTTGCTGCCTCTGCTCTAACGGCGGCTTTTTACAGTCGCACGTTCCTTTTTGGAAGCGAGCACACTGTGTAACATGATCACCGCAACTGAAGATTTACGACTGTCGCCGGTAGTCGTTCAGTTGGATGAAAAAAGTGGGAGACATGCTGACAGACTACAACCCCAAGAGGCGACGGCAGAATTGTAGATTGTGTTGTTGGTGGACAACTGACTGGCATGTAACAAGGAGATGACCTCGTTCTCAACAGTCACCGGCAGGCTCTTATCGGCCAAGTTGGTTACGTCTCCTACCAAGTCTCGGCATTCTAATCCGTAATAGGGCAAGGTTGTTCATCTGGTCTTGTTGCCGAGGGGAAAAACCTCGAGTTTTTAGCGGCGGTTGGCTCGGCAAGAATCCGACATAGTGTGGCGTTTTCCACCTCAAATTCTATCCCGGCGTGATCGATAAACGATGTCCAGTCTGCAACAATATTTAGCTCAAATTGGTTTTTTTCACCAACACCGAATGGACCCTCGTGAGCGTCAAGCATGCTGCGTACCAACACAAGGTAGCCAGCGCGTTTTAGCGTATCATTGGGTGCCGTCAACGGCCACGAGAAACCTGAAGATCCCGACATGGAAAATCCCAGCGATGAAAGGTCGGTGTTGATATCAATCGCCGGTGCAATGGCGTTGCGAAACCGCTCGTTGCCCAACCCCATTGGTGGGAGGTGCGAATTCTTAGGCCGGTAGATGATTTGTTGACGCCGGAACAGTAGCATTCCCGAGGCGTCATATGCGTCGGTCACACGCAAGTGGGTTCGGCCGAAATTGGACAAACGACTGTTGGCGCTACTGCTAATTGGATTCTCCTCGACACGTTGCGACACCACGAGGTCGGCGTTCGCGCCAGTATCGCGGCGAATGATGAGGCAGCCCTCGCCAGTGGGATAGGTTGGATGGAACTTGCGACACTCTGCAGTTTCGCCCCAAGCGAAAACAATCCGGTTGGGTGTCTCGTCCAACCCAAGCGGGTTGGGACCTACCGGCGCAATCAACCGGACCCATTCGGCCCCGCCGGAGCGTAAAAGGTCGAAACAATAGACGTTACACTTGTTGCTTTCCAAAAGTTCGATTGTGTTCTCCACATAGGGGATGGGACGAGAGCTGAGCCAATTCATTTCGATACCGGAAATGCCTGTGGAGTCGATCGGTTTGGGCTCAATCTGCTCGAGTTGCGCAACGTGCTTGGCAACAAGGTATTTGGTTCTAATCCCGGGTGCAGCGAAATAGACTGTAACGATGATCGCGGCGACTACGACGATCGCCCCACCGGCGCGTGGAGAGACGAGGATTACCAGTCGCAGCCCCATAACCGCCAACACGAAAAGCAAAAGCCACAGGATCGGAAGGATCAGCCCGACAGTGCCGAAATAGAGCATTTCGGCAGAGCCCGGTGTCGAGAGAGCAATGACCAACGCGATCACAACCGCGAGCAATACCAGAAACCAGATTAAACTCCTGCGAATTCGTTTCTTTCGGTTGGCCGTCATCAACACATCCTCATAAACCGCGCTCGCAATCGCCGAAAACCTTGGCATAATAATGGCTCGACAGTGGTTCATATGTAACCGGGCTGCTTCACCCGAAGTATTCTCGTCAACGCCACGTAAAGGTTGTTCATCAGCACCGGTTGTTGGTGAGCCTTTGGCTGATCCGGTCGAACCTATCTCAGTCTCTAGCGGTCATTGGTTGAGCGTGCAGCATTTAACAATAAGGGCTCGCAGCTGCCGTTCTCCGCGGCGAGCATAGACGGGTAAGACGAGCCCTTACCGGATGGAGTGGGTGGCTCCTGCTCCACCGGCGTCGCAATGCGCCATACTGCAGTTGTCTTGGACTGCTAGGAAAGGAGCCACCCAATGACAATTAGAACAGTTGGACTGGATCTGGCCAAGGACGTTTTCCAGGTTCACGGGATTTCGGCTACCGGCCGCAAGATTTTCAATAAGAAGGTCAAACGCGCGAAACTGCTTACGTTCTTCGAGACGGTATTGCCAAGTTGTTCAGGTTGAGTGATCCAGATATGTGGCGCTAATGAACATCCCAACGATTATTCCGCGCCTGAGGGGTTTTCGCTTTCCACGTGAGGTCATTGCTTATGCGGTTTGGGCTTACCATCGCTTTGCCTTGAGCACAGCTGGGTTCTGTTGCGAAGTTTTGGTTGGATAACAAGAACGCGCTGTGGTGGCGGGTTTAAAAGGCGAGTTCCGCGAACTGGCGAAATGGACAGAGTCCGGGCGTGATTTGACCCTTGCGGATCATGTGCGCCACTTCAATTCCGTCCAACGTTGCCGCTGCTGAAGCGAAGGCTTTGAACCCCAACATCGGACGGGTTCGCCTTTTGATGAACCTGTGATCTTGTTCCACAATATTATTGAGGTATTTGCGCCTGACCATCTCGATCGGTATCGGGCAGCCAAACCCCTTTAACATCTTGTTGATGGCCTTGATGCCAGCGGTGTTCGCACCGCTTTTGTCGATGACAATCTTTCGCGGAAGGCCGTTGACCTCCAGCATCCGGGCAAAGAACTTCGTAGCAGCTGGTTTGTTGCGCCGCGCAGACAGCATGAAATCAAGTGTTTTTCCGTGTTTGTCGACGGCGCGGTAGAGATAGACCCACGTGCCCTTCACTTTGATATATGTCTCGTCCATTCTCCAGGAGCGGTCGCATGGTCCTTTGCGTCTGCGCGCGGCTTCTGCAATGGCGCTTGAGTATCGCGTTACCCAACGATTCAGCGTGGTGTGATCCACGGAAACACCTCGCTCTCCCATAATTTCTTCCAGATCGCGATATGAAACGCCGTATCGAACATAAAAGAAAACCGCGAACAGGATTACGGTCTCCGGATATTGCGCGCCTTTGAAAGAGATCATGAGCTGGCTTTCGACTTGATATGACCGGTGGTCATTCACGCGCTAACTCTACCAGCGTCAATGGTCAAATCTTTGCAACGGAACCGTACCGCCGAGATTGATTTGTGAAGGTCAAAGTCGCTGCCTTACCGGATGTGCAGAGCTCATTTTCAGTTGTGACAGACGCTCGTGATGCAAAAGAGGCAGAAATCTATTGGTTCGGGTGGGTTCGGCCCGTGTCCACGCGCTGAACGGACAACGCGTGTTCCGTCAGGCTGACTGCCAGATTTTGTGCGGCTGTCAGATCGACGGGTTCGGCGCGTGCCGCGTGTTGCAGCCAGATGCCGTCGATCAAAGCCACGATCAGGCGTGATGTATGTGCGGCCTCATCAGCGGAAAACAGGGACGAAACAGCCGACAGTGTAACATCCAGATTTTGCTGCTGATACCTCAACAGCTCTGCATGATAGTCCTCGTTCGATCCGGCCAGATAATAAAGCGTCAACCAGACCGATGACAGGCGTTTGTTCGATTGCTCCGGTGCCAGAGCCATGCGTACCAGCGCCAACACTTTGTCCCGCGCGGGCATATCCTGCGCGGAAATTCGGTTTAGCTGCTTTCCAAATGTCGTCACCGCGTGGCGCATCACCGCCAGCAACAGCCCGTGCTTGGTTTCAAAGTGATGGCATACCAGCCCGGCTGAGACATCTGCGCGACGCGCCACATCGCGAATCTTGAGCGCGCAAAACCCGCGCTCGCTCAACTCGTCCATCGCGGCGTCAATGATTTGGGCTTTGCGGATTTCCGTGTCCGACGCACGCGACATGGTTTCTGTCTCCTGACTTTAGGCATTGTTAGCTTTCGGTCGCGGCAAGCGCCAGCGTATTCACTGAACCGCCGTTCAAATTTATATTGAACGGCGGTTCAGTGAATGCTAGCCAAATGAAAACCGACCAACCGGAGGCCCCTATGATCCGCGCCGTAAACCTGACCGATGCCAATGCTCATGCCCTGATGGCTGACCCGCGCCAAATGGTGATGAGCGCACCCGAGATTGCGTCTCCTACAGAATGGGAAAACCTCGTGATCGACCGCGCCTCGGACGAGGTGCGGGTGGGGACGTGGAAATGCGAGCCCTACACGGATGAGATCGTCGATTACGAATACGATGAGTTCATGTACATGATCAGCGGCACGGTCGAACTGATTTACTCTGACGGGACCTCGGACAGCTTTGGCCCGGGTCAGGCGTTCCTGCTGCCAAAGGGATTTACCGGCACCTGGAAGCAACCTGAAACCGTAGTCAAATTCATGGCGATGATCCGCTGAACCGGATGGAACGCTACGATTACATCATCGTTGGTGCGGGATCGGCGGGCTGCGTTTTGGCCTTTCGGCTGGGCGAGGACGCCAGCAAGCGAATTCTGGTGATCGAGGCCGGAGGCGACGACCGGGCAACAATTGTGCGGATGCCATCGGCCTTGTCCATTCCGATGAACACGCGACGGTTCAATTGGGGTTTCGTGACCGAACCCGAGCCGCATCTGGACGGGCGTGTAATGAACCTGCCGCGCGGCAAGGGGCTTGGCGGGTCCAGTTCGATCAACGGCATGTGCTATGTGCGCGGTAACCCGATGGATTATGAGCTGTGGGCCGATCACGGGGCGACGGGCTGGGACTGGGCCAATGTGCTGCCCTATTTCCAGCGGCTGGAAACCGCCTCGGATGCAGGGGCGTTTCGGGGTCGCTGCGGACCCATTCATGTGACACGCGGGGCTGAGACCAACCCGCTCTACCACGCCTTCATCGAGGCTGGCACCCAAGCCGGATACGCCCGCAGCGCGAATATGAACGATCTCCAGCACGAAGGCTTTGGCCCCATGGAGATGAACGTCAAGGACGGCGAGCGGTGTGGCGCCGCCGTGGCCTATCTGCGCCCGGCCATTGCACGCGGCAATGTCCGGGTCGTGACCCATGCCCACACCACACGCATCCTGACCGATGGCCGCAAGGCGATTGGGGTCGAATATGAGCATAAGGGCAAGCTGGTGCAGGCACATGCCGCCGAGGTGATCCTGTCCGCCGGTTCGATTATGTCGCCAGTTGTCCTGCAACGGTCCGGCATCGGCCCCGGCGATGAATTGCGCAAGGCCGGAATTGAGGTGATCCATGATTTGCCCGGCGTCGGCGGCAATCTGATGGATCATCTGGAACTTTACGTGCAGCAGGAATGCACCCAGCCGGTGTCGCTCTATCCGCATATGAGCCTTTTGGGCAAAGCACGGATAGGCCTGCGTTGGCTGCTGCGCCGGGATGGTCTGGGGGCCACCAATCATTTTGAGGCCGGCGCACATATCCGCAGCCGCGCTGGGGTCAGCTATCCTGACATTCAGTTCCACTTCCTGCCTTTGGCAATCTCCTATGATGGCAAATCCCTGGCCAAAGGCCACGGGTTTCAGGTTCACGTGGGAACGAAACGATCAAAGAGCCGCGGCCGGGTGCGGCTTGACGCTGCGGACCCCCGCAACGCCCCGCGCGTTCGGTTCAACTATATGAGTCACGAGGATGACTGGCTGGAAATGCGCGCCTGCGTTCGGCTAACGCGCGAGATTTTCCGGCACCCCGCCATGGCCGAATTTGCCGGACGCGAACTTGCCCCGGGGCCGGATTGTACCAGTGATGAACAAATCGATCAGTTCATCAAGGACAAGGTCGAAAGCGCCTATCACCCCTGCGGCACATGTCGGATGGGCGAGGACGCTCAGGCCGTTGTCGACCCCAAAACCATGCGGGTGCACGGGATGGAGGGGTTACGCGTCGTGGATGCCTCTCTCATGCCGCAGGCTACGGCCGGGGATCTCAACGTGCCCACGCTGATGCTGGCAGAGCGGGCGGCAGATCTGATCCGGGGCACAAGCCTGCCCGCCGCAGACCCCGCGCCGCTGATGGTCGATGCCGATTGGCAAACCTGCCAGCGTTCGGGTGCGATTACACGTAACCTAAGCGGCACAGACACCCGTGACCTCTTTGCCGCCGAACGCGGCCTGACTGGTGGAAAGACTTACCGATGAGCAAAAAGCCCAATGTCCTGCTGATCTTCGTGGACAACCAGCCCGCCAAGATGATGGGCTGCGCCGGAAATGCTGAGGTGCATACTCCGAACCTCGACCGGCTCGCCACGAAAGGCGTTCGGTTTTCCGAGGCGTTTTGCCCCAACGCCATGTGCTCACCTTGCCGCGCCTCGGTCCTGACCGGGCTGATGCCGTCGCAGCACGGCATTCACACCTGGCTGGACGATGCGGTGATCGACACATGGCCCGAGAACTGGAACGCGGTGGAGGAGTTCCATACCCTGCCGGAACGGCTGAAGGATAACGGCTACCACACCTCGCTTGTGGGCAAGTTCCACCTTGGGATCGCGGATACCCCCAAGAACGGGTTCGACAATTGGGTGACGCTACAGATCGGGCATGTGCTGTCATTCTATGACAACAAGATGATCGACAATGGCAGACACTTCACCCATCCCGGTCATTCGGTCGACTTCTTCACTCAACGGGCGGTCGATACTTTGGCCGAACGGGCCGAAGATCCCGAAACGCCCTTCTTCATGTTCCTGACCTATCCTGCGCCATACGGGTTCTGGCCATCAATCGAGGGCGAGCCCACCAACCGCCATGGTCCTCGCTACAAGGATACGCCCTTCAACTCGGTTCCGCGCGAGGCCGTGGCCAAACAACTTGTGGACTGGATGCTGATCCGCCACGACAAGCTGCCCGAGGATGAACCGGACTATTTCGAAGGACTGGTTCGGATGCCGAACGATCTGCCGACCTTGCGCAATTACTATTCGCAAATGTCGATGGTCGATGAAGGGGTCGGACAGGTGCTGGACGCGCTGGACGCCCACGGGCTGAGTGACGATACGTTGGTCATTTATACTTCGGACCACGGTATGGCCTTGGGCGAACATGGGTTCTGGGGTCATGGCGAAGACAGTTGGCCATCGAACACCCACCGCGAGGCCAACCACATTCCGATGATCGTCAAACCGCCCAAACCACCCAGACAAGGCGTGGTCTGTGACAATCTGGTGGGTACAACGGATATCTTTGCAACGGTGCTGGACTATACCGGAACCGGCGCGGTTGATCCGGCTGACAGCCATGCACGATCCATGCGCCCGCTGCTGGAAAGTGCCGATGCCGATTGGGCGGACGAAGTGTTCATGGAACAGGAAGAAACCCGCTCAATCCGGACCCGTCGCTGGAATTTCATGCGAAGGTTCCAGCCAACGTCCTATGGCTTTGGCCACGTGCTCTATGATCTCGAAACAGACCCCGACGAGCGCGTGAATGTGGCCGACGATCCGGGCTACGCCCCCATAGTGGCCAAGCTTTGCGCCCGACTCGACAAGCAGTGGGGCACCTATTCTGACCCGAAATGGGATCTGTGGAACGGTGGCCGCGTCAAATCCAACTCAACCCGCCCATTCCTGTGGCAAGAGGTCTGGGGCCAGGATTGGAGCCCGACGTTCTGAGTCATATGCACGAGATAGCGCGAATTGCGACCGAACTTTTTAAAGATTGCTGCCATTAGTGTATTGGGGGCGTCGGTTTTGGGGCAGGGGGTATTTCTCGACCACCAACGAAGCCATTACCGAGGAAATCGTCATGCAATACCTCGAAAATCACATCGCCGATCCTACCTTCGCCAGTCGGTAGTGGTTCAGTCTCTTTAGATCTGGCACCTGAGATGTGGTCCTGGATTTCGGACATGGCTGCTTCGTTGATGAGTGGGCTGGCGGTCTAACAACTATCAAACAGACACTGAAAACCTGTCTCGCATCTGAAAAAATCCGCGCCTCAATCGGCTCGACATTCCGCGTTCGCCCCTTCCACGTTTCGGGCGGGATTGCGCCTTTAGGGGGCACCCCCATCGACTCAAGCCACAGATTTCAAGAATCTGCGCTTTCCTCATTTTTTGGTAGTGCCACCGTCGCAAGCTAAAAGGGCTCCAATCTTCGGATGCAGCTGGAGCCCTGTGTTCTCAGGCACCGACGTTCACTACCATCTTGCCAAAGTTTTCACCTCTCAGCAGCTGGTTTAGCGCTTCTGGTGCGGCCTCAAGTCCCTCGATCATATGTTCGCGGTACTTGATCTTGCCTTCCATGATCCAGCCGGTCATGTCGCGGCTGAATTCCTGATAGAGCTCGATCGGGAAGCTGTCGAAGATGATAAAGCCCTGCGCCTTCACCTTCATAGTCAGCAGTGTGCCAAGGATGGCAGGGCCCATATCCGGGCCTTCGGGCAAACCGGTCAGATTGTACCACGCAATCATGCCGCAGATCGGCATCCGGGCAAAGGGGTTCAGCAGCGGCAGCACGCCGTACAGAACTTTGCCGCCGACGTTTTCGAAATAGACGTCGATACCATTCGGACAAGACGTTGCCAATTGGGCGGCAAAATCATCCGCCTTGTGGTCTATACAGGCGTCAAAGCCAAGATTTTCAACCACATGGGCACATTTCTCGGGGCCGCCAGCAATGCCAACAACGCGGCAGCCTTTGATTTTAGCGATCTGACCCACTGTGGCACCAACCGGGCCAGAAGCCGAGGCGACAACAACGGTTTCACCAGGTTTTGGTTCACCGATTTTCAATAGTCCCGCATACGCAGTGTAGCCCGGCATGCCAAGAATGCCCAAAGCCCATGCCGGGTTTTCCGGGGATTTGCCCAGATTGATAATTTCGGTCCCGTCCGAGATCGCATAGTCCTGCCAGCCACTGCCAGACAGCACAAAATCACCTGGCTCATATCCATCGAGGTTTGATTTTATCACCTCTCCGACCACTTGACCCGTCATTACTTCGCCAATCGCAACCGGATCGGCGTAGGATTTGGCGTCATTCATGCGGCCACGCATATAAGGATCAAGCGACAGGTAAGCGGTGCGTATCAGCATTTCTCCGGCACCGGGAGTTGGAATCTCTGCGGCTTCCAAGCGCAGCGTATTGCTGTCTGGTTCACCTACGGGGCGCTGATTCAGAACAATGCGGCGGTTGGTTTCGGGTGTTTGTGGCATGGGATAGTCCTTCTGGATACGTATGTGATTATGGGTCCGCGAAATGCGCTGTCGGATTTTGCGAAGTCGGACATTAACAGGGAATGTTTTACGCTGGTCCCAGCCAGGATCAGGGTGCCGGCTAGAATACCCATGTTCTTGATGAAGTTCTGCATTTCGTGTTGGCCCTCAATGCCGTCAAAATTCCAGAATTAATGCAGCATGACATTGACCAGCAGAATATAGAGAGCAAAGCCAAAGGCGACCAGACGCACATGGCGGTTTGCAATCAACAGAAACGCCCCAATGATCGCGGCCGTTCCGGCGAGTACCAAAAGAGGTTTGGCCATCGGGACGCCGTGATGTTCCATCATGGCGATGTGCATGTCAAAGGCCGCGAATTTCATCAGGCCAGGAACGAGGAAATACAAGGCCAAAAGGGTGCGACCAACGACAAAATGCCAGCTGAGGGCCGTGGTGTCAGAAGTCATGATGTTTCCGATCAACAAATAGATACCGGGCGGCTGAGCCGCCGGGTGGTGTTTTAGCGGTCCAGCGCACGCAGAAGATAGGTTGCAGTCTCAGCAGATGAGGCAGGGTTCTGACCTGTGATCAGCAGCCCGTCCTGAACAACATGGGACGCCCAGTCGTTACCTTTGGAGTAGGTTGCGCCGTTGTCTTTCAACATGTTTTCGACCAGAAAAGGAACGATATCGGTCAGTTGAACCGCATCTTCTTCCGAGTTCGAAAAGCCGGTGACGGTTTTGCCTGCAACAATCGATTTGCCGTCTAGGGCTTTGACCTGACGCAGAACGCCAGGTGCATGGCAGACCAGACCGCTCGGCTTTTCAGCTTTTGCAAAGGCTTCCAGCAAAGCAATCGAACGCGCGTCTTCTGCCAGATCCCATAGCGGACCGTGGCCACCGGGGTAGAAGACGGCGTCGAATTCATCAGCAGAGACGTCGCTCAGTTTCCTGGTGTTTGCCAGCTGTGCGCGGGCGGCTTCATCTGCGTCAAATCGGCGGGTGTCGTCGGTCTGGAAACCTTCGTCGGCGCTTTTTGGGTCGAGCGGCGGCTGGCCACCTGCGGGTGAAGCCAGAGTGATTTCTGCTCCGGCATCTTTGAAGACATAATAGGGTGCTGCCAGCTCTTCGAGCCAAAAGCCGGTTTTTTCGCCGGTATTGCCCAGATCTTCGTGTGAGGTCAGAACCATCAGGATTTTCATGAGCATCGTTCCTTCTTAAGGGTGTTATTTGGTCGGGCGACAAGACGTCTTTGTTGCTGATTTGCATTGCAGGTGGGTAGTTAGCGTCTAATAGACCAGTCGTCTAGTAGTAGTTTGAAAATTTCTTCGAACTTTTCAAATGCAAATTTGCGCATTGCCTAGGGTCGTTAGTATGGGCGTATTGAAGATTGCGTGGAGCAGATTAAAATAATAGACTGACTGACTATAACAAATCAGAGAACATGTGATGGCAGCCGAAATACAAGCGCCGGATACCAGAACCAGCATTCTGAAGGCCGGAGGCGAATTGCTGAGCCAGAGAGGATTTAGCGCTGTTGGCCTTGCCGAAATCCTTCGGACTGCCGGTGTCCCCAAGGGATCTTTCTATCACTATTTCGGCTCTAAAGATGAATTCGGCGTGGCGCTTCTGGTGTCCTATTTCGAAGATTATCATACGTGGATGGACCAGATGTTTCGGCAGTCAGGGCTGCGTGCCGTCGAAAAGCTGATATTCTACTTTTCGCAGTGGCGCGAAACCCAGGCGGCAAACGCCTGTCAGGGGCGATGTCTTGTGGTGAAATTGGGCGCAGAGGTTTCAGATTTATCAGATCCTATGCGCCGTGCCCTAAACGAAGGAACCAACGGAATTGTCGCGCGGGTTTCCGATGTCCTGGAGAAGGGGCTTGAAGACCAGTCCATTCATTTGCAAGCTAACACGAGCGAGGTGGCCGCAACGCTATATCAGCTGTGGATTGGAGCTAGTATTCTGGCAAAAATATCGCGGCAGTCGCAGCCCCTTGAAACTGCGATGCGCACAACCCGCCAGATGCTGGGCCAAGACGCCATACACCGCCCTGTCAGCAACCTCGGCCAAGGCGGCTGACGAGGGCAACATAGCAAACCGGAGATACAGAAGGGTGAGGTTTCAAAACCAATACATGACGGCTCGCTGTGCCAGCCGTATCCGACGCCTCCTGATCATCGCTGCTATGTCAGTGATTGGTATTGGCAAGTTGTTAACGTGAGCTTGTGAGGCATTGGCCAAGGCAGGATCAAGTCGTCATTTCCGCATTGTAATCGTCCCAGAGATTGAATGCGTCGGAACGCGCGTGGCGGTAAGAGTTTGCGGTGAGTAGATATCGGCGGGGACGGAAAATCAGGTTGATTTGGTCATGCGCAGACGGAAATCTCTGAGCCTGTAAGTGAGACTTAAACTTGCCGAATAGCTTCTCTCTTTTGCGAGTCGGTCGGTGCGAGACTTCGATCGCGTTGTTGAGGCCTTTGTGGGCGCGGTGGTCAGCGTCCGGTGCCAGTATTTTGATCGGCTTGATATAGCTGCGCAAATTGTCGGTTACGAGGACCCTAAGTTCGCCAAATTTGACAACCAGCCCTTTGAAAAAGCGCTTTGCAGCTTTGGCGTTTCGGCGAGTTTGCACGAGAATGTCGAGCACGTCGCCATTTGCGGCGATCGCGCGCCACAACCAGTGCTTCTTGCCACGAATTGCGATCACGACTTCGTCCATGTGCCACTTGTCATTCGGCCATGGACGATCGCGCCTGATGCAATCTGCAAAGTGTCGACCAAAGCGATTGACCCACAGCCGAACTGCTTCCCGGGTGACGATCACGCCCCTCACAGCCATAAGATCCTCGACGTCAGCTGTACTCAACGCGACCCCCGACAACACGCTGACCTATGGCTATGACCTTCCCGTACTGCTTCCGATGGATGGCCCGGCGGCGTTCATACATGCTCTGCACTGCTATCGCGTGATACCCGTTCAGCTGCGGCAACTCATTGTCTCTAAAGAAATTGCGTTTAAGTTCACGATAGATCGTCGACGAAGCGCGACCCATCCGATCCGCGATCTCTGGCACCGGCATTTTGGCTTCGCGCCACTTGGCAATCTTCCGGCGTTCTTCCAAACTCAGGTGAGGGCAGCAGCTTCCCATTCAGTATCCTCCATGCAAATATCTGTTTTGATACAGAATTTGCACTTCGTTTGTGAATCCACCCGGGTACAGGTTCAAGCGGTGTAAATTGCAATTATGTTAAATATACATGAGTCCCGCTGTCAGATCAGCGAATTTCATTCCCATACGCATCACCGGCGACACCACAGCGGGCACATTGATGAACAGATGAACCTCCGGCGAAACGAACGAGCCATCTATGTCCAAGAAGTCGGCAATAAACTCGCCTCATGCCGTGCATCCTGTTCCTGATTCAATTTTTGCGACGATCACGTAACCCCTGCAATACTCCAGGCGTGCTGACTGTGGTTTTCTGGGAGTTCGTTGGGCGGCAAGTCACACTCAATACCCCCTCTGAAATCCGGTTGGGAAAACCAGTACGTGCTAAAATAGACATGCCGCCCACAATCTCAAAATTACATCAGGAGATTATTGAGTCCATTTTTTCTCGGAAACTCACCGTAGCCAAAGACCTGAAAACCGCAAATGCGGTACCGTCCTTTACCGAGTATGAGGCGTTTGAATCTGGTGCTATTCGCCGCAACCATCTTCGAATTTGAACGGCGGCGATCAGAGAACCAGACCAACATTGAGGTCCGCCGTGCTAGAATCCTTGCATCAGCATGTCGACCGCGACGGTGATCTGATCGAACTCGTCACTCAAGTTGCAAATCTGGGATTTTAAGATTCCAACCGGAACTGCGGCCATGAACTGTGTGACCATGACGACCGGTTCACCATCAATGTCAAAAACCGGATTGAGACGCGCCGCCGGTTTTGGTGCCCTTGACTTGGGCAGCAGCGGTACAACAACGCGAGTATTCAGGTCGCTCAGGAGATCCGTTTGGACATCCAAAAGGAAGCCATCGCCGGATGGATTTGGGAAGACATCGAATTTTGGCATCAGAACTGCCTGAAACGTTCCAGCGGAAGACCATGCCGCTCAACATATGAATTGGAGCTTCTGAGTGCTGCGGCGTTTTCGGCTTTCCAGCGCTCAGACTTTGCCGCGGTTACTGCGGCGCGCACGCCCTCCTCTGCCGCGCGGGACAGATTCACCTTCAGCGCCTTGGCTTCGGACAGCAATGCGCTATCGAGCGACAAGTTCGTGGGTTTTCGCGTTTGAGCGTTCATTGTAATGCTCTCCTTATGCACGCATAATATCGCCATAGTATATGCGTGTCAAAAATGCGCATGACTGCAACTGCCTTGTAGCGTATGTTTCACTTGATCCAGCTAACTGAAAAGCTTCATCAGCGATAATATTCTCCGGTCGACGCAATGAAACGGAAATTTTCGCAGCGTATGACGGCGAGAACTCGCCAGACACCGGCCCGTCGCTCAGAGGTGCGAGCCTGCGCGCCAATTTTCTCCTATAAGTAGAATACCGCCTCCAACCCATCACCTGGGGTGCGCCAATGCGCAACCGCCTGACTATTGCTTATCCCGTCCGTGAGGGCTTCGTCGAAACCGACGAAACCATCCGCGTCGTCTGGCAAGAGCATCTCTGGAACACAGGCCTGGTAACACGCTGCTGGTTCATGGACCCTGCCTCCATTTGCCCTGCACAAGTCAAAGAACGCGACATCGATCATCCGGGCTCCGATCAGTAGTGAACCCAACCTGTGAAATCCAATCCACCATCATAGTCACTGTATTCCATCATCACGGCCCGGCTGGAATAGGACCAGACGCCGCCCTGTCGTGGGGTTGGAACGGTTTGGCCGTTTTCTGACGTGAATGAACCGGGCCATGGACGATATGCACCCCTGACTTGGACTATGAAGTGGCAGTTCTGGTTTTCATGGTCACAGGATTTGACCGACCAATCCCATTGGCGAGGTTCGTCTTTTCGCGTGTAGGACCGCCCGCGCCACCAGAGAACCCGCGTTCGATGCAACCAGGCGTAGTCCTGAGTGGAAACATCCAGCGCCTCCAGGCCACCCGGCCCGCCTTGGGAAACAGGCATGGCTGCATAAGTACAAACGCCAAAAGGCGGCAGGCTCGGCCAGGGGGTGATCCGGCGGATCATCTCTGCATAAGCTGCAGAACACACCGTGCTGGATGGGAAGCCCCCTGCCAAGCACAGCATGATGGCACAATCCATGTCATAGGCGCGTACAGGCTTGGGGTTGAGCAACACACTTATGACAAGAATGGCAGCAGATATTCGATGGTAAGTCATGATGTCCTCCACCATGTGACTCGGCCAGTTTCCGCCTATTTGATGTATTGCGCAATATTCCATATTGATTACTAGTGCCTTTGCGCGCAATCCTGCCAATTGTTAGAAGGACTCCCAGAGGGGGAGTCCAGGTGCCGATAGCAAGAGATCAGATTTTGATTACTATTGATGGGGTAAAAGACCTCATCGAGTCTGGAGTCGACTTCCGCTGTCGGTATGAGCTTGTCGAGTTCGCGGACGATGGGAAACCCCGCTACCAATGCGTCTATCTCCGTGAGGGAGAACCGGAAGCCATTCTGGTGGCGACAAGGTTCGGTCCCTACGGACCGGATGCGCGGCTCTTCAACATCTGGCCGGGTCTCTTCAAACATCACGTTGAATTCGGCGATGGTCGTCCTTTGTGTTTTGGGCTGGATTACTCTATTGCCTTCGACCCTCCCGGCGGAGGCGATGATCTTCCGACAGGACGGAAGCGTCCGGACAACTGACGGCTGGACGTTTCATGAACTGAGCAACGAGGGAAAACAATCGCCCCAACGCGTGCGATCGCGCGCCAGAGCGTCAGCAGACGTGTTGGTCGCAATCAGTGATACTGCGGATCGCCATGCACATAACACTGCGCTGAAGCAAATAGACCTGACCTCCAAAGACTGGCACGCCTTGTTTCGGGCTCTGATTGAAGCCGAAAGTGCCTATCATCCACATGCCATCAGCCCAAAGGGCGCTTACGGGCTGGGTCAGTTGATGCCGGCTACCGCCCGTGACCTGGGCGTAGACAGAACGGATATTGCCGAAAATCTGGACGGGTCGGCGCGCTATCTTCTGGCTCAGCTTGCCGCGTTCCGGGACATTGATCTCGCGCTGGCGGCATACAATGCAGGCCCGCATCGCGTCATTGAATATGGCGGCGTCCCGCCCTTCAAAGAAACTCAAACCTACATCGCGCGCGTGCATCACATCCGCGCGCGGCTTTCGAACACGGCAGCCCGGACCAGAACCAACGGAAGCGCGCGCGCAGACACGCGATCCGCGGTTGTGCCTGGGCAACACCCGGTCGGTTCACCTCGACCCACTCACAGCACGGAACCGAAGTCACATGCATTTGCCGCTATGCCGCCAGAGCGGCCGTGATTTCAACGTAATGAGGTGAGCCGACCATAATCGGAACGAGGGAGCTCTATGCAACACCAACCCTCAAGACATCTGCCTCTGCTGATTGGCTTAGTCCTCATGACGGCCACCCCGGCTCTCGCGCAGGATCTCTCTCCCATCCAATCCATGTTGGAAACCGTCGAAGCTGCGCTGACCGGTCCGATCGGCATTGCCGTGGCAACCCTCGCCGTCATTGGCACGGGCTTCATGTGCATGATGGGTCGGCTCAACTGGGGCTGGTTTGCCTCAGTGGTCATCGGAATCGTGTTGATTTTTTCTGCCGGCACCATTGTGGCGGGATTCACGTGATGCCGGAAACCCATGACATGATACGGTCCCCGCTCTTTCTTGGCCTTGCCCGCCCGCCCAAATATCTCGGTCTTCCTGTTGGGTATCTCGTCGCCTTATCTTTGGCGATTGTCCTTCCCTTCATCTGGACCAAATCGCTGATCTTCTTTCTGATGGGTGCTCTGGCCTATCCGGTTCTTTGGTTTGTCGCGGATAAAGAACCGCATTTCTTCGAAGTGCTGCGCGTCTCATTCGGGGCCGTGCGCGGCACGCGCAACCGCGCCCTTCATGGCGGGGACAGCTATGGCATTTGACGGGTTGCGATACGCCAAACTCGGCACGGCGGTGTTTGAGGCCAGCGGGCCAGCACTGACACGCGAACGCTATCTGTCGGAGCATCTGCCCTATTTCACCTTTGCCAAACCGGATGTGATGATACTGCGCGAAGGCGACCTGATGGCCACGCTGCGTCTTGACGGTCTGGCGGCCTCCACGACGCCTGACGCAGACCTGGATGCGATGAAACGTGCTGTTGCTGCTGTGATCGCGCAGACGGGCAATCTCTACGGCTTTTATGTGCATCGAATCTTTGTGCCGCAGAACCTGACACTCAAGCCAGTCTCCGGCAATGTCTTTGCGGCCGAGATCGACCGCTGCTGGCAGACACATATTGCAAGTCTCAACTGCAAAAAGCCGCAGCTTTATCTCAGCATTCTCCGACGCCCGGACATCGGCGCTCGGGTGCCGTTGTTGAGTACGATCGCCAAACACACATGGATGAAGTCCCGGGATGCCCGGGTCCGCGAGCTGGACGAGGTCACCGGCTTTTTTGAAACCGCGCTCTCTGGTGCCAAGCCAAAGCGATTGGACAATACTACAGGCGAATGGCTGGGCTATCTCGGAGCACTGCTCACCGGTCAGTTTGCGCCAATCGCGCCACCCTGTTCCCCCCTGCCCCTCTCCTACGCACTAGGATCCTGCCGCGCCACCTTTGATGGCAACACGGCGCGCCTCATCTGTGGAAACACGGGCTTGGCCCGCGTTGGCGCGCTCTTCAGCATCAAGAACTATCCGCCCCAGACCGATGTCTCACTTTTTGACGGGCTCGACCTGCCGCTTGATGTGGTCCTGACAAATTCCTTCACACCGATCCCCACAAACATCATGGGAGAGCGCATCCAGAGGATCATCCGGCAAATGCGGGCGGCTGATGATGCCGCGGTGTCATTGCGCGAACAGCTGTTAGAGGCTGCTGATGATCAGGAGGCCGGGCGCATTGCTTTCGGGGATCATCACCTGTCGATCGCGGTCTACGCACCAAATCAGGCAACGCTGGAACAGGCCGCTGCGGAGGTAAAACGTCTGGGGCAGGACATGATGGCGGTGATCGTCCGGGAGAGCATGGCACTCAAGGCCACCTATTTTGCGCAAGCCCCGGGCAATTTTGGATACCGTGCCCGCAAGACGCCGATCTCCACGATCAATTTTGCGGACTTCTCGGCCCTGCATGGCAGTGTCGAAGGCCGATCTGACATAGAGACGCCATGGGGCCATCGACTGACGGTGTTCCCTACATCCACCGCCTCCGGCTACAGCTTCAATTTTCATGAACCGGGATCACCCGAACGCGAGCCCACGGTGGGTCATACACTCATTCTGGGCCGCACCGGCAGCGGCAAGACCCTCACTTCCGCTTTCCTGGCGGCGCAATCGCAGCGCATTGGAACGCGTCTTTTCTTTTTCGACAAGGATCGCGGGTTGGAAATGGCCGTGCGTGCCCTGGGCGGGTGCTACAATACCATCCTGGCTGGCATGCCGACGGGTCTGAACCCGCTACAGACCGAGATTGATGAGCGCGGACAGGCCTGGCTCACCGATTGGCTTGCCACATTGCTGTCGCGCGCCGGGGATCTGTCCGGGGAACAATCGCGCCAGATCCAGAGTGCCGTGTCTCAGAATGCCAAAGCGGGTGTCTCCCTGCAGCACTTCGCATCGTTTCAGACGCTTTTTCAGGCACTGGATGATGAGGGCGAGCTAAAGGCCCGCGTTGGTGAATGGGCTCTCGGAGGACGTTTTGGCTGGGTGTTCGATAAGCCCGAGAGCAGAGACGCCCTGGAGATGGTGGGTGACATCATTGCCTTCGACATGACCGAAATTCTCGACATGTCGACGGAGCGCATGGCGGTTCTGTCCTACATACTGCGCCGGATCGAACGGATCGTGGAAGATCGTCGTCCCACCTTGATTGTTCTGGATGAGGCCTGGAAACTGCTCGATGATCCCTATTTTGCGGCCCGTCTGGAAAACTGGCTGGTCACCTTGCGCAAGATGAATTGCGCCGTGGTCATGCTGACGCAATATCCCAGACAGCTGCGCGCGGCGCGGGTCGGCAAAACAATCGTTGAGACAGTGCCGACCCAGATCCTGTTTCCCAATGATCGCGCCACAGCCGCCGATTATGAGCTGCTGCGCGTGAATGAAAAAGAAGCGGCACTGCTCTCCCAGCCAACAACCGGTCAACGCGTCGCGTTGGTGCGATCCGCAGGCGACTCCGTTCTTGTCGATGCGGATCTTTCGGCCCTCGGCCCCCTGTTACCCATTCTGGGCGGAGGCTGCTCCGGCGCGGCCCGTGTCGGTGCGGATTGGCGCAGCACGCCTGAATTCTGGAGGGCAGCATGCAGCTGAAACCTGTCCTCCTGATCCTCTCATTGGCGGCTTGTGAGAAATACACCGATGCGACATCGCCCTGTTTCGGCAAGGATGGCAAACCAGCCGTGACGCGCGGCAGCACCTCATACCTGTCCTTCGCCGCCTTCCCTGCAAAAGATTGCAGCTTCGTAGAGATTGAGGGGCTCCAATGAAATCCGCCGTCGTCCTTATTGTACTCGCCACCCATTCCGCCTCTCCGGTGCAGGGGCAAGGTGTGCCGGTTCAGGACAATGCGGGCCTGGGTCAGCTCTCCCTGTTGCTCTCTGGCCTTGGCAAAGACCTGCAAGCTCAGCGAGATCAATTGGGCACCGGCCGGACTCTTTCATCCGTTCAGGCGGATCAGCTGCGGGCGCTTGATGGGATCTCTGCCACCCTGACCGGACCGGGGCTCGACATTCGCGCATTGGAAGGTAATGCCGATTTCCCCGCCGATGAAATCTATCCCGCCGTCTCCACTCACCCGATGGATAATCGCCTTTTTGGCGAGACCCGGGAGACCATTGAGATGATGATTGTCCGGGTTGCCGGCGAATACGCAGATGCGCCAGGAGTGCGCCGCGCCAGCCTTTCCGCAACCCAGTGGCGTTGCCTGTTCCAGGCGCTGGTCAAACAGGAAAGCCGGTTCAGTGTTTCCGCGCAAAGCCCGGTCGGGGCCTATGGCCTGACTCAGCTCATGCCGGGAACGGCTGATGATCTGGGTGTGGATCGCTATGATGTGATGGGCAATCTGCGGGGCGGCGCGCATTACATTACAACCCAGCTCAACACGTTCGGCACCATTCCGCATGCACTGGCGGCCTACAATGCCGGACCCGGGCGGGTGCAGGACTACGGTGGCGTTCCACCCTTCCCCGAAACCCAGGGCTACGTCCGCAATATCTCGCGCTACTACAATGAGTACCTCGCCGTGATTGGCGGGGCGGACGCGCTTGGCACATTGTCCCCCTCCGATATGGCACTGGCGGAATACAGCAGTGTTTCCGAAGCCAGCGTTTACTATGCAGCGGACAACCATGCCACAACCGAGCAGGTAATCAACCGGCTGGCGGCTATCATTCGTCAGATCGATTCAACGCCTGACGTCAAACGCGCATTAGAACTCAACACCTACGCCAAGGCCGAGATCGGTCGCATTCTCAATCTGCGGGCCCGCTTGATGGCAGCCAACCAACAGCGCGTGGCAGCCCATGGTCAGCACCTGGCAGTAGACCGATTGGCCGAGCGGGAATTCATGAGGATGGAGGTGGTTCGATGAACTGGAATTCTCTGAGTCTGGTGGTTGCAGTGATGGTATTGGGTATGTCTCCAAAACCCGCAACTCCGCAGGGTGTTCCGACGTTCGACAATTCGAACCTGCGCCAATTGGTGCTGCAGCTTGAACACATGGCCGAGGATCTGAACGTCCAGCTTCAGCAGCTGGCCACCATGCGGCAAGAGGTGGAAACCCAGCTCAGTCAGCTTTTGAACCTCGAAGCGCAGCTGGCCTCTTTAAGCGAGGGTAATGAGCTGGGTGAGCTGTTCGCTTCGGCCCGGGAGTTCGAGCGGGTGCGCGGCAAGCTGACCGCGCCGCTGGCCACCGTAGAAGCTCTGTCCAGCGGGGATTTTCTGAGTGGGTTTCGACCTGATGCGGAACTGGATGCGGCGGTGGAACGTGTTCTGTCGGGAAGCGGGTTCACGCAGGAGCGCCTGTCCGTTCTGGCAACAAGCGAAGAACCCGCCGACAATCGGCTGGCGACCCGTGCCGGGTCCAGCGCGATGTTGTCAATGGCCGCCCAGGAAAGTCACGCTGAGGCTGGCGAAAGTCTGGGGCGGCTCGAAACTATGGTGGGGCTGATTGACGACCAGCAGGGCCTGAAAGCCGCCGTCGATCTCAACACCCGTGTGACCGCGGAGCTGGGGATCATCCTCACGCAAATCTGGCGGCTCGAAGCTGCCGCGGGCGTCAATGGCGGTCAGCTAGGATTGGTTGACGCTGCTACATTGGCTGAAGAACGAAAATTCCGCTCCATGGAGGTTCCGAAATGATCCAGTTTCCGACAATCGTATGGGCTGGTGCAGCTCTCATCTGCCTCCCCGCTCACGCTAACCCCCAATCTTCGGAGCGGACTTTCGAGACCATGGCGCAGCCTCAAGGCGCACACGTCGAATGCAAGGCGCCGCGGCCACCGAAGGATCTGGCTGAGACGGCCTATATTCGAAACGGCTATCGCGCGATCCTACGGATAATGGCCGCTGAGAAATGGAAAGAGACTGGTTCATGCGACTGCTATCTATCTGCGATCAAATGGGAAGAGGTTTTGCAAGCAGGCCTCAAATTTCATACCTCAAACGACCCCAGACGACCTTTCGATACATCTGACCTGAGAGAAAAAGCCGACGATTTGCTTGCTCAACGCGATGAGGCTTGTGAGCGCTGATGGGAATAATCTCTGACATACTTGAGCAAGTTGACGACGCTATAGCCACAGTATCTCAAGAAGGGTTTGTTGCTTCTGCTGGAGCGGTGGGCGATGTCCTTTCCGTTGGTGCGACTGTTCTGTTGATCCTGATGGGGATCAATGTGGTCATGCAGCTTCGACCAATGACCTTTGGTAGCACCTTTGCCTTTGGAATCAAGGTCGCGCTCATAGGTATCTTTGCTCAAAGCTGGGACAACTTTGCGGTTGTCTATGGTATCGCCGTAGAAGTCCCTGAAAGTATTGGAGCTTCGATACTCGACCTAACAGATTCCGGCGACGAAGCTGGCGTCTATGAAAGCCTCGACAGCATGGTCATCCGGATTACCGCCTATGGCGATGCCATCGGGGACCGGGCCGGTTGGGTCTTCGGAGCTGTTCTTGGAGCGATATTCTTTGTTTTATCGGCTGTCTTTGCCGCGATCGCCGCAGGCATCATCGCCTACGCACGGATAGTCTTTACCCTGATGATCGTGATCGCGCCGTTCATGATCCTCACTTCGCTCTTCAAACCCACCCAATCCCTCTTCGAAGCCTGGACCCGCGCCACGATCGGCTACGCCTTGATGCCGGTCGCGGCGGCCGGTGCAGCCGGAATAATCGTCGCTATTGCCGAAGCTGTCGGTGAAGCCTCCGTTGATCCAGACAATGTCGAGACCATCAGCCTGATCCTGCCTTTCCTCGTGATCCTGCTGCTCTCGGCCGGGATCATGGCCGCCGTGCCCTTTATTGCGTCCAACCTGACTGGTGTTATGGGGATTGCCTCGAATGCCATCGGTCTGACCGGACTGGCACGGCAAGGCGTCGTCAATGCAAGCGCGTACGGTATGGGCGGTGCAGGCCGTGTACTGACGGGCCGCACGCCTTTCGAGATCCGCCGGGATATCAGTGCTGCAGCAACGGCGAGTAACCAAATCATCCGACGCACCCCCGCTCAGTCACTCGCGCGCATAAAAGCCTTCCGCGCCTTCATGGCCTCCCAGAAGACATGACCCGGGCGCCGTTCGATCAAGATGCCTTCGAGGCAGATTTCATCTTCGGACCCCGACGCAGAGAACGCTTTGCCTATTTCATAGCCGCAGCGGGCGTCATTGTCGGCCTCACCGGCTTTGTGGGCGCCATTACCCTGTTCCCACTCAAGACAATCGAAACCTTCGTGGTTGTCGTCGACAAAGACACCGGTGAGATGGACCGCGTTGCCGCTGTTGAGGCGCTCAGCCTTGATGAAAGTGATGCGATCATCCAGGCCAATCTCGTCGCCTATGTCGATGACCGGGAAACCTATGACCTGACCGATGGAGAACAGCGGATCAATTCCGTACTGCAACGTTCGGATGAGGACGCTGAACGAACCCTGCGTGATCTCTGGTCCTCGACCAACCCGGACTACCCGATCACAATCTATGGGCGGGAGGCCAGGATCGATGTGGTGATCCGTTCGGTCAATCAGATCGAGCCCGGTGTGGCACAGGTGCGTTTCACCAGGACCCTGCGCAATCCCCGCGACACAAGGACAGTTACACGGCCTTACGTCGCCACGCTCGCCTACGCTTTCAAACCGGAAACCCGCCAGCGGTTGCAGCAGGTCTGGTCCAACCCGCTGGGCTTCGTCGTAACATCCTATCGCGTCGATGCAGAAACGCTGGAGAATTGAGTGATGCGCTTCACCCTTCCTGTTCTCCTTTTCGCACTCATTCCGGGCATCGCCCTGTCAGAGGCCACACCGCAGGGTGGACCAAAAGACACACGCATCCGTTATGCGGTCTATGACATCAATCAGGTCTTTCGCATCGAGACCGATCTGCGCCACTCCACCACAATCCAGTTTGGTCAGGGCGAGCGTTTTGAAGCGGTCATTGTCGGGGATACGGAGAGCTTTCAGGTCGATCCCATTCCCGAACTCGGCAACATCTTGACCATCAAACCTCATGTCCGGAACGCCTCCACAAACATGACAGTCATCACCAATCGCCGCAGCTATGTCTTCCATCTGCGCGAAGGGTCCTTGCCTGGGCGCGGCGGCATGTTCTTCGAGGTGCGATTTCGCTATCCGGGGGAGGCAAGGCGCGCGAGCTCTGCCAGCGCAAGGGTCAAAGGTTTCGCAGCACCGCGCAACTTCAATTACAAGCTCGCAGGCAGAAGCGATTTCCAGCCCGTCGGCGTTTATGATGACGGGCGCTTTACCTTTTTCACCTTCCCGGAAAATGCGCGCCAGCCAGCCATCTTCAAGGCGGACAATCAGGGGCGCGAGCGCACAGTGAACTGGACCCAACAGGGCAACACGGTCCGCGTCACCGGGACAAGTTCCTTCTGGACCCTGCGCCTCGGCGAAGCTGCGCTTTGCATCTATCGCGATACATCCGCCGTATCGGTGGGGAACTGAACCATGTCTGATGATCCCAACCTCCAAAAGCGTCTTGAGACCTTCAGCACGTCACACAGTGCGGGCGCACGGCGCAGGTTTGGCATTCCCGCCTTGGCCTTCGCCATGGGTCTGGGTGGTGCAGGCATTGCTTATCTTCTGGCACAGGACTGGACTGATGACGTTGACCGGCTGCAGACCTCGGATGTGGACGTGTTTCAGAATGATCGCCTGCGGACAGGCGGTCGTTTGGAGTTTCCCAAAGAAGACACTGATCGGCGTGTGGACGAGGCTTTGATCGCGGTCGAAGAGGCGCTGGACCTCCCTGCTACGGATGTATCTTCCGCAGATCCGGGCGCGGAATTGCTTGCTGAACTGGCGGAGCTGCGCAACGCGCTGGCTGCGGCACAATCAGAACGCAATGCCGAAATCCAATCCGCCGTCAGTGATCTGCGAGAGGCCTTTGGTGAGCAGACCAAGGCGTTAGAAGCCGCAGTCGCTGATAGGGACGCAAAGCTCTCCGCGCTGGAACGGGAAAGCGCAGCACGGTTGAATACCTTACAAAGCCAGGTTGAGGCGGAACGGGCACAAAGGGAAGCGCTCGAAGCAGACCGCGCCAGCGACGCGCTGATCCGGGATCAGAAGTTACTCGACGAACGGCGCAGACAGGAAGAAGAACAAAAGCGCCATGAAGCGGAGCTACAAGCGCACCAGCTCCTGACAGCGCAGGTCACCTCTCCAGCGGTGGTGTATTCTACCGGGGCCACAGCCAGAGCGGCTGCGGCACGCGGCGGGACTGGCCCAGTGACTGGTGGTGAGCTCCCGCTGAACGAAAACGAAACCTATCTGCGCCGGGCGGCGCGGGCACTGGAGGTTGAAGAAGCTGCCCGGATGGAAGATCCCGATCACACGCTGGCGCAAGGTTCTGTTATTCAGGCCGCACTGCAAACAGCGATCAACAGCGATCTGCCAGGCAATGTCGTGGCCGTTGTCGCCGAACCCGTTTATGCGTTTTCCGGCAATCGGGTCCTGATCCCGCGTGGTTCGCGTCTCTTTGGCCAGTATCGGTCGGGCGTAGAAGTGAACCAGAAACGGATTCTTATCCTCTGGACCCGCATCCTCACCCCTGACGGGACATCGATGCAGATCGCTTCCGTGGGTGGCGATCCGCTTGGCCGTTCCGGTCTGACCGGGCTTGTCGACACCAAGTTCGATGAACGCTTTGGCGGTGCAGCGCTGATTTCCATCATTGGGGCAGCCCCCGCAGTCGCGGCAGACCAGATCGAGGACGACCTGGCACGCGACGTGGCTCGAGAAGTCACCGGAGATCTGGAAGACGCCACAAATTCCGTCATTGCAGATCAGGTTTCCATTGCACCGACCATTTATGTCGATCAGGGCGCCATGGTGACTGTTCTCGTGGACCGGGATGTCGTCGTCTATTGAAAACAGGGAAAATCATCCGATGAGCCAGCTCTTCGATCAGCGCGCATCCGGTCTTTCAGCGACAGCATTGCAGATGAGCCCGCAAGCGGCGTCCAATGCCAAAGGTGTCGCCCTTCCTGAGAAGCGCCCAAGCCTCGACGACGCGGCGCTTCTTCGTCTCATGGTCTATGTGTCTCACCTTCCTTTCCGTTGTGGTGATGGTGCGGGAAGGGCGTTCATCGCCCCCCCTTGGGCCTGCTCGACAGGCCAGCCTCGGCGCGGGGCAGGGAGAAAACCCGCTGCCGAATTCAGTAGTCGCTGGGAAACAGGAAGGTCAGGACGCGGCGGGTCTTGCTCAGATCGGTGGGGGCTGGCGTCCCGCACTGATAATTCTCGTCATAGAGATCGATCTTGAACCAGACGGTTTTGCCCATGACCTCCATGAAACCCATCTCGTGGGTGCCGTAGGGGTCGTTGTCTTCGGTGAACCCGTCATAAGTTGTAACCGCCGCCAGACAGGCCGCGACAAAGCCGGGGCCCATATTGTCGATGGCATTTGTCTGGACGAACATCCCTTCGCCGCCCTCGGGCAAACGTTTGCGAAACGCGTCATTCTGCTGGGCGATGAGCGCGTAATCGACGGGGTCTGTTTCTTCGGTCTCAATTGCGTTTGCAGCCATGGGTGACCTCTCTTTCGTGGCGGAGCGATGGCCGATCTGCGCCCGGCCCCGCCGCCCTCGGTTCGGTTTGGTCCAATGGGTCAAGGGAACGACCCATTGGCTTTGACATCGCCCCCCACACCCCTCCGCGTTTTTCCCCGGAAAGGAAGGGGGCCGATGGAAAAGATCCGCTTCTGATCTGAGGACTGGGGGTCAGGCTGAAATCGGGCAAATTTGGGAGGGACCCGCGCGCGCCGCGTGGGAGGAACCGGGATTTGTACGATTTCTGCTTGAAGCGCATTGGAAAGAGAAATGCGAGCCGCGCCCCGGCGCGGGTCTCTCCCTGCGCCCTCCCCTGGGCCGGATCAGATACGAGAGCTTTTCGGCCCCCTGACGCTCGGGAAAACCAAGCGCAGCAGACCGCCACGCAGTCTGCTCAGCCAATCATGACAATGCCAGGGCTGGGGTGAGCGCGCACGGCGCGCCGATCCCTTGCCCTGTCCATTGATCCATGCGAGCCGCGCAGCGTGCGCGGATCTCAACCCATCATTTGACTGATATTATCAGCAGTGAGGTGCTCTGAATTGCTTTCAACTCGCTAGAAACATACTAGCACTACATATTGTGTAATATGCGCCTCTATCTACAACATACTTGCTTTTACCCCTCTTTTGTTCTACAATTCATGGTGCCGCCAAAGGGGGAAGCAGATGTCCGAAACTGCCATTTCAGAGACACAAACCGCACTGCCAGCCACGGCCAAACAACTTGCTTACGCACGTAAGATCGCAGAGCAGCAAAACGTCGTTCTACCTTGGGATATCCAGCAGGACCGTCGGGCTTTGAGTCAGTGGATTGATACGCAGAGATCAGCACCTCGCGTTCGTGATACCCGGCCAAGCTCCAAACAGGTGGCGTTCGCAGAGCGGATCGCGCGGATCAAACGCAGCGCTGTTCCGGACGAGTGCTTTCGGGATCGCTCACTGATGTCCCGCTGGATCGACAGCAATAAGCCTTGACGGACCCGGCCCTGATGGCGTCCGCTGTGGTCATGGACGTTGATGAAGACAAGGTAGATGACGTGGTTCTGGCATTGCTTTGGCTGACGCTGCATGACGAGCGGCTTGCCTGGAAAGGTTTTGACTGGGGCGCGCTCAACCGCTTGCACCACAAAGGAATGATCCTGGACCCTAAAGGTAAGGTGAAGTCAGTTGTACTGACCGAGGACGGGCTGCGCCGATCGGAAGCGCTCTTTACGGAGCTCTTTGTGCAGAAGCCCGGGCAATAACTATTCCACTGCGTGACCACCAAGGCAATCTGCGCCAACGCAGGTCTGACCTCTGGCTGACGGCCGCAATCTGCGCTTGGTCGCAGCTGTTTGGTAATTGATGAAGAAAGGCGCAGGTCGATGGGACATGATCTTGACAGGCTCATAAGATGCATCACCCGCGACGACATTTGGCCCGAGCGGCTTGCGGATGTTCCGGCAGAGCATTTTTTGCCGGCCCTCGAAACATTCGATCTCGATTTTGAGGAATTGGGCGAAGTGCTTGGCGACGACTGGCCAATGGTCCTGTGGGGCGGTGGTCTGGAAGATCTGCTGGGCAGGACATTCGGGCCAGACAAGGAAAACGCCGCGGATGTCTATCTGAAGCGGCAGGGATCGAAGGAGAGCCCCCAGACTCGATCCTATATCGCGGGATTGCGGATTGCCCCAATCAGCCTTTACGAGGTCAGCAATATAGTACCAGGAAAAACCATGGTTCTTCGGGACCTGCTCTCCGACGCGGGCCCGGTCACTGTTCGTGAACAAAGCGCCACGCAGATGTTGCAACAATGGGATCGCATTGCTGTTCGGATTGTCCCGCAAGGTGACCACAATGTAATCTCAGGGGCGCTGCTTCCGTTCAACGCCGATGCCGTCGTGATGTTCGAAGATGTGCTTCAGACCGTCCTGAAACTGAACGCCGAAGATGACCTGAGACTGACGCAGGAACAGTTACGGCGCTCGGCACCACTGTTCGCCAATGCCTGGCTCTTTGCACATCTGCCAAACCTGCTGGACCCGGAACTGCCGCAGATCACCAACAGTGATGGTGATGACCTGGTTTTTCATGAGCTGCGCTTCCCTTTCGCCACCGGGGTTACACAAAACCGAGTTTCAGAGAGATTGTTGCAGGCCGCTGAACTTGTGGCTTCGGGTCAGAAAGAATGGACATGGCTGGCTTTGGACAACGCAAGCGGCCCGCGACGCGGGACCGGCCTGGTTCTGGACAAGTCGATGTCTGGCGCTGCTGTCCTCGGATCTCTGTCTCTGAAAGGCAAGGCGCTGACACTGTCTGTAGATTCAGTCGCGCGTGCGAGACGCGGCGAAGCATTTATCCTTGAGCTGCTGGGTGATCTGGTGAAGCCGCCGTTGACAGAGATCCAGACCGTCGAACAGATGATGGCAAAGGATAATCCCGAGAGCGGACCCGCTGTGAACGAAGACATCCCCCCTGCCCTAGCCCGGCAGCTCGCCCAGGAGTATCTCGATCGGCATTACCGTGAGACGCTCGACCAGCCGATCCCGGCGCTGGGAGACAAGACCCCACGCTAGGCCGTTCGCAGCGCCAAGGGCAAGAAAGCGGTGATTGACTGGCTGAAGACAATCGAAAACCGCAGTGCCCGACAGACAGGCTCGCCCGTCGCAGGTTATGATTTCAGCTGGATGTGGGACGAGCTTGGCCTCTCTGAATACCGGAAATGATCCGGCTCGCCGATGAGATCCGAATTGTGTTTGGGCAATCGGTTTTCCAGCTCGTGATCATCACAGCGTGGTGCAGGCCGACCAAAGGTTCTCCAAGTACTGGGCGATCGCAGTGACTCATGTTCGTCCTGGCCACAGAACCCGGCCAGAACGGCCCTATTGTACACCGGTGATTTCGACCTTGCCCACAACCCTGGCACCGCTCTCGGTTTCCATCGTCCTGGCCACGACATCAGCCTGAACCCTTGAAGTCGACGTAAGTTTCAGATTGTCGCAACTCAAGCAGCCATTGTGTTTGCCTTCTATCGTGATCTTTTTGGCCGACAATGCGCCAGCGACAGATCCGCTCAATTGAACAGTAATCGAGTCAGAACTGACATCCCCAACCACATTGCCTTTGACGTCAACACTTCCTCCGTTTGACTTGACGTTGCCTTCGATTGTCAGGTCTTCTTCAACTATTGAGCTGGCCACACTAAGATCCTCTGCTTGAGACAACCGCGACCCTAAGACGGAAGCCGCGATTTGACCACCTGCATGGAAATTGACTTGGTCACAGGGCGAAGATCCGCTGCTACCCGGCGATAGCCCAAGCATAACCAACTTCGTAAAGCATGAAGATCACGGGCAAAATCGATTGATCGGGGAGTGGCATCCAAGGTCTGGAATACGGCCTGGCCGTCGTCAGTGCGTTGAAAACGAAAGGGCTAGTTCAGCCCTTTCCACACGTTTGAGTAAAGCAGAATTTCAGGGATTTTAACCGGTTATCTCTTAGATCGATTTTCGAAAGCAAAGGTCAACTGGCGGTTTGTCCTGAGATAGGGCAACGGCGCGCCAAAAATCTCTTCTGCCTTTAAGATCACAGAGGCCGAAGCTCGGGCGTCCTCACCTGCATCATGGTGAGAAAACTCAAGGCCAAGGTGTTTCTTAAGATTTGCCAGCCCGTGCCCACCGGCACCCTTCAATGATGGCCATGCTTGACGGGCAATCGCGACACTGTTCGTCCAATGCGACGTGATCATTGGCAAGCCATACCGGGCGCAAGCAGCCGTCATTGCCTTTTCATCAAACCTACTGTGTTGCACAAGGCAGTGCGTGTTGAGGACCTCAAACAAGGACGCATAGACCGTCGGGAATGTCTCAGCCTCCTTCACGGTTTCAGCGGAAATCCCGTGCAGCTCAGTATTGAATGCATCAAACGGTCCTTCTGGGTCAACCAAGACGGAATAGGTCTGCATGGAACCTGTGTCGCTGACAAAACAAAGCCCGATCTGGCAGATGCTGCTGATCGATTTTCCCGCTGTTTCAACGTCCAACGCAATAAAACGAAAAGGTCCGACGGGCGGTGTACTAAGGTGTCCAAATCTGTTCAACATGTCCACCGTTTTGGGCGCCCTACATCAATCGGATTTCCTCAACCCTCGCTGCAATGTCAATAATTGAGCACCATACTGTTCAGGCGTCAAATTGATCTTGGCAAGCCATTCTCGCATTCGAAGATTGTAGCTTGTCTCTATGACACTTCACTCAGCGGCCCTTTCCCGCCGTTACTCACTTCACACAGTTTCTGCGGTTGCAGCCCGCTTTCCTGCCGTTCACTGCAATACCAAATATGCTGATGGATCGGCACGATGAACTCGGACATAATGGACCTTTTTCGCCAAATACAACGGCTACACAAGGCTCAAAGAATTCGCCCGACGCTTTAGCTGCACAAAGTGTGGAACGACTCGAATTTTGCCTCTTGCGGCGGCGAAAACCACCGAAAAAGGGCGGATTTGAGTCCTCATCCTCGCCCGACTGCTACGTATAGATCCTAAACTCTTTGGTTTTATTGACTTTTGCCAAGCTAATGAAGGCGGCTGGTTCTGAAACTCCCTCTCAATTGGTATCAGATCGATTTATCTAACAATCCCCCAGCAATGGGTGACCGGGAAGTCGCTGGCGATGCAGGGCCCGGCACGTTCACCCCCCGTCGGCCAGCATCCATCTGCCTTCCGGCCAGAAGGCGTGGAATGCAAAGGCGAACATGACATCATGGGCGATATTTTGTCCCGATGCGTTACGCACCCGGACTGAGCCTACATCGCGCCCCTTGGCGATGCGCCCGGTGTCGAGGGCCGAGGCCTGCCCCGCGCGCCAGGAGAGCGTTATCCCGGCCTCAGAGATCTCGCCCTCTGCGCTCAGCCTCTCCAGAGTCCAGGCTCTGTCGCCGACGCGGACTATGCGCGCCAGTGGGCTGATGCCATGGGGCGGGTTTTCTCCGGAATAGAGAAAGGGCCGCGACAGGGTGTCGTAGCCGCGATAAGGGTTGCGCCCATAGTCGCGATTATAGGTCGGTTCGTTCATCACCAGCCCATCCGGGTTACGGCTGCTGAACTCCTCCCAGCTTTCCATCCAAGTGGGCAGGGTCTTCAGTTCCGTGCCTGTCAGATCGCCGACGATGGCCCGGCCGATGGCCTGCTGCCACCAGCTTTCAGTTTCGCGGTCATACATCACCATGTCGGAATGGCGCAGCTTGCCTGAGACGCCGAAGGTGAGCGTGCCCGCAGCGGTGCGCCGATCGAAGCTCATGCCGGAATTGCACAATGGGCAATAGGTGACGGCCACCGGGATTTCGCCGACCCTGTCATTCACAATCTCGTGCCATATCAGATAGCGTATTGGATAGGCTCGAGGCTCGGCCCCGTCGACCTCAAGCGTGATCACCGGCTCGCGTTTGCCCAGCCTCGTTTCGTCAGAAACGCGCAGGAATTTGGGATCGCTGATCGCAGGGATTCCGTCCTTGGGCGGGCCGCCGGACTGAATCTCGGACCAATCCGTGACCGCACTGCGGCTGAAATTGGTCTGCGGCCACTCAAGTTCCCAGCGGTCGGGGCTGGCGAGCGCTGTACCGGCGACGAAGAGAAAGGCGAACAGGACAAGACGGCGCATTGGAATTTCCGGTCGGTGGATGCGCAATCCTGACGGCTGGACACCTGTCTGCATAGGGCTGGCACAGGAATGTGAAGAGAATTCATGCCTCCGGTATCAGGTTGCTCCCTCGGGGCGTCGGCAAACCAGGGTGGCGGCGAGGGCCGGGATTCCGGCGAGGGCCTGCCCCACATGGTTCACTGCACCCCGAAACCGGCAAAGCGCCAGCACCGCAAGGCCCGACCAGGTCGTAAAAACTACGCTGCCCGTCCGCACCATGGGCCACGTTTGGAACTACCACCTCCGCCTCGTAATAGGGGTCTGTTCCGGCTCGGGGCAGAATGACACCGTAAGACCTGATGGTTGCGGTTATCCCTCTTCCTTGACCAGTCTGTAAGCTGTTGATCTTGCGATGCCGATTTGTTTGGCGGCTTGTCCGGCGGTCATTCCGGCTTGGACGAGGTTTTGCAGCGCCAAGACCGTTTCAGGTTCGAGGGGAGGTCGCCCAGGCTTTCGGCCCTGTGCTCTGGCGGCTTCAATGCCGTCTTTGGTGCGTTCAGAAATCAACCGGCGCTCGAAATGGGCGATGGCTCCAAAAACGTGGAAGATCAGTTCACCAGCGGCGGATGTGGTGTCGATCCGTTCTTCGAGGCTGATCAACCCGATGTTTTGCTCTTTCAGGTTTTCGACAGTTTCCAGGAGCTCTTTGAGCGAGCGCCCGAGCCGGTCTAGGCGGGTAACGGCCAAGCTGTCGCCGGGGCGGGTATGATCCATCAGCGCAGACAAGCCGGGGCGGTCGAACTGTTTGCCCGAAACGACATCCTCGAAGACGCGGATGGCCCCCGCATCCTTGAGTCGCGTGATCTGGCCAGACAGGTCCTGTTCAGACGTTGATACCCGCGCATAACCGAGGATGTCACCGCTTCTTGGCATAGTATTTTTCTTTGAGGAGAGCCAAATAGTCTTCAGAAAAATCCACCCTGATACCGCATTGCGCGTTTCGGGGTATTTTTGCGGTTTCGTCGTCCTGTCCCGTCGCTGTCAGAACTTGGACAAGGTGATGGCCACTCAGTTGAACATAAATTGGGTGTTCTCCGGCCATTTTATTGTACCAACGACCCCACCATCGTTTAGAGCGGTCAAAGGCGCGTCGTGTTGTAACGGTTCTCAGGTGGAGAAATTGAATGAGCCCCTCCGCAGTATGATTGGAGGTCTCTACTTGTTTTGACAACATACGGCCAATTGAAGCCATACCACCAGTTGCCCCCATCCCTAGCGCCTCTCCAACACTATTGGTGGACAATGAAAACGGTTTTCCCGCAACAACAATAATCGGGAAACAAGAGAGATCGTACATTGGAAATACTGTCCTTTAACCGTTCGTTTTAGAGACAGGTTTCCGGGCAACCCAGACAACCGGGTTTTTCCAACCAAAACTGTCTCATTATTCGTCTTTATATTATGCGCTGTCTCAGAATGATCAACACCATTTTGAGGACACTCCCATGCCAAGACGATCCGTACTTACTGAGCGCCAGCGTTCGGCACTCTTCGACCTGCCGACCGACGACGCGTCAATGCTGCGCCACTACACCCTCGCTGATGACGATCTTGAGCATGTCAATGACCGAAGGCGATCAGAAAACCGGATCGGCTTTGCCTTGCAGCTCTGTGCGTTGCGATATCCTGGACGCCTTCTTTCATCTGACGAACTCATCCCGGAGAAGGTGCTGCGTTTCATCGCGGCTCAGCTTGGCCTGACCGGTGATGATATCTTGCCCTATGCCGCGCGCCGCCAAACCCGTCAGCAGCATTTGCACGCCATTCGCCAGATTTACGGTTTCAAGATGTTCTCGGGCCAGGGTGCGCGGTGTCTCAAGGCTTGGCTTGAACAAGAGGCCGAAACAACCCGGTCCAACGACGACCTGGCGCGCAGGTTTGTCGAAGAATGCCGCCAGACGCAGACGATCTTGCCCGGCGTCACCGTCATCGAGCGTTTGTGCGCCGACGCGCTTGTCGCGGCGGAGCGCAGAATAGAAAGCCGGATTGCCGACAGACTTGACGACGAAACGAAGGAACGGCTGGACGCACTGCTGACCGAGATTGTCGATGGAAAGTTCAGCCGGTTCGTATGGTTGCGTCAGTTCGAGGTGGGCAGCAACTCAGCGGGAGCATCCCGGCTGTTAGATCGGCTGGAAATCCTTCAGGGATTGGGACTGTCGCCTGATATCCTGGACGACATTCCACCACACCGGATCACGCGCCTGCGCCGACAGGGCGAAAGGTACTTCGCAGATGGTCTGCGCGACATCACCAGTGATCGGCGTATGGCGATCCTGGCCGTCTGCGCCATCGAATGGACCGCAGCCGTTGCTGATACTGTGATCGAGACCCATGACCGGATCGTCGGCAAAACCTGGCGGGATGCCAAGAAACTGTGCGATGCGCGGATCGCGGATGCCAGATCATCCCTGCAGGAAACGTTACGGTCCTTCAAAGACCTCGGCGCGGCCCTGCTGGAAGCCAAGGGAGATGGCGCATCTCTCGATGATGCAACTGAGACAGCCTGCGGTTGGGCACGTCTCGAAAGCATGGTGTCAAGAGCCGCCGAGTTGACCGATACAATGGCCGCCGATGCCCTGGCGCATGTCATTCATGGATATCACCGGTTCCGGCGGTACGCGCCACGCATGCTGCGTGCGCTTGATATCCGGAATGCCCCCGTGGCCGCACCGTTGATGAAAGCCGCCAAGATCATCGTTGAAGATCAGGCCGATGCGCCCCGTCAGACTGCTTTTCTGCGCCGAAATTCGAAATGGCATCGCCATCTCAATGCCCAGGAGCCCGGCGACAACCGGCTTTGGGAGGTCGCTGTGCTGTTCCAAATCCGCGACGCCTTCCGATCCGGCGATATTTGGCTCCCGCATTCCCGGCGTTATGCCGACCTGAAACAGGCACTTGTGCCGATGGAGTCTGCCAAAACAACACCTCGCCTGACCATGCCATTCGAGCCGGAAGTCTGGCTGGCCGACCGAAAGGCACGGCTGCACGAAGGGATTGAGAGGTTGGCTAAAGCCGCGAGAACTGGTGCGATCCCAGGCGGGTCCATAGAAAATGGCGTTCTCAAGGTGGATCGCCTGACCGGTGCCGTGCCAGTTGAGGCCGACGCCTTGGTGCTTGATCTCTATGACCGCCTACCAGCGGTTCGGATCACCGATCTGCTGCAGGAAGTGGATGACGATATCGGATTTACCGAAGCCTTCACCCACCTGCGCACGGGCGTCCCCTGCAGGGATCGCATCGGGCTGCTGAACGTGCTGTTGGCCGAGGGGATGAACCTTGGCCTTAGCAAGATGGCCGAGGCGACAAGCTCGCACGACTATTTCCAGCTTTCTCGCCTGTCGCGTTGGCATATCGAAAGCGACGCCATCAACCGAGCGCTCGCCGGGGTGATCGCCGCGCAGGCAGAATTGCCGATGGCGCAGTACTGGGGCAGCGGCATCACCGCATCCAGTGACGGGCAATTCTTCCCGACGACACGTCACGGCGAGGCCATGAATCTCATCAACGCCAAGTACGGCTCCGAGCCAGGGCTGAAAGCCTACACCCATGGGCACTTTTCCACGAATTTGGGTCAGTCGTAACGCGCAGGTCAAAGTAATCTGATGTTTGACAGCAACTGATCTCAGCCTGGCATCTGTTTTTGTAGTGGAAAGAAGGTTTGACTTGGGGTGCCATCTGACGTCGAACGTTCACCTTGTTTCTGGTCCAACTGTGACGGTTGGGTCAGGTTCGTGTGACGTTCAACAAGTACTGTGGAACGTCACGAACCTTTGACTCAATCGGCAGCCAAAACCTCAACAAATGAGTAAATCGCATCATTCAAATCTGACCCAAACGTCAAGCATTTCTGACCCAACACACACAGGAGACATGCATCGACTCTGCGGTCAGTGTTTCAAGTGAGCCCACAAAGGACCTAGCTACTGTTCAAAAAATTGCTGCAAATTCAACAAATACCGCTAAGAATTCTAGCTACCAGAATCGAATTACTTCAGTTTACATCTATTCCATTTGTGGAGTGTTCTTATGTGCCGTGCTGCGGGCCTTGTTACTAGAATAATCATCATGACTTTCGGATTAAGTGGTTGCGCTGCGAACGTGTCATCGGCCGACAAGCCAGTTTTTACACTTACTTACACGGATGGGTCGGCTTCTCATGTTGCCGGAACGGGATCGGGACTTCACAAGGTTGCACAAGAAGTCTCTGGGGAATACGTGTCTCTGGCAGACCGGGTATCGACCACACAAGACGTGACATCTGTTGCACTAATTGGTATCGCAACCTACGCGGCTTATGGGGTGATCGACGGCTTCTCGGCCTCCCGCCTCGCCGAGATCGCGTTGGGAGGGTTCGCGTTGAACGCTTCGGTAAACTACTTTGACCCTCGTGCGACTACAACCGCGCTGCTGGAGGGCGCACGACGAGCCAGTTGTCTTTCTGGGGTCGCTTTGCAAATCTCAACGGTTAGCTCTACCGATGGTCGCTTCGTAGCAGTGCACCAAGCGCTACTCAAGAATAGCATCCTAATCCGTACAGCCATGCAGCGCGACATTCCGAATTATCTAGCAATTCTGAACCAAGCGCAGAACATAAAGATACCTGCGGGTACCGAAAGTAACTTCGGCTTCGAATCCACCGCTTCAGTAGCATCAATTGAGGAAGTTGAGGCAGGAATTGAAACCTGTTTCGATTCGGGTTGATTGCGAATACTTCTGTTGGGACTACTGTAGGTGCCCAGCGTCTGTTTGGAAGTTTAGTCCCGCTGTCCGGTCGAACGATGTTATGATGTGCCTCTCACGTCCAGACACGTGATGACCGAAAGGCTATGGAATAACCCGCACAGCATTACATGACGGAGTGACCCGTAGCCTATCGCCCAGCACGACATAAGCATCCCCACCCGTGCTCCGATCAACAGTTTTGGCTGACAAAGCCTGGACGATCTGGCTCGCTTCGACCGCAGCGCTGCGATCGCCATGTAGATCTATGGTGACAACATATGCCCCGCCTTCTTCGCGCTCAGCCGCGCCGCTGCGCAAGACCGATAGCAAGCGACCTGACAGCGGGCCATCTTTAAGAACTTCCGCCATTTCATTTAAATCATCCCGTGCAAACCGGCAGCCACGCTCGGTATCTGGATACGACGTGATCTGAGCATGAAATGCGCCTAACTCCGGTTTGACTTCTACCGAGTAGCCCTGCAGCAAACTGCTAGTGATGAACGAAGCTTCGTTGCGCGCTTCCAAGTCTTCCAGCGCTTCACGGATTCTGAGTGCGCTTTTCAAGTACGTCTCTGCGTTCTCGAGCCGAATGTCAAACTCCAAGAACTGTAGGTTGGGGCTTTCCGGGGAGGCACGTACGCACGTGTTGTAGGATGGCGACCGATAGCCGGACACAATCTGGATATCCAACTCATAGCGCTCCTCAAGTTTTCTCAGAATATGCGCGAACCTGACAGCGTTTGGCCATAGAGCCTCTGGCGGCATAGAATTTAATCCAAAGCACCGATGACTTGGGTTCTGATGGCTGACACCCATCGTCAATAAGCGTCGCGCCGACGACAGTCCCGCGGCTTCTTTCATGTATGTTTCAAACGCCGCGACGACCCCGGCATCGAATTCGACCCCCACACTTGATGGGTCCGCATCGGACAATGCAGAACGGGTTTTGCAATCCACCTCTCCGGTAATTGGAATACCCCGAACTTTCTGGAACTCCGTTAAAGCCGCCCTGGTGTTTTCGCCGACAACGCCATCAATGCCGCCAACTGAAAAACCCAGCAGTGTCAGCGCGCGCTGCGCGCTAGCGATCTCACCAGGGTTCAGAGTCAGGGACTGGTCTACACAATCACCATACTCCTGGCGCGGATCCGGTTGCGACGTTTCTGCCACGCGACCTCCGGCATCCAAGAGCTCGGCTGTGGTCCAGAACCGCACAAAGCGGCCATCCGAGCTCAAACCTGCAAAAAATGTCTCCGACACACTTGCGCCTTGATTTAGCGTAACCAAATCCCGAAACGGCGTCTCGAATTCAAGCCGCTGCGTCCGGTCTGCCGATGTATCAAATACGCCACGGAGCCATTTCACTGCCATAACATCACGGCTACCTGAGCTGCCGACAAAGATAGTCGAAAGGTTCGGCGTCGCCGCCACAAACAACCTTCCTGCCCGCGCGATGTCATCCAACGGGAGTGTCGACGGAGCACCGACCCGAACCCCAAAATCATCTCGCTCCAACCCAAGCACCGACAATTGGTTTGCTACCCGGTCCGCGAGGACAGTGCGATATCCAACTCCTGTCAGATTGTTCACCGACGGCTCGACGGGTACGGTCACATAGTCGAAATCCTTTGCGGAATTTGCTTCGAACCCGGCAAATCGCACCCGATCCTGTATCGAGAGATCGAACGGATTGAGCACCGACAGACCCTGAGACGCGGCATCCATCATCAACAGCTGAGGACGCTCAAACTCGTCTGTCACGCCCAAATCAAACAAGAGATCAGGTCCCATTCCAAATAGCCTGCCAAACGCGAATCTATTTTGCAGATCGGTTAACATACTGGTGCCAACGCCAGGCCCCCAAAACAGCATTGGAGGCGGCCCGCCGAACCTACCCCCACCTGCAAGGGGCAAAGCATTCGGAAGGATGATCGCACGCAGCTCGGATGGTGGCACCTGATTTTCGTCGTCCGCGAACAAAGGATAAACGCGCTGGTCTAACGTCCCATTTGGCCCCAATTCCAAATGCAACGCCGCAATCCTGCGAGTTGCTTCCTTGGTCAAGATCACAATATCTCCGCGCGCCGTGCTTGGCGGTTGCCTTGTAATCCAGACTGGGTCCCCAGCTAGCGTAGACTGAAAGACCAAAGCTCCATCCGCACCGACAACGGCAATATCCCGCGTTTCGTCCGACAAAACAAGAATGGTTCCGTTAGGCCCGGCCTCGAGCCCATGCGCCTCAAACGGCAATTCTATCTCGGCATTGCGGGGGATCGATGACCCGCCGAATGTGTCCGCAGCCGCCGGAAGCACAGCGATGCCGACTAGTGCAAAAACACCTCGCACGAAAAACCATACAGTGCGGGCGATCTTTCCTCTAGACCAGCCCCTCAACCACCCGTCTCCTTGAATTTATTCAGTGCATCAAACATCTCAGACATCTGTATGGATCTACTAACCTGCCGCGTCTTCGGTTCCCCACCCGCTGACGCAGCGACGCGGTAGTTGATTGTCACGAGCGCATCCTGAACCCAGCCTCCCAACTCGCTCTGTTGAAGGTGTATTACATGCTCCAGCAAGAAAGCCAGGAAACCGTCTACGCGAAACTCACGGTCACGAAAGGCATTAGAAGTAATCCCGCGCCAGTCCTTTTGTGCGTCAGGAGCGTTATCCTCAAAGTAACTGAGCCGCACGACGTCTTGAGCGTCACCAGACACCTTGCCGCGAAACTCAACGCGAACATCCACGCTCTCAATACTGAGCTCTCGGCTGAGGCTGCCAAAGGACAACAAAAGCGCGCCTGATGGCCTAAAGCTCTGATCGTCGCTAAATCTGTATTCTAATGACAAATCCCAATCGACATGATTCGAAATTACTGAGTTATGTGCGCTAACCGTCTCTCCCATCGAACAACTGACCGCGCGCTTGGGTACCGCGGCACCGACAGGTGACTGCATCAACAACTTTGCCGTTCCTGGCAGTAGCGGTTGGATTGGTGTGGCAAGGACGACTGGTCCAATATCATCCGTCAGAGTCGCAGACACCAAGGCCACAACCGCGCCATTTGAATCCAGCACTGGTGATCCGTTGTGGCCCCATTCTGTCATCCTAAAAACACCGGGGGTATCCTCGGCATCGGAGGGGCGCAGAACGTGTAAAGCTCCATAGCGAGCCGGTTCATGCGGTACGCTCTTCAAACGAAAGACATCAGTACTGCCTAAGGACAGTTGGTCAGACGGAGTGTCGCTAACACTCATGACCGCATAGTATTCCTGGTTCGTCTGGATATCGCAAACACTTAAATCCAGCCAGCTCTCGAAGTGTGCACCGCTCCATGAAATCGCCGCCGCATCAAAAGTTCCCGCCGGTGCCGTCTGCACGTATATATTTTTCACAAGCGGAACACCCCCGCGCCCCACCAAAGAAACCTTGCGCTGCACAGGATTGGCAGCACGCAGAACCTGCACAGGAAGCCCCTCTTCCTCCACAAACTTCCATTCAGTGACATCTCCGACTACGTGCCGTGCCGTCAACAGCATGTTTGGTCCAACGGCAAAGGCTTTTCCGGACCTTTTTGCCGCATAAAGCAAACCACCTTCGAGCCTTAGACTACCTTCGACATCGACGTGATGATAGGCTGGGATAGCGAGAGCCAACACACCATCTATGTCGATGGCTTGCGAATAAACGGAACTGGCTGCAAACCCAAACGCAACCGTTAGCCAAGTACGCCTAGCTGTCAATTGAAAGGAAAGCATATTGCGCTCGCACCGTGTGTGCCGCCCAAGTCACCGGCACTTCCTTGCAAATAGTAGTGGTCCCCAGCCTCGATAATTTCGACCCTGTCCTCCACTTCGTTGAACTGGCCAAATACCGACTGGACCGAACAATAGCCTTCGTCGACACGCATGTCCAACTTGACTGGTTCTTTTCCAGTCTGCCAAGATACAAGTTCGGTCCGGGTTGGGAAACAGGGCCGATCCGAGTCCTCAAGACTAAAGGTCGCAGTTGCGACGAGATCGATAGAAACCACACCATAATAGCTGGCTGAGCCGTCCGCCTCTTGAAACTCCGCCCCTCCGACGATCCCCACCAAGCCGGCACCATTGCGGGAAAATACAGGGCCGCCACTCATGCCGCGCAAAGTTGGTGCCGTGGTTTCGATGACGCCATAGCGGTCCGGTTGATTGGTGGATATCGCTCCTCCGATAAAGCTAACTTGACTTGTATTCGATGTTCCCCGGAATGCCGCAGCAAAAATGTCGCGACCGATGACTGTGTCGTTGTCGGCACAGGCCTTTTGAAAGCCGCTGACTGGTGGCACAACGAACTTCAACAATACGGCATCCACAGTGAAGCGGTGGGGCTGAACGATCATCGGCTGCGCATTATTTGGGTCAACAACACCAATCGAACCCTTGCAAGTCACGTCATTCGGGATATCGGGAACCTCACGCGCCGTTCCCGTCGTGCCAGCTACCACATGAGCAGCCGTCAATACATGCCCATCATCGCTTACCAGAACCCCACTGCCCTGCACGGATGAGCCATCGGACTTGGTGCAGAATATAGCCACTGTCGTCGTCCGGAGCGCCTCCATGTCTTGTGCGGTTGCGGCGGCACCGAGTGCCGACGCCACAATCAGAATCAAGCTGCCGACTAGTCTCATTGGCCTATCCAACGTCGAATAAGGGCCAACCGAGCGGGAGTGATGCGAGTGAATGCATTGTGAGTTGACCAAGGCGGCACATCGTGCAGCCCGTTCGTGTGAACGCCAAACAAAATGTTCAAATCCTTTGCATTGGTTACCGGTGCCCCAGATGTACCTCCATAAGTATCGTTGTCGTAGAAACCTTTAGCGTCCCAAAGTATCCCCAGCGTACCATCGCTTACCCATTGGCGCCCTTTTGGTCTCAAGTCGCTGGGATATCCTTGAACGCGCGTGGCGCTCCCGACTTCGTCATCGCCGAGCGGACGCACTCCGAACCAGCCGGTCTGTTTCCCTACATTGCAGTCGAGATTGAGAACACCCATATCGTAATAACGTGCCTCGGCTAAGGACGGTGTGTTCGTCCAACCACTCAATACAAAGGCCTGGTTCACCCCGCACCTGCCGAAAGGTGCACGTCCACGGTTCATAGCAGGAATCACGCGCAGGTTCTGCATCGCGACACCGAAACTAGAGCCCGAATGGATGCAATGCGCAGCGGTGAGCACGTAGCTCTCCCCAATCATAGCACCCGTGCAGCCGCTATCTTCCGCTGCCCCTGGTTTTCGTAGGAGGATTTTTACGATTGCCCGGGCCGGATCCACTGTCGTATCGGTAACGGCACGTCTATCGTCTTGGCCAATCACACCAAAGGGAACAAAATCGGACGGCGGAATGATGTCAGTGCCCCCTGTCTCATAGATCGGGTACATGCCCAACGCAGTCTCCAGGGCGTCCTGTTCCTCCTGCAAAAGGCGGACATCATCCACCTGCACACCGCTGCCCTCGAAGGAAGGTAAAGAGTCGATGTCGGGGTCAGGCTGGGCGCCATACTCAATGATTACCGTTTGGTTGGGATCAAACGGAGCATTAAAACCGGGGTCCGAAAAAGATACCTCTCCGTTTCTCCAAATCCGCGGGTCAAGCAGAGCATCCTTAGTTGCATCATCCAACTCGCCGGTCGCCTCGAGACCCCATGTCTCTTGGAACTCCCTTATGGCCTCCTCTCGGGCAATTTGCTCTTCCTCATCGGTCTCGAACTGCAAGGTGGATAGATGCCCAGCCGCTTCGAGCATCTCGTCAAATAGACCAACCTCATCGTTGGCCAACACCGCAGACACTCCGGTGTCATCTTCAAACCCCAGGTCTTCTTTGTCGCGAAACACTCGCCTCCAGGCACGGTTGAACCACTCTTTGGATTGTGCATAACCATGTGCAGCAGGTCCGTTTACCAAAACACGAACACGATACCGATCATGGTCTTCAGCGGCAGCGTTTATGCGACGCGCTCTCCAATATTCAATTGCTGCGATCAACCCTACCGGGACTTCGCGCACTGTTTGCGGATTGTCCTCAATATCCGGGATTTCTTGCTGGCCGCGCTCACGAAGTTTCTTGTTTATTTCCAGGCCGCGTGCACGAAAGTTACCTCGGCCTGTAAGTTGAATGTATCCGGAACCACGATAGTTCCAGCCATCCATTGTGTGGCGACCGAGATTACCGTTCACCTCACCGTAGACCCAGTTGGCGACGGCGATCGGCTTACCCGCAATCTCGCGCGCCTTTGCCTCAGGAACCCGTTTGCGCGAAAAAACCCGCATCAGGGCAGCATAGGAATAGTTCATGTTTTCGTCGATGCGATCTAGCCCGCCCGTTTCGGTCATGACTTGTGCTATGAAATGCGCCATCTTGAGCCGGGTATTGATGCCAGCCGCTTCGAAATCGCTCTCTGCAGCAATCAACGCATGTACGAATTCATCCTTTGCGCCCGGCGAAATCCGTTTCACATCTTCAAAAGTTAGGAGCTTTGTCTCGCCATGCACAGGCATAGCGAACGACATCGCAACAAACATAACTGCTAATCGTGCACGTAAGGCAATCAAACGGTCATAAAACATAATACTATACTCCCAATCAATAGTACGAGAATATCAAGTATGTTGTGAAAAACAACTTGTGCTCAGTCGGTTGATACCCACAACGCTCAGACCACGATTTCGACGCCATAAGGTTTCTAGGAAAAAGGGTTTGACCTCCACCAGTCGCTCGAGAAAACCGATCCACGTACGATACCATTTGTCCGTTTGGCGGAAGGGAAACATCTTCTTTGAACGTCGGGATATTGGAAGCATTCTTCCTGCTAACCGCGTGGCTTAGCCGCCGTGCCAGCGCTTTGGTCGCCGAGTTTTTGATATCCGCGCTTAGCAGAGCTCTCAAAGATCGCTCCGGCGATTTCACTATGCTGCAGCAATGCACATGTTGCTTGTGCTAGGTGACACTGCGCCACCAAGAGCATGAAACCGACGGTCGGCAAGGTCCGAAACCTAAATGCCTGCGCCTGACACGACGAAAGTAGTGTTTGGGGGAAGTTTAACAAACTTCTTGGCCTGACCGCTTCGCTGATTTTGGCTACCCCGTAGCGGCCAAGTTCAAGATCACGAAGGCTCGGATGCGTGATATCGATCCCTGCACCCTGTAGGATTGCAATGAGATCGATTTCCCATTCATCCATTTCAACACGAAGCAGTGGCGCGTGAAGCTTGATGCCTCCAACGTGGGCACCCAGCTTGTTCTTGGCATATGCAACGCCCTTACGCGCGGCCAGCACCTCAAACTGATCCAGTTCATTGATGCGGCGCTCAATCGTGCTCAGTGAGGTCTCCGGAAGTAGATCGTCACCAGCGATGCCAAGGGCAATGTTCTTTCGGCGCACCTCACTGTTTACGGCATCCAATACCTGAGAGGGGTAAATCTCGTTGGGATGAAGATAGTGCGCGAGTTCGGTCTGGATAATTGCGCCGACCCTTGGGTCGATGCGCTTACCGTTCTGGCCGTTAAAGATGGATTTCTTGACAAAGATCATCGGATCTCTGTTTTTTTCCCACTCGCGGTACTTTTCCATGATGCCGGTGCGACCGGGCACGAAAGACAGCAGTCCCGGATCTATCTCTTCCCCATTCAAGGCTTTAAGCACCCCATCCTGGAGTTTCTGCTGCACGCGCTCGTACAGCTTCGGCAGAAATTCAAACCACCGTTCCGATGATCTGTTGAACCACCCTTCGGCTTCACCTTCGCTCATCGCCTCGCACCAGGCTTCGCCAACAAAGGCTTTGACCTGTGTGTTCAAAGACAAGCGCGAGAGCAGTGCCCGCCCGGCCCGTGCGCGGCGCGCGGCCTGCCGATCGGAGAAATAACCATAACCAATGAGAACAGGCACGTGACCGGGAGGTTTCAATTCTGTCGCTTGATTGAGAGGGTAACTTGAAAGGAAGGTGCTGCTCGAAGCCGTGTTGAGGAGTTACGGTAAACTGCTCATAATTCCAAAGATCTGAATGTCAGCTTTTGATATCGGATTTTAATTTTTACGCAAGAGCAGCGAATGACAGCTCCCCGCCCTACCCCTCCCGGTCCAACTTTAGCCAATAGCGTGTATACCGGAGCTCACCCGTTCGGTTCAGAGCTCCCTTCTCTACCAGATCCTGTAGATCTCGCGTCGCAGTGGCGCGCGACGTTCCCGTGATCGAGATATAGTTCTCAGCGCTCAACCCTCCTTTGAACCCATCCGGCCCTGCCTTGAACAAACGGGCGATTACTTTGCTTTGGCGGGCATTGAACTGATCACGATGCCGGTCATAGAAATGCGTCTTAGCTATAAAGAAACCGACCCGCTCAAGCGTCACCTGCTGTGCTGTAAGGACTGTCTCGGCAAACCAAACGAGCCATGGCGTGACGTCCAGCGTCTTTTGATGGCGTTCAAGCTGATCATAATATGCCTTCCGCTCTCGCTCGATCGTGAAAGCAAGAGCAATCAGGCTTGGCTGACCAATGTTTTGCGCCAGGGACTTTTCAGCCAGCGCCCTGCCCAACCTGCCATTGCCGTCTTCAAAAGGGTGAATGCTCTCGAAATACAGATGGCTTAACCCGGCCCGGATCAGGGCGCGCAAAGGTTTGGGACCATTTGGTGCGGTCCGATTGAACCAGGTGACGAACTGGTCCATTTCAGCCGGAACCTGATGTGAAGGTGGAGCTTCGAAATGCACCGTTGGGCGGTCGAGGCGGCCTGAGACGATTTGCATAGCATCCTCATGGCTCCGGTATGATCCAATCGTTTCCAGGTGCCTGTCATGGGACAGAAGCATGTCATGCCACCGAAACAGGGTGTCGTGCGACAGTGGTTCCGAATAGTTGGAACAAACATCCACCATCATTTCAGAAACACCCTGCTCGCGCGGTTTGGACGGATAGTTGTCGGGAGCCAATCCAAGATGTCGACGCAAGGAAGATTGCACGCTGAGACGATCCAGCATTTCACCTTCGATCGCGCTGGTCTTCATCGCTTCTTCGCTTAGCAGGTCGATACGCAATTGATCTCGATCCGATGCGTTCACATGATGTACTGCTCCAAGAACTTCCCCTGAGGACAACAGGAACTGTTGCTCGTATGGATCGAGTCTTGCGACATCGTAATAAAACGTCGGCCAGTTAGGGTTCTGCCAGTTCCACATCGTGAGGTATAAGATTCCTGTCTATAGCTCATTATTTATTACTTTTTGATCCATAGGGGTCAATCCTATTGCTCACTTCTTCCCGAACGGTTCAATCCAAACATTGGTTTGAAGGATAAGCTGACGACAGAAAATCTCTTCCTGTTTCATAAACCCTACGAAGCAATGGAGGTCCGCGTCAGCATTGCGCTTGGAGATAGTTCTCCCTTTTCAATCTTGGCCAGTAATGAAATCAGGTAAGCCCCTGGAGACTGTATGTTGTCAGCACGTTGAAAGATGTATCCGAGAACGATGAAACGAATAGCCGGGCCAAACGTTGCTTTCATTGCATACCAGGTTTGGCCAAGACGTAGATACTCTGCGATATTATCCATGAGCCGCTCGCAATGGACCTGATCTTTTGCAAAGCGTAGTTCTGAGCACAACAGTGGAAAGCTACGCTCCATTTGATCTGGGGAAACTTGAATCTGAGAGAATTTTTCTTTCTTAACGTTCGGATTCAAAGAGTCCTCTTTGTGCCCCTCAATTTCACTGTCACTGGCCCTTAAATTATCTGTATCTGTCTGTGTTATCTCGGAGATTTCCACAGAGATTTCTGCCAGCAGCTCGCTGAGTACATTCGCATCTGGTTTGCGACGCAGAGCATTGCGTACGGTGGTCATCAAATCAGAGATCGCGGTGTCATTTGCTACGAGTTCCCTAAGGCGCGCCAGAGCGGCGGAAACCTTGTCACGGAGTACAGTGAACTCCAGAACTCGATCAGCATGCCTCTGGGCTTCCTGGATGAACTCAGGGTGCCGTTCAGACAAGGGCATCAAGGAGAGCCCAGTTGCGGTGACCACCCTGCCCTGTCGATCCCGGCGCGCCCATCGCTTGCCGTTTGCGCTCATTACGCGGCGGATAAATCCAAGCTCAACCAGCGTTGAGATATGACGCTCAACTGTCTGCACGCTGACATGAGTTCGTTTGGCGATCGCCGCGTTGGAAGCGAAGCAGATGTGATGATCATCTTGGTCCGCAGCAATCTGATCACCGCCCAAAAAGGAAATCATCGCTCTCAGGACATTGAGAGTTGTGGATTTTAACCCAAGAGGTACTCTGGCCTCTTCAACGGCGCGAAGAAGTATCCATTTTTTGGGCGTACTACTCCCCTGCCCTGCCGTTCCCGACAAGGTTGCTCCATTTGGAGCCAATGCTGTTAGTGTTTTCATGATTATTTATCGGCAGACAAAAATTACCCGTCCGCTCAAGAGCGTTTTTTCTTGTATGGCGATTCGGGTGCTGCTAGATTCTAGGTGTCTAATCTAAGAATTGCGCTTTGCGCAGCAGCCCTCGAAGCTCCGGTTTCGGGGGTTTTGTTTGTTTGCCTTCCTCCTTTCTGCTCGTCCTCAGTTCTTTTTCTCGGCGTTTACAGCTGTAAACTCAGCGTGTGAGCGCTTGATGATTTCAGCCATGTTTTTATCCAACCAGTTAGCGAAGCCAGCGTTAGCTCCGGTCCTTTTGACCGAAACAGTTAGTGATCCGTTGGTGGACTTGATTGTAACGCCTTCGATTGGGCTGATTTCGGCTGCACCTTCTTTTTGTCGCGCACCACGCTTGGCAGCTGCTTTAAGGAGCATTTCCAGTCGATCATCTGACGACATTGATGGCTCAATGGTTGCAAGCAGGTTTGCTGCTTCATCTTCCGCCAGCTTGCCTGTAACGAAGTGTTCTGCAAGCCCAGTCCATTTTGGGCGGCCAGATTTTGGGGCTGCACCGATCATGTCACCAATCCTTGCAGGAACATGTTGCGTAACTTTTGTCAGGTGGGACAGCCCCGATTTCGAAAGGTTCAATACTTGCCGCACCGTTGCAGTTTCATGCCCGGAAGTCAGGATCGCCTCGGCGAAACGTGCTTTCTCGTAGAAGGAAAGATTGCGCCTCGCGGCATTTTCAAGTCCCTTGGCGAGAAGAGCTGAAGCATCGTCGATATCCTGAACATTAGCGCGGACTTTAATACCGAGTTCACGACAAGCTTTGAGCCTCCTCCTTCCATAAATTGCCTCGTATCGACCGTCGGATTTCGATTTTCTGACAAGAATGGGGACTTGTTGGCCACCGTCTTGGATACTCGACATCAAGCTTTCAAAGCTATCGTCTTCTTCGTCAGTGTTTACAGCTGTAAACTCACCAAGCCTATCGGCTGGGCCCCAATCGTCGATCAGAGCAGGGTCAATTTCCCTGATTGCGGCAAGAGACCCCTGAAGCGCACCAAGTGCAGGGGCATTGGGTTTTGGAGCTTTATCGATGGCCTTCGGGCTAGAGCGCGCGATGGTGTTTGCGATCCCCGACATCTCCTGAAGCGATTTTCTAGCCATTAGCTGCGTCCCCATGCTTGATGGATCATTTGCTCTACCTCAGAGCCGATCGCATCCATTGAGTTCTTTGCCCGATCATAAGTTGCGCGTGTCATTTCCGACCGCACGACCTCGTAAATTGATTGTTTGAGCATTGTGGCGTCGCTGATTGCGGTGCTTTTGAGGGCCGTAGCTGACATAACGCGATCCTGAAACAGTGCTCGCATGAACGAAGCCAGTTGTTGAGACGGTACGTCTGTTGGCTCGTCACGCGTTATCAGGAATTTGAAGTTGTCGTATTCAAGCGTAGCGCCGGCATCTTCAATAACTGCCATGTAAGCACCAGCGAGTTCCAGAAATTGAGCCGTCGAAGACACGTCCAGCATCGAAGGTGTCAGTGGCACAAGCAATGAACTGGCGGCGGCCATCCCGGCTATCGTCAAGAATCCAAGTTGAGGTGGGCTATCAATCAGAACAAGGTCAAAATCGCCCTCTACCTGGGCCAGGGCATTCCGTATTCTCGTAAAGAACGGATGGTCCGGGTTGGAGTGAACGGCAGATTCTGTCTCAAATTCGGAAAGAACAAGGCGTGACGGTGCCACAGACAGACCGGGGAAGTATGTCGGAAGCACGACGTCCGCCATATCTACTGGATCTTCATATCGAATTGCATCGTAAATCGTCAGCCCGTCAAACTCTATTTCTGGGCTGATGCCGCACATGGATGTAAGTGAGCCTTGTGGATCCAGGTCAACGGCCAGTACACGGTAACCGCGAAGCGCAAAATAGTGAGCCAGGTGAATTGTTGTGGTGCTCTTGCTGCTGCCACCTTTGAAGTTCATCAACTGCCAGACTTGGAGTTTCTCTCCTTCAGTTCGGCGAGGGATATAGCGCCCCTTTTTGCGAGAGGTTTTCTCAAGCGTTTCGCGAGCCTCCCAAAGCTCATGGGCGGTATAGTAACGTCGGCCGCTGCGCACGTCTTTTGGTTCAGGAATCGTTCCTTCTGCGTGGACCTTACGCATGAATTGGCCTGAGACGCCTAATAGTTCGGCCGCTTCTGGGGCTGCAAAGTTGCGTAGTGATTTGGTGTTGTCAGGGGCAAATGCCGCAAGAAGATGTTCCCGAATAGCCGAGTTTAATCTCTCAGAAATTTCCGTTGCGAGAGCCGATGGTCGTTCTGCCGCAAGTGGTGTCACGGGAATCATGTAGTTGCCTCAAATTAAAGAATGTGGTCATTTTTGCGCCACTTGAGACAAACAGCCGTGATTCATTGCCCTAAGTCAAGGATTTTCGCTTATATTGTGGGTTCTACAAAGCTGCAAACTACATACGCTTTGCATCAGCGCAAAGTGGTTTACAGCTGTAAACCTTGTTGAAGCGGTTCTCGGGCTTTTTTAGCCGATGAAGTTCTGCCGTGCAAAAAGTAGGCACGCGCACAAAACTCTTCTGAATGCTCCGCCTCGAGTTGAGCTTTCATAGCGAGCAGTTGGCACAAAAAAGTAGCGGCTTTCGCACCAAGACAAGTAATGGGGAAGGGCAGGGGCCAATTGAGCTGATTAGGTATTTCCTCACCCCAGCAAGTCTGTCGCCGGGTTTTCGGCGATATCGACATCATCGTAGTATTTCTGCGCCTGGGCGAGGGAGCGATGCAGCGACAGGCGCATGGCGGCCTGGATCGGGGCGCCGTCCAGGGCCGCCTGGGTCAGGAAGCCCGAACGCAACCCGTGGGGCGAGGCAAAATCCGCCGGCAGTCCCGCCAGGTTCAGCCGGTGTTTGACGATCTGGTAGATCGCATCCGGAGACAGGCGGCGTTTGAGCACGTTGTCAGCCTTGGAAACGGGTCGGAACAGCGGGCCATCGTGGATTTCTCCAACCTCGATCCAATGCACCAACGCCTGGGCGGCGCGGGACTTCAGCACCAGCCGGGGTGTTTCGCCCTTTTGGGTGGTCTTGGTCTGCAGCAGCGAGAGCCAGAGCACGCCGCTTTTGTCGAACTCTTTCAGGCTGACATCTTCGCGCCTCAGCCCGGTGATCTCCGACCGCCTGCGTCCACCGCTGGCCCAACCCAGCATCAGCAGCGCCCGGTCTCGGCAATCCCGGCGCGATCCGCGGCAGGTGGCCAGCAGCTGCTCGAGCACATCGCGGGTGATCGGGTGCTGCGACTTCGGGGCCGGGGGCCGGGACGCAGCGCGGCGCGCCTTGGATCGGGCCTGTTTCACTTGGCTGGCATCAAACGGGCTGGCGAGATTTTTCATTCGATGAAACGCCAGCCAGGAGGCGATGCGCCGGTCCAGGGTGGAGGGGGCCGGGCAGGCGAGGGATTTGCGCAGCCCCTGGGCGATCAGCGCCTCTGCCGTCTGACGTGCAATGTTCTCTTCAGGCACATTGCTGAGATCGCGGGCGTGATCGAGGAGGAAGGCGAGCGCAATGGCCTCGCTTTCGGGCCAGGTCAGCGCCGCGCCAAAGCGCGCGTGTTTCCACGCGGTCACATAAATCAGGTCACGCTCATAAGCCCGCAGCGTATTGGCCGGCGTGCCGCGGACATAGAGATCGGTGAGCGCGTCCTGATCTGTCTGAGACAGGGCCGGAGAGGGGGCGGGGAGATAGGGGGCAGGAGCTGTCATGGCCTGCAGTTTGGGCGGTTTTCACAGCAAAATCAATCAAACATGATAAGCGATACTTATCGGAAGTAATTGTGATTTGAAGAAATAGCAAATGTAACGATCAAAATGGTCGGTTTTTGCGCGTAAGGCGGGTGGGGGGATTGCAATACTGAAAATTTAGGGGAACTGGGATGTGTCGCAAACTTTGGGTCTGGATTGACGAGCATGTAGATTTCGACGTTTGTTGTCGGCGTATTGTTCTCCAACAGGTTTCAGCATGATTTCCTTGACAGGCTGTCATTTTCCCAAGGATGCGGTTTTGTACGCTGTATACTTCTACCTGCGGTACACGGTTTCCTATCGTGACTTGGAAGAGATCATGGCCGAACGCGGTGTGCGAGTTGACCATGCCACATTGAATAGATGGGTTGTGAAATATTCACCGATCGTCGCTGCTCGTGCGCAATCGAAGAAGCGTCCAACTCACAGATCATGGCGCATGGACGAAACCTATATCCGTGTGCGCGGTAAGTGGACGTATCTTTATCGAGCGGTCGACAAAGAGGGAAACACCCTTGATTTCATGCTGTCTGAGCGACGTAATCGTCCAGCAGCCACCAGGTTCTTTGCCAAAGCACTCTCCTCAAACGGGATCCCAATCAAAATCGTTATAGACAAGAGTGGCGCCAATGCAGCTGGCATTCGAGAAGTGAACAGAACCCTGAAGCGGTTCGGCTGTCCAGCCAAAGTACAGACGATCAAGTCCAAATATTTGAACAACATGATTGAACAGGATCACAGATTCATCAAACGGCGCGTACGGCACATGTGCGGGTTCAAATCTTTCGGATCAGCTTCCGCAACATTGGATGGCATTGAGGTAGCTAACATGATCCGCAAGAAGCAATTCTCTAGCGATACGACTTCCGGCTTTCGGATGTTTGCTGAGATCGCAGGATAGCTGCATCTAGCATAGCGCTAGCTCCGGTCGTTCTAAAAGTTTGCGACACAACCCTCGGAATTAAACGCGATCATAATGCAAATCTTGATAGCAAAACTTAGCCCTTAAGTTCAGCTGACGGTTACGTCTGGTCAGGTTATCCATACCTTGGCCCTGTTCTTTAATCAGAAGCCTTGATTTCGACATAAAGAGTCGATGACAAAAGTACCGCGTTGGTTGAAAGAAAATTCAATTAACTACTGTAGAATGCAGGATTGCGAGGGAAAATTGGCTAAGAAAAGCGAATCCAAGGCTTCAGAAGAAGCAACGAACCTTGCCGGCGACAATCCGGAAATAATGAAGCAGATAGCTGAAATGAGAATGCGGATTCGCGAGACTTTTGGAAAAGTTGTGATGGCAATGATGGGCTTGCCTCGGTATCGCAGTCAGACGATCGCTGATCTGCAGCATCTTGTTCTGGAACCATTAATACGCGATCGTGTTTCGATCGCGTATCCGACAGAGCAAAAAGAAAACCCCCTGACGGATGTCGCTGGCATGGCTATCTGGGCCAGTGTTTCCGAAGAGGTTGATGCCAAAATCCGTGAGCAGATCAAAGCTGGTGTGTTTCCTGTTCGCCTTGGCACGGACGAATGGGACAGCGGTGAGATAAACTGGTTGCTCGACGTCATTGCACCTGATCGTAAGACAACGGCTAGCGTAATTGCGAACTTTAAGCAGGTTGTAAAAGATGGAGACCTGCGAATGCACCCCATCATAACGCGCTTGCTGGACAAAGAGACGTTGGAGAAATTGGGGGCGGTTGCGCAGGCTGACGCATGAATAATCGCGTTCGCGTTTTGGTCGCCCTCTTAGCAGTTTTGGTAGTTCCTGGTGTTTTCGTGCTCTGGGAGATGTCAGGTTGGTTCACCGATGACATTCCCGAATTCCCTCCGGCAATAGAGGGGCACGTCATGTACTACGACCTGACGACCCGGGTGATATTCGGCACGCCTTCGGGGCCAGTGGTAGCCCAGACGACTGACCTGATTCGACATGAGGTTGGACCTTCCAATGACGGTTCGATCTACGCCAAATCTGGTGCTGTCGAAGGTGAAGCGGATGTGGTTGAGTTTGAGAACGGCGAACATGCGATACTTCTACCGGGGTCAATAAGACATGGGTTGCTCTACGCGCTGCGTACACGAGGCAGACGCGTCGAAAATGATAGTGACGGTCGCGTTTCGATTGCCATGTTTGGTCGGGCGGACGACACGATTGTACTCAACGAACTGGAATATCCCAAAATCGTGACGTTCAAAGATCTGGTAGATCCCATAACGGTGCAACGCGTTACGCCTGAGACAATCGAAGATCTGATCGGTCCGGGTTATTCGATTGAACGCGTAGAGATCGAACCGGGGCGTGGCCGAAATCGTTACACCGATGAAATTGAATCCCTTCTTCCGTGGCTTTCTGAATGGCCAAAAAACCTGGCTTTGGATGGAGCAGTGTATCGCGACAGTGACGCTCTGAATCAGACGGCTAATTCACTGAGAATATTTAGCTTTATAAGAAAACAATAGGTGGTTGCATGAGTATCTCCAAGGAGCTTTTCCTGTCGATATTGGCAATGGACGCATACAATCGTGGCTACGGCGCTGGGGTGTACAAAGAAGACAATGACGATGAGGACGGGCTCGGCAGTGGTGTGGTTGGATATGCAAATGTTGGTCAGTTCATTCCGTACAGCGACACTGAAAGGCGCGAGGATGGGTTTGCCGCAGTTTCATATACAATTGCCTACGGGGTAGATAGTCCGTTTAACGACAGTAATGCAGATAACCCCACCAAAATACTGTCTTTTCGCGGTACGGACAACAAATTTGGTTCCGATACTAGCGGCAGCGACATTTACAACGGTTGGATCATCGGAGCCGGCGGTGAAGGGTCCGAAGACAGTCTGATACGGGCAGGATCGCAAGCGTACCATGCAAAAAAGTTCTTCGAGGCTACTACCGAAAGGCGTCTAAACTACCCTGCGGAAGATCATGAAAATTCAAGAATAGTACTAACTGGTCATTCGCTGGGCGGTGGGCTTGCTGGCCTGGTTGCTTTGAACAGTGGCTCCGAAGCGGTAATATTCGACCATATGCCATTTGGGGTAGCTTCAGCCGCGCTACTCGCCGAACTGGCGCAATCGTTGTCCGAAGCTGCGGGGTTTCCGAACCGTCTGGATGACGGCTTGACACAGTCGGTATTGAGTGCGCTTGGATTGGTCAATCCAAACTACAAGAACATTAGTGCGTATCACGTAAAAGACGAAATTAATACTTACCTCAGGAACGGGCAGGCAGCGGAGTACACCGGAAAGGCACTTGCATTTCTCGCGGGGAAGGTGCCCATCCTGCAGGGTGCAGGCGTTGATGATGCTCTTGCTTGGCTGGGAAAAGCCATTGCCAGCGGTCAAGTGTCTTCGGAAGAGAACATTCCGAGCAAAACAGAACTAGATACATTCAATTGGTCTCCGCCCATTCCAAAAACCAATCCGGGTCAGCGACATGGCCAGGCCTTACTGACGACCTTACTGTTTGCAGAGGAACTGGCCAAAACCGGCGGCGAGGAACAAATTGCCTGGCGTGAAGTTTCAAACGAACTTCTTTCAGCGCTATTCCGGGAAGATATAGGTCTTGCATCTGGGTTCACAGAAGCAGGAGAATTAGGCACCAGTACAGCAGCTGGAAAAATGCGGACGGCTATAGCCTATTCTACTTTGGATACTGCCGGGCGGTTAGTGTTCGGTGATACCGGTATTCGGGCCATGTTTGATGATGCCAATGAGCTGGGGCAGTTGGTTAAAGGCGGAAGGATAGCTAAATCGCTTGTGCCGGGTCTTGCGGAGATCGCTGTTCAGTTCGCGGGGGCGATGGCCCGGCAGGAAGTAGACCACAAGCGAGCTGCCGACCAACGCCCAGAAGAAGGTGTGTTTTCGTTTTTTGAAGATTTTGAGAAACAGCGGTACGGCTATGAGAATCCCGAAACGGCAGATTTTCTTCTTTTGGATCTTAGTGAAGAGCTGTGGACAATCGACCACAGAGAACACGAAGGTGCCGCAGAACTGAATTTTGATCGAAGCGAGATCGTAGGTGTCAGACGCCTAATTCAGGATTACTACCAAGAGAACCCCAGTCTCCTGCGGAAAGCTCTTAACTTCATTGGGTTCTCAGGGAACGAAACTGTCGGAGAGCTAGATTCCGACGACGTAAAAGAAATCCTTGAAAAGGCTTATGGTCCCGCAGAGGAGTCAGACAACGAAAAGGATCTGGTGGCTGCATTTGCAGACACTGTATTTTTTAAGTTGAGCGATGTTCCGCTGGACAAAGCGGATCTCGGCAGTTTTCGATTAGAAGATTTGACCAATATAGAACATGTGGCTGCATACTTTGATGCGAATACGAAAGATGAGATCAGAGCGGATGCTCGGTCAAACATCATCGTTGCAAACACAACTTCGATGATCGATCCGGGTCTCGGGGCGGATGTCGTTTTTACCACAGGTGTTGATCAAGAGATTTTTGATACGATCGGCGACAACCCGGACTTTACTTTGCCTTCCGGACAAGAACTGCCCGAAAATTTTAATAACGATACATATGTAGGTACATGGAACAAGGGTGGTTGGCTCGAGAGATTTCTTAACTGGTGGGAAGAGGACGAAGAGAATAACACCGTAGTTTATTCTGCACTAGAAGACTCGCGCGATGAGGGTTCTCTGGGCGATGATGGCTTCGAGCTGCTTCGTTTGGAGACAGCTAGTTTGAATGCGAACAACGATGTTACCACGGTCGAGATCGATATCCGAGACGTCAATACCAACCGGCTTAGCCGGGATACACTTATCAATATCGAACGCGTTCAGCTTTCACGGCGTGGCGACGAGTTTCGCGTACAGGACTCTGCACTTGCTGCACCTATTTACATTGATTTTAACGGGTTTGCGGCAGGGGAAGTTAGTGATTCTGACTATGATGAAGTTTCATTTGCAGATCTAAGCTTTGGTATTGACCTCGTAAATGGCGCTATGCGTGAAGCAGACGCGAGCACGGATAGCGATCGACCCAGTAATTTAGCCTCTGTTCTCACGGTGATTTTCGCGCCTACAGAATTGCCATTGCTGCTGACAGGATTCCAGCCATTCGGCGGTAAGTCACCATTGAAACTAGCCGGTTTTGAGACTGTTGAGGGGACTGATTTTGCCGACAATCTGATCTTTGGCGAAATCGGGGCTCTCGCAAAGGCGTTTGGTGGGTGGCATGAAAATGACAATCCTCTCCAATTTGGTGAGATTGATGGCGGAAAAGGCGACGACAATATCGTCGTATATAATCCTTCGATTATTCGCGCAGGCGAACAAGTCCCCGATACTTCGTTGGCAAGCCCTGATGAGGGTGCGGTTGCCAAAACGGACCTGCGCCTCACTATCTCCGGTGGAGAAGGCGACGACTGGCTTTTTGTCTCCAGGGGCGAAGGTGCAATAATTGAAGGTGGCAATGGTCGAGATTGGATTTTTAACACGTCATTTGGCGGCGAAATCTACGGTGATACTCAAGATGGGCGGAGCGTTGACGGAACGGATTTAGAGGGGTCAGAGAACAGCGACAATATCTGGTTCTGGCCCAATACGACCATGAGGGATCCGGCCCCCAATGATGTTTTGAAGTTCTTTGGTATCCCACTCGTGGGGGGCACCAATGACTTGCCTCTGTACTTCGGGCCTGGGGTGATGCTTGACGCTGTGACCGGCGTCAGTGGATTGGCTACATTCCAAAGCTCGGTCTATTTTGATTACTTCTTACCGTTCATAAATTATCAGTTGACCAGGGACGAAGACGGTAAGAGTACTCTCTATGTAATAAATATGTTTAGCGGCTTGGCTGATGAACTCACCGGAGCTCAGTCAGCTCATGAACTTGCGGACGGCACCCCACTGTACGGCGCCATGAAGTTTGAGAACTACCAGGATCGGGCGACATTCTGGAGTGCTGGTTTCCGCCAGGGTGCAGAAGAGGATTTCCAGAACGCCAACAGCCTGTTTGATCTCGTTTTTGCGGGGGAGGGATTTAACCCAGACGCCGCTGGTGATCTTGGCATGTTGTTTAAGAATGCCAATCCTTACCTGTCGATAATGTCGTTGATCCCAGGTTTCCCGGGGGGCATTAACCGCTTCCTGCCAATGATCGACAAGCTGCTTACGATTGCCGGGGCACTAAATCTCTTCGTCAAGGCGGCGCGATGGGTTGATGGAGAAGATCCGCTGATCCTTGATCTGGATGGCGACGGCATCGAAACCCTTTCCCGCGATGAATCCGGCGTCTTCTTCGACACGGATGGCGACTTCTTCGCAGAGCAAGTCGGGTGGGTCGCACCAGATGACGGTTTCCTTGTTCTGGACCTGAACGGCAACGGCCAGATCGATGACATATCAGAAATGTTCGGCGGTGTTGGCGTCTCCGGCTTTGAAGAACTGGCGCAGCATGACGAAAACGATGACGGCGTAATTGACGCTAGTGACAGCATCTACTCCGAGCTAAAGGTCTGGCAGGATCTGAACCAAGACGCACAGACCACCGCAGATGAATTGTCGAGCCTTGAAGATCTTGGCATCGAGTCCATCTCGCTGGCAACGATCGAGCTTGGCATCACGACACCGCAGAACAACGAACTCTTGCGGGAAGGTAGTTTCACGCGTGCGGATGGCAGCACCGGGAACCTGTTTGATGCGGTTTTGGCCGCTGATCAGGTGAACACCATCTTCCGTGGGGAAAGCGGAACTGCTTCCTGGATTCAAGGCAACGCAATTTCGTCGAGAGGCTTCGGTCAAGTCGTCAATTTCGACATCGTCATGTCGAATGACTTCCGTGTTGGCGAACTGGCGTTGCAGGCCAGCAGCGCAATGACCACGCCGCACCTGAATGCGTTGGTGGCCGCAGCCGGAGACACGCTCAGTCAGTGGGCTCTGACGCAACCTTTGACCCGCGAACTCGCGCCTGTTCTTCTTGACGACGGCGGTGCGCTTGTTGATCGGGCGATCTGGGTTGAAGACGCTGACGGCGGATTTTGGCAGTTGGCCAGCGGAACTGCAGTTCTGACGCCAGAAGGGGCCGCGATTGATCGTCCGAAATTGTCGGACATTATGGCTCAATCCGTAGCGTCAGGAACGCATTGGCAGCTTGAGCAGATGTTCTCGCCTTCGGATCGTTCTGAGCCTCTCACCTACCGCGAAGAAACTGCTTATTTGGTGGAAGTCGTCGAAGGGCGTGCTGTCATTCTGGATTACGCCGTCAGAGACGGTGATGCCTGGGCATTGGCAAGCGGCGCTGATGTGACCGCTGCGGACGGCTCCATCATTGCGGAACCAGGTATCGGCGACATCGCGGCAACGTCTCCCGGCTCTGGCCGTGAATGGCGCGTGGAAGAGTTTGGGCATCAACCGTTAGCCGATTTGCCGGTTCCGACCATTGCGATAAATTTCATCGACGGGAAAGCCGTCGACTACACCGTTTTGGTGTCTGACGAAGATGGTAGTTTCTATGTCTGGGCGCGCAATCTGGACCGGGCACTTGAACTGCAGTCGAAATACGGAACTGCTCAGGACTTCAACCTGCGCAATTACGAGATCGATTTTGACACGCTCGACGAAGTGGGCTCGGATGACGACAGTCAGTTCCGCGTTGAACTGCTAACGCCCGCACAATTCCATTTGGCAATGCTTCTGGCTGGGCTGGAATTCCAGCCGGAGATGCTGACCGCTTCCATTGATGAACCTACAGGTGTATTGAGCTACACCGTCAGCCCGGAATTCGACACAGGTGTTGCGGTTCCGGACGGCTATGTGTCTGGCATCGAAATGATGCTGGATCTGTTGGGGCCGGTCGCAGATCAATATGTTTCGTTCAGCCGCGCCTTTGCGGTGCGCATGGCGTTCCAGGGCGGCCTGTCGGAATTTGCACAAGGTATCGAATACCAGCCTGATATTGACCGGTATACGGCAACAACCGACTATGAGTTGCAGCCCGTATTTGAAGCCATATTCCAAAGTACCCCAAGCGGGTATGACGCGGCACGAGATTACCTGAGCGACTGGAACGAGATTCTGCTGCAGGTCTATCCGGACTATCTGCCATCTGGTGAGGGCAATGTGGCCGGGAGTTCCATAAGCGTGGATCAGGCCTTCATCATGCAAATGATGCTGCCGGCGTTTGAGGCGATTCCGACTGATCTGGATTTGCGCAGCGTGATGTATGCGCTGTCGCTGAACGAAAACCGCCTGCGCGATCACGATGGTGATGCCACAGAGGTTCTGGGCACAACCGGTGTTGATTACTTCCACATGACGGAAGGGGATCAGACCTACAAAGGCGGTCAGGGCGCGGACTTCTATTTCCTTGGTCAGAATTCCGGGTCGGATGTCATTGATGACGTCGATACCGGTCAGCAGGACAGCCTGCGTCTGGCAGGAGTGTTGTCCTCGGACGTGACCGCGGTGCGCGACGGCGAGGATCTGATCCTGACCATCGCCGGGCGCGATGACGTTATCCGGATCAAGGATCAGTTCCTTGGTGAGCTAAACCCACTTTTGACCAATGGATCTCGTCTGGATTCGGGTGTGGACACGATTGCCTTTGGCGATGGGGTGCTCTGGAACCGTTTCCAGATGGCCATTGAGGTCAGCAATCCGCAGGACAGCAATGATATTGTCGTTGGGTCTGGCTCGGGTGATGTGCTGCGTGGCGGTAAAGGAAATGATGTCCTGCGTGGCGGCGCGGGCGGCGATTATTACTTCTACAACATTGGCGATGGTCAGGACGTTATTGGCGAAGAACTGGACGGTGTTTCTGCGCTGTCCCAGGCTGGATTTGGGCCGATCCAGGCAGGCCTGGACTTCCTGTTCTTCGGAGAAGGCATCACGTCAGACTCTCTGCGGTTGCAAAGAGACGGAGATTCAGATGATCTGCAAATTTATCTGCTCGACGCCGATGGTGCAGAGACAGGCGATAGCCTCTTTGTTGAGGATCAATTCAACGGCGTTGCCCTGAACCTCGGCGCGATCGGCGCTGCTGCAGGCTTCGACGAAGAGTATATCTCTCCGTATCTGATCGAACGGTTTGTTTTTGACAATGGCGAAACCTTGGACTTCGAACAGATCGCTGCACGGGTCATTGATGAGGCTGGAACGTCCGGCGATGACGCGATCTACGGTCTGGTCAATGACAACACGCTTGATGGTCGGGGTGGCGATGACTACCTGACCGGCCTGGAAGGGTCCGACACCTATGTGTTTGGCCGGGGGTACGGCCATGATGTCGTTGAAGACAATGACCTAAGCATCAAGTTCTTTGGCGAGCCAACAGATCGCCTGCAGTTCAAGGACGATCTGCGTTGGAGCGACTTCGATTTCGAACGCGACGGTAGCAGCGATACGCTGACTTTCCGGATTTCAGGCACGCAGGACAGGATAACGCTGACCGACTTCCTTAAAGCTGGACCTCCTTTTACCGGGCTCATCAACAAGATCGAAGAGATCGAATATGGGGATGGGACGATCTGGTCCTGGACCAAGCTTCTGCAACACTATGTCGATATCGCCAAAACCGACGGTGACGATGTCATCTATGGGTTCAGCGTCTCGGATCGCATTGATGGTGGGGCTGGCAATGACACCCTGATCGGGCAGGGTGGCAACGACACCTATGTGTTCGAGCGGGGATATGGTGAAGACACCATTGTTTCGGAGGGCGGCTTTGATCAGGTTGAGTTCAATGGCGTGAATGTCGCCGATGTGACGTTCAGTCGAACTGATCTGGACCTGATTATTACTATCAACGACACAGGTGATCGTCTGATCCTGCGCGATCAATATGTGCGCGACGATAAGCAGGTTCACGCGGTGGAGGAACTCCATTTCGATGATCGCATCATGGTGTTCACTGACGTGAACGCGGAAGACATCGATCTGGTTGGCACCTCCGCTAATGAAACCATCACCGGGTCAAACCTGACGGAAACCCTGGACGGCCGAGGCGGTGACGACATCCTCATTGGCCGCGACGGCGGGGATACTTACAAGTTCGATGCGGGTTATGGCCAGGATGTTATTGTCGATGCGCAGGAGCGTGCCGCATGGCAGGATCGGCGGTTCGTGCCGAACATAACACCTGACACGGTAGAGTTTGGTGGGGACATCACGCGAGACAATGTGATCTTTACCAAAGATGGGGACGATCTGGTTGTCTCCATCGAAAACCGCTCGGATACTTTGCGTATTCGCGACCAGTTTGCATCGCTGACCACGGGCGTCGAGCTGTTCAAGTTCTATGATCAGAGTGTCATATCAATCTCTGATGTCGAAGAGCTGCTCCAGATTGCAGGCGGAAACCGGGGTGACAATGTCATCGAGGGGCTGCCCGATCAGGTCAATGAACTGGATGGCCGGCAGGGTGACGATATTTTGCGCGGTGGTGATCTGGGGGATCTCTATGCGTTTGGTGCGGGATACGATCTTGACCAGATTGAAGAGCGACAGGACGAAGCGGGCGTCATTGACCGCGTCATCTTTGGCGAGACAGTGCGTGCAGACAGTCTGGTTGTCCGGAGGAACGGGAACGATCTGCTCATCAATCTGGGGAATGGTGAAGACGTCCTGACCATAGTTGGTGGTTTGGCAGGCACAACGATTGAAGAGTTCCTGTTTGCAGATGGTTCCACCCTGACGACCGATGATTTCAGGGACCGGCTTCTCGAAGGGGATTCCGGCGACAATCAGCTGATCGGATTTGACGGCCGCGCGGATATCCTGGCGGGGGAAGGTGGTTCCGATGCGCTGGAAGGCGGTACGGGTGACGACATCTATCGCTTCGGCTACGGCGATGGTGCGGATTCCGCGCGTGACACCGATGGAGACGACCGTATTGAATTTGGCGTTGGCATCGCTCAAAGCGACGTATCGTTCGCTCAGGTTGGCGAAGATTTCCTGATCACGTTGGACCGGACCGGTGAAACTCTGGTCATCCTGAAAGGCGCGTCGTCCGACAGCTCAGACTGGATTGAGTCCTTTGTCTTTGCAGATGGCAGTGAGCTGACGCTTCAGGCCGCGCGGACACTTGCGTTGCAGGCACGTCAGAACAGCGGCATGGATAATATCGATGCGCGTGAGTTGCCAGGCGATGTTGCGATCACGCCTGGCACCGGATTTGACAGCGTGATTATGGACGCGGATACACAGCTGATTTTCCGCCCGGGCGACGGCATTGATCGCGTGGTCCTGCCGGACAGCGCCGGGGATGCGGTCATTGCGCTGGATGATCTGACCGTGGCCGATGTCGAGGTGCGCGTGACCCGCATTGACGGGGATGATCTGACGCTGTCCTTCCCGGAAACCGGCGATCAGATCGTTCTGGTGGGCGCCCGTACGGCGACCATCTTGCCGACCATAGCGTTTGCCGATGGCACAAATTGGGATAAGTCCGACTTGTTGCGCGCCGTCGTCGAGCAACAGCAAAGCGATGGCGATGACGTTTTATTCGGTACGGACCAGCAGGATCATGTCGATGGCGGGCGTGGGGATGACGATATCCGCGGAGGAAATAGCGACGATACATACGTCTTCCGTCGGGGTGATGGTCGCGATGTCGTCTCGGATACTGGTGGAACGGATACAATTTCCCTGCTGGGATACGCCCCCGAGGAAGTCTCAGTATCCCGACCCGTTGCCAACCGGAATGAACTGGTTGTTCGTTTCGATGGGACGTCCGACGAAATTCTGCTCCGTTACGACGAAGCAATGAATGGGATAGACAAGCTCGAGTTCAGCAATGGAACAATCTGGACCCGTGACCAGATGTTCGCGTCGACCTTGAACCAAGGAACCAGCTTTGACGACACTATCGTCGGTACCGGCAACAACGATACCATTGTCGGGAACGAGGGGTATGACCACCTGGATGGCGGTGCCGGCCATGATCGCTTTGTCTTCCGCAAAGGTGATGGTCGCGATGAGATCGAAGAATCCGGATCACGCTATGAAACCAACAGGCTAGTTTTACCTGATCATCATGTATCGGACATCTCTGTCATTCAAGTCGAGAACTCTTCTTATGACGTTCTGCTACGCTTGGGTGATGGCGATGAAGTCCTATTGATTGATGCGCTGTATGAATACAGTGCGCGCGTAACTCAGGTCGAATTTGCGGACGGGACAGTCTGGAGTCAGAACACTCTGATTGCCGCGATGGAACGCGCCACTGTGCCGAACGCCCCGAAGATTATTCAGGGTACGTCCGGCAATGACACGTTGACCGGCACAAGCGCCTCAGAGATTTACAAGGGGATCGATGGGTCCGACACATACGTGTTTGCCCGTGGTGGTGGCCATGATCGCATCGAGGGCAACCACGACTTCGATATTGTCAGCAAGCTGCGTCTTGAAGGGTTTGTCCTTGCGGACGCGCAATTCGCTGTTTCTGCGGCAAACCCTGACGATTTGGTCATTACTTTTGAGAACAGTGACGACCGGATTGTGGTTGAGAACGGGTTCTACGATCTAAGCAGCAGCGGTGACACATATCCCCGCGTGGTGCGGGATTTCATTTTCGATGATGGCACACTGGACTTGGCGGAAATCGCATCCGCCATCCTTGAGGCGAATATAACAGATGGCAACGACGTAATTTACAGCAATCCGGTGCGCGCCAGAATTGAAGGCGGGGCAGGCGACGATGTTATCGTTTTGGGGGCATACAATGCCGATGTCGTCGTTTTCAATCAGGGCGATGGGCAGGACGTCATTCTGAGTGGTCCAATCCGTTGGACAAACACGCTGGAAATCAATGGTTATACGCCTGATCAGGTTACTCTTGCGCGGCACCCCGTCGACGAAGACGGCTACATTGTAACCTTCGAAGGCACTGAAGACAGGATTGAAGTACGCGGTCGTGATCAGGACAGTGATCCTGCAATCAATAGAATTCAATTTGAAGGAGGAACCGTTTGGTATTCCTCGCAAATCAACTCGAGAATTCAACCTCGTCCGAAGCCAGGGCCAACCGAAGGCAATGATCGCATCAGTGGTACCAACGACACCGACACAATCGAAGGACTTGGTGGTGACGACCTTCTGTTGCCGGGGGCTGGCCTTGATACCATCGTCTATTCGCGCGGAGATGGGGTCGATACAATTGGGTTCGACTTTCAGGGATATCGTCTGAAGCTGAACGATTTGAACCCCGACGATATCGTGCTGGTGCGTTCGTTGTTGCCGCTTGGACGCGATGACCGGTACTGGGAAGGTGAACTGCGCGTTGTCGGCAGCACTGACCGCATCTGGTTGGGCGAAGCTGAGATTGAACTGAAAGAAATCGAATTTGCCGATGGCACGATTTGGGGCGCCGCCGAAATTGCTGCGGCGTGGATGAGTTATGAGCCGCCCGAAGGCACAACAGTCAATATTAGCGTAAGCCCATTTGCAAACGAGGTAAGTTCAACGTCTGCTGACGAGTTCTTCGTGCAAGGATCTGCAGAAGATCACTATGTTGAAACAACGTTTAACTATGCCCTCGGTGATGGGCATGACACGATTTCCAGCATTGCCTTCTTCTCTGAGAAAGATGCACAAGTCAATTTCGTTGATATTGCTTCAAACCAGATTGAAGCATGGTTGCTTCCGTTCCAGCGCGACCGATACGATGATGGACGTGATCTTGTTCTGACTTTTGGTTCGGCTGAAGGAAGCCTTCGGATCGTTGCGGCTGGAAACGAACGCGGCGGCACAAATTTCGGTTCGTACACATTCTCGGACGGCGTAACCCTGTCTCTTAACGATTTGCTTTCTATGGCACAAAATGCCGAGCAAGAGAGCCAGCGCAACTTTGAACAGAGCTTCAACTTTGAACGCGGCGTGCAAAGCGGTTCTTACGCCTTGTTCAAGAACATCGAAGAAGGCGGTCGCCCACCTAGCCCTCGTTTTGCCGAACCAGATCCGGAAGATCTTCCCGACCTTCCGGTCGTTGATTTGGGTATACCGTCAAGCGAGTATTTTGACAGCCCTTCCAGGTATGTCGACTTCGAAGCGGGCGACTTGTATTTTGTTGCAGAAGGTTCTGAGGCAGATGGTACACAGACCGTTCGTAAACTTATTGCAAGCGAACCTGATCTGGACGGTTTCTTTATAACGACCACAACCGGCTATACTCGCTACTTCTCTCTTACAGATGCTCTTTTTGATGCTTTTGAAGATGCCGAGAGTATCACTCAAGCAGAATTCGATCGTTTGAATGAAACTTACGCTGTCAATGAGACGACGCTGAAAGTCTTTGAAGATCCTCTTGACATGACGCTGGCTGAGTTCAACAGCCGAGAGCATAGTTACGAATATACTGGCACAAAATTGTATCTGAACATAGGCGGAACGTTACCTGACAACTCGGACTCACAGCGCATTCTGGTTGGTTTCGAGCCAAGCCTGAGTGATATCCAGCTTGAATTCCAGGGCGGTGAAGCTGCCACGATCCCTCTGTCAGTTGCATTGAATACCGCTCTGGACAATGGTGATCTTTACCCGGGCGAGTATGATCGCCTCGCCAAACTTTACTTGCCGGCAAGCCCAGACAACATCAGCCTCACACTCGTGGATGTACTCGAAAGCGAGCTGTCGATCCAAACCCGGGGCGATATGGTCATCCTTATGATTGAAGGGCGCGAGGCGTCGGGATCAGACTCTGGAGAGATATTCCTTGGGGCTGTGTCCAATCTGGCTCGGGTCGAAGTTGTTTTGGACGGCGGCACAACACTGACCGGTGCTGACCTCATTGAAATGATTCCGACCCCGGTTGTAACCGATGGAAATGATCTGATTGATTTGGCAGGTCAGGAAGGGCCTCTCACAATCGATGCAGGCAAGGGCGACGATATCATTAACGCCAGCGATGTTGGCGGAAATGGCGGCCCAATTGGAGGGCCAATTGGTGGTCCGATCGGCGGGCCTGATACGAATGTTGAAGAAGTAACAATCGTTTACGAACGCGGCGATGGAAACGACTTGATCCGCATCAGCAACAGCAACTCTGGGTCGGCAACCGGAATTCTGGACTTACGCGGGATTGCGCCTGAGGATGTCGAGATAATCTCTCATGGCAGAGACTTGTTGATAAGAATCGCAGAGAGCACACCCGGAGCTGGTGACGGCGGGGTTCTTCGGTTTATCCATGGGTACGAGCAGGAAAGCGAAGGCTTTAGAGGCGGCAGCTTAGAAGACCGGCCCGTTCTGAAAGAAGTGCTCTTTGACAATGGCGTGATCTGGGATCATCCGTTGATCGAACAGAAATCCGCGCCCAAGCTTGGCACCGATGGCGACGATTTCGTTGAAGTCAGATACAATGACGACGTCACTCACTTTGAAATGGGCAAAGGGGATGATGCCGTCGTCGTATACCGCGCAGGTTCGACGTTCACATATTCAAACGGAGATGGTCACGACACGTATGTGATCTCTAGCATCATTGCGGCCGAGCAAATCCTGTTGAAAGGCCTGCAACCGTCTGACCTTACCTATGAGCGAAATTTTCAGGATCTGATCATTCGCATTGTCGAAGATGGCGCGCGCAATATCGAAGCGGGCAGCATCACGTTGCGAGATGCCTTCCTGACGGATGATGACAACCAAACACTGGTGCCACTGCTTAGGTTTGACGGTGGAGACACCATTCAGCTGGCAGACGAAATCACCGCTTTGACCGCGGGCGCAGGCACGGCAGGGGATGACAACCTGCAGGGCAGTACGTTTGCCGACACGCTTACGGGCGGTTCGGGCAACGACATTTTGACGGGCCGCGGGGGATCGGACCGCTATGTCTATGCCCGGGGAGACGGCGATGACGAAATCCTAGAGGCCGAGGACGGCGGTACCGACGAACTTGTGCTGAGCGACATCAATCAGGACAGCCTCAGTTTCGAGGTCACGCCGGAGGGCCTTGTACTTCGCATCGCAGAAAGCACCCCGGGTGCTGCGGATGGCGGGTCAATTCTGGTCCATGGAATGTTCTCGGGCGGCACTGGCGATTATGCCAACGGGACGTTTGGCGTGGGAATTGAACGGATCGTTTTCGCCGACAACTCTGTCCTGACCCTCGGGCAGATCACGAGTCAGCTGTTGGAAGATCAGGCGACCGCTTTTGATGATCTGCTGATCGGCGGCCACGGTGCTGACATCATCGAAGGTGGTCGGGGCGATGATCTCCTGCGGGGTGCTGCAAGTAGCGACACCTATATCTACAACCGCGGAGATGGGTTTGACCGGATTGCGGATTCTGCTGGCAGTACGGATGTTTTGGAACTTCGGGGCATTGATCCAGCCGACGTACATGTGCGCCGTGGTGTCAGTGGTGATATAGATGTTATCATTGCTGAAAGTTCGGTCGGAGCTGGCGATAACGGGCAGGTTACGATCCTCTGGAATACATATGGCTGGGGCATTGACCTGATCCGTTTTGACGACGGAACCGAATGGGACCGTGCCGAAATCACCTCTCAGGTTGCTGTCTCTAAGCCAACCTCCGGGAATGATGTGATCACCGGTTCTGATGCCGATGACACATTGTTTGGACTTGGCGGAGCGGACCTGCTGTCAGGTGGAGGTGGGGACGATACCTATCTCTATTCCAGAGGTGACGGCGCTGACGTCATTGTCGACTACGAATCTGGTCTGAACCGCCTGGAAATCTCGGGCTATAGCCGTGACGAAATAGAATTCGATCGCGTAGGTGCCGAGGGGGACGATCTGATTATCCGGCTTCCACAGGGTGACGATCAGATTACGATCCGTGATGGGCTGAGCAGTGTTAACAATCCGATTGACGAAATCGTTCTTGTCGATTCCGGCGAAGTTCTGACCATTGACGCAGTCAAAGCGATATTGGTTGCAGATCAATCCACGGAAGGGAGTGATTACATCGTCGGAACCAGCGGTGCCGACACCCTGACAGGTGGAGCCGGTGTCGACCTGATCGACGGCAGGGGCGGCAGTGATACCTACATCTTCCGCGCAGGCGACGGGGATGATCGAATCGCGGACACCGGATCCGGTAACGATCTGCTGAGACTGCCGGACCACGCACCAGGGGATCTGTCCTATGCTCTCCGAGCTGGGGCCGACAGTTTGGACCTTGTCTTACTGTTCAAAGATAGCAGGGACCGGGTCATCCTGGAAAACGCGCTGGCATCCCATGGTGATGGTGTCGAACGGATCGAGTTTTCGGACGGTACGATCTGGACACGCGACGATATGCGCGCGCAGGCAATCCGTTTCGCCCAGACCAATTCCTCAGAACCTGTGGAAGGGTTTGACGGGGATGACACATTTGACGGAAGCCCGGGCGATGATACTCTGATCGGTGGACTTGGCAGTGACGTCTACATATTCCACCGTGGAGACGGGAAGGATACGATCGTCGAAACGGACAATCCGCAACAAAGCCTCGATCGTATTGAACTGCCTGATTTCATCTCTTCGGAAGCCTCGGTTGCCCGTCTGTTCAAAGGCAGCGACACGGTCGTCCTGACCTTTGCCAGCTCACCAGATGACAGCCTGACGATCACCGATGCGTTGGCTGGTGGTCGCGCTGGTGTAGAACAGATTGTGTTTTCGGATGGGGTTATCTGGGCTCCAGCAATCCTGGAAACGCTTCTGGCCAACAATGCACCCGTTGTTACGGACGACGGGTACTTTACAGCGACAAGCGGTGAGGCATTGTTGCTGGATGCAAACACGCTGCTGCGGAATGATTTTGATGCGGACGGTGATACCTTGACAATCATTGCGGTCGAGGGTGGCGATTCAGGGTTCGCCGAGCTTGATGCTCAGGGCAATGTTATGTTCACCCCGAACGCCGATTTCTACGGTCCGACCCGTTTTTCGTACACCGTTTCCGACGGACGCAACGGGATCACCAAGGGCTATGTCGATCTGCGGGTGCGGCCTGTGGCCGAAGCGAGGAATGATGACGGCTTCGAAGTTGATGAAGACGGCTTCCTGACCATCGATGCGGTGCGCTTGCTGTCAAATGATCTGGACGGCGATCGTATGATCGTCAGTCAGGTGTTTGGAGCTGGCAACGGCAATGTAAGCTTGGCGAGCAACGGTCAGATCACATATACGCCGAACGCTGATTTCAACGGTGTCGACAGCTTTACCTATGTGGCCAACACCCCCGAGGGTGGCCGGGCAGAAGCCATTGTCACGGTCAGTGTAAGACCGGTCAATGACGCGCCGATTGCATATGACAACGACGGGTTTAAAACGGCTGAAGACGTACCTTTTCAGATTCTGGCAGCGAGCCTTGCGTTTAACGATGACGACCCCGATGGCGACCCGCTCACCGTCACATCTGTGACTGGAAATGCCAATCTGGACGTCACTTTGACGGATGATGGCCAGATTCTGGTCACGCCAACAGCATATTACTTTGGCGAGACGTATTTCGAGTACACGGTAGAAGACCCGGACGGGGCGACCGCAACCGCGCGGGCCCTTGTGACGGTTACCCCAGTCAACAACGCCCCGGACGCAGTGGATGACACTTTCCAAACGGTTGAAGACAATCCTCTGATCATTCAGACTCAGGACCTTGTCGCAAATGACATCGATCGGGACAGCGACACCCTAAGTTTCGCCGGCCTGCAAGGTGTTGGCTATGGGGGACAAGTTGAAGTTCTGGACAATGACACCATCCTCTTCACACCATGGGCGAATTTTGCCGGCACGGCTCAATTCACATATCGTGTCAGCGACGGCGAAGGCGCAACGTCCAGCGGCATGTTTTTTGTGGAAGTTGAAGCCGTCAATGACCGACCGGTCACCCGCGCGGACCACTATACAGACTCCGCGTTCGAGACCATTCTCCGCGGGACAGAGGATGTTCCTCTGGAAATTCCAGTCTCAGAGTTGATGAAGAACGACTATGACGTCGAAGGTTTTGCACTGACGTTTGAAAACGTATCTGAGCCGGCCAACGGAACCATCGAGATTACTGATCGGGGTACGGTCATCTTCACTCCGGAAGCGGATTTCTGGGGTGAAGCAACGTTCAACTATCTGATCTCAGACCCAGAAGGCGCGGTCAGTGATGCCACTGTCACGCTGTTCTTCGAAAACGTAGGTGATGCTCCGCCGGTTGCGGGTTCTGATGCAATCACTGTTTACGAAGACGTTCCGATCATCATTCCAGCCGAAGTTCTGCTGGCGAATGACACCGATATCGACCGCGATCCGCTGGAAATAGTCGGATGGCGACCACTCACCCTTTCGGAAAGCATAATACATGGGTCCTTCACGGGTTCGCTGGAACGGCTCGAGAATGGCGATTTCCAGTACACACCCGGTTTGAACGCAACCAGAGAGTCGGGTTTTGTTTACTTTGTGACCGACAACGCCGACGGCACGAGCGAAGGCTTTGTCGACATCAACATCATTCCCGTTAACGATCAGCCGAGTGCTATCGGGGACGATGCCGGTTCTACGCCGCTTGGCGTTCCTCTTGTCGTTCGCATTTCCGAACTGATGGCAAATGACTTTGATGTCGACGACGCGCCTGATATCACTGTGGAGGAGCGCTCTTTCCAGTTTGACGCAATAGGAACCGCAACGGTTGGCAGCGTCGAGCAGCGCGACGAATTCATCGTTCTGCGCGTGCCTGATGGATATTCCGGGCCCGTCGAATTCACCTATACGATCATCGACAACGAAGGCGTTCGCGACACGACAACCGTCACGGCGGTTGTCGAGGATAGTTACGGTCGTATATTGACCGGCACATCCAAGATCGATCTGTTGATCGGTACCGATCTGGACGAAACGATTATTGGGCTTGCTGGTGACGACATCATCGAGGCTCAGGATGGTGCGGATGTCATCCGAGCGGGAGCCGGAGCGGACGACATTCTTGCAGGAGATGGGGATGACCTCATCGACGGTGGCGATGACGCGGACACCATCGACGGTGGCGAAGGCTTTGATACGGTGACATATGCCGGATCCAATGTCGGCGTCCGTGCTGATCTGGCATCGCGCCTGGGGCAGGGTGGTCACGCCGCCGGTGATATTCTGACCAATGTCGAAGGGCTGATTGGATCGGATTGGCACGATACACTGTCAGGTGGCTTGGCAGACAACCGCATTGAAGGTGGACTGGGCAACGACCTGCTGGAAGGTCGCGGGGGATCCGACACGCTTTTGGGTGGTTCCGGAGAGGACACGCTGGTCGGCGGTGAAGGCGGAGACACACTTGAAGGCGGTGAAGGTTCGGATACTGCGGACTATCGTGGCTCAGGCGAAGGTGTAACAGTATCCCTTGTTGACGGTACGGCTACCGGCGGCGATGCCCAAGGCGATACGCTCACAAGTATCGAAAACCTGTTCGGGTCTGATCAAGAAGATGCACTGACCGGGTCTGATACGGAAAACAGACTGTCTGGTGGGCGCGGCAATGACACGTTGCGCGGCCTTGGTGGCGATGACCTTCTGTCGGGTGGTCGTGGTGCGGATCATCTAATCGGTGGCGAAGGTATTGACACCGCGGACTACACGTTGTCCGCCGAAGCTGTGACTGTGGATATGCAGGACGGAAGCGCCGGAGGTGGAGACGCCGAAGGCGATGAGTTCGAAAGCATCGAAATCATCCAGGGGTCGTTCCACGACGATACGATCCGGGGTGATGCCGCCGACAACACGTTGCGTGGCGGGCGCGGTTCTGACGTCCTTGATGGTCGCGATGGGTTTGACACAGCCGATTTCTCGACCGCAGACGAAGGTGTTGGCGTCAACCTGGCAACGGGTCAAGGCACAGAGGGTGAAGCGCTCGGCGATACATACGCCAATATCGAAGCCCTGCGCGGGTCGGTCTGGGACGACACGTTTGTGGGCGGCGCGGGCGACGAACACTTTGACGGCAACTGGGGCGATGATGAAATCGCGGGTGGTGCCGGATCGGACAGCTATGTCTTTGGCTATGACAGCGGCACCGATCTGGTAATCGAAGCTGGCGATGCAGCAGATACGGATCGGGTGGTTCTGGCCGCGGATATCGCACCCAAGGACCTGTCAGTGATCCGAGAAGGTAACGATCTGTTACTGGAACTGGAACGGGACGAAGGCTTCCTGATCGACACGCTGAGGGTACGGGATCACTTCCTCGACGCCGAATCCGGCATCGAAGAGGTGGTTTTTGCAAATGGAACCGTGTGGGATCGCGACCAGATTGACGCGCTTCAACGGACTGGTCGTTTTAATGCCGCGGACGACATCTATCGTCTTGCGATTGAAGATATCGAAGCCATCATTGACCCGACTTTCCTTATTGCAAATGACGTGAGCGAAAGCGCCGATGGTATCGAATTGATTTCGGTTTCCAATGCAGTCAACGGAACGGTCAGCATCACCCCGGAAGGTCAGGTTTCCTTCCTCGGGGACGCAAACTTCAACGGTGACGCGTTCTTTGACTACACGCTCCGTGATCAGTTCGGGCGAGAAAGTACCGCTCGAGTCGAAGTGAACGTTGCCCCGGTAAACGATGCGCCTGAAGGCAAAGATGACGGCGTATTCACTGGAACCGAAGATACCGTTTTGCGCATTTCCTTCGCGGAGCTTTTGGGCAATGACTTTGACGTCGATGGAGACCCGCTGACAATCGTAGAGCTTACGCCAATCTTCGATGAAAATGGGGGTTCAGTTTATGAAACACTGCCGGGTTTCGGTTCTGGTCCGTTCTCGTCGCCTGGCTCAAATGGCATCCTGTACGGCGATGGAACCCATGTGTACTTCCTTCCAAAGAACGACCATTTCGGGTTCGCAGGATTCCGATATGTTGTGGCAGATCCGGATGGAGCAACGTCGACAGCAGATGTCGAGCTTTATATCGAACCCGTGAATGATGCGCCGCGCAGCAGACAGGACAAGTTCACAATCCGTCTTGAGCGCACGCAGGAAATCACCGTGGAAAGTCTGCTGGAAAACGATTTCGATATCGAGGGCGACAATTTCTCATTCGACGGTGTTCATTCCGCTGTCGGCGGCACAATGGCATTTGACGCCGCAAGCCGGACGATTTCGTTTACCCCGGATGCTTTGGGAGCGGCTGGTTTCTCGTATGACCTGATCGATGAGCGCGGTGAGCGTAGTACGATCTTTGTCGAGCTTAATGTCATTCCGCTTAACGATGCGCCCATTGCAAATGACGATGGCCCATTCACCACGCTGGAAGATCAAATCCTGATCATCGATCCCGACGATCTTCTGGCCAATGACACGGACGATACAGATCCGCTGGATGAAATACTGTTCTTGTCCGGACTGGATCGGTTTGCCGAAAACGGCAGGGTCGCTCTGAACGATGACGGAATGATCGTGTTCACGCCGCGTTCGAACTACAATGGCGATGCGGGCTTTGTGTACCAGGTTGCGGACGGAAATGGCGGTTTCGACCTTGCCTACGTGAACGTCACCATTCTGCCCTCCAACGATGGACCAGTCCTGCGGGACGATATTGCGCAAGGCCTGGAAGACTTGCCAATCACAGTCATCCCAGGTGAGGTCTTTGGGAACGATCTGGACCCCGAAGGCGACGTGATCTTCTTCGAAAGCGTATCGGTTTTGGGCGTCATTCAGGAAGACTACACCCAACGCCAACCTGTCGAGATTTCATATGGGTTCGACCTCGATCAGCTCGACAATGGCGTTGTCGCGACAGTTGAGCTGGCCGGGGGCGATCCACTGCCCGATGGCTTAGTATTCGATGCCTCAACGCTGATCCTTAGCGGCACATGGCCGGCAGAGATGACCGAGCCAGTCGACCTGGTTGTTGCGCTGACCAACCCTACGGATGGTAGCCTCTATGACTACACAATCACTGTTGACCCAACCTCGGGTCTGACGGACGGATTGTCCTTGGCACCGCGCATAGCGCTGTTTGACATTAGTGCCGGAACGTTCTCATTGCAGGCCGCTGGCAATCAGCCTGTACCGTCCTGGCTGGACTTTGATGCCGACACACTGCAGTTGACCCGTAGGGGTGACGCGCCTGCGGACGAGACCGATCCGGTCCGATTGCAGCTGCGTTTTGACCCTGAGCCGCAGGTTCTGCCAAACGGCACCTATGTGCATGGTCGCCAAGGGTTTGCGATCGAGATTGTGATCGACCCGCAGTCCGATCTCGACCCAGCGTTGAACGATCTGTTCGGAAACGATGCATTCTTTGCGGGACAGGGCCTGTATGCCTTGCCGTTGGGGGGGCAGGAAACGCTTGAAGCGCAATCCGAAACCGGTGCGCCACTGGCTGACTGGCTTGGCTTCGATCCCGCATCTCTGACATTTGACGGCACCCCGCCGCCTGTGTTTGTCGGCACGCCACCTGTTCGTCTGAATGTCCGTGATGGCGCAGTCGAATACGCAATTCTGACCGAGTTGCCTGTCGATGCCACCTACACGATTGCCGATTCCGCAGGGTTCTCGACCATTGTAAACGGCGACCGGTTCGAGCTGGTGACGCCAGAGGATTTCAATGGACAAATCGTGCTCCGTTACGTGGCAAAGGACGAAAAAGGTGGGGTTTCGGAGGAACCTGCCGAGATTGTTGTCAACGTTCTGCCCATGCCCGAACTGCCGACGGCCGAAAATGACGAACTGGAAGCAACCGAAGATACTGTTCGCCTGTTCGACCTTTTTGTTCTTCTGGCAAATGACTTCGACGAGGACGGCCACGCGATCCGCGTTATTGAGATTGAGCAGCCGCAAAATGGAACCCTGGATATACTGCTGTCGGAACTGACGCTGATTGCCCCAGGTGATCTGGCCTTGGCCGCCGGTGATACGGTATCTGCGACCCTTGTAAACGGCAATCCGCTGCCGTCCTGGCTGTCTCTCGATCCGGATACAGGCACACTGTCCGGTTTCGTTCCGCTTGAGGCGACCGGTGCGTTGGATGTCACGCTTACAGTCACTCGCGCGGACGGAACAATCGAAGATCCGATTTCGGTTCAGACCACTCTTGATGGAAACCTTGGCGTTCAACTCCGCTACACGCCTGATCCAGGCTTCAACGGTCCGGACGGTTTTGCCTATACGGTGACAGACGATCAGCAAGGCACCGACCGCGCGGTTGTTGAGTTGCAGGTGGCGCCGGTCAATGATCCGCCGACGGCAGTCGGCGACATTGTCAGTGTTCTCGAGGACGGCGTTTTGGTCATCGACCCGGCCACGCTTACGGCAAACGATACTGACCCGGACAACGATCCGCTTAGCATTTTGGCAGTTAGTGACGCGGTGAACGGAACCGTGCGGTATGAAAACGGTGTTATCACCTTTACCCCAACGGCGAATTTCGACGGCGCTGCCGGGTTCAACTATGTCGTCAGCGACGGAACGGATGGCACGGATCAGGGATTTGTGCGTGTCAACGTGATCTCTACCAACCAGAGGCCGGACGCTGTGACGGATAGGTATTCGATATTGGAGGACACCCCCCTGACCATCCGTATCGACGACCTATTGGTCAACGACAATGACCCGGATGGCGATCCCTTTACTTTTGTGGGCATTGACAGCACCGTCGATGGCGGCCGCACGTTCGTTCTGCCCGATGGACAGATACAGTTCGTGCCGGATGGCGACTTTAACGGCGAATTGACCTTTACCTACCGCATTTCAGATGGTCGGCTGACAAGCACTGGCAGCGTGGTACTTGATGTCGCCCCGGTGAATGATGCACCACGGTTGATTGCGGACCCGGTTATCAACGGAACCGAGGATGAGCCGCTGATCATCAACATGGCCGACCTGTTGGCCAATGATGCTGACATCGAAGGCGATGCATTCTCTGTCACGCGGGTCTATGACGCTGACAATGGTACGGTTTCGCTTGAAAACGGTGTCGTTACTTTCACGCCACGCGCAGATTACTTTGGCAATGCCGGTTTCCGCTATGTCGTTACTGATGCGCGTGGCGCCGAGAGCGAAGGTTACGCCAACATTACATTGGCGCCGGCGAACGACCTGCCATTTGCCGTCCCCGACGCTCTGTCCACGAACGAAGATACGCCGCTTGAAATCTCGGCTGCGGATCTTCTGGCCAATGACATTGATCCGGATGGCGACACGCTGACGGTTGTATCTGTTTACACCCGTACCACAATTTTCGGTGGGCCAACTTTTGAAACCCCGCTCACTCAGCTTGAGAACGGAAACTGGCTATTCCACCCGCCCAAGGACGACTTTGGACAAAGCGTTATCTTTTATCGTGTCACGGACGGCAATGGCGTACCGGTCGAAGGTTCGGTGAATATTGACTTGTTGCCAACACCCGACGATCCGATCGCGTTCGATGATCGCTTTACCGCAGTTGAGGATCAGCCACTTACCATTCTGGCGTCGGCTCTGCTGGGCAATGACCGGGACCCCGATCTAGACCCGTTGAGTATCACGTCGATCACCCCTGAAAACGGTATCAGTATCGATTACCTGCCAACTGGCGAGATTATCGTCACACCGGCTTCTGATCTCAACGGAACGAAGACCTTTGAATATGTGGTCAGCGACAATACCGGCCGCACAGATACGGCGACGGTGACAATCACATTTACAGCCATAAACGATGCGCCTGTAATAGCGGATGTATCTTTGTCTGGTACCGAAGACACCTTGTTCTCGGCCACACTTGACCCGGCCATTTTCTCGGATGTGGATGGCGATGCGTTGTCCGTTGGTCTGCGCGGTGCCAATGGGACGGAGTTACCGGGTTGGTTGCAGTTCGATCTGACGACCTTGACGATATCGGGCACACCACCGCAGGACTTCAATGGCGACGTTCAACTGGAATTGACGGCCTATGACGGCCAGGTTGAAACCATTGCGCCCGTGACGTTGAACATCACACCGGTGAACGACGCGCCGACAATTGCCGATGTTCAGCTTCAAGCGGTTGAGGACCAGCAACTTGATATCACCTTGAATCCGTCTGATTTTGCGGATGTGGACGGGGATGACCTGACGGTATCGCTACAGTCCAGGAATGGCAGTGCCCTGCCAGCCTGGCTGTCGTTCGACGCAGATGCCCTGCGCCTTACGGGCCAACCACCCGCTGATTTCAATGGCATTGTTGAGCTTGAACTCGTCGCGTCTGATGGTGCCCTCGCGGTTACCCGCGACGTTGATCTGACGATCTCGGCCGTAAATGACGCGCCTCAGATTGACGCGATAGCGTTGTCAGGCGTCGAGGACGAGCCGCTCGACATCGCTCTAGATCCGGCTGCGTTCAGAGATGCGGATGGGGATACGCTTGCGATTTCTTTGCGCGGTGCAGGGGCCACCAGCTTGCCGAGCTGGATCAGTTTCGACCCTGAAAGCCTGGCCATTACAGGAACGCCCCCTGAAAACGTGAATGGCAACGTTGCATTGGAGTTGGTTGCAAACGACGGAAATGTGGAAACAGTTAGGGCTGTCACATTGACGCTGGCTGCGGTCAACGATGCGCCGCAAGCGTTCAATGATCTGATCGATATTGGTACCGATGTCACTGTAACCCTGACAGTCGCGGATTTTCTGGGCAACGACATTGACCCGGACGGTGACGCCCTGTCGCTTGTGTCAATCACAGGCGGGAGCGGTTTCAACGCTGTGATCGCAGACGACGGCACGGTAACGATCACACGTGATCCACGCCTCGGCGGTCAAGTCGTCTTCGACTATGTGGTGACCGATGGGTTGCTGCAAAGCAATGGGCAGCTCATTGTCGCTCTAGAAGTCGCCAACCAGGCGCCTGAGATCGGTGTTATCAATGCCCTTTATAGCGACGAAGATGCTGAGGTTGATCTGACGCTGCCCGCTGACGCGTTCAGCGATCCGGACGGGGACACGTTGTCGTTTGCGCTGGCGAGGGCGGGCGGTACGGCCTTGCCGGACTGGTTGGGATTTGATCCGTCGACAATGCGGCTGACCGGTCTACCACCAGTCAATTTCAACGGCACACTGTCGCTTGAAGTGACGGCCAGCGACGGACAGTATTCGACAACCCGTAGTTTCGATCTTGTCATTGACCCAGTCAACGATCTGCCAACTCTGTCAGTTCCGCTTTCTGATCGATCCGCAGTCGAGGACACTCCGTTCGAAATCCAGCTGCAGCAGGGTATCTATTCAGATCCCGATGGGGACGATCTGAACTTCTCGCTGACACAGACTGACGGCAGTGACCTACCGGAGTGGATCACCTTCGATGCGGAAACCCTGACCCTTTCAGGGCAAGCACCGACGGATGTGTTTGGTGAATTTGGTCTTCGGTTGCTGATCTCTGACGGTTCGTCAACGATTTCGGATGACTTCAATCTGAATATCACCGGAACGCAGGACGCCCCCGTCCTTGTCAATCCTCTACCCGATTATGACACGGATACTTCGGGTGCTCCGCTGCGTACCAACACCCCGTTCTCGATCGTGATCCCGGATGGCGTGTTTTCGGACCCGGATGGCGAGCCTCTGATGTTTGCAGCCAGACTGGCCAGCGGCGAAGCATTGCCGGATTGGATGGTGTTCAACGGATCCAGCCTGTCCGGCCTTGCCCCGAGTTCGGCGGCCGGTTCCATTGACATTGAACTGATCGCAAATGATGGCTCTGACACCGTGTCGGACGCGTTCACGCTGACCTTCGAAAGCTTCAACACGGCGCCTATCGCAAACGACGACGCCTTTAGGCTCGAAGTTCCCAATGCCCTGCGTCTGGATCCCTCGGCCCTACTGCAAAACGATGCGGACCCGGACGGGGACGCGTTGAACATTGTCGCAGTTGGCTCAGCGGATCATGGTCAAGTCAGTTTTGAGGACGGCGTGGTTCAGTACATCGCCGACTTTGAGTATGAGGGGACGGATCAGTTTACCTACACCGTCAGTGACGGTGAAAACACCGCAACAGCTACCGTTTCGGTCACGGTCCAGAACGAGTTCGATGACACTCAGGTCGGTGGTTCCGGGACCGATATCCTGTTCGGCTCCAGAGGGGATGACCTGCTGATTGGCGGTGCTGGCGGCGACGTGCTGCTGGGACGGCGCGGCAACGACCATCTTGATGGCGGGGCGGGGCGCGACCTGCTCTTTGGCGGCCGCGGCGATGATACGCTGATCGGCGGGGCCGGGAACGACACGCTGTTTGGTCAGGGTGGCGATGATGAACTCATCGGCGGCACCGGCAACGACAGCCTGATTGCGGGCCGTGGGCAGGATACATTCCGGTTTGAAACCGGCGATGGTCGTGACACGATCTATGGTTTTCAGGGTTCAGTCGCCCGCCGGGGCGGCTTCATCACCGGAGACAATCTGAAACTGCGTGTGGAAGGAATTGACAGTTTTGACGACCTGATCAACACAGCAACCGAAACCGGGCGTGGTGTGTTGTTTGACCTTGGAAATGGTGACGAGATATTCCTGGCCGGCACAAGATTGGCCGCCCTGGATAGTGATCAGTTCACCTTCTACTAAGCGACAGTCGTCGAGACGGGAGTTTTCGCCCAATGAACCTTCCGACGCCTTCGGGCCATGAGGAAACGAGTATATACGAAAGCGCCATCAGCAGGCTGCGTGGCACTTTCGTAGCGGTCGCGCTGTTTTCTGCGGCTGTAAACATCCTGATGCTGACCGGGCCGATGTTCATGCTGCAGGTCTACGACCGGGTGCTGGCAAGCGGATCCGTGGCGACGTTGCAGGCGCTGTACGTGATTGTCCTGGTGTTGTTCGTTTTCCTGGGCGTGTACGACTTTTTGCGAACGCGGCTGATGTCGCGCGCATCCTACCGACTGGACCAGATGGTCGGGCAACCTGCCTACAACATTTGGATGCGCTCGGCCCTGGCCGAGAAACCGGCACTTGGTCGCCCGCTGAACGATCTGTCTGTCGTTCGGGGATTCCTGCCTAGCCCATCCATGCTTGGGTTTTTTGATCTACCCTGGATTCCTTTGTACCTGGCTGTTGTATTCTACATCCACACTTGGCTGGGATGGCTGACCGTCGCGGGTTTGGGCGTTGTTCTTGTTCTTGCACTGGCCAACCAATGGCTGACGAACCGCCACCACGCGAAAGCGATGCAGATGGACGGGACCGAAAGTTTTTTTGTTGAGCAAAGCCGAAGAAACGCAGAGGCGATCGTTCCTTTGGGCATGGCGAACAGGGTTGCTGGTAAGTGGGCGGACATGCATCGCTCGGGCCTTGCGACAGGACAAGTCGGCGGCGATCGCGCTGAGGGCTTTGCAGCGGCGTCAAAAGCCTTTCGTCTGTTGCTGCAATCCACTCTGTTGGGGCTGGGTGGGTATCTGGCTCTACAGCAAGAGATCTCCGCCGGGATGATTGTGGCAACATCAATCATTGCCGGACGTGCGCTGGCACCCGTTGATCAGGTGATTGGACAATGGCGAAACGTCGTACGCGCCCGGGAAGCACATAAGCGTTTGAAGGCAGCGTTTTCAAACGTTCCAGCGACCAAACCAATCGTCGATCTCCCGCCCGCATCGGGTCATCTCATGGTCGCTGGAGTCACAAAGCTGCGTGGCGACAGGCGGGGTGATCAGCCCCCTATCCTTGAAAACGTGAGTTTTAATCTGGAGCCGGGGGACGCGGTTGGAGTAATTGGGCCAAGCGCGTCCGGAAAAAGTACCTTAGCGCGAATCCTGGTCGGAGCGTTGGGTTCGGATCAGGGCGAAGTACGACTGGATGGTGCAACGCTGGACCAATGGGCGGAAGAGTCGCTGGGAAGGCAAATCGGATATCTTCCGCAGAAGCTGGAGCTGTTGGCAGGCTCAATTCGCGACAACATCGCGCGGTTTGACAGCGAAGCCCAGGATGACGATGTCATTGAGGCCGCTCGCATCGCGGGCGTGCATGAGATGATCCTGCAGCTTCCGGACGGGTATGCGACCCAACTTGGGTTCGGGGTGGCCCCATTGTCGGGTGGGCAACTACAACGTATCGGTCTGGCCCGCGCGATTTTCGGAAAGCCGCGCTATGTGATTTTGGACGAGCCCAACTCTAACCTTGATGCCGCAGGAGATGATGCGCTGGCCCGGGCAATCGTTACCCTTCGCGAATGTGGCAGTACCGTGGTCGTCATGGCCCACCGTCCCAGCGCGATTTCGGCGGTCAACAAGGTGCTTGTGCTGCATTCGGGCCGCGTTGCGGAATTCGGTGATAAAGAAGAAATATTGCAACGGTCCGTGCGGCCCGCGTCCCGAATCAAGCCTGAAAACCAAGTCGAGGGTATCTGAACCATGGTGGCTATTGACGGGCAGGGACCCAAACTTAAGACGTCGACACGCTGGCCCGGGCTCATCGGAATGGTTGCAGCCTTTACACTTGTGGCTGGCGGGGCTTGGTGGGCAAGCACCACGGAAATCAGCGGGGCTGTCATCGCCTTGGGCTCGGTAGAAGTACAGGGGCGACCGAAAGCTGTGCAACATCTTGACGGTGGGATCATCGACAGATTGCACGTTCGCGACGGAGATCCGGTCCAAAAGGGTGATGTCCTAGTTGAATTGGATGACACCCTTCTGAAAGCCAATATGGCGATCTATAAGACACGCTTGTCCGAAGCCCTTGCTTTAAGGGACAGGCTCGTTGCCGAGCAAACGGATGCGGTGGAAATCGCCAATGCTGACTTGGATCCTCTGCTCGACGAGATTGCCGCACAGGTTCACCGGGCTGGACAGCAGCAGATTTTTCAAGCCCGGCGCGATCTGGAAAGCGGGAGGAAAGAGCAACTGTCTGAGAAAATCAGACAGTTTCAGAACCAGACCAAAGGTGTGGATGGCCTGATCGATTCAAAGGAGCGCCAGCTTTCTTATATTCATGAAGAAATTGCGGCGCTTGCAGTCTTGACGGGCAAGGGCCTCGCACCTGCCAGCCAACTTCGGTCGCTTCAGCGCAACGAAGCCGACCTGCTTGGTCAGATTGCCGAACACAAGTCCGAGCTTGCGCGCATTCAAAACTCGATCCGCGATACTGAACTTGAGATGCTGCAAGGGCAGAGACAGACCAAGGAAGAGGTCGTCACGCAACTGCGCGAGACCATCACGTCCATTCAAGAGCTGCGGCAACAGATTCTGACAACCAGCAAACAGCTGGACCGTGTGGATATTCGCGCGCCAAACAGCGGGCGTGTGCACGAAATGCAGTTCAGCACGATCGGCGGGGTTGTGCCTCCGGGCGGGCTGATCCTGCAGGTCGTGCCGCTGGATGAGGGCTTTGTACTGCGCACACGTATCGATCCAAGTGCCGTCGACCAGGTCTACATCGGTCAACCGGCGAAAGTTCGGTTTTCCGCCTTCAATCAACGCACCACGCCCGAACTTGTTGGAACGGTGGCTGATGTATCGGCTTCTACATCAGTCGACGAAGCAACTGGCCAGTCGTTCTATTGGGTAACAGTGTCGGTCGAGCCGGATGAGCTGGCGAAGCTCGGCAACCAAGAGCTTGTCCCCGGCATGCCTGTAGAAACCTATCTAACCACTTCAGACCGTACGATAATCAGCTATCTGTCCAAGCCACTTTTTGATCAGGTAAACCAAGCGTTTCGAGAAGAGTGATAAATGCGAATTATGTTAAATAATGGTTGATTCCAGAAAGACCAAAAGGGGCGATTTTTTTAAACGCCCGGAAACCTGCTCAGACCATTGAAACGAAACAAAGCCATTCAGGTTGCATACGATAGGTTAGGTTAAACGAAGCCTTGTGGAGATTTCGTGGGACGGCACACCACACTAATTACCCCCTCGAATGACCAGTTAGAAAACCAGAACGTGCTAAAATAAAAATATGCCGCCCGCGGTTGCAGCTTGGCATTGCGTCAAAATTGTGTCCACGATTCTTTTGGAAACGCATCGTTTACAGTGTCGAAACTGAACCAGTATCTCTGAGAATTGATCGGAACCCGCGAATGGTGAACACGCTGGCCAAGGTTGTGCGTTTGCTGCACTCCAGACTGTCCCTCAATTACGCGACATCGTCACAATTCGCACTGATTGCCTTGTTGCATGTGGAAGAGTCGCAGAGACACCTGCAAAAGACTACTCCATCATGGCCAAAATTGACTGGGTCAGATAAAGGTCTGGTACGGGCTCTTCCCGCTAGTCAAAACGATCCGAAGAGAACGGCGGCCAATAGCCCAAATCGACCGATGCTACGCGTGGCACGAACGGAAGCTGTGCGAGAGTTACAAAAGAGGTTTCTTTAAAGGTGTTCCATCGAACGTACAAAGCATCATGAGGTCGGTGCGTTCTGTTTTCTCAATTATTACAGAGCGCGGGCGAAGGCCGAACTCCACAAAACCCAGCGCTCTGTAGAGTGTGATTGCTCGATGATTGGATGCATCAACTGTCAACTCTGCTTGAAGCAGACCGTCATCTTTTAGCATCTCAGACACTGTCTCCATAAGCGAACGGCCAATGCCTTGTCCGTGAGATTTGGCGGCAACATACAACGGACCTATATCCGCAGTGTGCTTCAACCGTTCAACACCGCCGCGCCGAGCAACCACGAAGCCGACGAGTTCGTCATTTTTGTCAAAAGCCCCGATGTAAACGCCGTTCTTGATACCGCTCTGAAAGGTCGCCTCAGGGATCGCCAAGAGTTCTTCGCGAGTGAGAAGAAAATACTCTGGCGCTGTTCGCAAGGCTTCCCCCCAGAAAGCTCTAAGAACTGACGAGTCGTCTGGAGTAAGGCGGCGAAGTATTGGTTTTGTCACTATCAAATCCACATTTTTGGAACTGGTATTCGCATACGACCTGCACTTCAACAATATCATTTAAGTAAGGATAGCAGTCGTCAGTGCGCCAAAGAAGAAACGGTGCTCTGTCCGCGTCCTGTGAGTTCATCAATCAAACCTTGAAGGTCTGCAATGTGACCCAAACCCGACGAATGCAAACGCAGCAGTCAAATAGACCGGGAACGGCAAGTGTGGGCTCTTACCATCAATCGGCACGTCCAGCAGAGAAAGGCAGCAGCCACTGCCGGTGCTGACACCGCTCGAATACATCTGCAAAATCTGGACAAACGAACCGAACCGCTTCAGGGTCGGCCCAACCCACCATACAATGGGACAAAACACCTAGGGGAGCCAACGTGATTTCTGTTTAGTAAGTAGGAGCTTCCCTGAACTCAGCCAGCAAAGAAGGCAGCATAGAAGTGACCTGCTGCAATCTGACGGGTCCAACGGAACAACATAACGCATGTCATCAAGAGATAATTCAATTGGCCCCGACCACACCGGAGCCGGAGTGCAATCCACACACATTCCTTCTCAATCGCCGCCCAAAAGGAAGTTTCCCGTTGGGATTATCTTGATCTGGGGCGCCTTAGGTCTGTTGGTGGTATTCGGCAAACCCTACTTAATGGGCGACCCCGCAGTAGGAAAAGCAGGACCAAAATATACCAGCGGCACTCTCACTTGGCAGAGTTACGATCCCACGTGGTCCACCTTGTTAGGCGAGTATGCGCTTGACATGAAAGTGAACCCCTTACGGATTAGAGGGTCGGACAAAGTCACATTCACTGTTACCGGTACGTTGCTTCGTTCTCTTTGCGGCTCTGTACTGACAAAATTGCCGGACCCACCCGATGGGGTCACTCGTGGCGATGTTTACCGTCTCGGCTTTAGGTTCTTTGAAGTGGAAGGCGGTGCTCCAACGAACATATATCCAGTACAGGTCCAGGACGGAGCATGCCGTGCCTTCGATGACCAACTTGTTTTCGACTGGAGTTACCCGGGACAGCTGACTGGTTGGTCGCCCGTACAGTACGAGAAATCTGCTGACGACGAGATAACGTTTACCTTCGGCCGTCGAGGCGAAACCAAAGTTCCCTATGATCAAGTTGATCTAAAACTTGCCTGCGATGTGCTCTTTAAGGATGCTCCTGATAAGATGCGAGAGATGTTGGATGAGACAAAGACGGTAAACATTCGCGTTGTAAAAGGGCTTGTCTCAGGTATTGGCTGGGTTGGGCTTTACAAGTCGCAGCGCTTTCATATCCTTTACGATGTCTGCCATCCTAGTGGCGAGGTATTCGACGGGTAAACACTACGATCAATCTTGGGGCTTAATCTGGACTGATCAATGCGGGTGTTATGCTTTTCCGAATTCGCTCTTGTCCATTTGCGAATCCCTTTACAAGAAATGCACCTGCGACCGCTGAAACCATGTGAGGCAGCACTGTTGCGCTTCCTTGATTTTCAATAAGCCGCGAAGAATGTCCGCTTACCCGCTATTCCATCTTGCTGCATAAGCGAAGCCTGGCATGACGGTGGAGGTCCTGTGTGGGTGGCGCCTGCATTGCAAGTGTTTTCTGCGTTGATAGCAGCGGTCCGTCAGTACCGTCGTGTGTTCGGCCTGTTCGCGCAGCCAGTTGTTGGCTGCTGGCCTTGATGAGTTTCGCAAGGAAGGTTCCTATCGGCTAAACGACCTCGATTGGGGCCGCGACATTGGTCGGAGTGCCCTGACTTTTGGTTGACTTAAGTCCGCATCATCACACCAAACGTCTTGCATTTCTGGCAGGTCGATCCGATCAGGCGACCGGCTGCCGGTATTCCTGCTGCCTCGTCAGTATCGCCCAGATGATCCGGGCGCTCCTGTTGGCCATCGCGACCTTCGCCAACCGAAACGGTTTCTCACTGAGGATTCTGGCGCTCCAGATATCTATGCGCTCCGGATGCTTCCTGCCCATCAGCGCACGGGACGTCATGCCGGTGATCAGGAGCTTTCGGATGTAACGGTCGCCCTTCTTGGTGGTCTTGCCGAGCTTTTCCTTTCCACCACTGGACTTGTTAAGTGGTGTCAGGCCTAGCCACGCCGCAAGATCGCGCCCAGTCCGAAATTGCTTAGCATCTCCGATGGTCGCCACGATGGCGGAGGCGGTAATCGGGCCGACCCCAGGCATGCGCATCAGGCGCCGGGCATTGGCATCAAGTTGCGCGTATTTTTCGATCATCTTCGAATAACCTTCAACGCGCTCGTGAACGCCAAGAAACTGGTAGCAGACCGTGCCGAGAATGCCGCTTGCCAGATCCGGCATATCGGGTCGTTCCCCTTCAAGGTGGTGTTTGGCGAAGGCGATCACAGCCTCGATCCCGCTCCGCAATACATGGCCGAATTCGCGCAGTAGACTTCGGATCATATTCGCCAGCTGCGTGCGCTGCCGGACCGCGAGATTCCGCGTGCGGTGCAGCGCCAGGATTGCTTGCTGGTCTTCGGATTTCACTTCGACGAACCGCGTTCTGCGCCTTTGAACGATCCCCAGGATCGTTCAATCCGCTAGCGCGGACCAGCTTAAACTTGGCCGACGGACGGCCTCGCAGATTGCCTCGGCATCAGCGGCGTCGGTCTTGCCGCGCTTTACATAGGGTTTGACATAGGCCGCTGGCATCAGGCGCACATCATGGCCCAACCTGCTGAGCTCACGGCCCCAATAGTGGGCGGAGCCGCAGGCTTCCATGCCGACAACACAGCGTGGAAGAGTCTCGAAGAACGTAAGCAGTTTCGCGCGTTTGACATTCTTATTGAAAATCTTGCGGCCGGTAGCCGAAATCCCGTGAACCTGGAAAACGTCCTTGGCCAGATCCAGTCCAACTGTTCTAACTGTCATTGGGTGGCTCCTTTCCTAGCAGTCCAAGACAACTGCAGTATGGCGCATTGCGACGCCGGTGGAGCAGGAGCCACCCACTCCATCCGCTAAGGGCCGCCTGTGAAGGCGGCCCAGCGTTTTCAAATTTCAATAGCTTCTGCGATTGCCAGAGCGTCTTCGAGTTCGACGCCGAGATATCAGACGGTACTGTCCATCTTGGTATGACCTAGCAGGAGCTGCACTGCGCGAAGATTGCCCGCCTTCTTGTAGATCTGGGTGACCTTGGTGCACCTTATCGAATGCGTTCCGTAGGCACTCGCTTCTATGCCGATGGACGTCACCCAGTCGCGAACAATTCGGGCATACAGTCGCGTCGAAATATGTAGCCGCTCATGAAATCGGCCTGGCCAAAGGTACTCAGAACCAACCATCAGTTCGGCCTCCATCCACTTCGCGACGGAGGCACGCGTACCCTCGGAAATTTCAAATCGAACAGGTTTTTGGGTCTTGCTTTGCAAGACCGAAGCCCGTTCCTTGATCTGACCCGATGCCATGACGTCGACGACCTTCAACTTTACAAGGTCACAGCCTCGGAGCTTGCTGTCGATGGCCATGTTGAACAGCGCCAGATCGCGATGGTTCTCGGCAAGTTCAAGTCGAACCCGGATCGCCCAGACATGCTTCGGCTTGAGCGGTCGCTTCTGACCGACTATGCGCCCCTTGTTCCAGGCAGGTCGACAAGCTCGAATAGCAGGTAAGTTTGTGATTGTCACAGCGGTTACTCCGATCCGCCACGCCCTGCCACACCGCCAACCCGACGTTGGCACCGAAGTATATCATCGACTGGTATGCCCGCAGAGAAGGTCAGGTTGGAGCCCAATTGCGGAAGTGCCATATCCTATTTGCGCGCACTTGCGCCATGATGACCTGTTGCAGTTCCGAGAAACACCCGACGCGTGGCAAAAGGAAATGCGGTCACCAGGCAAAGCGTGGCCGCGACTCGATAAACAGCGCAGTAATTTCAAGCTGATCAAGGTCGTAGCACCTGACACGGATCCCTATGCGCGCACAGGATTGAATAACGCGACAGAAGCGTCGCGCTGGCAGACAAGAAGGCGAGAGAAAACTGTAAGCAGATTCAGGTCATTGGCTCACACGTGATGCTTTCCTATTGCGCGCTCAGATCAACACATTTTTTCGACCATGCCGCTACAACACATTGTACCATCCGTTCATTACCCGTGGTCGGATGCCTGTCGGCCTTTGATCTGCTATGCAACCGATAAGACCGCCTGAAAATTTCTGACTTTCAGATCCTGTGTCTTCCGCCGATTAAGTTGGCAATGCGTCTGGTGAACTGCCGCTGAAAGCAGAGGAGATTGAGGCGAGGCATCGCCATTTGTGCCTTAACGATGCCCGCCTGAGAGACGGCATTCCCGCAGCGAAATACCTTAGAGATGCCGACGGTAGTTCAGGTGCTCAGGTACTGCTCGGCAAATGCACAAACGCCTTCGGCGACCACTGGACCGAGGTCCTTGGCGGTCTGAGTTTCTTTGCGCGTATGCGCCCAGCCAAGAAGCGCAACGCCCCTTGCCATCATAAAACTGGGCAGCATTGCAATATGCTCCTCGGGCAGCTCGCGAACGGCGCTGTATCCCTCAATCAGCGCGCCCACGACATCGTCGAAATGGGGCTCGTCGGCATGGAAGAAGACCGAGGTGGCAATGTCATACATGAACCAGCCGAAACCTGCGTCGTCAAAGTCCAGGATGCAAATATCATCGACCGTTTGCAGGATGTTTTCGGGCATGAGATCAGCGTGGATCAGACCGAACCGATCCTTTCCTGTTCCAAAGGCCTTCAACTCCCCGCGCAGCTTTTCGCGCACCTTGAGCATCAGGTCCTTCTGTTCGGAACTGAGCAAATCCAAGTCCCAGTAACGCCCCCAGAAGGGATCCGGACCTGTCAGGCCGTCAATGTCCCAGCCGTGGCGGGTAAAACCGTCGGGCTGTTTCCATTCAGTGGCGTGCTTGTGAACCTGCGCCATGAGTCTGCCGATTTCCTTAAAAACGCTGACCAAGCCATCAACGTCGAGATTGGTGCCCTCTTCGAAATTGCCGATGGGCGTCCCCTCTGACCACAACAGAATATCAACCTGGAACGCCTGCGCCTGCCCCTCGGGCGTTACGGTCTTGAACAGGGTACCGTCGGCAGCGGGGATGACTGTGGGAGTTGGAACGCCAGCTTCGTTGAGTGCGGTCGTCCACAACAGTTCCGAGTTCAACTCAGCGTTGGAGTGATACTCGGGGCGATGGACGCGCAGCGCATAGCGCGCATTGTTTTTCAGTTCCAGCTTATACACCGCGTTTTCACGGTGTTTGATGAGCGATAGCGTGCCCGCATTCAGATCCCAAGCGTCCAACGCCTGCGTGGCCGCCGCTTCCATGGCTGCGAGCTGTTCCCCGAGAGGCCGGGTAAAGAAATCCGTCATGTGTCTGTCTCCCAGCGGGGCCGAACCCAAAAAAGCGGACCCCGCCTGCGTTGTGGTTGAAGCGGCAGGACCGCAGGTTAAGTCAGGCCGACCAGCGCTTCGACTTCCGCATGGGGACGGGCGATGACATGAGTGGCCACCACTTCGCCGATGGCGTTAGCGGCTTCCGCACCGGCTTCGATGGCGGTTTTCACCGCACCCACATCGCCCTTGACCGAGATCGAGACGAGGCCAGCACCCACTTCCTTGGTCTGCAGAAGGCTGACATTGGCAGCTTTGGCCATCGCGTCCAGTGCCGCGACGGCAGCGACGTGGCCGCGGGTTTCAAGAAGTCCGACAGAGTTCGACATGATGTTCTCCAATTTTTTGCTGTAACTGTTTCATGAGTGGGTGGGCGGTGTTCCGTCTGCCATTTGCAGCGTTCGCGACCGGGCTATTCCAATGAGGCGATAATCAACGCATCGATGGGTGCCCCTGCCGGGAAGTGGGCGGCGCAGGCCGCGCCGGTGGTGACAAGAACCTTTTCTCCCTTTGCGCAGACCAATGGATCATAGGCTATGATCCGCCCCGCCTCGTGATCCAGATCGACCTCAACCAGCGTGCCGCTTGGCAGGTCATCGACGGTACGCAGGGACCAAAGGTTTCCCGTGATTTTACCGGTCAGCATCTCGCTACCTCTCATCCAATAGTTTCAGTTTCAGCCCCAGGGCGCGCAGGGTTTCTCTCGCGCGCGGTGTCACGGGTGTACGTGGCGCGAGCAGCAAGACAGTGGCACCCGCTGCTGCATGACGCTTGACCACACGTTCACTGAGCAGCCCGTCGATTACGATGCCTCGTTCTGCACCGGACGCGGACAAGGCCGAATGCGGGTCGGTCTCGCCCGATTTGGTCGATCTGTCCTGTACGCTCGCGGCCCTAAGTTCTTCCTTCAGTATCTCTGTAACGAGCTGTTTGAGCAGCCCTCGTAGCTCGCTCATGCGCCCACCTCGATTGCTGCCAAGGCACGGGACTGTGCCAATTGGATTTCCTCGTCGCTGCCAGCAATTTTCAGACGCCCCATGGAACCGGTGAACCGGATGTCCACCGGGATAAAGTTCGTTTCCTTCTCCGCCTCGTTAAGCGCGTGTATCGCCAGCGGTGCGGGCAAACATTCAATGGTCAAAAGGCTCTGACCCTTTGCCACGTTCTCGTTACGCGTAACCGCGCGAGTGATCCGGGCGTGAGCCTCGGAGAGGTTGGAGACCCGGAAATTGCTGATCACCTCAGCCGCCGTATCCGGGAGCTGCAGATCAAAGGCCGCGAGAACTGATTCCACCGCAGCCCGCAGATCAGAGATCGACGGCGAGGTTACGCCCAGGTAGGCCACACGCCCGTCAAGCTGAAAGATTACGGGTTCGGCTTCGATTTCCTTTTGCAGATGATCGGCAACCGCTTCAATCGCACCCGTGGGCTGCACTTCGAACAGAAGCAACGAGCGGCCTGCCTCGACCTTGGCACCAATTCGGTTTGCGACGGTCAAAAGAGCGGCCGTGGCGGGCTGAAGTTGATCAACGAGGATCAGGGACGCAAGGTTGGTGCTCATAGGTCTTCTCCCGGCTGGGGGGGCTGTGAAATGGGCCTGTGCAATTCGGGTTGGGATGCAGTCGGCGGCGTTGTTCATGGCGTCTTTGACCCACTCAACTCTTCGGTCAGGATTTCCCGAAGCAGAGATTTCAGCAGGTCGCGATCAAGCCCTGCGAGGTGGGTCGCTGGCTCAGCAGCGGCGGCTGCCAAGGCAGGCGTTACGGCTGCTTCGATGGCCGCCTGACTGTCACGGACCGCGCCCTCCATGTCGCCCAATACCTCCGAAGGGTCCGTGTTGTAGGCGACGCGGGTCCATTGAACGAGGCTTTCAGCGCCTACATTGCGGTCCACCGAGCTGCGCCCGAAGAAACCCGTCCCGATGGTGGCCGAAGCGTTCAGATTGGTCACCACACCACTGGACCCCAGCACCCCTTCGGCATTCACCGAGATCCGGCAGACCGGCAAAGCGCGTCCGTATTCGACGGCCAACCGCGGGTCATTGGCGTGCAGCACAGCGGAATGCCCCTTGCCCATAACGTCAAGCATGGCACGAGCCACTTTGATCCCCTCGCGCGCGTTGCCCACCTCGATGTAGCCAAGGATGGGGCACATCTTTTCCTTAATGAACGGCTCATGCCGCCCGAAACTCGTGATCGGCAAAATTAAAACCAAAGTCCCTTCGGGCACGTCGATTCCGGCGCCTGTGGCGATGACATCGGCATCTTTGCCTAAAACGGCAACGTTGAACCGCCCATCCGGATAGACATATTCGCGTAGCTTGCGGCGTTGCTCACTGCATTCGACGATATGGGCTTTGTTGGCCACAAGTTCGGATTTGAGCCGCTGCGCAATACGCAGATCGGCGATAACAACGCTCTCGGAGGTGCACAAAAGCGAGTTGTCAAAACTCTTGGAGCGCACGATCCGCGCAGCGGCCTGCTCGATATCGGCGGTACGGTCCACATAAGCGGGTACGTTGCCAGGACCAACGCCAATGGCAGGATTGGAAGAGGAATAGGCTGCTCGCACCATGGCAGGGCCGCCCGTGGCCAAGGTCAGATTGTTGCGCTCATCAGCCATGAGAGCCTGCACCAAAGGGACCGTCGGCTCGGGGATAATCTGGAGCGCATGGGGCGGCGCACCCGCCGCCACCGCCGCATCGTGCAACAAGTTGAGCGCATGTGTTGAACATGCCTTGGCACCCGGATGGGGGGATAGGATGATGGCATTGCGAGTCTGTAACGCGATCAGCGACTTGAAAAACACCGTACATACCGGGTTGGTCACCGGGATCAGCGCCATGATCACGCCAGCAGGCTTGGGGATTTCGACCATTTTTTCTTCGGTCAGAACACGCGGGCGAATGTACTCACTAACATCAGCCGTGAGCCATGGCACACTGTTGAGGCGGTTCTTTTCGATCTTTGAGGCGACGCGACCATATCCCGTCTCGCGCACCGCCCATTCTGCATAGAATTCGGATTGCTCCGAAGCGGCTTGCGCGACGGCACGCACGATCTTCTCGATTTGTCCAATGGACATGTCCGACAGCTTCGACGCAGCGCGCTGCGCCCGATCCATCAACGGGTTGAGAAGTTCCTTGTCGATGTCGCTTTGCATCCGTTCACCAAGTCATCCTGCTATTCCGGTTCGGGGCACTTCAGGTACCTGATGGGGCATATAATCCGAATATTTTCGGATTTAAAGAGAGAAGATTCAAATTTTTCCCCTCTTGCCCTTTCCTATTTCGAATTCCTTCTTATTATATGAAGGTGACTTGGCAGCGCGCCAGACCGTTCTGACGGGGTTTGGCGCAGTGTCAGCGGTTGGCCGAAGGTCACTGTGGAACGGATGGCGAGATGGACAAAACAGTTCGGACGAGACACAAAGCGAAACGTGGCCCGCAAGCGCGCGGTTTAGCGCGCCGCCTGAAGCTTGAGGCAGCGGCAGAAACGCTTTTGGAACGCGGCGACATCGATCAGATATCGCTGGCCGATGTGGCGAAGGAGGCCGGGATTCCCGTCGCCTCCGCCTATTCTTTCTACAGCAATATCAGTGATTTGTTCGCTGCGCTCCAGATCACCCACACCGAATGGATGTTCGATGAGGTTGAGCGCGCCATAAAGCCTGAGGCCGCGCAGGCCTGGTCAGAAATCATTGAGCAGATCATTGACGGTTTCACCCGCTGTCTGCGGGACAGCCGCGTGCTGCAACAGCTTCGCCTCTCACACAAGGTGCTCCCTGAAGTTCGCTATGCCGAAGGGCGCCCTCGTGGCGTCGATTTTGCGGAACGCGTGCATACGATGATCGATCAGGGGTTCGAATTGCCAGAAATAGAAGGTGGCCTGAAACCCTTCGTCGTCATGCTCGACATTGCCGAAGCTGTTCTGGTTTCCGAATTCATTCGGTCCAACGAACTGCCCAAGGGCACCGCGCTGGAGGCAAAACGGGCCACCATCGCCTATCTCAATCTCTATATTCCCGCGATTCTGCCGCGTCGCCGCACATCGGAAGACACAGGAGCACAAGATGTCGTCCCCAAGTGAGCTGAAGCTCGAAACCGACCAATTGGCCCATGTCAAATTCGACGGTTATGACGTGGAATCGACCACCAGCGCAGCCCTGATCGCCCGGCGGGCCAAGCATTTCGCAGGCAGTTTCTTATTCTATCAGGACCCGATCGAGATCGTCTCGGGCAAGGGCGCACGGCTGACTGACCAAAAGGGACGTCAATATATCGACTTCTACAACAATGTGCAGTCGATGGGTCATTCCAACCCCGATGTGGCGCGGGCAATCGCAAAGGCCTACGCCACGCTCACCACCCACACGCGCTACCTCAACAAAGAGGTCATCGAACTGGCCGAAGAAGCAGTGGCCACGCTTCCCGGCGAGCTGGATGTCTGCCTTTTCGTCAACTCCGGCACAGAGGCCGCCGAACTGGCCATGCGGATCGCGCGGGTTGTGACCGGGAAGACGGGGATCGCGGTGCTGGAAAACAGCTATCATGGCAATTCAAAGCTGGTGGGCGAGATGTCCACAGGCACTTACCCTGCTGCTAATCGCCCGGACTACATTCAGGCCATCGCGCCGCCCAACCTATATCGCGGACAGTTTACGTCCGCCAACAGTGACCCCGCGACTTTAGGCCGTCGATACGCCGATCTGCTCTACCCCGCCATCGACGCGTTGGAGCGAAACGGGCACGGGCTTTCCGCCTTCGTCTGCGACTCGATTTTCGACAGCCATGGCGTTCTTGAAGCCCCTGCGGATTACTTCCAACAGGTCTACCGCAAGGTACGCGCAGCGGGCGGGCTATGCGTTGCTGACGAGGTGCAGGCAGGGGTTTGCCGAACAGGCACATTCTGGGGCTTCGAGCAATACGACGTCATCCCGGACATCGTTTTCTGCGGCAAGCCCTTTGGTTGTGGCTACCCGGTTGCCGCTGTCTTCACCACGCGCGCCATTGCTGACTATTGGGCAAAGCGTGACATTTATTTCAATACATTCGGCGGCAATCCCGTTGCCGCCGCAGCCGCCAGGGCGGTGATCCACTATGCACGCAGAAACAACATACCAACCCATGTGAACGAAATGGGGAGGCATCTGCGCAAGAAACTTGGAGAGTTGGCCCAAAGGCACCCGATGATTGGCAATATCCGAGGGAAAGGACTGTTTGTCGGTGTTGAACTGGTCAAGGACCAGGGCACCAAGGAACCCGCCACGGATATTGCGCGGTATATTCCTGATGAAATGAAGAAGCGCGGGGTCCTGATCGGTTTATCCGGGCCTTTGGGGAACTGCTTGAAATTCCGTCCTCCACTGGTGATTACCAAAGCCGACATCGACCGAACGGTTCGTATTTTCGACGAGGTGCTTACCAGATTGCGCCGTCAAGCGAAAAAGGGGGCGATGAGCAGCGTCGGCCGTGTGAACGAAGGGATCGTCAACGAACGCGTAGTTTTGGCCGCCAACAAGCGCGACCAGCGGGAATTGTCTGTTTCGAGAAGTGTGGCCATCACCCCGTTAGCCTGGGATCTGGCGAGGCAGCTGGGTGTAAAGTTACACAGAGATCGCTTTTGAGAACATCAACGGGGATGGCATTACCCACTTGCCTGTCCGAGATAGAGAGTTGCCCATCCCTTGCTGAAAAGGCAGTCATGTCGAGAGTTGTAGTTCCACGACCCTAAATCACCAGCACCGGCGTGGCGGTGTGAAGAGTGGATCGTAGCACTTTCAACGAATGTTGCTAAGAAATTGCCAGAGCTTCTGGCGGATGTCATTTAACGTTCAGGAACAAGAGGAATATTCCAAGATGCGTTTCATTGCTTCACTGCTTTTGTTTTTTGGTCTGGTTCAACAGAGCCACGCGCAGGAACAGCCCAACATTCTGTTGGTCCTGACCGACAATACCGGTTGGGCAGATTGGGGCGTCTATGGCGGCGGTGAGCTGCGGGGGGCGCCGTCCCCAAGAATTGACGACCTTGCCGCGGATGGAATGCGCCTTCTCAACTTCAACACGGAACCGCAATGCACCCCCAGCCGCGCGGCCCTGATGACAGGACGGCACGCCATCCGAAGCGGCGCGCACAGCGTTCCCATCGGCACGCCTCTCTACGGGTTGGTGCCGTGGGAAATCACCCTTGCAGAAACTCTGTCAGCCTCGGGCTATGCAACCGGTGCCTTTGGCAAATGGCATCTTGGGCGCACCGAGGGCCGCTTTCCGACCGATCAGGGATTTGATGAGTGGTATGGGATTCCGAACTCGACAGACGAGGCGATCTGGCTTGCACCCGACCTCCTGAGCAAGCATTCGGTTCTGGCGGATGTTGAATTGGCAGATTCCGACAAACCCTGGATCATGGAAGCGTCGCGAGGAGAGCTGCCCGTTCGCCTGAAACCCTATGATCTGGATGAGAGACGTACGATCGACGGGGAGCTGACAGACAAGACGATAGACTTCATGTCGCGCAGCGTTGAAAGCGGTACGCCATTTTTCGCCTTTGTTCCGTTGACAGCGACCCATTATCCGACCCAGCCGCATCCTGATTTCAGCGGGGTGAGTGGTCATGGCGAATATGCGGACATGCTGATGCAGACGGATGCCTATCTCGGCAAAATGCTGGACGCGATTGATGGCTTGGGCGTTCGCGACAACACCATCGTGATTTTCACCGCCGACAACGGGGCGGAACACCCCGACAACGGCGATGGAGAGTATACCGGCTGGACGGGCCCATGGGCCGGAACATACTTCACGGCGATGGAAGGGGGATTACGGGCCCCGTTCATCGCGCGCTGGCCTGAGAAAATCCCGGCAGGTCGGGTGAGCAACGAGATTGTTCATATTGTCGATATCTTCACCACTCTGGCGGCCATCGGTGGGGCTGACATCCCCGATGACCGTATGATCGACGGCCTGGAGATGACGGAATTCTTCACCGGAGAGCGTGCAGAGTCAGGGCGCGAAGGGTTTGTGATCTATGTTGGCGAAGACCTGCGCGCCCTGAAATGGAGAGACTGGAAGTGGCACTTTGCCTGGCAAGAGACGAAGTATGATCCGATTGAGCAGTTTTCCACCGTTCCAAAAGTCGTGAACCTGGTGAAAGACCCGCGTGAGACCAGACAGGTCGCAGAGCCGTACAATAGCTGGATTCAGTATCCCTTCGTGAAGATGTTGGCCGAGTTCCATGCAACCGTCGCGCAGTATCCGCATATCCCGCTGGGTGCGCCGGACGACTATGCTGGACCAGAGAGTGCAAACCAGTAGCGAAAGGATCGGTTTGGCGGAACGAACACTATTAGCGCGTAGCGTATTGTCAGTTTCGAACAGGCAACACCAAGCGCGTTCAAGTCAAAGGTGAAAGATCGTGTTCGGTGTTTCCGATCAAAAGCGACGTGTTCCAGGGCCCGCAGCCGGATTTGCATGGAAACTGCAGAGAGTAGCGGCAGTGGGCCCAACATGACAGGTACTTTACAAACCTGGTCGGCTATGACGTGCACCTCACAACCGACCTTTGCGTACCCGAGTTTCCCGCCGCATTTGGACTATCAGGCAAATGTGGGCCGCTGTCTTCCATAGCCGCTGACCTGCTCAAAGGCATGAGTGAACTGAAGCAGGTCGAAGTCTTTCTTGAACCCGCCCACAACCTGCAAGCCGACCGGAAGGCCGTCCTTTGAAAACCCGCCCGGAACGGAAACCGAGGGCAGCCCGGTCAAGGTCATGACGATGCAGCTTGCCATCCAATGATGCGTTGTCGCCATTGGCTTGTCGTTGATCTCGCGAACCCAGTCCATCTCGACATCAAATGGCAAAACCTGAGTGGTCGGCAGAATGATAAAGTCGTATTGGCTGAGCAAGGCAATGACGTTCTGGTAGATGCGGGTGCGGATGTCCGATCCGCGCAGGAAATCTTCGATGGTTAGGCCCAGCCCGTATTCGAAATTCCAAACCACGCCCTCTTTGACCTTTGACCACTCGGATCGCGGAATCTGCTTGGCCAGTTCTGCAAAGACAAAGCCGCGGTCGACGTGGAAGGCGTCCAGCGCTTCGCTTGCGTCCAGCGCGGCCTCTTCGATGGTGCAACCCATCTCGCGCACATGCTTCAGGGAGTCGCGGCAGACGTCCAAAACCTCTTTTTCGAACTCCACACCTTCCAGCTGATCACCGATCCAGGCCACCTTAGCACCCGCAAAACCCCTGCTCAGATCGCCAATGAAAACAGCGCCGGGTTCATTGATAGAAAGCGGGTCACGAGGGTCAGGCCCGGCCATCACCGCCAGCAGGTCGGCCGTATCGCGCGCCGTGCGGCCCATAGGTCCTTCTGTGGCAAGCACACTTTGCCAACCCGCCGAGCGGATGCCGGGAACGCGACCGATTGAGGGCCTGTATCCGATCACATTGTTGAACGCTCCGGGATTGCGCAGCGACCCGCCCATGTCGCTGCCGTCCGCCATCGGCAATAAGCCCGCCGCAAGGGCCGCGCCCGCGCCGCCGCTGCTGCCACCGGCGCTTTTGTCCAGATTGTAGGGGTTGCGGGTGATGCCATAGACGTCGTTATAGGTGTGCGAGCCAGCGGCAAACTCCGGAACATTGGTCTTGCCGATGAAAAGGGTGCCTGCCTTGCGCAACCTGTCGACATAGATGGAATCCTTGGCGGCCACGTTGTCCACCAGCAACGGCGAGCCATAGGTTGTCACCATTCCTTCCACGTCAGCGGTGTCCTTGACCGCCAGCGGCAATCCGTGCAATGCGCCCAGTTCATCGCCTCGGCTGACCGCCTCATCCGCCTGCTTGGCCAGTTCCAGCGCGTCTTCCCGAGGGATGAGCGTGCAAATGGCGTTGATCTTCGGGTTTATCGCATCGATGCGGTCATAGAAGGCGGAAACGACCTCGACAGATGACAGCTTTTTCTGTCGGATGAGGGCCGCCAAAGCGCGGGGAGACGAAAAACAAAGATCTTCTTGCGAGGTCGGGACTACATAGCTGGTGGCGGATGCGCTTTGAGCGCGCGCAGCGGTCGACACCATCGGGCTGAACAAGGCGGCGCCTGCTGTTCCGATCAACGCCCGTCGCATTACATTGATTTCTTGTTTGGTCTCGTCCTGCATTGAATTCAGCTCCGACGCATCAAATAACTTGTCTGGTGGATAGTTGTGATCTGAAAGAGATATGACAAGAGCATTTGGCTGACGCCGGCAATTTGTCGCGACTACATTGAACACGCGCTACGGTCTTCTGGTCTCACTCCTCTTTCGGCTGCTTTGTTAGCAACCCGTCAGTTCGACGAGTCCCTGATTTCGCGCTCGCAGCGAATGGAAGCAATGCGGGCTGCGATCGCAGCATTCAAAGGCCATGTCTACGGTCTGCTCAGGGCCGCCCTCGAAGACGGCCCAACTTCCTAAATCTCGACGGATTCCGAGATTGCCAAGGCATCTTCCAGTTCAACGCCGAGATATCGAACTGTACTATCCATTTTGTGTGACCAAGCAAAAGTTGAACCGCCCGAAGATTACCAGTCTTCTTGTAGATCTGCGAAACCTTGGTTCGGCGCATCGAATGCGTGCCATAAGCACTCGGCTCCAAGCCAATCGACTTCACCCATTCGCGAACCAATCGCGCGTACTGACGTGTCGAGATGTGAAGACGCTCGTGGAAACGCCCCGGCCAAAGATACTCGGAGCCGACCATCAATGGCTGTTTCATCGATCTAGAGAGTGACTTTCGAGTTCCTTCTGTGATCTCAAATCGGACCGGTTTTTGAGTTTTGCTCTGGATAATCGATGTGCGCTCTTTGACCTGACCGGCTGCATAGACATCAGCCACCATTGACTTGACCAGATCACACCCACGCAGTTTGCTGTCGATTGCCAAATTGAAGAGAGCAAGATCGCGATAGTTGTCTGCGATCTCCAGTCGAACACGGATCGCCCAGACGTGTTTGGGTAATAATGGCTTCTTCTGACCGACGATACGTCCTTTGTTCCAGGCAGGGCGGCAGGCGCGAATGGCGGGTAAATTTGGGATGGTCATGGTAATTCTCCAATCCGCCACATCCCGCCTCAACGCCAATCCGACGTTGACGGGAATTCATACTAACTGGATGTGCGACTGCGGAGAATGACTGCCAAGAGCCCTTCCTGGTCATTTTGATTTCGTGCTGCAAGCGCAAACAGCACTCAATATGCTGTGCCAGCACGATCTATCACAATGCATTTCGGTGGGAGAACCGGTTATTCGTGCTTCATGCAGCGAGGTTATGAGACTGGGTGTCTCTGTGTGAGGCGGCCAGCTGCCTGACCTGAAAAGTACTTGGCTGTTCAGCTATCAAAACCCGCTGGGGTCTGCCAGGAGACAACCGTTTACCTTGCCAAATTGACGCCGCTGACACCTCGGAAGTACACTATTTTGTGTTTACAGGGGTTTATGGAAGTAACGGCGATGGCGAAGTCCAATACGCCCTCGGACGCAGAGCTTTCTGTTATGGTTCGTGAGGTGCTGGCGCAATCGATTAAACGGGCCTCAGAGCCCACTTGGCGTGTCATTCTGCGGCCAATTTCACAGGGGGCAACATCCGCCTTGTTGGTTATGGTCCTTACAAAGTGGCTCATAGATATCGGCTTGCTTTGAAGGGTTCGACTAAACGAGCGACCGCGACAGATTCGGTATGGTTTCCTGTTGCTGGGCCTTGGATGTTTCCATGTAGAAGCGGCATGGCGAAGAACGGCTGGAAATTTGGGTTAACACTTGCGCTCGTCTTCTCGGGTGAGCTGACCGCTCAGCAAGAGATCGCTCTAAGTAACATGCGATTCAGAAACGTGCGAGGTTTGGTGCACTTGGGGTGCTCTCGCCGGTGTTGCTGTGCATAGAACAAAGAGCGGACACTGGTTTGGAAGCTGCCAGATGTCTGGGATGCGGGACTAAGCCGCCGTATGCTTGAGCGGCTGTTGCTGACGCAGCAATTATTCGCAGGTTCGGCATGCTCATTGCTGCGCTACGGTCGATGCCGCCAGACCGGCTATTCAAACCAAGTCCGCGGCGCGAAGCTCAAATTGGTCTTTCGCCACAATCGGGATCGACAATCAAAGAGCGAACACAGCAAAATAGGATCATTCAAGTCACTGGGCTACCATCCAAGACGTGATCTTCGCTATACAATAACAATCAATTCAAACTGACCAAAAAACCTTTGCGCTTCATCAAGCGAAAAAACCATAGTATTTTTGAACAGTGAAGCCCTCTGTCAATTTATGTGTCATGGCGCTATTGGAAATCTTCTTGAGATTGACGTAATCGCGAGTACCAGTTCCGCCTGCCGAGACACGCCCACCTTGGACATGATTGCTTTCATCTGTCGTCGAACCGTTTCGTTTGACACACTGCGCAATGAGGAAATTTCGGGTATAGAGGACGCTGATAGAAATAGTGACAAGACTTCTGTCTCCGCAAGGGTCAAGCCATAAACTTGCGCGACACTTTCAATGGAGAACTCTAAAGGCGAGGTCGAAGTTACTAACAGTAGCACTTGATGGCGGACGGAGTGAAGAAAGTGCTGGCGCGTTGCAAGCGGCAGCGCGCGAACTATCAATTTGTCTGATAGCTGCGGCATTTCAAGCATCAAACTGGAAGCCATTTGACGCGGCCTACCATGCGCCGCTTGCTTGCTACAATCTGCGATCAGGCATTTGAAGGGTGTGCGGGACTCCAGCATGATGGGCACCAGAATATTATTTTCCAGCGTCAATCCCCAATTTGTTCCAAGTTGACGCTTAGCAATGGAATTCGTACTGATCAACTGCCCCTGCCCATCAACAACCATCGCCGGACACAGGAAACCTTCAAGAATTTGCTCGATTTCCGTATTTTCACAGCCAGAATGATATCGTGCGTCGCAGACATAGGCTGACGTTCGCAACGCTTCCTGAATGTGACTTAAACGTTCAAGATGCTCGGATTGTGGGTGGCCAAATCTTTGGGGCCAAGCCCAAAGCATTACTTCAGACCTGTCAGGTGTATCCAGCAAGCGCAAAGCCAACCTGTATCGGATGTCGTATTCATCATTGAATGCATAAAAGGGGCTCCGCGCTATGCCCGCTTCGTCGATATAGTCATAATCCACAATATAACGCCAGTTTCGGTTAGAGGCGGCATGGGCAACGATTTCGGACTGAGGTGCCCATTCGGGAAGCGCCTGGTCCAATTCCGGAAGATTTAGCGTGTGACTTATGAAACTCCTGTCACCCGTATGTTCTGCGACAGCAATTTGCGAGACCGGAGCACCCAAATAGGCGGCTGTTTCGGATTGTACTTTGGTCCAAAGCTCGGGCTCCAGCGCTGCCCTTCGAATTGTATTCAGAACTTGTTCGAGTTCAATTTTGCCACTCATAGCGATAACTAACAAAACAAAAAATATGTGAACTTCATAACCCATTTGGGTGATGACTCGCAACTCTGCAGTGTTTCACAGTTGATGAGGGTTTTTTTAGAAGTTTGTTTTTCTCGTGTGAAGTTCAACGAGAAAAACAAGACCAGTCATAGTTTGGGGGGAAATTTATGCCTGTCATCAACGGGACGCCGGGAGACGATCAAGAGGGATTTCTGCTTAGTGGAACTGCAGCAGATGATGAGTATTTCGGTTTTGCTGGCAACGACTGGCTAATCGCGAGTTCAGGCAATGACGTGTTGGACGGTGGGGCCGACAGCGATACAGTATTTTATGATTTCGAGCCTTTTTCCAACGGCGTTTTCATAAACAACACTGACACCACGATTGGCAGCGTGCTCGCTTTCACGGTCAACAAGGGACCAAGTGGTGTTGACGCCTTGGTCGATGTCGAAAACTTCCATGGCAGCAACAACGGCGATACAATTTATGTCGGTGGTATGGGCGGGACCTACACCTTTGACCGCGCAGGCGACGATACCGTTATCGCTTCGCAAGACCCAAACGCCACCGGATCCCATATTTTCGCGGCAGGCAGCGGCAACGACACTTATGTCGGTACAGTTAATCGAGACCGCGTTGACTATAACGACAATGGCTTCGATGGCGGTGGTTCGATCACGCAGGGTATTGATGTTGATTTGGAGGCTGGTACGGCCACCGATGGTTGGGGAAATTCGGACACTTTGACCTCGATCGAAGACGTCAACGGGACTCGGTTTGGAGACATAATCCTGGGTGACGATGGGGACAACAGTCTCTCAGGCAATGATGGCGACGACACGATTGATGGACGAGGTGGTGACGATTTCCTGCAAGGTGGTGCCGGCGACGATACAATCGACGGGGGTGGCGGGAACGACTATCTCGAAGGTGACGATTTCGGCGTCGCAGGAAATGACACACTGAGCGGTGGAACAGGTGATGACAGTTTTGCCACTGGCTATGGCGATGACAGCGTAGACGGTGGAGACGGCTTGGATGCAGTTTTCTATGATTTCTGGGGCTTTACGTCGGGCGTCACGATCAACAACACCGACACCGAACAAAACGGTGTCGCAGCATTTACCACCGACAAGCGGGGATTCGGAACAGATACCCTGCTAGGTGTCGAAGCATTTCACGGATCGGAATGGGGTGACACAATTTACGTCGGTGGTCTGGGAGGCGGCTATACGTTCGACCGGGCCGGAGATGATACGGTTATCGCTTCGCAAGATCCAAATGCTACGGAGGCTCACTATTTCGCTGCGGGCAGCGGCAGTGATACCTACGTGGGCACGGTTAATCGTGATGTGGTCGATTATGCCGATGGCGGATTTGATGGCGGCGGCTCAATCTTTCAGGGCGTTAGTGTCGATTTGGCTGCGGGAACTGCTACCGATGGCTGGGGTGGCACAGACTCGCTGACGTCTGTCGAAGAAGTCAACGGAACCCGTTTCGACGATACCATTTTTGGTGACGATGAGGACAATCGCCTGAGAGGCATGGATGGCGACGACACGCTTGTGGGGCGTGGTGGCAACGACAATATCGACGGCAATGCCGGAAATGACGATATCTCCGGAGGCGACGGTAACGATGATCTTTCCGGCGGCGATGGCGATGACACAATCGACGGCGGTGCAGGTGACGATTTCCTTCAGCCGGGCACTGGTAACGATATTGTCTCGGGGGGCGATAGCGGTCCGCTGGAGGACTTTGACGAACTGTCATATATTTTCACAAGCATAGAAAGCGGAACGACCGGCGGAATTACCGCAACCTTTACAGGTGAACAAGAGGGCACCGTGATCGACTATGAAGGTGGAACAGACACCTTCTCCGATATCGAACGTGTCCGGGGAACAAACAACGACGACACGTTCATCGGCGCAGATGGACGCCAAAGGTTCCGCGGCTTTGGTGGCGATGATGATTTTGATGGTGGCGCGGGTGATAATGACGAAGTCGATTATCGCCGCGACGCCGCTGAACTGGGCTCGCTTGAGATTGGAATCGACGTAAGCTTAGCAGCCGGATTTGGAACGGATACCTATGGCGACACCGATACATACTCCAATATCGAACGGATTCGCGGATCGCGGTTTGACGACACGATTGTCGGGGACGGAAACCGCAACAGACTAAGCGGCTTCGATGGCGACGATACGATTGACAGTTTTGGCGGCGCAAACAACTCTCTCAGCGGTGATAATGGCAACGACATAATTCTCGCCCGCGGTGATGATGATTTTGCCGAAGGCGGCGACGGCAATGACCAGATCACTTTCTTTGGTGTAGGCGGCAGCGCAAACCCAGGCCTTGGGTCAGACACGATCATTGGGGGAACAGAGGGCTTTTTCAGTATCGAATATTTCGGTGTCGGAGTGTCTCTGACAATCGACACTGCGCTTGGGACAACAACCTTCACCAGCGGCGATGTTGATACGTTCAGCAATATCCGCAACATCGGTGGCGGCAATGGTGACGACACTCTGCTGGGCGATGATGCAGACGAGCGGCAGGAGTTTTTTACATCACTCGGAGACGACTTTATCGATGGTCGCGGTGGCGATCGCGACTGGCTGATCTACGACACTGGCGACGAAACGTCTATCACGGTTGATTTCTCGACCGGAACCGCGACAGGCGATTTTGCCGGGACCGACACGTTTGTGAATATCGAAGCTGTTCGAGGTACGAGCGGCGACGACACCTTCATTGGTGGTGATCAGGAAATCACCATTTATCAGGGCCTCGATGGCGTCGACAGCTACATCGGCGGCACCAGTCAGGATCGGCTGAGCTTTACCTTCGACGATAATCGCGGGGGGTTGGCAGGTGTGACCGTTGATCTTGCCGCCGGTACCGCAACGGATGGTTTCGGCAATGACGAGACCTTCACCAGCATTGAGCAAGTGATCTCGACAGATCAGGACGATACGCTCGACGGCAACGACGAAGCGAATGTTCTGATCGGGCTCGACGGAGCTGACAGTATCGATGGGCGTGGAGGCGATGATGAAATATTCGCGGGCTTTGGTATTGATACCGTCACCGGCGGCGCTGGTTCCGACCTGATCGGCGGGCGCATTGCTGAGCTTGACGGTGACACAATCACCGATTTTGCCTTCGAAGATCGCATTGCTGTCTACGACGACGACTTCAATTTGATCGGTGCCGATGCGACGATTGTTGGCGACGAACTGCGCATTGATATTGACGGAGACGGTGCAGCCGACGCCACGATGACCTTGAGCAACGGGTATTCCGGTCCCGTCAATTCTGAAGGAGGTCCAGTTGGCGGGCCGCAACCAGCAGTGATTTCTGTTGACAGTGCGGGCAGTTTTGGACTGGCGATCACGGAAGGTGACGCTGGAATAAGCGAAGGGACAATAACCCTTCGCCGCAGCGGTGACATATTCTCGACTGCAACGGTGGACGTAACACTGGCAGGCAGCGGCGTGACACCGGCCGATGGGTCGGATCTGGTGACACCGCTTGAGGTACCGCAAACTGTTACCTTCCTCCCAGGTCAGCGCGAGGCGACCTTCACGATTCAGGTTGCCGGGGACACGACGATCGAAGGGGATGAGGCTCTGTCTCTGACCCTCTCGAATCCCGGTTCCGACGGGGCGGTTCCTGCCGAGCTTGCCGGAAGCCAGACATTCGTTCGCATACTGAATGATGATGAGCCCGCGACGGTCAACATCACGGGTGAGAATGCACAAGAAGACAGCGGCATTCTGACCTTCACCGTCTCGCGTACTGGCGATACCTCGGATGAGATCATCGTGCCTTACACCATCCGCGCCGCAGAAGGGTTGCTGGGTGCTGAAGCGGATGATCTTGTTGGCGGTCTGCCGCAATCGGGCACGGTGACGATCCCTGCAGGGGCCAACAGCGTCACCTTTGATGTCGAAATCGTTGCCGACGATATTGCCGAGCTACATGACAATGTGATTGCGGCGATCCAAACCGATGCAAGCTGGCCGACAGGTCTTGATATCGGTGTGCGCGAAGCTACCGGCAGCATTCGCAATGACGACGGCGTCCCAGGTGAAATCCCGGCTGGTGCAGGCGCGTGGTCTTACGGCGATCCGCATATCGTGACGCTTGATGGTCTCGGATACGACTTCCAGGCCGTTGGCGAATTTACCCTGATCGAGGCGACATCCGGCGCTGATCTGCTTGTTCAGGTTCGCTATCAGGCAGTTCCAGGTAGCGACATCGCAAGCCAGACCGAGGCTGTTGCAACGCGGCTTGGCGGTGTTTCTGTGATGATCGAAGCTGGTTCGCCCGCATTGCTGACAATCGACGGAGTATCGGTCGACCCCGGGGATGCGGTCGGTGGCCTTTCGGTCGGAGATGGCGAAGTCTACTTTGATGGCGAGGCAATCACTGTTGTCCATGCCACTGGTGAGCAATTGCGCGTCGATTTGTTCGAAGGCTTCCTGAATGCTTCTGTTTTCCTTGCAGAAGGTCGAGAGGTTCGCGGACTGCTAGGTAATGGTGATGGCGACAGCTCGAACGATCTGGCGCTGCCTGACGGCACCGTGCTGCCTCAGCCGATCAGCTTTGATGATCTGTATGGTGTCTATGCCGATGCGTGGCGGATCAGCGATGCTACATCTCTGTTCACCTACGCGCCCGGGGAAGGTACAGATGACTTTACCGATCTCGGCTTCCCGGTTGGGGAGTTGTCCATGGACGCAATCCCGGATGAACTGCGCGCCATAATCGAAGAGGCGGTGGCCGGTATCGACGATCCGATACTACGCGAAGCCGCGATCTTTGACGCAATCGCAACAGGTGACGTAGAGACCGCTATAGCCTCGGCTCAAACGGTCGCTGCACCCAGCTCTATGGCCGAAGTTACAGACGCGCCCGAGATAACTTCAGCGCTTGGTGTTCTCGCCTCGGAAACCGAAATTGTCGAAGGGCAGGATGGCGTTCAAAGCCTGGTGTTCACAATCTACCGCACCGGCAATCTAAGCGAAGAGGTCGAGATTGCCTATAACTTTGGTGGCAGCGCCGATGCCGAGGATCTGACGGGTGCGATGCCGGGGCAACTGACCTTGGCAGCAGGTCAGTCGGCGGGCATTGTCGAAATTGGAGTTCTGGGTGATATGGATGTTGAATCCAACGAGGATGTCACATTCAGCTTCGATCTGATTTCGGGTGATGCGGCGATTATCAACGGTTCAACCACCGTCGACATTCTGGATGATGACGTGATGGCCCCAGCGATGGAAACCGTCGAAACACGTTATGAGATCGTCGAAGGCCGCTGGCGCGACAAACTGATTTACTCGGTAGATGGTGAGAAACAATCTTCGCAACGTTTGGGCTATATTCAGGATGAGATCACTGTGAAAGGTGGGGGCCTTACCATATCGTCTGATGACGGAGAGAAATGGGGCTTTGATTTCATCACCACTGCTGGCGTTGGGCTAGGTGTCTATTCACTGTTCGGTGATCGCTTCTGGCGTCCAGAAGCTCGCCGGGTCGACGACAATGAAATATTGAGTTTCGCGCTTGATGACGGAGGCGGCTTCGGAAATGCAATCGACGTAGAGTTTGAATTTGCTTCAGTCCGCCGCGGCGACCAAGTGAAACTGCAGTTCTTCGACGACGGTGAATTGGTTGATGCCACAATCGCGACGATTGTGGATGGGGAACTGATTTATGAGCTTGCTGGTGGCGAAACCTTTGACGAGGTCCTCATCGCGGCCGAAGGAGAAACAGAGTTCAGTGTGGAGGCTATTGAATTTACACGGCTGCAAGCAGATGAATTCAACTTTACGATCGCCTGACTTGCGTTGAAAAGAGGAGGCACAAGCTGCCTAATTTCTACGAATTGCACTTGATCCGATTCTCTCGCGTCTAAGAAGTATTCAAGATGCGAGAGAAAAGTTAATTTGCTCGTTGTTGGGCGGTCGGTCCAAGTACCAAAGACAGATAGATGAGGCGTCCGCCCGCATGTACTTCGATGGTGAAGCCGTAGACTTCGAATGACTGTGGAAATTGCCTCATAGCTACTTTCTTTCTTGGCAGTGTGCCATGGAACCAAATGGCCGATCAGTAGTGAGTTAGGGGGTCCGATGCAACGCTTAAGCTGCACAGAGCATCAATGGCCGGTTTTCGTTCCGCGCAACGGCATCGATCTCCGAGCATTTGCAGAGATTTTCGCGCCGCGTGTGCTCGCAGCGAGAAAACCGAATTCACAGGTTGGGCTCATCACTGACGTTCACTTCGGTGCGCTTGCGCTAGGGGTAAGAGCCCTTACCGGATGAGGTGGGTGGCTCCTGCTCCACCGGCATCAAATGTGCCAAAGTGCAGTTGTCATCGACTGCTAGGAAAGGAGCCACCCAATGACAGTAAAGACCGCAGGCCTGGATCTGGCCAAGGATGTTTTTCAAGTTCACGGCATTTCAGAGAACGGCCGAGTGATTTTCAACAAAGCCATCAAACGCACCAAGCTGCTCCGCTTCTTTGAGACGCTTCCACCCTGCAGGG
>NZ_JAKRGB010000017.1 GCF_022347725.1 Ruegeria sp. Ofav3-42
GAACCGTGTGTCCGAGCGCTTCAAATTCTCGACCCCAATAATGGCTCCCGGAACAAGGTTCCATCGCAATGGTGCACGCTGGCAGTTCAGAAACGAACGACAGAAGATTGTTGCGTCTGAGTTGTTTGCGAAGCACCACCTCGCTTGTGGAGCTGCACCCATGACGATGGAACACATTCTTCGCCAGATTTAGGCCGACAAGGTCCAAATCCGCCATTTTGCTAACCTCCTGACGGCTTCCATCTCCAAAACCTATCAGATGAGAGATCAGGAGATGTCCATTCCATCAAAACCCAGACGCTTCAATCATGCCGGACATCGTCAGCGGCAACACCAACGCACTCGCCATCATGATCGGAGAAAAATGCAGCGATATGGTGCTGGAGGATCGCAAAGTCTTTGCCTAAAGCATCCTCCTGACATTGAAACGGGTGTCTCGAACTCTTGCCAAACTCACTAGGGTTCCTTTGGCTGCTGCAGGTATTTCCCGACAACGATTGCGGTCAGAAATACCATGTAAAACTGCCCCATCAGCCCCACCAGCACCGAAGCTTTCTGTGCCACATGGGTGACCGGGATGAAATCGCCGTATCCGATCGTCATCAGCGTGATGAACGAAAAATACAAAATGGATTGAGTCTCTGCCTCCAAACCGTGGTTAACGTCAATGCCATGCAGCGACCCTGGGGCGAAATACTCGATTGTCAGGAATAGAAAAAAAGACACGAATCCCAAGGACAAATAGCCGGCGACCAAACCGATGATGACAGACTGGTTTATAACCGTCGCGCGCCATTCGATCTCGGCAATTCGCATCGCGACGATTCCGTAGATAGCGAGAAACAACAAGATCTGAAACTGGTTGACGGCTGTACTGCTCCAAACACTGATACCCATCCAATAATCGAACAGATCGATACCCACCGAAGCCGCCAGCAAAACCAAAATTATGCGCAAGAGAAAAGAGCGTTCTTTCAACAATGAAATACCCATTGCGATGTTGATGAGGAACAGCGCGTCGCCCATCCATTTTTCAAAGAATAACTCGCCCGAAACCATCGATCCGAACAGGATCAACAGTTGTGAAGCAAAGTACAGCTCCAGCCGAAACTTGTTCAAAAAACCGATCATTGCCTTCCCAGCCGAGCCTTGGTTTTGTCCATAGCAACAAGTGTGTTGCAATGTCAGCGTCTTGCGATTGCCCTTGCGATGTCGTCAGACAACAGCTTGATTGCCTCGGCATGAGCCATCGCCACAGCGTTCAGGGTATCGCCGGTTTCCAAGCGGCCCTGACGGTCTACAACCTGCTCTTTGTCGGAGCAGGTTTGACTCTTGGGATCGTCATCGGCGTCATTCCGGGTCTGGGCAGTGTGACCGCCATGGCGGTCCTTATTCCGCTTACCTTTTACATGTCCCCACTGGCCGCGATCGGATTTCTGGTCGACATCAACAAAGGCGGTACGTCAGGCGGCGCCATTCCCGCCATTCTTCTCAACAGTCCCGGAACACCTGAATCAGCGGCATCGGCGCTGGATGGATATCCGATGGCGAAAAGGGGTGAGCCGGAACGGGCGATGAAGTTCGCGCTGTACTCATCGGTGACGGGTGACATGCTGTCCGACATCCTCTTGATTGTTCTGGTTGTTCCCTTCGCCGCTATCGCATTACAGTTCGGGCCGCTGGAACTCGCCTCGATATTGCTGTTTGCCTTTACGTTGTTGGCAGGTATTTCGAGCAACTCACCCCAAAAGGGTTTGATCGCCATCTTCCTGGGTATTTTTTTGGCATCGATCGGGCTTGATCCTATCGACAGCTCGCCCCGGATGACGTTCGGCAGCATTTATCTCTACGACGGGTTGTCCCTCTCGGCGGTTGCGATCGGCAGTTTGGCCCTGGCCTCGGTTGCGGATCAGATTTTGACCGCCAGAAAAACAAACACCGTCGATGGCGACAGAACCAGAACGGTTCCGACTTCGAAAATTCGATCCCTTCCGGTAACCGAATTTTTCTCGCACTGGAAAACGATCCTCCGATCGACAATGATCGGATCCGGTATCGGGATGCTACCTGGCCTCGGCGTGACCTTGGCCGCATTCCTCAGCTACGGTGCATCGCGTCGGGCGTCAAAGGATCCGGACAGCTTTGGCAAGGGCAACCCCGAGGGCATCATCGCCACCGAGGCAGCCAACAGCGCGGTGGTCGGTGCCAATCTTGTGCCTGCCCTCGCGCTTGGTATTCCAGGAAACGTCGCGGCCGCGCTGCTGCTGTCTGCATTGATCATTCACGGTGTCACGCCGGGCCCGTTCATGATGACGATGCACGGCGATTTGATCTATGCGCTCTTTGCCTCAATGCTCATGGCAAATGTCCTGCACCTGATCATTGGCCGAGTGGGCATTCCGATCTGGGCCTCGGTTGCTCGGGTCAGGCGTCGCTACATCCTGCCTGCTGTGGTCTTTCTCTGCGTCACCGGGGCGTATCTGCCCGGGCAATCCCTTTTCGATGTTGGCACGATGCTGGCGTTTTCGGTCGTCGGGCTCATCATGAACCGTACCGGGTTTTCGGTCGTGTGCATGGTCATCGGCTTCATCCTGGGCGACCTGTTCGAGACCGCCATGCGTCAGTCGGTCTTGCTGTACAAAGGAAACCTGAACGTGATCTGGGAAAGTCCGATCGCCATCGTGTTCGTGGTTCTTTCGATCCTTGTCATTCTTGGCCCGTTGTGGAGACATAGACTCGCAAAGTATCGAAGCGCCAAATCAGCGGACTGAACCCCATACCATGGATTCCGACACCTTTTTCAATGAGCTAAAGCCAAGGTTGGCCAGACTGCAGGCCGAAAGGGGAATAACCAAACGGTCTGCATTGCGGATGAGTATTGCCAATCTGACCAGCGAAGGTGTTCTCAGCGCAGGCGACAGATTGCCGTCAGAAAGGGAAATGGCCGAAAAGTCGGGGTTCAGCCTTGGCACGGTTCAGGCCGCGTTGTCGCAACTTCGGGATCTGGGCTTTGTTTCGCGTCGGCGCGGTGACGGTACTGTCGTCAACAGTAAGAAAGAGTTCGACAGCCGGGCGCGGCATTTCCGTCTCAGATCACGTGAGACGGGGCTGCCGGTTCGGGTAACGGATTCACGGACCCGTGTCGTCTCGGTTTCGGACCAAGGTCCCTGGACCTCCTTTCTTGGTTCAGAGGCCGGCATTCTTGCGATCCAGAGATGGCTTGTCATGAACGGAAACATCCCGGTTTACGCAGAAATGTACGTAGACAAGCAGCGTTGCACCGAATTTGAAGACATGAACCCTACGGACCTGGATTTCGTGAACATCCGCGTCATGCTCAGGAAAAAGTTCGAAGCCCCCCACACGGTTCTGCAAAACCGGTTGAAATCGGAGTTTGTACCTCAAAAGGCCGCTGAAGAATATGGTCTGGCTCTCTCCGGATACTACTTCAAGGTATCAAGTTGGGCAGAGACCCCTGATGGTGTTCCCATGTATTATCAGGAATTTCTGGTTGATATGAGCAGCTGCGACTTGGAATTCTAAGGGTTTGATGTTGCGCCCCATTCGGGCGGAATGAAGGATGCATCGTAAGGCAGACTGGTAACAGCTACGCCCCGTTGACCGCCAAAAGTTTGCAACAGAGCCCCTATTTTGCCCGCATCACTAGTCCGCTACTCTCTTAACGCGCAAAAAACGGTTGTGTCGCAAACTTTGAGTTTGGATTGAATAACATGCAAATTCCGACGTTTGTTGTCCGCGTATTGTTCTCCAGCAGGTTTCAGCATGATTTCCTTGAAAGGCTGCCATTTTCCCAAGGATGCCGTTTTGTACGCTGTGTACTTCTACCTGCAATACACAGTGTCCTATCGTGATTAGGAAGAGATCATGGCTGAACGCGGTGTGCGAGTTGACCACGCCACATCAAATAGGTGGGTTGTGAATTATTCGCCGATAGTCGCTGTTCGTGCGCAATCAATGAAGCGTCCAACTCAGAATTCCTGCGTATGGACGAAACCTATCTCCTTGTACGTGGCAAGTGGATGTATCTCTATCGAGCGGTCGACAAAGCGGGAAACACCCTGGACTTCATGCTGTCTGAGCGACGAAATCGTCCAGCAGCCACCAGGTTCTTTGCAAAGCACTGTCGTCAATCGGGATCCCAAACAAAATCGTCACAGACAAGAGTGGCGCCAATGCAGCTGGCATTCGAGCCGTGAACAGAATCCTGAAGCGGTTCGGGTGCCCAGCCAAGGTACAGACGATCAGGTCCAAATACTTGGACAACATGCTCGAACAGGATCACAGATGCATCAAACGACGCGTACGGCACATATGTGGGTTTAAGTCGTTCAGATCAGCTTCAGCCACACTGGATAGCATTGAGGTAGCGAACATGATCCGGAAGAAGCAGTTCGCCAGTGATGCGACTTTCGGCTTTCGGATGTTTGCTGAGATCGCGGGATAACTGCGTCTAGCAATCCGCTGGATCTGGTCGTTCCAAAATTTTGCAACACAACCAGGCGGCGTGGTCATTTCGGGCGGGATTGAGATCAGCGTCGGAGAAGAACGGAAAATTCTGGGGCCCGGTGATGCCTATCTGTTCGACAGCCGCCGTCCACACCGGTTTCGTCAGATTGGGCCAAAGTCTTGCGTGATTGTCAGCGCCTGTACCCCGCCGACATTTTGACCAGTCTGAGTGTCAACCATAGTCCAGCGGCGCAAATTCGCGCATCAACCATTCCACGGCAATTCGGACTATGCCGCTCTCCAGCCGTTCTTTTTCCGCCACGACATAATAGGATTGTCGGGCAAGCACCTCGGTTTCGAACAGGCGGATCAGTTTGCCTTCCTCCAACGCCTGTTTCGCCAGCAGGGAACCACTGATCGCGGCTCCGCTTCCTGCAATGCAGGCGGAAATAACATGGGTCATGTCGGAAAAGGTCGTGCCGCGTTCCACCTCAATGGTCTTTCGGGTCGCCGCCTCTAGCCTGAGCGCCCAGTCGCGGGTGTCGCCGTGATGAAGCAGGGGTAGTTTTTTTGGGTCGCCGGGGCTGCGCAAGCGACCCGCCTGTTCAAGAAGTTTCGCGGTATGCGCCCGACCTGTCCGAGGGCGAACTGGAAGAAATGGTTCTGGAAAGCCGCCGCGAGGCCGCCTTTGGCAATGGCGAGGGGTATCTGAAAAAGATGATCACCCGCGCCCGCCACGTTGAGGTGCAGATTCTGGGCGACAAGCATGGTGAGATCTACCACCTCTACGAACGCCACTGCTCGGTCCAACGCCGGAAACAGAAGGTCGTCGAACGCGCCCCTGCGCCGTATCTGAGGGATGAACAGCGTGCGGAGATTTGTGAACTCGGCCGCAAAATCTGCGCCCATGTGAACTATGAATGCGCAGGCACCGTCGAAAACACCGTCGGGTCTTTTGACTGGCTCAGAGTTTCAATAAGGGATGCGCGCCCGGCTGATGAAACGGCGTAGGGCGAACCGCGAGCGCACAACACGTAAACCCGGCAGCCGCATTAGTTTTGTCTGCAGGAACGTCTCAAACTCCTCGAGGCTTTCAACCGCAACTTCCAACAAGAAATCCTGGGCGCCTGTCATCAACGTTCCGGTCACTACCTCGTCAAACAGCGCGACCTGACGCTGGAAGTCGGCCACTTTTTCGGCGTCCTGTCGCTCGAGTTCGACCGAGACGAAAGCCGTGATCGGAAAGCCCGCTGTTTTACGGTCGATACGGGCGCTGTAGCCCGAAATTAGCCCGGATTCCTCAAGGCGCGCCAATCGGCGTTTGCAAGGTGTGGCGGACAGGCCGATGCGCTCCGAAAGCTGGACCAACGACATGCGTCCGTCCTCTTGTAACGCGCGAATAATCTCTCGATCTACTTGATCAGTAGTGAAAGGCACTATGATTACCTCAGATAATAGTGGAAATCGCTCAGATTGGTTCAGAATACCTTGTAAAAGCGGTTTTTCAACCCGGCGTAGGCCCTTAATCTGGAAGTGATGATCCTGACGGATCGAAATGACTACACCCCTGCCATGCAAACAAATGGTGAAACCATGCCCCTGATCCTCACAGAAGAAACTCCGCCGCCCGGATATGAACGTCTGATCTTTGCCGAGGATACCAGTAACGGTTTACAGGCTTACATCTGTCTTCATTCGACAGTTTGTGGCCCGGCGGCCGGTGGCTGCCGAATGTGGGCTTACGACAGCCGGGATGCTGCCCGCGAGGACGTGGTGCGGTTGGCACGCGGGATGACGGCCAAGAATGTCATGGCCGGGCTCGGGTTGGGCGGCGGCAAATCGGTAATCATCGGCGATGCTCGCAAAGACAAAACCCCGGCAATGCTGCGCGCCTTTGGCCGCGCAGTCAACGCGCTGGAGGGACAGTATTACACGGCCGAAGATGTAGGGTTCTCGCCCAAAGACATACGGATTGTGGCTGAAGAAACGGAATTCGCCGTCGGCCTTGAAGGTGGTGAGCATGGCAGCGGTGACCCGTCACCCTTTACCGCGGAAGGGGTTTTCCAATGCCTGAAGGTCGGCGCAAGCGACGTGTTCGGTAGCGACGACCTGACCGGGCGTCGCGTGCTGGTTCAGGGTCTGGGCCATGTGGGCATGAGCCTGGCGGAAAAACTGCATGCTGCGGGCGCGTCGCTGATCGTGTCGGACATCAATCAGGCCGCGCTGGATTTGGCCCGTGATCAGTTGCGTGCCGATATCTGCCCCGTCGATCAGGTCTTTGACGCGCAGATGGACATTTTCGCGCCCTGTGCTCTGGGCGGTATTCTGACCCATGAGAGCGCGCAGAAACTGTCAGCGCGGTTGGTCTGTGGCGCAGCCAACAACCAATTGGCTGAAGACGACGTTGCCGAGACCCTTCGCGCGCGCGGAATTCGCTACCTGCCGGATTACGTTGTTAATGCAGGCGGCATCATCAGCGTGGCAGGTGAAATCCATAAGGCAGGTGAAACATACCGCCAGTCCAGGCTCAAGGATATCGCGACGCGTATTGCCGAGATCCTCGAAACCTCGAAACGCACCGGCCAGTCGACCACAAAGGTCGCGGATCAGATTGTCGAGGACATTCTGGATCGCACCCGTGACGACCGACAGGAGGGTGCGGCATGAGCGATTCAATCAAACCGCTGTCGCTGAATGTACCTGAACCGGGCTGCCGCCCCGGCGATACGCCGGATTTCTCGGATTTCGAAATCCCCCGCGCTGGCGAAGTTCCCCGGCCGCCGGTCGACGTGGCCGCGGATGACATTCGTGACATGGCTTTTTCGATTGTTCGGGTTTTGAACAAAGAGGGACAGGCCATCGGCGACTGGGCAGGTGCATTGACGCCTGATGAGCTGCGCACCGGTTTGCGTCACATGATGACTCTGCGCGCCTTTGACAAACGCATGCTGATGGCGCAGCGCCAAGGCAAGACAAGTTTCTATATGCAGCATCTGGGCGAAGAGGCGATCAGTTGCGCCTTCGCTCGTGCGTTGCGACCCGGTGACATGAACTTTCCGACATATCGTCAGGCCGGCCTGCTGGTTGCGGTGGACTATCCGATGCTGACGATGATGAACCAGATCTACTCCAACGCCGATGACCCGCTACACGGGCGACAGTTGCCAATCATGTATACCTCGAAAGAACACGGGTTCTTTTCGATCTCAGGCAATCTGGGGACGCAATTCGTGCAGTCGGTGGGTTGGGCCATGGCCTCGGCCATATCAGGGGATACCAAGATTGCCGCTGGCTGGATCGGCGACGGTTCCACTGCAGAAAGCGATTTTCACGCGGCGATGGTGTTTGCCTCTACCTACAAGGCGCCGGTGGTTCTGAACATCGTCAACAATCAATGGGCTATCTCGACCTTCCAGGGCATCGCCCGAGGCGGCGTTGGCACATTTGCCGCGCGTGGTCATGGGTTCGGCATTCCCTCGCTTCGTGTCGATGGCAACGACTACCTGGCCGTTCATGCAGTCGCCAAATGGGCCGCAGAACGCGCGCGTCTCGGCCTTGGCCCGACTTTGATTGAGTATGTGACTTACCGCGCTGGCGGGCATTCGTCGTCGGACGATCCCTCGGCCTATCGCTCGGGTGAGGAAGCCAGCGCCTGGCCGCTGGGTGATCCGATAGAACGTTTGAAACAACATCTGATCACGATCGGCGAATGGTCCGACGAACGCCATACTCAGGCCGAAGCCGAAATCATGGATGAGGTCATTGCGACACAAAAACAAGCCGAGAGCGTTGGGACACTGGGCGACGGCAAAGCCCCATCGCCGCGCGACATGTTCGAAGGTGTCTATGAAAAGATGCCGCCGCATCTGATCCGGCAGCGCCAGCAAGCGGGGTATTGAGAGATGGCCCAAATGACTATGATCGAAGCCATTCGCGATGCCCACGACGTGGCAATGGCGGCCGACGACCGTGTGGTTGTGTTCGGCGAAGATGTAGGCTTTTTCGGCGGCGTCTTCCGCTGCACCGCCGGTTTGCAGGAGAAGTACGGCAAGAGCCGCTGCTTTGATGCGCCAATCAATGAAAGCGGGATCGTCGGCACTGCAATTGGCATGGCCGCCTATGGCCTGAAGCCGGTGATCGAGATTCAGTTCGCCGATTATGTGTATCCCGCCTATGACCAGATCGTGAGCGAGGCCGCGCGTTTGCGCCACCGCTCGAACGCCGATTTCACCTGCCCTCTTGTCATCCGCATGCCAACCGGCGGCGGTATTTTCGGCGGCCAGACCCATAGTCAAAGCCCAGAGGCGCTGTTCACCCATGTGTCTGGCCTCAAGGTGGTGATGCCGTCCAACCCTGCGGACGCCAAGGGGCTGTTGCTTGCCTCGATTGCCGACCCTGATCCGGTGATTTTCCTGGAACCGAAGCGGCTTTATAACGGGCCGTTTGACGGGCACCACGACAAGCCACTGACAACCTGGAAAAAACACGCACAGGGCGACGTGCCCAAAGGCGATGAGATCGTGCCTCTGGGAAAGGCCAAGGTCACCCGCGAGGGGGCGGATGTGACCGTCTTGACCTACGGAACCATGGTTTACGTGGCCGAGGCCGCAGCGAAAGAAACCGGCATTGACGCCGAGGTGATCGACCTTCGGACACTCATGCCATTGGATCTGGACGCGATCACCACTTCGGTCAAGAAAACCGGCCGCTGCGTGATCGTGCACGAAGCCACGCGCACCTGTGGCTTTGGCGCCGAGTTGCTGAGCCTTGTGCAGGAGGAATGCTTCTATCACCTCGAAGCGCCCATTATCCGGGTCACCGGTTGGGACACACCTTATCCGCATGCTCAGGAATGGCAGTATTTCCCGGGCCCCGCGCGGGTGGGTGAAGCCCTCAACACCGTCATGGAGGACTGAGCCATGGGCGTACATACCATCCGCCTTCCGGACATTGGCGAAGGTATCGCCGAGGCCGAATTGACCGAATGGCTGGTCAAGCCCGGTGATATCGTCCGGGAAGACGATATTCTGGCAGTAGTGATGACCGACAAGGCTGCGGTCGAAGTGCCATCGTCCGTCGCAGGCAAGGTTTTGGAATTGGGTGGGGAGATCGGCGAGTTGATGGCCGTCGGTGCCACTCTGATCCGTATTGAGGTCGACGGTGAAGGCAACGAAGGCGACGTTCCTCCCGTGGCCGAGGTGACCGAAGTTGAGCCGGAACCAGAGCCAGAGTCGAAGATCGAACCCAAGCCGGAACCCGTAACCGCACCTGAGCGGGCCGCGCCTGCCATAGCGCGCGCGCAAGGCACCAAGCCGCTGGCCTCACCTTCGGTACGTGCCCGTGCCCGTGAAGAAGGGATTGACTTGCGCCAGGTGCCGGGGTCTGGTCCGGCCTCGCGGATCAGCCACAGCGATCTGGATCAGTGGATTGCCTCGGGCGGTATTCAGCAAGGTCAGATCACCCGAGGTGCCAATACCGGCATTGAAGAGGTGCGCGTCATCGGCATGCGTCGCAAGATTGCCGAAAAGATGCAGCTTTCGAAACGCCAAATCCCGCATATCACCATCGTTGAAGAGGTCGAAATCGAGTCTCTCGACTCGCTGCGGGTAGCGCTGAACAACAAGCACAAGGGCGACAGGCCAAAGCTGACGATGCTGCCGTTCCTGATGCGCGCGATTGTGGAAGCGGTACGCGAACAGCCCGGACTGAACGCGCGTTTCGATGATGAGGCTGGCGTCATCCATCGCCATGGTGGCGTGCATGTGGGCATCGCTGCCCAGACGCCAAATGGGCTGAACGTACCGGTGATCCGCCACGCCGAAGCGGGCAGCCTGTGGGATAATGCCGCTGAGTTGACCCGACTGGCCGAAGCCGCCCGCGAGGGCACAATCAAGCGCGAGGAACTGCAGGGTGGCACCATCACCATTACCTCGCTTGGGCCTTTGGGCGCATTGGCCACCACACCGATCATCAACCACCCCGAGGTGGCCATCGTCGGCGTCAACAAAATGCAGATCCGCCCGGTTTGGGACGGCCAGCAGTTCCAGCCGCGCAAGATGATGAACATCTCTTGCAGCTTCGATCATCGGGTTGTCGACGGCTGGGATGCGGCGGTCTTCGTGCAGAAACTAAAATCCCTGCTGGAAACCCCAGCCATGTTGTTTGTGGAGGGCTGAATGTCGGACTTGAAATGTAAGTTGCTGATCATCGGCGCTGGTCCCGGCGGTTATGTCTGCGCCATTCGCGCGGGCCAGTTGGGCATCGACACGATCGTGGTCGACGAGGCCAAGCCCGGCGGCACTTGCCTGAATGTCGGCTGTATCCCCTCCAAGGCGCTGATCCATGCCGCCGACGAGTTTCACCGGATCACGGCAGTGAATGACGGCCCGCTGGGCATCACCGCAGCCAGACCTGAAATCGACCTCGCCAAGACCGTTGCCTGGAAAGACGGTATTGTCAGACGGCTGAATTCAGGTGTCTCAGGTCTGATGAAAAAAGCAGGCGTCAGGTTTGTTTCAGGCTGCGCACGGTTTCTGGATGGCAAGACCGTGTTGGTCAGCGATTCCGATGGTGAAAGCCGCGAAATCAGTGCTGAATACATCGTCATCGCCTCGGGATCAGCCCCGGTTGAACTGCCCTTCTTGCCATTTGGCGGTGATATCCTGTCTTCGACCGAGGCGCTGGCGTTGGGTGACGCACCAAAAAGCCTTGCCGTTGTCGGCGGCGGATACATCGGGCTGGAATTGGGCACAGCCTTCGCCAAACTGGGCACCAAGGTCACCGTGGTCGAGGCCGAAGCCCGTATCCTGCCCACCTATGACACAGCGCTGACCGCACCGGTGGCAAAACGTCTGGCGGCTCTGGATGTCACAGTTATGACTGGCACCAAGGCGCAAGGCTTTTCCGATGGTGTCTTGGCCACCGATCAGGGCGACGTTTCGGCCGAAAAAGTACTGGTGACTATCGGCCGCCGCCCGCGCACCCACGGCATCGGCGTTGAGGAGCTGTCGTTAACCATGGATGGGCCGTTCATTCGGATCGACGAGACCTGTCAGAGTTCGATGCGGGGTATCTATGCAATCGGGGACGTCACGGGCGAACCCATGCTCGCCCATCGCGCCATGGCGCAGGGCGAAATGGTAGCCGAACATATCGCGGGTCACACCGTCGAGTGGGACAAACGCGCGATCCCGGCAGTCTGTTTCACGGACCCCGAGATCGTCACCTGTGGCGCTCTGCCCGGCGAGGTTGACGGCACAAAGGCCACCGATTTTCCGTTGGCGGCCAATGGTCGGGCCATGACATGCGAACGCGAAGACGGATTTGTCCGCGTAGTCTGGCGCGAAAGCGACCATGCTGTCGTGGGCATTCAGGCTGTTGGCGCCCAGATGTCAGAACTCTCGGCAGCCTTCTCGATCGCCATCGAAATGGGCGCTTGCGTTGAAGACATCGGCGCAACCATCCACGCCCATCCGACCCAGTCCGAGGGCCTGCAGGAAGCCTGCCTGAAGGCTTTGGGTAAGGCTCTGCATATCTGAAGTTCGGACTGAACCTCTGCCAGCCCGGCTTCGGCCGGGCAAGGGTCGTGCCGCAATTCGGACTGAGATTGACCAGCGCGCAGGTTTCGATGTTTGTTTCACAAAAACTTCAAGCGGGTTTTGGATGATCTTCATGAAAGGCGGCGACTTCCCCCAGGCAGACGCTCGTTTCTGCGGTGTAATCTGCCCAAAGACTTAAGGCATCCGATCTGGGCTGGCGATAGTGTGCGGGGGGAGAATTTGTGGCGACGTGGTCGAAAGATCAGATTGATCGTGAGGCAAGTCGCGGATTCATTTCCCTTGACGAGCGGGGGGATTAGCAGTGATGGGACCGAAGCAGGAAGCGCAGGCGACGTTGTTCTACGAGTTCTCGCTTGAGAAACATGTTCCCCAAGATCACCTCCTTCGGTCAATTGGCCGGTTGTTGATCTGAAAAGTACCCGCACCCATCTCGCAGGCTTCTAAGCCACACAGCACGTCCATCGGTTGATCCGGAATTGCTGATCAGGATGCTCTTGATTGGATACTGTATTGGTATCCGATCGGAGCGCCGTCTCTGCGAAGAGTTGCATCTGAACCTCATTTATCGCCGGTTCTGTCGTCTCGATCTGAACGACCGCGTGCCAGATCTCTCAACGTTTTCCAAGAACCGGCATGGTCGGTTCCGCGAGAGCGAACTGCTACGCCATTTGTTCGAGACAACTGTGGTGCGCTGCATCGCGGAAGGTCTGGTGAGCGTCAGCGCATGGCAACCGATGCCAGCCTGATCAAGGCGGATACCAATAAACAGAATTCACCACAGAAGGAAGATTGCGACGAGACGAGCATCGATCCGGCAGATGCGCCCCGCACCGTGCGTGAGTATCTCGACACGCGGGATGATGCGGCGTTCGAAGCTGCGAGTGAGGTGCAGCCCAAGTTCGCATCTCATTCCGACCCAGCCGGCCTATGGGCCGCAGCACGCACAGGCCCGGCATTCATTAGCCATTCGGACAACTACCTGATCGACGCGGGCCATGGCATCATCGCCGACTTGGAAGCCACCCGGTCAACCCGACAAGCTGAGATCGGATCGACCAAGGCTATGTTGGATCGTGTGAAGGCGACGTTCGATCTGTATCCAGAACAGCTGATCGCGAACACCACCTACGGCACTGGTCCGCGATTGGGTTGGTTGGTCGAACGACAGATCGCGCCACACAACCCCGTCTTCGACAAAGCAGGTCGATCCGATGGCACATGGTCCCGTTCTGACTTCGAGCGGGACGCCGAGAACGATCTGTACATCTTCCCCGAAGGCCATGCGTTGAAGCAATTCCGCCTTAACTACTCCGGCCCGAACAGAGGGCCAACTGGCAAAGGGGCGGCCCGTTACTGCGCCTTGAAAGACGTCCGCCAAGCCTGTCCATCGAAAGCCAAGTGCTGCCCTGACACCGCCGCACGCAAGATTACCCGTGAAAAGCACGAAGATGCCCGGTCAGGTCGCCCGAGACATTACCAAGACCCGCCAGTACGACATCTCAAAGAAGCTCAGAAAAAAGTCGAGATTCTCTTCGCCCGCCTCAAACGCATTCTTGCCCTCGGACGGCTCCGGTTACGTGGTCCGTGTGGAGCAAATGACGAATGCCGCCTCGCAACCACAGCGCAAAACCGCCGCAATTTGGCGAAGATCTTTCCCGCATCGCAGCAAAGGCGCAAAGCCTGATCGCATAAGCGCTTGTGCCGGGTTCAGATCATCACTTCTTACGACAGCAACACGTTGTTTTTAACAGACGCATCTGAAACCCGGAAGTCGTTACGCCAGAAAATTGCCTCTTTCGGACTAGCCGGCAACGTCAACACCATCCACCGCCGCGGCCACGAATCCGAAAGAATCGAAACCGCACATATGCCGGATGCGCCGCTAAATAAATAGGTGGTCCTGCTTGATCACTTCATTCGGAAACTTGAACTGATCGTTTGTAAGCTGGCCGGGCAGCCAAACCATCTCAGGTTCTTGTTTACCTCCTGAACACCTGACGCGCTGGCTCCATTCTTGTCGATCAAGATATTTTCTGGAGTTCCATTCTTGGACGGCGCCTCGGTGAAAAACTTGTGGGCTGCTGGACCTTTCCTGCGGCCATGCAACATGAAATCAGGGGTGTTTCCCACCTTGCCCGCGGCTCGGTGGGGAAACGCCCACCTACCGCAGACACTTAAACAGGTTTCGTCCATACGCCAGGATCTCAGCTTTGGTCGCTTCCTCGGTTGCGCACGCGCTGCAACCATAGGCGGAAACTTCAACATCCACCTGTTCAAGGTATCGTAGTCAACACGCGCACTGCGTTTGGTCATGATCGCCTCTGAATCGCTGTAGGATACAGTGCGTTGAAAAAAGAACACAACTTGCAAAACTGCGTTCCTGCGAAAGTGGCAACATTTCAATGAGTGCATGTTTGGTGTTGTCACGTTAACAGTCGTTCGGTTGCTGATGCCGGTAATTGGACGTAGGTGACATCGATGAATTCATCGTCGATCAGCTACAAGCGTCACCGATTTCCTTCTCAGATCATTGCTCATGCAGTGTGGCTCTATGTTCGCTTCAATTTGAGCCTGCGTGAAGTTGAAGAAATGCTGCTGCAGCGTGGGATCGATGTTTCCTACGAGACGATCCGGCGTTGGGCCATCAAATTTGGACCGCAGATCGCTCGGTTCCTGCGACGCCAACAGGGGCGTCCAGATGACGTCTGGCATCTGGATGAGGTAGTCGTGAAGATCTCGGGCCGCAAGTATTGGCTTTGGCGCGCGGTCGATCAACATGGCGTCGTACTGGACGAAATCCTCCAGCCGAAACGGGACAAACGGGCTGCTAAGCGGTTGTTGCGCCGCCTGATGAAGCGTCTTGGGTTCATTCCAAAGCGGATCATCACGGACAAGCTTCGTTTCTATGGTGCCGCCACACGAGAGATTGCACCGAGGCTGGAACATTGGTCGCACAAGGGTCTCAACAACCGTGCCGAGAATAGTCACTTGCCGTTCCGCAAGCGTAAAGAGCGATGCAGGGATATCGGTCTCCGGGCGAATTACAGCGGTTTGTGACCACCCACTCAGCTGTCCGCAATTGCGTCAGCGCCCCAACTCACCGCCGCACCGCCTCAACAATCCGGTATCACCGTCTCGAGGCATTTGACGTCTGGAATGCCGCCACTCAAATGGCTTGAAATCCGAACAGCAGCATTCTTTGGTCAAACGGAGTTAACGTGACAATACCGCATGATCGCCTAATGACAGCTACGTGGGCACTGCTATCATGCAAACTTGTTTAAGGATCAGGAGGCGCATAGCTACCATCAGGGCGATGTTGCTCTTGTCCTGACAACGCTGGATTGAATACGCAGATAAGGCGCATGTCGTTATCTATGGCTCTCACTTCGTGGCGATCGTTCTGATTAAGTGCGTACAGAGAAAAAGGCTCCAAAGGGTGCCATTCGTTGCTCCCTGCTTTCTTTATTTCTCCAGAACCTTCAATGCAATAACAGGCCTCCAGGTGGTGCTTGTATTCCAACTCCAGGGTCATACCTAGCCGGATGATCGTATCCGTCATCGAAAACCCCATCCTGTCGGATGCGAGCAACAGCCGCCGGCTTTGCCAGCCAGGTCCAGAAACGTCTCGTTCGGTTCCGATAATATCCTTCAAGGCCGTGACAATCATCTTGCGATCTCCCTGTTTCAGCGAACGGCGCGGTTCATCCCGCCATCGGACAGGATGCTCTGCCCATTGATATAACGAGCGGCGTCGGAGGCCAAAAACACACAGGCCTGCCCGATTTCCTCGAATGTTGCCGGTCGTTGGGCAGGGATGGACCTTCGGGCAAATTCTGACAGGTTCACGTTCTCGCAAAAGCCGGGCAACAGGTTGTTCATCCGGATGTTGTGGCGGGCATAGCGATCGCCATAAAGCTTGGAAAAGCTGTGTAGCGCGCCGCGCAGCATGCTCATCGGATAAGGTGCGCGCGGTTCGATAGTGTTCATCGACGAGATGTTCACAAAGGCGCCTCCTCCCTGTTCGATCAGGATCGGGGTGACGATGCGGGCAATCTTGACGACGTTCAGAACATACATGTCCAGGCTTTCGTGCCACAGATCGTCGCTCAGTTCGAGCAAGGGGCCATCGAAATCCGGATCAAATCCAACTGTCTTGATCTCCTCCGGCACATTTCCACCGTGGCCCATATTGCTTACAATGGCATCGATCCGGCCATATTTGCTCATGGTGTCATCAATCATGGACTGGAGGTCGCCGACATCCAGAACCGATCCACGTCTGCCGGTGCCGCCCAATTCTTCGGCCAATTCAACAGACCGGTTGGAGGGCGACATCAGCGACACCTTGTAACCCGCCTTGGCCATTTCAATGGCGCAACCCCGGCCGATCCCCTGACCAGTGCCGGTCATCAATGCGACTTTTACTTCGGACATATTGGCCTCCTTCGGTGATCCCGCCCACAGGGTGTGAGCATTTCGCCGTTGCCTTAACGTGCTTGGCAACGATAGCCCCTTTGCCGTTTAGAAACCTATCGAGATAAACGGAACATGATGTTAAATTTTCTCACATCATGGAAAACCTCAGACACCTTCGAGCACTGCAAGCCTTTGACGAAACAGCGACCCATTCCAGCCTGAGTAAGGCCGCAGAAGTGCTGAACGTCACACACGGAGCGGTGAGCCGCCAGATCAAACAACTGGAATTATATCTTGGCGTGACCCTGTTCCATCGCCGCCCAAACGGGGTTGAGATGACAAGGGCCGGCGAACGGTTGCATCAGTCCACGCGGCAGGCGTTTTCGGCGCTGCAACTGGGTGTGCTGGACGTTAAGCGGCTGCATCACCGGCAGTCGATCACGGTTTCGCTGTCGACGTCTCTGGCGCTCAAATGGCTGGTGCCGCATCTGCCTTCATTTCACCAGGCTCATCCCGGCATCGCCCTGCTTCTGGATACCAATGATGCATACGCGGATTTCGATGCCTCCGAAGTTGATGTGGCCTTGCGCTTTGGCGAGCCAGGATGGGAGGGTCTGTATCATGAGCAAATCGCACAGGAGGAACTGATTGTTGTAGCCGCACCTGCGTTTGTCGGTGATACTCCGCTGCCAATGCGGCCCGAGGCGATTGCCAGGCTGCCTCTGCTACACGACGCTTTCAATGTTGGCTGGGACATTTGGGCTGAACAGGTTGGGCTGATTGCTGATCAAATACAGTCACAGCAAACTAAGTACGTCGATAGCGCAGTGTTGATAGAAGCCGCTCTGGACCGTCAGGGTGTGGCGCTGACCCGGCATCTGTTGGCGGCCCGGGATTTGGAGCTTGGGCGGCTAGTGCGCCTGGACAACAACAGCGTTGCTCTGGATCGAGGCCTGTATTTTGTGTGCCGTCCCGGCGAACAGGACCGGGTCACGATCAGGATATTCAAGAAATGGCTGCGGTCGATCTAATTGCGCAATGTTGATGGTGCCAGGCCGATTGCCGACATGGAAATCCAATCTGTGCACGGCAGCTTGATTGAGCAGAACGTAAGTTCGATCTGGGTAAGAGGTCGGCAATGCAGCGAAAGTCCAGCCTGGTGAAACTGCAGCGCGGCGGCGCCCATAGTTGCGAAGGTCTGGAATGGGCCGCTTGCCGACGGGTATTGTCGCCCTGACGTCAATGCTGCGGCATGCATGAAGGGCAGTCTTTCACGCCGCGCAGCGACGCTGAGAATGATGCGGCCCCGGCTGTTTTTCAGCAGCGAGCGAGCGCAGAAAAAATCGCTTGGTCTATTGCGGGTTCAATACGATTATCTGCTGCTTACTGAACGTGCGGCCGTTTTGGATCGGGATCATTTGCTATTGAGCCTGTAGTCGCGACTTTAATTATATCTGGAGAGTTCGTTGGACGAGGCCAAAATCCGCACTTCTTATACGTAAGATTAATTTTGGCCTGCGATGGTTACTCAGTATTCTACATGAGAATTTGACATGAAATAAACTTGCAACCATCGACCTGCCCAGAACAAACGTCAACACCTTTGAAGTGCTGGCACGCTGCCAGACCGCAGCCGAAAGAGCCGGAGCCGAGCAATCCAGAATTCAGACTTTCCTGGAGGAAGCCGTCTCGGGTGATTTTGAGCACTTGTTACGTGTGGCGAAAACCCACTTCGAGGTCTCGAACGCTGGGTCTTAACTAAAGAGGGTTAAAGCCGGCCTATAGTATAAGCCGCATAGTAAGGCTGTCGAGAACGCAGTGCAGATGTTTCTATATCGGAGTTTGGTGTAGCGTTGGGGGTGCATCCAAAGAACGACTTGGGGGCAGTGGGCATGTCTCAAACCAAGGTAAATGTCGTCGGCCCCGGGCGGGTCGGCAAAACGCTGATCAGCCTGTTGAGTGGCATCCCAGAATGCTCGGTTCAAGATGTGTAGGGCGCGAAGGGTCAGTCTGCCCGAAACATTACCCAAGCAGCTGCAGCGGGGCGGGCTGTTGAACACTATGCGGAACTGCGATCCGCCGATCTGTGGATCCTGGCGGTTCCGGATACTCAGATTTCTGTTGTTGCCTCAAGGCTCGCTGAAACGTTCAGCGGTCGTGAACCACCCTGACAGGCACCGGTTGCGGTTCACTGCAGTGGATTCTTCCCGGCGGAACAGATGGCGCCGCTTCGGGAGCTGGACTGGCGGCTTGCAAGCTTCCATCCGGTTCTGTCCTTCGCTGACCCTGTGCCCGCACAAAAGCAGTTCAAAAAGGGCTCAATGTGGCCTTGAAGGTGATCAAGATGTTGTTGAATTTGTCCGGCCGTTGATCGAGAAAATGGGTGCGAAATGCTTCCCGATCAAGTCTGGCTGCAAGAGCCTCTATCACGCGGCGGCGGTGATCTCGAACAACTTCACTGTGGTGCTGCAGGCACTCGCCCGTGAAGTCTGGACGTCCAGCACGATCCTGATCTTCTCTTCTGCTGAATACTGCTTGCGCGTGGCGCGGCGGATGTCTTTTACTACCTTCTCGCCGTGGCTCCGCTTGGTTCCCGGTTTCTGTCTCATCTCCACTCCTTGGTGGCTACGATGTGCCAGAAACCCTCTCTTATCAAATCAACCTAAACTGTCCCATTGGCGCTGACGTCAGACAACCAAGGCGCTTTATCAGGCGGCGCATTAGCCGTTTTGCCGCCCGTTTGTTCCGTTTCGGTTGGAGGATTTCATCCAGCACGACGCCATGCTGGTCGACTGCGCGCCAAAGCCAAAACTTGCGGCCTGAGATTCTCACAACAAGTTCATCCAGAGGCCAGACATCGCCTGGACGATCCTGTCGGCGTCGCAGTTTTCGAGCGATCCGCGGCCCGAACTTGATGACGCAACGCCGGACAGTCTCGTAAGACGCATCAATCCCGCGCTGCAGCAACATCTCGAAAGCTGAGATTGAACCGGCAATACAACCACACCGCATGCGCGATGATCTGAGGAGGAAAGCGGTGGCGCTTGTAGCTGATCGGCGATGAACTCATCGATGCCACCTACGTCCAATTCCAAACACGAGCAACCGAACGGAGGTTAACGTGACAACACCCCCTGAGCGGTTGTTGACCACACTTCGGTCTTTTGTTCATGCAGCAGGTCTCGAACCGCACAATCCGGACGTTCAGCATTCCAATCCAAATGGCCGACTAAGCTTTCGTCAGCCAAGGTCTTCGCAGTGGCTGTTCAATCTCCAAAGCGGTCATCACAGCGGCGACCTGATAGCCTCAATGCAGACCTCGTGGATTCCACGACCAAATGGCTGACTAGCAAACCGCCCTCTTCGTGGCCGCTTTCCGAGCTATGTCATGCGGCCAGAGCATTGGATAGGCGTTCAATCAAAGCTCGCTTGACGACGGAAAACCTCGGAGTCTGCGCAATTTCATCAAGTGTCGTGACCCACAGAGGAACTTCAATTTCGAGACCAATTTCCATCGACAGGTGAAGCCGAGGATCCGCGTTTCCAATAAATGAGGGTAGAAACGCTTTGCCCACCCCGGCCGCAGCCATCTGCTGAAGCACTAAAAAGCTATCTGCGCCGTTGGTCATTTCATCCGCACTGACATGTTCTGCTAACCATTTGGCTGGGAGCGAACGGCTCAACGCCCCATCAAGCCTCATCCATTTTCGATTTGGGGAGCCGTCGTCAAAAACTCCGAATGACAGCGTACCCGCACGTTCCCCGACAAGCCCTTCTTCAAGCTTTATCGAGGGTCGTACGGCGATGTCCGCTGTCAGCCGCGATAGATCATGATGGCTGTTTCCGCTCAATAAAGTCAGCTCCAAGCCGGGGTACGTCTGCGATATCTCGTTTATTATTTGAGGCAAAACTAGCTGGCAAAGGCTATCAGTGGACGCAATGCGTACGTGACCTACAGGGGACCGGTTTGCGCCCACAATTGCCCGCTCTACGGACATCACGGCGTCTTCTACGCTTTCCATCGCCGAAAGAATTGTGCTGGCCTCGGGGAGTGCGGCATACCCTGATGGGCTTTTTTGAAAAATCACACATCCAAAGCGTTCTTCAAGTGCAGCAACTCTGCGCATGACCGTTGCATGAGTAACACCCAAGGCCCCAGCGGCTGCATTCAACGATCCGTATTTTCTAACGGCGAGCACGTATCGAATATCATCCCAGTTTCGGCTGTTCATAAATTAACAGGTGATGACGAATAACAAACAATTACAAGAAAATTCGTTCAAGCTAACATTCCGACGTATTGATTAGGGAGGCACACCATGATGAAAAAAATTTCGATCTTTGCGGCAGGGCTCATGTCAGTAGCAGTTATTGGCACAGCCATCGCGCATGAAAGCGAAAACCCAGCAGTGAAGGCCCGGACCTCGATAATGCAACTCTATTCTTTCAATCTTGGCACTCTTGGCGGCATGGCCAAGGGAGAGACGGAATATGATGCCGAGGCGGCAACACGGGCCGCGAATAACATCGTCGTTCTGACGCAGATCGATCAATCCGCGATGTGGCCCGCAGGATCCGATAATGTGGCCGACCCGTCCACCCGCGCGTTGCCTGCAATTTGGGAGAATTTCCCGGATGTAGGCGCAAAGGGACAGGCTTTGGCCGACGCCGCTGTTGCGATGCAGGCTGCGGCAGGACAAGATGTCGAGGCGCTTAAAGGGGCGATGGGTGATTTGGGCGGCGCCTGCTCGGCATGTCATAAAGCTTATAGAGCACCGAAAGATTAAAGGAGCGCTGGCTATGCGGCGGGTTTTCGTTTTCGCCGCTCTTGTGGCAGTTCTGGTCGGGCTGGCCGGTTTAGTGCTGACCCGACCGCAGAGAGTTGATCGGGCGCAACTGGAAGGCGCTACCCCTGATCTCGCAAGAGGTGAGGTCGTTTTCTACGCGGCAGGATGTGTATCTTGCCACTCTGCTCCGGACGCCGAGGGAGCGGAAAAGCTCATTCTATCTGGCGGTCGTCAGTTTGAGACGGATTTTGGCACTTTCTTTGCTCCGAACATTTCCAGTGATCCGAAGGTCGGAATTGGGTCGTGGTCCGCGCTGGATCTGGCCAATGCCCTGGTTCATGGGACTGGACCCAATGGGCAGCATTATTATCCAGCGTTTCCTTATACATCCTACGCAAACATGACAGCCGAAGATGTCGCGTCGCTCCATGCATTCCTCGCCTCCCTGCCAGCGGCGGCGATTGAAAGTAAAGCGCATGAGGTTGGCTTCCCTTTCAATGTTCGACGCGGGCTGGGCGGATGGAAGCTATTGTACCTGGAGCCAGGCTGGGTGGTTGAAGGCGACCTGACTGACCAACAGATCCGAGGCCGGTATCTGGTGGAGGCGCTGGGACATTGCGCTGAATGCCATACACCGCGAAACGGATTGGGTGGATTGAAACGTGATCTCTGGCTGACCGGCGCACCAAACCCAAGCGGAAAAGGTCGCATCCCAGGACTGACCGCAGACCAGCTTGATTGGTCCGAAGCTGACATTGCGGAATACCTGAAGTCGGGCTTCACACCGGATTATGACAGCGCCGGCGGTGAAATGGTTGAAGTTATCGAGAATACTTCTCGATTGAGCGATGACGAACGTTTAGCGATTGCCGCTTATCTCAAGGCCGTTCCTGTGCCGCAGATTGAGCTACCATCAGAGTAACAGGTGTTTGAGGCTGCGATGCGGATGCCAAGGATATTTTCCCTGTTCGCAGGTAGAAAACCCAGCGGCTCTATTTCCCTTTTCCCAATTGCGAACGACATGAGGTCACCACGGGCTCGCATCTGACGTTTTTCTGCACCATGCTGCAACTGGTCGAACGAGCCTTTATCTGTCCTTAATTGCCATATTTCGCTTTGCTTACGCAGAGAGCCGCGAGCGGCGCAGTTCGGACATTCAGTTCCGCCAAGTGGTGTGGAATCGCGCGGACAATGCAGTCTTTCGCTGCGCCTGTTCGAAGGTCTGCTTATACTCTGTTTTCGTGGATTCATTCGCGGTAAGCACTTGTATGAAGACTCAAAAATTACTCACTTCTGATCTGTTGTCCGTCTCCAATCTGAATAAAGACGAGCATGAAAACCTTGCCCGTCGTGCGATAGCACTCGCCGAGCTTTGGGCGCAAAGAAGAATGCCTCAATCACTTGTCAACGCTCGGGTTGGCTTGATTGCGGAACTGCCCGGGTGGCGCAATCCAACAGCGCTTGCCCTTGGCATTCAGGCGATGGGAGGAGACTGCGTATCCGTCTCGGCCCGTCTCGAAGGGGCTGAAACCGTCGAAGACCTGGCTGGGTATATGGACAATTGGTTCGATCTGCTTGCCGTTCGAACCCCAAGTTTGAAGCGGCTCACGGACTTCGCCGACGCGCTCGAAGCCCCGGTGATGAATCTGCGTACGAACGACAACCACCCGTGTGAAATCATCGGCGATCTGGCATATATTCTATCCCAACGCGGATCTTGGGACGGTTTGCGCGTGGCTATTGTGGGTCCACGAGGCAATATCGCCCAATCATGGGTAGAGGCTGCAATGGTGCTGCCGATACAACTTGTTCAGGTTGCCCCGCCAGAAATGGCGCTCAGGCCAGCGGGTAGAGGGCGCAACTTGTCGACAACCGAGGACCTTGATGCAGCAAGAGATGCAGATGTCATCATAACCGATTGTTGGTCGCCCAACGCCACAGAAATGGATCGTGCCGCGCTCTTACAACAGCGCATAGATGCCGCATTTTTGGACACTTGCGGACCTGACGTCATGTTTATTCCCTGTCCACCGGTGACTCGCGGGGAAGAAGTGACAACGGATGCGATGCACCATCCCAGATGTGTGGCAATCCCTGCAAAGGCCTTTTTAATGCACGCCCAGAACGCCTTCGTTGAACAGGTCATTGCTACACGATAGCACTCTGTCTTGAAGCTTACAGCATCAAGCTTTTGGATTCATTGCAGCAATTTTCTGCGGCGAATGCGGATAGTGTTATGAGCCCATATCGGCCGTTCATCCCTCGTTTAGCCTTTGCAACCGCAGCAAGTCGTGAACTGCATAAACCCGACGTTGGTTTTATCGGGTTGAAAAGGCGGGCGAGCGGATAAACTTGGACTAATGCAGCCATTGGCGACTTTGTCTCGTAAGTCTGCTTGAAGGGAGTTTCAGGCTCATCGTAACCATTAGATAGTGGAGATGAGAATGGTGTCCGGGAAACACAAAGCTTCGGCAGAGAGGGTCGTCAAAGACATCTGCAGGAAGACGAGGCGTCAACATTCGGCAGAGGAGAAGATCCGCATTGTTTTAGACGGGCTTTGTGGTGAAGACAGCATTTCCGAACTGTGCCGCCGTGAAGGAATCGCCACAAGCTTGTATTACAGCTGGTCGAAAGAGTTTCTTGAGGCAGGTAAGAAGCGGCTGGCTGGTGATACAGCTCGCCAAGCCACCAGTTCTGAGGTGAGGGATCTTAAGGCTGAATCATCGGCGCTGAAAGAGGTTGTAGACGACCTGACCCTTGAGGACAGCTGCTCAAAAAAGCATGTTCGCACCCTTTCGGCAGCATGCGTCGCATGCGCCTGTCAGGTAACAGATGGGGGCGACGACGAATGAGATACCCTGCATCCGAGAAGCTTGAGATCATCCGTCATGTTGACGGATCGCACCTGCCGATCAAACGCACTCTGGAAAAGCTTGGTATCCCCAGAACGACGTTTTACTGCTGGTACGACGAGTAACAGGTTTCTGACTGTTGGCGAGGCCGGGCTTGAGGATTGCCATTCCCGGCCAGGCAGAGTTTGGAACCGCATCCTTGACAAGGTGCGTAAGCAGATCCTGGAGTCGGCTCTGGATGAGCCCGATTTATCACCACGCAAGCTCGCGGTGCGGTTCACCGACACCAGGCGCTACTTTATCTCCGAAGCCAGCGTTTATTGGCTTCTGAAGGCGCAGGATCTGATCACCAGCCCGGCGTGCATTTCCATCAAAGCGGCGGATGAATTCCATGAGAAGACTGTTCGGCCGAACCAGCTTTGGCAAACCGACTTTACCTATCTAAAGGTCGTCGGCTGGGGCTGGTTCTATCTTTCGACCATACTCGATGATTACAGCCGCTATGTTGTCGCTTGGCGGCTGTGCGCCACGATGAAAGCTGAGGATGTCACGAAATTACTGGAAGACGCTTTGGCTGCATCAGGATGCGACAGTGCCGCCGGTGTTCACAAGCCCCGGCCGCACGGTGACAATGGAAGCAGTTATGTCTGCGGTGATTTGGAGAGATGGCTTGAAGATCAGTGCATGGATCACGTTCGCGCCGCCCCGAACCACCCCCAGACACAGGGCAAGATCGAGCATTGGCACCAGACCCTGAAGAACCGCATCCTGCTGGAGAACTACTATCTGCCCGGAGCGCTCGAACAGGCCATCGGCGACTTTATCGATAATTACAACCACAACCGATACCACGAGAGCATCGGCAACCTAACACCCGCCGATGTCAACGTCGGTCAGGTCGAAACCATCCTCAGACGCAGAAAGGAAATCAAACACCAGACAACCCAGAAACGCCGCTTGCTGCATCATTAGAACGCGGCGTAGATTGAAACTATAGCGAGTCTGATCCTCCAAAACCAATCCACCGCTCCTGTTCAAATATTTCGATGACGGACACGGCATACGGGATCGCTTCCTTCGGGAGGTGCGCGCCTTTCAACGAGATCATACCAATGCCTGCTCATAGTTACTTTGTTGGCAAGAGGCGCAGACATAGGCTCTCCCGTCAATCCGAGGCCAGAATTTGCGACACATCCGATGGTTCTTGCTCGTGCAGCAAACGGCAGCAATGCGGGCGCAAACGCAGCATTCGAACATAGCGCTCAAGGTCGGCTCTGGGCCGGTTTTTACGAATCTTGAATATGTGGCATTCTTGGCGTTGGGCGATATCAGTCAAATCTTGCTTCAGATTTGGCGCCCACGACCTGGGAGGAGCCAGCTATGAATCTGAGACCTGATCCTACATTTCACGCAACCCCGAAACTCGCCATGGAGGCACCAGCGGAAACGCTTGCCTTCACGTTGATGCTCAGCCCGGACGGTTCCGAACCCGATGGGCTGGCAGTCATAGATGTTGATCCAAAATCGAAGACTTACGGTCAGATTGTTCATCAGCTCATCATGCCCAACAAGGGTGATGAGTTTCACCATTTCGGCTGGAACGCCTGTTCCTCCGCGCTGTCACCGCTTACCGGGCATGCGTTTCTCGAACGTCGTTATCTGATCATTCCGGGCATTCGGTCTTCGCGTATCTACGTGGTCGATGTGAAAGAACCGCTTAAGGCAAAGATACACAAGATCATTGAGCCTGAGGAAGTATTTGCCAAAACAGGATACTCTCGCCCGCACACTATCCATTGCGGCCCGGAGGGTATCTATGTTTCGACGCTCGGTGGGGGCGGCGATGATGGCACGAATGGACCGCCGGGTATCTTCATCATGGATTGCGAGACCTTCGATATCCTCGGCCGTTACGAGATGGACCGGGGTGAGCAAGACAAACACTACGATTTCTGGTGGAATCTGCCACGCGATTACATGGTGAGTTCGGAATGGGCACTTCCTCCTCAGTTCGAGAACGGTATTGTCGCGGAAGATCTGCTGTCCAACAAATACGGTCACAAGATCCATTTCTGGAATCTGCGCGAACGCCGCAACGTCCAGACTGTTGATCTTGGCGAAAATCACCAGATGGCTTTGGAAATCAGACCGGCCCACGACCCGGCAAAAGACTACGGTTTCTGCGGCGTCGTCGTCGATACAACAAATCTGCAGGGTGCGATTTTCACATGGTGGCAAAAGGACGACGGTTCTTTTGAGGCAAAAAAGACGATCACTATTGATCCTCGGCCCGAGAAGGCCGAGAACCTGCCACCACTTCTGCAGGGGTTCGAGGCAGTACCGCCGCTGGTAACGGACATCGATCTTAGCCTCGATGACAAATACCTGTATGTCTCCTGTTGGGGGCAGGGCGAAATGCATCAATACGACGTCTCCGATCCGATGAGTCCCAAGCTGACCGGGAAGGTGGAGATCGGCGGGATTGCTCGGGGTGCGAAACATCCTAATGGCAAAGCGTTCGCTTATGGTCCGCAGATGGTGGAAATAAGTAGGGACGGCAAGCGTGTCTACTGGACCAACTCTCTTTATTCGACATGGGACGATCAATTCTACCCCGACGATGAGGGTGGTCAGATGGTTATGGCCAATGTTGGAGAAAACGGCGGCTTGGAACTGGATAAAAACTTCTATGTAGAGTTTCCAAAGGGCTACCGCAGCCATCAGATCCGCTTGGAAGGCGGTGACTGTTCGACCGACAGTTTCTGCTATCCGTCTGTCTGACGAGTGAACGGGCTAGATACGGCGACGGCCCTGTGGTGGGCCGTTGTCGCCTCGGGAATCTACCATGGGATTAACCCCGGAATGGGTTGGCCCCTGGCGGTTTCTGCCGCCTTGATGGACAAAAACCACAACAGCCTTTTCAAGGCATTGCTCGCTCTGGCGACAGGGCACCTACTGGCAATGGCCGCAATCCTGTTCCCTTTCACGGCCCTTCTTTTCCTGGCAGAATGGCAACGTGAAATTCAGATCGGTGCGGCGTGTCTTGTAATTGGGCTCGGCCTTTATCTCGTTTTCAATCGCCGCCATCCGCGCTTTCTCGCTCGTGTTCCGCCGTCTCGACTTGCGCTATGGTCCTTTCTGGCTGCGACGGCGCACGGCGCGGGCTTGATGCTCGTTCCAATCTATCTCGGCATCTGTCGCACAATCGCCTCCGACTCCAGTCACGCTGCCGCCTCTGATCTGATGGCTGGAAACGCCAAAATTGCTATTGCTGTCGCCCTTACTCACACGCTGGCAATGACCGTCTCAGGCGCTGTGCTTGCTTTTGGTGTCTATCATTGGCTCGGGCTGCGGTTTCTATCCAAAAGCTGGTTCAACCTGGACACGGTCTGGGCGCTGAGCCTAATTCTTGTCGGGGCGATCTCGCTTCTGTTCGTTCATTGAGTTGATGATTTCGACCTGCGCCGCGCCGGTTTTCGACTTCTGCAGCATCCGCAGCTTCGACATTGCCTCCTCCCATTTGAGCTTCGAATGTCCGAATTGAACCCAAAGCGCATGATAATGCAGTGTTTTTGAATGCTCGCCGGGTATCTTGAGCAGTCAGTTAGAGCTCCGGGTCACTTTGCGAAGGTTCCTTCACTCGATTTTTCGGATACCGGTCAGCTCGACCAAGGAGCGGTTGAATGAGCATCCGGTCGAGCCAAAGATTGCGCCTGTTTCGAAACTGCTCAATTCCAATTGTCATGTTTTCATGCCCGGACTTAGGTTGTGCCAGATAGGTTCCGAATATCCGGTCCCACGATGGCACGTTGAACCCAAAGTTGCTGTTAGTCTCCGACGGGTCAATTGAGTGATGGACGCGGTGCATGTCCGGTGTGACGATTATCAGCCGCAGCGCTGCATCAACTCTGAGGGGAAGGCGAATGTTCGAGTGGTTGAACAGAGAGCTTGCATTCAACAGCACTTCGAAAACCAATACCGCAAATGCAGGTAACGGTGTTGTCACGTTAACCTCCGTTCGGTTGCTCGTGTTTGGAATTGGACGTAGGTGGCGTCGATGAGTTCATCGCCGATCAGCGACAATCGCCACCGCTTTCCTCCTCAGATCATCACGCACGCGGTGTGGCTGTATTGCCGGTTCAATCTCAGCTTTCGAGATGTTGCTGCAGCGCGGGATTGATGCGTCTTACGAGACTGTCCGGCGTTGGGTCATCAAGTTCGGGCCGCGGTTTGCTCGAAAACTGCGACGCCGACAGGATCGTCCAGGCGATGTCTGGCATCTGGATGAACTTGTTGTGAGAATCTCAGGCCGCAAGTTTTGGCTTTGGCGCGCAGTCGACCAGCATGGCGTCGTGCTGGATGAAATCCTCCAACCGAAACGGAACAAACGGGCGGCAAAACGGCTAATGCGCCGCCTGATAAAGCGCCTTGGTTTCATCCCCAAGCGGATCATCACGGACAAGCTGCGATCATATCGCGCAGCCAAACGCGAGATCGCGCCAGGTTTGGATCATTGGTCGCACAAGGGCCTCAACAACCGTGCCGAGAATAGCCACTTACCGTTCCGCAAGCGGGAAAGAGCAATGCAGGGGTACCGGTCTCCGGGTGGACTACAGCGGTTCGTGGCGACCCATTCCACCATCCGCAATTGCTTCAGCGTCCCGGCTCGTCGCCGTTCAGCCCTGACAAACCGATATCATCGCCTCGAGGCATTTGACGCCTGGAATGCCGCCACTCAAGCAGCTTGAATTCGCAGCATCGGGACTTCTGCGTAGACTGGAAGTTAATGTGACAACACCCCGTACATCGCCGCGATCCGCGCCGACGGCGGGTACCTTAGTCGGTGAATGTCTGTTCCATCAAAGTGTTCGGTTGCAACGACGCACGAAGCGTCGGTATGTGCCGCAGGTGATTACCGCTTACTGAGAATGGCGGCAATGCGGGTTGCGGCGCAGCATCCCAATAACTTGATGGATGCCTGCTTTGGGCCGTTTCTCATCGAACGAAAAGCGCTGGACGCTGAGCTTGCCACCAGATCAGTAGCGATCCCTGAGGGACGGAGGCGAGAACGCTGGTTGGCAGTGACTCACAAGCAATGGACATCCACATGTTCGATGTCGCTTTTTCTGGGGTCTGGTCCTGCGCCGCGCATCAGGACGTTCAGACCTAGCACAGAAAGCACTGTCGGATCGAGGAACCGGTGAAAGGACCGAACAACGCGCTTAACTCCGGCTCTGGGCAACGCTAGTCTCCGATCCGAGTAACGATTAAAGGAATCGCCCAATGTCACTCTTCTCAAAACTCTTCGGGGGCGGCGAAAAGTCAGAGCCGGAGGCGGTCTCTTACAAAGGATTCGATATCTTCCCCGACCTGATTGCCGAGGGAGGCAAATATCGCCTGTCGGCCCGTATCGAAAAGACCATCAATGGAGATCGCAAGACCCATTCGGTGATCCGGGCGGATGTCTTTGAAAGTCAGGATCAGGCCGAAAGCTTCAGCGTCGCCAAGGCGAAGCAGGTAATCGACGAGCAGGGCGAATGTGTTTTCGATTCTGGAAACCGGTAGCTTTTAGTCCGTTCCGAGAGCGGCTTGGCGTCGCTGTCAAACCCCTCGTCAAGACTTCCACAATGCAGCAAATCGTGGCGCATTTCGCATCCCCCGCTGGTTAAAGATAGAATTAATGTTTGGACATGTCTGAGGTCTCGTACACACGGCATCGACTTCCAGCGGGTTGCTAGATCCGTAGTACTCAATCCTAGGCGTGGCCTTTTGCATCAACCGCTATCGGCAAATTGGCAGTTCTAGTGGCGGCTGTTTGGGCAGGGATGCCCGCCATTGATTGATGATCGGTTGCAAGGTTCTTTTCGGCCAGAATTTCGGGGCACCAATTGCTTGTAGACATGCGGCGTTCCAATAAACACCTGCGCGTGAAAGCGGTTTTCCCTGCTTCACCGCTTTGGCGACCGCGTTTATGTCTTTCGATTCAGGATAGATATAGAGTGTGGTCGGGTTCCCTTCGACAAGCGCCAATATCTCCTTTGATGCAGATTGCGACCAGGTTGTGCATCCGTTGCTACGACCGCCGGTATAGTTAACGAGCTTGCCGTACGGGACGTACCCATCCTTGTCAGCATGTGTGCTTTGCGGATTCTTAAAGCGGCATTGCCACTTGAGAAATACGGCGGGATGACCACCGATCGCGCGTTCCCGAGCGTTGCTTGTTTCTCCTTCCCCGTCGAATAATAGGAATGTGCGGTAAAACGGCTTCGTCTTGCCGGAGTGCCTGTAGTATCCTTTGAAGGAGGTCCGGGTCTCAGCCGTTACGTATGATCCGCCCGCAGTCAGCTTCGAACCTTCTGCATTGCTGAAGTTCTTCGCGCATTGTCGTCCGTTTGCGAAATTGGCCCGGTGCAGTTTGCGCCCGTTGCCAAAGCCGGACGAAACGGCCCGGAACGACTTCTGCGCCTCGCAAATTACGTAAAACCGCCGGCCTGGATTGCCATTCTGCGCAGTACTAGGACGCGTGGCGTCCTTTGCCATATAGCAGGGGTTCGAAACTTCGCCCTGCCGGAGTTTCTTCTGATAAAGCGCACGCGCCCGTTTCAGGACGATCGGCGCAATTTGACCATCAGCTGTGCCCACATGTTTTTGCAGCCATCCTGGTATTTCTTTTGACAGCGCATCGCCACGGTTCGGAAAAGAACCGGCCAAGATGGCCATGATCAGGACGGTGATCGGGAGACGGAGTGAATTCGGTAGCAACGGGACTGCTCCTGCCAGACTATCCTCGGGTCCAGTCTAACACAGAAAACCGGCCAGACTGTGGATCGGAATTGTTGGAAGGATGGATTCTGTTGCCTCAAGTCCCACCCCTTGGTTTTTGGTCCTGTTTTCAATGACCATGGAAGCAAAAAAGAGCAACCACGCGACTGGAATTCCGCGTCTTAGCGTCCACATGGAGACTATGTTCACGCGTCGTTCGTTCGGCGTTGTCGCAAACTTCTTTGATGTATGAAGGTGGGTGGAGTTTTGTGTGATAAGACGGCTAGCTTCGAGAAATGCTTGAATGGACAGGTTCCGGCTCCGAACTGGCCTTTTCAGATCATCTGCACAACTTCAATCCCATCGAGCGTTGCAGAGGCGGACGCAAAGGATTTGAAGCCGAGCATTGGTCGAATCCGACGTTTGATGAAGCGGTGATCTTGCTCAATCACGTTATTCAAAAATTTCTGCCTGACCATCACAATGGGGATCGGGCAAGCAAACTCTTGTGCATTTTGTTGACGGCTTTGATGCCAGCCGTGTTGGCGCCGCTCTTGTCGATAACGATCTTGCGGGGCAAACCGTTCACTTCCAGCGCCCTGGCAAAGAACTCGGTCGCGGCTGCTTTGTTCCGACGCTTTGACAACATAAAATCAAGTGTCTTGCCGTGTTTGTCGACGGCGCGGTACAGATAGACCCATTCGCCTTTGACCCGCACATAGGTCTCATCCATCCGCCAGGATCGATCGCAGCTGCGGTTTTGGCGACGTGCGTGGTCGGCAACCAGAGGGGAATATTTGACGATCTAGTGGTTCAAGGTTGCATGATCGACAGAGATACCGCGTTCTGCCAAGACTTCTTCCAGATCACGGTACGACACTGAATAGCGCAGATAAAAGAAAACAGCGTGCAGGATCACGTCCTTTGGAAAATGCGCGCCCTTGAATGAGGTCGCCACAGCTGGCTCCTGTCAAAATCCGAGACGCCTTTAACACGAGGATCTCATCTTAGACAGAAATGCCCAAAGTTTGCGACAAAGCCCGGCCCGCGCAGCCAACAGGTCATCGACGTCAGCTGTGCTCAACGCAAAGCGATGGTAAGCCCAAACCGCGTAGGCAATGATCTCGCGAGGAAAGCGAAAACCTTTCAGGCGGAGCATAATCGGAGGAATGATCATAAGCGCGGCATAGCTGGATCACTTGGCCTGAACAAATTGGCAATACCGTCTGCTCGGCTTCGGGCGGGCTGGTCTTTTCTGATCCGGCTCGCCCGAGGTCTTACACCGCCTGATATTGCCGGCAAGAGGCGAGGTATTCACCGTAAGCCTTGTGGCTGGGATAGCTGAATTGCTCGGCCAACGGGTTCGACCGTTTGTTCTTTTTGGCGCCCATATCCGCAAGCAACTCGTCGAGATGCTTGAAATGGAACGGTGCCGAGCACTGACCGCCATAGATCTGAGCCGCGGGGCGCTCGTGGCGTTTCCAATTCAGCATCATGTCGATGTTCTCATTCATCTGTGCCGCGGTCGGCTGCTGTTCCAGTTGACCATCGGCATAGCGCACCAGCCAGTTCGCGATCATCTCGGCAGACAGGATGGTGCAGAATGACGAATTGAACCCGACAAATCCCATATCCGGCAGGTCGGGATTAACCGACAGACGATAGGTCCGGTACTGGCCATCAGATTCAATCAGTTTGTCCTGATATTCCTGCGGCAGGTACGGCACACCCATCTTCCAGCCTACTGCAAGGATCGAAACATCGGCTTCGACCTTTTCGCCGGTGGTCATGTGAATGGTCTTGCCGTCGTACCGGTCATAAGTGCCTTCGATGTTCTTGAGCGTTCCATCGTTCAACGTCTCAAACAATCCGGGCGTCACGATCGGTACGGAACAGGAGATATCTTTCTCAATCGGAACCTTGGGTACAAGGTTATGTTTTTTCAGCCCGAGTTGCACTTTGAGCAAGGTCTCGAGCCCACGGAAGTTCGCCCAGACCAAAGGCTTGAAAAGGGTCGCGATTGTGCGTTGCAGTCCGGTCCTGCCCCACGAATTGAACTGCTGTTCCTGCGCCCGCATGTAAAGCAGCCGCTTGAAGTTGATGCCGCCCACGAAATAGGGAATGCGCCACATCCGTTCGCGATAGACCCAATGGACAGACCGCGCGCCGTTCTTGACGGCATTGACCGCAATATCCGTGGCGGACTTCGACCCGCCCAGCACCACGACACGTTTGCCTTTTACCACCGAAGGGTCTGTATATTCGGACGAATGCATGACCTGTCCACCGGCCGCTTCAAAGGACTCCTGACCGGGATGGGTAATGATGTTCTTGTCCGAGAATTGTCCGGTGCCAATGGCCACGAAGTCAAAATCCTCGGTCCAGTGCTGGCCGCCGGAGTCCAGCATCAGGGTCCAACCGGGTTGCCCGTCCGAACGCCGATCCATGGAAGCCACATTGGTATTGAGCCGGAAGAGACGCTGCAGATTGTGCTTGTCTGCGTAGGAGTGCAGATAGGCATGCACCTGCGGACCCTTGGGCCATTCAGGATAATCATCCGGCATCGGGTGATCGGTATAGCAATACAGATCCTTGGGCGATTGGGTCTGCACATCCGGGTAAGACCGGCTGAGCTCCCATACGCCGCCAAAATCGTGGCTCCGTTCAAATCCGACGACGCGGTGGCCGCGTTCATCAAAAGCCTTTGCGGCTGCAAGGCCCGAAACCCCGCCGCCAATGACCGCTACTTTTTTGCGTTTGGCCATATCTGAACCTCCTTAACCCGCGTCCGGAGGCGGCGGCAGAAAGTCGACCTCGTGCAAGGCTGACAGTCGCACCAGTTCGTCGGGGTCTGTCACGCCGTCAAGTTGACCAAATAGGTCAAAGAGCTTGCGCGCCGGCGCAACACCGAAGACACAAGTCGCCTCTGCCCCGGAGCGGTTGAAGATGCCATGAGATCTACCCATCGGCATTCGCACCAAATCACCGGCACCTGCCGGATGAGTTGTTACCTTGCCTTCATCATGGCCAAACTCGACCTCCAGATTTCCGGTAAGCATGTATATCCATTCATCCTGCGTCGGGTGGATATGGGGCGGTACAAAGGTGCCATCCGGGATCTGCGCATGCCAGATAAAGGCGTTCGGGCTGTGCAGTTTCGGGGTGTAGATATGTCCGACAACGTTCCAGGCCTTGTCGCCTACATGCCCGTCGCTTTGGGTGATGCCCAGGTCCATGTTGTTTCCTCGCTGTTGTTGCAGGAATACCCTGCACCGAAGCGGGTCCGAGGCTTTATCCACTTTGCGAGTCAAAAAGGTTCAGGCTTGAAATAGTTTTCGCATCAGGTAGTTTTTTTGCATGAAGCACCACGGCACATTGCTTGAAAACTTCAATGTTCTGCACACCCATAAGCTGGATGAAGCGCGGGCAGCCGTAACGCAGCGCTATTGCGATCACCGGCTTGAACTTTTCTCAAATGGTCAGATTGAGGTGGTGCACCACCATGTTCGCGGAGCTCAGGTCTCGCTCAATGTTCTCGGGTACGGCGCCGACGTTGCCATCAACCCAGGCGAATTGAGTGATTTCTACCTGCTGCAACTGCCGATGACCGGCCGCGCCCGGATTGAACATCGCGGCGAAGAGGTCGAGGCAAGCGCCAACTGCGGCACGCTGCTAAACCCCGACCGGCCGTCGCGGATGATTTGGAAGGGTGACTGCCGCAAGCTGATGGTTCAGATCGATGCGGAATACCTTGCACGCGTCGCAACCGAGGAAATCGGCGCAGAGCTTCCCGGACCTGTGCGTTTTGACCCGAAAGTGGTGCTTTCGAAAAAGGCCGGTCAACGTATAAGGGCCATGTCCCTGATTGCGGCACGGGCTTTTGATACGGGACGCGTGCGACCGATCGCGCAGGATCTCAACCTTCTTACGCTAGAGCGGCAAATTGCGGTCACCTTGCTAAAAAATCAACGCAGCAACATCTATCACCTCATGAACGCTGCGGTGCCGCCCTGCTCTGCCGCGCATGTGCGTCGCGCCATAGCCTTTATCCATGAAAACTTCCACGACAACATCGGGTTGTACGATATTGCGTGTGCCGCAGGGGTGCATCACCGCACGCTGCAAACGGCATTTCGCGAGAGTCTCGACATGACCCCGATCCGGTTTTTGCGCGACGTGCGACTGGACAAGGCACGGTTTCATCTTCTGCGGCGTCAAAACCGCGCGAGTGTCTCTGAAATCGCCTATGATTGCGGTTATAGCCATTTGGGTCGTTTTTCGCGGGACTTCCGCGCACGGTTCGGCCACGCACCAAGCGAGACCCGCTAGATTCGCGGCCTCCATCAGGAAACAGATTCTGGAGCTCAGAATAAAATTCAAACCAGACTGACAAAACGCCCGATTGGCTGGAATACCGCCTGTCTTACACGCGCTCTATGATGATCGCGGCCCCCTGCCCGACACCCACACACATAGTACATAGCGCGTATCGCCCACCCGTCCGGCGGAGTTGATAGGCGGCAGTCATCACCAGTCGTGCGCCAGACATGCCCAGCGGATGTCCCAGGGCAATCGCGCCACCATTGGGGTTCACATGAGGCGCATCGTCGGGCACGCCAAGTTCGCGCAATGATGCTAGCCCCTGAGAAGCAAATGCCTCGTTCAGTTCTATGACATCCATCTGCTCGACGCGCAGCCCGGCGCGTGCAAGCACCTTGCGCGTCGCGGGGACAGGGCCAATGCCCATGAGGCGCGGTTCAACGCCAGCGACTGACATACCTATGACGCGTGCCAGCGGTGTCAGACCGTTGCGGATAGCAGCAGCCTCGTTTGCCAGCAAAATGGCCGCGGCTCCGTCATTGACGCCCGAGGCGTTGCCCGCAGTTACCGTTTTGTCGGGTCCGTTTATGCTGCGCAGACCGGACAGTTTTTCCAGACTTGTTCCGGGCCGGGGATGTTCGTCCTCTTCCACGACAATCCCTTCACCCTTGCGTTGCAGAATCGTGACTTTGGTGATCTCGTCCCGGAAAAAACCTCTTTCCTGCGCAGCAACCCAACGCCTCTGGCTTCGAGCGGCAAAGGCATCCTGATCGGCACGGCTGATACCATAGTGCTCTGCCACGTTGTCAGCAGTCTGCGGCATCGAGTCGGTGCCGTACATGTCTTCCATCGCCGGGTTTACAAAGCGCCAGCCGATGGTCGTGTCATAAACCGCATTGGCCCGTGAAAAGGCGCTGCTGGCCTTGGGCATCACAAATGGCGCCCGGGACATGCTTTCCACGCCCCCTGCAATTGCCAGATCATAATCACCGGACCGGATCGCACGGGCCGCCATGCCCACCGCGTCCATGCCCGATGCACAAAGCCGGTTGATCGTCGTACCCGGCACCTCCACCGGCAACCCGGCCAACAGCGCTGCCATCCGTGCGACGTTGCGGTTGCTTTCGCCCGCCTGGTTCGCGTCCCCAAGGATAACGTCATCCAACGCCGCCCAATCCACCTGCAGATTCCGCTCGACCAAAGATGCGATCGGAATCGCGGCCAGATCATCGGTGCGCACTTGCGACAGCGCGCCGCCATACCGGCCGATCGGGGTGCGTTGTGCGTCACAGATAAATGCGTTGGTCATTACTCAGCTCAGCTCTTTAATATGCGTGACAGGGTGTTTACCTCACCGGTTCAGGAAACGGTCGACCTTGTGGCGAACCTGTTCCGGCCACGGTTGCGGTCGCCCCTTCTCGCTTACGAACACCAAGGTCGATTTTGTCTCGAACCTCGTTTCACCGCCACATTCCGCTCGAAGCGCAATACCCATGGATGTGCGGCCCAGATTGGTGACCTGCAGTTCGATGGTCAGCTCTTCGCCCAACCTGCACGGAGCCAGGAAAGTGGTCGAAGTTTCGGCGGTTGGGACTGCTCCATCCCGGTGAATCTCAGAGAATGGAAAGGCCAGTTCTCGTTCGAAGAAAGCCTCGACACAGTCATTTATCATTTCGAAAAACCGCGGGTAAAAGACGATTCCTGCCGGATCACAGTGCCTGAACAGAATTTTCTGCGGAAAGACAAAAGTCATGCTCAAACCCCAAGATACTTGTCTGTAACTTCCGGAGTAAGCGAACCAAAGTCTCCCACCCAGACCGATCTGCCCTTTTCAAGAATGACGGCTTTGTCGGCAACTGCGGACAATTCCTTGAGGGATTTGTCCACAACAATAATCGCCATACCCGTTTCAGCTTTCAGCTTAGATATCGCCGCCCAGATTTCCTGCCGAACAACCGGCGCAAGACCCTCGGTTGCCTCATCCAGCACCAGAAGGCGGGGGTTGGTCATCAGCGCCCGACCAATGGCCAGCATTTGCTGTTCACCGCCCGACAGGGTGCCAGCGGTCTGGTCCCTGCGCTCACGCAGTCTGGGAAACAGCCGGGCGACACGGGCAAAATCCCATTCACCCGGTCGCGCAGCGGCGATCAGATTTTCATAGACCGTCAGATCGGTGAAGCATCGGCGCCCTTCCGGCACCAGCCCCACCCCCATGCGGGCAACCTTATGGGGTGGCAACCGCGTAATGTCCTCACCGTTGAACAGGACCGAACCGCCGCGGTTTTTCAGCAATCGGCAAATAACCTTGATCGTCGTCGACTTCCCCATCCCGTTGCGGCCCATCAGTGCGACAAGCTCGCCATCTTCGACTGAAATATGGACGTCAAACAGCGCTTGAGAGGGTCCGTAAAAGGCAGATACATGGGCCATTTTCAAAAGGCTCATCCTGCGTCCTCCTCGCCCAGATAGGCAGTGCGCACGGTTGGATTGGACCGAATTTCCGCGACCGAACCCGATGCTATGATTTCGCCGTAAACCAGCACGCTAACCCGGTCAGCCAAGGTGAAGACGGCATCCATGTCATGTTCAACCAACAGGATCGGCGCTTTGCTCCGCAATCCGTCAAGGAACCCGATCAGCCGTTGCGAGCCTTCAAGCCCAAGCCCCGCCATAGGTTCGTCCATCAAAAAGGCCTTGGGTTCCAGCGTCAGGGCGACCGCAACCTCAAGCTGACGCCGCTGGCCATGAGACAGATCAGACGTTCTGAAGGCACGAAACTCCGCTAGCCCGACCTGCTCCAGCGCGTTTTCGGCGGCCTGAACCAACTTTTTATCTTTCATGACCGGTCTGAAGAACCGGAACACGTCGCCTCGGTGGCCCAGCGCGCCTAGAACCGTGTTTTGCAGAACGGTGTAATCCATGGCCAACGACGAGATCTGAAAAGTTCGCCCCATGCCCAGCCGGGCACGCGCAGCCGTAGACAGGGGGCTTACGTCCGTCCCATCAAAATAGACGCTGCCCTCGTCCGGTTGCAGCCCTCCGGCGATTTGTTTGATCAGCGTCGACTTACCCGCGCCGTTTGGGCCGATCAGAGCGTGGATTTCACCTGTACGCAGATCGAGGCTGATGCTCTTGCTTGCAACGAGGCCGCCAAATCTTTTGGTCAGGCCACGTACGTCCAGAACCGGCTCAGTCATGTGCGACCTCCCGGCCCGCGATCAGCCCGAACAACCCGCCCCGGGCAAACAGCACGACACCAAGCAGAATGGCACCCAGGTAGATGTGCCAATACTCGCTCAGACCGCCCAGACTGTGTTCGAGCAAAACGAACAGGGCCGCCCCGGCGACAGGCCCGAACACCCGGCCAACACCCCCGAGGATGACAAAAATCATGATTTCACCCGATGTCTGCCAGCTGAGCATGGATGGGCTGACAAACCGGTTCAGATCGGCAAACAATGCACCGGCCAGCCCGGTGATCGCACCGGAAATTGTGAAGGCTGTCAGATAGAGGCGATAAGGCACCTGCCCCACAGCCTGCACCCGGTCTTCATTTTGCCGCGCCGCCTGCAGCATCAACCCGAATGGCGATTTTTCGGCCCGATATACGCCATAGACCACTACCAGTAACAGCACATAACAGATGATGAAGAACTGGATCGGATCCATGGTGTTCAGACCGGGGAACCCGTTCCGCACGTAAATCGACAGGCCATCTTCGCCACCATATGCAGACCAGGAAATCGTAAAGTAGTATAGCATTTGCCCAAAGGCGAGCGTGATCATAATGAAGTAAACACCCGTCGTTCGCAGGCTCAATGCTCCGATAGCCAGCGCGGCCAGAGCGCTTACGACGATGGCAATCACCCAGATGATCATCATCGAGTTTGTGCCTTCGACCAAAACCGGCCATTCCAGCATCGGCGTGTAGGTCTGGGCATGATACGCCAGAATGCCCATGGCATAGCCGCCCAGACCAAAGAATGCCGCGTGGCCAAAGCTGACCAACCCACCAAAACCAAGCGCAAAATTCAGTCCGATACCCGCAATCGAGAAGATTACCGCGCGCGTGACCAGCGTGATCAAAAAGGGTTCGTCCGTAAACCATGCTACCGCAGGGATCACAACAAGCAGGATGAGAAGGCCGCCGTTCAGCAAGAATTCCCGTTTCATTTCATACCCCTCCAAACAGCCCTTTGGGCCGAACCAGAAGGACGCCCGCCATGAGGATGTAAATTGACATTGAGGCCAGCGACGACCCGACCGAAGTTGCGGCTGAAGGAGACAGGAACAGTGCAAACAGTTTTGGCAGCAGGAAGCCCCCCAGTGTGTCCGTGAGGCCGACCAGAATTGCGCCGATCAATGCGCCTTTGATCGAACCGATCCCGCCGATCACGATGACGACAAACGCCAGGATCAGAACCGGTTCGCCCATGCCCACCTGCACAGATTGAATTGCGCCAATCAGCGCTCCGGCCAACCCCGCAAGAGCTGCGCCGAGCGCGAAAACCAATGTGTAGAGGCTGGAGATATCGATTCCCAATGCGCCGATCATTTCCCGGTCATTCTCTCCGGCCCGGATGCGGATACCAATCCGGGTTTTGGCGATCATCCAGAACAGCCCGGCCGCGACGGCCAATCCAACCACGATGAGGCTGAGGCGATAGCGGGAATACTCGATACCAAACGGTAGAGAAACAGAGCCCGACAGGTAGTCGGGCGGGTCAAGGAACAGGGGAAATGACCCAAACACCCAGCGTGTGCCTTCTGAAAAGATCAAGATCAGCGCAAATGTGGCCAGAACCTGATCCAGATGATCGCGATCATAGAGCCTGCGGATGACGGTGGTTTCGACCACGACCCCGGCGGCAGCCGCAGCAGCCAGACTTGCAATGAGTGCGAGCAGAAACGAACCCGTCGCGGCCGCAACCGCTGCGGCGGCAAAAGCCCCGATCATGTAAAGCGATCCGTGGACGAGGTTGATCAACCCCATAACCCCGAAGATCAGTGTCAGGCCAGCGGCCATAAGGAACAACATAACGCCAAACTGCAAACCGTTAAGCGTTTGTTCCACCAAGAGAATCCAGGACATACTTACCCCTGTTTCAGCACAAGCCCGCCCGTCCTCTCGAACGGGCGGGCTTAGGGCAATTTACATCTGGCATTCGGCGGCATAGGCGTCGCCGCGATCTTCAAGACCTACCGAAATGATGCGGTTGGTGTAGACGTCACCTTCCTTGATCACCTCGCGGACATAGATGTCCTGAATCGGGTGATGGTTGGGGCCAAACTCAAAGTCGCCGCGGGTGGAGGAGAAGTTGGCCGCTTTCAGCGCTTCCCGGAACGCGTCCTGATCGGTGACATCGGCCGAGTCCATCGCTGACATCAACAGGTTCGCGGTATCAAATCCCTGGCTGGCATACAGCGAAGGCAGCCTGCCATACTTAGCCTGAAAGCTTTCGACAAACGCGGCATTGGTTGGGTTATCAATGTCTTTCGACCACTGCGATGTGTTGTGGACACCCAGTGCAGCATCACCTACGGCCTGCAGAATTCCCTGATCAAAGCTGAACGCGGGGCCGACAACCGGCAGGTCAACACCACTGTCGGCATATTGCTTCAGGAAAGAGATCCCCATTCCCCCCGGAAGGAAAAAGAACACACTGTCCGCGTCCGAAGCGCGGATCTGAGCAATCTCGCTCGCATAGTCAGTCTGACCCAGCTTGGTGTAAATCTCGCCGGCCACGTCACCTTCATAAAACCGCTTGAAGCCCGCTAGCGCATCTTTCCCGGCAGGGTAGTTCGGCGCAAGGATGAAGGTTTTTTCGTAGCCCGTCGAATTTGCATGGGCGCCCGCTGCTTCGTGCAGATTGTCATTCTGCCACGCGACATTGAAGTAGTTCTGGTGGCATCCGCGCCCCGCAAGAGGCGAAGGACCGGCGTTGGGCGAAAGATAGAACTTGCCTTGCGCCACCGCTCCGGGCACCACGGCCATTGCCAGGTTGGACCAGATGATGCCCGTCAGGACGTCGACCTTCTCGGATTGGATCAGCTTGTCCGCAAGCTGAACCGCAATATCCGGTTTGCGCTGGTCGTCTTCAACAACAACTTCAATATCGTCCCGGCCGGATTGCTCGACAGCCAGTACAAACCCGTCGCGCACATCAATCCCCAGTCCGGCTCCGCCACCCGACAAAGTTGTTATCATCCCGACCTTCAGGCCCTCGGCCTGGGCTCCGGTGGCCAGAGCGGCTGTGCATATCGCTGCAAGCAACGGTTTTAGTGACATGATGATCTCCCAGTTTTTTGTTTGGCTTGCTCTGAAGGTGAGCGTTGTCAGCGTCCGCCCGATCCCGGCAATGTCAAGAAGGCTTTAGTCTATAAGCCTCCCAATCTCTCTCTTCGGGGGTTTGCAGCTTGCACAGCAGGTCAATCGCCCTGCCTGCAGGGTGGACTTCGGAGTGAATTTTGCGGAGATATCTCTCATGCTTCACTTGATTTGACTGTTCAGGGCATATTGAGCCCCTGTCCCCCGATTTATTGGCCAAAGATGCATCTGGCATGCACAGATGTACCCGAAATACTGATAATGTTCAAGCTTAAAGCTTCAAGCTTGAAGAAGTGTAGCTTTTATTTCAGGGGGACGTGACCAGAAAGCATCGCAACGCGAAACACGTCAGAGCTTGACTGCAAAAACAATCTACAATGCTTTAAGTTTAAAGAAACATCATCTAAGATCAGCTTTGCAATGCGACTTCGTTTTGCATGACTTTCTTGAAATGGGGCCTTCCGGTCAATGAGTGACAAAGATGAACTGGCAAGAAGGCGTCTCAGAGCCTGGATCAGGCTCCTGCGAGCGACGCGCGCGACCGAGAACCACTTGCGGGAATTCCTAAGAACGCAACACGACACGACGTTGCCGCGTTTCGATGTTGCGGCGGCGTTGTATCGTCACAACAAGCCGATGAAGATGAGCGAGCTTGGAAAGCTGTTGCTGGTGTCAAACGGGAATGTCACGGCGATCGTTGAGCGGATGGAAAGTGACGGGCTGGCCAAACGTTGGCAGAGCCCGGATGACCGTCGAAGCGTGCTTGTGGCGCTTACGGATTCCGGGCGGAACAAGTTTGAAGATATGGCGCGCGCGCATGAGGCCGAGGTCAATGCGCTGTTCAGCGGCCTCGATGACAGCGATCTGGACATGGTTCGGGACCTCTTACACAAGGTCGAGCGTGATCACTGACCAGCGCCAACGCTACGCTTTTGGGCAAACCATTCGCTTATGATCCGCTGGACTGCTGTGTTTCCGCGATAAACATGGGTCCCCCTTTCCATCTGGGGAATCCAAACGCATTCACCATGGCAACATCAATATCCTGCGCGCACCGGGCGATCCCTTCATCGAGAATGGCCTGCCCCTCGGCCTGCATACACTCAAGTATGCGGCCCATGATGTGTTCGGCGCTCATTTTCCGGCGAACGATCCCTTTGCGGCTGGACTCCGAAACAACCAGTTCTTCCACCTCGGGGTTGGGCGATCGCTGTTTGCCGTCATAGATGTACCATCCCTGGCCGGTCTTTTGCCCAAACCAGCCTTGTTCACAAATCCTGTCCGCGATCTCGACATATCTCTGATCCGGATCGCGCGTTGCCGCCTGCCGTTTGCGCATTGCCCATGCGATGTCCAACCCCGCCAGATCCTGCATCTGAAAGACCCCCATCGGCAGGCCAAAATCGACCATGGCGGCATCGATTTCCCAAGGCAGCGCGCCGTCTTCCAACATGTATTCACATTCACGACGATAGGACGACATTATTCGGTTGGCGATAAACCCGTCGCAAACGCCCGACGTGACGCAAACTTTACCAAGCTGTTTTCCAAACCCGATGCAACTTGCCAGAACCTTGTCCGACACCAGATCGGGCACAACGATTTCAAGCAGTTTCATGATATGTGCCGGAGAGAAGAAGTGCAGCCCGATCACCCGTTCCGGATGGCTGATGGATCGGGCGATTTCGTTCACATCCAGATAGGACGTGTTGGTGGCGAGGATCGCATCGGGGCGGGTTACAGCGGCAAGGTCGGCAAAAACAGATTTCTTGACCTCCATCTCCTCAAACACTGCCTCAATCATCAAGTCCGCAGTCGCGAAGGCGGTGTAGCTGGTGGCCGATCGAAAGTTCTGCTCATGCAACTCATACCGGCTTTGGGAAATCAATCCGCGCTTCAGGCTCCCTGACAGGATGCCCATCACACGGTCCGCGCCCAGTTTGGCTGCGTTTTCGTCGCGTTCGGCCATAGTGACATTCATCCCCGCTAGAAGGCAGGCCGCCGCGATCCCGGCGCCCATTGTTCCGCCACCAACAACGCCAACGGTTTTGATTTCCTTTTTCGCCAGCCCCTTCAGGCGGCTCAACCGACCCGCATCGCGTTCCGCAAAGAACATGTATCGCAACGCACGTGATTGCCGGGACTCCTTGAGCCAAAGAAAGGTCTCACGTTCCTGCTTCAGCGCGGCGTCAGGTGGCAGGTCCAGCGCAGCCATGACTGCGCGCGCAGCGGCCGCCGGAGACAGCTGGCCACGGGCCTTGTTTTCGATCTTCGCCGCCTTGCCCTCGAAAGCCTCCATATCCGACGGCAAATTGACGGGGCGATCCAGAATCGAATGGTGATCGCCAGACGCAACCTTTTCGCTGGCAAGCTCCACCGCTGATTCCAAAAGGTCCTCCCCGGCCAGCGCATCAATTAGACCAGCTGTCACAGCTTGCTGCGCCTTGATGGGCTTGCCGCCGGATATCATGTCGAGCGCCAGTTCAGCCGGAACAAGGCGCGGCAATTGCACAGTGCCTCCGGCGCCGGGGATCAGGCCCAGATTGACTTCGGGCAATCCAAGCAGCGCATCTTCCTTGGCGATACGCGTGTGACAGGCCATTGCCAGCTCCAGCCCGCCCCCTAAAACCGTTCCATGTAGCCCGGCGACCCATGGCTTTCTGGCAAGTTCAATGGCCCTGAGAACATCTGGCAACAGAGGCTCGACAGGCGGCTTACCAAACTCATGCACATCCGCACCCGCGACAAACGTACGACCGGAACAAGCCAGCACAACGGCCTGCACGGTCGGGTCGTTATCGGTTTCGCGCAAGGCATCCAGCAAACCTTGCCGCACACTCTGACTGAGCGCGTTTACAGGCGGGTTGTTGATTGTCACGACCCCGATTGCGCCGCGTTTTGTAAGCGTGACCGTCATGGCCGTTCTCCGACAAGGGTTTTGACCAGCATGCTTTCAGGGTCAGTGAGATCGTCGATAACATCGAAATGGTGGCGTCCCGCCTCGACGTGAAGCCGTGTGTTTATTCCGGCGGTCCGCCAGCGCTCTGCCAGCAATGCCGATTGCCGGAGGAACTCCGGCCGCTCGTCATTGCCAACCCAGCACACCAGTTCAGGCCCTACCCCTGGGGTGCAAAGCACCGCGCTTTCTGCAGCGGCGGTTTCGTCCGTCAGGCCAAGCTGGCTGTTCATTTGGCTCAGCTTCAATGGGCGGAGATCATGAAGGCCGCTGATTGACACAACGCGCTCGATACGCGCGGACACACGCTCCTCCAGCGGAGAGTCCTCGCACATCATTCGGGTCACAAGTTGCCCGCCTGCGGAATGACCCGAAAGGTAAATTGGCCCTTCTATGCGCTGTGCCGCCTCGGTTATGGCGCTACCAATCTGGCGCGTGATTTCCGGTATCTCGGCTTCAGGAGCCAGAATGTAACTTGGCAGGCAAACAGCCCAGCCATGTTCCATGGCGCCCTGGGCCAGATGGGACCAATCGGATTTGTCGAATCTCAGCCAGTACCCACCATGCACGATCACGACCAGACCGCGTACCGGACCCGCTGGAAGGAACAGATCGAGTTTTTCGCGCGGGTGGTCGCCATAGGCGATGTCCAGTTGCGCATTGTCCGCCGTGTTTCGGAACTCGGCGGCCCGCTTTTTCCAGCGTGCCGGATACTCCATACCATTCGGAATGAATTCAGCATTTGCAAATGCTTCGGTCCAGTCAATTCCCGCTTCGTTTGTCATTTGAATGCCCGCGCTCTGGTGTGGATCAGGTTGGTGAAACCATATTGCTTTAAACTTAAATTTTCAAGCTTGAAGTAAATGAGGAAACGACCTAGGATGTACCCAAAATGAAGCCCTGATTTCAGATGGAGGCACAAATGAAGATTGCCTGTTTAGGGGGCGGGCCGGCAGGCCTGTACTTTGCGATTTCCATGAAGCTGCGCGATCCATCGCATGAGGTTGTGGTGTTTGAGCGGAACCGGTCGAACGACACGTTTGGCTGGGGCGTTGTTCTTTCGGATGACGCCCTTGAAAACCTGCAGGAAAACGACCCAAAAAGCGCGCAGGCGATCCGCGAAAACTTTGCCTATTGGGATGATATCGCTGTTGTGCATGATGGCGTCCGAACCGTGTCCGGCGGGCACGGGTTTGCTGGCATCGGCAGAAAGCAGATGCTGATCCTTTTGCAGGACCGCGCGCGGGAATTGGGCGTTGATCTGCGATTCGAAGCCGAATTCGGTACCGCTGCGGAATTCAGGGATGACTATGATCTTGTTGTCGTCTGCGATGGCATCAACTCACAAACCCGCACCGCTTTTGCGGAACATTTCAAGCCCGACTTGGATGTGCGGGCCTGCAAGTTCATCTGGCTGGGCACCCATCAGAAATTCGACGACGCCTTCACATTCATTTTTGAAAAGACCGAGCATGGTTGGATCTGGGGGCATGTCTATCAATTCGATGACGACACCGCGACGTTCATCGTCGAATGCGCGCAGGACACCTGGGACCGGTTCGGTTTTGAGGCCATGTCGAAAGAGGAGATCGTCGCCACCTGTCAGGATGTTTTTGCCACCCATCTTGACGGTCATGCGCTGATGTCCAACGCAGATCATTTGCGCGGCTCGGCCGTCTGGATGAACTTCCCGCGGATCTTGTGTGAGAAGTGGTATCACGACAATATCGTCCTGCTGGGCGACGCATCCGCGACCGCGCATTTTTCGATCGGTTCCGGTTCGCGGCTGGCTTTTGACAGCGCAATTGCCCTGGCCAACTACCTGCATTCCGAACCCTCGATGGAGGCGGCCTTCCAACGCTATCAGGAAGAGCGCCGTCTGGAAGTGCTGCGCCTGCAATCTGCCGCCCGGAACTCGTTGGAATGGTTTGAGGATGTAGAACGGTATCTGGACCTCGATCCGGTTCAGTTCAACTATTCGCTGCTGACACGGTCGCAGCGCATCAGTCACGAGAACCTGCGCCTGCGGGATCCGAAATGGTTGGAATCGGCTGAGCGCTGGTTCCAGTCACAGGCTGGCGTCGCCGAGGATGCACCAATACGCGCGCCAATGTTCGCGCCCTACAGATTGCGGGACATGGAGCTGCAAAACCGGATCGTCGTATCCCCCATGGCGCAATACAAGGCTGTCGATGGATCACCGACCGACTGGCATCTTGTGCATCTGGGCGAACGGGCAAAAGGGGGCGCCGGGCTCGTCTATACCGAGATGACCTGCGTATCCGACACTGGCCGCATCACGCCGGGATGTCCGGGGCTGTACAAAGACGAACATGAAACTGCGTGGAAGCGGATCACCGACTTTGTACACCACGAAACTAATGCCAAAATCTGTTGCCAAATCGGCCATTCCGGTCGCAAAGGTTCAACCAATCTGGGTTGGGAAGGCATGGACAAGCCCCTTACCGACGGCAACTGGGATCTGATTTCCGCTTCCGAAATACCGTGGTCACCCGACAACACAACACCCCGCGCGATGACACGCGCCGACATGGATGAGGTAACGGCACAGTTTGTGGCCTCCACAAAAATGGCTGACCGCGCGGGCTTTGACATGATCGAACTGCATGCGGCGCACGGGTATCTGATATCCTCTTTCATATCCCCGGTGTCCAACACACGCACGGATGAATACGGCGGGTCTCTGGAAAACCGGCTGCGCTACCCGCTTGAGGTGTTTGCCGCAATGCGTGGGGCATGGCCTTCTGAAAAGCCCATGGCGGTCCGAATTTCAGCCAATGATTGGGTTGGGGTCGACGGCGTCACCCCCGAAGAAGCCGTAGAAATTGCTCGCGCCTTTGAAGCCGCAGGCGCTGACATCATCGACGTGTCTGCCGGTCAGACCACGGTTGACGCAAAGCCGGTCTATGGGCGGATGTTCCAGACTCCCTTTTCGGACCGCATCCGCAACGAAACCGGTATCCGAACCATGACCGTCGGTAACATCTATGAACCCGATCATGTCAATTCGATCCTGATGGCTGGGCGAGCGGATCTGGTGTGTCTGGCACGCCCGCATCTGGCTGACCCCTACTGGACGCTGCATGCGGGTGCCTCAATCGGTGATCGTCACGCGGATTGGCCTCTCCCCTATCTGGCAGGCCGGGATCAAAGCTGGCGACTGGCGGACCGTGACGCAGAGGTGTTGGGCAAGGTATGACGATTTCAGGGAAACATGTCATCGTGACGGGCGGCGGTTCCGGTGTCGGCGCCGAAACGGCGCGGGAATTTGCAGATGCCGGTGCCAAGGTTACAATCATGGGCCGCGGACAGAAACAGCTGCAGGCTCAGGGACTGTCCTGGCAGGTGTGTGACGTCACCGATCCGGGCTCAGTCTCATCTGCCTTCGACGCGGCTCGCGCCGAGCACGGAGATATCGCAGTCGTTGTTGCAAATGCCGGAGCAGCGCTGTCGGTGCCTTTCGAAAAAATGTCGCCAGATGATCTGGATAAAATGCTTGGCGTCAACCTGACCGGCGTCTTCAACGTTTGGCAAGCCGCATTGCCCGACATGAAGGCTGCGGGCTGGGGCCGGATGATTGCCATTGCTTCAACGGCCGGCCTAAAGGGATACTCATACGTGTCGGGATATTGCGCTGCCAAGCACGGCGTTGTGGGACTAACCCGCGCGCTGTCTCTGGAATTGGCATCATCGGGCATAACCGTGAATGCGATCTGCCCGGGTTTCATCGAAACACCGATGCTGGACCGGAGCATAGCCAACATTTCTGAAAAGACCGGCATGACTTCGGAACAAGCCGCCAATTCACTTTGGCGCAACAACCCGCAGAAACGGTTTGTCCAGACCGACGAGGTGGCCGGAACGGCAATGTGGCTTTGCTCGGATGCGGCACGATCGGTCAACGGGCATGCGCTCAGCATTTCGGGCGGAGAAATATGACAGGGAGAGATCAATGCGCAGCGAAGTGACGCATTTCAAATGCGAAATTTCCGACGGTATCGCCACTGTGGCGCTGAACCGGCCGGAGCGAAAGAACGCCCTGTCCTTTGACAGCTATGCCGAACTGCGGGACTGGTTCCGGGATTTACACTATAGCGACACGGTCAAAGCCGTCATTTTTGCGCCGAATGACGGGAATTTCAGCTCTGGCGGCGATGTTCACGAAATCATTGGCCCGCTCACCAAAATGAACATGAAAGAGCTGCTGACCTTTACTCGGATGACCGGGGATCTGGTCAAGGCGATAGTGAATTGCGGCAAGCCGGTTATTGCAGCTGTTGACGGCATCAGCGCCGGGGCCGGTGCGATCATCGCCATGGCGTCGGATCTCAGGATCGCCACGCCCGAAGCAAAAACCGCTTTCCTGTTCAACCGTGTGGGTCTGGCGGGCTGTGACATGGGCGCCTGCGCCATCCTGCCTCGGATCATCGGTCAGGGCCGCGCTGCCGAACTGCTGTATCTGGGCCGCTCAATGAGCGCCGAAGAAGGCGCGGCCTGGGGATACTTCAACCGGGTCGTGCCGCAGGATCAGTTGCTTGATACGGCAAACGATCTGGCACGCCGGATCGCTGACGGGCCGAGTTTCGCAAACATGATGACAAAGACGATGTTGGCGCAGGAATGGTCGATGTCGGTTGAGCAGGCGATCGAAGCCGAAGCGCAGGCGCAAGCAATTTGCATGCAAGGTCAGGATTTTCACCGCGCCTACAACGCGTTTGTCGCCAAGGAAAAACCTGTATTCGAGGGTGACTGATGCCGGATAAAAGCTTTCTCAACTGGCCATTTCTAGAGGATCGTCACCGGGAACTGGCCGCGCGCCTTGAGGATTGGGCGGCTACCGAACTGGCGGGTATCGACCACTCGGATACGGATCAGGCCTGTCGCGATCTGGTCACGGCACTGGGACGCGACGGCTGGCTGCAACATTCCGCCGTTGATCCCGAAGGCGGTGCCCTGCTTGACGTCCGCAGCCTCTGCCTTATCCGCGAGACACTGGCCCGGCACGATGGTTTGGCCGATTTCTCCTTTGCCATGCAGGGGCTTGGAACCGGTGCGATTTCGCTGTTCGGCACCAAAGCCCAGCAATCCGAGTGGCTGTCGCAGACCCGTGCGGGTCAGGCGATCTCGGCTTTTGCTTTGACGGAACCTCAGTCAGGGTCGGACGTTTCCAGCTCGACCATGACGGCCGTGCAGGATGGCGACGACTTCATTCTCAATGGCGAAAAGACGTGGATTTCCAATGGTGGAATTGCCGACGTTTACACTGTTTTCGCCCGCACCGGTGAGGCACCGGGTGCCAGAGGGCTTTCTGCCTTCATTGTTCCTGCCGGCATACCGGGGTTCGAGGTGGTTGAGCGCCTTGAGACAATTGCGCCTCATCCGCTTGCAAGGCTCGGATTCACGGATTGCCGTATCCCCTCTTCCGCGCTCATCGGGGAACGAGGCTCAGGGTTCAAGATTGCCATGTCGGTTCTGGACGTGTTCCGGACCACCGTCGCGGCCGCCGCGCTTGGATTTGCCCGCCGTGCGCTGGACGAAACCCTGAACCGGGTCACCACCCGCCACCTTCAGGGCGCGCCGCTGTTCGATCTGCAGATGGTGCAGGGTCACGTTGCTGATATGGCGCTGGACGTCGATGCTGCCGCACTGCTGGTTTATCGCGCCGCCTGGACCAAGGACAGCGGCGCGCCAAAAGTGACGCGCGAAGCCGCAATGGCCAAGTTGTTCGCCACGGATCAGGCACAGGTCGTGATCGACAAGGCGGTTCAGCTCCACGGCGGAGACGGTGTAAAGGCCGACGAACCCGTCGAAAAACTCTATCGCGATATCCGTGCCCTTCGGATCTACGAAGGTGCCTCGGACGTTCAGCGCGTCGTCATCGCACGTCAGGCGCTTAACGCAAACCACGGAGTTTGAAGATGTTCAGAGATTCAGCTCACACCGACACGTTCACCCGGGACAACCTGCCGGAAACCGATACATGGCCGGAATTGCTGTTGGGCGGTTTTGACTATCCCGATCGCCTGAATGCGGCGGTCGAGTTGACGGATGCCATGGTTGCAAAGGGTTTCGGTGATCATACGGCATTGATCGGCAATGGACGCCGTCGGACGTACAAAGAGCTGATGGATTGGACCAACCGTCTGGCCCATGCCCTGGTGAGGGATCTAGGCATAAAGCCCGGCAACCGCGTCCTGATCCGGTCAGCCAACAACCCGGCCATGGTTGCCTGCTGGCTGGCCGCCACAAAGGCGGGCGCGGTGGTGGTTAACACGATGCCGATGCTGCGGGCGGCGGAACTTGCGAAGTATGTCGACAAGGCCGAAGTGACCCACGCGTTGTGCGACACCCGTCTGATGGATGAAATGACCGCCTGCGCCAAGGGCAGCAGATTCCTCAAAACTGTTGTGGGGTTTGACGGTACTGCAAATCACGATGCCGAATTGGATCGTCTGGCGCTGGAAAAACCCGTGATCTTTGATGCGGTCGAGACGGCGCAGGACGATGTCGCACTGATCGGTTTCACATCGGGATCGACCGGTGAACCAAAGGGAACGATGCATTTTCACCGCGATCTGCTGATCATCGCCGACGGCTATGCAAAAGAAGTGCTGAACGTCACGCCGGAAGATGTCTTCATAGGATCTCCGCCGCTGGCCTTTACCTTTGGGCTGGGCGGGCTGGCCGTTTTCCCGCTGCGTTTCGGGGCAACGGCGACGCTTCTGGAAAATGCGTCGCCGCCGAACATGGTGGACGTTATCGAACAGTATCGCGCCACGATCTGCTTTACCGCCCCAACAGCCTATCGGGCCATGATGCAGGCCATGGATGACGGGGCAGATCTCTCGTCTTTGCGCGCAGCCGTTTCCGCCGGTGAAACCTTGCCCGGTCCGGTCTACGATGACTGGATTGAGAAAACGGGCAAGCCAATGCTGGACGGCATAGGCGCGACCGAGATGTTGCACATCTTTGTCACCAACCGTTTTGAAGACCACAAACCGGCCTGCACGGGTAAGCCAGTCACAGGATATGTTGCCAAAATCATCGACAACGACGGCAAGGAGGTGCCCGTTGGTGACGTGGGCCGTCTTGCGATACGCGGCCCAACCGGGTGCCGGTACCTGAGAGGGGAACGCCAGCGGGAATACGTCCAGGACGGCTGGAACGTGTCGGGGGATGCCTTCTACCGAGATGAGGACGGGTATTTCCATTTTGCCGCCCGGAATGACGACATAATCGTCTCATCGGGATACAACATTGCCGGCCCGGAAGTGGAAGCCGCCTTACTCAGCCACGAAGCGGTCGCCGAATGCGCCGTTATCGGTTTTCCTGACGGTGCACGCGGTTCCATCGTTCAGGCGCATGTCGTTCTCTCATGTGGTCACCAGCCGGACGAGGACATGGTCAAACAGTTGCAGGACCACGTCAAAGCATCCATCGCCCCGTTCAAATACCCCCGATCGATCATCTTTGCGCAGTCATTACCAAAAACCGAAACGGGAAAGATCCAGCGTTTCAGATTGAAGGAAAAGTCATGAGCGCGCAGCCATATGATCCAAGCTCGGAAGGCGCAAAGATGGGCTTCAAGGATGCCATGTCTTATGGCGACTACCTGAAGCTGGACAACCTGTTGAGCCAGCAATGCCCGTTGTCGAGCGCCCATGACGAGATGCTGTTTATCATTCAGCATCAGACCAGCGAGCTTTGGATGAAGCTGGCGCTTCATGAAATGTCCATGGCCCGAGACGCGTTGAACGCGGGAAACATGTCCCACATGTTCAAAATGCTGGCGCGCGTGTCGCGGATTTTCGAACAGCTCAACAATGCATGGGACGTTCTGCGCACGATGACGCCCGCCGACTACACCAGGTTTCGCGAGGCGCTTGGTCCGTCGTCAGGATTTCAATCCTATCAGTACCGGATGATCGAATACGTCCTGGGCAACAGAAACCCCAACATGCTCAAACCGCACGAGCACAATCGGGAAGTTCGTGAAATGCTCAGCGCAGAATTGGCCCGACCGAGTTTGTACGACGATGTCATTCGATTGCTGATCACCACAATCGACGGCCCCGACGCAAAAATCCCCGAACCACAGTTGAGTTCGCCTCATACCCCCCTGCCCGAGGTTCAGGCCAAGTGGAGGCAGGTTTACGAGGATGTCGACACCTACTGGACCTTGTACGAACTCGGAGAAAAGCTTGTCGATCTCGAGGACTATTTCAGGCGCTGGCGCTTCAACCACGTCACCACTGTTGAGCGGGTGATTGGCTTCAAGCGCGGGACAGGCGGGACGTCCGGCGTTGAATACCTGCGCCGAATGCTCAGCGTCGAACTCTTCCCCGAACTCTGGCATTTGCGCGGAGAGCTTTGAGATGTCCGGAAACACCGTTTATCGAAAGCACTTGTTCGATATTCCGGACGATGTGATTTACCTCGACGGAAACTCTCTTGGTCCGCTTCCGAAAACGGCGGCGGACCGTGCGCTGGCAACCATCCGGTCCGAATGGGGACAGGAGCTGATCAAAGCGTGGAACACGGCCGACTGGATCTCTCTGCCGCAGAGGGTTGGCGATAAGATTGCCCGGTTGATCGGTGCGCCTGCGGGATCCGTCGCAACCGGTGACACGTTGTCGATCAAAGAATATCAGGCGCTGGCCGCTGCTTTGAAAATGCGTCCTGAAAGACGCGTCATTCTGTCGGATGAAGGCAATTTTCCAACCGATCTCTACATGGCGCAGGGCCTGATCGAAACCATCGACAAAGAATATGAGCTGCGCACTACGGCACCGGAAGATATCGCTGACGCCATCAACAAAGACGTGGCCGTGGTCATGCTGACCGAAGTGGATTTTCGCACGGGCCGCAAGCACGACATGATCGAGATCACCCGCCGCGCCCATGATGCCAGAGCCGTCATGATCTGGGATCTTGCCCACAGTGCTGGCGCGTTTCCCGTCGACCTGATTACCTCCAACGCCGAGTTTGCGACGGGCTGCACCTACAAGTACTTAAATGGCGGCCCCGGTGCTCCGGCGTTCATCTATGTGCGACCCGATCTCGTTGAAACGGTACAGCCCGCGCTTGCGGGGTGGATGGGGCACGAGGCGCCGTTTGCCATGGACCCGCAATACCGCCCGGCAATGTCGACCGAGCGTTTGCGGGTTGGTACGCCGCCGGTGGTTCAGCTGTCTATTCTGGATGAGGCATTGCAGATCTGGGAAGACGTTGATCTGCAGGATGTGCGCATGGCTTCGGTCGCTCTGTCTGACAGGTTCATTGCCGAGGTCGAGGCGCGCTGCCCGCAGTTGCAACTGGCCTCGCCACGTGATCCGGCCGAGCGCGGCTCGCAGGTCTCGTTTGCTTTCGAACACGGCTATCCCGCCATGCAGGCGCTGATAGACAGGGGTGTAATCGGAGATTTCCGGTCGCCGGACATCATGCGGTTTGGGTTTACCCCGCTCTACCTGAATGAAGAGGACGTCGTCGCCGCTGCAATAACCATCGAGACCGTGATTCAGAACGATCTCTGGCGGGACCCGAATTACCAACTGAGATCGCGCGTAACCTGAGATCGGCGCGCCAGCTTCGGCCCTCTTGCACACACTGCCCGAAACCAAGCGGAAGAGATACAAGATGAACCTGAAAGAAATTCACCCCGACGGATGGGCCCCCGCACTTGGCTATGCAAACGGCATGCTGGCGGAAAACGGAACGCTCCATGTTGGCGGCCAGATCGGTTGGAACGCAAATAAGGAATTCGAAGCCAAGGATTTTATCGGGCAAATGGAGCAGACCCTGCGCAATATCGTCGCCGTGGTCGAAGCCGCCGGAGGCAAGCCGACAGATATCGCCCGCTTGACCTGGTTCGTTAAGGACAAGGATGAATACCTGGCAAAACAGCGCGAAGTCGGTCAGGCGTACCGCAGGGTGTTGGGCAAACATTTTCCAGCCATGTCCTTGCTGATTGTCAGGGACCTGGTCGAAGATGAAGCTCTGATCGAAATTGAAGCCACGGCACATATCGCCGGCGGTCGGTGAGGGAAACAGCGGATGATTGGACCAGAATGCGGTTCTGTTGCGGAGTACAAGTTAGCCGATGTGACCCAGCAATTTCAGGATGTTGAGATGCCAGAGTTTTACAACTATGTTGGCAGTGTTTCGTCAGATTAAGCGTCTTAGGATGGCGCATCAGTGTACCCGCAGTTTCAGCAGCAAGGCGCAAGCCCGCTCAAGATCAACAGAGGACACCTATCTGCATTTGCACAACACTATAGTCGCAGAAAATATGCCGCGTCGCACCGGTTGGCCCAGGGCACTCCCGCCGTCCACACGGGTAGTGTCAGCAATGCGCTGCGCGGCAATAACGTGGCGGGTTCCACGAATTCGGCACCAAAAAATATGCGCCGAGCCCGGTCACCACGATCAATGCGTCAGCAGGTAGAGCAGATCGCTGCCTGTCCCGGGTCAGGTTTCCGGGTTCAGAACACCTGGAGGACAGAATTCACTCGGGTTCATCCGCAAAGGTCTGCGTTCACCGATTGTTGCTCCTGACAACACTTGTGGAGTTTCTCCGATGGAAATTGAAAGCCGCTTTAATTTGGCTTTTACCCAAGAGCTGTTTTTGAAGACCATTGTGTTTGCCGGGTTTACGTTGTTTTCCCCGAAAGTCGCCGTTGGATCGAGCACATCAAGCTGCACAACCGGACAAGGTTCAATCTGCATCTGCGTCATCCATTTTCTTGTCCAAAGGAACCCTTCCATCATGTGGTAGTGTTTTGCTTCGTCCAGCAGTCTTTGGGCCGCAGCGGGCCCAAGGACATATGCTGCCGCTCCGCGTTTGTTCTTGTAGATGCGGTGCGCTTCGACACTCAACTCAGCGTTCTGCCATATTGGAGTTTTGCCAAGCGTGTGCTTTTTCTGCGCGTATTCAAGATCATAGACGCAATTCCACTCATCCGGACGCGACCGGATGTAGGACAACACCGGTTTGAAGCTATTTGAGATCAACACGTCGTCCTCTAGGATACAAACCTTTTGGTCCAGGTTCGCGACTTTCTCCCAAACACTCCAATGAGAAAACGTGCAGGCGACATCCTGAGCTCTGATCAAACGTGTCCAGTCATTTGCCGCATTCTGAAGCACCCTGGATGGCAAGTCACCGACTGAAACGCCGTTCACAAACTCCAGTTCCAGTCCCAGCCGGTCAGCTTGGCGGAGTTGAAACTCGCGCCGCGACCTGTTGTTTGGAGGGTTGATAACCATGATCTTCATTTGGCGCCTTTCATTGTTGGCTTTGCGCATCCGAAGGAGGTCGTGGCATGCTGGATCATCGAGAAAAGCGGGATTTTGCGATTGCAGCCTGGGCGTTGAAGTCGTTCTCAACCCACTGATTGAAGGCGCCGAACAAGTTGAGAAAACTAAATCCATTCCCAGATGAATGCGATGACGGTGAGGTGAAAACCTAATTCTGCGACGGCCATTGCCGGGTTGCGATGCCGAGACTTCCCATTTTCATAGACGTCCCACGAGAGACGGTCTTTTTGGTCGATCGGAAGCAAGTACAAGTGCCAAAGAAGATAGCGGATACGATCCGCTAGCACGTACAGGAGTGTGTAAAGGCTCAAGGCAGAGGATCGGCAGCCCGCGACCATTGTGGAGGCCAGTGTCGTTAACATGCTGGGTCTTTTCCGGCGAACACCAATGTCGTCCGGTGCCTTGAGGCGGTCCTGGAAAACCGTTCCTTCCACATTGTGAACCTCCGTTAAGGTAAATGCGTCTGGAGGCCTCAGATAATCCGGGAATGTATCAGTGACTTTGCCGTTGGTTTACAATTTTGCAAGAAAGCGGACAGTTCCGCGATTATCCACGATTTTGGGCGCGCGCGCCGTGTTCGGCTTTCGCGCAACCTTGGAGGCAAAAAACTGCTTGTCACCTCCAAGTTCACCTCAAATCCAATGAAGTCGCGCTGCTTACCTCTCGCGTAGGGATATTCTTGGCATGACGTCATGCCCATCGATGTTCTTGTGTTTGAACACTGCTGCAATATGGCCAACAACGACGGCTAAGAAGGCGTAGGCAAAGACCCTGTGAAGTGTCTCGGTCGTGTTTTCCAGATTGAGCCCCCACAAGGATTCCAACGTCGGAAACACTTTGGGCATTGGAACGCCGAACCACCGGACTTGGTGCCCACCGACATCGACCTCAGACCAACCCAACAGCAACACGCAGATTGGAAACAGATACAGGGCAATATGGCCAAGATGCGCAAATCTCTGCTCTCGTTTTGGCATATCCACGGGCAAGGCCGGAACCTGATGCGTAGCCCGAACGAGCACACGCAGGATCATCAATCCAACCAGTGTCACACCCGTTGAGATATGCAAATCGAAGAGAAGTTCTTCGACCGCTGAGTCCTCGGCGGCCAACCTCGTCATGTAATACCCGCTGGCCCACATGGCCAGAAAGCCAACAGCCATGGCCCAATGAAGCAGCCTGGCGGACAGGGCATATTTCTGAATTGTCATCTTCATTCTCCGTATAGGTACTTTGCCCGTTTGGCGTCTCCGCCGGGGCGGGGTTTCGGTGCCGCTGCAAAAGCCCAGTTGCGGCTGAGCAGGAAGTTGACTGCCGCGACCAGAATGATCGTCAGGAACAGGGCAGTTGTTTCTGGCATCCAGGGAAATGTGAGAATGAGTGCGAGCAACGTTTGGCCGCTCAGAAAGCTGCCCAAAGACACGGCGCAGTATTTCGCCAGTGACCGCTGCCCGCATGTGTCACCGTCATGGAAGGTGAAACGCTGGTGACCGAGAAATCCGAATCCAAATGCGCCCGCAAACCCAATCGTGTTTGCCATTAGAGCAGTAGCATCAAACAGCATCACGGTTGCGGCGACACCGTAGTGCAACAGTGTGGCAGCACCGCCTACGGCACTAAAGCGCAGCAGTTGGAAAAGACCCCTCATACCGCAGAGTTCGCATCTTGCTCTTCGGCGATGATGAAGCCTGGACGCTGCTTCACCTCTGAGTATACCCGCGAGAGATACTCCCCAATTACGCCGATGGACATCAACTGAAGACCGCCAAGAAAAAAGATCGCGGTGGTCGTTGTTGCGAAACCGGGCACGTCCACCCCCCAGATCATGGTTTTGAGCACAATCCAAAAACTCATGAGCATGGACAAACTGGCAAAGGCAAACCCGATCACAGTCCAGATCCGCAAAGGCCAATCGGAAAAAGAAGTCAGGCCGGTTAACGCGAGCCCAAACAGTTTCCGCGCCCCAAACTTGCTGGTTCCCGCGTGGCGGGTTCGCAGCTCGATTGGAACCGCGCCGGTTTTGAACCCGACCCAACTGAATAATCCCTTCATGAATTTGTTGCGTTCGGGCAGTGACAAAAGCGCGTCCACCACCTTGCGATCCATGATGCGATAGTCCCGAGCATCGGGTGGGATCGGGCACTCGCTGCCCATACTGAGAAGGCGGTAAAATCCAGTTGCCAGTACGCGCTTCAACGGGCTTTCATCATTGCGGTGCGCCCGTACGGCGTAGACCACATCGTACCCCTCTTCAAACCTCTCGATAAGCTGCTGCAGTGTCGAGATTGGCTCCTGCAAATCTGCATCCAATATGACAACGGCGTTGCCACGTGTGCGCGCAAGACCGGCCGACATTGCCTGTTCTTTGCCAAAATTTCGGGAAAGACGGATCGCGAACAGAGGTAGCTCTCCGGTCATCCGGGCAACCTGCTCATACGTCTTGTCCGTGCTGCCATCGTCAACGACGACAATCTCAAAAGTTTTGTTCAGCCGTTTTGCTTCTGCAGCGACCTCAAGCAGGGTCTTTCGAATATTGTCTTCTTCGTTGAAGGCAGGGATTACGAAACTCAGTTCCGGTCTTGATACTGTCGCGGGAACAGATGCCGGGAAGCGATACAAAGACGGCTCGGAATAGCTCATTGGGCAACCTCCGCTTCGGCGATGGGCCGATAGAACAGCACGTGGCGCCCAAATTGGCCGATGCGTTGGAAATCACCGGCCAGATATTGCGAATTGGACAATGCGTTGTGTTGGGGAACGGCAAGCGCACGCACGGTTGCGTCTAAGGTGTCAAGTTGCGAGGTATCCTGGATTACCTGAGCCCGGCCTTGCGTGTAGAATTCGGCCGAATAGCTGCGATAGCCAACATAGTAGGGGGTCGCGCCTTCGCTAATCTCGTTCAGCTTTGCCACCAGTTCACGTTCGCTTCGCAGTTTGATTTCGTGTGGCGCGATGCTGGCTAAAACGGCGTACAGACCTCCGATGATCATCGTGAATGCGGAAAAAATGACAAATGCCCGACGTGACGCGCGCGCCGGACTGCGCCCCCAAAGATCTGAATAGAGGCAAACCAATAGCACTGCCGATGCTGGCATTCCCGGCAAAGTATAAGCCGCGAGAATGTTTGCCGAAGGCGTGAACAGGATCATCGGCGACAGTGCCCAAAGCAGAAGATAGCTTCGCCAACCGGACTCGTCCGCGGTAAATGTAGCTTTCACAGCCCGCGGTTTCAGAAGAACAGGGAAATATGCAATCGACCAAGGCAGAAAGGCCGTGATCCAATCTACCCATATCGCGCCCTTGGGGCGTTCATGCCCGTTGCCGTACAGGTCGCCCTGCCAGTCCGGCACAGTATAGCGTTCAAAATGCTCGCCAATGATGAAGTAGTGCAGAAAGCCCGGTGTTTTGAGTTCGGCCGCGATAAACCAGGGTGCAGCAATCGCAAACAGGAGAGCGACGCCCCGCATCCATGGCAGCTTGCCAAATTCGCGCCAGCGCCCGGATAAGATGCCCCAAAGGATCAATGGGCCAGCACATAGAACAAGTGCGACCGGTCCTTTCGCCAGCAAGCCAATCGCCAGCCCCACAAAGGCCAGCAATCCGTACCCGTTCGTGTCATTTTCGGAATTCAGCACACGCCATACGGCAATCATCGTGCACGTGGTGCCCAGCGTCATAACAAGGTCCGTCATGACGAAAGCGGACGCTGCAAAGAACAAAACCGTACTTGAGAGCATCACCACCGACGCCAGCGCCGCGCCGCTGCCCATCTCTGCGCGCACCCAACGGTAAACTGACAAAAGAAGTACGATGGCGCAGACGAATATGAAAACGCGTGCTCCGAATTCATTCACGCCAAACAGATCCATGCCAAGCGCGGATAACCAGGTATGCAGAGGTGGCTTGCCCCAAAAAGGCACCCCGTAGTCGAACTGAGGTGTGATCCAATCCCGGGTTTCGACCATTTTGCGCGCTATCTCTGCATAGCGGGCTTCGGTCGTGTCGGTGAAGGGCAGAGTGAATATGCCCAGAACCCGCACCACCCCCAGCCCGACCAAAAGGCAGACAAGGGCTGTATGGTCTGTTTGCGAGAGCTTCAGCCTTTCTTCAGCTGGCACCCTTCCTGGTGACCATGTTTGGTGTGTGCCTGTATCCCACAAAATATCTGCTCCCGCTTTCGACAGCGGCACAGATAGGCCCCATTATTTGCGCAAAAATCTAAGGAAATTTACAAATGTGTAAATCTGACGATTTCTGACAATTGTGCTTGTTTGGGAGTGTCTTGGTGAAGGGTGTCGGACACGACCCTACGGGACATCAGGTACCGTGGGACGGAGGTTTCCAACGACAAATGTATCGCCGACGCGCTCATCCGGTGATCTGGAAAAGCCCGCAATGTATTTCCGGTTTATGTCGTCCAAACCTCACGAAACCGGGCGAAAACAAAAAGTCCTCGTTCCTCGGACCACGGGTTTTCTGTTAGCTCAAGTGTGGCCTCATGGGCATCTGCTATGGATTTCACCAGCGCCAAACCCAGACCAGCACCGGGTTTTGTTCTGCTGGCATCCAAACGGACCGATGGCTTAACAACCTGCTCATAAGCGTCATCGGGTATGCCCTTGCCCGTATCCGCCACCCCGACGCCCGCATAGTCGACAACCACCGAAATCACGGTCCCCGGGTCCGTGTGGCGGATCGCGTTTTCAATCAGGTTAGACAGCATCTGCGTCAACAGAACGGCATCGCCTTTGATTCTCGCACGACCATTGATCCTCAGTTCAAAGCCATATCCCGCATCTTCGACAACCGGTGCAAAAGTCGAAGCGATTTCCTTGGCGACGGCGACCAGATCAACATCCGCAAAACGCTTTTTGGCTGTCCCGGTTTCCAGTCTGGCTATGCGCAGGAAAGCCTCAAAGACCGCAATAACATGGTCCGCCTGCTTCAAAGCCAGTTCGACATTCTGCGCGACGATGTCCGGGTCCGTATCGAGAAGAGCATTTTCCAGCCGCAACCTTAGCCGTGCCAGAGGTGTCTTGAGGTCATGAGCGATATTGACCGCAAGGTTTTTGGTTTGATTGAAAAGTACCTCAAGATGTTCAAGCGTATTGTCGATGTCCTGCGCCAGGTCATCCAAGTCGTCCCGGTCAGTACTGAGCGCAACGCGCTGATGCAAATTCCCCCGGCCGATTTCTGCCAGCACTGTAGACATGCGATCAAGTTTGTTCTGAGCCCGCCGGCTCATGGCAAAGCCAATTGCGAGGGCAATGACTGAAATACAGACCCCAACGGCAATAAAGACATTTGGGATCAGGCCTGAAAACAGCGAACTGTAAGCCAGATTGGTTCCGATAACCAAAACACTTCCGGCAGCTTCACCAACGAAGAAGTACCAGTCGTCCCAATCCGGATTGGTGCCAAAAAGCTTGTTTTCTTCCCAGAGGTCATCCTCGATCGCTCCTCGGACCTCGAAAATTCCTTCCGGGGCAGTCGCTGCCGAGGTTTCATCCGCTTGAAAGAAAACAACTTCTCCACGGTAACTCGGGAAGTCTTCCGGGCGAAAACCGTTCATTTCAACTTCGGAAGCTACGACCTTAAAACGCTTACTTAACTCGTCTTTTATTTGATTGGAAAACTCGACATGAATGATGGTCGAGGCCGCCATGGCCCCCAATAGCTGCAATGCCAACAGACAGACCAACAGTCCGATTGTCTGCCGCAGGCTGGACATTCTCAGATATTTTTGGGTACGCGATTTAACCTTCAAAGAGATACCCTGTTCCGCGAACTGTTTTAATGACCTGATCTCCAAAAGGTTTTTCAATCTTTGAACGTAACCTGCTGACATGTGTTTCCACTACACTGGTCGTGGGATCAAAATTCAGCCCCCAAACTTTTTCCAGCAGCATATTGCGCGTCAGAATGCGTCCCTTCGAGCGCATGAATGCCTCGAGCAGCCTGAACTCTTTGGTGTTCAGATCCACTGCAACTCCGCGTCGCGTACATTTCTGTTTCAAAAGATCCAGGTGGATATCTTTAGAAGACAGCGACACGGCGTCTGTAGTCAGTTTCCGATTGGCACGTCGACCCAAGGCCGCAACCCGCGCCTCAAGTTCAGAAAAGGCGAAGGGCTTCGCCAAATAGTCATCGGCCCCCGCCTCAAGGCCTTCAACGCGATCTTCAACGTCGCCCAAGGCAGTCAGGAACAGAACCGGTGTTTCGATACGAGCCGATCTCATGGTTTTAAGGACGGACAGGCCGTCCAGCTCCGGGACCATTCTGTCGAGGATCACAACATCGTAGTCCGAAGTCGTTGCCGCAATCAGCGCCTCTCGTCCATTGCTGAACCAGTCAACAACTTGCCCACTGCGTTTGAGGCCACATTGGATCCAGTCACCAATTTCAGGGTCGTCTTCAAGCAAAAGAATTTGCATCGTGTTCAGCTCGCTTGCTGCGGGTGAAACTTGGCCGTTGGCACCCTGCTGTTTCTTACATTAAGGAGCATAAACCGAAACGCGATGTTCCGCACCGGGTTCATCCACCCGCCACTCAAGCTTTGCATCGGGGTTTTGGATCAGGTAACGCCAATTCCTTTGCCACCACTCTGCCTAGTCGGTTACATAGGGATCTGAACATTAGTGCTACGTGGTGCGGATGGACCATTTAGAAAGGCTCTCGAGAACTTGTTTTGCTGATGGACAATCATTTCAGCCAGGTTAAGCTCTGGGCTTTTCCGCGACCTTGAGCAAAATTTACTTTTTTGTAAAAACGGCCAAAAAAGACATCCCCCCAAGTTTTGGCATCGAAGCAATCGCTTACTCGCCCGGTGGGTTCGTCTTCAGACAAGTTTTCTGATCGGGTTGACGCAGCTGCACGGTTTGTCGGTGACGATGACATGCAGTTCATGTAACCAGTCGATCAGCCATTTCAGAAAACACTAGGCGAACGACCTGGCAATGCCCCATCTTAGGGCCAACGAAAATCCGCTAAGGGTCGGGGACAACCATTGTGTGTTCAGGTTTCCAGCTCAACCAGATTTCACCGCCCTCTGGCAAATCCGGGATGTCCTGATCGCGCGCGATGACCTTGAATGTGTTGCCGCCGTTTTCCAGAATACAGGTAGCCATTGCGCCAGCAAAGATGCGTCGGACCAGTGTTGCGGGGATCTTGGAAATCTCATCCCCGCCGGGTTCCGAGGTTGAAATGCTCATGTTCTCGGGCCGGACAGCGAGAGTAGACTGCTCTGTCGCCCCGCTTGGCAGCTTGATATCCGCCCCGGCAGAGCTCAGCGCTGTGCCACTCTGAGCGGTCAGAATGTTTGCTTCACCCAGAAACTCGGCCGTGAAGATATCGACGGGGTTATTGTACACCTCCCGTGGTGGGCCGGCTTGAATCATTGTGCCCTGTCTGAGGATGCCGATCTTGTCGGACAAAGTCAGAGCCTCCTCCTGATCGTGGGTTACAAAGATCGTAGTAATCCCAATCTCGCGCTGGATGCGCTTTAGTTCGATCTGCATGTCCACACGCAACGACTTGTCCAGCGCTGACAGAGGTTCGTCCAGCAGCAGCACTTTGGGATTGGTCACGATTGCCCGCGCCAATGCCACGCGCTGTCGCTGCCCGCCAGAAAGCTGGTGTGGTTTTCGGTCGCCCAACTGGCCAAGTTGAACAAGTTCCAGCGCCTCACCCACACGGCGGCGCTCTTCTGCGGCGCCAACTTTCCGCACGCGCAGACCAAAGCCTACATTGTCTGCCACGGTCATATTGGGAAACAGCGCATAGTTCTGAAACATCATCCCGATGTCGCGCTTTTCGACCGGAATGTTCTCGACAGATTGGTCGCCGATATAGATCGAGCCGCTGTCTGCAAAGATGAAACCTGCGATGGCGCGAAGCAAAGTTGTCTTGCCGCTGCCGGACGGGCCGAGCAGGGCAAAAAACCCGCCGTTCGGGAAATCCATGGTGACGTCGTTCAGCGCCTTGAGCGACCCAAAGGTCTTGGTAACGTTCTGGACAGAGACTTCGGCCATCAGCGCTCTCCTCCGAAATTTGAAAACCGGGCTGCAAACAGCATCACGGCCATTGAGATGACGATTATGATTGTCGAGATCGCATTGATTTCCGGCGTGAACCCTTTGCGGATCGACGTGTAGATCAGCACCGGCAACGTGCTGTCACCGGGTTCGGACAGGAAATACGAGACGACGAACTGATCAAAGCTGACCGCGAAGGAAAACAGGGCACCCGCGATGATACCCGACGCAATCCATGGCAGGGTTACGCGTCGTGTGACGGTCCAGCTGTCTGCGCCCATGGATCGAGCGGCTTCTTCCAGGGTAACGTCAAAGGTCACCAACCGGGCGCTCACCACTACGATCACATAAGGCAGAGCGAGAGCGACATGACCGATCAGAACGGAAGGTGTGCCGCGCCCCAATCCGACGCCGTAGAAAAAGATCAACATTGCCGTGCCGGTGATAAGCCAGGGGATTGCGATCGGCGGGAACAGCATCACCTGCAGGAATCGTTTGCCGCGAAACTCGAACCTGAAAAGCGCCAGAGATGCGGCTGTCCCCAGTGTTGTGGCGATCACCGTTGTCGCCAACGCGATTAGGACCGACCGGGTTGCCGCATTCAGGATCTCGGTATTCTGGCCCAACTTTTCGTACCAAGTCAGCGAAAACTCGAAGGGCAACTGATAATATTGCGAGGCGTTAAAGGACATGAATGCCATGACGATGATCGGCGCATACAGAAAGAACAGGATCAGTCCAAGCCAAACCTTGCCCAGCAAGGCCAGATATGTCCCATTCATGTCTGAGCCCTCCGCAGAACCGGGCTGGCGGTTGCCAGGATCAACAGCACAACGGCCAGCAGAATAAAGGACAATGCAGCCCCCAATGGCCAGTTGAAGACAGCGACAAACTGGTCCTCGATGACAGTTCCGAAATAGGTGCCAACGCGCCCGCCAAGAATGCGGGGTTCCATGAACGAACCGACGACGGGCACAAAAATCAGCACGGCCCCGGCCAGCAGACCCGGCAGCGACAGAGGTAGAACAAGGCGCCACAAGATGGTCAGCTTGTTTGCGCCCATTGAACGGGCGGCATCAATCAGGCTGTCGTCTATCGCCTGAAGGGCCAGATACGACGTCAGGATCACATAAGGCAGGTAGGAATGAACCAGTCCGATCACGATGGCCGGTGTCGAGAACATCAGGTTCACGTCTACCTCAAAAGGCAGAATCGCGTTCAGGCCCAGATCGAGCACCCCGTTCCCGCGCAGCACGATCGCCCATGAAAAGATACGAACCAGCGAGTTTGACCAAAACGGCAGGATAACCAAAAGAAAAAGTGCTTCGCGCGATTTTCCCTTGATGACCTTGGCCAACACATAGGCGCAGGGAAATCCCACAAGCACCGATACAGCCGTGACCGTCAGGCCGAGCTTGATGGACTTCCACAGCAGCGTCGCATAGGTCGAAGTTTGAAAGAACGCCTGATAGTTGTCTGTGGTGTAACGCCATTCGGCGTCTCCAAAAGGCACATCTGACAAAAAGCTGAAATAGAGCATCGCCGACAGCGGTAGAAAAATTGCCACTGTCAGCCAGATATAGGCGGGGGAAAGCAACGAGGCGATCTTGAGCCTGTCCTGACGGGCAAGAACCGTTGACATGTCTGCTTTCTCCCTTGCTTCGGCCTGATTATTGCGCGGCCTTCAGGCCTTGCCACAGTTCCAGGTACTTCTCGCGGTTTTCATCGGAGACCGGGCGCTGGAACTGCACACGGGCCACAACGGCGGGATCGCCCAGAACGCGTTTGTTGAAAGCATCGTCCGGTAGGGCATCTGCGGCTTTTGCATTTGCCGATGCAGGGGCGCCGCTTTCGGCCCATTTCACGTAGAACTCCGGGTCAATCATCCAATTGATAAAGGCGTGTGCTGCCTCTTTCTTGGTTGAGGTTTCAGGGATGGACAGCCCGTCAAGCCAACCGATCGCGCCTTCTTCGGGGACGACGAACTGTACCGGCAATCCAGATGCCATCGATCTGCTTGCAGACCCGGACCAGAAGGTTGCAACGTCCAGGTCACCGGCGGCCATGAACTGGTTCCAGTCGTTTTCCGAGCCCCAGTAGGTTTTGATCTGCGGCATCAACGCGGCCAGCTTGGCCTCAATGGCATCGAGATCCTGAATGTCGTTGATGTCCTGACCGGTGGCGATTGCCGCGAACTGAACCGCCTCCAGCGCATCGTCGCGGATCGACACTTTGCCTTCATGTGCTGAATCCCAGAACACTTCGATCGACGTTGGCATTTCGCTGAACTCATTGGTGTTCACCGCGAACGACGTCAGGCCCCAGGTCCAGGGCACACCGTGCAGGGCGCCACCTGCATTAAGGTCCTGATTTGTAGCCATGTTCTCGGGTACGTCGCCAAAGTTGGCAACAAGCGAGCTGTCGACCGGCCCGATCAATCCTTCGGCCTGTGCCTGAGGGGTGAAGGCTGCGTTGATCAGAACCACGTCATAGGCACCCGGATTGGTCCGCAGCTTTGTCAGCATCTCCTGTTCCGAGTTGAAGTATTCATGAACAACGGTGTGACCAGTGGCTTCGGTAAACGCGGCGATGGCCCAGTCCTGATCAGTGCCATAACCCTGCCAATTCAGAACGCGAATTTCATCAGCCAGAACGACCGTGCCCACGGTTGTCAGGGCAACTGAGGTTGCCAGAAGGATGTGTTTGTTCATTGTCGTCTCCCAGTTGGATGGTCTTCAGCTTCGGTTCTCGATCAACCAGCCTCTTTCTTGCGCAGAGCGTTTTCGACAACCGCTTCGGTCGGGGCAGTCGCCGGTCCTTTTTGTGTGGTCGACAAAGCTGCTGCGGCATTTGCGTAAACGGCAGCTTGTTTTGGCGTTTCGCCGCGTGACAAACAGGCGATGAAACTGCCGATGTGAGTGTCACCGGCCCCATTTGTATCCACGGCCTGAACACGGAAAGGTGGGATATGTTCAAGGGAACCTTGCCGGGCCAGAATGCAGCCCTCTTCGCCCAGACGCACGATGACACCTCCGCCCCTGGGACGTGTTTCGGCGAGAGATTTGGCGGCTTCGGTCGGATCAGCCTGTCCTGTCAAAACCGCTGCTTCCCGCATATTGGCGCTGATCCAGGTTGCTCGGGCCATCGCCGCCTGAAGCGCCTCGCGATTGAGGGAGGCGACGATGGGCGACGGGTCGAAAACCAGATTTTCTATTCTGTCCTCGCCGGTCAGCCATTGGTGTAGTGCCCGACGCGACCCCGCGTAATGCAGGGCATAGCCCGACAACAGCGTCCAGCCGAACTCGTGAAAGCTGATCTGGTTCAGATCTTCGGCAGTTACGTGCCCCTCGGCACCGTCGCTGGCCACGAATGTCCGCTCGCCTTGCGGGTCGATCATCACGGTGCAGCAACCCTGATCGCGGTTCAGATCCTGTGCCCGAAGGAAGGGAATGTTTTCGGTGTTGAGGCCTTCGCGGACAATTTTTGCAAACGGACCAGACCCGATCGAGCCGCCGTAGAACACCATCATGCCAGCGCGTTTCGCGGCGACCATCGCGTTGAAACCACCACCGGGTGTGATGGAGAAGCCTTTGACAATGGCTTCTTCACCCGGTGCGGGTACGGCTTCGACTTCGTAAAGAAGGTCGGCAACGACACCGGACATCTGCAAGAGGCGATTGGTCATCTCGTTGCCTCCGTCGTGTCGTGTGGCGCATCTGCTGATACGCCACGCAGGGTCAACAGTTGTTCAGCCGTCGCTTCGATCGCAAGGTCATTTGCCGAGCGGACAGGGGCAAGCGCGTTAGGATCGATACTCTGGATGCCTGCGCAGGCACCTGCCATCGCTCCGGCAATCGCACCGATTGTGTCTGTGTCGTCGCCTATGTTGGCAGCGATCTGTGCGGCTTTCCAAACATCTCCTTCAGCCATTCGCACTACGCCAAAAGCGGCCGGGACAGACTCATATGATGCAACAGACGTCCCCACTGACTGCGCAAATTCCTCGGTGGAAATACCTTTGTCCGCCAGTTTCAATGCGTCAGTTATCCGTTTACTCATATCCGGTTCACCGGACCGAAAACCGCGTTTCTGCCCTTTCTCGGCAGCATCCAAAGCAGTCTCGATGGCAGCGTCAAAATCAAGCCCATCCACGCCGCGGCTGACAACGGCGGCAACTGCAGCTGCAGCAGCGATTGCCTCACCCGTGTTGTGCGTCATCCGGCAGGCCAGCTCGACGCGGTCCAGAAAATTGTCGGATGGATCATATTTGGTGGCAATTCCGACCGGGGTGATCCGCATCGCGGCCCCGTTCGTCGTGCCATTGCGCCCGGTTTCAAGCGCTGACTCTCCAGCCAGCATCGCGGCCAACGCTGCTTTAGAGGATGGGCCAAGCAAATCGCGCAGACCCCGCGCCCTGACATCGCGCTCCCAATCCAGCAGGTCCTGTGCCCAGAGCGTCTCGTCAAAGCCGTTGTCGTCTTCGACAAGGCGTTTCGCCAGCAAAAACGCCTGCTCAGTGTCATCCGTCACCTGTGCCGCCCCGAGGCCGTGCGAAACAGGATGATCCGGGTAAGGGGCAACATAGTTGGTTATTTCGCCATAGTGCTGAGCGATCTGCGGCCGCGACAAGGTTTGGGACGGCATGCCCAATGCATCCCCGATCGCCATTCCGGCGAGGGCGCCACAGGCGCGATCGTATGCCAAACCTCTATCAGTCAACGTTGTCAAAACTCCATTTGCAGACCGAACAGGTCCGGATCCAGAATGCTTTCGACATATTCCAAGGTTGCCCCATCGGCTGAACGTGTCAGGCGGCAAAGCCGTAACATCGGCTCACCCTTCTCACGCCCCATCACAGCCGCATCCGCCGCGCTGAGGGCAGGCAGCACTCGGGCCCATTCTTTTCCCCCGTCGACGCTCAGCCCGCGAAGCCGCAGAGTTTCCGTCAATGACCCATTCTCAAGGCCGTTCTCCAGGATTTCGGAAAATCCAGGGCGCCAGGCAACGCGACTGCGTTCGAGCGAAACGCCCTGACCGGTTTTCACGCGAAACCGCAAGCGGTCGACGATCAGGAAGTCTGTGTCGGTCAGATCCGGCACGTCATTCAGGTCCATTCCCCCGCGTGCCAGACGCAAGACACGGGTCGCGAGTTCCGTGTCACCGGAGGACAACGCGACGCTCCACCCGGAGCGATCGTCGATGGTTTGGCCGCCAAATGTCACAAATGACCCAATCCCTCGCCGGGTCGTGATCAAGCCTTTGCGGCAGAGGATCTCCAAGCTTTTGCGCACGGTATTCCGACTGACTGAAAACCGTTTGACAAGCTCATTTTCGCTGGCGAGCGGCGTCCCGTTCCCAAGCCCGCCGGACCTGATCTCTTCTTCCAGCTGATGCGCAATTCTGACCGACTTGGATGCTCCGATCAGATCGCTACTTGTTGATTCTTGTTCAAGCTTGTTCATACATGTACCTTATTCGGAATCGAAAAGCTGTCAACAACAACCCGAAGGAGGTTGGCCCAACTGGACCGAGCGTGCATATTTGGGCGTTATGAGGAACAATAACGGAACACAGTCCAGCTTAACGAGCACCTGATCTTTACACAGTTTGCCCTTTCGATTGGAGCGTGTTGTATTGGAACGAGAATTTCTGGCTGTCTGGAGTCTGTCTTACGCTGATCTTGATTTGGTAAACGGCTATCGGCACGCGATGCGGATTGGGCTTGCTGCCCAATTGGCGCATTTTCGGCACTTCGGGTATTTTCCGGTGCAGTTGAAGGATGTGCCACCCTCGGCATTGGATTATCTCGCTCAGCAACTTGGTGAAGATCTCGCGCATGTCCCGAATTACGACATCGCCAGCGACACAGCTCGCCGCCACCGGTTGGAAATTCTGCGCTTTCTTGGCGTTAGCCGTGCCAATGACCGGCATCGCGCCAAGCTGCGCGAAGCACTTGCATCGCAGGTTTCAACTTTGGGCCCCTCCACAGAAGATCTGATTCAATGTGGCTATGAATGGGCCTTGGGCCAATCGGTATTCATCCCGTCCCGAAAGATCATGGAACGCTTGGTGCGATCCGCACAGCATAGTTTTCAAGAAGGGCTTTGTCGCAAACTTTAGCGTGGTTCGAAGCTATCGCTTTGACTGGGCAAAATTACCCTGCGAGCTCTGCGAATTGACGGAATCCGCATGTCGAAGGCCCAAGCTGGCCTTTGCGGATCATGTTGACCTCTTGGATCCCGGCTGCATTGCTCCTGCTTTTGTCAATGGTGATCCGCTTCGGGATGCCATTGTGACAGAGTGCATTGGCGAAGAATTTCTTTGCAGCCTTCGTGTTTCGCTTCGTTGACAGCATGAAATCAAGGGTTTGACCGTCGCGGTCTACAGCGCGGTACAAGTAGACCCATTCGCCGCGAACATTCACATAGGTTTCATCCATGCGCCAAGATTCTGCTGTCTTGATCTTCCTTTTCTGCGCCATCTGAGCGACCTGGGGCGAGTACTTTATCACCCAGCGGTTCAGCGTCGAGTGATCAACCGACACACCACGTTCCGCCATGATCTCTTCCAGGTCGCGGTACGAGACGCCAAATCGAACGTAGAAATAGACCGAAAACAGAATCACCTATTGCGGATAGTGGGCACCTTTAAAGTCGATCATTGGGCATTCCAAGCATCGTCACAGTCAAACCACCAGTTGGATCAAACCACGCCAAGGTGCAACATGTCGGCCAAAGTTTGCGACACATCCAACGCAATATGCTATAGCCAGCAAACCAGCCGTCAATTTGAGTTTAACGCATAGAGCGAAAAAAATGTGCCTGCTTCAAGCAGACGCCCCAGACGAATTATACCGGGGTCGGGTTGATCAACCGCAGACAGTACGAGCACATGCGAGAAATAGTGATCCCAGCCGACTAACCTTACGGATTTCAGGTAGGCATTTTGGGTTCTGTCCAGTTCCAGGAATTCCCGCCAGTACGGGGGAAAATATTGGGATATGTCTCTGTCCCTTATGTCCGGCCGGGGAGACAGAGCGTTTGCACCAGTGAAGATCGAAGGCAGAAACACCTTCGTATCCATGGCCAGATATGCAGCCGAATGTGAATGTGTCACTGTTTTTGCTGTCATGTCACCCAGAACAAGAAGCCTGTCATCACTGTCAAGATATCTGGTCAGTTGCCTTAACTCTGCGACCTCCTCGTCATGGAGCTTCCAGTAGCCAACGAGCCTGTCAGTGCGCAGGAAAGCAACGGTGACCAATATCATCGCCAACACAAGCCCGACGTACCGACTATGGCGGCAATCAACAATGGCAACCCAGAAACAGGCCACCAGAGTGGGAAAGCGGATATGCGTAAAATGTACTTTAAACAATTCTGAAGGAATGCACATGGTCACAACGGCAAGTGCGATTAAGGGAAAAATCCCCCGGCGTTCCACGGCAACTCTGCCACCGGGGAAACGGCTGGCCATGAAGAAAATCATGATAAAAAGAAGCAGCGCGAGGCTTTCAGCCAGGTCGTTGAAGGTAAGCCGGGTATTGACCCCAGTTCCAAGTGGCGATGCCAGCATCGTCAGGAATTCAAGAAGCGTAGTGCTGCTTGATGATGATGTATCGATGCCATTGGCCTGCCCAATTATGTTCAGCAGGTGAATCCCCGGCAAAATGCTGATCAGCAACATGGCGACAAATGCGGACCAAAAGCACCGCGCAAAATCCGTCTCGCGGCGCTTATCCCAAAGAACCTGAAATTCAAGGAAGGTCCAGGCCAGCATCAGAAAGCCGAATGCATAAATATGCATAAAATAAATGGCCAGAGCCAGCGGCGCCAAGATAAGCGTTCTGGGCAGCCGCGCCATGTTGCTGGTCAGAAACCAAACAGCAAGCGCAACCAAAGTGGGGGGGAGCGCAAGAACGAAGTTCTCAAAACCAAATGCAAATGCCGAATGATACATGAAACAGGCGGAAATTACTGGCCAGAGAGACCAGCGTCGCCAGATGCTGGCATGAAGGAATACCGTGGCCAGCATCAGCCCGGTTGTGGCAAATTGGATGAGTATCTTCTGTGTCACTTCGACCGACCAGCAGGCCGGCGCCAGCATGTGGATCCATTCTGCGGTCGCGTTGGGAATTGGCACAAAATTATAGATGTAGTGCTGACCAATTCCTGCCAGCGGGTCCATTGAACATTGCAGCTGGTGACGGGCAAGATGATTGGGCCAGTCGATCAGCCGCGGGGTGTCAAATTGCGCAAGCTGCAGGTTGATCAAGGAAATCGCGATGATTGTCAGTACGACGCAGGCTTTCAGGACCGGGTCGCTCCTGACACCGGAGACGTTATCTTCTGCGGTCATTTTCGGAAAACCAGAAGCTTCTGAACGACAAACATAAGGGCTGCGACCAGAAGCATTGCGCCAAACTGCGCGATCTGATGGGGAAAACCGATGTGATAAAACAGGATATAAAGCGTTGATATCTGCACCAGATACCCAGTCAGATAGGCTATTGCGAACAAGGCTTTACGTGTTCTGCGGGCCTCGGTTGAGCAGAAGGTGAACCGCCGGTGAACGACAAAGGAAAACGGTATCCCGATTGCAAAAACCAGACTTGAGGCCATGACCGGTTCAACACCCAAAGGGGTAACAACAAGATAAAGCCCATAGAGCGTCAGGTTGACCCCAACACCCCCAAGGCCAAAGCGCAGGACCTGCCATAACATTGAATGGGAAAAAATCGACCGCTCATCCGGCATCGTCGCGCACCAGATGAAGGGCTGTTTCAGACATCACAGGCACAAATCCTGCATTCACATAGCTGTGCAGGGCGCGACTGTTTTCCGCTTCGGTCGTGACACGGACCCTGGTTGCCGAGCGCGCGGCCCCTTCGCTCCGGATCGCCTGCAGGAGTTGGCCGGCAATCCCGCGTCCCGGTTCGATAACAGAAAGAAGATCAATCACCAGGGTTTGATCTGTAACACAATAGGTGCAAAAATTGGAGCCGCGCGCCAGGGTTTCCCGACGCCCGGCAAGCGAATTCGTGATCCACAACCTCATGAATTCCTTGGCGAGTTCACTATCGATCATGGAGTCCTGACGGAACCGTTGGAAGACAAATCCTTCAGCATGATGTTTCAGATCATTATCCGACAATTGCAGGCTGCGGTCTGGGATGTCTTCTGGTGGCTCAGAGAGCGGACTGGCCTCCAGTGTGATCAGTGTCGCGACCCGGCGGAAGCCAAGCCGTTCAAAAGCCGCGATCTGATCAAAGCACGCGCTGCTAAGCTTCGCATCCACCATCAGCGCACCGGACTTCTCTTGCAACTCTGCTTGCACGCGCCTGGAATCCGGCCGGACCACCCGCAACACGTCGCGACCAAAGATAGCGCTGTCAAAATCCAGATGCTGAAGCGCGCAACCGGTCATAGCGGTGAAGCCTTCTGTTGCTTTGCCATCAGGATTTCGGTGCTGGAAGAAGGTTTCAGATACTCTCTGACGACGCTGCCTGGGCGGCCCTTCACCTCATCCGATATCCGGCCGATATAAAGGCCGACGACACCGATCATCACCATCTGCACACCACCAAGGAAATAGATCGATACCATCAGGCTTGCCCAGCCTTCGATTGAGTAACCAAAGAACAGCGCCCGCAAGAACACCATCAAACCAGCCGCGAAGGTCAGGAAAATCACCAGCAAGCCAAAATTCAGGGTCATCTCAAGCGGGCGGGTCGAAAAGGACAGGATGATCTGTTTGGCGAACCTGAAACGCTTGCGCAGATCGTAAGAGGGGTTCCCTGAAAAACGTTCGCCATGGGCGGCCTGAATGGCACCGCGCGAATAACCAAGCCAATCGACCAGGCCACCATAGAACCTGCCGGTTTCAGAGAACTGATTGTAGCTTTCCACCACGTCGCGCGAGATGATCGAAAAATTCCCGTGGCGGCCATCGTAATTACCGCCGGTCAGGCGTCTTAGAACGGAATAGAATATCTTCTGACCCAAAAGGTAAAGCCGGCTTTCCGGGCGATCCTGACGTTCTACAAAAACGCAGTCAAATCCCTCCTGCGCCTTGGTGTAAAGATCAGGGATGACTTCGGGGCGATCCTGCAGGTCGCCATCCATGACCACAACCCAGTCGGCGTCTGCACCCGCCAGCCCTGCAGAAATCGCCGGGTGCTGTCCGAAATTTCGCGAAAACCTCAGCCCGCCGACACGGGGGTCGTTCTTTGACTGGCGCCGCAGTTCGGCCCAGGTCTGATCCGTAGACCCGTCATCCACGATCAGGATGGTGAAATCTTCGGTGATCGTGCTGATCGAAGCAATCAGGCGGGTCACAAGTTCTTTGATATTGCCAGCTTCGTTCAGAACCGGTGCAATCGCTGTAATATGGGTCATCCGTTTCGACCCCTACAAAAGCCGGCCATCAAGTTCAATTTCATCCAGAAGCGCACGTGCATCCAGAATATGACGATACCAGTTGACCGTCGAACAGCGGGGGCCATTTTCAATCCGACCCATCTTAAGGGCGTCATAAATCTCTGCCACGGCGTCTTCCAGTGTTTGGGTTGGTTCAAAGCCCAGATCGTTTTCAAGCCGATCAAAGCTGACGCGATAGTTCCGGCGATCCACATCATCCGGGGCCACCTGAAGCTGAACCTGAAAGGGCAGGATTTCCCGGACAATCGCAGCTATTGTCATCACCTGATAATTGCCGCAACCGATGTTATACGCTTTGCCGCCGACGGTTTCCTTGTCACCCACAGCCAGGGCGATCAAACCGCGCGCCACATCTTTCACATGTACCAGCGGACGCCACTGGCGCCCCCCGCCCATGATCGTGATCTGACCCCTTTCAAAGGCGGACAACGTCATCAGGTTCACGACCAGATCAAACCGCATCCGGCGAGACAGGCCGAATACGGTAGCATTTCTCAGCGCGGCAGTGGTGAAGCCGTCATCATTTAAGGACAGGACTTCGGTTTCAGCTTCGTAATTTGAATTTGCATAGACGCTGACCGGGTTGACCGGGCTTTCTTCGGTGCTGATCCCATCCCCGGCCGCGCCATAGACCGAACAGGTCGAGGACATTACAAAGCGCGGCACACCTGCTTCCTTTGCCTTGTGAACCATATGTTTGCGACCCAGGGAATTGATATCCCAGGTCAGTTCCGGCGCCAGATCGCCAGAGGGGTCATTGGAAAGGGCTGCGAGATCAAGAACCGCATCAACGCCATCAAAATCCGCGGCGCTCACATCACGAATATCCTTGCGCATCAGGGTCAGCCGCTCTGGCCTGTGCCCATCCTTCAGCAGCGTCTGCCCAAAAAAGAAGCGATCAAGCGCACGGACACTGGCACCGCGTTCAAGCAATTCATCCGTCAGGACACAGCCAATATAGCCTCCGGCACCGGTCACCAGAAACATCATGCCGCTCAAGTCTTGACTATCGGTCACGCTCTTCTCCTTTTTTGTTTTTATATCAGCGCCGTAATGATCTTTTTAAGCGACGAAACAACATAATCCTGTTCTTCATCCCGCAGGCCCGGGAACAGCGGCAGGCTCAAGGTGCGCTGGCCCCAATCCGACGCGACCGGATAGTCGTCAGGCTGAAAGTCGTATTTTGATGCGTAATAGCCCATCTCATGGACCGCCCGGTAATTTACCGTGGTTCCGACACCCGCAACGTTCAGATCGTGCAGAACCTGATCCCGCAATCCCATTGGTACCGCTATGGGGAAAAGGTGATGGGCCGAAACACAATCAGGCACCCCGGCCAGAAGTTGAATGCCGGCCTGACCATCAAGAGCCTCTCTGTAGCGGGCCACTAGCCGAGTACGTTCAGTCAGCTTTTCCGCGATAATGTCAATCTGCGCGGGAAGCAATGCGGCCAGAAGGTCAGGCAAGTTGGCCTTTACACCAAGGTTATTCATCTCCCAATGACGATACAGCGCGTTTTCAAAACGGCGATCTGCGCCGGCGGACATACCATGCAGCATAGTCTGTTTCAGTCGGGCAAAAAGCGCCTCATCATTGGTGATAACCGCGCCACCTTCGCCACAGGTAACATTTTTCGTGGCATAGAAGGAGAACACCGCCGCATCCGAAAACTCACCGGGGCGGTGACCCCTCAGGGTGCCTTCAAAACAATGGGCGCAGTCTTCCAGCAGACGGATATCCTTACCACAGAGGTCCCGCAGTGCCTCCATATCCACCATCTGTCCGTATAGGTGAACAGGGATGATGGCCCGGGTCTTCGACGTGATTGCCTTTGCGACAGCAGCAAGATCAACCAGCTGTGTTTCCGGGTCAACATCCACAAAGACCGGTTTGGCCTGCAGGATCTCGATGATATTCACGCTGGCAATAAAAGTCATCGCCGGCACGATCACCTCATCGCCAGGGCCGATGCCCATCGCCAGCAGCGTTGCTATGGCGCCATTTGTCCAGCTGTTCGTCAGTTTTGCGCCTGCCACGCCAAAAAAATCGCACAACCGGGCTTCGACCTGTCGGCCAACCCCGGCGGAGGTCAGAAAAGGCGTCGCCAAAACATCCGCGATGGGCCCGGCGTCATCAGCCCTCAACCCATGGCGGAAAAAGGGAACCCCGGATTTCGTTTCCATGGATACAACTTTCTCTAATCTGATCGATGATAAAGGGATCTTTTGATTTTGATCTTTTCCCAATATGCGGACCGGATGTTAAAGAATGGCCGTGTCCCCCGCAACTTAAATGACCGCTCTTTCTCATCCGTCGGACCATTTGTGCAACATGTATAACCGCCCCTTGCGCAAGAGGTAATTTTGAAGCTGTTGCTGACGCGGAGCCGAACGCATGGCCGAAGAAGCCAGATCTCGACGAACCTGACCTGAAATCATTCCAAAACCGTCGGCGGGCTGGCACCGCAACAGACGAGGAGTCTCCAGATGCAACACGCAATGGCAGAGTTTACGCCCGATCCTCTCAATTCTGACGAGCACGACCTGCCTTCCCCTCTTCCGGACACAACAACCATCCATGATGGTCATGACCGTTGGGAAGATGAACGGTTCTGTCGCAAACGCTGCCCCACCTGCCAGATTGAACGCAGTTCTGTTAACGCGTGCTGGGACATTACAGGAGCAGGCCGTGACGATCTCATTTAAGGCCACGCATTTTCCGAAAGACGTGATCTTGCACGCGGTTTTCTTCTACCTGCGCTATTGGTGTTTCCTACCGTGACCTGGAGGAAGTCATGGCGGAACGCGGCGTTGATCGGGATCATGCAACACTGAACCGCTGGGTCAGTCGATATGCTGGTCTCATTGCTGAAGCAGCGCGGTATAGAAAGCGTCCCGCAGACCGTTCGTAGCGTATGGATGAAACCTATGTGAAAGTGAAAGGCGAATGGGTCTATCTTTACCGAGCGATCGACAAACACGGCAAGACGCTGGATTTCATGTTGTCCGAGCGCCGGAACAAGGCCGCTGCGACGAAGTTCTTCGCCCGCGCTCTCGAGGTGAACGGATTGCCACGCAAGATCGTTATCGACAAAAGTGGTGCCAATACAGCTGGCATCAAGGCAATCAACAAGATGCTCAAAAGTTTTGGCTGCCCGATCCCGATCGAAATGGTCAGGCGGAAATACCTCAATAACATCATTGAACAGGATCACCGTTTCATCAAACGAAAGATCAGGCCCATGCTGGGCTTCAAATCTTTCGCTTCAGCCGCATCTGTCCTAGCAGGCATAGAACTGGTCAACATGATCCGCAAAGGTCAATTCACGCCCGGACTCCGTCCGTTTCAGCAGTTCGCCCAACTGGCAGGGTAAACTGCTCACCAAATCCACTGATGCTCTGCAATCTAATAAGTATGCGACAGAACCAGCACAACCACGTCGCATAAAAGTGAATTGGGTTTATAGCGCTCTTTTTTTATGTTTTTTGCGCATTACTAGTTACTCCGATTTTTGCGCAGAGAGCCCTCTGATGTCGTCGAAACCTAAAGCCACAGAATGCGCTCTAGGTTTCGAACCGAAACTAGCTTAAGCGGTGTGCAATTTGCTTAACCAACTCTTGGACATCCTCTTCAGAGACTCCTTTCAACCGTATGCGAATACGCACCTCGTCCGACGACAACTCTGCCAGCACATCCCCACCGCCTGGCAAGCTTACTGGTGGCAAAGGTTTGACTTGTTTAGGGCGCCCTCCCCGTGAATTACTCTTGTTTGGCGATGGTGCTGCATTCATCGCACTTTCTAAGATTGCCCATTCGGACTTGGGATCCAGAGCTTCCGCTTCAGCCAAGGCTTGCCGAAGCTGCGCTTGCGCACCTCCCCTCAATGCTGAAGCCAGTTTCAATCCAGCTTTTTCCGATAGCGCAACAGGATGCTGCAATAAGTCCCCAAGCGCTTCATGAACAACCGCAAAGCTACGTACTTTCGATCGCTTGGCTTTAGACGCCGCAGCAAAGAGAACATCTACGGCAGCTTCAGTCGTATCAAATATCCCCTGCCCTACAGCCAAAACCGCGATGCGCCCGCGCTCGTAAGGGCTAAGGTTAGAGCGCAGCTCGTTTTCTTCGACCATTGATACGTAGGCACCCTGCCCCGAACCCGATTCTCGCACAAATGCAGGAATTGTCGAAAACCTCGGGTCGTTTTCCGAAAGCCGGCGAAATGCATCTAAGCGCCGAAATCCCGAGATCAGACCGTATCCATCGCCGTCGCGCGTAACCTCAATGGGTGTTCGCAATCCGTGAACACGCAGCGACTCGAGAAGTTCAGACATGGCCTCTTCGTCTTCGACCATCCGATCTCTGCGGATAAACTCAGCGTCAATCTGGTTAATCGGCAGCATCTCGGCAACTAGACCGGCTTCTTGCGCATCTCGCCAAAGTGCCGCGTCGCCTTGGTCCTGAGCCAATGCAACGCGATCCGTTACAGACGCCATTCCATTCAGCGTTGCTGCTTCGGCAGCAACCTGGGCGATTGGCGGTGTAGTCGCAGAGGCTTCAAATGGATTCAAAGCCGGTTTCGCCGCGAAACCGGCTTCCAGTTCTTCCAAATCTGCAGTGTTTGGTGCTGTCAACCTTCTGCGCTTAGCCATCTACCTGCCCTCCCATTTGGGCGTCCCGCCACCAACATCCTATCAATACCTCTTTGAACTCCGCGTAAGTGCGATCAAAGGTTTCCCGACCACGTACATAGGTGTCGCGGTTGAAATCACGGTAGTCCGCCTCATAAATCCCGTTGACCTGCTCACCGGCCTGCCCCACCAACGCGGTGAAATCCTGCCTGTAGGCATTCATGAAATCACCAAAATAGGCTTGGATGACGTTAGCCATATCTGTCTGTTGGCTCGCATCAAATCGAGTAATAATGGCTCGGACCACGTCCCATTCAAACTTTAGCTCGGGTAATCCAGCGGCTCGCTGCGCAGCGTTTTCGCCGTCTTCGATGCTCGCAAAGGTCGTATAAAGCATATCGAAGAACCGACCGGTTGAATCAAACTCCAGAAAAGAGGCGCCCAATGGCACCAAGAGAATATCAGCGGCCGCCAAGGCGTTGATCGTTAGGTACCCAAGTGCAGGAGGCGTATCAATGAAAACGACATCATAGTCGTTAAGCACACCTTCATCTTCCAGAAAATTGGTGAGCCCATCCCAAAGCGGCCAGCTTCGAAGCCCCATACGCCACACCGGTATCTGAAATTCTGCCCAGTACAGGTTCAACTGCGCACCAATTAGATCGATATTGGGCCAATGCGTTTTCTGGATAACGTCACTAGGTTGAGTGTTCAGTGCTTCCTGCAACGTCTCGTCCAGAGGGATTTCGGGTTGCCCCCCTACCTGCCGTACGCGGTTTTCCTCTTGCACAGCCCGCGCGTAGTCCTTGGCAATGAGTGGAAAGACAGTCTGCCATTCATCCGCGACAGATCCCCCGAGAATAGAAGTCATCGATCCTTGGCTATCCAGGTCTATGACGAGGACCTTATATCCATCCAATGCCGCAGACATTGCGAGATGGGCGGCTGTTGACGTCTTTCCCACGCCACCCTTGAAATTCGCAACAGAAACGACCTTGGCGGGCAACCCTTCCGGTCGATAAGGCAAGTATTCTTTGGTGCTGACACCCTCCGCGGCAAAATACTTCCTGAGTGTTAACACTTCGTCTAGGGTAAACCACTTGGATCCGGCTTCACCTTCGCCCTGTGGCAGTTCTGGATTGGCCTTGAGGACACGCCTCAGATGGGCCGGCGCAACCGGTATCAGGTACTTTGTGATTTCCCAGATCGAAAAACGCCGTAATCTCTTTTCCCCGTCTGGCGCATATCCTCGACGTGCCAAGTCTTCACGTCCTTTGGCGCAGAACGTCGCTGCTTTCGCGAATCGTGAAGTGCCGATAGGATCTGGCAACTTTGCCGCTGCACTTTCTGGATCGAGATTTAGATACGGGGGTAGGGGAGGTTGGTTGGTTTTGTTCACTGTCGATGCCTCAGCTAATGTTCGCCTTACCGGCGTATATCGGGCAATGTAGCGAACATTACTTTGCGAAGCTATCCTGTGAATGAGAGTTTTCCACAGAAATTGCGCCTCAAGCATGGTTTCGCCACGAAACTAGCAAAAAATGGAAAAGAACAAGCACCAAACAGTTTAATCTTTTTATATAGTTTAGATTCTTTGCGAGAAATATAACGTTTAAAAACAACAGTTAAAGTCCCTACGGGGACCCGGATACAGGCCGAAAGGTGCCTGAGTTCGGGATCTAAGGTACCCAGATACAGGTTCAATAGCGCCGAACTTCGGGAAGAAGGGCCCCGATTCTCAGGACATCAAGTTTCGAGGCATTTCAGGCTCTAATTTTGACTTTCGTAGGCACAAACCGTTCGCTGATTCGTTAGTTAGGATTCCCAAATGGACTCTTTCTGGGGATAACTCTGTTCAGCAATCGCTTAGGTACCCAAATGCGGGTTGGACCTAATCCCGTATATTGGTACCCAATAAAGATTGAACTATAGGTACCTTTCGTGCCAAGAATCAGAAAACGAGCAGCCAGGCAGAATCATGCCGGATACAGAACTTAACATGGATCAGCTCTCCGGGGCTTTGCGCCGGGAAACGGTCAAGAAGAATGTCGCCGCGATTCACATCAGCGGCAAGCTGACTCTTTTGCAACGTAAACTATCGAATGTTTTGTTGCTCAACGCATACGACGCTTTAACTTCGGCCCCAACACATACCATCGATGCGCGGACATTGGCGATGATGGTCGGGTATAACTCCAACGACTTTGACACGCTGCGAGCCAGTCTTCGAGCACTGGCCGAAACCGTTGCTGAGTGGGACATGTTGGATGAACAAGGTCGCCAGGAATGGGGCGTCTCGTCGCTGCTTAGTTTTGCCAAGTTGAAGAATGGCGTGTGTGAATACGCGTATTCACCGGCCTTGGCGCAAAAGTTGTATGATCCCAAAATCTACGCGTTGATAAACGTCCAGATTCAGCGGAACTTCAGTTCCGGTCATGGATTAGCGCTTTACGAAAACTGCTATCGGTTTGTGCGGACCGGGTCTACGGGTTGGTGGGCGCTGGACGTATTTAGAAAGCTCATGGGCGTTGATGGCAGCGACTACTATAGCAGCTTCAAGCACCTGAATGCCAAGATAATCAAGCCTGCGGTCGCCGAGGTGAACAAGAGCTCTGACATACTCATTGAGCCTGAATTTCAGAAAAAGGGACGAACTGTTACAGACATTCGCTTTCTTATCAAAGGAAATCCGCAGAAAGCGATGTTTGAAATTGACGATAGCGATGGTGTTCGGAACCTGCCGATCTACAAGACACTGCGGAAACAGGGTGTTTCAGATCGGCTTGCGCGTCAGTGGATATCGGAGCACGGAGAGGACTACGTTCAACAAAAGCTGGACTATGTAAACCGGCAGGAGGGGGTGAAGTCGGCGTTGGGCTATTTGTCGGCGGCTATGCGGGATGATTACCTTGCGGCCAAAAATGAGCCTGAGGTTGCACCGAGTCCTGAAGCTGTGGAGGCGGCACAAATCCGGGATGCCGAAAAGCAAAAGCAAGACAGGGAATACGAAGCGCGGGCGGCAGAACGTACCGAGCGGGCCAGAAAACTGGCAGTTGTGGAAGAGCTGGTTTCGCGGCGAAACCCTACTCAAAGAGATGCAGATAAGCGGTTGTTCGTGTCAGGGCTCGATAATGATCTCGACCGTGAGCACTTTAGAGCTCACGGTTGGCGATCGGGTCTAAACGCAACAAAAATATTCGAATTTTGGGAGGAACTGGAACCAGACGCATTCACATAGTATCATTCAGTAAGGACCGGAAAAATGTCACTCTATCTCTATCGATTTTTCATAGCCGACTTGAGTGCATCCCCAAGAGCACTGTGATGTGCATTCTTGTCAGATTTTGCGTATTGTGGGCTTTTTCCTTTTGCCGCATAGGGGCGTTTTTCAGGAGCATTTGATTCACGATCTCGGCGCCCCGAAGCTCCACCATCCTTTCGCATGGTTAGCCCAATACGCTTACGTTGTACATCTACCTCAACAACGGTCACTTTGACAACTTGTCCTGCTTTAACCACCTCATGCGGATCTTTGATAAATCGATCGGCAAGCTGGCTGACATGGACCAGACCGTCCTGATGCACACCAATATCGACAAAGGCGCCAAATGCAGCAACGTTGGTGATCGTACCTTCCAACACCATCCCGGGCTTCAAATCGGTAATTTCTTCGACCCCATCGGTGAATGATGCGGTCACGAAACTGGGGCGCGGATCCCGACCCGGTTTCTCCAACTCCGAGAAAATGTCCAACACAGTTGGAAGGCCAAAGTTCTCATCCACGAAACGTTCTGCTTGCAGACCCTTCAACGCGCCATCATGACCCATGATTTGGCGAATATCGCGACCACAGGCTGATACGATCCGTTGGGCTACGTCATAGGCCTCGGGGTGCACCGAAGACGCATCCAACGGTTCCGAGCCATCACGTATCCGCAAAAAACCCGCGCATTGTTCGTAGGCACGGGGACCCAGACGCGCGACCTTCAAAAGCTCTTTTCGGGACCCAAAAGCACCATTCAAATCCCTGTGCGTGACAATAGCCTCGGCCAACCCGGGGCCAAGGCCAGAGACGTGCGAGAGTAGGGGGGCAGAGGCCGTGTTCAAGTCTACGCCCACCGCATTCACAACGTCCTCGATGACCGAGGCCAGTGACTGCGACAAGCGATGCTGGTCGACATCATGTTGATATTGCCCAACACCGATGGATTTGGGTTCGATCTTTACCAGCTCGGCCAATGGGTCCTGCAGGCGCCGCGCAATCGATACAGCCCCGCGAAGCGAGACATCTAGATCCGGGAATTCACGCGCGGCCAGTTCTGAAGCCGAGTATACAGACGCCCCGGCTTCGGACACGACAACCTTGGTGGGTGCCGTGACGGTCTTGGGCAGCAGCTTCAGAGTATCGGAAACCACCTTTTCGGTTTCGCGACTTGCCGTGCCGTTGCCAATGGCGATCAGTTCGATTTTATGAGCCGAGATCAGATTCAGGATAGCTGCCTGCGCGCCGTGCAGGTCCTTTTTGGGCTGAAAGGGGTACAGCGTATCCGTCGCAACTACTTTGCCGGTTGCATCAACGACAGCGGCTTTGACACCGGTGCGGATTCCCGGGTCCAAACCCAGAGTTGGACGCGCGCCAGCCGGCGCATCAAATAGTAAGTCTTTGAGATTGCGTGAAAAAACTTGAATAGCCTCTTCCTGAGACCGACTGCGTAGATCTGCCATCAATTCGACCATCATCGACAGAGAGAGCTTTACTCGCCAGGTCCAGCCAGCGGCTTTGCGCAGCCAGGCATCTCCGGGCGCATCGCTGCGGGTTTGCAGATGGGCTGCAACGATGGCTTCAGCTCGCGCGGCACCAGCATCGGGTTCAGGAGCGATGTCCAACGTCACGATGCCTTCTTTCGACGCGCGCAACATGGCCAACGCGCGGTGAGATGGCGTTTTGGCCCAGAGCTCGGAGTGTTCGAAGTAGTCGCTGAATTTCGCACCTTCCTGTTCCTTGCCGTCAATCACTTTCGAGGTCAGCAAAGCTTCGCGTTGCATAAACGAGCGCAGCTCTCCCAGAAGGGAGGCGTTTTCGGTCAGCCGCTCGGTGATTATGTCCCGCGCGCCATTCAGTGCGTCCTTCGTCGTTGGAACCGCTTCGGCGACATAAGTCTGGGCCAACTCTTCGGGATCAGCAGAACGGTTTGCCAGAATGGCGTCCGCTAGTGGCTCCAACCCGTTCTCACGCGCAATCATCGCCTTGGTGCGACGCTTGGGTTTGTAGGGCAGATAGATGTCTTCCAACTGGGCTTTGGTATCCGCCTGCGCGATGGATTTTGCCAAATCATCCGTTAACTTGCCCTGATCCTTGATCGAGCTCAGGATCGTCTCGCGACGGGCGTCCAATTCACGCAAATATGTCAGGCGGTCCGACAAAGTCCTAAGTTGCGTGTCGTCCAACCCTCCTGTCACCTCTTTGCGGTAGCGGGCCACGAAGGGAACAGTGGCCCCTTCGTCCAGAAGCTTGACCGCGGCACCGACCTGTTCGGGGCGGGCGTTGATTTCGGTGGCGATGGTGCGGGCGATGCGGTCCAAGGGGGCCTCCTGAATTCAGTTGGGAGGAACTTCTTAGCCAGCCGAATCGCAGAGGGAAAGGGCAGATCGCAAACGCAAGCCCAGTTCGGCCAAATCCAGCAAGTCATCGTGCGGGGTTTTCGCGATCTCGACATAACTGCGGGACATTTTTCGCGCACGCGTCGCATGTCTGTGGATCTCGCGCGTGGTTAACAATGTCCGCAATCGTCGCCGCTTTTTCCGGATCAATACCGGACTTGGTCGGACTTGAATGGCTGAGATCCCTGATGTCTGCTAGTGTCATTTTGGCCACGTCGATCAAGCCGTGCTTCACCCTTGCCTGAGGGTAGACAAGGGATCGCGTGGCAATGCGGACAATCGAAACCCGGGATCCACTGAGCCAGGTGGTTAGCCCTGAGATTCTGCCTGTAAATAGGCGATCACGTCGGCGATATCCTTGGCGTTTCTGAGGCCAGAGAACTGCATTCTGTTTCCGGGAATGGCACCTTTGGGATCAGCCAGAAACGCGGCAAGAGTTTCGGTTGTCCAGACCGTGCGGGACTGTCGCAAGGGGGCAGAGTATCCGTAACCGGGGGTCTGGCCAGCAGCCGATCCGATAACGCCGTGAAGCGACGGGCCAACTTCGTGCAATCCTTGCTTCAGCTGATGACAGGCCCTGCACTTGCGAAACACTTTCTTGCCCGCTTTGACGTCGCCATTTACTGCGGCCACAGCAGTCGGAGCGACTGGTGCAATGCTGGTTTGGCTGCTATCCGCGTTGAAGATCAACCGCGCTGTGACCGGAACAGTCCTGGTGATACCGGGCAGGTTGGCCAGTTCCATCAGCCTGTCAACGCCCGCATTGACGCCAGCGTCTTCCGTACTGATGAACACCATGTCGTTGGTGGATACCATCACCGAAGTCTCGGACAGGCGGACGACAAACACCTCAGCGTCAAATTCGACATTTGTGCCGACCAGAGACAAAACGGCCTCAACATCGATTGCTGTGGTTTGACCTACGCCAAGGGTCGAAATTTCACCCATGTCAAATTCTGCAGTAAGCGAAGCGGTTCCTGCATTGCGGAATACGTGCGCGATCATCCGTTCGTTGCGAATGTCGACACTCGTCTCGACTGAGGACAGGTCGATCTCGATTTCGGCTTTACCGTCCGGGCCGACGTGTCCCGAGAGTATTGTGAAGGAATTGACCTCTCCAACAGTGTCTTTCTTGATTGTGCCGTAGGCCAGATGCGACCCTTCCGGGGCCAATGTCCAACTGTCGGCCAACGTTTGGGTTGCAACAATTGCCGACGCAATCGTGACTGCCTTCAACAGAAGTTTCATTTCATTCCTCCAACATATGTGTCAGTTCAGACCACGCGGGCCCGGTCCGTGAATGACAAACACACACAGGTCGCGATTTATTCGATGAGTGTTGAAATGAGCTCCGAACAGGCCGTGCGCGGCGCGATCCAGACGCATTCGAAACGTGTCTGGCGGTTTGGGCTTGCCTTGTCCGGGGCGTCTGATGTTGCAGACGACCTTTTGCAATCCACATGTTTGCGCGCGCTGGAGCGTCACCATCAGGTAACCTCGCATGATAGGCTGGACAGTTGGCTGATGACGATCTGCCGCTCAATCTGGTTGAATGAGGTGCGGGCGCGTTCGGTGCGCAAGGCGCAGGCGCTGTCTGTTACACCCGAGGCGGAATTAATTGCGTCCGGACCGGATTCAGAAACGAATATTTTCGCCGCTGAAGTGTTTACACAAGTGATGCAGTTGCCAGAGGCGCAGCGGGAAACGGTTATGCTTGTGTTCGTCGAAGGGTACAGCTACCGCGAAGCCGCCGCGTTGCTGGAAGTGCCGATTGGGACTATCATGAGCCGGTTGTCCAACGCCCGGCAGAAACTGAAAAACGTGATGCAGCATGATGCGGCAGACGCCGTTCGACGGAGTGGCAAATGAAGTTTTCCGACGAGACGCTCAGGGCGTATCTGGAAGGCAATGCGGATGCGACCGAGGCTGCCGCTATCGAAGCGGCGATCGAAACCGACGCAGATCTGGAACAGCGCCTGATGGCATTGGATCCGTTTGCGCCGGTCGTGCAGTCGGTGTTCGAGAATATTCCCGCCAAAGCGCCGCAGTTGGATTTACCGAAATCGGCAGCGGCCAGTCCAGTCCGACTTTCAGGTGGGCCGTGGCGTTTGCTGGCGGTGGCGGCGTCAGTTGCCGTTGTGGCCGTGTCTGCCACATTCTGGGCGACACGCCCGCAGCCGATGGGCTGGGCCGAGCAGGCGGCAATCTACCAGTCGCTGTATTCTCCGGACACGATCGCTTCTCTGGACAACGCGCCGGATGCCCTTGACGCTCAGTTCGCGCAGGCCGAGGCGCAATTGGGCCGATCCCTGAACCGGGACACGCTTGAAGCATTGCCAGGGCTGGAGTTAAAGCGTGCGCAGGTTTTGTCGTTCAAAGGCAAGCCGTTGATTCAGGTGGTTTTTGCGGATGATCAAGGCCAACCTTTGGCCTTTTGCATTATCCGGCAAGGCGAAAGTGCCCCTGCGAAGGACGTAAAACATTCGGCTCTTAGCGGTCTGGCCACCGCGACATGGGCGCAGGGCGGCTATGGATACATGCTGATTGGCAGCAGCGAGCAGACCGATCTGAACGAACCGCTGGACATCCTGACCACAACTTTCACTGGTTGATGGTCCTGCGTGCCGAAAACGTCTTGTGAACTGTTCGAAACATCCGAATTATAGAGGGCATGACGTCGAAACCAGTGATGCCGGATCCGGATGAGGACGCCGATGCGGTCGGTCCTCCCAGTATATATGATACCGACCCGCCCGAGGATGATGATCTTTGGTTTCTACCTCCGGATGAGGATGTTCCACAGGGAGACTTTCTGCTGCCCGGCCCGAAGGTCGACCGGCGACAGTTGTTCGACCCGCGGGAGTGGCGTGCGGCGCAGTCCGAGTTGTCTTATGAGTTAGCTGAATTGGCGGCCACCTTCGGCGCCCTGGATGAGCGGCTGCGCGCAGGCCCGGACGGTTGGGGACATCGTCTGGCATTGATGGATGTGTCCGATCTGGGCTGGTGGACAGGTGACCGGATCAGCGTCGACAGGCTGGCACTGTGGACAGGATTGCGGATCGGGGCGACCGGGGACGACGTTCAGGCGTTGTTTCGTGCTGGCTGGGCCGTCCGCCGCCTGACCGCAGGCGCGGGCCCGTCGGATGGCGGTTGGGAAACCGGGCTAACGGCGTTTTTGGATCGCTTGGCGCAGGGGATCGAAGATACTCCCGATACTGTTGCAGATCTGGCTGAGGTTATGCGCAACGCGGAAGGATTGCATCCCGTCACGCAGGCCGCGATCGGATTTCACGCGTGGCGTGCATTATCCGAGGGCATCGGGCAGGACACCGAAGCCGCGATCATTGCCGCCCGCCATGCCGCTACAATGGGTCGGGGTGGGGCGATCTTTATGCCACTGGCGTTGTCGGGGCCGGGTGCTTTGCGCGGTGTTGGCACTCCTGAAGAAAAGCTTTCGGTCTGGATCAGAGGGGCAGGACAAGCCGCTCTGGCCGCGTTGCTGCATCTGGATCGGGTCGGTGCCTGGGATCAACGCGCCCGAGAGGCGATAAGCGATCTGAGTGGCCGAACGCCCCCGCGCCTTATCGACGTTCTGACCGCATGGCCCATGGTGTCGGCGCCTCTCGCCGAAGAATTGACACAGGCCTCACGCGCAGCCGTGCAGCGCAACATCGACAAGTTCATGAACCGCAGTCTGATCCGCGAGGTGACAGGGCAGGGGCGTTATCGGGTCTGGACCGCAGCGCTTTAGTCTGTGGTTCAATTGCGGAAAGCGCCGTTTGGATAGCTCGGATCTGTCGCAAAGTCTTCGGTGGACTAAAAATGTACATCCGATATACCGTTCACTCCTTCTGAGTTGCATAAGTAAAGGCCCAAAGCCGCGATATCCATAGGCGCTGACGCCAGAAACGTTTTGAGCATATCAGGTCGTTTGAGCCCTCCTGTTTCCAGGCTGAAAAGGGCTATTCAGGATTTGTCGATAGGCCTGGCTTGCACGAATTGTGCAGTAGCCCCGGCGCGAAGCGAGCGTGTTTGGGCACGCAGTTCAATAATGGGGGGCGCGTGAATTCCTGCTATCAACACCCTGGGTCGGCACTGTGAAGCTCGTTGCATATGAAACCAAGTCGACTTATGATTTCGTATGCAACTAGATTCCTTCTTTCCCTATCGTCTCGCCGTGGCGTCCGAAGCGTTCTCTCGCAAGCTCACCGAGGTATACCACCGCGAATTTGGGCTATCGCGAGAAGAATGGCGCCTGCTTTTTTTGCTCGCCAACGCCAAAAGCCTGACTTCCTTGGAACTGACGCAACGCACAACTCTGGATAAGGTTCAGGTCAGCAGGGCGGCGCAGAGGCTTGACGACAAAGGTCTGATAACCCGCGCGACTTCTGAAGAAGATCGCCGGATCAGGGTATTTCATTGTACTCCGGAAGGTCTTCGACAGTTCAAAAAGCTGCTGCCGCAAGTCGAAGCTTGCGCGCAAGGTATGCTGAACTCAATGTCGGCTGAAGACCGAGCGGCGCTGGATCAGGGCGTTACCGCGCTTCTCAAGGCCGCGACGGAGAATTAAAAACCCTTTCGGTTTTTTTTAAGCCAGTCTGGCGCAATTCGAACCGTCCGGTGGTGCGGGTCGGACGGCGTAAATTGGTCGTGACATATCCTTCAGGTGGCGTCGGGCTGGTTTTCAGGACGGGCAGCGGCGAATGCAGGCAATGCCAATGCGCGTTCCTCAATCTCAAGAAGCCGGGCGAACGGGGTCATGTCTACGCCCCATCGATGTGCATTATACAGCTGCGCGATCAGGCAGATATCCGCAAGGTCCGGACTGTCGCCAAAGCTAAAGGCGCTACCACCCGGCAAAAGTGCCTGATAGGCATGAAACCCTTCGGTCATCCAATGCCGGAACCACTCGATCCCGTCCTCGGCTGAAAACCCGTAACGGGACTTCAGATGCGCGATGACCTTAAGATTATTCACCGGATGAATGTCCAACGCGATGGTATGGGCCGCGGCCCGTACCCGAGCACGCTGGAGCTGATTTTCCGGCAGAAACAGAGGTTCCGGTATTGTGGCATCGAGATAATCGATGATGGCAAGCGATTGCGTCAGCACTTCTCCGTTATCCAGCACCAGTGTCGGCACGCCCTTTCCGGGGTTCAGCGCGACATAGTCCGGCGCGCGCTGCTCTCCGGCAACCAGATTGATCGGTACCGTTTCGTAGGAGACACCCTTGAGATTCAGAGCGATCCGAACCCGGTAAGAGGTCGTGGATCGCCAATAGCTGTATAGTTTCATGACTCGCTTGTTTTTTATCTACCACTTCAGACCCAGCTGATCAGCGACTTGGCGCCGAAAACCCAACCGGCGCGGAAAGCCGTTCACGCTGGCTTGTTGAGTTCTTTCGCATGCAGCCAATCGGCATGTTTCGGAGCTTTTTTAGTCTTCGACCAATCCTCCAGCATCAGCCATTTCACTTCGTCCATACGTTTCAGCATCGCTTCCTCTTCCGGGTCCGGGCAGGCCAGTTCGATGCGATGGCCGGACGGGTCGAAGAAGTAGATGGAATGGAAAATCGAATGATCGGTCACGCCCAGCACCTCGACGCCATTGGCTTCCAGATGGTCCTTGAACTGAATCAGCGTTTCGCGATCCTTCACCTTGAAGGCGATGTGCTGCACCCAGACAGGGGTGTTTGGGTCCCGGCCCATCTCTGGTTTTGTCGGCAATTCAAAGAAGGCGAGCACGTTGCCGTCCCCGGCATCCAAAAACAGGTGCATGTAAGGGTCAGGTTCGTGCGTTGAGGGGACATGATCCTCAGCAATAGCCAGGATGAAGTCCATATTCAGCATCTTTCCATACCATTCGACCGTCTCTTTTGCGTCTTTGCAACGGTAAGCGACGTGATGGATCTTCTCGATTTTCATCGGTTTCTCCTTTTCGAACATGCAGTTTTCAAGATCGAGGCGACGGAGGGCCGCCCCGATCTTTCACATCAATCCCACCAGCCAGAGCGACAGAGAGGGCACCAAGATGAGCAAGGTCAGCCGCAGGACATCGGCGATCCAGAAGGGCAGCACACCACGGAAGATGGTTCCAAGCGAGACGTCCTGCAGCACGCCCTTCAACACGAAGACGTTCATGCCGACCGGTGGTGTGATCAGGCTGATTTCAGTGGCCACGACGACGACAATGGCAAACCAGATCAGCGCGTTTTCCGGGTCCAGCAGCAGTTCGTTTGCGAACTCAAGTTCGAACATTAGCGGGTAGAAGACCGGCACCGTTAGCAAGATCATCGACAGGCTTTCCAGCACGCAGCCAAGCACCATGTAGGTGACGATGATGAACAGGATGACAGCCCAGACCGGCAGTTCGTTATCGATGACGAAGCCCGACAGCCCATCCGGTAACCCGGCATAGTTGATGAAGTTGGTGAATAGCTCGGCACCGATGATAACGGCAAAGATCATCGCCGTGGCCCGGATCGAGTCCAGCGTCGCCGTGAAAAACCCGCGCCAGGTCATTGTTCGCAGCGCAAGGGCGATCAGCACCGCAGCGCCGGAACCCATCCCGGCTGCCTCGGTCGGGGTGAAGAAGCCACCATAGATACCGACCATTATGAAGAGGAATAGCCCCAACACACAGAAGACGCCGACGACATCGGTTCGACTCATTGGTTCGGTGTTTTCCTCTTCCGGAGCCAACGCGGGATTTACCCGTACAGCAACCATGACCGCGCCAAGATAAAGCAGCACGCCGATGATACCGGGCACAATTCCAGCGATGAACAGCTTGGCAATATTGGTTTCGGTCAACAGGCCGTAGATGATGAGGATCACTGAGGGTGGGATCAGGATGCCAAGCGTTCCGCCAGCGGCAATGGACCCCGTGGCGAGACGGTCATCGTACCCAAAGCGGCGCATGGAGGGCATCGCAACTTTCGACATCGTGGCAGCCGTAGCCAGTGACGAGCCGCAGACCGCTGAGAAGCCACCGCAGGAAAAGACTGAGGCCATGGCAAGCCCGCCGCGCAATCTGCCGAAAAGCCGATCTGCACCTGCGAACAATCCGTGTGCCACACCAGAGCCAGCCAACACATTGCCCATGAAGATGAACAGGGGAATGACAGAAAGGCTGTAGGACAAGGACGTGTCAAAGGCCACCTGACCGGTCATTGCCCAGGCCGGTTCCCACCCGCGCATGAAGGCAAATCCGAAACCACCCACGGCCGCCATTGCAAATGCGATTGGCACGCGCAGAAGGATCAGACCCAGAAGGATCGCGAAACCGATCAGAGATTCAATCATGGCGCGCTCTCCAGGTGGTCTTTGTCAGTTTCGTGTTCGACAGGTGGTTGCAAGCCGCGCAGGAAGGCGATGAAGGCGGAAATCATGCAGGAGGCGCCAGCCAGGTAGCCAAATGGTGCCAGCGGAATTTCCAACGCATTTGTCACCGCGCCGTCATGGGCTGCCTTGGCTGCATGGGTGAAAAGCCGCCAGGCGAAAGTGGCCAATAAAGCAGCAGAGAACAGGCCCGCGAAGGCGGCTAGAAACCGTTGTGTTTTCCGCCCAAGCGCCAGGTTCAGCAGGTCAACTTCGACGTGCTCGCGGCGTTCGGTCGTTAGTGGCAAGGCCAGAAAGACAAGCGCTGCCAGCAGAATTTCAGTGAGCTCGAAAGCGCCAGACAGCGGCGCATTGAACAAATAGCGCCCGACCACATCCACACAGGTGATGAGAACGAGGCTGAACAGGATCAAAGCGGCTCCGACACCCAGCGACCGGTCGAGCAGCAGCCCGATGTCCAGCCCCTCTTCAGGGGGCTGGTCGGGAAAACGATGACGAAGCCGTTCCATGGATCAGAAGTCCACGCCAGCTTGCTTGCGCAGCTCTTCCAGAGCGGTTGCTCCGTCATAGCCGTCCGCCGAGATGGCTTCGGACCACGCTGTCTCGGCATCTGCTGCCTGAGACTTGATCGCATCAACCACTTCAGCTGGCGCTTCGTAGATCTCGATCCCGGCCTTTTCAGCCTCGGCATTGCCTTTCTCGTCGGCACCGATCCAGGCCTGGCCGACCAACTCAGCAAAGGCTTCGCCGGAAATTGCCTCAATGGCGGCCTGATCTTCCTCAGAGATCTCGTTCCACTTTGCCTCGTTCATGACCATGAACCACGTTGTGTTGTAGATACCGCCCGGCACTTTCATGGTGTACTTGACGTCGCCGGTCAGCTTGAAAGCCGCCAGAGCGTCGAAGGGGAACGTCACACCATCGATCACGCCACGCGAAAGCTTCTCATAGACCTCGCCCGAGGACATGAAGAGTGTCGTGGAGCCCAGACCCGACATCAAGTCCGAGATATATCCGCCGGGCACACGGATTTTCAGACCGGAAAAGTCATCCGTTGTCTCGATCTTGCGAACATTGTTGTGCAGCATGCCGGGGCCGTGCACGAAAAGCCCCAGAAGTTTGGTGCCCTCATGTTCTTTCTGCGCTTCCAGCGGACCGGAATAAACATTCCAGAACGCCTTGGAACCAGCCACAGCATCGTCACCGATGAAAGAGAACTGACCGATCCGCGAGCGGGTGAAACGGTCATCGGTGGTAAAGGAATGCAAGCCATATGTGATGTCAGCAATCCCTTCGGCAGCCATATCGTAATGCGCCGGGGGCGGGCCCATCGGCTTAGCCAGAACACGCACGGTCACTCGACCATCGGTGACGTCTTCTACCTGCTTGGCCCATGGTTTGATCGCATTCACCACGATCGGATGGCGCGGCGGCAGCCAGCTTGAAAGCGCCAGCTTTGTCTCGGACGCGGCAGTCGTGGCAATGGTCATGGCAGCGGTTGCTATACCCGCAAAAAGCAGGGCGTTGCCCTTCAGCTTGAGTTTCATAGTGTCCTCCCTAGGATTACGTGATGTCTGCAGCTTTGAGCGCCTGGCTCAGGACCTCGCGGTCGCCGATATGGTTTGCCAGTATCAGGATAAGCCGCGCATTGACGGCATCGCTCTCAGCCTTGGTCTTGCCTTCATGGGTCGCCAGCAGGTCGGCATAAAAATCATCGGTCCCGTCGATGTTCGGCGTCAGGATCAGATCGCTCATTGGCTTGCCTCCTTCCCGGTGGCGCGGCGCAGGGCGGTGCGCATCAGGGTTTCATTGAAATTGTCCCGGCGGGCCGCAACGTGTTGGTCCGGCCGGATCAGGTAGACTGCTGAGTTTGCTTCGCCGAGATAGCGTTTCTTCAACTGGCCGGTCGGGTCGTCTCGGGTCGAAAGCGCCAACCGGCGGGCCGTGATGCCGTCTTCCTCCAGAGTTTCGGGTGCCTCTGCATCGATCGTCAGGAGGATGAATTCATCACCCAGCTTCGACAGCAGGAATTCGTCGCCCAGCGGCGCGTCGGGGCAGGGGGCACCGGGCTGTGTCCGCTCTGGGCCACCCGCCAGCGCATCGGCCGAATTGAGGCGCGATCCACTGTACACACAAGGAACCGAAAGCCTGCCAGAATTCACCATCGGCCGTGCAAATTCATATTCGCCGCTCAGGCTGAGGACAGCATCGCGGAAAATCCGGCTGGTCTCAGACTTCGGTGTGATGAAATCGGTCGAGCGGGTAGAATTAAGGATATTCTCGTCCGCGCCGTGGATGCGTTCCGCATTGTAGGTGTCAAGCAGACTTTCCGGTGCTTTGCCTTGCAGCACCAGCCCCAGTTTCCAACCCAGATTGTCCACGTCCTGCATGCCGGAATTGGCACCGCGCGCTCCGAAAGGCGAGACCTGATGGGCCGCATCACCGGCAAAGATCACCCGACCCGAGCGGAAGCTGTCCATGCGCTTGCACTGGAAGGTGTAGATCGAGGACCAGACCATCTCATAATCGACATCCCCCAACATTGCGTCCAAACGGCGACGGATGTTCTCTTCTTTCAATTCTTCCTTGCGGTCCACATCCCAGCCGATCTGGAAGTCGATCCGCCATACATCGTCGGGCTGCTTGTGCAACAAAGCTGACGCGCCCGAGCCGTGGGTCGGCTCGAACCAGAACCAGCGTTCGGTGGGGAAATTCAGATCGCCCTTCAGCTTGATGTCGGCGATCAGGAAGCTGTCCTGAAAGACGCGGCCGCTGAAATCCAACCCGAGCATCCGGCGCAGAGGCGAATTGGCACCATCGCAACCGATCAACCAATCAGCTTCCATCGTATACGGTCCGTCCGGTGTCATCACCGTCAAAACGACATGATCGTCGCGCACCTGAACCGTATCCACCCGGTTCTTGCCGCGCAACTGGATCGGGGCGCCTTTGGCCTGCAGCTCGCGCAGACGGTCGATCATGTATTGCTCGAAATAGGGCTGCTGAAGATTGATGAAGGCGGGGTATTTATGCCCGTCTTCCGGCAGCAGGTTGAACTCGAACACCTTGTCGTCACGGTGGAACACCTTGCCGAGATTCCAGACAACGCCCTTGTCCAGCATCGGCTCACCGCAGCCATAGCGATCAGCCACTTCCAGGCAGCGCTTTGCGAAGCAGATCGCCCGGCTGCCCATGCCGATACCTTCGTGGTCGTCCAGCACCAGTACCGGGATGCCCTGACGCCCTAAGTCCAGCGCGGTGGCGATACCAATCGGCCCCCCCCCCATGACCACGACCGGGTGGCGAACCGGTGCGTCGAGGTCCTGATCCGGCGACTTTTCGTACGGGTAGCTTTTGTAAGCCAACGTGTAACGGTCATCGAACATTGAACAATCCCTTCCCTTCAGGCGGTCAGCCCTGCAGCTGTTCCCACATTTCCAGATCTCGTTTCGCCGTCCATATGCGTGGCGTATCGATGCCGCGGGCCTCGTCATAGGCGCGGGCAACATTGAACGGCAGACAGTGTTCGTAGATCGCGTAGTCCGCGAATTTCGGGTCGCACGCGGCGCGCACGGCATCCCAGGCATCTTTCAGGCTGCCGCCGCCGGCGGCGACGCGGGCGGCCGGGCGATAGGTGCTTTCGACGAAGTCACGGGTGGACTCGATTGCCGCTTCAACCATGTCTTTGCCGACCAGCGCATCACCCCGGCCGGGTGCAATAGCATCAACGTCAAAAGCGGCGATATTGTCGAGTGTGCCACCCCAGTCATTGAAATGGCCGTCACCGCAGTAGCAGGCCGAGTGGTATTCAACGATATCTCCGGTGAACATGACGTTCTGGTCCGGGATGTGAACAACGATGTCTCCGGATGTGTGAGCACGACCTAGATGCATCAGATCAACGCGTCGGCTGCCGAGGTAAACACTCATGCGATCTTTGAAGGTGGTGGTGGGCCAGGTCAGTCCGGGAATGCTCTCATGGCTTTCGAACAGGCGTGGGAAACGCTGAAACTCACTGTCCCAATCTTCCTGACCGCGCTCGGCAACCTGCGCCCGAGTTGTTTCGGACATGAGAATCTGATCCGCACCGTAAGCCGAAGCGCCCAGCACACGGACTGCGTGATAGTGGGTCAACGCCAGATGCGTGATCGGTTTGTCGGTTACTTCACGGACCTTCTCGATCACCTTGTTGGCCAGACGTGGCGTCGCCTGCGCTTCGACGATCATCACGCTGTCATCCCCGATGATCACGCCGGAATTGGGGTCCCCCTCGGCAGTAAAGGCCCAAAGTCCGTCGCCGACCTCGGTAAAGCTGATGGTCTTTTCGGTCAAATCTTCCTGAGATGCGAATGCCTTAGCCATCGTTTTCTCCAACAGTAAATTGCTCACGCGACTCATAACGTTTCATTTGCAACGACTATCGTTGCAAATGAAACTAATGTCAATGCTGTTTCGTTTGGAGCAATTGGGTTGGGTTTCGTGCACCGAGGGCACTCCCGCCCGAAGTGTGCCTTGCGAATTCGGAAAAAGGGGCGAGCCTCGTTGTCTGCTCGTCGGCCAGCCTATCATGGCTGCTCCTGGCACCGCTCCGCTATCTCAGGCTTAAATGACGCAGTGCAGGGAAACCCAATGCACACTGACCCTAATAAGCCCAATTTCATTGGCAGGGTGTGTTGCCCAACGCGGGCTCCCTTGATTTCACGGTGCGTTCCCCGCGTGTCAAAACCTATCAGGCCCGTAAGGGGTCAGGTTGGTATCGGTTCTACGGTTTGCAATGATGTCGGCCACCACTCGGCCCGTTGTCGCGCCAAGGGTCAGGCCGAGTTGCCCGTGACCTGTGGCGATTACGACATTGCCGAGGCTACGAGGCCGCCCAATTACAGGTCGCGTGTCCGGCATGAAGGGGCGGCGGCCAGCGCGCCTTTCGCCGTTTTCTGTGTTGAGTCTTGGAAGCACTCGGCGTGCGCGCTCTACCAAAACGTCAGCACGCCGCCAGTTGGGCTTTGACGAAAGACTTGCGAATTCGATGGTACCAGCAATGGCCAGCGCATTCTCATGAGGCGTGATGCCAAAGCCGCCAGAAGGATAGAAGACGGTATGCTTCAGATCGACACCCGGCTCTGGAAGACCGGTCCAATAGCCCATCAAACCTTCCATTGGGAGCTTTACGCCAATTTCAGCAGCCAGCGCCTTAGACCCAATGCCAGCGGCAAGAACAAATTCCTCGGCCTCCAAGAGATCGCCGTTCTGCAGCCGCACTGACTGAAGCAGACCGTCCGTCCGTTCAAACCCACGCGCGTCTGACGCAACCACTTCGCCGCCTCGCGCCAGAAAGGCTCGATGTAGATCGCTCACCAGTCGGACGCTGTCTGCCACGAAGCTCCAATCGCGCAGCACCGAGGCGTATTGAAAATCCGGGGCAATCGCAGGATCAATGTCGTGCGCTTCCGCGCCCGGAATGTCCTCGATCGTGCAGCCCAGATCGCGGGCCAGATTGAAGGCGGCGCCCATGCTTGCCTTATCAGAGTCATCTTCAAAAAGCTTTATGATTGGCCGTTCGACGAGCATATCCTTGATGCCATATTCGGACATCTGGCTTTTGAAATCAGCCGTGGCCCGGAAAGTCAGCTGCGCCAGATCGGTAGCAATGGCACGCATTTTCGGATCGGTGGCATTCGCAACAAAACGCAGAAACCAGGGAAGCATGCGTAGTGCTGAGGCGGGGCGCAAGGCAAGGGGGGCTTCGGGGTCCATCAGCAAACCGGGGACCTTCCAAAGTAGGCCGGGCTGGGACAGCGGGACAATCTCACCAATGGCTATACAACCACAGGAGGCCCAGCTGGCACCCTGGCCGATCCTATCCGGCTCAAGGACAGTAACCCGATGGCCATCCGCCTGCAGGGCCAGCGCAGCGGAAATTCCCACAACACCGCCGCCGATGACGATGATCTTCTTCATTCAGCCCTGGCCATATCACGCAGTTGCTCAAGCAATTCGCTGCTGACGGCCACGCCATCTGTGCCAGATGCGGCGCGCTTGGCCAAACGACCATCACCGGGTACACGGGCGTTGCTATTGCCTTCGATCTCGGCGCAGATACGGGTGACATAGTCCTTAAAGCCTGCGTTGCCGAACTTTGCCGGATCAATTGCGATCAGCGTCGCACCGCCCTTGATGTTGAGCGCGCCATGGGCCTCGCGATCTTCGTTATCGACCGACAGTGCCCCCCCGGCAAGTGCTGCACCCAGTATTTCGATAAGCAACGCTATGGCGCTGCCTTTGTGAGCGCCAAACGGCAAGAGGCTTTTGGTCTCAAGAATGGCATTCGGGTCATTGGTGGGGTTGCCGTCACGATCCAGCCCGCCATCTACGTCCAAATCATGGCCTTCAGCAGCGGCCATGCGAACGTCCATCAGAGCGACAACCGAGGACGCCTGATCCCAGACAATGGGCGCTTTACCATCGCGTGGACACGCAAAGGACATCGGATTGGTCCCAAAGACGGGCTTGGTACCGCCATGTGGAACAACCATCGAGAGCGAATTGACCACGCCAAGCGCCACAAGCCCGGCCTCGGCCAATGGTTCAGTGTCAAAGCGCAGGCCGCCAAGGTGATGACAGTTGGCGCAAGTGAAGGCGGCGATACCATTCTTGCGAGCCATCGCGATCAGTTGTTCGCGGCCCTGTTCGGCCGCGATCTGGAAGTAACCGTTGTCGCCATTCCCGCGCATAACGCCGGGTGCGGTTTCGGTAACGGTCGGTTTGGCGTCGGGGTTCGCATAGCCCGAAGAAAAGCTTTGTACATAGACAGGCAGCATCCGCAGTCCATGGCTACGGGGTCCGTCGCGCTCGGATTTATAGACCAGCTCTGCCAGAACATCGCTGCCGCTGTCATTCATACCGGCATTGGTCAGTATGGCTTTGGCCAGGGCTCTGACCTCATCAAGCGAGATTGCCGTCGTTTCCATTTGAACCTCCTAAGCGCTGATGCGTTCGTTGTACGCTTGCTTTTTGTTCGCCACAAACTCATCAAGTGCGCCGCGAATGTCATCCGGCATAAGGGGCTGAACATAGTTGGCAAGCATGGTGCGCGCGGCTTCGCGGCCAACTTCATCTGCGTTCCTGGCTCCTTCCAGCTCCCATTGCTCAAAGCTGTCATTGTTTTGCAGCGGGTTCATCACCATCGGGTTTTCGCGCGTGTGATCCGTGCCAAGGAAATGCCCGCCGGGGCCGATACGAGACACATCGTCCAGGATGCTGCTCAGGTTTTCGGTTTTCAGACCAGAGAAGAAGCGGTGGTAGCCTTCCAGTTGGTAGCTGTCATGGATCCACTTGGAATAGCTGACACCAAGCGCGCCTTCGACGAAACCGGCAGAATGTACCACAAAGTTGCAGCCGCCCAACAGCACAGGCCACATGGTATTCGCGCTGTCGAATGCGGCCTGAAGGTCAGGTGACTTGGAACCGGACCACATCGTGCAGGAACGCCAAGGTACGCCATAGAAACGCGCCATCTGGCCAACAAGCAGGTTCATCAACCCCGGCTCTGGCGAGCCCATCATTGGCGCGCCGGTTTTCATCGAAACGCCCATGATTGCCACACCCAAGACCATCGGAGCGCCGCGGCGGATGATCTGCGAATAAGCCATACCTGCGAGGCTTTCGGCAATCAGCAAAGCGACGCCGCCGGTCGGACTGGCGGGGGTCGAAGCGCCAGCGAGCACGAAGGGTGACAATAAGCAAGGCTGATTTGCGCCTGCATAGACGCGCAGGCTTTGCAACATCGTATCGTCCCAGACCAGTGGGGTATTGCAGTTCAAAAGTGCCGCGACGACGACGTTTTCATCAACAAACTGCTCACCATGCACGATACGCAGCATGTCCATCGTCTCGCGGGCAGCTGTTTCGGAGAGGACCGAGCCTTTGATGGGTTTGTCCGTCAGCGTCAGCGCGGCGTGCACCAGCTCCAAATGGCGCAGCGGAACCTGCACATCTTGCGGCTCTGCCGGAAGAATACCGGGGACGTGCATACTCTGACTCATCTGCGCCAGTTTGAAGAAGTTGTGCGCGTCCTCCAGCATCGAAGGCCGCCGAACCCCGTCGAGCCCATAGACAAACGGCGCACCATAGGCATTGGCAAAGACCGTGTCGCGTCCGCCGACGCGGGCTGAGCGTTCAGGATTGCGGGCGTGATAGTCCCAGTCATTGGGCACAGAAGAAATCAGGTCCATCAGCATTTCGCGGCCGATCCGCACGCGCTGACCTTCGACATCTGCGCCAGCGCGTTTCCAATCTGCCAGCGCCACCGGATCCCGAAACTCGATGCCGATCGTTTCCAAAATGGTCATCGCCGCGTTGTGTATTTCTTCAACGCCCTCGGGGCCGAGGAGATCAATTGGTCCAACCTGCCGATGCAGGGTGGAAAGATACACCGGCGGGGGGTTGGTCCGTGCCGAAACCCGCGCAGCGCGTCCCCCGGAACGGCTACCGCGCCGCGACTTTGTCTGTCCTTCGGTCATTGCCTGTCCTCCGCTCATGCACGCGCCCGAACGCTGGTCGGGTCATAGGCGCAGATGTCGATCACCTCGCCATCGCGCAGTTCGTTGTGAATCTTCACTTGCAGCTTGCTGCCCGGCTCCTTGAGCTCTTGCGGCACCAGCGCCATCGCGATGTCATGCTGGCAGTAGTATGAGAAGCCGCCGGAAGTCACGCGGCCGACGATCTGGCCATCCTTGTACACCGCCTCATAGGCGATGACCGATGTATCGCAGAATGGCAGCTTGATAGTGACAAGCGAGTTGTAGTTGCCTTGAGATTTCTGCTTCTGCAAAGCCTCTTTGCCGATGAACTCGCGTTCGCGCTCTACTCCCTGCACCTTCTGGGTGAAGGCGACGAAGCGATCAAGACCAGCCTCAAAAGGTGTCATGTCCTTGCAAATCTCGCGGTTGATCGCGCGATAGGACTTGTCCAGGCGCATGGACTCGAGCGCCAGTGCGCCGAAGGGTTTGACGCCCGCATTAAGCAGTTGGTCGACGATGTGGCGGTTGTAATTTACCGGATGGTGTAACTCCCAACCAAGCTCGCCGGTGTAACTGACGCGCAAGAGCCGCACGCCTTTGGCATAGCCCACTTCACCCATTTGCGCCGAAAGCCATGGGAAAGCTTCGTTCGACAGGTCGTTGTCCGTCAGCTTTTGCAGTACCTCGCGGGATTTAGGGCCAGCAAGGGCAACAACGCCGAGCTGCTCGGAAATATCTTCCATGACGACAGAGCCATCCTGCGGCAACTGCTTGCTCAGAGTATCCCAGTTGTAGACCTGCCCGTTCGGGGTTGAGACGAGATAAAACTCATTCTCCGCATCCCGTACGATGGTGTATTCGGCGTCCATACCTCCTTTGGCGTTCAGCATCAGAGACAGCGTCATCCGCCCGACCTTGGGCAGCTTGTTTGCCATCAACCAATCAAGCCAAGCGGCAGCACCCGGCCCCTTCACGGTAAATTTGGTCATGGGCGACATTTCAATAAAGCCCGCCTCTTCACGTGTGGCGCGGACTTCTTCTGTCACATGGTCCCAGGCGTAGGTTTGACGGAAGCTGTGGACAGGGATCGCCTCTTCGGGGGAAGGCGCAAACCATTTGGGGAATTCGTAACCGTTGTAAGTTGTCCAGACCGCGCCCTCAGCTGTCAGAAGATCATAAGAGCCAACTGTGCGCATGGGCCGAGCGGAATAGCGGTCTTCGCCCGGAATATGCGCTTCCATATGCGTGCCCCAAGTCTCGCGCACCTTGTCCATGGTCCAGCGCTTTGAGGCGTAGTCACCAAACCGGCGCGGATCGAGTTCTGACATATCAATCGCAGGCTGACCGTCGAGGATCCATTGGGCGAGCTGGTTGCCAACAGTGCCGCCCCAAAGGATGCCGCCGGGCATACCTTCTGCCAGCCAGAGATTGTCATGCCCCGGTGCCGGGCCTGCAAGCGGCAACTCATCCGGCGTCATCTGAAACGGGCCTCTGGTATTGGCTTTGATACCGACTTCGCTCAGCACTGGCACCCGCTCGATCGCACGCTCCCATTGGGTTTCAACAGCGTCGAAATCCTCGGGCAACAAATCCGCGCCGAACTCGGGGGGTACGCGGTCTTCGGCAAAAAGCTTCAGGTCTTTTTCGAATTCATATGGCCCGAACTGAATGCCGCCTGTGTCTTCGCGCAGATAGGCGCCATAGTCCTCGTCGCGCAAAATGGGATACTCCGGAAGGCCCTGCTTCTTGCGTTCTATCAGCTGGGGTACTGTTTCCGTGGTCCAGTACTGGTGAACGATCGGGATACAAGGCAGATCCAGCCCGACGCGGCGCGCGTTTTCGCGCGCATAGTTTCCGGTGGCGAAAACAAGGTGCTCGCAGGTGATCTCGCCTTGATTTGTGACCACTTTCCAATGTCCGTTCGGCAGCTTCTCGTAGCTTTGCGCCTCGGTGTTCTGATACACTTTCGCGCCTGCATCCCGCGCCAGCTTTGCCATGGCTTGCGTGATGTCCGCGGGGTTCACATAGCCGTCTTCGGTGTGCAGGATGCCGCCTTGTATGTTTTCGTTCTGATTGAGAAGCGGGTGTACCTCGACGATTTCTTCTGGCGTCAGCAGCTTGCAAGGCACACCCGCGGCCTCTGCCACAGACAGGTAGCTTTGAAACTCATCCCAACGTTCCGGCGTGTTTGCCACGCGCAGCTGCCCGACTTTGCGCAGGCCGACCGACGAGCCCAGTTTTTCCTCAACTTCCGAATAAATGCGGATTGTCTCCAATGTCATCTTGGAGACGTTGTGTGAGCGCACGAACGTCACCAGCAAACCCGCAGCGTGCCACGTTGACCCGGCGGTTAGCTGCGTGCGTTCCAGCATTACCGCATCGGTACAGCCATGTTCTGTAAGCCCATAGAGAATGGACGCTCCGACACATCCACCACCAACGACAACTACCTTTGCATGGGACTTCATTGGGCACTCTCCGATTCTGTGCAGACTTGTCGAATTTTATTGTTGTTAAACTGCCGGATTGACGTCCCTTCAATTGCAATAAAATTTTCTTTGGATTAGGTGAAGTAACTCGAATGTCGACGGAGCATGAAGCTTTTATCTTTGTTGAACCCGTCACAACTGAATGGATTTTACCCGTGACTGGATACTCCCATCTACCGATGCGAGCCCTGATCAGCTTTGAAGCGGCCGCACGACATGAAAGTTTCAAGGGCGCTGCGGCCGAACTCAATGTTACTCCGGCCGCCATCAGTCACCAGATCAAAGCGCTTGAACATGAGTTGCGCGGCAACCTCTTTCAACGCCTGCACCGCCGCGTGGAACTGACAGAAAAGGGTGCGTATCTGCTGGTTGCCATTCAAGGTGGGTTCGATCAGGTCAGTCAGGCTATGGATCAGCTGAAATCCCGCCAAAGCCGTAGTGCTGTCACGATCCATTCCACCACTGCTGTCAGTTCTCTTTGGCTGACACCCCGGCTTGCGGAATTCTGGAAATCAAACCCAGATGTCTCGGTTTCGCAGGTGGTTAGCGACACGGATCGAAACGAAGGAACCTGTGACCTGAGTATCCACTATGGCGATATGTCCAGTGAAAGCGCTGAGTGCATGCGGCTGTTCAATGATCGGATCAGTGCGCTAGCCAGCCCCGAGTTTGCCCGCAAGCATCCGGTCTCTGCGGTGTCTGATTTGGCATCGGTGCCCCTTATTCAGCTTCGCCGGGCGGAAAACCACTGGACCACTTGGGAACAGTGGGCCGAAGCGCTGGGCTATTGCGGACCGTTGCAGATGTCGCATTTCGTAAACAACTATGTCATCGCTCTACAGGCCGCGCGCGACGGGATGGGTGCTGTTCTGGGCTGGGAAGGGCTGACGGCTAACCTCACTGAAACCGGCACCTTGGTCCGTTTGCTGCCCGAGTCCCTGTTGTCGCCATTGGATTTCTATGTCGCGCGTCACAATCACGATTCAAGTCAGGTGGATCGGGTGATCGAATGGCTTTCGAATAACTAATGCATGCCAAAAGTCTATGGACATGGGTTGGATCGATCCGGTGTTACAATTGAATCTGTTACTCTGTTACTCGACTTAGTGGTAAGCATCTTGCCCACGTAAAAGTTCTTGCGACCTTTCGAGTGCAGCGAAAGGAAGGGTCATTGGTATTCGGTTTGATCGAACAGCCGGATGCGTCGTACTTACCAACGATCGATATGTTTGAGGCCCTTCACCGGAATAGCTTCATCTGACAGCGATGTATTGCTATTCGAGCGGTTCCTTGCGCCGTTCCAATGCCGACTGCGCGAGATGTCGTATCTGGTCTGGCTCCATTTTCCGGCCGTAAGCCAACCGCTGGATGCAATAGCGATAGACGCTGTCCATCGCCAAATACAGCGAAAGACCAGAATTTCGGGGCATTCCAAATTTTGCGGCGAGTTCTTCGCAAATCTCAATGTAGCTTGCTTCGATGCCTTCGACCTTGTCATGCAATATTGCATCGAACAAAGCCTGATTTCGAATGTCATACCAAAGACGGTGTATGCGTGAGTTGTCGATAACCGATTGTGTCAATGCCTCGATATAGGCGGCCCGGGCCGCTTCCGGTGAAAGCTCTACTTCTAGCGCACCGGACAGTCCGGCGATGAAGCGTTCCACATGGATGTCAATGCAGAACAGAAGCAGATCTTCTTTGTCTTCGAAATAGTACTGCAGCTTGCCAAGCGATACTCCGGACGAAAGCGCGATGTCGCGCATTGCAAGGTTTGCGTATCCGATTTCAGCCAGCGCGGTTATTGCGTACTCGGCCAGTTCCCGGCGCACTTCGTCCCGCTTGGCGCTTCTTGTCTTGGCGCGAATCTCGGTCTTCGTCGACATATTGACCTCTGATAGCCCTGAAGTAGTCGGGCACGGCTGCCGCGTCCCGCCAGAAAGGATGTTCGGAGCATTTATCACAATATCAATACATTACAACAGTACAATTTGGCGATACAAAGAAACAATACAAATGTATTGAAAAAATGTATGAACCGTGAAATATAAGCTGTCAGAAGCGACAATTAGGGGAAAGCCATGGCGGTGACTGAAACAGAGGCCGACTATCTGGTAGTGGGTGCGGGCGCGATGGGAATGGCCTTTGCCGATACGATCCTGAGTGAAACCAGCGCTACCGTCGTGATCGTCGACAAGAATGATAAGCCGGGCGGTCACTGGAACTACGCTTACCCTTTTGTGCGCCTGCATCAGCCTTCGGCTTACTATGGTGTGAACTCGCGCGCCCTTGGCAGCGATCACATTGATCAGAGCGGACTGAACAAGGGAATGCGGGAACTGGCCAGCGTTTCCGAGATTCTGGCTTACTTTGATCGGGTGATGCGGAACGACTTTCTGGAGAGCGGGCGTGTTGCGTATTTCCCCCAATCGGAATTTTTGGGCGATGGCAGGATACGTTCAATCGCAAGTGGCCGGATCACTCAGGTCAACGCGCGCAAGACAGTCGACACCACATATATGAACGTCAAAGTTCCGCAGACCGATCCGCCCAAGTTCCCAATTGATGAAGGTGTGCGCTGCGTTGCGCCAAACGCGCTGGCGGCATTGCCGGAAACCCCGGACCGCTTTGTTGTGATTGGCGGCGGCAAGACAGGGATTGATAGTTGTCTCTACCTTTTGGATCTTGGGGTCGACCCAGAACGTATCGACTGGATTGTTCCACGGGACAGCTGGCTGCTGGACCGGGCGAACGTTCAGCCTGCTGGCACCAATGGTGTCAGTGTCTTGCAAAGCATCTTGATGCAGATTTCCGCGATCTCCGAGTCGACCTCAGTGGATGACATGTTTACCCGCGTCAGTGCTTGCGGCGGGTTGTTGCGTCTGAGCGATGATGTGACTCCCAGCATGTACCGTTGCGCGACTGTCAGCCGGGCCGAGCTTGAGGAATTGCGGCGCATTCCGAATGTGATCCGCAAAGGTCGGGTTCAACGGCTTGAGGCGGGCAGGGCAGTACTGGATCAGGGTATACTGGAAACACCCGAAAATACGGTTTTCGTCAATTGCACCTCGGACGGTCTCGAAAAAAGACCTCCGCGTCCGGTATTTGACGGGGACCTCATTACAATTCAGGCTGTACGACCCTGTCAGCAACTGTTCAGCGCTGCGCTGATCGCCCATGTCGAGGCAACTTACGAAAACGACGCGCAAAAGAACGCGATTTGCGAACCAACGCCGCACCCTGACAGCGACATGGATTACCTGCAGTCCATTGGCGCCACACTTGGCGCACAGATGAAATGGGCCGCAGATCCGGAATTGCTGAGCTGGCTGGTTGACGCACGCCTTGACGGTATCACCACACCTGACTTCGCGGCCATGATGCATGCCGCTGCCCAGCCCGGGGGCGATGCGCTGCTGCAGCCAGCCATGATCGCCATGGGTAAAATCTCGCAATACCTGACGCAAAAGCAAGAGGTGCCCGCATGACAATTGCGCAGCACCGGATGCTCAAGCACGGGCTGATCATCTTGCTTATGGGGTTGATCGGCGGGGTTCTGATGGCCGTCAACATGGTTGGCAAAATCGCGCTCGAGCCCCTGCCGGTGGTCATCGACTATGCCTTACCTGGCGAGACTTCGCGCTGGCGGGCCGTTCATGTGGGCAATCTGATGAATGGTCTCATGGCGATCGGTCTGGCATTAGCCCTGCCCCATGTCTCGCTGAGCGGGCGCACCGAAGCCTGGGTGTCCTGGGGCATCGTGGGATCCGTCTGGGCCAACTTTGTGTTCTACGTCTTTGGTGTTTTTGCCCCCAACCATGGTGTTTCCATCAGCGCCAATCCGCTGGGCGAAGCAAGCTGGCAAGGCGTCGTCGCCTATGTCCCGGCGACCATCGCCGCCTATGTTAGCATTGCGGTCGTAATTCTGCTGTTGGTTCGGTTGAAACCTGCGGCTTGAGTAGTTGGTAGTATGAGTTGTCCCCAATCACATCAGTCCTTAGGAATTGCTGAATGAGCACTAATCTTTCTCTCATTCCCGGGGGTGCATTTGCCCTCGTAATATCAGCGGGCGCCGCATTGGCGGCTCCGGACACGCCAGACAGTGAAATGGTTTCGGTCCCCGCCGCCACGTATGAAATGGGCTGCGATCCCGCAGTTGACGAAATCTGCAGCTATGTTCCGGAAGAATACAAGCATACGGTTACGATCGATGCATTCATGATAGACAAATACGAGGTCACGACACGCCGCTACACCGCTTGCGTCGACGCAGGTGTTTGCTCGCAACCTACAGTCGGTGGCCTGATGCATTTCGGCGATCCTGACTCGGATCGTTGGCCAATCAACGGAGTGAACTGGTATCAGGCCAAGGAATTCTGCGAATGGGAGGGCAAGCGTCTGCCGACTTCGGCGGAATGGGAACTGGCTGCGCGGGGTACCGACGGGCGCATTTACCCATGGGGAAACCAAGCGCCCGATTGCAAGCGCGTCGTCATGGATCGCGCTAACGCGGGATACATGGGTTGCGGCAGCGGCAATACGCTGAAAGTCGGGTCAAAACCAAAGGGTGCCTCGCCATATGGCGCAATGGATATGGCTGGCAACGTATGGGAGTGGGTCTCGGATTGGTATGACGAGAGCTATTACTACAACAGCCCCAAAAAGAACCCCAAAGGGCCAAAGCGCGGTGACCTCAAAATCACCCGGGGCGGCGATTTCCTGAGCCGCCAAGCCTACGAAGTCCGCTCGACTGGACGTTTCCCATACTACCCGAGCAACCCCAGCCCGGCCATCGGCTTTCGCTGCGCGAAGTAAGATTAGGAGCGTATTGAGATGACAAAATCCCAAAAGGCGATCATCGCGGCCGCTGGTCTGTTTGCTATCCTGGGCGCTGTGCCCACTAAGGGCTTCAGCGCAAATCATAAGGAAATGGTCACCGTTCCCGCGGGTGAGTTCCGCATGGGGTGTAAGGACTCGGATGGTGTTTTCTGTGTGCCAGGGGCAAATGCCCACACCGTTTATCTGAAAGAATACAAGATCGACAAATACATGGTGACATTTGACCGGTATCAGGAATGCATCGACGCCGGATATTGCAGCGAGCCCTATTACGGTGCGGCCTGCAACTATCAAATGAGCTGGGCGGGCGACCATCCGGTCAACTGCATCACCTACGAACAAGCTGAACAAGTCTGCTCGTACGAGGGCAAGCGCCTGCCGACCGAGGCCGAATGGGCCAAAGCGGCTCGTGGTACCGACGGGCGGATCTACCCATGGGGCAACAGCCCGAAGTCGTCGTGCGACCTGGCCGTCATGAACCAGAAACGCGGTGGCAAAATGGGCCCCGGTTGTGGTGCTGGAACGACGCAGCCTGTTGGTTCGAAGCCCAAAGGCGTGTCGCCGTATGGCGCAATGGATATGGTCGGCAACCTGTGGGAGTGGACCAGCGACTGGTACGACGATCTGCCCACCTCAGCCCAAAAGAACCCCAAAGGCCCCAGATGGGGGGATTATAAGGTACTGCGCGGCAGTTCCTGGACATCCCGGTATCAGGATGAATTGGCACTGACCGTGCGCTTTCCCTACGCGCCGAAGGGCCAAGGATACGTTATCGGCGCGCGCTGCGCCGCAGACTAAGCACTAACTGACAATAGCCTCGGCGGCTTGGCCGCCGAGACACAACAAGACGAGTAAGCATAATGACCGATACTGGAACCGGCCTTGGGGCCGAACCAATTGTTGTTGCCGATCGACAGCTGTTGCAGGTTCGCTCGCCGATCACGAGTCTGGCAGATGTTGAGGCGCTGGAGCGCGAAAAACCCTGGGCCGACCGGGTCAGCGCCAAGACAGTCTATCAGCAGTTGCTGCAGACTGCCGGGTCGCAAGGTTGCAAACCGGCTGCCAGCTTTCAGCTCAGCGCTGATCCTCGCGATCCCGGTGTCACGCTCAGCTGGACCGAGTTGAAAGGCCGGATCACTCAGGCCGCAAACTTGTTTCGCTCACTCGGGGTCGCCGATGAGGATGCGGTCGCATATCTGTTGCCCACAACCCATGACACATTGATTGCCCTGATGGGGGCAATGACGGCCGGAAAGGCTGCCCCGATCAACCCGACGCTGGAGCCTTTGCATATCGCGGCGTTGCTGCGCGAAAGCGGTGCCAAGGTACTGGTGACGCTGAAATCATTCCCGCAGACCAATTTGGCTCAACTGGCCCATGCAGCCGCAGCCAACGCACCAAACATCAAGTCGGTGATCGAAATCGATCTGTTGCCTTACATTCCCGAGCCGACGCGCAGGCCGGTCGATGCCATGCGCCCACCCCTTGAGATCACGCATAACGCGCAAGTACTGGATTTTGCCAAGGCTCTGGCCGCCCAGCCTGCGGACGCGCTGACCTTTGAAGAAAGTCAAGGAGACCGGGTCTGCGCCCTGTTCCACACCGGCGGAACAACCGGAATGCCAAAAATCGCGCAGCACCGGCAGTCGGGCATCCTGTACAACGGCTGGCTGTGTTCCGAGCTTGTCTATACCCCGGACGAGGTCGTTCTTTGCCCCGTTCCGCTGTTTCACGTCTTCGCGGCCTATCCGATCTGGGCTGGTGTGCTGAGCGCGGGTGCCCATGTCGTTTTCCCTACTGCCGGCGGATACCGGGGCGAGGGCGTGCTCCAGAATTTCTGGAAACTGATCGAAAAGTGGCGCGTGACCTTCATGACCACGGTGCCGACAGCAGCAGCGGCATTGATGCAGGTTCCGGTGGATGCCGACATCTCCTCGCTCAAGGGGGCGTTCTGTGGTTCTGCACCGCTGCCGCAGGAACTGTTCCGGCGGTTCGTCGAGGCAACCGGCGTCGAAATCCAAGAGGGTTATGGCATGACCGAAGCCACCTGTCTGGTGTCGGTCAATCCCGGGTTTGGCGAGCGCCGCATAGGGTCGGTGGGGTTCCGGTACCCGTATACCGATATCCGCATCGTTGACGGTCAGGCTGATGTCGAACCTGGCGGGATTGGTGAAATCTGCGTTGCCAATCCCGGGGTTTTGACAGGTGAAACATACACCGATCCCACAAGGAACGAAGGGCTTTATCTGGACAATACGCACCTGCGAACCGGCGATCTGGGGCGCGTGGATGACGAGGGCTATCTGTGGATCACCGGCCGTGCCAAAGACATGATCATTCGGGGTGGGCACAACGTCGATCCGGCAATGATCGAAGATGGCCTGGCCGGACACCCTGCCGTCGCATTTGTCGGCGCAATCGGTCAGCCTGATGAAAAGGCAGGAGAACTGCCCTGCGCCTATGTCGAACTGGTGGATGGGGCGAACGCTTCGGTCGAGGATCTCATGGCCTTCGCCGCCGAGCGGATTCCGGAACGCGCGGCGCATCCCAAACATCTGGAAATTTTGAACGAGTTACCAAAAACCGCCGTCGGCAAGGTGTTCAAACCCGCGCTGCGCAAACTCGCGATCACCCGCATCTATGACGCTGCCCTGAAGGAGGCTGGGCTGGCGGCATCGGTGCAATCAGTGACCGACGACAAACAGCTTGGCCTGACTGCGCAGGTCGCGGCGGCCAAGGACATTGCGGACGATCAGATTAACGCCGCCCTCGGTGGCTTCACCCGGCCCTGGGTCAGACAGACCTAGGAGCCACACATCGATCCCGGACCGCTCCCAACAAAAACTGCGGCCGGAACTTTCCAGGGAGGAAACAGTGAAAACCCTAAACACCATGACCGTGATAGCGGGCCTGATGGCCGGCCCCGCAATCTCTGGCGGCATTGAGGCATTTCCGACGCAGAACCACTTTCTGTTCGAAGACGGTCGGTACGCAGAATTCACCTATGTTTACATAGATCCCAAGAACTCGGGCACTGAAGCGGGTCAATCGACGGGGAATGTGACACCCTCCGTCAGTGGCGCGTCACTGGCCTACAAGCAGGATCTGGGCAGCGACTGGGTGCTGGCCGCCCGCGCGTTCAAGTCGTTGGACTACCGGATCAACTACCCGACCGGAACATCCGCACCTTCAGCCGGTACACATGTCGATTATCGCGGGTATGCCGTCGACTTTCTGGCGCGATACAAGTTCAACCAGAACTTCAGCGCTTATGGCGGTGTAAGGCTGGAAAAAGTGACACGTTTTGAAGGTGAACTGGTCAACTCGGGCTTCCCTATTTACGGTCTGGATGCTGACGGTGACGTTGAGCCGGGCTTTATTCTGGGTGCAGCCTATGAAATTCCGGACATCAATTTCCGGGCCGATCTGACCTACACCTCCGAAATCAAACATACACTGAGCGGCACCCAGACAACGCCTTTGACCGGCTCTGCCTCTGTGTCCACACCATTTGTGTCGCCGGAGTCCGTCAAGTTCAATGTTCAAAGCGGCGTGAGCAAAAACCTGTTTGCGCTCTTTGGCGTCAACTGGAGAAACTGGAAGGATGCCACGGTTAATCCTCCGGGTGCTGGTGGTCCCATCCTGGAATTCACCGAAGACTCGGTCGATGTGCAGCTTGGTCTTGGGTATCTGTATAACCCCAACTGGTATTTCTACGGCATCCTGTCCAGTTCCAATCCCGAAGGCGGCATTGCCGGGTTCGATTATGACAATGGTGGCCGCGGGATCACGCTTGGCACAATCTTCACGCAAGGCAATACCCGGGTGATATTCGACTATACCTACGCCCGTTTTGGCGATGTCGATAACGGTGCGACCGGTCTGCAGATCGATGGTGCCCGCACCAACGCGCTGCGCCTGTCCATAGCTCAGAACTTCTAATCACACATGCGTGTGGCGTGCGTTGGTACGCCACACGCGCCCCAAATGAGAATAGTTTTCTAAGGAGCTCGTCATGTTTTTGAGGTACATAAGGAACTTGGTGTCAGGCTTGATTGTGGCGGCGGTTGCGGGGCTTGGTCCGGCTGTGGCCGACGAGATTGATGACGCCAAATCCGTTGTCGAAAAGTTCTATGCTGCCTACATCGCCAACGACTCTGCCACGCTGGCGGGTTTGTTTTTCCCGTCGGCAACCGGACAATACCGGACCATAATTGGCTATGGCATCCCTGACAGCGTCACAAAATTCACCGCAACTGATGCGGGTGGATTGGGTGATGCCGAAATACCTGAAGAGTATCAGCAATACATGCAGGATTATAAAGAATTCGACCACGTGTACAAAATCCGGTCCGCCAAAAAGTCAGAGGAAAATGTCCGTGTCGAGGGACGGCTGACGTCAAAATACACCACGTCAGATTACAGGGGAAAAAACATTCAGGACGATGTTTTTATCATCACGTCCCAAAACGGTGAGCCCCTGATACTGCGTTATGAGGGAACCGGAAGGTTCAAGTAACGCCTCGTTAACTTCTCCGAATGCTCGACGAACGCTTAACCACTCTCGCTTGATAGCGGCGCCGAGCGTCTTAGTTTGTCAAAAATGAAAATAGTGATCGCTAATAGCACTTCGAGGACAACCAGACATGCTTGATCAAGACAAAATGCCAGAACAGGCATTCCAGATACTCAAACCCGAGGCCTACACCTCGGAAGAATGGTTTGCGCGTGAAAACCGCGATCTGTTTTCTAAAACCTGGGGTTTCGCAGGCATTGAATCCGACCTGGAAAACCCTGGCGACTACATTACTGCCAAGGTCGGCAATTTCACCTTGCTGGCCATTCGCGGAAATGATGGGGAGTTGCGGGCCTTTCATAACGTTTGCCGTCACCGGGGAACCGAATTGGTGGATCGAGGCTGCGGCAACACTGGCAAGACCATCGTTTGCCCGTACCACCGTTGGACCTTTGGTTTGGATGGTGCACTGCGTGGCGTTCCGGATCAGAAAAGCTGCTTTCCTGAACTGGACAAAAAAGCCAATGGCCTGCACCGCGCCTCAGTTGGTGTGTTCAAAGGGCTGGTTTTCGTCAATCCCGAACCGGATCAGAACATTTCTGACTGGCTGGGCGGTGTGCAGGACGTAGTCTGGCCCCACGACATCGACAGCAAGGAATTGGTGGACTTCGGAGAGATCGTCACCTACGAGATGCAATGCAACTGGAAGGTCTTTTTCGAGAACGCTATCGACGGATATCACCTGGCATACCTGCATGAGAACACACTCGGCGGACCGACGCAGGACAAGAATATCTGGGATGCATATGGTGACAATCTGGTTTGGTATTCGACGGAGAACGGAATGGCCCGTTCGAGAACGCCAAATTTTGTCACTCGAAACATGGACAAATGGCGATCCAAAAAGATTCCCCACGCCGAAAAGGAAGGCTATGGTGGCGTCTACATATTGTTTCCGACAACGTTGATCGTTGCCAACCCGTGGTCCTTCTCGGTTTCGGTTATGGAGCCTGTCAGCGCCGAAGTTACCCTGCTGCATGCGCGGGTCTGGGCCGCCAAATCGTGGATGTCGATGCGCGGTTCGGTTAAGGATATGCCCGGCTACGACAAGCAAAGCGGCATGATCAAATCATCGCACTGGACCAAACACCCATTGGAAACCAATGACTTCCAGACCGAAGACGTCTACGTCGCTGAAAAAATGCAACGCGCTTTGCATTCGCCGAAATACGGTGTTTCCGATCTGGCAAACGGGGCAGGGGCTGAATCTCCGCTTACATACTTTCAAAGCTGTGTGAACCGTTACATGAGGTAACGCTTGCGAGGTTGTCAGACCCGAAGAGTGACGTGACGGCGCGTGCCTTGCGCGCCTTTACAGCCACACCTGCGCCCAAATCCACTACGTCAGGGGAAATCTTTGGGTTGGGTTTGATGTTTTTTTGCGGCCAGTTAGACTGTCATCGTTTTCCCTGCAAAGTTGCAGGGCACCAGATTTTCGAGCGCCGAATGTGGTTTAAGAGTGTTGTACCGCCAATGCCGCGCCTTCAGTGTGTCACGGGCATCAGCCCGTGGGCTGAAGAGCGTTTCGTTTAAACATTCATCGCGCAGCTTGCCGTTGAAGCTTTCGGTGAATGCGTTCTGTTAGAGATTGGCTGGCGTGATGTCGTGCCAACTGCCCCGGTCTCCTGCACCCACCGCGGCACAACCATACCGATGAGCATTGTGCCGTTGTCAGAGATTATGGTAGCGGGCCGGCCGCGCTCCAAAACCAGCCACCAGCGCTTGGTTCACGCTTTCTTAGTGGACAGCTCGAATGGAATTCGGACCCGGCGACCTTCGGTCAGAGTAACAAAACCCGTATGCAGCGCAGGACCCCGCATACGGCAGGTTCTATCTCACGATTCTGAGCTGGTGCCCCAGAGTCTGGCTGAGGAACAGTTTGGGCCACTCGCTTTGGGGTTGTTGAAGAACTCTTCCGGTTCGTTCTGATCCAAAATCTAGTCGGCATCCATAAAGATCACGCGAGGGGCGACCTGACGAACAAAGCCCATCTCGCTGTTACGCAGCGCATGGTCATACCTTCCTTGTCATTGCACCGAGTTGGCAGTGCTACGGCTACTCTTCGGAGCGTCCAAGTCACGCGCAGGATCGGCGAAGGGTTGCGCAACCGCTGGCCAGTACGGAAGCTTTCGCTTGGTCAGGGCGATGTTTTGAAACGCGGGCTGAGTTCCACCGGGGCTGGCGACCTGAAAGATATGATCCGAAATCTGACTGAACGGCCCATAAAAGTGGAATAGGGATTTCACAACCACGACCGATTTTTCCGCCAGCCGAATACCGACCTGTTCGAAGGCTTCGGGGTGATAAACCTGAACGCGCAGGTCGTTGACCAGCAGATCAATCTCGCCCTTAAGCCGTAACCAGACAACTGTACCCATGGGCTCCAGGCCCGTACCCAGATGCTGTCCCAAGCCCGTTTCGATACCCATGACGGTCACATTCAGGTCGATTGGATTTCCCGAAACGACGCCTGTTTTACCGCCAAGCCGAACAGTCAATCTGCTGCCAACGCCAGCATCCTGACAAATGCGCACGACGCCGGGGTCCCAGAACAAGCCGCTGGCAAAGTTGGTCAGACCGCGCGCCAGCATCGCTTCCAGTACGTGGGTGGCGTCACCCGGCGCGCCGCCGCCGGAATTGTCCCCCATATCCGCCAAAACACATAAGCCGGGTCTTGTGCCGACCTTATTGAGGGCGTCGCGAATTGGCAGATAATCCGTCGTCACGTCTTCGCGCAGGTCAAAGAAACGCCGGCCCAGCCATTCTGCCAGTAGCGCAGCCATGTCGGGATGATCGTCCGTGATGACCAGCATTCGGGCACCAACATCTTTGACATCTGCCCAAGGAAACCCATGACTGAGCGAGACGGACAGTACGCCGGGATTGGTCTGGGTTGCGGCCATTTCGGCCACAAATTCCTTCATTGCCCCGGCTTTGGTGAGATAAAGGTTCACCATGCGGGTATCGAAAAACGCCATCCGGGGCGTGATTTCCCCGGCATACGTGCGCTGTGCCAGATCGAACAGCTCGGTCGCGCAGGCGCTGGCATCGTCATGCGGGTATTCCCGGAAATGCACGATCAGATCGCTGGCTTCCAGCATCTTGTCTGTCAGGTGAGAATGCAGGTCCAGCGACACCCCAACCGTCGCATCCGGACACTGGGCGCGAACACGGGCAAGAATGTCGCCCTCGCAATCCTCGATATGCTCGGAAACCATCGCGCCGTGGAGTTGCAACAGTATGATGTCTGCGCCACCGCAATCTGCCAGATCAGACAGAATTTCGCCGCTCAACGCATCGTAACATGCGCGCGTGGTCGGTCCTGCAGGCTCGGCTATCGCGGTCAGGCTTTCGACGACCTGCCAATCCAATGCCTCAGCCTTTTCGCGCCAAACATGAAGCGCCTCGGTCATCAGGTTAGGCGGCTCTTGCGTCGCTGTTCCATGGCGCAGGAAGTACTCCTGGAACCCCGACATCGCGGTTGGCATTGTGCAGAAGGTATTCGTCTCGGTCGACAGAGTTGCAATAAAGAGTTTCATAAATGTCCTATCCCCAATACGTCAAAGGATGACTGCACGAGCCATCCCCTGCGCATTCGCGACGCTAGCATAATCCGGCGGTTATTCCGCTTTCCACCAACGTTCCATAAAACTGCTGCCATCCAGATCGAGGTTTGAGCCAAATTTCTCGGGCGTTCCAAGGGTTGGGCGAGTGGCAAAAACGTAAGAGGCGAACATGGGGATCGCGACACCGCCCTGATTGGCCACGATTTCCTGCATCTCGCCATACATCTGGCGGCGTTTTTCGCTGTCCAGCTCAGCTCGGGCCCCGACCAGAAGCGTGTCGAACTTCTCGTTTGACCACAGAGATTCATTCCAGGCGACGCCGGATTGGAACGCCAGTGAGAACATCAGATCCTCGACCGGACGCCCGGCCCAATAGCTGGCACACCAGGGCTTTTTCGTCCATACCTCGGACCAGTAGCCATCATTGGGTTCCCGTTTGACGGTAACGTTGATCCCGCATTTCGCGGCCGAATTCGAAATCAAAGTCGCTGCGTCCACCGCGCCGGGGAAGGCAGCGTCGGAAGACGACAGCTCAACATCCAGCGAGTCCAGCCCAGCCTGCTTCAGGTGGAACTTCGCCTTGTCCGGATCGAACGTCTTTTGTTCCAGTTCGGCATTGAAGTACTTCTGCCCGGACCCGATCGGATGGTCGTTTCCGACTTGTCCGTAGCCGAGCAAGATCTTGTCTACCAGTTCTTGCCGATCGATACCCCATTTGATTGCCTGACGGACATTGTTGCCATCAAATGGTCCAACATTTGTCAGCATCGGGAAGGAATAGTGCTGAGTGCCCGCTACCGAATGCAGCGTGACATTGGGGTCCCGAGAAATGAACTTGGCCGTTTTGGGATCAACCTTGTCCGCAACGTCGATTGTTCCTGCCGACAGAGCCGCCATACGAGCGGTGGTGTCGAGCAGCACCAGCAGTTTCCATTCATCGACATGCGCAACATCAGGGTTCCAGTGGTTGGCGTGCCGGACCAGATCAGCCGAAATACCCGGCTGGAAACTCTTGAGCTGATAGGCACCACAGCCAATGTTGGATCGCCAGTCAATGCTATCCCCGTCGGCGGGCAGAATGGCAAAACGGTAATCGCTGAGTATGGCCGGGAAGTCCGCGTTGCCGCCTTGCAGCTCGAAAACAATGGTCTGTGGACCGTCGGCCCGCAACGTTTTGACGCCAGCCAACAGAGGGGCCCCGGTCGAGGTCGACTTTTCACCCCGTTGATAGTTGATCGAGGCGATCACGTCGTCGGCTGTCACGCTGCGGCCATTGTGAAACTCGACCCCGTCGCGCAGGGTGAATGTCCAGACCGACGCATCCGGCGACGCTTCCCAGGACTGAGCCAGGGAGGGCTGAACATTGCTTTCGGCATCGATCGCAGTCAGGAAGCCGTTTACCCCAAGGCTGAGCGGGATCAGAAAGCCGGCGGCAATCTGGCCGGGATCAAGCTGTTCAGTAGACCCCCCGTGACCAATCCCTGCAACCATGCTGCCGCCCTTTTTGGGCGTAGCGGCAATGGCGCGATCTGCCAACAATGTCGCAGCGCCGAGGGTCATGCCGGTAGCCAAAACCCCACGCATGAATTGACGGCGATCGACCTGACGCATTTGCAGGCGCTGCTCCATCTGCCGGACGTATTGAAATTTATCCATCGGTTGACCTCCCCTGGGCATAGCTTTGTTGCGCGCAGGATCGCGTACCGAATATGCCTTAACAATAACGCCACGTTATGCTCTCTTTAGCGAGTTTAAGCTCGAATACTCGGGAACTGTCATGCAAAACAATCTGGCGACCAATCTGCGTCACCTCTGTGCCGATTACCCGTCTGTTGCATCGGTGTGCCGCGATATCGGCATCAATCACCAGCAATTTGCAAAATACCTCAGTGGTCGCAGCGCGCCCTCGCCGAATAATCTGCGCCGTATCTGCCGCTTCTTCGACATCAACGAGGGCATTCTGTTGGGCGCCCCAGAGGATTTGCGGCGCCATACAACCCGCCTAGCAAAAACCGACGCAGATCGACGGCGCGACCCGTTAACCGATGCCTTCCCGGGTGATCTGCAAAAGTTGCGGCCGTTCCTGGGGGCCTACCAAATCTTCTTCCGGGCCCCGAACGATCCGACCAAAGCAATTATCAACGTGGCGTTCCTGGATGAACGAGACAGATTGGTCTACAGCCGGATTATCGAGGCCCTTGGCGACGACAAAACGAAAACCCGCCGCTGGACGAGATGCGATGGAAAGGTCGCCCATCGCGCCGGCCAGATATTCGTCGTAGACTCCGAACGTGGTCCGGACGCTCCTCTCTGCCTCTATATTCTGAACAAACCCCACCGCGACAAAACCGGCCTCCTGTTTGGCACCATGTCCTATCTGGCGTCCTTGTCGGGTCGCACTCCAACATCATCCCCTGTCGTCTGGAAAAAGGTTGAGAGCTACCGCTCGGTCCGGGAACTGTTTTCAAGTTGCGGAAAGATCGATCTGAACAGCAATAGAATAGACCTGAAAGTCCGACAGCACCTGACCTCGCCGGGTGTATAGCCAATCGAGGAATGCCGTCCACCAAAAGGATCTATTCCGCGATTTTGGTAACCATCTGAAGGTCGGAATTTTCTACGGTTGGGATTTGCCGGGCGCTATGTCGTGCCAACTGCCCCCGGCCCGCTAATTGTCTGATTGCTTCTGGACCATTGACCAGCCCGTTTACGACGCAAGCAGCGGATTGTGCCGAGCGCGAAGCCGATCACGAAGAAAGAGATCGCAGATTTTTCCATTCCCGGCCCAGTGAGAACAGATGGCGTCACATTCGTGGTCATGGCCGCTAAATACCTGCTCTGCTCACTCAAATTGTCGCGGTCCCGGATATGGCTTCGCCGTTTGACCCCAGGAGCATGGTCAGTTTCGCTTTATCGGATTGCCGAGTCATGGGCACCGGCAAGGGTTTTGATGGAATGGACATCTCCTGATCTCTCATCTGATAGGTTTTGGAGATGGAAGCCGTCAGGAGGTTAGCAAAATGGCGGATTTGGACCTTGTCGGCATAGATCTGGCGAAGAATGTGTTTCAACTTCATGGGTGCAGCTCCACGGGCGAGGTGGTGTTTCGTAAACAACTCAGACGCAACAATCTTCTGTCGTTCGTTTCTGAACTGCCAGCGTGCACCATTGCGATGGAACCTTGTTCCGGGAGCCATTATTGGGGTCGAGAATTTGAAGCGCTCGGACACACGGTTC